>CAMVKH010000001.1 GCA_947168065.1 uncultured Bacteroidales bacterium
TTCCTATTCTTTCAATGAACTTCCCGTTCTTTCCGAAACGGGCTGCAAAGGTAAAAACCTTTTTTGAATTCGCAAAAAATATTTTAAAAAATTTTTAAAATTCTTTTTTGCATCCTTCTGCAGTGCCTTGTCAAATAACTTTCTTCCCGAACGGGACCGCAAAGGTAGACATTATTTTGACAAAACAAACTTTTTTCGACTTTTTTTTCGACTTTTTTTCGACTTTTTTCAGGGGCCAGGGTCAGAAGAGACGAGGATAATTGTCGTCAATTTGCTCCAAGATATGGGAAATCACCACATTACGGATAAACGCCGATTTGCTGCGCACGGAGTACTTCTCGCAGTACTGATTGATCAGCGAAAGTTCCTTCTCATTGAAAAGGATTGTCTTCCGGTACCGGCGTACGAGCTTGTCCTGCCGCTCACGACGGAAATCGGGCGCCAGGTTGTGTTTCTTGGATTTCTTCTTCTTTGCCATACCTATTATATAAGATTAAACGACCGGCTCCCCTGACGCGTCACACCAGGTGGCCTGCAGCAGTGAATAGTCGGTAAGGCCTTCAACCTTGATCTTGCAGCCGTATTTGCGGCACCACTTGCGACGGATACTGGCCAGGCCCTTGGTCAGGTAGGCCTCGAAGATCGGGCTGACCTTGAGCACGAACGAATCCATCTTGCGTTCTTTCGTATAATAGGCGAGCTGCCTTTCGAGCGTCTCGTCGAAAAGAATCGTGGGGCCCACCTTGCCCGTACCGTTGCAGGTCGGACAAACCTCGGTGGTGTTGATCTCCGTAGCCGGGCGTACCCGCTGCCGCGTGATCTGCATCAATCCGAATTTGGTGAGCGGAAGGACGGTGTGCTTGGCACGGTCGCCCTCCATGAGTTCCTGCATGTGCTTGTACAGCTGCAGGCGGTGGCTGCTGTCGTCCATATCGATGAAATCGATGATGACGATGCCGCCCATATCTCTGAGACGCAGCTGACGGGCAATTTCCTCAGCCGCGTTCTTGTTGACCTCGAACGCGTTGTTCTCCTGGTCTTTCTGCTTGGCACGGATGCCGCTGTTGACGTCTATCACGTGCAGGGCCTCCGTATGTTCGATCACGAGATAAGCGCCCGACTTGATCGAGACGATCTTCCCGAAGGAGCCCTTGATCTGGCGGCTCACCTCGAAATGGTCGAGAATCGGCTCGTGACCCTTGTAGAGTTTGACGATCTTCTCCTGTTCCGGAGATATCATCGTCACATAGTCATCGACCTCTTTGTAAACAGCCTCGTCATTGACATAGATATTGGTAAACGAGTCGTTGAGCAGGTCGCGCAAGATAGTCGTAGTCCGGCTGTTTTCCGTGAAAAGCAGCTGGACGCCCTTGCTGCGGGCCATCTTCGGCCAGGAGTCCTCCCATTTCTTGATGAGGCTCTTGAGCTCCGCATCGAGCACGGCGGCACGCTTACCTTCCGCGGCCGTGCGGATGATGACCCCGTAGTTCGGGGGAAGGATACTGTAGACCAGCCGCTCCAGACGTTTCTTCTCCTCACGCGAGGAGATTTTCTGGGAGATGCTGACCTTGTCAGCGAAGGGAAGCAGCACCAGGTTGCGCCCCGCGATGGAGATCTCCGCCGTCAGGCGCGATCCTTTCGTTGAGATGGGCTCCTTGACGATCTGGACGGCGATGGGCTGGCCGGGCGAAAGGAAACGCTCGATCCGCCCCTCCTTTTCCAGGATATCGTCAATCCGGGTGTCCCGGTAGAGCTGCGTGAAATCGCTGTTTGCGTTGATGTTACGGACAAATGTGTCGAAGGCCTTGAAATTCAGACCCAAGTCGAGATAGTGGACGAAAGCGTCCTTCTCGTCTCCGATGTCCACGAATGCGGCATTGAGCGAGGGAAGGATTTTCTTGACTTTTCCAAGATAGACATCTCCCACACTGTAGCCGCGGCCTTCGGTCTTCTCCTGGTTGAGCTCGATCAGACGTTTGTTCTCAAGGAGCGCAATGGATACTTCGGACTGCCCTACATCAATGATCAGATCTTTGTCCATACTTGTGCAAAACAAAAAATTAATCTAAAGCAGACCGTGCCTGCCTTAGATTAATTTGTAAGTAAGAATTTTCGAGACAAACTATTTCTTCTTATGTCTGTTCTTACGCAGGCGTTTCTTACGCTTGTGCGTAGCCATCTTATGTCTCTTATGCTTCTTTCCGTTAGGCATAATTATATAGTTTTAAAGGGTTTCCTCTTTGCTCACCTTTGCGATGAAAGTCTTGGCAGGCTTGAACGCGGGGACATTGTGTGCAGGAATCACGATCGTCGTGTTCTTGGAGATGTTACGGGCGGTCTTCTTGGCGCGCGTCTTGACCGTAAAACTACCGAAGCCACGGAGATAGACATTCTCGCCATTGGCCAGGGAGTTCTTCACGCTCTCCATGAAACCTTCAACAATACTCTGCACTTTGATTCTTTCAACGCCGGTGCTTTTCGCGATTTCATTTACGATTTCAGCCTTTGTCATGGTATGTTTTTATTATAATAGGGTTAATGCTTTGTTTTAAGGGTTGCAAAAATAGGTGTATTTTTTTAATTATCAAAAAACTAGTTCGATTTTTTTTCGTTTTTTTGTTTGGCATAACAATTGACAATTATACTGTCCGCCCCCAAGCGGGCGAGTATACTGACATTTTGACACGAATATGGACAACAAAGATATATTGAAGGAGATTTTCGGCGGTTCCCAGTCGGAAGTGAACATCATTCCGGTCATGAATATGGAGACGGGTTCACACGACATCAAGGACGAGGAACTGCCCCGGCTGCTGCCCATCCTGCCGCTGCGCAATGCCATCCTGTTTCCCAATACGGTCATCCCCGTTACGGTGGGACGGCCCAAATCGATCCAGCTGATCAACGACGTTTTCCGCTCGGGCCGTCTGCTCGGCGCCGTCACCCAGCTGGACGCCAAGACGGAAGACCCTACGCCTTCCGACATCTACCGCACCGGCACGCTGGGACGCATCGTCAAGACCATTGAGATGCCCGACGATACCATTACCGCTATCATTCAGGGTGTCAGGCGTTTCGATATACGCCAGATCAACATTACGGCGCCCTACATGATGGCCGAGGTGAGCTACCGGCGCGACATCGTTCCCGATGCGGGCAACCCCGACATGGACGCCCTGACAGGCTCCATCAAGGACGCCGCCATCCAGATCGTCAAGCTGACGCCCCACATCCCGCAGGAGGCCGGCTACGCCATCAAGAACATCGAGGGCTACGAGTTCATCGTCAACTTCATCGCCTCAAGCGCCGAGATCGACCCGCCTACGGACAAGGTGCCCCTGCTGGACATCGACAACCTGCAGGAGCGTGCGCTCAAGCTGCTCGAACTGCTCAACAAGCACATCGACCTGCTCAAGATCAAGGACGACCTCCAGAAGAAGGTCAAGTCGGAAATCGACCAGCAGCAGCGTGAATACTACCTCAACAACCAGCTCAAGACCATCCAGGAGGAGCTGGGTATCAATGCCGAAGAAGAAGACCTGTCGGCCTTCCGCGCACGCGCAAAGGAAAAGAAATGGTCTGCCAAGGTGGCCGAGACCTTTGAAAAGGAGCTCCGCAAGCTGGAACACACCAATCCCAACTCAGCCGACTACAACGTCCAGTACGCCTACGTGGACTTCCTCCTCGAACTGCCCTGGGACGAACTCTCAGAGGACAATCTCGACATGAAGAACGCCCAGAAAGTCCTGGACGAGGACC
Organism: uncultured Bacteroidales bacterium; assembly: GCA_947168065.1. Taxonomy (GTDB): domain Bacteria; phylum Bacteroidota; class Bacteroidia; order Bacteroidales; family UBA932; genus Cacconaster. Next base: position 3,760 of record CAMVKH010000001.1, read on the forward strand.
ACTTCGGTCTGGAAAAGGTCAAGGAGCGCATCATCGAATACCTGGCCGTGCTCAAGCTCAAGGGCGACATGAAATCGCCCATCCTCTGCCTTTACGGACCTCCGGGCGTGGGCAAAACCTCGCTCGGCAAATCGATCGCCCGGGCGCTGGGCCGTCAATATGGCAGGATTTCGCTTGGCGGTCTGCACGACGAATCGGAAATCCGCGGACACCGCAAGACCTACATCGGTGCCATGCCGGGGCGTATCATCCAGACCATCAAGCGGGCCGGGACATCAAACCCCGTGATCGTGCTCGACGAAATCGACAAGGTGACGGAGGACTTCCACGGAGATCCCGCTTCGGCCCTCCTCGAAGTGCTTGATCCGGAGCAGAATACCACGTTCCACGACAACTACCTCGACATCGACTACGACCTGTCCAAAGTGCTGTTCATCACGACGGCCAACGACGTGAGCGGCATCCATCCCGCCCTGAAGGACAGGATGGAAATGATCAATGTGTCGGGTTACCTGGCCCAGGAAAAGGCCGCCATTGCGCAAGGCTATCTCATCCCGAAGCAGCGCAAGGCACACGGCCTGGAAGAGGCCCAGTTCCAACTCTCCGACGAGGCGGTGGACACGGTCATCGACCAGTACACCCGCGAATCGGGCGTCCGCGGCCTGGACAAGCAGATTGCCAAGCTGGCCCGCCTGACCGCCAAGAAAATCGCACTCGAAGAGCCGCTGCCCGAAATCATCGGTGCCGAAGAAGTCAAGTCCTACCTCGGCCTCCCCACCAATTTCCACGACATTCAGGAGGGCAACGAAGCCCCCGGCGTGGTGACGGGCCTGGCCTGGACCCAGATGGGCGGCGAGATCCTCTTCGTGGAATGCAGTCCCAGCGAAGGAAAAGGCGTGCTGTCCACGACCGGCAATCTGGGCGATGTGATGAAGGAATCCGTCACCATCGCGTACCAGTACTTGAAAGCGCATCCGCAACTGGCGGGAATCACTAGCAAAGAGCTCGCTAAGAAAGATTTGCACATCCACGTTCCGGAAGGAGCCATTCCGAAGGACGGTCCTTCGGCCGGCATCACGATGGTCAGCGCCATGGCCTCGGCCCTGCGCGGGAAGGCCGTCCGCAGCCGGATTGCCATGACCGGCGAAATCACCCTGCGCGGCAAGGTGCTGCCCGTGGGCGGCATCAAGGAAAAGATCCTGGCCGCCAAGCGCGCCGGCGTCAAGGAAATCGTGCTCTCGCGGGAAAACGAGAAGGACATCCTCGACATCAAGCCGCTCTACGTGGAGGGGCTCACGTTCCACTACGTAGACACCATCGACCAGGTGCTCGACTTCGTTTTTTCGGAATAACGCCATGGACGTCAAGATCGAAGAAAGCTGGAAGCGCGCACTTGCGCCTGAATTCGAGAAACCCTATTTCCGGAACCTGGCGCAGCAGCTGCACCAGGAGAAACGCGAAGGCCGGACGATCTACCCGCCCGGCCCCCTGATTTTCAACGCCTTCAACCTCACGCCGTTCGACCGGGTAAAGGTTGTGATCATCGGGCAGGACCCCTATCACGGTCCGGGTCAGGCAGAGGGTCTCTCCTTTTCCGTTCCGCATGGTGTCCCGCTCCCTCCTTCGCTGGTCAATATCTACAAGGAGATTGAAACGGACCTGGGTGTAACGCTGCACAAGGACGGTTCGCTCCGCGGCTGGGCGGCCCAGGGCGTTTTCCTGCTCAATGCCGTGCTGACCGTGCGGGCCGGACAGCCCACTTCCCACAGTCGGATCGGCTGGGCGGAATTCACCGATGCGGTCATCCGCACCCTGTCGCAGCAGCGGCAGGGACTGGTGTTCCTGCTCTGGGGCAACTTCGCCAGGTCCAAGAAGGAGCTGATCGACATCAGCCGCCACACCGTCCTGGAAGCGGCCCATCCTTCCCCCCTCGCTCGCGGTGCCTTTTTCGGCTGCAAGCATTTCTCAAAGACCAACCAAATCCTTGTTTCTCAAGGAGAAACGCCCATCGACTGGACCTTGTGACCCACAAAAAGTGCCTCCGGGCACTTTTTTTTCGCCCGGACTGTCCGTTTTTTTATAACTTTGTATGTTACAAGCAGAATATTTAAGTATTAACCCATTAAATATCAAACAATGAAAAAAGTACTTTCTGCACTGATCTGCACCGCACTCATCCTGTCGGGATGCGGAAACATGTCCAACCTGGCTAAAGGTTCCGCCATCGGCGGTGGCTCCGGCGCAGCCGTGGGTGCCGGCGTAGGTGCCCTGATCGGTAAAGACGGCAAGAGCGCGGCCATCGGTGCCGCCATCGGTACGGCCGTGGGTGCCGGCGTAGGCGCCCTGATCGGCAAGAAGATGGACAACAAGGCCGCCGAACTGGCAGCCGCCATGGAAGACGCCAACGTCGAAGTCGTCACCGATGCCAACGACCTGAAGGCTGTCAAAGTTACGCTTGAGAGCGGTATCCTCTTCAATACCAGCAGTTCCACGCTGAACGACGCCTCCAAGGCAGCCCTCAAGAAATTCGCCGCGAACATGGCTGACATGCCCGACACCGACCTGACCATCCTCGGCCACACCGACAATACCGGTACGCCGGAGTACAATGAGAAACTTTCCGTCCAGCGCGCCGCTTCGGTAGCCGGCTTCCTTCAGAACTGCGGCATGTCGGTCGACCGCATGACCATCGAAGGCCGTTCGTTCCACGAACCCGTAGCCGACAACAGCACCAAGGAAGGCCGTCTCCAGAACCGTCGTGTCGAGATCTACATCTCCGCCAACGAGAAGATGATCAACGACGCCCAGGCCGGCAACCTGAACTAAGCTTTTCCACCCTGAACTTAAAAGAAAACGAATATGGCATTTCAAGAAACCACACGGCAGTCCTATGGCAGCAAGGTCAAGAACTCCTTCCAGGGGATTCTGTGGGGAATCATCCTTATCATAGCCGGAACCGTCGTCCTGTGGTGGAACGAAGGACGCGCCGTCAAGGCATCCAATGCCCTGAAGGACTTCCAGAAAAACTACGTCGAACTGACTGACATCAACACGGTCGACCCCGCATTTGAGGGGAAAGCCGTCCACGCCACCGGCGTGGCCACGACGGCCGACACGCTGCGCGACGCCGCATTCGGCATCGCTGTCAACGCGATGAAGCTCGTGCGCAGTGTCGAGTACTATCAGTGGACCCAGCAGAGCGATTCCGAAAGCAAGGACAAACTGGGCGGAAGCACCGAGACCACCACGACCTACACTTACGAACCTGCCTGGTGCAGCGAGCCGGTGAACTCCAACGAGTTCAAGGATCCTGACTACAAAGGCAAGAACTTCGTCTGGCGCACTGTCGACGATGCAGAGCAGGTGGCCGGCAACGTAACTTTCGGCGCCTACCGGCTGACCCAGGGCATCGTGAATGCCATCTCCGGTGAAGAGCCTGCTTATCCCGCCCTTTCAGAAGCCCAGAAGAAACAGATGCTCACCAACGTGACCGATTCGACCGTCGTGGTGACGGTCTCCGGCGACCAGGTGTACATCGGAGCCGATCCCGCTTCGCCGCACATCGGCGACGTGCGCATCACTTTCACGCAGGTGACTTCGCCCAAGACGATCTCGCTGCTCCAGAAAGTGGTCAACGGTACCTTCGAAAGCTACATCGCCAAGAACGGGAAGGCCTTCTCCAAGGTGGAGATGGGTACCGTGAGCGCCGAGAACATGATTGAGCATCAGAAGAGTGCCAACAAGATCATTCTCTGGCTGTTCCGCATCCTGGGCATCATCCTGGTCATCGGCGGATTCCGCTCGCTGCTGAGCCTGATCAGCACCGTCTTTGCCGTGGTCCCGTTCGTACAGCGGATCATCGGCTCGGGCGTGGGACTGGTCACGACCGTCGTCGGCCTCGTTTGGAGCCTCGTCGTCATCGCACTCGCCTGGGTGGCGCACAGGCCCGTCCTGGGCATAAGCCTCCTCGTCGTCGCGGGTGTGCTCATCTTCTGGCTCATCAGCCGTTCACGTAAAAAAAAACTCTCTGACGCAGCAGCCCTGCTGATCATCCTGCTGATGGTCGGCGCCGGCTGTACCGGAAGTCAAGCCAAGGGAGGCGACAGCATTGTCGCCTCTTCTGGCATTGACACCAAGCTCAAAGGCCCCGTGAAAACCGTCACGGAGACGACTTTCTACGGAGAAGGTGAACCCTCCACGACCATCTACGAATACGATGAGCGTGGCAAACTCATTTCCCAGAAAGAAGAAGAATGGGAAGGAGAAGATGATTCCACCCTCCTCGAATCGCTTTGCGAAAAGGACGACCAGGACCGCTACACAAAACAGGTTTACGGCTCGCCAGAAGGGGAGATTTACTCCGTCAATATCTACGAGTATGACAGCAACGGCAACGTCACCTACTCCGAGTACCGCGATGGCAGCGGCAATGTCACCTACGCGACCCGCAACCGCTATGACGCCGACGGCCACCTCACCCTGTCCTCCAGCAAAAGTACCTATGCCACCTATTCCAGCGCCAACGAGTACGACGAGAATGGACGTTTGTCCCGTTGTACGTCGTCAACCGACGGTAAAGTGACCAACATCACCACATACCGCTATGACGACCAGGGCCGGCAGATCCTCCGCACCGAAGACATGGTCTCCCAGGGAAGGGTCCTCAACGACTATACTTTCTATAATGACAAGGGCGAAGCGAACGGCTCGGCCACAGTGACCACCGACAGTGAAGGAACCCGCGTCACCAGCCGCGACACGACCTTCACCGACGGCAACGGGATGATCCACCAGCGCTACTATCTCAACTACGACTCGGAAAAGACCTACGAAGGCACGTTCAACAAGGAAGGCAATGTCACGCACTACGAGTATTTCGAAGGCAACTCCACCCAACCGTCGGTCGTGGCCGATTTCACCTACGCTCCTGACGGAGAGACCCTTCGTGAAGCAACTTGGAAGCAGATGCTCCTGGGACAGGTGAAGGAAACCTTCACCAAGCAGTTCAAGGAGAAAGTCGATACCTTCGGAAACTGGACCTACCGTACCAAGGGTATCCCCTATCTCTTCGATGCCGAGTACATGAGTTTCGAAGACGTAATCGGTCTGATCGGCTCCGTCTCCCGGAAGATCGCGTACCGGGGCGCTGACCAGGGCCAGAACTACGGCTTTACGGCCAAAACGTCCGGAGGTGCAGATATCCGCCTGACCTGCACAGAAGACGACGGTGTGCTCTGCGGCGACCTGAACATCGACGGCAACACCTACCGCACGGTAGGAACCCGCGATGAGAACGGGGAACTCTATTTCGTCGCGCTCAAGCCGAATGGCGAAATCCCCTGGGCGCTCCTGATTCCCGACGGAAACGGCAAGCGTGAAGGCACGGTATTCAAAGGCGAAGAAGAGATCAAGGTCACTTTCAACCCCACCCGTGACGGCCTGATGACCTACGGCTTCTCGACTTCGGTCGACGAAATCGTAGGCATCTACCAATTCGAGTACCCAGGCGAACTTCGCAGCGGTAAGCTCAATGTCTGGCGGAATGTGGACAATATGGAGGAATTCCATTTCGAGATCCATAATACCGGCAGCCATACGCACCAGTTCAACATGGCCGAAGACGAATTCACGGATTATCCCGGTGAGATGACGACCATCTACCGCTATATGTGGGATGACGAAGGCGAAAAGAGCTATCATTACAAGATCCGCTTCTTCGACAACTTCGCTGTCATCTGCGAAGGCAGCGGCGATCCCAATGCTTTCTTCGCCATGGGAACGAGCATCGAAGGCATCTACGCGAAACTTCCCGCAGTGGGTTAAGCCATGAGCACCGCAATCTTTCCCGGATCCTTCGATCCCTTCACGCTGGGTCACATGGATATCCTGCGCTCCGCGCGCAAGATGTTCGACAGAGTGATCGTGGCCGTGGGCTACAACAGCGCCAAGAGCGGTTTCTTCCGGCCCGACCTCCGGGTCCAGATCATCAAGGATGCCATCGCCGACCTGGAGAACGTGGAGGTCTGCTCCTATCGCGGACTTACCGTGGACTTCTGCAAGGAGATGGGCGTCAGCTGCATCATCCGCGGCCTGCGAACCACCACCGATTTCGAGATGGAAAGCGTCATCGCCCAGGCGAACCGCAAGATGGCGCCTGACATCCTGAGCATCTTCATCCCGGCCGGACATGAATACTCGTTCATCTCTTCGACCGTCGTACGCGACGTACTCAAAAACGGCGGCAGCGCCAAATGCTTCCTGCCGAAGAATGTAGACATTGACAAATATCTGAAACTCAGAGAAGAGGAATAAGTCCTATGAAACGGTTCCCGGTCCTATTCGCGCTGCTTCTGGTTTGCTGGACGGCGAACGCCCAGGAAACCGTCGTCACTCATTCCTCCGTCACTGCCTATCTGCAAACCCTGCTCGAGAAGCCGGTCGGCGCCATCAACCAGAGCGTCGACCGGCTCATCGACTCGGTCGGGGCCCAGAACCCCGATCTTCAGTCGAAGGTAGCCGGCATCGCCTTCGATTTCTTCACCGATTCTCCGGTGATGGGACACGAATCCGTGGCTGTCCACATCGCCGACAACTGGTTCCTCAACCAGCGGCTCAAACTGGAAAACGAGCAGCTATACCCGTTGATCCAGACATACGTGACATTCAACCGGCAGTCGCTGGTCGGGGCCGACGCGCCGTCGCTTGCGATGGAAACCGTCGACAGCCTCCGGGTTGAAATCCGGGATGCCGAGACACCCTACAAGGTCCTGTTCTTCTACGACACAGACTGCAGTACCTGCCGGCGGGAAGCGCCCCTGCTGGCCGATCTTCTCCGCAACTACCAGGGTGAGCCCCTCACGTTCTTTGCCATCTACACCCAGAGTGACCATCAGGCCTGGGAGGCATACATCCAGGAGGTCTTTTCTGCCATCGACAATCCTTCTGTCCGCGTCGTCCATCTCTGGGATCCGGAAGCTGCCACCGGCTACCATCAGAAATATGCCGTACTGTCCACGCCCATGCTCTTCCTGCTGGACAACCAGAACCGCATCTCCGGCCGCAGGCTGGACAGCCAGGCGCTTGCCCAGATGCTCGATATCGAGAATTCCCAGGCACTGCAATACAAACAACTGTTCGACAATGTCTTCAACACATTTGAGCCTCTTACGGCCCCAGACGTGGAAGGCATCATCGACACCTTCGCCGAAAAGACCCGCCAGAACAAGAACCTCTTCACCGAGGTAATGACCCATCTGTTCAACTACCTGCGCACCAGCGACCGGCTCGCCAAACAGCAGGGCGCGATCTATCTGGCAGAGAAATATATCGCCGCGGAACCGGATTACTGGTCCGAGGAGTTCTTCAACCGCACCGTCCACGCCCTGGCCCAGGCCCATCTCAATCCCGTGGGCAGCAAAGCCACGCAACTCGAACTCCAGAACAAGTGCGGAAAAACCCGGAAGATGTATAATGCCAAAAAGCACTGGTACACCCTGATCCTGTTCCATCTGATCGACTGTGAGCAGTGCCAGAAAGAAATCGCCGAACTCAACCGGCTCAAGCCTGAGATGTTCGATATGGACATGCACGTGGTGATGGTCTATGTCGGAGAGGATCAGGCGAAATGGAAACAATTCGTGCGAAGCCAGCGGCCGAGCCGCTGGACTTTCCTCAACGACTTCAAACACACCAGCAACATGCGCATGCTCTATGACCTGGAGTATGTGCCCCATCTCTACCTGCTGGACGAGGAGGGCGTGATCATCGCCAAGGACATCCGCGCCTCCGAACTGAAAGAATTATTGCCCAATCTATGATAAGCGGAGAATACCAACGATTCTACGAAGCGCTCCTTCCCGTCATCCCGAAAGAGCGGATGTTCCACGATGCACTCAGCACGCTGGCCTATGGCACCGATGCCTCCTTCTACCGGTTGATCCCCAAACTGGTCATCCGGGCCAGGAATGAGCAGGAAATCGCAGCGATCCTGCACCAGGCAGACTTGCAGGACATCCCCGTCACCTTCCGTGCAGCCGGCACTTCGCTCTCCGGCCAGGCCATCAGCGACTCCGTGCTGGTGATAGTCTCGCACGGCTGGCAGGACTGGAAAGTTCTCGATCAGGGGCGCAAGATCCGCTTGCAGCCGGGCATCCGGGGCGGCCGCGCCAATACGTTCCTGGTGAAATACGGCCGGAAAATCGGACCCGACCCCGCATCGATCGACTCGGCGATGATCGGCGGAATCGTGGCCAACAATGCCAGCGGCATGTGCTGCGGCACTTCGGAGAACTCCTACAAGACGATGGCGGACATCCGCATCATCCTTCCTGACGGAACGGTCCTGGACACGGCGGACGAGGCATCCTGCACATCCTTCCGCAGCAGCCACGCGGCCTTTCTGGAAGGAATCGCCGCCATCGCGGCCGAAATCAAAGCCGATCCCGAACTCGACGCCCGCATCCGCCGCAAATACAAAATCAAGAATACGACGGGCTACTCGCTCAACGCCTTCGTGGACTACAGCGACCCGATCGACATCGTGAAACACCTGGTCATCGGCTCCGAAGGAACGCTGGCCTTCATCTCGGACGTCACTTACAACACGGTTGTGGACCACAAACACAAGGCGCTGGCGATGATCACCTATACGGACATCGCCCATGCCTGCGAAGCCGTGCAGATCCTCAAGCGCCAGAACAAGGTCTCTGCCGTCGAACTCATCGACAGAGCCGGTGTCCGCAGTGTCGACCAGGCCCCCGGCATCCCCGCCTTCCTCAAAACCATCGGCCCCGAAAGTTGCGTGCTGTTGGTCGAGACCCGCGCTGCCTCGGCGGAAGAACTTGAAGCGAACACAGCCGCTATCACCGAAGGCATCGCTTCCGTACCCACGGAACTCCCCTTCGCCTTCACCACCGACGCCAAGGAGCAGGCAACGCTGTGGAAACTCCGCAAGGAGATGCTCCCTACAGTGGCCGGCATGCGCCGCAGCGGCACGACAGCCATCATCGAAGATATCTGCTTCCCCATCGAAAAACTGGCTGAAGCGACCGTCAGGCTGCGCGAAGTCTTCGCCGCCGACGGCTACGCCGACGCCGTCATCTTCGGCCATGCCCTGGCCGGGAACCTCCACTTCATGTTCAACCAGGACTTCTCGACGGCAGCCGAAGTGGAGAAATACAAGCATTTCATGGACGACGTGGTCAAACTGGTGGTGGACCGCTACGACGGCTCGCTCAAGGCCGAACACGGCACCGGCCGCAACATGGCGCCGTTCGTCGAATACGAGTGGGGCAAGCAGGCTTACGCGCTGATGCAGCGCGTCAAGGCGCTCTTCGACCCGAAGGGCATCCTCAATCCGGGCGTCATCCTCAACACCGACCCGATGGCGCACATTTCGAACCTCAAGCCGATTCCCTCCACCCGGCAGATCGTGGACAAGTGTATGGAATGCGGTTTCTGCGAGGGTTACTGCGTGGCCGAGGGGCTCACGCTTTCGCCGCGCCAGCGCGTGGCCGCCTTCCGCGAGATCGAACGCCTCAAAGCCTCAGGCGAAGAGCCGCACCGCGCTGCCGAGATGCAGAAGCTGTTCCGCTATGCCGGCGACCAGACCTGCGCCACCGACAGCCTGTGCAACCTCCACTGCCCGGTCGGTGCCGATGCGGGCAAGATGGTCAAGGAAATCCGGCACGAAAGCCATTCCCCCCGCGGCGAAAGACGGGCGGTCTGGCTGGCAGGTCATATGGCAGGCGCCACGGCAACCCTGCGCGGCGGGCTCAAGTGCCTCAACGCGCTCCGACTGGTCTTCGGCAAACGCGTCTTCGGCGCCATGGCCCGGGGTCTGCGGGCCGCTACGGGCAAGGCACTGCCGCTCTGGAATGAATATATGCCTACCGGCGCCTCGAAGATCCATGTCATGCCGGCACCGGAACGGGAACGCAAGGTCGTTTATTTCCCGTCCTGCATTACGCGCAGCATGGGTACCACGAAAGCCTATTCCAAGGAGAAGGAAGTCACGCAGGTGACGGCCGCCCTGCTCGAAGCCGCCGGTTTCCAGGTCATCTATCCGGAAAAGATGGATTCCCTCTGCTGCGGCATGCTCTTCTCGAGCAAAGGCTACGTGGAGGCCGGCCAGAAGGCGTCTGATACGCTGAAAGCGGCGCTTGAAGCCGCCTCCGACGGCGGCCGGATTCCGATCCTCTGCGACATGAGCCCCTGCCTCTACACCATGAAATCGAATTTCGGCGACGAGCTTCCGCTCTATGAACCCACGGAATTCATCGAGAAATTCGTACTGGAGCATCTGACCCTCAAGCCGATCGACGAGAAAGTGGCTTTGTTCGCGGTCTGCTCGGCCAAGAAGATGGGCGTCGACCCGTGCCTGAAACGGGTGGCGGAGCGCTGCGCCCGCCAGGTCGTGGTGGTCGATTCGAACTGCGACGGATTTGCCGGCGACCGGGGCTTCCTCTTCCCCGAACTCAACGAGCACGGCCTCCGCGACCTCCGGCGTCAGGTGGAGGGCTGCGACGAAGGCTTCGCCGTGAGCCGCACCTGCGAAGTGGGGCTCTCGCGGAACAGCGGCATCGTTTTCAAGTCGATCGTCTACCTTGTGGCAGCTGCCGCCGGCGTTGACATCAGAAAGTGATCCGTTAAAAGAATTTGGCGATCTCGTCCAGATCAATCCGAACAACAAGGTACAGGACCGGAACTATATCTGATCCCGCCGGCGCGCAGGGTGCAGGTTTGGCAAAGTGGTTTTTTTTGTCTATATTGCAGGGTTGAAGCAATAGGATTGAAGATGTACAACGGTCTGAAAGATTATATCCGGTTCCTGGAAGAAAAGGGCGAGTTGCGGCGGATCAAGGACTTTGTCGACCCCGTGCTGGAAATCGCCTGCGCCACGGATATCGAATCGAAGAAACCCGGCGGCGGCAAGGCGCTGCTTTTCGAGAATACCGGCACGGATTTCCCCGTCCTGACCAATATGATGGGATCCGAAGCGCGCATCCGCTACGCGCTGGGCGTCCCTTCGCTCGACGACATCGGCCCCCGGATCGATGCGCTGATTGACAGTGTGCTGAGCGAGAAAAAAGGACTGCGCGACAAGCTCAGGATGCTGCCGCTTCTCAACCGGGCGGCATCCTGGATGCCCCGCGAGCACAAGGGCCATGCGCCCTGCCAGGATTCTGTGCAGTATGCCGCGAAACTCAGTGCCCTCCCCATCCTCAAGTGCTGGCCTCAGGACGGCGGCCGGTTCATCACCCTGCCCCTTGTCCATACCGTCAGCCCGGTAACCGGCGTGCGCAATGTCGGCATGTATCGGATGCAGGTGCTCAACGATGACACGACGGGTATGCACTGGCACATGCACAAGACCGGTGCGAAGCACTTGTCCGAGTGCACCCACCGTCTGCCCGTGGCCGTCTGTCTGGGCGGTGATCCCGTCTATTCTTATGCAGCCACAGCCCCGCTTCCCGAGGGGATTGACGAATATCTGCTGGCCGGCTTCCTGCGGGGCAAGCCCGTAGAACTGGTCAAGTGTTTCACCCAGGACCTGATGGTACCCGCCGACTGCGACTTTGTCATCGAAGGTTACGTCCAGAAGAGCGAAGAGAAGTTCCTGGAAGGACCTTTCGGCGACCATACGGGTTTCTACTCGCTGGAAGACCTCTATCCGAAATTCCACGTCACCTGCATCACGCACCGCTTCGGCGCCGTCTATCCCGCCACGGTCGTGGGCATCCCGCCGATGGAGGACAAGTATATCCAGGAAGCCACAGAAAAGATCTTCCTTTCCCCCATCAAACTGGCCATCGCGCAGGAAGTTGAGGACCTGTTCCTGCCGGAAGAAGGCGTGGGGCACAATTTCGCCATCGTCAAGATCCGCAAACAGTATGAGGGTCAGGCTTTCAAGGTTGCCAATGCACTGTGGGGCGCCGGACAGATGATGTTCAACAAATTCCTGGTGGTGACCGATGCGGATGTGGACATCCGCTCGCGGGATGCCGTCCTGGAAGCCATCTGCCACAACGTCGATGTAACCCGCGACCTGCTTTTCAGCCGCGGCCCGCTCGACGTGCTCGACCACACGGCACCGGAAACCGGCATCGGCGGAAAACTCTGCATCGACGCCACGCGGAAGGAGAAGTCTTTCCTTGACCGGAAACCCAGCCAGGTGGTGGAAGTGCTGTTCGATGCGTCTGAAAAAGATGCATCCTTCTACCGCAAGCTCTGGCTCCTGGGTGCGAATTGCGATCCCGTACGCGACAGCCGCGTGAGCGACCGTCTGACGCTGGACGCCACTTCCAAGAAAAACCTCCCGGGCTTCCAGCGCCGCTGGCCCGACATCGTGGCGCACGATCCACAGATGGTGGCCCGTATGACAACCCTGCTGAAAGACTGAAAGGGATGAAAGCCATCGCCGTCTATCTGGGCTCAGCGCCCGGTTGCAAGGATATCTATAAAAAACTGGCCTACGAATTGGGACATCGCATCGCGCTGGCCGGCCTGACGCTGGTCTATGGCGGCGCGGCCGTCGGTACGATGGGCGCGCTGGCCGATGGGGCAGCGGCAGCAGGCGGCCGTGTCGTCGGCGTTTTCCCCCGCGACTTTCTCGGCACGAAAGAAGTGCGTGAAAGCGGCCTGGAAGTACGCCAGAAGGGCCTTTCTGAATTCATCGAAACGGCCGATTTCGCGGAGCGCAAGCAGGTGATGGAAGACCTGAGCGACGGCTGCATCGTGATGCCGGGCAGCTTCGGCACCCTCGACGAGCTCTTCACCTATGCCTGCAACCGCGCCATCAACAAACACACCAAACCCATCCTTGTCTTCAATTTCGAGGGCTACTACGATCCGCTCAAGCAGTTGCTCTCCAACATGCAGGAAGCCGGCTTCCTGAAACCCGTCATGGCCGGCGCCCTGACCTTCTGCGACACGATTGAAGAGATCGTCGATTGCCTGATTTGAAATAATTGCTATCTTTGCGCCCAGTCTGCAGAATGCAGGCGAAGGGGTGCTGAGGCTTGGCGGGCGGGCGACCGCCGCCGATCCGAGGCTGAGATGATACCCTCACTACCTGATCGGGGTAATGCCCGCGTAGGAAAAGCTATCTTCCCATTCCCCTTATTGTATTTGTTTACATTAAGGTTTTATCATGCGATTTTCTTCTTTCTTTGCTGCTGCCCTGGCCGCCGGAAGCCTGTGCTTTTCTGCACAGCCCGCTGCCGCCCAGGAGCCTGATTCCTTACAAGTTGAACAGCTGCAGGAGACGGTCGTGAGCGCCGTCCGCGCCGCGAAGGACGCGCCGTTCGCCGTAGCCAATATCCGCCGCGCCGAACTGCAGGAATTCTCCAGCTCGGGCCGGGAACTCCCGCTGCTCTTCGCCCGAACGCCCGGTATCCTGGCCTGGAGTGAAAACGGCGTGGGCACCGGCACCTCCTACCTCCGCATCCGCGGCGCAGGCGGCAGCCGTATCAACGTAACCCTCGACGGCGTGCCCCTCAACTCCCCGGAAGACCAGAGTGTATTCTGGGCCAATATGAATTCCTACGGAAAATTGCTCAGCAGCGTGCAGATCCAGCGCGGCGTGGGCACCTCCACCAACGGCGACGGTGCCTTCGGCGGCACCATCGCCCTGGGCTCCAAAGCCCCGTCGCTGGTGCCGACCGCTGAACTGACGGCTTCTTACGGTTCGTTCAACACCCTGAATTTCGGCGGCAACCTTTCGACCGGCCTGCTCTGGAACCGCCTCGTGCTCGACGGCGCTTACCACCAGACCACTTCCGACGGCTACCTCCCCGGAACGAAGGGACGTTCCGGCAGCTACTATGGCGGCCTGACCTTCCTGGGCAGCGGCTGGAAGGTATCCTATAAACTGGTCGGCAACTTCGAAAACACCGGCCAGGCCTGGAACGGCGTCGTGGCCGGCAACGACGACTTGTCACTGATGGACGGCACCTACGGGATGAAGACGGGCATCAAGACGTACAAGGATCTGTACAACGCTGGCCTCGGTTACTACAACCCGCTGTATGAAAGGCTGGTCATTGAAGACGAAAAGACCTGGAAAACAGAGCGCTACCAGATGAAGGACGGCTCTTTCTGGCCGCGCACCACCGACAACTTCTGGCAGAACCACCATCTGCTGAACGTCACCGCCCGTCTTTCCGAAGCCTTGCATCTTTCAGCCACGGCCCATTATACGGGCGGCCATGGCTGGTACGACGAATTCCGTTACAACAACAAGCTGACAAAATACGGGCTCACCCCCTATTTCGCAGATTTTACCGACAGGCCCAGCGAGTATATCAAGCGTGCCGACTTCGTGCGGCAGAAAGGCCTGACGCAGCACACTTTCGGCGGCGTGGCGAATCTCTCCTACCAGAAAGGGCGTTGGGATGCCATTGCGGGCCTCTCCATCCAGCAGTTCATCGGCAATCACTATGGCTACCTGACCTATACTTCTGCACCGGCGTTGTTCCGGCCCGAGGAAATCCCGTACAAGTATTACGACTCCGACGCCGCCAAGTTCGACGGCAGCGCTTTCGTCAAAGCCTCCTTCAAACTGTCGCAAGACTGGAGCGTATTCGGCGACCTGCAGTATCGCCGGGTCCATTACCAGACCGACGGCTACAACGACAAATACTACGTGGATGACGACGGCAACCCGCAGAAGCAATATCTTGACGTGGACGAAACCTGGGACTTCCTCAATCCCAAGGCCGGCCTCAACTTCAGCCACGGTGCGCACCGGGCCTATGCCTCGGTAGCCGTCAGCCACCGCGAGCCCGAGCGCAACAATTTCACCGACAATGGAAAGTACCCTGCCCCGCGCGCTGAGCGCGTATATGATATAGAGGCCGGATACCAGGTGGCAGGAGCCAGGGCCCGCGCCGGCATCAACCTCTATTATATGCATTATCGCGACCAGCTGGTGCAGACCGGCGAACTGAGCGACATCGGCGAAGCGCTCACCACCAACATCCCTGACTCCTACCGCACCGGTATCGAGCTGACGGCAGGCGTCGATCCGACATCCTGGCTGACCCTCGAGGCCAACGCCGCACTGAGCCGCAACCGCCTGCTCGACTTCGACGAATACGTGGAAGACTGGGACAATGGCACTACGGTGATCCATTACGACGATGCGGCCCTCGCCTACTCGCCATCCGCCATCCTGAACGGTTTCATCAACCTGCATTACAAGGGTTTCCGGGCTGCGTGGCACACGGGTTTCGTGAGCCGGATGTATCTCGACAATACGGAAAACATCGACCGGTCGCTGCCGGCTTACAGCTTGTCCAACCTGTCACTTGGCTATACCCTGCACCTGCGGGGCTTCCTGAAAGAGATCGATTTCGGGGTGGAGGGGAACAATCTGTTCAACGCCCATGTAGCCCAGAGCGGCTGGGTTTACAGTGCCATCTACGAAAGCGGTGGCCATCCGAATGACCACCGCTATTATCAGATCGGCTTTATCCCCGTGGCGGGGCTGACCGTCCTCGGGCACGTCGCCCTCCGGTTCTGACGCCCGCTACTCCAGGCTTTCCAGTTCCACCTCAGGGAACGAAGACAGCTTTTCGATCAGCTGGTTGTACTCCTTGTTGCGGACATTCAGCACGGCAAGGACCTTGTAGATGGCATCGTGTTTTGAGAGGGAGAAGGTCTCCACACCCTTGCCCAGCGATTGGAGTGCATCTTTCAGGGCAGTCTTATCATTGGAGGTCAGCGAGATCGTAACCTGACGCTTACCGACCTTGCGGGTCAGCAGATGCGTGATGTCGGCCCACAGCAAAACGATGAGCACGGAAGCCGCGCCCAGGATATACATACCACTGCCGACGGCCAGACCCATTGCAGCCGTAACCCAGAGGCCGGCAGCCGTAGTAAGACCGCTCACCCGGTTCTGCTGCTTGAGGATGATACCGCCACCCAGGAAACCGATACCGGAGACGACACCGGCCGCGACACGGGCTGCGTCGAAACGCGGAGCACCATCGAAACCGTGTTGGGAAACGATCATGAAAAGGGCCGCGCCGATGGCCACCAGGACATGGGTGCCGATACCGGCACCCTTTGCGCGATACTTCCGTTCAAAGCCGATCACAGCGCCGACGAGCGAAGCGACCAACAGCCGGATGACAAAATCAAGCGTAGGGGAAAGATCCATGGTATTGTCGTAATTTTTGATTTTCAACAATTATCTTGTAAATTTAGGAAAAATTGGGGATAACCCGACAAAAATACTTCCACCATGCGCAAATTGTTCATTGTCGATGCCTTTACGAATACGTCTTTCGGGGGTAATACCGCCGGCGTGGTCTTGCTCGAACAGGGAACCGCATTCCCACAAGAGGAATGGATGCGGCAACTCGCCGCGGAACTTCGCTACTCGGAAACAGCCTTTGTGCGATGCGACGGTCCTGCCGAATTCACGGTGCGCTATTTCACACCCGCCGGGGAGATCGACCTGTGCGGCCACGCAACCATCGCTTCTTTCGGCGTCCTTTTCCGTGAAGGCATCGTTCCGGAAGGAACACGCTGCCTCAACCACACGCGGGCCGGAGACCTGGAAGTCGTGGCAGGCGAGACCGTGATGATGCAGATGGCTTCACCGAGACTGGAAGCGCGGTTCGACGATCCCGTACTGCTAGGCGAACTGCTTACGGCAATGGGCGGTCTGCAACCGGAGCAACTGGGGAAATGGCCGGTAGAGACTTTTTCCACCGGACTGCCCGACATCATCCTTCCGGTGCGGGATATGGCCACGCTGCAGGCCCTGTCTCCGGACATGGCCGCACTCTCGGCGCTCAGCACCCAACTCGACGTGGTGGGCGTCCACGCCTTCGCCATCGATCCTGACGACGGATATACTGCCCATGTCCGCAACTTCGCGCCGCGTTATGCCATCCCGGAAGAATCCGCCACCGGAACCGCTAACGCCGCGTTGGCAGCCTACCTCCACCACCACGGCATCATTGGCGACGACGCGCAGTGCTTTTTCCTGCAAGGCGAGGCGATGGGCCGCCCCTCCCTCATCCTTGCCACCGTCAAGTTGCAGGCCGGCATCCCCGACATCCGGGTCGGCGGCCCCTGCGCGATAGTCGTCAAAGGAAGTTGCTCCGAATCCTGAGCCGGTAGACTATTCCATCATTTTCAAGGCACGGGCGAGCTGGTCCGGGCAGCTGGTGCCGCGGCCCTTGCAATCGATCCCTTCCAGGCGGGCGATGACATCGTCTTTTTTCATACCGGGCAAAAGAGCGCTGAGGCCCTGTGTGTTGCCATTGCAGCCGCCGGTATAGCGGACGCTGCGGATGGTATCACCTTCCAGTTCAATGTCTATCTGCAAAGAGCAGACAACGCCACAAGTTTGGAAAGAAGCCCGGCGGACGTCCCCGTCCTTCTCCTGGGCAACAGGTATCACTTCAAACATAAAACAAATGTAGACATTTTCCCTTCAATCCAAAGCAAGTGCCGGCGGAAAGTCGTAACTTTGGGCCATGTTTTACGTAAGCGATCCTCTCTCCACCCCTCCCACGCAGTTCGCAACCGAGCTGCAACAGCTTGTTTATGAAACGTTTGCCAAAAAGGACATCCCTTTTGTGCGCGTAGACACCGACCCGGGCATCACGATGGAGGACTGCCAGCACATCGACGCGATAATCGGCGTGCACATCGTGAAAACCATCTTCCTCTGCAATCGTCAGCAGACGGAATTCTACCTCTATGTCACTTCCGACGACAAGCCCTTCGTCACCCGTGACTTCTGCGGCGCACTGGGCATCCCCCGCGTTTCTTTCGCCTCGGCTGAAAAACTTTGGGAACGCACCGGCGTAGCGGTCGGAGCCACCACCATCCTGAGCGCCATCCTGCCGTCGGCCGCTAACGTGCATCTGGTGATGGACGCCGCCATCGCGCAGGCCGAATGGTTCGCCTGCACCGACGGCACCGCCACCTGCTTCGTTAAGATCCGGACGCAGGACCTGCTCAACAAATATCTGGAAGAGAAAGAATTATCCCTTATCTAACTGCGCTGGAACAACGTTTTTGCACTGTAGACAAAATGATGTAGCATTGAGACATGAAAAAGATGATTCTTTGGGATCTTGA
Source organism: uncultured Bacteroidales bacterium (assembly GCA_947168065.1). Lineage (GTDB taxonomy): Bacteria > Bacteroidota > Bacteroidia > Bacteroidales > UBA932 > Cacconaster. The sequence goes on from CAMVKH010000001.1 coordinate 21,865, forward strand.
CGGAACGTTGATTGATACGTTGGAGGATCTGGGGGCGGCAGTGGATTATACGCTGAAGGTACGGGGGTTACCGACTCACGGGAGGGAGGCTTATCGCCGGATGGTAGGGCACGGCGTAAGGAATCTGGTGAAGCAGGCGTTGGCGGCTTCCGGCGCAGCGGTAGAGGATCCTCTTGTCGATGAGGCTTTGTCTGATTTCAAGGCTTGGTATTCCGCCCATATCGACGTGCAGTCAAGACCGTATCCCGGCATTCCGGAACTGCTTGCCCGACTGCAGGCGGATGGAGTACGGATGGCCGTGGTATCCAACAAGTTCCAGGAGGGAACGGAGCATCTGATCCGGGAGTTTTTCCCGGCGATCCGGTTTGCTGCCATTCTGGGAAACCGGCCTGGCCATCCGCTGAAGCCATCCCCGGAAATAGTGGAAGAAGTGCTTGCCCTCTCGGGGGTTTCCAAGGCGGATGCCCTCCTGATTGGCGACTCCCCTACCGACATGCATACGGCGGAAAACGGCGGTATCGACTCGCTGGCCGTCGGATGGGGCTACCGCACCCACGCGGAGCTAGCCGGCTATCCCATCGTCGACAGCGTCGAAGAATTGCGGCGCTTCTTATGGAAGGACAGTGAATGACTTTGAGTACAAGAAAAGAGAATTCATCGTAAATTTGTCGTATTGATACAGTATCAAACCTAAGAACCGGAAAAATGAAATTCTTTCTAGACACAGCGAATGTCGAAGACATCAAGAAAGCCCATGAGATGGGTGTCATCTGCGGCGTTACTACCAATCCTTCCCTGATCGCCAAGGAAGGCCGTGATTTCAAACAGGTCGTGGCAGAGATCGCCTCCATCGTCGACGGACCGATCAGCGGCGAAGTCAAGGCCACGACGACCGACGCCGAAGGGATGATCCGGGAAGGCCGGGAGATTGCGGCGATCCACAAGAACATGGTCGTCAAGATCCCGATGACGACCGAAGGCCTCAAGGCCTGCCACGCCCTGGCCGCCGAAGGCATCAAAGTCAACATGACGCTCATTTTCACCGCCAACCAGGCACTGCTGGCCGCCCGCTCCGGCGCCGCCTTCGTCAGTCCTTTCGTCGGACGGCTCGACGACATCAGCGTCCGCGGCACCGATCTGATCTCCGAGGTTTCCGAGATCTTCAAGATCCACGGCATCAAGACCGAGATCATCGCAGCCAGTATCCGCCATCCCATGCACGTGACGGAATGCGCCCTGGCCGGCGCCGACATCGCCACCGTTCCCTATAAAGTCATCGACCAGATGACCCGTCATCCCCTGACCGACCAGGGTATCGAGAAATTCCGGAAAGACTACGAAGCCGTCTTCGGAAAATAACCTCCGGACGCGGTTTCTGCAAGATTTCGAAAGGGTATTTGAATTTTCGCTTTGATTCGTTAACTTTGTTGGATAGTATTCCGATAACTAGTTAACGAATTATGGCTGATAAACAACTTTTACTGGGAGATGAAGCCGTGGCGCTGGGTGCGCTGCACGCAGGCCTGAGCGGTGTCTATGCCTACCCGGGCACTCCCTCCACCGAAATTACCGAGTACATCCAGGGACATCCCCTGACCCGGGAGCGTCACATCCACGACCATTGGACCACCAATGAGAAGACTGCGATGGAAGGCGCGCTGGGTATGTCCTATGCCGGCAAGCGTTCCCTGGTCTGCATGAAGCACGTGGGCATGAATGTCTGCGCCGATCCGCTGATGGGCTCTGCCATGACCGGGGCAAACGGCGGCCTTGTCGTAGCAGCCTGCGACGACCCGTCGATGCACAGTTCGCAGAACGAGCAGGATTCCCGTTTCTGGGGCACCTTCGGCATGATGCCCGTCTTCGAGCCCTCGAACCAGCAGGAGGCCTATGAGATGACCCGCGCCGCATTCGATTATTCGGAAAAGCGCACCATTCCCGTGATCATGCGGCTGACCACCCGCATGGCCCATTCCCGCGCCGTGGTCACTCCGACCGGCGACATCCGCCCGCAGAACGAACTCCATTATCCCGAATACCCGAAACGCTGGGTCACCCTTCCGGTGAACGCCCGCGTCCGCAACCGCGAACTGATCAAGGACTACGCGCAGTTCGAGGAAGATGCCGCCACCTCAAAGTTCAACTGGATCGCCGACGGTCCCGACCACTCGATGGGCGTGATTGCCTGCGGCATCGCCTACAACTACCTGATGGAGAACTATCCGGACGGATGCCCTTATCCCGTCCTGAAGGTCTCGCAGTATCCGTTCCCGCGGAAACTGGCACTCAAGCTTGCCGCCATGGTCCCGACCATCCTCGTGCTTGAAGAAGGCCAGCCGCTTGTAGAGAACATGCTGCGCGGCGTGTTCCCTTCCAACACGAAGATTATCGGCCGGATCGATGAAACGGTCGTCCGTGACGGCGAACTCTCGCCCGACGATGTCCGGAAAGCCCTCGGCCTCCCTGCCCTTCCGACCTTCGCCCCGAGCCAGGTGCTGGCCCCGCGTCCGCCGGCCCTCTGCATGGGCTGCGGCCACCGCGACTTCTACACGGCCCTGAACAACGTGCTCAAGAAAGACTACCCTACCGCCCGCGTATTCAGCGACATCGGTTGCTACACGCTGGGTTATATGGCCCCGTTCCACGCCATCAACACCTGCGTGGAGATGGGCGCCTCGTTCACCATGGCGCAGGGCGCGGCCTACAGCGGCACCTGGCCCGCTGTCGGCGTCCTCGGCGACTCGACCTTCACCCACAGCGGTATGACCGGCCTGCTCGACGCCGTCAACGGCAATGCAGACGTCGTACTCTGCATCTCCGACAACCTGACCACCGCCATGACGGGCGGACAGGATTCCGCCGGAACAGGGCGCATTGAAGCCATCTGCGCCGGCCTCGGCGTAGACCCGGCCCACATCCGTACCATCGTCCCGCTGCCGAAGAACTACCCCGACATGGAGAAAGTCATCCGGGAAGAAATCGAATACCACGGCGTCTCCGTGATCGTATGCCGCCGCGAATGCATCCAAACCGCCAGAAGACACGCTAAAAAGTAAAGCCATGAAACAAGATATCATTCTCGCCGGCGTGGGAGGACAAGGCATCCTCTCCATCGCCACGGTCATCGGTTCCGCAGCCCTCGAGCAGGGCCTGCATCTCAAACAGGCTGAAGTGCACGGCATGAGCCAGCGGGGCGGCGACGTCCAGTCGAATCTCCGCCTCTCGTCCGACCCCATCTACAGCGACCTGATCCCCCGGGGTGCAGCCGATCTGATCGTTTCGCTCGAACCCCTTGAAGCGCTGCGCTATATACCCTATCTGGCTCCGGAAGGCTGGATCATCACCAACACCGTTCCCTTCGAGAACATCCCCGACTATCCGCCGATGGACCAGGTGATGGGGGCGCTCAACAAACTCCCGCGCGTGATCGCCATCGACGTGGACGCCATCGCCAAGGAAGTCGGTTCCCCGCGCAGCGCGAACATGGTGCTGCTGGGCGCCACGGCCTCCGTCCTGGGCATCCTCGACCCGGACAAGCTCCGCGACGGCATCCGCCGCATCTTCGGCCGCAAGGGTGAAGAGATCGTCGAAGCCAACATCAAAGCCTTCGATGCAGGATTCGCATCGGCTCGGAAGAAATAGCCTGCTTATGAAATACGTATCAGCCGACGAAGCGGTCCGTCTGGTCCGCAGCGGCGACACCATCTGCTGCCAGGGCAGCACCTCCGTGCCGGTCATCCTGCAGGAGGCGCTGGCCCGGCGCGCAGACGAACTGCGCGACGTACAGATTGTCTCCGGATTCAATATCACCGAGGGCCCTGCCCCGTTCTGCAAACCCGAATACAAGGATTCCTTCCTGATCAACAGCATCTTCGTATGCGGCGACCAGCGCGCGCACATCGCCCAGGGCTACGGCTCCATGACGCCGAGTTTCCTGAGCGAGGTTCCGGTGCTCTTCCGCAGCGGCCTGCTGCCCATCGACGTGGCCTTCATCAACTGCTCGCTGCCCGATGAGAACGGATACTGCAGCTACGGCATCGGCTGCGACATCTCCGTCGCCGCCGTCGAAACGGCCCGCGTGGTGATCGCACAGGTCAACGAGGCCATCCCCTACCTTTATGGCGGCTGCCTCATCCATGAATCCAAGATCTCCGCGGCGGTCCGCTGCAACGTTCCGCCCATCGCGATGCAGTTCGGCGAACCCACCGAGATCGAAAAGGCCATCGGTGCCAATGTGGCCGCCGAGATTCCTGACGGCGCCTGTCTGCAGATCGGCGTGGGCGGTATCCCGAATGCCATCCTGAGCGGCATCCGTCACCACAAGCATCTGGGACTCCATACCGAAGCGATGACCGACGGCGTGATCCGGCTCATGAAGGAAGGCGTCATCGACAATTCCCTGAAGAAAGTGCACCCGGGCGTCAGCATCGCCGCACTTGCCCTGGGCTCCAAGGAGATGTACGAATACATCGACCACAACAAGACGATGGAATTCTACGACGTGGCCTACACCAACGACCCGTTCCTGATTGCGCAGAACCCGAAAGCCTGCGCCATCAATTCGGCCTTGGAAGTTGACCTCACCGGCCAGGTCTGCGCCGACTCGATCGGTGAGACGATCTTCTCGGGCGTCGGCGGCCAGCACGACTTCATGTACGGCTGTTCCCTTTCGGAAGGCGGCAAGTGCTTCATCGCCCTGCCTTCCCGCACGAACAAGGGCAAGGCCAAGATCGTCCCGACCCTGACGCCGGGCGCCGGTGTCGTGACGACGCGTTTCCAAACGCAGTATGTCGCGACGGAATGGGGTATCGCCTTCCTCCGTGGCAAGAATCTTGCTCAACGGGCAAAGGCACTCATCGCGATCGCTCACCCCGACGATCGCGAAGAGCTCGAGAAAGCTGCCTGCAAACGCTTCGGTTACAGCTTTCTCCGCCTGAAGTGAGTATAAACCCTTAAAATCGAAGAAGAATGAGAAGAATGATGACCTTGCTGGCCGCTGCTATGTTCGCGGTCATGGCATTTGCGCAGACGCCCGAGGAGATTGTCGCCCGGATGGAGCAGGAGATGGAGAAACACGAGAAGGAAGGCCTGGTCATGGTTATCGACGTCAAGATTCCCATCCTGGGCACCATGTCCACGACATCGTACAGCCTGGGCGACAAGACGCGTGTGGAAGGAGAGATGGCGGGAGTCAGATTCATCACCTGGTCCGACGGGAAGACCCAGTGGACTTACAACAAGAAAGAGAACACGGTCGAGATTGAAAACGAAAAGTCCGGCACCGAATCCGAAAGCGATGCGGAAATGTTTTCGGGCATAACCGACGACTACGACGTATCGATCAAGAAGGAAACGGCTGACGCCTGGCATCTCCTCTGCAAGAAGAGCAAAAACAACACCGACAAAGACGCCCCCAAGACAATCGACCTGGTGATATCCAAGAAGAACTATTATCCCCTCAGCCTGAGTACCAAGATGTCCGGTGTATCGATGAACCTGCACGACATCTCCTTCGGCGTGACGGAGAAACAGGTCACTTTCAACGCGGCCGACTATCCGACTGCGAAGATTGTCGACAAACGGTAGGTTTCCCTCCCGCTCAGCAACCCTTGCTGGTCATGATGCCCAGCACCATTTCGTCGGTGACGCACATGGCGTCGGCACCGATGGCGGTCAGATTGTGGATGGAGCGGTCGATGTCATCGTCCACGATGCCTTCCTGAGACGTCACACACTTGCCTTCCATGGCCAGCAGCGCCGAGAGGATGGCGGTGGAAACACCGGATGTAAGTTTCAGGGAACAAGAAGGTTTCGCGCCGTCGCAAATCATACCCGTGAGGTTGGCCACCATGTTTTTCACGGCAGCACAGCAGCGTGCGTAATCCCCGCCCATCAGGTAGGTGATGCCCACGCTGCTTCCCGTACTGGCCACCACGCAGCCGCACAGCGCGGAAAGCTTGCCCAGCGACTGCTTGATGTAGATGGCCGTCAGGTGACTGAGCATCAGCCCGCGGATCAATTCTTCCTCCGTATTCTCATTCTCCTCGGCATAGACACACACCGGGTTGGTGGCGCAGATGCCCTGGTTACCGCTGCCCGAGTTGCTCATCACGGGAATCATCGCCCCGCCCATACGCGCGTCGCAGGCAGCGGCCGTGCGGGCGATGATCCGGGAATAGATACTGTCGCCCAGGATACCTTTTGCCAGCGGACGGTCGATGCTCTTGCCCAGATTGTGCCCGTAATTGCCTTTGAGCGCTTCGCGGGCGGCTTTCATGTTGTAGTCGCGCGTCTCGAGGATGAAGCGGATCTCGTCGAGCGGTGCGGTTGTGGCATAGTCGTACACCAGCTTGAGATTCAAGGCGATATCATCGCCGTCAGCGGCTTGGGAAACGTCTCCTGCAGGCAGGATGCGCTGCAGCGTGGCTTCGTCCATCCGGCCGTCATCCACCCAGACGAAGTTCGTATGGCCTTTGGCGACAACCGCCGTAGCCTGCTTCTCCCCGGCCGTGACGATCATCTCGATATAGAGCTTTTCCGAGATGCCTTTCTTCAGCCGGATGTCGATGCGGTCCTGGTCAATGTACTGCTTTCCGGCTTCCAGCGCGTCGGGCGTCAGGTCGCGCAGCACTTCGAGCTGATAGGCGCTCTTTCCGATGAGCGCGCCCAGGGCAATGGCGATCGGAAGGCCGGTCATCCCGGTACCGGGAATCCCCACGCCCATCGCGTTCTTCAGGATATTGGCGCTCAGCAGCGCTTCGATCTTTTCGGGTTTGCAGCCCAACTGCTCGACAGCACGGGCCGTACAGAGGGCTACGGCCATGGGTTCGGTACAGCCGATGGCCGGTACCACTTCCTTGTGGATCAGCGCCAGGATGCGCTCTCGGGTCTGTTTATCGATCATAGCGAATTATCGTTGTTACTGTCAATAATACAAATTCAGCCGCGCTTCCCCGATTAATTTTTCAAGGCCGCTTCGATGCGGCGGAGCGCTTCCTCCACGATGCTGCGCGGGCAGCCGACGTTCAGCCGGACGAATCCCTCCCCGCCCGTGCCGTATCCTGCCCCATTGTTGACCACGACACCGGCCTTTTCGTTGAAAAGGTCCACCAGCTCAGCCTGCGGAAGACCCAGTGCCCGGCCATCCAGCCAGATCAGGAAGGAGGCATCGGGACGAACAGGGCGTATGCCGCACTCATGCGAGGAGAAGAAGTTCTCGACACAGGCGATGTTCCCCTCAATATAGCGTTTGACGGCCTCCAGCCACACAGGTTCGTGGGTATAAGCGGCGATGGTCGCGATGAGGGTTGGGATGGAAGCTTCCCGGAGCTTGGCGTTTTCGAGGGTCTCATGGAAGCGCTGCCGTTTCACAGGATCCGGGATGATGGCATAGGCCGTCCCTGTGATACCCGGAAAATTGAAGGCTTTGGTCGGGCTGCAAAGCTGGATCCCGATACGGGCTGCCGTTTCATCGACACTGCAGAAAGGGATATGATGCCTTCCGTAGAGCGAGAGGTCTGCGTGAATCTCGTCGGATACCACCAGCACGTCGTGCTGCGCACACCACTGCGCAAGTCGGGAGAGGGTCTCGTTCGGCCAGATGATGCCCACGGGATTGTGCGGATTGCAGAGCACCAGCACTTTTACCCGCTTGTCATAGAGCCGGTCAAGCCCCTCAAAGTCCATTTCATAGTGTCCGTCCTTCCAGCGAAGCGGGTTTTCAACCGCGACCCTTCCGAGCCGATTGGCATAGCGGAAAAACGGATCATACACGGGCGTCTGGACAACGACTTTGTCGCCGGGTTCCGTAAAGGTCAGATAAACCTGACAGAGCGACGAGATGACGCCGGGCGCATATTCCACCCAATCGATGGGAACGTCGAAACCATGTTGCGACTTTTCCCAGCCTGCGATGGCCTCAAAAAATTCGTCGGGCCCATAGGTGTAGCCAAAAACATCTTTTTCCAACCGGTCACGCAGCGCCTGGCTCACCACCGGGTCGGTCTTGAAATCCATGTCGGCGATCCACATCGCCAGTTTGTCGCCTTCTGCGCGGCGGTACTTGATGCTCCAGGTGCCGGAGCGGTCCAGGATTTCGTCAAAGTTCCATCCTTGCGCGGATGCAGGTTTCCGTGTACAGGCGGAAGTCAGTTCCAGAAGTCCGGAAGGCAGAAGCGTGGCCGCGCCGGCAACGGCGGCACCTTTCAAAAAAGAGCGGCGTTTCATAGTTTTTCAACGTTCATTCCATAAAAATACTATTTTTGTAGCATAAACGCAACTAATCGCCGTAAAATCATCCGATTCGATCAACCATCAACCTTATATACTATGACTACTGGTAACGTCCGCCCCGCCACGATGGAGCGTATCACGAATGCCGAACTGGCCCAACGATTCATTGACGAACAGATTCAGGAACTGCGTACGCAGATCGGCGACAAAAAGGTGCTGCTGGCTTTATCCGGCGGCGTCGATTCCTCGGTTGTTGCAGCCTTGCTCATCAAGGCGGTAGGCAAACAGTTGGTTTCCGTCCATGTCAACCACGGACTCCTTCGCAAAGGCGAGGCCGAGCAGGTGGTACGTGTTTTCCGTGATGAACTTCACGCCAATCTGGTCTATGTGGATGCCGTTGACCGTTTCCTCGACAAGCTGGCCGGTGTGGCCGATCCCGAACAGAAGCGGAAAATCATCGGTGCGGAATTCATCCGCGTTTTCGAGGAAGAGGCCCGCAAACTGGACGGCATCAGTTTCCTGGCCCAGGGGACGATCTATCCCGATATCATCGAATCCGGCCCGGTCAAATCGCACCACAACGTAGGCGGCCTTCCGGAAGACCTTCAGTTTGAACTCGTTGAGCCCATCAAGCTGCTCTTCAAGGACGAAGTCCGCGTCGTCGGCAAGCAGTTGGGACTGCCCGACAACATGGTTTTCCGCCAGCCTTTCCCGGGACCCGGCCTGGGTGTCCGCTGCACCGGCGCCATCACCCGCGACCGGCTGGAAGCCCTTCGCGAAAGCGACGCCATCCTGCGCGAGGAATTCGCCAGGAACGGACTGGAAGGCAAAGTCTGGCAATACTTTACCATCGTTCCCGATTACAAGTCAACGGGCATCCGCGAGGGCAAGCGCAGCTGGGACTGGCCGGTCATCATCCGTGCCGTGAACACCCGCGACGCGATGACCGCCACCATCGAGGAGATTCCCTACAAGCTGCTGCACCACATCACGCAGCGCATCATCACGGAAGTCCCGGGCGTCAATCGCGTCTTGTACGACCTGACGCCGAAGCCGACCGGAACGATCGAGTGGGAATAAGATTTCAGCAAAGGTTACGCAACGTTCTGCCTGTATCTGGAAGATGGCGCAGAAGAAATACAAGTTGGGGGCCGCATTCAGCGGTGGAGGGGCCAGGGCGGCGGCTCACTGCGGAGCCTTGCAGGCACTGCTTGAATTCGGTCTCAAGCCCGACATCGTATCGGGCACCAGTGCCGGGGCTCTGGTGGCAATCTATTATGCTTCCGGTTTTTCACCGCGTGAAATCGTGTCCCAGTTCCTCGGCCTGAGCTTCTTCAAGGACATCGTCTCGCCTACACTGCCCAAGGGTGGGATGTTCGACTCCAGGCCACTGATCGAACACCTGCGCAAACACCTGCCTTATACCCGGCTGGAAGACCTCCCCGTCCCCACCTGCATCATCGCCTCCGACATGGAACATGGCTGCGCCAAGGTATTCTCCCGAGGAGAGATCGCTCCGCGCGCCGTTGCTTCCTGCTCGATTCCGGTGATCTTCAATCCCATCGAGATCGGAGGCATCCACTACGTGGACGGCGGCGTTTTCCAGAATCTGCCCGTGCCGGCCATCCGCCGTCGCTGCGAAAAGCTGATTGCCTTCAACCTCAACCATATCTACGAGGAGAAATACAAGAACAACGTCGTGGCGGTAGCCTACCGCTCTTTCTCCATGATGTTCCTCTCCAACACCTTGGCCGATGCACGGCAGGCCGACATCTTCGTCGATCTGGACACGGAAGGCTGTACTGCCTACGACATGTCCAAACTCGAAGACCTTTTTTTCCGCGGGTACGACAGTACTGTCGGCGTCCTGGAAGCAAACGGATATGAACGGAAACTTCTGCGGGAAGACATCCATTTCCCCCAGAAGCACCACCGGTAAGCGTTTTTTTGCGGGAGAGACGCAACATTTCGCCCATTTTTTGCATCTTTGCAGTGTCGTTCGACAGACGGCACAACTGGGGATGTACTGGTTTTGACGGTAAATGATGTCGGGCGGTAAGCATGCCGAGCGTCGTAGCCCCGCTCGTAAATCTCAGACTACAAGCCATAACTGGCAACTACAACTATGCACTCGCTGCCTAATTTGCCAAGCAGATTAGCTTAATCGCGCGGACCAGGTCCGTAGCGACGAGTATCCCGCCGGAGTTTCCGCCTTCTCTCGCCGGCATACGGGGTATCATTCAAGAAGGATGCGGGCGCCGACGCTTCTACCGCGCCTTAAGATTCAGAAGCTAAGAGGCCGATGGCCCGCCTACCGGCAGCCGGCCCCCGACAACCAAAGGCAGGATAAGCATGTAGAAAGCCCCTTGGCGCTTTATTCGGACGGCGGTTCGACTCCGCCCATCTCCACAGTATAGACTGGATATCAGTCTATTAGAATAAATACGCACGACAATACGCACACTATAAGCTATTTTCGTGCTTTTTTATACCCAATGCTAGACGAGCCCGGAATATTGCTTTATTCCCGAGAGGGTACGGGGGTACACGTGTCTACACTCGCACGAAGATGGGGTGCGATCCTGTAATTTTTTTTTTGTCAAAAAGCAACCCCGAAATGAAGATTCAAAGTTGGAGCAAATCCCCTGATAGTCCTTTCGCTTGATTTAATAACATCAGAAATGTGGAAGTGCTCATAATGGTGTTGCTGGACATTGGCACCGATTCCAACAAACCATGTAGTACTTTTAGATTTGAAATCTACCCCTATGATGGGTTCAACAAATAATGCCTCAAGATTTTTATTTTGGTTTCTCCCGAGGTCGAAAGTATAACCAACATCTCCAACAATGAAAGGAGCAATTGAACCATTCGTTAAGTTATATTTAACTTGAAGAAAAACAGGAACAAGGTACTTGTTGTCCCTACTCTCATAGTCACCGAGAGTATTGTCATCTGAATAGTAGTAGAGAGTCTCCGCGTACTTGAAGCCAACACCTAAACTCACAGCGAATTTCTCGCTAATTCGATATCCATTAATGATGGAAACGCCAGCACTATATTTAGAGAGATTGGTAACCCCAAGACCTGCCGCGGCATCAATAGATAATTCGTAGCCTCTGGATTGGGCAAACAAAAAGTTCGAGTAGATAACAAGAAAAAGAAGGAACAATAATCTTTTCATAATACTATATTATCTTGGTCAATTCTTTTGCCATTTGCTCCATAACCATGTCAATATTTGATCCCTTCGTTATGGTTGGTGGCATAAGAGCGAGCAACAGCCCTCCTAACTGCGGGAAATACTGCAGTCCACCAATATAATCAATTGACCCTTCCTCAAAATGCTTATGCTCAAAGTAGGCTGAATAATTGATAGTATCCACACTAATGACATCATATCTCTCTTTTAAAAAGAAGGGCAGAGCCGATAAATCTGAGAGGCTAATAATCGTACCTGCCTGGGTCAACGCCCCATTATCGAAAAAATAGCAGACATATGGAGATTTTATATTACCAGTCTTGTAAACAACCAGCGAATTAGTAGAGCGTCGATCTTTCTCTCTTGTATTTTCGTATGCAGCTATTGTCGCTGGGCCTTTGTTCCAGAGAGATTGTCCCGGACTTGGCCAATAGTAATTGAGAGCTGTCTGCCCAGACGGTTCACAAACAAAAGGTAAGTCATAATCATTATATTTAGGACTAACAAGAACCCATAATGCAAAGCGATCTGCGCCTGTAGTGTAAATATTTGCAAATCCTACATGATTTGAATGGATTTTACCACCGTCAGCTGTAGCACAAAAGGGATCACTCGAAGTCCAAACTAACTTATCCAGGTTTTTACCTTGTAAAGAAATAGTTTTTCCTGCTTCGATCCCATGAAAAATAAAGTTGTCGAGTACCGGTGTGGTATCTTCCTCAACTACTTCATTCATTTCCTTTCCTACACAAGCAGAGAAAAGGAATAGGCCCATCAACAGAATGAGGTTCAAATAAATAGAGAATGTTTTCATAATAAAAAAGCGTGCACCGCCTTGCACGCCATCGGGGCTGCGACACCCCACCGTTAATGCGAAGCAGTACACGCCGTGTACGCCTGCACCTTATAACGGTATTAGCCTTAAAAATCAAGTGTCGCAGTTCGATGGCTAAGGCAATATGTTTAACAAAGATAAACAAAAACAATAGAAGTTCAAAAAATTGATAATGCCAGCTATGTCTACTGATGAAAACGTCAGGTATTACTGATGTTTAAGTGCTTTTTCATTGACCATAAATGAATAGTGCAACCAATCAAGCGTGCTGATATACCTCTGGATTCTGGGCTCTTGTATTAGTCTGCAACCGAGTGAAGAAGCCGATGAAACAGAAACACCTGGACTCATTATAAGGCGGTAAGCTTTTGTCGCTGAATACCCAAGAACATAAACGGCTTGGCAAAACAGTTTCTCTTTTTCGTTGAGGCAAGTCCCGACCTGGGCAGGGAACATACCGCTTTCTTCGTACTTTTTCTTCATAGCCGAGAGCGTTATGTCAGATTTCGTATTTGTTGCTGATAACACAGTAGGGCATCATTTATGCGTTCTATCGGGAAATGCCCGACAGTTTGGTATATGCCGCCCTTAAGAAACTTCCCGACTGGATGGTTTCAGTGAACGAAAGATTTGATAAACGGATCAACGAACAATAATATGCAGGAGACGCCATAGGTTCTACTATGACTTCTTCCTTTTTTTCCTTTTTCAAGATGGGCGGAGAAACCCGCCAAACAGCCGCAAAACAATCGGCCAGAGAATGCCATGAGAGGCCGATGAGTTTGCGCCAGAGGCCGAAATCAGGGCTTGGCGCAAACATGTATGCCAGGGAAGTCTCTCCGGATGGGTATGGCTTGCGCCTGTTTGGCGAAAAGGATCGGGCAACCAGCGGCCGGTGCTTTTGAAGGTACGATTCAGCCTACAGTTCCTCAAGGAGTGTCCCCATTGCCCTGCGCCCTGGATGGGACGGGACAGCATCGCTTAAATGCTTTGCGCAAATTTCTTAATTGTTTTCAGATATTTTCTTAATTTTATTAGGAGATATTGTTTTTTTGTCTATCTTTGCGGTAGAAACCATCCAGAACGACCCATGAAACAGCAACTGACAGCCAAAGAAGAGGCCCTGATGAACATCTTTTGGGAGAAGGGCGACCTTTGTATCCGCGATCTTGTCGAAAGCCTTCCCGAACCCCGGCCCAATTATAAGACGGTGGCCACGCAGGTCGGATTCCTCGAAAACAAAGGCTTCCTGCGGCGTCGGCCCGTCGCCAATACCTTCATCTATGAAGTGGCCACCACCGAACGCCAGTACCGCGGCTCCACGGTTGGCGAAGTCGTGTCGCGCTACTACGGCAACTCCTACGCAAGCCTGGTATCGCAGTTTGTCGAAGAAAAGAAGCTCGACGTCGATGAACTCAAGGCTCTGATCGAGCAGATAGAAAACCAGAAATAATCAGGAAACGATGACGGCACTTCTTATCTATATCGGGAAAGTCGCGCTGCTGCTGGTAGCGTTCTATCTGTTCTATAAGCTGCTGCTCAGCCGTGAAACATTCCATCGCCTCGGCCGGTATGTCCTGATGGGCGCGCTGGTTCTCTCGGCGCTGCTCCCTTTCTGCATCATCACGGTACACCGGACGGAGTTGATTCCCGCCGGAGAGCCAGCCTCTGTTGCGCATGTTTCGGAATCCGAAATGCTGGCCGATGGCATGCAGAATCCGGATATGGCGGCAACTGGTTCAGAAGCCTCTGACATGACGGCACAAGCCGCACCCCCCCAAACTCCCTGGTGGCAATGGGCCTTGCTGGGCCTGTACGTCGCCGGTGTGATCGTCACGCTTTCCCGTACGGCTTACTCGGCCCTGCAGGTATCCCGCCTGATCCGCAGCGGCGAACAGCATTACGATGCCGACGGTACGTCCATCATCGTCGTCGATCACGACCTGGCCCCCTTCAGCTGGATGCAGTGGATTGTCCTCTCAAGAAACGATTTCAAAGAGGCCAGCCCCTTCATCCTCGCGCACGAAAAGGCGCATCTGGCCTTCGATCATTCGAAGGAAGTGCTGCTGGCCGAGATCTTTTGCGACCTGCAGTGGTTCAATCCTGCTGCCTGGCTGCTGAAGCGCGAGCTGCGGGCTATCCACGAGTACGAGGCCGACGATGCCGTGCTCAGCCACGGTGCCGACGTGAAGGCCTATCAATATTCCCTTGTAAAAAAAGCTGTTGGTGCGAGCGGCTACTCCATCACCAACAGCTTCCATCACAGTATCCTTAAAAATCGTATTACCATGATGTCAAAATCCAGATCTCCGAAGGTCAGGGCGCTCAGAGGCCTCTACCTTCTGCCGTTGGCGCTGGTCTTCCTGGCAGCCAACGCCCGCACGGTCACTGACTACAAAGTTAGTGATAATTCCGTAACGACCGACAAGCAAGTCAGCCTTGTCGTACCGAAATCCTCCGCCCCCGTCGAGAAACGGACCGAGCATGCCTACTTCAAGATCATCAAGGGCGACGCCGTTGCCGACACGCTGTTCCTTTATCTGCGAACCTTCGCCCCGGAAGAGATTGACGGCCTCTACAACTACAGTCCTATCTGGGAAAAAGACCTGCCCAACGTCCTCAGCGGAAAGTATCACACCGTCGTCCTCGATGCCGAACCCGAATGCAAGATGGGCCTGATTGAAGATGTCCGCGAACAGCTGCGCGGCAAAGAACTCCTGAAGGTCAGATACAACTGTGACTTCGGCAATGGACAGGAGAAAGAAGCGCCCCGCCTGCTTCCGCCCACCCGTGAAAACGCCGAAAAGAAAGGCTTGACGGTCCAGGAAGATTTCAAACTGAGCAAAGAGACCACCCACCGGCTGTTGATCAACGCCCGCGGCCAATTCCGCCTGGACGACAAAAACATCGAAACGGAGGCATTGCAGCCCACATTGGTCAATATCATCAAAGCTCAGCCGCAGACCTACCTGATCCTTCTCCAGAACGATCGCGCAACGCCATACGGCGCATTCGTGAACGCGCAGTCAACCATCCGGGCCGCCGTTAACGAGGTCCGCGATGCCTACACGATGCAGCACTACGGCAAACCCTATAGCAGCTACGAACTGGAAGAAGAAGGCATTGAAATCCGCAATGCCGTCCCGCTGAAAATTATGGAAAGTGATATCCAAGGTATCAAAGTTCAGGTTAAGTAGTCCCACTATCATTACTTCGCTCGGTGTGGAAGCGTTCAGGGCTGGTCCAAGGCCCACCCTGAACCCTTCCACATCTTTTTGTTCCCCGTGAGCCCCTGAGGGGCACTGCCCTTCGGGCGGCCTTTGGCCGGGCAGCTCCGTGCCGGTCGGAGTACCAGGTACACGCCCGTTTCGTACTGTTCGATACCGAAACCGGCTACCGGTCCCAGTACCTGCAGCAATTGTTCTTGATTCAGTTATAAAACTCAGATAATCTCGCCTGCCCAAAGGGCTTTGAAGAAGTCGGTCACGTAATACAGGTCAATGTCTCCTGACCGTCTGGTCAAGAAATCTCTGGAGACAATGATCTGCTTGGCATCCGGGTGCTCTTCCACGAATTTCTTCAAGCCTTTCTTGTGTTCGGTTTCCACGTGGTCCGTCGATTTGATCTCAATGGCAACGCGGGCATCGCCGATCACGGCGTCAACTTCATCGTTGGTGTAGGTGTGCCAGTAGGTCAGTTCCTCCTCACTGCCGGAGTATCCCAAGTAAGCACGGATTTCCTGCATCACGATGCTTTCAAAGGCGTGCCCATATTCAGGTGTTCCTGGCATCAGGTGAAAACGGTGCAGCAAGTAGTTGGGAATGCCGACATCGAAGAAATAGAACTTGGACGTCTGGTACAGTTTGCGTTTGATCACCTTCCGGTATGGTTTGACCTCGAATCCCAGAAGGGTATCGTAGAGAATCTTGAAATAGGCCTTGGCCGTATTGACAGACACGCCGCAATCGGAGGCAACATTGTCGTAATTCAGGATCTCCGTGTTGGTGACAGCTGCCACTTCGAGGAAGCGCTCAAAGGTATCGATATTCTGGACCAGGGCTTCCTCTTCGATTTCCTCCTTAAGGTACAGGTTCACATAGTTCTTGAGACGCGCCCTTGCATCCTTCACATCATAATGGCGCGGAATCATGCCGTTCTGGATGGCCCGCCCAAAGTCGTAATCAGGAATCTCTGCATAGACCAGCGGGTACAGATTTTCCTCGTTTGCCCGCCCACCCAGCTGGTTGACACCGGCCTTCTTGATCTTCCTGGCACTGGAGCCGCTGAGGATGAAATGAAGGTCATTCTCGACCATCAACTTGTGAACGACATCCAGAAGCTCCGGGAGTTTCTGGATCTCATCTACAATGACCAGGGTCTTGGGCGGATATTTCACCAGCATCTCGTAGAACTCCATGGTACGACGCTTGAATCGTTTTCTCGTATCAGGATCAAGAAGGTCAACGTATATGGCCTGGGGGAAACGTTCCCTCAGAAGTGTTGATTTCCCTACCTGACGGCCGCCAAACAGGAACATGCCCTCATCCAAGCGGTTCTCTATGTCGAATACTCTATGATACATAAAAATCGTGAAATTTTGCAACACATCTGACGATATTTGCGAAAAATCGTCAACGGCAATGCAAATATAATGAAGTTTATCTGAATACCAAAACCCTCCTTTATTTTATCTCAGTTTACTCAAAAACCGCTACAAGGCAACGGTCGCCAGTACATCAATTATCTTCTTGGCATCAAAGACCAGGAGCCCGCGGTCGCGCCAGTTATAGACTGTCTGGCGGCTGACTTTGTTCCAGTTCGCCAGCTCTGTAGAGGTGCAGCGGTCGTGACTTTCGGCCGTGCGTTCCAGGCGGGCCAGATGCTCGGCCAGTCAGTAATCCAAGGCCGGGCGAAAGTCAGCGGTATTATCAGAGTTTGCGGCCGACTTTTTTGAGGATGCGTTTGACTTTGCGGTTGCGTTTGACCAGCCAGCTTTCGACCAGCTGGTTTTCCAGTTCGGTGATATCCATGTCTTCGGGCTCGCGCTTCTTGTTGTGGAAAAAGCGGAGGTAGGCACCGATGTGACGGCGTTTCTTCTCGTGGTAGATGGCATCGAACGGGAGGAGGACGCCGGTGTCCTCGATGTTATGCATCAGGCGGTTGACGGCCGTGCCGAACATCAGCATCTGGGAGGTGATGGAGAGGTAGGCGGTCATGTTCGGCGGGATGTTGACATTCCGCATCCGGGCGGCCCCCCGCAACAGTTTGTAGTCTTCAACAGGGTCTTCATTATGTAAGACCAGATCCATCAGGGCGGGATCGGAGCCGGGCATGACCGCCTGGTCGTCCCAAGGACGGACGAGTTCTTCCTTGTCGCCGAAGTGCTTCCAGAGGAAATGGTAGATCAGGTCTCTGGCGATATAGTCATAGGAGGGATAGATGGTGACTTTCCCGAAGAAATAGAGCAGGTTGGGATGCTTCATGATGATGGCCACCAGTCCGTCCCACAGGTTGTCCAGGGCAAAGATGGACCTTTGTCCATTCATGGAAGGGACCACGAAATTCCGCCCCAGTTCGATGACGTACGGCAGGTACTCTTCGATGAACTTCTGGGAGAATCGGAACTGATGGGAACTGGCCAGGATGGGTTGACCTTTCTCGTCAAACACCGCATCGGAGCCGAAGAGGAAGCGATAGCCGCCGATGATGGCCTCTTCGTCCGGGTCCCAGACGATCAGCTGCTTATAGGGCTTCTCCATCTTGTCGTACTCATCGAGGTCTATCTCGTTGCCCGTAGAACCGCCGGCTTCGCGGAAAGCGACCTCGCGCAGCCGGCCGATCTCCGTGACGACATTCGGAGAATCCTGCCAGGTAACGATGTAGAGTTCGTTGTGTCCCTTGTTGGTGTCTTCCAGTTTCTTGGATGGGGTAAGCTCGGCTTTGAGCAGCTCGACGGGGACGGGATCGATAATTGTCTTCATAGGATGGGGAATGTCAGTCAATACGGGAGGGCCAGGGATTGGAAACGATGCCTGCCATGTCAAGCATGGCCTTGTGGGCAAGATCACGCATACGGGCCGCCTCATCCCTTCGGGGCACGCTGAGGTCCGGAACGATCGGATCGCCTACGTGAATGGTGAGCAAAGGTTCGCCCTTGCCAAAGAGCTTGCGCCAGCCGGTCCGGGGCCGGAAGGACAGGATCATGGGGACGACGGGAAGGGAATAGCGATAGGCCATATTGAAAGCGCCGGTCTTGAAAGGCCTCAGCGGCGCATAGAACTTCCAACTGCAGCTTTCGGGGAAAATGTGGATCCATTTCTTGCGCGCATGCAGTTCGTTCATCGCTGCATCAAACTTGCCGAGGCCGCTGTATTCTTCGGGGATGGGGATGCCGCCGACATATTTCATCTTGAAGCCGTCGCTGCCGTTGAAAGGCTGGGCGTACATGGGAATCCATGCCTGGCGGAAGCGCATCGCCTGCAATACGCAGACCATATCCCAGCGGTGAACGTGGTTGCAAACGGTCATCACGCCGCCGGCGAAAAGCTTCCGGTTCCGGCGGATTTTCTCGCGGCCTTCGATCTTAAGGCCGAAACGGATCCGGTTCAAGGGGAAGCCGACAATCCAGACAATCAGATAGACAAGCGTATGCAAGAACTTGAACTTCAGCGATTTGTCGAGATAATCATACGTTCCGTCAAACTTGATGTCCTTCTTCTTTCCCCGGATGGGAGCCATCCTCGTAAACGGATTGTCTCCGGAGAACTCCTCTATCGGCTCAGGGACATAGACGTCCTCCCGGACTTTGAAATTCCGATATGCGGGTCCATAGGATGAATAGTCTTTTACCATGGGATTCTACAGGATTTTGAGCGCGATGCGGGCGCAGGCTTCGGCGTCGGCGAGGGCGTGGTGGTGAAGCTTCAGATCGTAGCCGCAGGCGGCGGCGACGGTCTGCAGCTGATGGTTTTCCAGGGTGTGACCGAAGCAGCGGCGCGAGGCAGTCAGGGTATCGTGGAAGCAGTAGTCCGGATAGTCCATCTGATAGACCCGGAAGACAGCCTTCAGGCAGCCTTCGTCAAAGCGGGCGTTGTGGGCCACGAGGGGAAGGCCTTCGATCCGCGGGGCGATCTGCCGCCAGACCTGCGGAAAGACCGGCGCCTGGTCGGTATCCGCCGGGCCCAGGCCGTGGACCCGCTGGCAGAACCAGCGATAGTACTCAGGCTCCGGATGGATGAGGCTGTAGAAAGTATCGACGACCTCGCCGCCGCGTACGACGACAACGCCTACGCTGCATACGCTGCAAGGCTGTTCGTTCGCCGTTTCGAAGTCTATCGCCGCAAAGTTGTTCACCAGCTAGGAGGCTAAGTATCCATCAAATACAAATATAATCATAATCGGCCGAATTTGGTTAACTTTGCCTGCGATGTCCATCTTTCTCAAGAAAACCGGTCTGCAGGAGCCTTTCCCAGTGAATGGCCCGGAGAAACTGGTCCAGGCCGTGGAGGCTTTCGGGCTGATTCCCTTTTTCGAATGTCCGATTCCCGGTTATTCGATCGAGGAAATGACGCCGGCCGACCATTGGTTCGACAGTGAATCGATGGGCCCCTGGGACTGGAAGATCTACGCCGTACAGACCGGCAAGGTCGCTTATGGCAAATTCCTCTGGAACGGCAAAGCAGCCTTTGCGACGGCCGCTTGCTACCGCGACCTGCTCTGTTACCGCCGCTCCCTTCCCAAATATACCCTTCGGGATAGTGACCGGAAAGCCTTCGAGGCTGTCTGCCGGGCCGGTACCCTCACCTCCCGCGAGCTCCGACGCATCTGCGGGCTGAAGAAAGCCCAGATGGACACCATCCTGACCCGTCTCCAGCAACAGACAAGGCTCGTCATCGGCGATTTCGAGCGCGTCTACAAAGGCGAATTCCTGACGTATGAAGGCTGGCAGCTGGCCTCATTCTGCCGGCCTGAAGATTTGTTTGAATATGCGCTGGACGACCCCGCGTACACCCCCGACGCCTGCCGGACGCGGTTGACCGGACTCATCCGCCGGAACGCACCGCAGGCCACGGAGGCCCAGATCGACAAGATGCTCGGATAAGCTATTTGACAAAGCCGTCGAGGACGACGATGTCGGAGGTCTTAAGAATGGGAAGTTGAAGCTATTCTGATGCGGCGCGCAGCGGGAAGAAGGGAGTTGGTCCGGTTCCCCAGATTCTTGACAAAACCCAGCCCGAGTCCGCGATAGGTCAGCAGTAGATAGCCACGGGGGCTGTCGAAAAGCACCAGCGGCTCTTTCGAGAGGAATTTCAGGGCTTCTTCGCGCGAAATTTCCACTGTTTCATAGGAAAGTCCGGCGACGGGCATCCGCTCGACGGCCAGGGCGAAATCCGCTTCCGGCACCAGGTCGCGCCCTTTGCGGGTGGCCACGGCCGTTCCGGAAGCGATGACTTTCAGGCGCTTCTCCAGTTCGGGAAGCGCTGCAGCCAGCGGGTCGGCCAGCATTTTGACCAGGTCTTTGCGCTCGATTTGCTTCATGACCGCGCCTCCTTTTGAATCAGGGCCGCAAAAAAGCCTTCCCCCCTGTCCTCTCCCGGCCAGAAGTGCCGCATTTCCAAGCATTGTCCGCCCAGTTCCGAACAGATCCATTCCACATTGTCCTCATCTTCATACCGGTTGAAGGTGCAGGTGGAATAGATCAGGAAGCCGCCAGCTGCGAGCGCAGGCCACACATCGCCCAGGATGCGCCGCTGTCGGGCGGCACAAAGCCGCACGTTGTCGGGCGACCATTCGGCCACGGCCCTTTCATCTTTGCGGAACATCCCTTCGCCCGAGCAGGGTGCGTCGACCACCATCACGTCGAAAAAAGAACGGAGCGCCGTGAAAGCGGACGGGTCGGAATTCGTGACGGCCACGTTGGCGCAGCCCCAGCGGGCGACGTTTTCAGCCAGGACCGTGGCGCGGGAAGGCACCACTTCATTGGCCACCAGAATGGATGCATCGTCCAGATGCGAAAGCAGTTGCGTCGTCTTTCCGCCAGGCGCGGCACAAAGGTCGAGCACCTTCAGGCCGGATTGACGGCCCAGTTGCGACACGGCCTTGTCGAAAAGGCATCCCGCATACATGGAGGAGGCTTCCTGCACATAGTAGGCGCCTGCGTGGAACAGCGGATCCAGCGTGAAGGAAGGACGCTCACGAAGATAGAACCCTTCCTCCGGCGCCCAGGCTACGGGATCGCCGGCCAATGGGCCGAAATGCGCACGCAAATCTTCCACCGAACACTTGAACGGATTGACCCTTACCGACACCTCCGGATCCTCCGCGAGGGCCGAAACGACCCGCCCGGCCCGCTCCGGGCCCAGGGATTCGTTCAAACCGTTGATAAATTCCGCAGGAAACACTACTTTTGCAAGCGCTTAAGCATTACAAAGGTAAGAAAAAACATGCAGAACGTTTACTTTGAGCGGGAGCGCATCACGGTGGATGACGCGCAATTCGCAGAATTCTGTTCCCATTTCCGGGAGATTCCGGCGGGCGGCGGCCTGGTCCGGAACAAGGAGGGAAAATACCTGCTGATCTACCGCCACAAACTGTGGGACCTGCCCAAGGGCAAACAGGAGCCCGGTGAAGACATCGAGACCTGCGCCTTGCGCGAAGTCGAGGAAGAAACCGGACTCCACGACCTCAAGCTCGGTCAGCGCATCTGCATCACCCACCACACTTACCACCTCTTCGGGGAGAAAATCCTCAAGCATACCTATTGGTATCACATGACCGACGAGCGCGAAGAGTCGCTCCTGCCCCAGCTTGAAGAAGACATCACCGGTGCGCAGTGGGTAGAAAAAGAGCGCCTCCCAGAATATCTGGAAGGCACTTATCCGTCGATTGTCGAAGTTTTCGTCAACGCAGGTCTGTTATGATCGTGTTCTCGCCGAAGCGGTCGGGATCGATGATGAAGAAGGTCCCTGACCAGGGTTCGGCCACTTCCCTGATCTTTGTCAGGGAAATCGTATAGTCCCCGTACTTCACCTCGGCCTTGTCGCCTTCCGCCCGGTTGATCGTGATATCCTTGAGGAACGACACATCGTTGGTTTCAATCACCAGTTCGTCGCTGCCGGGCGAATAGATCCAGCGGTCCTTGCCGTTGCACCACACCTGCACCCAGTCGGTTTCGATGCGGTAGCAGTCATCCTGCACGTAGCCCGTACCGGCGGCGATGGTCTTGCCCGAGGCGTTGTCGACCATCTTGAAGTCGCAGGAAAAGCGCTGCTGGGCACCGGCGGCGGTGCAAAGCAGGATTGTCAACAGGAGAAGGAATGTGCGTTTCATGACCCAATCACATTTTAGATATGATTGAGTGATTCCAAAATTCGGTCCAAACTGTCCAGATCGGTCACCAAAACGGCGCGGGCCTTGCTGCCTTCCTGGGGGCCGACGATGCCGGCGGCCTCCAGCTGGTCCATGATGCGGCCCGCGCGGGCATAGCCCACGTTGAGCTTGCGCTGCAGCATCGAGGTCGATCCCTGCTGGTACTGGACCACCATCCGGGCGCACTCTTCGAAGAGCTGGTCGCGCTTGTGGAGGTCCACATCGCCCATTCCGCCGGCGTCTTCCTCGTTGGGATCCACATACTCCGGAAGCTCGAACGGCCCGGCATAACCGCGTTGCTGGCTGATGTATTTCACGATATCGATGATCTCGGGCGTATCGACCAGGGCACACTGCACGCGGGTCAGGTCGTGGCCAGGATAGACGACCAGCATGTCGCCGCGGCCGATCAGGCGATTGGCGCCGGGGGCGTCGATGATGACCTTGGAGTCGGTACCCGTGTTGACCTTGAAGGCCACGCGGGAGTTGAAGTTGGCCTTGATCGAACCGGTGATGATGTTGACGGTCGGACGCTGGGTCGCGATGATCAGGTGGATACCCACGGCGCGGGCCTTCTGGGCCAGACGGGCGATCGGGTTCTCGATCTCGCGGCCGGCGGTCATCAGCAGGTCGCCGAACTCGTCGATGATCACCACGATATAGGGCAGGAACTTGTGCCCGTTGTTGGGATTGAGCTGGCGCGAGAGGAATTTGGCGTTGTACTCCTTGAGCTGGCGCACGTCGGCCTTCTTGAGCAGGTCGTAGCGGGCATCCATCTCGATACAGAGGGAGTTGAGCGTATTGGCCACCTTCTTGGTGTCGGTAATGATGGCTTCGTCGCCGTCGGGCAGCATGGCCAGGTAGTGCTTGTCGAGTTTCTCATAGAGGGAGAACTCCACCTTCTTCGGGTCCACCAGCACGAGCTTCATTTCCGCCGGATGGCGGGAATACAGAAGCGAGGTGATCATCACGTTCAGGCCGACGGACTTGCCCTGGCCCGTGGCACCGGCTACCAGCAGGTGCGGCATCTTGGCCAGGTCGAGGAAGAAGGGTTCGTTGGTCACGGTGATGCCGATGGCCATGGGAAGTTCCATCTTCTGAGAGGCTTCCTGGAACTGCTGGCAGCCCAGGACCGACTTGAGGGCCACGACACTCGGCTTGACGTTGGCCACTTCGATGCCCACCGAATCGAGCAGGGTCACTACGCGGACGCCCTTGGCGCCGAGCGAGATGGCGATATCTTCTTCGAGGTTGCGCACCTGGGCGACCTTGATGCCGTCGTCGAGCTGGATCTTGTAGAGGGTGACGGTCGGGCCCATCTTGGCGGTGATGCCCTTGACCCGGATCTTATAGCTATTGAGCGCGTTGACGATGCGCTGCTTGTTGTTTTCGAGCTCCTGGCGCGAGACCTCGTACCACATGTCCTTGTAGTCGTTGAGCAGCGACATGGGCGGCAGCTTGAACTTGGGAAGGTCGAGACGCGGATCGTAGCGCTCGCGCCATTCTTCGTCCGAAAGGCCTGCGATGATGTCTTTTTCGCTCTTGCCCTCGATGGTCAGCTTGACGTCCTGGGACGGGTCGTCCGCCTCTTCGGGTTCGTCCGGAATGACTTCGGGATCCTCTTCCCCGACGACTTCGTCGCCGGTATGGGTGGCATGGCCTGCTTCAGGACCGACACCGGTATCGGTGCCGGTAAATTCGAGCCAGTCGTCGGTCGGATCGGTATCGGCAAGCTGTGAGCCCTGCGCCCCTTCGACCACGAGGCCGGGGACCTCTTCTTCGTCCTCCCCTTCCTCTCCCTCCAGGTCGTCGACAGCAAGAACCGGTTTCGGTTCACGGTGCGACACACCGTAGATCAGGTCGTCGAGCCAGAAAGCCACTTTCGGGGTAAGCAGGCAGGCGTAGAGGAACAACACGGCCAGCAGGACACCCGCCGTGCCGGCCTTGCCCAGTTTGTCGCAGAGCCAGCGGTTCGCGTAGTGGCCGTAGGACCCCCCTGCCCCGCCGCCAAGCATCGAGTCGAGCGAAGTGAAGCTGAAGATATAGGCCAGCAGGACGGAGAAGATGATGGCGCCGAAGGCACACAGCAGGAAAACGCGCAGCAGGTTGACCTTCTTGATGCGGAAGCAGTAGACCGTCAGGTAGCCCAGAAAAACCGGAATGGCAAAGGCGCCGAGCCCGAACCATTTCGAAATCAAAAGATTAGCCCATAGGTAGCCAATCTTTCCGCCCGCATTCTCCGCCGTAGCGTCCAGCGAGAACATCTGCGGGTCGAAGGCCAGGCTCTGGTCGGAAGTCCAGGTAAAGACGTAGGAGATCAGCGCCGCCAGGGTATAGAGCGTCAGGATGCCGCAGAGCACCCCGAGCACGATGCGGATGATCCGGCGCCGGCTGTCGGTAAGCAGCGGCTCCCGGACAGGCTTCTGCCGCACCGGGGCGGGACGCTTCCTTGCCGGAGCCTTGCCCTTTTCGGACTTTGCGTTCTTGTCGGTCTTCTTCGCAGGGGCCATCGTTATTTCTTGCGTTTCCAGTTCTTTCTCTTGCCGCCGCCGGATACGTTCTGGCCGCCCACGCTGATACCCGGACGGGAGAAGTTGGCGTTTTGCGAGATGGCGCCCAGATGGATGTCGGCCGGAACCTTGAGTTTGCCGTCGGACAGACGCTCGATGTCGGCGAAGATCGTCTCTTCCGCCACGTTGTCCTTGTTCCAGATCAGATACTGCTGGCGCATATACAGGGCCAGCGTACGGATCATCTCCTTCTTGATGTCGTCTTCCTCCCGGTCGGCGATCAGGGCGATCATATTCTCGATATTGCGGCCGTAGCAGGCGGCCTTGATCGGCTTCTCGGGCAGGGCGATCACATCGGGCCTGGCCTCGAACTGCTGCGGGGTGGGTGCAGGATAAGGCGCGTCGATGTCCAGGTCGAATCCGCCGATCACCTGGGCGTGGTCCCACAGCTTGTGCTTATAGTCGTTAACTTCGCGGATCTGCGGGTTGAGGATTCCCATCACCTGCACCACGGCGCGCATCTGTTCGCTGCGTTTTTCCTTGTCTTCGATGGCCTTGACCTGCTCGATCATCTTCTGCACGTGCCGGCCGTATTCGGGCAGCACAAGTTTCTCTCTCTGCGTGTTGTAATCCATTGGCAACGTTCTTTCGTCAAATTGCAAAGATAGGAATTATTTCCGATAGAAGGGCGCGCGCGCGTCTTTTTCCGAAAGGATGACTCCGTCGGGCGAAATGCCCCAGTCGATCGCGAAGAAAGGGTCGTTCCAGCGGTAGGATCCTTCCGATTCGGGAGCGTAATAATTGTCGCACTTGTACTGGAAGACCGTGTCGTCTTCCAGCACCAGGAAACCGTGGGCGAACCCGCGCGGAATATAGAACTGACGCTTGTTATCGCCGCTGAGGACCGTCTTCACGTGGTGGCCGAAAGTCGGAGAGCCTTCGCGGATGTCCACGGCCACGTCGAGAACGCAGCCGCGCACCACGCGCAGCAGCTTGGCCTGCGCCATCTCTCCCTTTTGGAAATGGAGGCCGCGCAGGACACCCCGTTTCGCGGAATAGGATTCATTGTCCTGCACGAACGCGACCGGTCCCACATTCGCCTCGAAGTCGCGGAGGGAAAACGATTCAAAGAAATAACCGCGATGGTCGCCGAAGATGCGCGGCTCGACAATCAGCGGCCCTTCGATATCAGTTTGGATATAATTCATCAGAATTCGTTTATAATCATACAAAGATAGATTTAATTTTTTAACTTTGTTGAGATTTGCCAACAAAACACTTATGTATAAGATTTCATCCCATCCCATCCTGGATATCCCCGAGGAAGATCTCCACGAATTCATATTTGAAGGACAAAAGGTCAGCGGCCAGAAAGGCCAGACCATCGCAGCCGCCCTGCACCAGGCCGGCTTCCCGGTCCACCACCACAGCCTGAAAGACCGCAAGCGCACCATGGAGTGCGGCATCGGCAAATGCGGCGCCTGCGAGATGCTCGTCGACGGCCACATCCGCCGCATCTGCATCACCAAGATCGACGGCGTGCGGGAAGTCCGGCGCGTCGGAAAGGAGAGCTTCTCGATGGTCGACAGCACCACCACCGTCCTGCAGGACAAGAAAAAGGTCTATCGTACCGCCGTGGCCATCATCGGCGCCGGACCGGCCGGCCTGGCCGTCCGCGAAGAGCTCAACAAGGCGGGCGTCGACAACCTGGTGCTCGACAACAACGACGCCATCGGCGGCCAGTTCCAGATGCAGACCCACCAGTTCTTCTTCTTCGAGAAAGAGCAGAAATTCGGCGGCATGCGCGGCTTCGACATCGCCAAGACGCTGGCCGGCGATTCCCACGAAGGGATCCTGCTCAACTGCGTGGTGTGGGATATCCTGGAAGGAAAACGGCTGGCCGTGAAGAACGTGGCAACCCAGGAAATCTTCTACGTGGATGCCGAACAGCTGGTCGTGGCGGCCGGCGCCCTTCCTTTCATGCCCGCCTTCAAGAACGACGACCTCCCGGGCGTCTATACCGCGGCCGTCTTCCAGCGGATGATGAACAAGGAATTCACCCTGCTGGGCAAGAACGTCCTCACCGTGGGAGCCGGCAACATCGGCTACCTGACCTCCTACCAGGCCATGCAAGCCGGCGCCAACGTCAAGGCCATCATCGAGGCCATGCCGCACGAAGGCGGCTTCCCCGTCCAGGCCAACCGCCTGCGCCGCCTCGGCGTGCCGATCATGACTTCCTATACGCTGGTGGAAGCCGTCCCCAATGAAGACTGGACCGGCGTGACCGGCGCCATCATCGCCCAATGCGAAAACTTCAAGCCGATCCCCGGCACCGAGGTGCGCCTCGACGGCATCGACTGCATCAACATCTGCACCGGCCTGCTGCCCGACAGCCAGCTGCTGCGCAAGGGTACCGAAGTATTCGGCCCGGCCTGCCACGGCGTCGGCGACGCCGTGCGCATCGGCGAAGGCACTTCGGCCGTGCTCCGCGGCCGCCAGTGCGCCTATGAGATCCAGCAGGCACTCGGCCGGCGGATCGATTACAACGCCTATCTGACCGTCTCCAAGGAATACATCGATTCACAGCAGCGGCCGCAGCGCCTGCTCGACGCGCCGCGCACCCCGTCGAAGGAACGCATGCGCAAGGGCGGGTTCGTCGTCGCCGACTGCCTCTATGGCTTTGCCTGCAACCCTTGCTCATTCGCCTGCAAGCAGGGCGCCATCACCAAGAGTTCCACATCGGTCACCCCCACCATCGATTTCGACAAATGCATCGGCTGCATGGAGTGCGTGGCCCATTGCCCGGGCCTGGCCATTTTCGGCTACCGGCCTGACAAGCGGGAGATCTTCCTCCCCGTCGAATACGACGTGAAAGCCGGCACCGAAGTGTTCCTGGTCGACGACAACGGCGGCAAGGTGGGCGAAGGCACCATCGCCCGCATCATCCGCAAGCCCAACAAGACCCACGTGGCCGTGGTCAAGGCCGAGAAGCTCTACGCCGGCGATACCGACGAGGCCCTGCTCACCGCCCACGGCTTCATTGCCAAGGACAAATATCCCGAGCCGCTCGAACTGACGCCCACCGAGCTCAACGACGACTTCACCTATATCTGCCACTGCGAAGACGTGCGTCTTCGCGACCTGCTGGCCCTGCTCAAGGGCCGCACCAGCATCACGGCACAGGAGCTCAAGCATATCTCCCGCCTGGGCATGGGTCCGTGCCGCGGTTCGCGCTGCCTGCCGCGCGCCAAGCAGGCCCTCCGGCCTTACGGCATCGAAATCACGGGCGACTTCACGCCGCGCGGCCCGATGGCCAATCTCGTGGAGATCGGCAACGTCTCCAACCCGTCGCGCCAGGTGGAACTCATCACCAATCCCCAATGCACCGATGTGGAAATCCGCCGCGTCGGCGCCTTCGTCGCCGGCGGCGGCATGGCCGGTACGGCCCTGTTCCGCTATCTGTCGGAAGCCGGGTTCAAGCCGGTGATGGTCAACAACGAGCACGGCAGTTCGTGGCGCTGTATCGCAGGCGGCCGGCCCGCTTTCTCGCTCCCGGCCCTGGCCGACATCGCCACGCACAACCTGGAGATCTTCCGCAGTGTGCAGGCCCTGCGCAACATCGACCTGAAGATGACGCGCTACGTGAACTTCGTCCACGATGACGAGACCTACCGTTCGCTCGACGCCTCCCGTGCCTGGTCAGACGCCTATATGATCGACAAGAAGGATTTCGCCAAGGAGATCTCGCCGTATATCAACCCCGACCTCAACCTCTACAGCCACGCACTCATCTCCAACGACTGCTGGCAGGCCACGCCGGGCAAGACCATCGACACCGTGCGCCAGCTAGGCATCGCGGCCGGCGGCCAGGTGTTCGAAGACACCGAAGTCATCCACGTCGAGAAGAACGGCGCCATGTACCGCATCACCGTCCGCAACCGCCAGGGCCGCTACGTCCGCTACGAGACCGAGGTCTTCGTCAATGCGATGGGCGCCGGCGCCGAGAAGTTCGCCCGCCAGCTCGGCATCGAGACAGGTCTCTATCCGGTCCGCCACCAGGCCTTCATCACCAAGCGCCTGCCGCTCATCGGCAAGGACGGCGACTCGCTCGACATGCTCATCGACCGCCGCCACTACAAGGGCTTCTCGGCCGTGTACGGCCAGCAGCTGGCCGAGACCGGCCAGATCATCGGCTGCGCCTCTCCGGCCCAGGACGCCACGGATGCAGCGAAGAATCTGAAGGTCAATACGCAGGAATTCCTTGAGATCGCTTCGGAAGTGTTCACGGAATGGATCCCGCAGCTCAAGGGCATGAGTTTCCAGGCCACGTGGTGCGGCTACTACACCGAGCCCCGCTACATCATCGACCCGGAACGCGGCCTCTTCGTGGGCATGCGCGGCCACGGCTTCATGCTGTCGCAGTACATCGCCAAGCTCTACGTCGACGCCCTCCTCGGCCGCGAAGTCCCCGACTACTTCAAAGACCTGGCCCTCGGCGGCCCCGGCCTGAGCGAACAAGCGTTTAAGTAGGCTGATTGCCCGTGGCAGTCAAGCCACTGGCCATCAGCGACTTAATGAAAATCGAGTGCGTAATTTTACGCACTCGATTTTCAGGATATGGCTGACAGCCAAAGACTTGGGCGCCACGCTATTTCATGTACGGATACTTGTATCCGCGGGCGGGAACCAGCGTCTCCTTGATGGCGCGCGGGATGACCCAGCGGATGAGGTTGAACTCGCCGCCGGCCTTGTCGTTGGTGCCGGACTTGCGGGATCCGCCGAACGGCTGCATGCCGACCACGGCGCCCGTAGGCTTGTCGTTCACGTAGAAGTTGCCGGCTGCATAACGCAGACGGTCGGCGACTCCCTGGACCATCAGGCGGTCCTGTCCGAAGACGGCGCCGGTCAGGCCGTAAGGCGAGGTGGTATCGCAGAGTTCGACGGCAGCGTCCATATCCTTGTCTTCATATACATAGACGGTAAGCACGGGGCCGAAGATTTCTTCTTCCATCGTCTTGAAGTGAGGGTTGGTGGTCACGATGACGGTCGGTTCCACGAAGTAGCCCTTGCTCTTGTCGCAGCCGCCGCCGATGACGATCTCGGCGTCCGGGGCGTTCTTCGCGAATTCGATATTGCGGGCGATGTTGTCGAACGAGACTTCGTCGATCACGGCATTGATGAAGTTGTCGGGATCGCAGACGTCACCCATCTTGACCTCGGCCGCGAAGGCCTTCATACCCTCGAGGATCTTCGGCCAAAGCGACTTGGGAACGTACATGCGGGAAGCTGCGGAGCATTTCTGGCCCTGGAACTCGAACGAGCCGCAGAAAGCGGCCGTCGCCACGTCTTCCGCCACGGCGGTCGGGGTGACGAAAATGAAGTCCTTGCCGCCTGTCTCGCCCACGAGGCGCGGGTAGTTCACGTAGTTGTCGATATTCTCGCCGACCTGGCGCCAGAGCGTATTGAAGGTGGCGGAGGAGCCGGTGAAGTGGACGCCTGCCAGATGCTTCGAGGCGAAGATCTCCTTGCCGATCACCGAGCCCTGGCCGGGGATGAAGTTGACCACGCCGTCGGGCAGGCCGGCTTCCTTGTAGATCTGCATCAGGTAGTAGTTCGAGAGGATGGCCGTGGTGGAGGGTTTCCACACCGTCACGTTGCCCATCAGCACCGGCGACATGTTGAGGTTCGAGGCGATGGACGTGAAGTTGAACGGGGTCAGCGCGAAGACGAAGCCCTCGAGGGCGCGGTACTCCACGGTATTGATCTGGCCCTTGGCACTCTTCGGCTGGAAGCTGTAGATCTCGGAAGCGAAGTGGGCGTTGTAGCGCAGGAAGTCGATGAGCTCGCAGGTGGAGTCGATCTCGGCCTGGTAGAAGTTCTTGCTCTGGCCGAGCATCGTGGCGGCGTTCATCAGCGCGCGGTATTTCGTGGAGATGAGCTCCGCAACCTTGAGCAGGATGGCGGCGCGCACCGTCCAGTCGGTCTCGGACCACTGCTTGTGGGCGGCCATGGCTGCGTCGATGGCCATGCGGACCTCGGCCGGGCCGGCCTTGTGGTAGGTGGCCAGAACGTGATGGTGATCGTGCGGCATCACCACCTTGCCGGTATTGCCCGTACGGATTTCCTTCCCGCCGATGATCAGCGGAATCTCAATCTCGATGGAGCTTTGGCGCTTGAGCTCTTTTTCGAGGGCTTCGCGCTCGGGGGAACCTTTCAGATAAGTCTTGACCGGCTCGTTGGCCGGATCGGGAAATGCATAGATGGCGTCTCTCATGACAAATGCGTTATAATGGGTTTGATTGTTTGCGAATCTTCAAATTTACGAAAAAATTTGTGTAACTTCGCAAATCAACCTGATAAATCCTTACGCAGATGCACATCGGAATCGCCGGCAATATCGGCAGCGGCAAGACCACGCTGACCCGGATGCTCGCCCAGCACTACGGCTGGACCCCGAAATTCGAGGCTGTGACCCACAACCCGTTCCTGGAAGACTATTACAAGGACATCCAGCGCTGGTCGTTCAACCTGGAGGTCTATTTCCTCACGCAGCGTTTCAAGGACGTGATGGAAATCGCCCGCAGCAGCGAAACCATCATCCAGGACCGCACCATCTTCGAGGGCGTCTATGTGTTCGTGGCCAACAACGTGGCCATGGGCAATCTCTCGCAGCGCGACTACGATGCGTACATGGATCTCTTCCGGGTGATGATGCAGATGGTCAAACTGCCCGACCTGCTGATCTATCTCAAGTGTTCGATTCCGCATCTGGTGGCCCAGATCCAGAAGCGCGGCCGCGATTATGAACAGAGCATGAGTCTCGAATACCTGGGCGGCCTGAACCGCCGCTACGAGGAATTCATCAATCACGAGTACGAAGGCGAAGTCCTGACCATCGACGCCGACGGCCTCGACTTCCAGAACAACCCCGAAGACTTCGCCACCATCACTGACAAAATCGACGCCCGTCTGTTCGGACTGTTCTGAATCGCGCTCTTGCCGGTTTTTTTTAGCCTGTGTCACGATTCTTTTTGGATTTTGTGACACTCGTTTATTGGAATTGAAACAAGGATGAGGTGGTGGAGCGGTATTTTTGTTAAAAATACAAACGATACCGTTATGACAAAAAAGTTTTCAGCATTCGTCATTTTGTTGATGGCGTTTACCTTTTCCATGGCAGCCTCCGGCGCCCGGATTCAGCAGGATGAACTTGCTTCCGCACCTGAGAGTTATATCCGCGATATCAAGCTCATCGGCGGGAATTCCTCAGAGGTTTCTTCCCTGAAGGCGAAGGCCCGTAAGGAGGGCTGGACCGTGATTGAAAGCGATCTGAACGCCGGCACGCGCGGCGATATCATCTATCTTTGCTACAAGACCGGCACGGGCGGCGACTGCATCACGGACCTCTATCTGAGCTCCAGTCACAATCCCGTCGGCGGGAGCATCACGGTGAAAGGGCGCGAATATACACTTTGCCCCAAAGATGGCGGCATCCATTTCACCCACATCAACGGCGACCTTAACAGTAATGCCGGCGGTGATGACATCCACCTTTATTATACAAAAGACCGGTTCGGCGACGGCCGTGCGCTTACCGATATCTGGTTTAATGCCTCTGCAAAAGGCGCCGTCGGCAAGAATGGTACGGACGAAGCCTACGACCTCAACAAAGGTGCCGGCGGCGATGACATCTTCCTGCACTTCAGTACGACAAAGTCCTCCTCTTCCTCTTCTTCCTCCTCTTCCACGACTGTCTCCAATTCTCCGAAGCCTTCATCCGGCGGCGAGAAGTACGTCAGTGCCGTGAAGCTCATCGGCGGGAGTTCCTCAGAGGTTTCTTCCCTGAAGGCGAAGGCCCGTAAGGAGGGCTGGACCGTGATTGAAAGCGATCTGAACGCCGGCACGCGCGGCGATATCATCTATCTTTGCTACAAGACCGGCACGGGCGGCAACTGCATCACGGACCTGTACCTGAGTTCCCGCTCGAATCCGGTATCCGGTTCCCTTACGGTAGGCGGACGTTCCTACACGCTTTGTCCGTATGAAGGCGGCAGTCATTTCACGGGTATCAAGGGCGACCTGAACAGCAATGCCGGCGGCGATGACATCCACATCTACTACACCCAGGACTCGTTCGGCGACGGACGTCGCGTCACCGGGATCTGGTTCAACGCGTCTTCCGGCGGCGCTGTGGGCAAGGATGGTGGAAGTGCCTACGACCTCAACAAGGGGGCGGGCGGCGATGACATTTTCATGCATTTTTCTACCAGGTAGGTTTTTTGTGTAGTTTTGCATCATGATGATGCGAACGATACTGTCGGCCTTGCTGGCCGGCCTCTTGTCCCTGCCCTGTGCAGCCGCCGAAGATGTATCCTATGAACGGATCCGTTTCGAGCGGCTGCCCGATATGAAAACGCCTCGGGCCGGGCATCTCATGCTGGTGACAGGCAATGAAATAACGGTATTCGGAGGCCATACCGACGGGTTCAATCCGGTGGGGACGGCCGAGTCCTTCCGGAACGGCACCTGGTATTCCCTGCAGATGTCCTGGCCGCATGACGGTGGATGCTTTGCGGTGCTGCCGGACGGGCGTGTCTTTCTGGGCGGGGGAAGCGCTGAATCTTTCGGAATCGGTCAGAGTTGGGGTGCGGAAATCTATGATCCGGAGACGCACGGTTTTCATCCGATCGGCATCATGGACCGCAAAAGGGCGTATGCTTCTGCCCTGACACTTCCCGACGGAAAGATTGTCATTGCCGGCAATTGGTACGCTGAAGACGGCGTGGCACTGTATGATCCCGGAGAAGGCTTCCTTTCGCTGAAGAATCTGCCTGTTGGCTGGAATGCCCCTTATATTCTCCCTGCTTCTCCCGATGAGGCTGTCATTTTCGGCCGGGAAGACAATTACGGAAACCCGGCTTACGGCCGGGTGGACCTGCTCCGGGGGGATACACTGCATGTTTCCCTGCTGGAGGACTGGACTGTCAAGGTAGTTTCTTTCCTGGAAGAAAACCTGAAGATTGCCGACTACACATATCTGCTTCCCATCGAACGGTCGTCCGACGGCCAGATTGGCATCCTGAAAGTGTCGGAAGGTCACTTTTCCTTGTTGGAAACCGACACGCCGTTCCCCGTGAAAGGACCTTTCGGCGGTCCGGTGAACTGGACTCCCTGGTTTCAGGTGAAGCGCCCTCTCCGCCAGGCATGGATGCTGGGCTATGACGTCAAAGGGCGGATTTGTCTGGCCCGCATCGATTACGATGCTACTTTCGATGGAGGAAAGGCCGACCTGCGGCTCTTCTATGCCGAAGATGCTTCCGGCGCTTTCCCGCAGGGACGGGTCTGCCTGATGCCGGACGGCAGTTTGCTGATGTCCGGAGGTGCGGAACGGGACCTCAGCCGGCCGAATGAGATTGCGTTCACCAACTTTCAGACGAGCGCTGCAGTCTATCGTTTTTATCCGGATCAGTTCCGGCGGGGCGGATTTCCATTTTGGCTATTTGCCGCCATCATCTTTTTGGCTGCCGGTGGCCTTCTTCTGCTGATTGTGCTTCGCCGTCGGAAGAAAGTGTCTCCCCTTGTGCCAGTGGGAACGAACGAAAGGGTTGCCGGAGAAACGGTCGGGAAGCTCAGTACCGACCTGATGGGAGAAATCGACCGGCTGATCATGAAAAAGGAACTCTTCAAGCAGAAGGACCTCCGCGTCTCGGACATCGCCTCCCTGCTGGCCACCAACCAAACCTATATCAGCCTGCTGGTCAACAATCTGTCGGGGAATAATTTCGCATCGCTGATCAGCGGCTACCGCATCCGTTATGCCCAGGAACTGATGCGCAAGCGTCCTGACATGCCGCACGCCGATGTGGCGGAAGCTGCCGGCTTCTCCTCCCGCACCGCGTTCCTGCGCACGTTCAAGGCACAGACCGGCCTGACGCCTTCCGAGTGGAAGCGGCAGGAAGGGTTGGGTAACGTCTTTTAAAGATAATCTTCGAAATACATCGTTACCTTGTCCATCAGGTGGACCCGGTCGACGCCCCGCACGTTGTGGGGGTGTGTAGGATACGGGAAGTAGTCCACTTGCACCTTGTTTTTGATGCAGCTTTCGATGAAGCTCAGGCTATGTTCCCAGACCACCGTGTCGTCGATCGCGCCCTGGCAGATAAGCAGCTTGGACTTGAGGTCTTTGGCGCGCGGAATCAGCGAGGTTTTCGCAAAACCTTCCGGGTTGGTGGCTTCGGTCTCCATATAGCGTTCGCCATACATCACCTCGTACCATTTCCAGTCGATGACCGGACCGCCGGCCACCGCGACCTTGAAGACTTCCGGATAGTTGACCGTCAGCGAGATGGTCATGAAACCACCATAGCTCCAGCCGTGTACGCCGATGCGGTCGCGGTCCACCCACGGATGCGACATCAGCCACTTCATGCCTTCCATCTGGTCGGCCATCTCCACCTGGCCGCACTGGCGGTGGATGGCTTTCTCGTATTCGGCGCCATGGTTCGGCGTTCCGCGGTTGTCCATCGTGAAAACGATATAGCCGTGCTGTGCCATATAGATGTCCCAGCGCGACATACCGCCCTGATAGACGTCGCGGATCAGCTGTGTATGCGGGCCGCCGTACACGTAGAGGATCACAGGATATTTTTTCGAAGGATCGAAATCGATCGGATAGACGAGGCCGTAGTGATTGTCGTACTTGCCGTCGGCGCTCTTGACCGTACCGGTCTCGATCCGGCAGCTGGTCAGCAGCGGGCTCGGCTCGGGAGCCCGGTAAAGCTCCGTGAACTTCTTGCCGTCGGTCGTTCCCCAGCCCGCGGCGCGCGGCACATTGAGCGAGGACCAGCTGTCCATGAAGTATTTGCCATCAGGCGAGATCTGGCACATGTGCCAGCCCTTCTCCCGGGTAAGCCGGAGTTTCTTGCCGGTTTTCAGATCCACGCGGAAGAGATGGTTCTCCACGGGAGAGACCTCGGCGGAATAGTAATAGATATAGCGGCCGCGCTGCGTCAGGTAGGAGCAGTCGGCATCCACGTCGGTCAGGCGGCGGGGTGCGAACTTCCCGCTTGCGGAGCAGAGGTAGTAGTTCTTGTAGCCGTCCCGGTTGTCCGTGAAATAGAGGAACTGGTCAGGATCCGTGTCGAGGAACACGAGCGGTTCCTGCGGCTCCACCCAGCGGTCGTTCTCCTCGGTCAGGAGCGTCCCCAGGCAGCGGCCGTCCGTCACGTCGTAGACGTTCAGGTGGACGTGCTTCTGTGCCCGGTCGAGGACCTGGATGTAGATGCGGTCACTCCCGGGGCCCCAGGTAATGTTGGTCAGGTAGCGTTCCTCGTCGAAATCGTCCACCTGCAGCCAGACCGTCGTGCCTTTGGCTATATCGTACACGCCCAGGGCGATCTGCTCGGAGGTCATGCCGTTCATCGGATAGCGGATCTCCCGCAAGGTGCCGGTGCGCGTGGTGATGTCGAGCAGCGGGAAGAGCGTGACGCCACGTTCGTCTTTCCGGTAGAAAGCGATCTTGCTGCTGTCGGGCGAGACGAAGATGCCGCCGCTGATGCCGAATTCGTTGCGGCTGACGCTCTGCCCGCACACGATGCCGGGATCGGCGTATGCCGTAATGGCGTGCTCCACCCCTTCCGCATCCTTATAGTAGAGGTTGTTTCCGCGGGGATAGGCCAGCGGTTCAGGACGCTGCCGGCGCAGAGGGACGCCCGGCTCATCTTGCGCCACGACCGCCTTGTCGCCGGTCCAGTGCCAGGTCGGAGACTGGATCATCAAGCCGCGGCCCAGCACGGCTTCTTCCATGGTCATCACCCTGCGCTCTTCCTGAGCCAGGGAAAGCTGCCCGGCCATCAGCAGGGTCAGCAAGGCAAATACGATTCGTTTCATAGCGTAAAGTTACCTTTTTTTTGCCCAAAAGCACGTCAAACGAATGGTTTTGTCTTTTTTTCCGTAATTTTGCTTGCTATAATAAACGATTCGTATGGATAAAAAAGCAGAACGCATCCAGACTTCTTTCCTCAACGGCGTTGAGCGCAAAGCACTGGTTTGGCTGGCCGAACGGCAGCCCCGATGGGTCTCATCCGACCTTCTGACCTGGGTTGGAACCATGGGCTCCGTTCTGATCGCACTCGGATACATCTTGTCGCACTTAAATGTGAACTGGCTCTGGCTCAGCACATTCGGGCTAATCGTCAACTGGTATGGCGACTCGCTCGACGGCACCCTCGCCCGCGTGCGCAAGACCCAGCGACCCATCTACGGCTACTATATCGACCACACGGTTGACGGCATCAACGAAACCCTGATGTTCGTCGGTCTCGGTCTGTCGCCCTTCCTGAACCTCTACATCGCCCTGGCGATGCTGGTGGTCTATCTGCAGCTCACCCTCAACGTGAGCATGAACGCGCATCTCAAATCCGAATTCAAGCTGACCTACGCCGGACTCGGCCCCACGGAGTTCCGGCTGGCAGCCATCCTGCTCAACACGCTGCTGATCTTCATTAAACCCTGGCAGCAGTTCGAGCGGGTCGTGGTCATCCTGGGCAAGAAGGTCTTCATCCATGCGCTCGATTATCCCGGTCTGGTGATCCTGGCCATCCTTATCCTGATCTTCATGGTCACCATCATCAAGGACGCCCGTTACTACGCCCGGATCGACCCGATGCCCCGGCGCAAGGAAGAGGAATAGCATGCCTGTCATCACCGTAGAGGAAATCCAGGAGATGGCTCCGAGGCTGCGCAGCAGACGGGGCTCCTTCCTTGTGAAAAAGCTGATGCATCTGGCATCGATCGACAAGGTCAACGACCTCTACGACCGCAACTGCCAGTGGCAGGGCGCTGATTTTGCAGGCGCCCTGCTCCGCGACATCGGCGTAGACTTCCTGATCGGCAATCCGCAGCGGCTCGAGGCCCTTCCCGAAGGTCCGTTCATCACCGTCAGCAACCACCCCTACGGCCATCTCGACGGCATCACGCTCATCGACGTGCTGGGCCACGTCCGCCCGGATTATAAGGTAATGGTCAACGAAATCCTCGCCCATATCCGGGCCATGTCGCCCAATTTCATCAATGTCGTGCCCAAGGGCGACAAGGAGACCGGGCCCCAGGCTTCCAGCCTGGGCGGCGTCCGTGAGACGCTCGGGCACCTGCGCGACGGACACGCTGTCGGCTTTTTCCCTTCCGGGGCCGTCTCCGACCTCAGTCTGAAGGATCGCTGCATCCGCGACCGGGAGTGGCAGGTGCCTGTCCTGCGCCTGATCCGGAAGGCCGGTGTGCCGGTCGTGCCCATCCGCTTTTTCGACCGCAACTCCCTTTTCTTCTACTCGCTGGGACTGATCGACTGGCGGGTCCGTCTCATCCGCCTGTGCGGGGAAGTCTTTAACAAAAGAGGGAAACAGCCCCGTTTCGGCATCGGGGAAATCATCACCCCCGAACAGCAAGCCGCCTGCGAAAGCACCGAGGCGCTCGGCGCCCTGCTGCGCAGCAGCGTTTATGAGATGCCGCTTCCCGAAACCTTCAAGAAACGTAGTGAATTCTCCTTCTGAGCGATGAAACGAATCTGTCAGACCCTCCTGCTCCTGTCCGTTCTTCTACTCCCGTCTGTCAGCACGGCACAGGTCCGCTTTGACGGCAACTTCGAAGGCGGGGCCTTCGGAAGCGCCCAGCTGCTCGACTCAGCCAGCGTCATTGTGTCCCCGGGAGACACGGTCGTCCATCTTTCCTTCCTGGTCAACGGGAAATACGATCCCGAAAACCCCATCGACACCACCCTGGAACCCAGCGCGAACTGGTACTATTTCCGGATGACGGGCGTGAAAGGGAAACAGATCTACCTCACTTTGAAAGACAATGGCGTGGCGCGGAGTTCCTTCTCATACGACGGGGAGGTATGGGAGCATCTCCCGCTGGCTGAATCCCAACCGCGCCGTCTCGACAAGCGGTTCACACGCGATACGGTTTTCATCGCTCTGTATAACCCTTACACCTACAGCTATCTTCAGGAACGGATCGAGGCCTGGACCAAGCACCCCAACGTACTGCTTGACACCATCGGCTTCAGCCACGAAGGCCGCCCGTTGCAGCTGATGCATATCACGGACCTGTCGGTTCCCGCCGAAAGGAAAGCCCGCCTGTGGATCCACGCGCGACAGCACCCCTCGGAATCACCGTCCTCCTATCTGGTGGACGGACTGGTGGACTACCTTCTCGATGATACGCCCCAGGCCCGGTCTCTCCGCCAGCAACTCGATACCTATGTGCTTCCTTTCGCCAACCCCGACGGGGTAGCGAACGGTCTCTCCCGCTGCAACGCCATCGGCGTGAATCAAGAGATCAACTTTGGACGAAGCGAAGACAGCACTGTCGTGGAAGTGCGCGCCATCAAACGCAAGCTCGAGGAACTGACCCGCGAGCGTCCTTTCGACTTCGTGATCAACAGCCACTCCCAGCTCTCCGAATCCGCCACGTTCTGGATGCATAAGGGCAGTACCACCACCCCGTCCTTCTTCCGCAAGCTCTGGGCGTACACAGGCCTGGTCAGCAGCCTCAACCCCTGCATCCGGCCCCTGGACATGAATTTCTCGGATATGGCGCCCCGCTACGTCGAGGGATGGATCTGGGACCGTTTCGGCGAAAACACCATCGCCCTGACGATTGAGACTACCTATAACTGCTACTCTTTTGACCGCGACGGTCTCTGGGCCGACAACGACAACATCCGCGCCTTCGGAAAAAGGACGCTCCAGGCTATCGCCGAATATCTCGAACTCTCTCTTCCCGGACGCTACCTGATCGAGACACCCACCCGCATGAAAGCCGGCTGGGAGCCTTATCGCGGAAATGACCGCTCCTTCCTCGGAACAGAGGCTTGGACGGCTGTCCGCGACGGAGCCCGGGTCACCTATCAGCTTGACAATCTGCCCGCCGGCCGCTACGCACTCTACCGCTTCGTTGCCGGCGACTGCATCGAGCCGGAAGGATACGACCTTCGTGACAAGAAGACGGGCGAATGGATGGATCCGGGCATCCACGGCTGGGTCTATCAAGAAACCGTCGTGCAGGAACGCGACGGCCGCTTCCGCTACACCTTGAAAGCCGCGGAAGGGGAAATGGCCGACGCCCTGCTGCTAATCAGCTGCGATACGGAAGACAAGTCCCCGCTGAAATAAAGAACGACATGGATAAACTGACTGGTAAGAAAGTACTGATCACTGGAGCCAGTTCCGGCATAGGGGCCGCCCTCGCCCGCGAATTCGCCCGCAGGGGCGCAGACCTGATCCTGCTGGCCCGCAACCCGCAGCGGCTGGAAGCCGTCCGTCAGGAATGTCTGGGGCTCGGCGCCGGCGAAACCCGCCTGGTGCAGGCCGATACGACCGACTATCCCGCAATCGACGCCTTTGCCTCTTCCCTGGAAGGGCGCATCGATTTCCTGATTCTAAACGCCGGCATCTCCCAGCGTTCCCTGGCGATGGAAACGGCCGAAGAGGTAGACCGCCGGGTCATGGAAGTAGATTTCTTCGCGCCTGTCCACCTGACCAAGGTCCTGCACGCCACCGGAAAGTGGGACGCTGACACGCACATCGCCGCCACCTCGTCGATCTCCGGCCTCTTCGGTTTTCCCCAACGTTCCGCCTACTGCGCAGCCAAACACGCCATCAAGGGCTTCTTCGAAGCGCTGAAACTGGAGACCGGCATGAACGTCACCCTCCTCTTTCCCGGCCGCATCAATACCCCCATCAGCCTGAGCGCCCTCGAAGGCGACGGCAGCGCACACGGCAAGATGGACCCCGGCCAGGCCGGCGGCATGGACGCTGACACCTGCGCCCGCAAATGCGTCGACGGCATCGTCCGCGGCAAGCGTCAAGTCCGCGTCGGCGGCAAGGAAATGATCGCCTGCTTCGCCTACAAATGGTTCCCGGGACTGTTCTTCCGCCTTGCCGGAAAGGTCTCCGCCGTCTGATCCCACCCTCAAGCAAGGATTCCGTTGATTTTTTTTGGACACAAAAAGAAAAATATCTACATTTGCGGTCCACTTCTGGATGTGGCGCAGTTGGTAGCGCACCTGGTTAGGGACCAGGAGGTCGCTGGTTCAAGTCCAGTCATCCAGACCAGAAGCATGGCCGCCGGAGGCTCGCCATGCTTTTTTCAACTTTGGTGAGTTGTCCGAGTGGTTGAAGGAGCCTGCCTCGAAAACAGGTGTGCGGGTGACCGTACCGGGGGTTCGAATCCCTCACTCACCGCAACCTAGAATGGCATCGCAGCGCAGCTGCGGTGCTTTTTTGTTGAAAGGGGCGTCGAGAGCTTGCTCTCGTAAGACCCTTTCGGCAAAAAAGCACCAGCGGGCCGCAGGCCCGGGATGCCATTCCAGGTTGCAAGGGCCCCGCGGCGAGCGTCCAGGGAATGCGCAGCCCCCAGGGCGAGCACAATCCCGCCAGGGAATGCACAAGGCCCCCGGCCCGAGCACAATCCCGTCAGGGAATGCACAGGGCCCCCGGCCCGAGCACAATCCCGTCAGGGAATGCACAGGGCCCCCGGCCCGAGCACAATCCCGCCAGGGAATGCACAGGGCCCCCGGCCCGAGCACAATCCCGCCAGGGAATGCACAGGGCCCCCGGCCCGAGCACAATCCCCTAAAAAATGCGCAGGAAGTCTATTTGTGTTTAATCACCCTTCCGTCCTTATCCTTGAAGGCACCGCACAGATGGCGATCCAATCAATGAAGTTCCAAATTCCCAAACCTCCCAGCGTCAGAATCATAGCGATAGCGGACCCTGTTTTCCCAACGTAGAACCTGTGAGCGCCGAAAACGCCAAGGAACCAGCAAAGCAAAAAGGTGGCCAGCCAGTCCTTGTCACTTACAGCGACATTGTTTTCAACCAGTGGATCGGCGGCCAAGGAACCTCCGCATTTCGGGCAGAAGGTAGCCTCTTCAGACACTTCTGCGCCACAATGATTACAATACTTCATAATGAAAACAATGATAATTAGATAATAGTCGTTTATCCTGTCCTGTGCCTCCCCAAGACGGTATTACAAAGATAGTTTTTTGTCGGAATGGCAAGAAAACCTTGTAGCCATGAATTTAATCTTCCACGAAATCCATCGGTGCGCTGCTTTGTTCCTCTCGCGGCCACTTCTCGACGATAATCGCCCCTTTGATCGACGCGAAAGGAACGCACTGGCCGAATCTTCGACCTCGCGTCAACCAAACAAGCTAAAACACGCTTCTGACAGACTTCTCCCTCCTCCCCGCTGCAATGTACACACCACATTATCAACACTTTACGCAAGTTGACCCCCATCAAAACGAAGGGGATCAACTTACGTAATCGCCTGACTGCCAAATGCGTCCGTTGCAGCGGAACGAAGAAGACGTTAGGACAGCGTCCCAAACCCTATCTCAACTCAACGGGCAATCAGGCTCAAGGAAAGCAACTCCTCGCCACAACGATGCAAGGCAGTTTCAATCTTGAGCGCCTGTTTTTCTGAAATATAGACCCCTCCCGATTTATACTGCCTCAGTAAAGAGGCATTTACACCTGCCTTGGCCGCGAAACGGGTTGTATTGATATAATCGAAATAATCGAAAACAGAAGCAATGTCGTATCTATACTCGAATTCCACATTTTCAAGTTCATCCGGAAGTGGTTCACCTGCTTCAGCAAAAGCAGATCGTATTTCTGACAATGACCGTTGAAAATCTGCCATCGCTTCGGCAACAGTCGCTCCATTGCCGACAATCGTGCTCTCCAGGTCAGGCGTATAGATACCAAATGTCCCGTCCTTCCCTTTCTCAATAAGTGCAATAGTCTTCATTTCAAAAACCTATCTGCTTTTTCAGTTTGTTGAATGTTCCTGTCTTCACCTCCTCAGAGCCATGTCTCGCAATCTGAAGAACCCCTTTTCTGTCAGGATGACGATAAATATCGTGATTAGCTCCGCTGCGCCACTTGCGCCATCCGTATTCCTCGGCGATACGTCTCAATTCACTTCACTTCATAACCCACGTATCACAGCACAAATATATAACATAATTGCTATATATCCAACTGTTTTTCTCTGCGAAGATAACACACCTCGCCCTCAAGAAAAAAACACGGAAGTGAGATTAACTGTTTTTTAAAGAAAATGCAGCGGAACAATCCGGTTACAGCCAGCCATGGAGTATCGTGGTATTGGCCACAACGGTCATGGAATTCATTTTCAGATGGCAGGTCGTTCCATCTTCCAGCGAAAAGGACAAGGAGACCTGACAGGGATATTCATTGCCCGCCTGAAAGAATTCTTTTGCGGAATCATAGGTGACCGATCCGCTGAAATGTACCTTCGTATCCTGCTGCAAATGGACCATAACCTCTTTATGAAGATTGGGTTCTCTTATTTCGGTGAAGAGCCTGACTTTGGTCTTGAAGGAGCCTCGGAATGTCAACCGGTTGTTCTTGAGCGTAAAACAGTCCTTAGGGATGAAAATGTTGATACAATCCCTCGGAGCCATAATACCTTCCGGTCCGCTAAAGCAGGCCATGCAGATGTTTCCTGCATCGTCCATTCCGAAAAAGC
This sequence comes from uncultured Bacteroidales bacterium, assembly GCA_947168065.1. Lineage (GTDB taxonomy): Bacteria > Bacteroidota > Bacteroidia > Bacteroidales > UBA932 > Cacconaster. Next base: position 65,573 of record CAMVKH010000001.1, read on the forward strand.
CTTTATTCTCGAATACCACTTCCTCGTTCCCATGGTAAAAATATGATCCCTCCACCTCATTCCACAACACTTCTGAACAGGAAGTTACCAGGATGAACGAGAAAGCGACAGCACACAATGTGAGAAAAAGGCGAGTCTTCATAGTCGTAGCGTATTTACAATAAAGATGCATCATCAGCCGGATTCTTGCGCAGCCAAGTGGGATTTCTTCCAAACTTTGGCTATTGATACTCCAACCCCTTCACCGCCATTCCGATGTTGACGGGAATCCTGATCATTTTACCCATCGCCGAATAACGTTCGTAGCTGCTCTTGAAATAAAGCGCCGTGGCCATATGGAGGGCGCGGGGGTTCCGTTCCGTTTCGGGCGTTGCCAAGATTCTTTGCACGGCTTCTTCATCGGTGGCGACGATCTGCAACGCGATGAAATACTTTCCAGGCTCCAGCAGAAGGGTCTCCTCCGGTTGAATGTCGTAATCCCTGGGCAATTAAAACAAATAATTGGAAATTTATAAAAATATAGTTGCATAGTTAAATTTTTTAGCTACCTTTGCAGTAAAGATGGAAGAGTTATGAAACGACTGACCAAGAAAGAGGAAATCATCATGGAGCACTTCTGGGAGAAGGGGCCGCTGTTTATCAGGGAGTTAAGGGAGTTATACCCGGAACCCAGACCGCATTTTTCCACCCTCTCCACGCAGGTGCGGACGCTTCAGGAGGAGGGGTTCATCGACCACAAGTCCTATGGGCCCACCTATCAGTACTTCGCGAAGGTGACCAAGGAGGAGTACAAGCAGCGCTCACTCATCGGCCTTATCGACAAGTACTTCGACAATTCTTACCTGAGCGCCGTGTCGGCGCTGGTCAAGGAAGAGAAGATTACCATAGACCAGTTGAAAGAACTCATCGATCTGGTTGAAAAAGGAGAACAGAAATGATGGACTTCCTTCTATATGATGTCAAGGTAGCGGCGGCACTGTTGGTTTTCTACCTGTTTTACCGTTTCCTCCTGAAGAAGGAAACCTTCCACAGGTTCAACCGGATCGTGCTGGTCGGGACTGCCGTGCTTCCATTCCTTCTGCCGCTGTGCATCATCACCATCCGCAAACCGATGGAGATGGCAACAAGCGCCACACCAGCCACAACACCCCCCGCCGGAGCATTACCGGAACTTTCCCCACAGGAAATACTGCCCGGGGCGGATGCTTCCGCTCCCTGGTGGCCGGTGGTGCTGACTCTCCTGTTCTGGGCAGGCGTCGCTTTTGTGTTGTCAAGGGTAATCATTTCCATCCTGTCGATCCTCCGCATCATCCACAACGGCGATCGTGTCCGGGAAGAGGATGGCTGCCACATCATCGTAACGGATCGGGACATCGACCCCTTCAGTTGGATGCGTTATATCGTCCTCTCCAGAAATGACTGGGAAGGCGACCACGCGCCTATCCTTGTGCATGAGAAGGCGCATATCGGCTTCGGTCATTCCATCGAAGTGCTTCTGGTAGACATACTTTCGGCCGTCCAGTGGTTCAATCCCGCCATCTGGATGCTACGGGCAGATCTTCAGGAACTCCATGAGTACGAGGCAGATGAAGCCGTACTCCGTGCCGGCGCCAATATCAAGGAATATCAATATCTACTCATAAGAAAAGCTGTCAGCAAGAGCGGCTACTCAGTTGCCAACAGCTTTAATCACAGTATCCTTAAAAATCGTATTACTATGATGTCAAAATCCAGATCGCCCCTCGCGAGGGGCCTGCGGGTGCTTTATGTGCTCCCGCTCGTATGCATGGCCATAGGCCTGCAGGCAAGGACTGTCTATGTCCCCGTGGACAAAGATAGTGAAAAAAACGTTTCGGATGAAACAGAGACACTCTGTGGTTCCGTGTGGACTGGGAAAGATATCGGCAAACTGACCTTCTCCGAAGCCACGTTTGAGATTCGAACAGAAGACGAACTGATAAGCGGGCATTATACCGCGGAAGGGGCAACCATCAAGTTCGTCTTCACGAATTACAGGAATGAAAAGACCGGGAAGGAGAAAAAGGGCGAAGACGTACTCACCGGGAATCTTGAAGGAAACACCCTCATCATCCCTATCCCCAACGGGGAAATGGTTTTCACAAGGACCGGTCAGGGCACTGTCCAGAAAGAGGGATCCATCGCCTTGAACGTCCGGGCGGACGGTACCGTTGAAAGCGGCGGGAAAGTTCTTTCCCTGACCCAAATAAAAGATTTCGTAAAGACTGCCGGCGAAGGCAAACCGCAGACCGCCGTGGAGATCAAGGCAGAGGCCGATACGCGGATGGGGTACATTAACGACGTGAAGCAGGAATTACGCAGTATCAGCTCCGTGAAGATGAAGATACACTACCTCCCGCCTTTCGACCAGGACGGAAACAGCTATTTCATGCCTCCGTTCCCGGCCGACAAAAGCGCAAAAGCCAAGGAAACGTCTCCGCGCGTGAACCAGAAAGATCTCTTTATCGTCCGCATCAACGCCAACGACAAGTATTTCTTTGGTGATGCGCCGCGCCAAGACGATGCGGAGATGCTCCGGGTCGGAAAGGATTTCCTGAAAAAGCATGGAAAAGACACCCGCTTCATCCTCCAGATGGACCGTGCAACCAGTTATGGAGCATACCGGCACATGCAAGACCTGTTGATGCGGATCTTCCTGGATGTGCGGGAAGAAAAAGCGCAATCCACCTACGGCAAAAGCCTGAAGGAGCTTTCCCCCGAAGAACTGGCACAAATCAACGACCTGGTTCCCCTCAGTATTTCCGAAACTGACATGAAGAAGAAAGGCTGAGCACCTCTCCGCCTGGCGCTTTGAAACGATTCAGCGCCACAAACAGATAGTGGCCGCTATAGGATGCCCGACAACGCTGCGCGGAACTCGGGCATCGGCGTTTGTGTCTCCCGCTCGATAACGAGGGTGCGAAGGCCTGCATAGGGCATGATTTCCTCTTCAATGGCACTGAGCGGCCGGTCGGTGCCGAAATAGACCGGCGCGAAGCATTCCCAGAACTTCCGGGCGAGTGCTTTCGGGAGATGGAAGACTTCAAGGATGAATTCCTCTGCACTCAGGCAGCAGCAGAGATAGACCATGGCCACGTCGAAGAGCGGGTAGCCGTAACAGAAATCGCCCAGGTCGATAAAATACCGCTTGTCTCCGGCAAAGATGGCGTTGCTGTACTGCAGGTCCCCGTGGATGGCGGTATCCGCATCCGGCGCTTCACGGATAAAGCGCTCCAGTTTATCCTTCTCTGCAGCCGTGAAGAAAGGATTTTCCGCCAGGAGCCGGCAATATCGGTCTTTCACGTTCTCAAACAAAGACGTATCCAAATGCACGGAATGCAGATCCCGGCACATGACAGCGAATTCGCCCGCGTATTTTCCGACGTTTCCGGGATCGTCCGACACGGCGCGGCTATAGGATTTCTTCCCTATGATCCGACGATAGCGGATTCCGCGACGGCCGTCTTCCGAGACGACGTAATCGCCGGGTTCCGGTGTCGGGATTCCCAACTGGTAAACCATCCGGGACAGGCGCATCTCGTCGATGGACTGGAGCGTCTTCCCGGGATGGAAAAGTTTGAGGAGAACCGTCGGGTCGTCTTTCAGGTAAAAACTGTCACCGGTGGCACCGCCGCCATCGGGCACATAGTCCGTCAACTTGACCGGAATCGGTTTCGGATGGGTGGATTCCTTTTCTTCCATGTATCTGGTTTTTACTAGTCAAAGATACGACACCCTGTTTATTTTTCAAAATAATAAAGAATAGTTATATTTGTGGGAAATATCCAACAAGTTTAACTTTTATGCAGGAACACGAAGGCAAATACATCTTTGGCGTCGTCAAGGTCGGCGACAAAGGACAAATCGTCATTCCGCGCGATGCCCGCAAGGTTTATGACATCAAACCCGGTGACGCCCTGATCGTGCTGGGCGACCAGCGGGGCATCGCCATGCTGAAAACGGAAGTCTTCCAGAATGCCCTGGACCAGGCCATGGAGGGCCTTACGAAATGAGAAAGCATTGGCTCGACAATCTGCGCTGGGTGACGGTTCTCCTGGTGCTGCTCTATCACGTTATCTATTTCTACAACAACAAAGGTGTCTTCGGGGGCATCGGCGGTTTCGGCGACGGGCCCCAGTATCAGGACGTGGTGATGTACATCCTCTACCCCTGGTTCATGCCGCTGCTGTTTCTGCTTGCGGGCATCAGTTCCCGCTACGCGCTGGAGAATCAGTCTGCCCGGGAGTGGTTCAAATCCCGCACCCGGAAGTTGCTGGTTCCCGGCACCATCGGTCTTTTCGTCATCCATTGGATCACAGGTTATTTCAATACGATAGTGGCGGCAAGGACCGGTACGTTTGAAGGAGTGCCCGCACTGGTACGGTATGGCATCATGGCCGTCAGCGGCACCGGTCCCCTCTGGTTCATCCAGGACCTGTGGCTGTTCTCACTGCTTCTGCTCCTGATCCGCAAGCTGGACCCGAAGCACCGGTTCCACGAAGGGTGCGGCAAATTGAACATGGTCTGGATTATCCTGCTGGGAATCCTGTTCTGGGCCGGAGAGCAACTGCTGATCCGCAATCCCCGCCCGCAATCCGCAGATGGACTGTACAACCTCTACAAACCCCTCTTCTATCTGATCCCGTTCCTGCTGGGGTATTTCGTATTCTCGCATCAGAACGTACAGGAGAAACTGGAAAAGTTCTGGATTCCCCTCCTGGGCAGCGCCGTGGCTTCCGGGGCCGTGCTCATCATCACCACCTTCGGCCAGGACAACACCTCGCCCGCATACCTGTCCAGCCCCCTGAACTGCCTCTACGGCTGGCTGATGTGCCTCGCCCTGATGGGCTGGTTCAAGGCCCGCTTCGACAAGACCAGCCCGTTTGCCGACTATATGACACGCAACAGTTACGGTCTCTACATCATCCACTACCTGGTCGTCGCTAGCGTCGGTTATATGCTGAAAACCCATACCAATCTGCCCCCGGTCGCCATCTACGTCATCCTGGCCGTCGCCGTATTCAGCCTGTCGCCGCTGATCCACGAAATCCTCAAGCGCATCCCCTTCGTGAGATGGGCTGTACTTGGCATAAAAAAATCGTAGTGAGTTTCTGATTATCAGCACGATGTGCACCCCAGTTGATAGAGCCACCGACGCTGCGCAGAACTCATTGCCCGGCAAGCCCCTTCCATCCGGATTGCTCAAAACGGACAAATGCATCGACAAGCGAATCCATCTCATCGGCAGAAAGACCAGGGCGCAGCAATTCCACGATCAGCGCTACAGCCATTTCGGCATATAGCCGAAAAAAAGACGCTGGAACGGCCAGGTCACCATGACGGTCCCGGGCCTGGTCCGCCAATTCCCGGACCAACTCGTCGTGAAGGCTTTCCGGGCCGCCGTCCTGCCGGCTGTCAAGCAGAAGCCGGAACGCCCGGCACTCCGCCAGGCCGGCAAAACGCAAATCCCTGTCCGTAAAACGGAGCGACGTGGCCCTGTTCAACAACATGCTGCGCGCACTGGACGTCACCGCGGCAAAAAGTTCTTCCTTGGACGCGTAGTAATTGTATAGGTTGGCCAGGGACGTGTCCGCCAACTTGGCGATCTGTCGCATGGAGGCTTCCCGGAAACCCTTTCCGAGAAAGGCCGTCCGTGCGGCGCAGAGGATTCTCGCCCTTGTGCTATCGCCTGCATGTTCCATTTCAGACAGACAAAAATAGCGCGTTCCGCAGGGAGCGGCAATACCAATTTATGGTTATAATAAAGGCCTGAATGGCACCTGAACGCTGTTCATCGCTATTTTTGGGGATTTCCGATTCAAAACCGGACTGATATTTTTGCAGCAGATTAAGTGGGATCCATGAAACACGGAATATTGATCATATCCTTCCTGCTGCTGGCGTTTCAGGCAACAGCCCAGCATATTCCCTACGGAAGCAGGCTTACCGTCGGCGGGTACGGCGAAGTCGCGCTGACCCGCAATTTCTACAGCGACAACGTCTATCGATACTCCTCGGCAGCGGCGCATCAGCATGAGCAGCACGGGCGATTCGACATCCCCCATGCCGTGGTCTATCTGGGCTATGATTTCGGAAAGGGGTGGACCATGCAGACCGAAATCGAGTTTGAGCATACCGGCACCGGCGGAGCCGTGGAGAAGGAATTCGAAGAGGCTGGCGAGTGGGAGACGGAGACCGAGAAAGGCGGCGAGGTGGAACTCGAACAGTTCTGGATACAAAAGAGTTTCTGCCCTGAATTCAACGTCCGCATGGGCCACATCGTGGTGCCTGTGGGCGGGCTGAACAACGCACATGAGCCGCTGAATTTCTTCACGGTCTATCGGTCTGAAGGCGAATATACGATCCTGCCCAGCACCTGGCACGATACCGGCATCAGCTTGTGGGGCAGCACGGCGCACTGGCGTTACGAAGCCATGGTCATAGCCGGGTTGGACGCCTATATGTTCAACACCGAGAACTTCGTCAAAAACGGGGCCGGCTCCCCCTTCGAGTTCAAGGCCGCCAACCAACTGGGATTCGCCGGACGTATCGACAACCGCTCGATAAGGAATCTGAGGATGTCCCTCAGCGGCTTTTATGGAAGAGCATTCAACAACACCTATCCCTATGAAGTGATTCCCGAGACCTCCCGCTACTACGGGGTCGTCGGACGCACGGCCATCGGCGCCTTCGACTTTGCATACACAGGCAGACACTTCATTGCAAGAGGCAACGCCGATTATGGCCACGTAGGCGACGCAACCGTCATCAGCAACATGAAACGCAACCGCAGCGCCAACAACGCCCCTTACAAGAAATCTGCCGTAGGGAAAGGCGCATTTGCAGCCGGGGGTGAAGCCGGATACGACATCCTTTCTCTCTTCCGGCCCAAGGACGCAGAACGGCAGCTTTTTCTCTTTGGCAGATACGAGTATTATAATTCTTATATACCGGACCAAGGACAGGAAGCGGCCGAATGGACGGCCAGGCACCGCATCGCCGTCGGCCTCAACTATTTTCCGCTCCCCCAGATTGCGGTCAAGGCAGAGTATTCACACCGCTTCCTGAAAGCCGGCTACAACGATGAGCCCTCCATCAGTATCGGTATCTGCTACATGGCATTCTTCAAACGATAATCAAGTAAACATTCATACGCATGAAAAAGATTTGTAACCTTCTGCTGGCTGCGGCCTTCATTCTGTCCGCAGCATCTTGCAACTCCCTCGATCCCAGCGCTGAAACCCAACAGGACAAAGCCCTGAAAGCGGCCGTGGAACAGTATGTGCCCGGTGTCATCTATAAGATTTACGGCAATCTGGCCGACGCATCGGAGACGCTTTACAATCAGCTTTCCGCCATGAAAGCGTCCGGCAGCTTCACACAGTCCCAGATCGACCAGGTATGCGCCACCTTCCTGGAAGCACGCAAATGGTGGGAACAGAGCGAAGCTTTCCTTTATGGAGCCGCCACCGCTTACGGCATCGACCCGCACATCGACTCTTGGCCGCTGGACAAGGACAAACTGGCCAAGAGCTTGTCGAATGCCGAGACCATCGCAGACCTTGACGAAGAGGGCGCAGGCGCCGTGGATGAGGTCGGCGCCGCATCGCTCGGCTTCCACGGCATCGAATTCATCATCTTCCGGGATGGAAAGAACCGTACGGCTGCGGCCCTCAACGGCATTGAGGACGATGAAGCTTTCGCCGGCAGGAATGTAAGCGGCAAAAGCGAGATCATCTTTGCCGCCGCCGTCGCAGAAGATCTTCGCAACTACTGCTTCGAGCTTCAGGCTGCATGGGATCCCGACTGCCCGGCACAGCGCGTAGCGCTGGTCGAGGACGAACTCGAAATGAACACCACCATGGACAGCGGTCTGACTTATGGCGAAAACCTCCTCGAGACAGGAAACGCCGGCAGTACCTACCGCAACTGGTCGGAAGCCATTTCCTCCATCCTCGTGGCCGGATGCTCAAATATTTGCAATGAAGTGGCCAACACCAAGATAGGAACCGCTCATTACGTAAGCAGCTCCGACTACGACCCCGATTACATCGAGTCGCCCTATTCCAAGAAATCCTACCAGGACTTCAAGGACAACATCCTCTCGATCCAATACAGTCTCTATGGCGCGCAAGGGGCTGTTTCGGCCGGGAGTGCTTCCATCGCGGCCTTCCTCAAAGACAACAAATGGGATAAGGCCGATGAACTGGAAAGCGCCCTCGCAGCAGCCGTCAAGTCGTTGGACGACGCCATGGCGAAAGGCGCCTTCGTGGACAATCCCACCTCCGCCGAGGCTGAAACCTGCATCATGCGCATCAATGAACTGGACGCCCTCCTCAATGATGCGGCAGACTGGATTTCCAAACTGTAGCATTGTATGAAAACTGCCACTTACTTACTGACTGCAGTCATCGTGCTGGTCGCGGCAGCAGCCTGCGACCCGATAGACACGCCCGTCCCCCAAAGGGAATCCGATGCAAAATACGTCGGAAAAGCCGTTGGTAACTTTACAGCGGAGGAATGGTATCCCGGCGGATTGCTGGGGACCACCGACAACATCACGGAAGGGTGCTATGAAGACGAGGCGCCTGCCGTGAGCGAGCAGGGGCTCATCACGCAATTCAACCACGGCGAGATGTTCTTTGAGCGCAATGTGACGCTCAACACGGCACCTTTCAAGGGCCTCGGTCCCGCCTCGGTGCGCAAGTCCTGCCTGGACTGCCACCCTGCATACGGACACGGGAAATGGCAAGCCACCTACGAGGCAAATACGGCCCGTTCATTTGGTAACGGTTATCTGCTGGTAGTCTACTATGCCAATCAGCCCGGAAGCAACGACGGGGCCTATGTATCCGAAGTGACCGGCATGCCCCAGACGATGGCGGCAGATCCCTTCCTCCCTCCTATCGACGAAAGCGGCATCTCTCTCTTATGGCTTCCAGTTACGGCCATGGAAAGCGGCCTTCCGATGAGATTTCCCGACGGTGAGGTTTACAGCCTCCAGTATCCGGAACTGACCATCGCCAAAGAAGCTTTCAATACCGATCCGAATCCTTATGACACTGCCCAGGAGAAGGGGCTGACCATGGGATTCCGGCTGGAATCCACCATCGGGATCATCGGCACCGGACTTATTGACGCCCTCTCCGAGGACGCCATCCGCGAGCAATACCGGGCCGAAGCCCCGTACGTCGAACTCAATCCGGCATTCTGGGACAAAGCGGCCAACGACTTTGCCGCATCGGCCTTTTACAACAACTGGCAGGCCGGAGCCAACGGGGACGGCATCCTGGCTGACGGAAGCCATGTAGCACGCGGAGAATACAAGCCCGTCAAGCGTTTCACCTATGCCATGACCCGGGGAAGCCTCCAGGACGGCGCAGGGGCCAACGCTATCTGGAACATCACCAACGTCTCCCGCCCCGACCGCCCCTATCTCTACACAACCGTCGCCTGGGCACGGAAAATGAGCGAAACCCCTTCTGTCATTTCGGCCATCCGCCAAGAAGGCAGCGCATCTCCCTATTTCGTTGACGTAAACAAAGACGGTTCCGTCACGGACGACGAAATAGCAGAGGCCGTGTTTGCCCTCCTGAGCCCCACTACCAACCAGTTCGACAATCCCTACCACAACTTCGAGCCGGAAATGACGGCCGACCAGTTCTACGACTTCATGGTCTGGCACAGGGGCCTGTCCATCCCCCGCGCCCGAAACCTTCACGAGGAAGATGTCCAGCGAGGAAAGGAACTCTTCTCCGAAATGGGCTGTGCATCTTGCCACAGACCCTCCTGGAAGACAGGCGAGGACAATTATTGGTCTCCCGCCATGAATGAAGGCAAACCCCTGCCGCGTTATGCGAACCAGACCATCTGGCCTTATTCCGACTTCATCCAGCACCGTCTGTACATGAAGAACGACATTCATGGCAGCTGGTGCCGCACCACGCCGCTCTGGGGCCGGGGCCTTTCCATGCTCAACACCGGCGCTTCGGACCGTCTCCATGACTGCCGGGCCCGCACTGTTGTGGAAGCCATCATGTGGCACGCCTACTCCCGACAGAGCGATGCCTATGGATCGGCCGAGAAGTTCTACAACCTTTCAAAGGAAGACCGCGACGCAGTCGTAAAGTTCATCGAATCGATATGATTCCGAACCGAGTCATATGAAAAAATTATGTAAATACCTGTCTTACGGTTCAGTGGCGGCCCTCATCGTGATGATGGTGGCCGCCACCATCGTTGAAAGGATCAAGGGCACGCCTGTCGCGTTCGAATGGTTCTACCACAGCCCGCTGTTCATCATCCTTTGGGCCTTAGCTGCCGTGGCCGGGTTGCTTTACCTTGTACTTCGGGGAACCCCCCGCCGCATAGCGACAATGTCTCTCCATGTGGGTCTTGCCGTCATTCTTGCCGGAGCGCTGCTGACACACGTTTTCGGTGAAACCGGTTCTATCCATCTTCGCGAAGGGGAGGAGAAGGATGCCTTCGAGCGTGAAGACGGGACAGTTGCCGGACTTCCCTTCAGCATCCGTCTGGACGAATTCGCAATCGAATACCACCACGGCTCCAAGATGCCGTCCGACTACCGCTCCGAGATAGCCTTCCTCCCCAAGGGCGAGGCGGTTACGATTTCCATGAACAATATTGCCAAGTACAGCGGTTATCGCTTCTACCAGGCCGATTACGACGAGGACGGGCAGGGCAGCATCCTGGCCGTGAGCCATGACCCGTGGGGCGTGGGCGTAACCTATACCGGCTATCTCATCCTCCTGTTGTCCATGATCGGCTTTTTCTTTCAGAAGGATACGGCTTTCCGCAGATCCCTCAGGCGCGTGGCTTCCATGACGTCTGTTATCGCGTTGCTGCTGCTTCCCGGTTTCGAGGCTTCTGCCGCCCCGAAAGATGTCACCCGTGCCATGGGCGGGATGTATGTCTATTACGGCCACCGCGTTTGCCCGTTCGACACCTATCTGCAGGAAAAAGGGGCGGACGCGACCGTAGAATCGCTTGACAAGATAAAGCTCTTTCCCCTGACAGATTCCACCGGAACTGTATCATGGTATGCCGCTTCAGACGATTTGCCGGAAGCGGTGTATGACAATGAAGACCTGTGGACCTTCATCCGGAAATCCCCTGAAGTGCTGCATCAGGCGCTTTCTTCCGGCAACGAAGACGATGCGTTGAAAGTCCTTCATGGCATCAGAGCCTATCAGGAGAAGACTGCATCTTCCGTCATCCCCTCTGCGAAGAAAGTCAAGGCGGAGCGCCTGTACATCCATATTGCCCGTCCAAAGATACAGTTCATGCTCTGCTTGTCGCTTGGCGTCATCCTTTTCATCCTGGGCGGAGTCCTGATCACCAAGCGGAAGAAGTTCCCTGCCTGGGTGTTGCTCGCAGGAGCGACAGTGGCTCTGCTGATCTGGTTGTACCTGACCCTGGTCATCGGCCTCCGCTGGTATGTGTCAGGCACCGGGCCCTACGTGGGAAGGTATAATGTGATGATGCTCATGGCATGGTTTGCCACGCTGGCCATATTATTGCTTTACAGACGTTTCCCGCTGATTGAGCCGTTGGGGTTCCTCCTCGCCGGCTTCACGATGCTCCTGGCGAGCCGCGCAGGAGTCACCCCACAGATCATGCCCTTGATGCCGGTTCTGCAGTCCCCGCTGCTTTCCATCCACGTACTGTCGATGATGATGTCTTACACCCTGTTCGGACTGGTGGCTTTCAACGGTATCATGGGCGTGGCGGTCCCCTCTTCCGATGCACGGGAGAAACTCCGCGACGTAAGTCTGGTAGTGCTGTACCCGGCCGTGTTCCTCCTCACTTTCGGCACCTTCCTTGGCGCCGTATGGGCCAACATATCCTGGGGCAGCTACTGGGCCTGGGATCCGAAGGAGACATGGGCGCTCATCACCCTGCTCGTCTATTCTTTCACGCTGCATGATGGAAGCATCAGGCCATTCAGGAATCCGAAATTCTTCCACGCGTACTGCATCGCTGCATTCCTCGCCGTGATGATCACCTATTTCGGCGTGGGCCTTTTCTTCGGCGGAATGCACGCATACAGTTAACAACGGGAAATTCCTTCGTGCGATGGGCCGTACTTGGTGTAAAAAAATCGTAGTGAGTTTCTGATTATTACTATCTTTGTCGCTTTAAACGACAAAATGAAAAGAGACTACTTCGAAGGCGCGGACGTGGCGGTCACTGTCTGCGCCAAGGATGGAACCATATTGGATATGAACAGCAAGTCCCGGAAGACCTTCCTCAAGCCGGGGCAAGACGGGATTATCGGGCAAAACGTCCTGGACTGTCATCCCGAACCCGCCAGGAGCCTGCTCGACGATATGTTGAAGCATCCCCGCACGAATATCTATACGGTAGAAAAAGAGGGACTGAAGAAGCTTATCTTCCAAACGCCGTGGTACGACGGCGATGACTATGCAGGGTTCATGGAACTCTCCATCGTCCTTCCGGAAAGCATCCCCAACCGGGTCCGCAAGCCCAAGGCGGAATGAGCAACAAGTCCGGCTTCCTGGTTCGATGGCGGTATGCGCTGCTGGCACTGACGGCAGCGGCGGCACTCATTTCGGTGCTGCTGATTCCTCGTACGCGCATCAATGCCGACATGACCAGCAATCTGCCGGACGATTCGCCGATGCGGCATGGCATAACCCTCCTGGAGCAGTACTTCCCCCAGATGGACATCCGTATGCAGACACTCCGCGTCATGTTTGTCGCGGAGCCTCCTGCCGACTCCCTGGATAACGCACTAGGGCAGATGCTGGAGGGCGCGCGCAAACTCGATGTCCGGCAGAATGGATCTTACACGCTCTACCATTACATGCTCCCGCCCGAAATGGATGGGAAGGCCATCCAGGAAAGCATCCAGGACCGCTTCGGCGACCGTGTCGAAGTGGAAGTGGAAGACAATTCCGGAATGCCCGACAACATCGTGATGATGATGGCGACCGGTGTCATCACCGGACTGCTGATCCTCTTCCTGATGTGCCACTCGCTGATCGAGCCGCTCCTGATCCTGCTGACGCTGATCTTCGCCATCATGATCAATATGGGAACCAACGCGTTGCTGCCCAGCGTGCGGCTGATTACCCATACGCTTGCAGCCGTGCTGCAGCTGGTCCTGTCGATGGACTATGCCATCATCCTGCTGAACCGCTACAAGCAGCAGAGAAAGGACTTGGAGAAGGAGCAAGCCATGGTTGCAGCGATCCGCAGCGCCGCGCCCGCCATCCTGAGCAGCGGACTGACCACGATTGTGAGCCTGCTGATGCTCATCTTCATGCGGCTCAAGATCGGTGCTGATCTCGGCATTGTCCTTTCGAAAGGGGTTCTGTGCAGCCTGATCGCCACCTTCACTGTCCTCCCGTCGCTGATCCTGTTCTGCGACAAAGCGATCATGAAGGGACGCAAGCATGTCCCCCAGATCCCGACCGACGGGCTTGCCCGTTTCGAGCTGCGGTTCCGCCTTCCGCTCGCCATCCTGTTCATCGGATTGTTCGCAGGTTCCTGGTTCCTGCAGCGGCAGACCGAAATCTCCTATGCCATCGTCTGGCCTACACCCATTACCAAAGTGTTCCCGCCCGACAACACCCTGCTGATGCTCTACCGGACGGATGACGAGCAGGCGATGATATCCCTGACCGACACGATCGCCAGCCTGGAGAAAGGCGTCACGTGCATCAACTATCCTTCCATCGCCCTGAAACCCATGTCGACAGAAGAACTGGCCGCGCTCAGTCCGGAACTGGCATCCCAGGTTCCGCCCGAAGCGCTTGACCTGCTCTATTATGCAGCCTCCCACCCTGAGCGCGAAGAGCGGATGCGGATCGACGAACTCGAGCCCACCGCCAAATCGCTGCTTGACATGGCCGGACAGTTCCTGCCTGAAGAAGCCATGAAGGGGATCGCCTCCCGCTTCGACATGAAGCGGCTCATGAGGCAGTTGAGCTATGTCCCGCCGATGCCGTCCCTGATCCCGTCAGCGCCTGAAGCGGAAGCTGCCGACGACGAGGTTCCCCAGGCAGAGATCCCGGATCAGGCCGTCGATCAGGAGATGGAAGATTTCGTGGAAACCGTGGAAACAGAGCAGCCCGATGCAGCGGAGGCGCCTGTCCTTCAGCAGACCGATACCACCGCGAAATCCTTTACCATCACCTACGAGGACATCATGAAGCAGCGTACGGCGGCCGAAATGGCGGCGTTTTTCCATTTCGACAAACAGCAGATTTCCATGGTGTACCGCCTCGCCGGCGCAGGACGCAGGGGTCGTCCCGCGACGATGAACATGGATGAATTCTTTACCGCCATCAACGACAAAGTGCTGGGAAACAAGCTCTACTCCGTAATGGTCCCGGCAGAATCAGCAGCACAGTTCCGGGAGATGCGCAAGGAAATCGACAAAATCATCCAAGCCGGTCCTACAAAGCCTGCGACGCCGGAAGAGCCTGCTAACCCTACCCCCGACAAGCCCGAAAAGCCTGCAGAAGGACCCACCCCTCACACAGGAACACCAGATAAGCCTGCCCATGACACGACGTCCGTCAAGCCTGTCCCGGAAGAGCATCCCGTCACGGTTCCTACCGTAGAAGAGGAGCCCGAGGTCCTTTCCCCGCTCGAGCAGCTGGCAGACATGGCATTCTCTGGGAAACGGTACTCTGCTGCACAGTGCTATAGCGCCTTGACCGCAGCAGGCGTCTCCGTCAAACGTGAAGAACTCGACCTGCTGTTCCTGTACCACGGATACAAGAATGCAAGGGATACCAGCACCCGGCTCTCGCTGATGCAGGTTGCCGATTACGTGAACCGGCTCGCTGAGAATCCGCTAATCCGGCAATACGCCGATTCGACGCAGCTTGCCGGACTGTCCGGCATCCGGGAGCGGCTTGAAGGCGAACTGGGTGCCCTGCGCAGCGATCCCTGGTCACTGGCCGTGATTACGAGCGGACTCCCCGTAGAGAGTGACCGGACCTTCGACTTCATCGACCATATTCAGGAACGGTGCAAGGCCTCGCTCGGTGGTGAGACTTACCTGGTCGGCCACTCGCAGATGTACAAGGAAATCAAGGAAGGGTTCCCGAGGGAGCTGTTGGTACTGACCTTGCTCACGATCGCTGCACTCTTCCTGATCGTCGCCCTTACATTCCGTTCGTTGATCATACCCCTGCTGCTGATACCGACCGTACTCATGGCCGTGTGGCTCAACGTATTCGTCAGTGGACTGGGAGGCAACCACATTTTGTTCCTGGCCTATTTGATCGTGCAGAGCATCCTGATGGGCGCGACCATCGACTATTCCATCCTCTTCACCCACTACTACTGCGATGCCCGCAAGACGATGGACCGCGGCGCTTCGCTGGCGACTGCCTATCGCGGAGCCATCCACGCCATCATGACCTCAGGCATGATCCTGGTCGCGGCACCCTGGCTTATGACGCTGGTCATTTCCGGAGAGATGATCATCTCGATCCTCCGCAGTATCTCAGCGGGAGCACTGGCCGCCATCCTCCTGATCCTGCTCGTCCTGCCAGGCGCGCTGGCCCTGATGGACAAGAGGATAACCAAATGATTTATTTACTACCTTTGTATTCCCATCCGGAGAGTTGGCCGAGTGGTCGATGGCGGCAGTCTTGAAAACTGTTAGGCGGCAACGCCTCAGGGGTTCGAATCCCTTACTCTCCGCAAAGTCCAAAAGAAATCTGCGCCAAGCTAACAAGCTTGAGCGCAGATTTCTTTTGTGACTTTGCAAAGCCCGCCGCAGGCGGGCTGGGATGTCGCGCAGCGACAATCCCAAGGAGAGTAAGGCATCAGCCGCCCTACTCCGCCTTCTCAGCTTTCTCAGCCTTCTCAGCTTTCTCCTCACTTTTGGCGAAGAACCGCCACTGGAACAACAGCAGATAGATCGCCCCGCAGGTGATGCAGCTGTCGGCGAAATTGAAGATGGGCCGGAAGAAGATAATGTGACGGCCACCCCAGATGGGGAAACCGGCCGGAAGTGTCGTATCGATGATCGGGAAATAGAACATATCCACCACCCGTCCGTACAGGAATGGCGCATAGTCGAAGATGATGCCGTAAAACATCGAGTCGATCATGTTGCCGATGGCGCCGCACAGGATGGCTGCCAGACCGACGAGTACGCCGGTCGGCGTTTCAGGTTTCTTGAGCAGCCGGCGCATGTAGAAGATGATCAGGACGATCAGCACCAGACGGCTCAGGCTGAGGACCAGTTTGCCCCACGTCTCACCGAACTGCAGGCCGAAGGCCATGCCGTTGTTTTCGATAAACAGGAGCTGGAACCAGTTGCCGCAAACATGGATGCTCTCGCCGATCGCCATGTTTGTCTTGACCAGGATCTTGATGACCTGGTCGATAACCAGCAAAAGGACGACAAGCAGCGTAATCCGCGCGCCTCTGGAGACTTTCATCGGATGTTACCGCTTGTTCTTCGCTTCGACGCTGAGGGTAGCGTGCGGAACCAGACGCAGACGCTCCTTGGGAATCAGCTTACCGGTTTCCCTGCAGATGCCATAGGTCTTGTTCTCGATACGGATCAGGGCAGCTTCCAGGTTCTGGATGAACTTGTACTGACGGGCGGCCAGCTGGCTGGCCTCTTCCTTGGCCTGTGAAGCGGAGCCTTCTTCCAACACCTTGAACGAAGGAGAGGTGTCTTCCGTATCGTTGCTGCTGCTGTGGTCGATCTGAGCCTGCAGCATATTGTAGTCCCTGCGTGCCTTCTCAAGCTTCTGCAGGATCAGTTCCTTGAACTCCTGGAGCTCCTCGTCGCTATAGCGGACTTTCTCTACGGTTTCTTCTTTCTTCTCTTCCATGGCTGACAATTTTTAATCCAACAGTCAAATATAACCTTTTTATTTCAATCTTACAACAGCAATTGCGAGGGTTCCGTCTTCCCATTCGACCTCAACCGCTCCGGCAGGATCGGCTTCGAATCGGATGTCGCGGGCAAGGGTCTGCGCACAAACATAGCTCCCGAAGCGCTCCAGCGCATCCTGCAGCATGGTATTCGGTGCGATGACGACCTCGATACGGTCGGTCACCTCGAAGCCGGCGGCCTTTCGCAGATTCTGGATGCGGTTAACCAATTCGCGTGCCAGACCTTCTTTCCGGAGTTCATCGGTCAGTTCGACATCGAGCGCGATGGTCAGGGCGCCCTGGGAAGCGACCAGCCAGCCCGGCATGTCTTCCGACGAAATCTGGTAATCGCCGGGGGTGAGCGTCACGTCGCCGCCCGGGAGAGAAAGGGTATAGGACTCCCCTGCCGCTTCCGCGCGCTGGACGGAGGAAATCGTCGCCTGGTCGAGCGAAGCGAAGGCAGCTGCGATCTCTTTCATCCGCGGGCCATAGACCTTGCCCAGTGTCTTGAAATTGGGTTTGATCTTCTTGGTCAGGATACCCTCGGTATTCTCGACGAATTCCATTTCCTTGACATTCACTTCGGCCAGGATCAGGTCTTTCACGGCGGAAAGCTGGGTCCGCACCTGCTCCGAGATTACGGGCACGACCATCTTCTTCAGCGGCTGGCGGACAGGAATACCCACTTTCTTGCGGAGGGCAAGCACCATCGAAGTCGCGGTCTGGGAGAGGCTCACGCGCTCTTCCAGCGCCGCGTCGATCAGGCTTTCATCGGGAGAGGGCATCTGCACGAAGTGGACTGAACAGCCCTCCACGGGATGGCAGGGTGCCGTCAGGTCGAGATAGAGCCGGTCGGCGAAGAAAGGCGCGATGGGCGCCATCAGCACGGCCACGTTGTACAGTGCAGCGTAGAGCGTCTGGTAGGCGGCCTGTTTGTCGGCAGTCATGGCGCCGGCCCAGTAACGTTTGCGGTTCAGGTGGACATACCAGTTGGAGAGGTCGTCGCAGACGAAACTCTCGATCAGACGGCCCGCCGTCTTGATATCGTAATCTTCATAAGCGGCGCGAACATCGCGGATCAGGCTGTTCAGGCGGGAGACGATCCAGCGGTCGATCTCAGTGAGCGATCCTTGGTCCGGCGTCTGAGGCGTCCAGCCGTCGATGTTGGCGTAGAGAGCGAAGAAGGCGTAGGTGTTGTAGAGCGTGCCGAAGAACTTGCGGCGCACCTCATCCACGCCGGCCTCGTCGAACTTGAGGTTGTCCCACGGCTCTGCGTTGGTCAGCATATACCAGCGGAGCGCGTCGGCGCCATAGGTATCGAGTGCCTTGAACGGATCGACCGCATTGCCCAGGCGCTTGCTCATCTTGTTGCCCGCCTTGTCGAGCACCAGGCCGTTCGAGATGACCCGCTTGAACGCAGGTGTCCCGCTGACCATGGTATGGATGGCATGCAGGGTATAGAACCAGCCGCGCGTCTGGTCGACGCCCTCGGCGATGAAATCGGCGGTGGCGCCGAATCGCTCGCTGCCGAGGTTACGCAGGCCTTCCTGGGCGTACGGCATCGCACCGGAATCGAACCACACGTCGATCAGGTCGCTCTCGCGGACCATCTTGCGGCCGGTAGGCGACACGAGGAAGATCTGGTCCATATAAGGACGGTGGAGGTCGATGCGCTCGTAATTCTCCAGACTCGGGTCTTTCGGATCGAATCCCTTGTCTTTCATCGGGTTGCTGGGCATGATACCCGCAGCCACGGCTTTTTCGATCTCGGCATAGAGCTCGGCGGCCGAACCGATGCAGATCTCCTCCTTTCCGTCTTCGGTACGCCAGATCGGGAGCGGCGTGCCCCAGAAACGGCTGCGGCTCAGGTTCCAGTCCTGGATGTTCTCCAGCCACTGGCCGAAACGGCCCGTTCCGGTCGAAGCCGGGCGCCAGGTGATCTGGCGGTTGAGCGCCACCATCTCGTCTTTCACGGCCGTGGCCTTGATGAACCACGAATCCAGGGGATAATAGAGCACGGGAAGGTCGGTCCGCCAGCTGTGCGGATAGCTGTGTACGTGCTTCTGTACCTTGAATGCGCGACCGTCAGCCTTCATCATCACGCAGAGGTCGATGTCGAGCGTCCCTTCTTCATCCACGTGCTCGAAGTATTGTTTGTAGCCCGCTTTCACGTAGCGGCCCGCATATTCCTTGTAAGAGGGGTCCACATTCTCCTTCACGTAGTCGGGATCCAGGTCTTCCAGGCGGCAGAAACGTCCCTGGCGGTCCACCTGGGCCTGCGGGTTGCCGTCCTTGTCGATCGGAAGGATGCCGCAAATGCCTGCGGCGGCGGCGACGCGCTTGTCGTCGGCACCGAAGGTCGGAGCGATGTGGACGATACCGGTACCGTCTTCCGTGGTCACATAGTCGCCGGGGATGACGCGGAAAGCGTCGCCCTGCGGTTTGAACCAGGGAATCAACTGCTTGTAGCGGATGCCGACAAGGTCGCGGCCTTTGCAGGAACCCTCAAGCACCTCGAAAGGAATCTTGCCCTTGGGATTGAACCAGGCACCGACCAGGTCGCGGGCGACAATATAGACAGCCTCCTTGCCCGAGTAGGGATTGGCTGAGCGGACGCGCACGTAGTCGATGTCGGGGCCGACGCAAAGTGCCGTGTTCGAAGGAAGGGTCCAGGGCGTCGTCGTCCAGGCCAGGATGCAGAGAGGCAGGCCGTCCACGAAGAAACGCTCCGAGGCCGCGTCGCGGACCACCTCGAACTGCACCGTAGCGGTCGTATCGGACACGTCCTTGTAGCAGCCGGGCTGGTTGAGTTCGTGCGAACTCAGGCCCGTTCCGTCGGTCGGCGAATACGGCTGGATGGTAAAGCCCTTGTAGAGCAAGCCCTTGTCGTAAATCTTGCGAAGCAGGTACCAGAGCGTCTCGATGTAACGGTTGTCGTAGGTGATATACGGGTCGTCCATGTCCACCCAGTAGCCGATCCGGTCCGTGAGGGAAGCCCATTCCTTCGTGTATTTCATCACCTCCTTGCGGCAGGTGGCATTGTATTCGGCTACCGAGATCTTCGTGCCGATGTCGGCCTTGGTGATGCCGAGTTTCTTCTCCACGCCCAACTCCACGGGAAGGCCGTGCGTATCCCACCCGGCCTTGCGTTCGACATGATAGCCCGTCTGGGTCTTGTAGCGGCACACAGCGTCCTTGATGGACCGTGCCATCACGTGGTGGATACCGGGCATTCCATTGGCGGAAGGCGGACCTTCAAAGAAGATGAACTTCGGAGCTCCTTCGCTCATTTTCAGAACGTTGCGGAAAGTATTATCGTTTTCCCACTTGGCCCGGATCTCATTGCCCACGGCCACCAGGTCCAGCTTTTTATATTCGGCAAAACTCATGTCTTGGTGCGCTTGTAATCATTTTGAATTTGCAAAGATACGATAATTCACTAATTTTGGGCTGCGCAAAGAAAAAACTCTCTTTATGGGTGTCATCGATATCGTCATCGTATGCTTTTTCCTGCCGGCTCTCTTCTTCGGCATCAAGAACGGAATGGTCAAGCAGCTGGTCGCGCTGGCCGTCATCTATTTCGGCATCGTCCTCTCGCTGCGCTTCGCTACGCCGGTCTCGCAATGGGTTCTGGAGCACGTCAAAATGACGGAATTCTGGGCGAAAGCCGTTTCCTTCATCCTGATTTTTTTTGCAGTTGCGCTGGTATTAAGTTTATTTGGCCGGATCATCGAAAAAATTATTAAGATTACGCTGCTCGGATGGCTCAACAAACTGCTCGGCGTCGTCATGACGTTTATCTTGACGATCCTGTTGCTCTCGGTCGTCGTGTACCTCGTCGATTCAGCCAATAACCTCCTGGAATTCATACCGAAAGAGAAACTGGAAGAGTCGCGCTTCTACCCTGCCCTGCTCCAGCTTTCCCAGGAGGTCTTCCCGCATTTCAAGGAGCTTTTCTCCAAGGGAGAAATTTAAATTTTTCCATTTTCGCCCGCCGGCGAAGATTTTGCTTTTCTGCAGGCCCGAATCCATTTTTGCTGCTGAACTTTGCTCCCGGAAACAGAACCCGAGCAAATGGAACGCGGACATAGCATACAACGCCTGACCGAACAGGATGTGGCAGCCTGGAATCTTCTGCCTTTTTCCCGAACTTCTTCCGGCTTTCTTTATGCATTTCTGCTTGCGGCTACCCTCGGGCTGTCCATCCTGTCGGTCATTTTATTCATATAGCAAGCGCGAGGGAGCGTGCGTGAGATGGTCTTGTGGGCGAGAAGACACGTGCGGGAGAGCTCCCTCTTTTTACCTGGAATACGATGAAAACAGCCATCAGACAACACGACGTATCCGACTGTGCAGCTGCCTGCATGGCTTCCGTGGCACGACACCACGGACAAGATATCCCCTTGTCGGTCATCCGGGAGGCTTCAGGCACATCCAGCGCGGGAACCAGCATCAAAGGTATCCTGGACGCCTGCCCGCAGATCGGCTTCCGCGCCGCAGCCTTCAAGTCCGACGACAAACAGCTTGAAAGCCTGTGCGGCATCCAGGATCCCGTCATCCTGCACATCGTCAATGCCCGCGGTGACCTGCATTTCGTCGTTCTGGAGGGTCTGGCGGGCCGATATGCCCGCGTCATGGATCCGGAATACGGCAAGGTCAGGCGCATCCCCACGCAAGAACTGCGGGAAGCCTGGACGGGTTACCTGGTCACCATGGTTCCGGACCCGGACCTTGCCGGGGAGCCGGGCCCGAGCAGCGGGAAGAAGGATCTGACCTCCTGCCTGAGGCTGATTCCGGGAAAGGAATATGTCCTGATGATGGCCGGTTCGGTCGTCTATATCGTTGCCGGCATCTGCACCGCCCTCTTCCTGCAGCACATCATCGACAAGGTCCTGCCCGCGGGCGACCTGCACGGGCTGGCGGCTACCGGCATCCTGATGCTCGCCGTCATGCTCTGCACACTGCTGGTCGGCTACGGACGTGTCATCTACGCCCTCCGGCTGACCATCTCGCTCGACAGCCAGCTCATCCTCCGATACCTCAGACACCTGTTCCGGCTGCCGGCCTCGTTCTTCTCCCGGCGCGGCACCGGGGAACTCAATGCCCGGATCAGCGATGCGGCCAAGGTCCGGTCGTTTCTCATCGACGGCCTTTCGACCCTCCTGACCAGCAGCCTGATCCTGGCCGTCTCGTTTACCCTGATGTTCACCACCCACTGGCGGCTCTCCCTGCTTATGCTGACATTCATCCCTATCTACCTGATCCTGTATCTGGTGGCCGACAGGGTGAACACCCGGGTAAACCGAGACATCATCGAACAGTCCGCCGCCTTCGAGGAGCGGACCGTGGAAGGCATCACGGCCGTCCGGACGGTCCGTTACTTCGGACAGGGAGAACGGCTGCTCCGTAACATTGAAAAAGAATATGTGCTGCTCGCCCACAGGCTTTTCCGGGGCGGACGCTGGGCAGGCGGCTTCGCCTCGGCTGCCGACGGCATCGCCAAAATGCTGACGCTCACGCTGCTGACAGCCGGATCGATGTATATCTTCGCCGGATCCCTTACGGTCGGTGCATTGGTTTCCTTCTACTCGCTGACCGCCTGGTTTTCCGCGCCGCTCGGCGACCTTGTCAAACTCAACGACAATCTGACGGAAGCCCGCATCGCCTGGGAGCGCCTCAGCGACATCACCCAGCTGCCGCCGGAAGAGACCGGAATCGGCGATTTCTGTCCGAAAGCGGGCGACGACCTGATCTTCGACCATATCGATTTCTCCTATCCCGGAGCGCCCCCGCTCCTGCAGGATTTCTGTCTCACACTCCAGGCGGGACGCATCACGGCCGTCCAGGGACCGAGCGGTTGCGGAAAAAGCTCACTGGCCGCCCTGCTGATGCGCGACTACACGGTCCGGCACGGTGTCATCCGGCTCGGGCCGCACGACATCCGCCTTTTCTCGCTCGAATCCTGGCGCCGCTTCGTATCGATCGTCCCGCAGGAGCCGCAGCTCCTGAGCGGATCCATCCTCGAAAACGTGGCGTGCCTGGACCCTGATCCCGACGTGGAAAAGGTCGTCCGCCTGCTGGAAGAACTGGACCTGGGTCCTATGGTGCGCGAGCTGCCGATGGGCCTTTTCACCCGGATCGGCGAACGGGGCTGTCTGCTCTCCGGCGGACAGCGGCAGCGCATCGCCCTGGCCCGCGCCCTTTACCGGGAGCCGAAGGTCCTGATTCTCGATGAAGTCACATCCTCCCTGGATGAGGCATCGCAACGCTGCCTGCTCGAACGGGTCCGGCGCTTCCGCGACGAGGGCGGCACAGTGATGATGATCACCCACAAGAAAGACAATGCCGCCCTGGCCGACCACATCGTGACACTATCGTAGGAACAAAAATATCCGTGCGCACGGAAAAAGGTCATTTCCAGACACCTGAAAGGATGGAAACCACAAAAAAAACGCTAACCGATGGAAGAAACATTACTGTATGGACGAGGTTGGAGAGAACTGACTTCTTCCGAGCTCCAGATCCGGGGCGGAACCGACAAGAACATCTTCGTCAAGGTATTCGAGAAGATCCGCAACCTGATCGACACGATTGCGGATTATCTGCCGAATCTCCTGAAGGGAATCAAGGATGGATTTTTTGGATCAAGCAGTTAGAAGAAAGGAGGACTAGACATGAGAACCGTAGCAATCAACGAGGCCGCTCTCGTCTGGGGCGGCGTGGACAAAAAAGCACAGGACGCCCTCTATACGATCGGCTACATCCTGGGTGTAATCGCACGTTTTATCGGCGCCCTTTTCCTGTTCAAGAAGGATAAACCGACTGCCTGACAAGCGAAGACCGGGGCTCTCCCGAGAGAGCCCCTTTTCTCTATGGAAAAACGGATCCTGACATTGATACTCCTCCTCGCGGCAGGCTGGCTGCAGGCACAGGAAGCCTGGCCGCTCGAGCGCTGCATCCAGTATGCCCTGGAACACAACACCGGCATCCGGGAACAACGCATCCAGATCGATCTCCGGAAGGCGGAACTCCGCCAGATGCAGACGGGTCACCTGCCCGTGCTGCGCGCCGGCGTAGCCCAGGAATTCAACTGGGGCCGGAGCGTGGACATGCAGGAACTGGTGATTATCAAAAACAAACTCACGCAGGCTACCGGCGCTACGCTGACCGCCACAGCTACGCTGTTCGAAGGTTTTGCGCAACATTACGGCCGGCTGGCGGCCAAAAAGGCCGTCGAGGCCGCACGGCAGGATGCCCGTTCGCAGGACGAGGCCCTGACCATCGACGTCACCCGCGCCTATCTGCAACTGATGCTGGCCAGACAGATCCTCTCCTACACGGAAGAGAGCCTCTCCGCCATCGTCCTGCAGCGGGAGCGCACGGCCCTGATGGTGGAAGCCGGCAGCCAGCCAAAGACAGCCCTGAGTGAGATCGAGGCACAGGTAGCCGCTGAAAAAGCCGCCATGGTGGAAGCGTCCTGCCGGGTGCGTACCGCCACACTGGCATTGACACGGCTGATGAATCTTCCGCCCGGTGCGGCATTCGCCGCCGGTGACGCCTTCGAGCAGGAAGAGGTCCTGTCGCGTGTTCCGCTCATCTCTGAAACGCAAATGGACGACTATATCCGGCAAGCACCGGAACTCCTCAGTGCCCAGGCTTCGCTCGAACGCTTGAGCCACCAGCAGACCCGGGTCCAGGCAGCTTTCCTGCCGAGTCTGCGGCTCTCGGCCAGTTATGGAACCTACTACAGCAGTGCTGCCGGACAGCCTTTCCGTACCCAGATTGACGAGAACCGAAACCCTTCGCTCAGTCTCCAGCTCGATATTCCGATATTCCAGGCATTTCAAGCCGCTTCCCAACTCCGGAAAAGCCGCCTCGCCTGCGACCTCGCCCGCCTGGGCGTGGAAAAAGTCCGTACGCAGCTGGCCGACCGGATCCGCAGCGCAGCCATCGAAGCGGACAACTGCTGCCAGCAATATCTCTCCTCCGAAGAGACCCTGCGGGCCATGGAGAGTCTGCTCGCGGTCATGGAGGCCAAATACAATCTGGGCGCAGCATCGGCCGTGGACTACATCCTGGCCCGCAACCATCATTTCAAGGCGGTTTCGGACTACCTGCAGGCGAAATGGCAATACCTGTTCCAGCTCAAGCTGCTGGAGCGCTATCGCTTATGAAAACATTCAAAGACTTGCCCCGAAGCGGGAAACTGATGCTGGCAGCCGCAGGGGTGCTCGTGTTGCTGCTCCTGATCCGGCCGGGGCGGAACACCCGCACCGAAGTTTCGGTCTGCCAGCCGGAGCGGCGCGACCTGGTCGAATCCGTTCCCGCTTCGGGAACCGTCCGCCCGGTCGTCGAAGTCAAGATCTCGCCCGACGTCTCGGGCGAAGTAGTGGAAATCTGCGCCAAGGAAGGCGACCACGTCGAAGCAGGCGACCTCATCCTCCGGATCCGGCCTGACCTCTACCTCTCCCAGGTAGAGCAGGCCAGCGCCTCGCTCGGCACGCTGCGGGCCCAATTTGCCCGGCAGCGGGCGGAAGAACGCCAGGCACGGGCCAACCACGAACGGAACCAGCGCCTGTTTGAGCTCAATGCCATTTCAGCTGCCGAGCTCCAGCACTCCCGCACAGAACTCGACATCGCCCACAGCGGCCTGCAGGCGGCCGAATTCGCCGTCCGCAGCGGCGAGGCACAACTCAAGGAAGCCCGGGAGAACCTGCTCAAAACCACCCTTTACGCCCCGATGGACGGCATTATCTCCCGCATGGACGTAGAGAAGGGCGAGCGAGTCGTCGGAACCAGCCAGATGCCTGGTACCGAGCTGTTCCGCATTGCCGATTTCAGCCGGATGGAAGTGGTGGCCGATGTCGGAGAGAGCGACATCGTACGCATCGAGACGCGCGACAGCGTCGAGGTTGAGATCGACGCCTATCCGCGGCGGAAGTTCCGCGGTGTGGTGACCCAGATTGCAAACTCGGCAAAAGTTGCTAACTTTGAAGTCCGGATCGAGCTGCTGCCCGACTCGCTGAAGTTCCTTCCCGGCATGTCGGCCGCCGTGCGGATCATCACGGACCGGCGCTGCGCCTGTATGACCCTTCCGCTTGAAAGCATCTTCCTTCGCGACAAAGACCCTTTCGTCTGGACCGTGGATCAAGATGACAAGGCCAGGGCCGTCGGCGTGAACACCGGCATCCAGGACCTGGACCGGATTGAAATCCGGGACGGTCTCTCCGAAGACCAGCGGGTCGTCGTCGGCCCGACAGATGCCGTCGGCGAGAAACTCAAAGAAGGACAGAAGCTCAAACCGACCGCCAAGATACTGCACCATGAGTGAACGAATCCTGATGATTGAAACCAGCACGGAAAGCTGTTCCGTGGCTGTCTGCGACGGCAAGGCCATCCTGGCCAGCCGCCTCGACGAAACGCCTCGCCAGCAGTCCTCGATGCTGGTCCCCTATATCGTAGATGTCCTCCGGGAAGCCGGGCTGGAGAGCCGTGACCTCGACGCCGTGGCCGTCAGCGAAGGCCCCGGCTCATACACCGGTCTCCGCGTGGGCGTATCCACCGCCAAAGGCTACTGTTTCGGAGCGGGCAAACCGCTGATCGGTGTCGATACGCTCCAGATCCTCGCCTGCCAGGCAGAAGGGTCTTACGACCGTATCATAGCCATGATCGACGCCCGAAGGATGGAAGTCTATGCCGCCCCCTTCGACGGTTCAACCCGCAAGACAGGTCCCACCGAAGCCGTCATCCTCGATGCCGACAGCTACCGGAAAGAACTCGATGAAGGCACCGTACTCTTCATCGGCACGGGTATCCGCAAATTCCAGGACATCTGCCACCACCCCAACGCTTCCTTCCGGGAGTGTCCGCCCATGGCTTCCGCCATGGCCGCACCGGCGCTGGAAGCCCTGCAAAAAAAAGAGTTCAAAGACATTGCGTACTTTGAACCCTTCTATCTGAAAGAATTCGTGGCCGGCGTGACCAAGCACGCCGTTCTCTGAACTCCCGCCTGTTACAGCGCCTTGCGCACGATCTGCTCCAGCGCGTCTTTCTCGAACACGTCGGTACCCAGGATCTCACCGTCCCTTCCGATCACGAACATAGTGGGGATACGGGTGACGTTGTAGGTAGCCACAGCGGGTGAGTCGACACCCAGTCCGTCGTTGACGTTGATCCAGGGAAGGTTCTGGCTGCGGACGGTCGAGGCCCAGACACCCTTGTCGATATCAAGGCTCACCTGATAGACTTCCAGGCCCTGGGCATGGTATTTCTTGTACAGGTCGACCAGGTCGACGTTGAACAGTTTATGTTCGGTCTGCCCCACGCTCCAGAACGAAAGCACGATCACCTTGCCGTCCAGTTCGGACAACCGGCGGGTCTGGCCTTCCATATCGGGGAGCATGAGTTCTGGGAAATTGATCACCACGACATCGCCGAGACGGGAGGAGAGTTCCATGTTGCGGGCACGGGAATCGACCTCGTCGCGAAGCGCCGTCAGGAACTCCGATTTCGGATAGACCGACGAGAGCGAATCCCGCACAGCCTGAAGGATCACGAAATCGCTCTCCTGGCCGAAGACAGGCAGATCGTCCCCGAACTTCTGGAACGCGATCACGGCGGAAGTGATGGAGTGCGGATGCGTGACCATGTATTTGATTGCACTGCGCTTGTAATCGATATACAGCTTGCTCAGCTGCTGGTTGACCTCCTTGACTTTGGCTTCGGGCGTCTCGTCCGTGATGCTGGCGGTCAGGTTGCGGA
This sequence comes from uncultured Bacteroidales bacterium, assembly GCA_947168065.1. Taxonomy (GTDB): domain Bacteria; phylum Bacteroidota; class Bacteroidia; order Bacteroidales; family UBA932; genus Cacconaster. The sequence goes on from CAMVKH010000001.1 coordinate 93,248, forward strand.
TCTGGTCGGAAGCCCGGGCATAGGCTTCATTGACTTCCTGGAACAGCGTGGATTCTTCAGAACCTTCAACCGAGAAACGGCCTTCCTGCGGCACGACGACCGTGACCTGGTCGGACGGAAGCAGGATCAGCGAAGCGATGGGGCTTCCTTCGCGGTACAGGTAGTAGAAATACGGTTCGTTGCCCTTGAGTCTGACCTTGTAGTTGAACTGGCCGGCACCGTCGGTACGGATCGTATCGATGGTCTGGAGGCGGTTGTAATTGAGTTTCTCCAGGACGATGGCGGTGTTGGGCGCTCCTTCGATGGTGGCGCTGATGCGGGCCGTCGAAGCCTGGTCGCAGGCCGTGACGACCAAGGCAAGGGCGAGCAGACAGAAAAAGAGTCTTTTCATAGGAAGCGGTCTCATTGGTTGAATGCCTCGGAAATGGCGGTCGCGATGGCGGCGAAGCGCTCGGGGGAAAGCTGTTTTTTCTCCTTGCGGAAATCCATATCCCCTTCGGTCTGGAGCGGGACCAGATGGATGTGCGCGTGCGGCACTTCCATGCCCAGGACGGCTACGCCCACCCGCTTGCACGGGACGGCGGCGCGGACGGCCTTCGCCACGCGGGCGGCGAACTGCCAGAGTCCGGCATAGGTCTCGTCGTCAAGGTCGAAGATGTAGTCCACCTCTTTCTTGGGAATCACGAGGGTATGTCCCTCCGTCAGGGGATTGATGTCGAGGAAGGCGTAGTAGTTCTCGTCTTCGGCGACTTTCCACGACGGGATTTCGCCCGCCACGATACGGCTGAAAATGGATGCCATGGCTAGATCGAGATTTCGAGGATTTCAAACTTGATGACGCCGGAAGGGACCGTGACGGGAACGACCTCGCCTTTGCGGTGGCCCATCAGGGCTTTTCCGATGGGGGTGGTCATGGCGAGTTTCCCTTCCAGGATGTTCGCCTCGCTTTCTCCGACGAAAGTGTAGGATACCGTAGCGCCGGTGCCCAGGTTCTTCAGCTTGACTTTCGTCAGCATCTGGACCGTCTCGGTATTGATTTTCGACTCGTCGATCACCTTGGCGTTGGCGATCAGGTCCTGCATCTTGCTGATCTTGAGTTCAAGCATGCCCTGTGCTTCGCGTGCGGCGTCGTATTCGGCATTCTCCGAAAGGTCGCCCTTGTCACGCGCTTCGGCGATCGCCCGCGAGATGACGGGGCGCTCGGCGATCATGGCTGCCAGTTCTTCGCGCAGTTTATCGAGTCCTTCTTGTGTAACGTAATGTGATTCTCCCATTTTATACAAAGTTAAAAAGAAAAGAATCCCATCCTTGTGGGACCCTTTCCGTGTTCGTTATTTTGTGCAAATATACGGCTTTTTTCTTTAATACCCAATTATCTGAGCCGCTTTTTGACAATCCTTGGCCAACTGCAGGCTGAGCTGTTCGAGCGATGCGAAACGCCGCTCTTCCCGCAGCCGGGCGATGAATTCGATGCGCAGGTCCAAGCCGTAGATATCCTGGTCAAAGTCGAGGATATGCGTCTCGATGGTAAGGGCGTTCCCCTGCCCTACGGTGGGCCGGACACCGATATTGCAGACCCCTTTGCATCGCTGGCCGAGCACGTCCACCCATACGGCATAGACGCCGCCCGCGGGGACGAGTTTCAGGGGTTCGTAGAGCTGCATGTTGGCTGTCGGGAAGCCCAGCTTGCGGCCGATCTTGTTGCCGGCCACCACGACGCCGCAGAGACTGTAGCGATACCCGAGCATGGCCTCGGCTGCAGCGATGTCGCCCTCGCAGAGCGCAGCACGGATTTTCGTCGAACTGACGGCACCATCTCCTGCCGAAAAGGCTTCGACGCGTATCGGTTCGACGCCGCAGCGCGCCACGACTTCCATCATCTGCTCCGGCGAATCGAAGCTGTCGTGGCCGAGCCGATGGTCGTAGCCGAGAATGAGCGTCGTCACGCCCAGCTGCTTGACCAGGTATTCGCGGACAAACTCCTCAGCCCCCAATTGGCTGAAAGCCCGGGTAAAGGGAAGGATCTCGAAACGGTCCACGCCATAGGAGAGGCAGCGCTCGCGCTTCTCCCGGAGCGAAGTCAGCAGCCGCAGACGGTCGGCATCCTGCTGCAGTACGCTGCGCGGATGCGGCCAGAAAGTGACCAGCAGGCTCTCCTGCCCCCGCTGACGGGCGATGGCGCACATCTGACCGATCACCTGCTTGTGACCCAGATGTACGCCATCGAAAAAACCGGTTGCCGCTACAGCCATTTCACCAGTTCGAAATCCTGCCGGTGCGGCAGGGCGGGGTTCCAGGCGAAGAGCCGGGCCGCTGCCTCGTAGGTACCGGAGAACTCCGGTACGATCTCCGCACGCCAGGTGGCGACACCGTTTTCAAACGATGCCAACTTGAAATCGTAGAGCGCCACGATATGGTGCTCACCCTTGGCATTCTGCTCTGTCAGGATGACTTCCGCACCCAGGTCTTCCGGATCGAGGTCACCGATACGGACCTTGAGCTCAGTGTTATAGGCCTGGCCGAGCGTCATCGTGGTACGAAGGTTTTCAGGACGGCTGTACGAGACGATTTCGATATGGTCCCACTCGCGGCGGACGCGTTTCTTCCAGAAAGCGATGTCGCGTGCAAGGGCGAAATCGTCGGCCAGCAGTTTTTCGGCCCGTTCCTTGAGCGGCTCGTAGTACTTGTTGCAGTAGTCCGAGAGCATGCGGTTGGTGGTGAAGTTGCAGGCCACCATCGCCACCGTGTTCTTGATGGTCTCCACCCAGTTCTTGGAGATGCCCTTGGCATCCTTGTCGTAGAAGCAAGGCACGATCTCGGTCTCGATGATATTGTAGATGGTCGATGAATCGAGGTCATCCTGGAAGGACTGGTTGTCGTAGGTACGCTCCATCTTCAGGGCCCAGCCGGCGCCCGGCTTGTAGCCTTCCACCCACCATCCGTCCAGCACGGAGAAGTGCATCACACCGTTCATCACAGCCTTCTCGCCGCTGGTACCGGAGGCTTCCTGCGGACGGGTCGGGTTGTTCATCCAGACGTCGACGCCCTGGACGAGCAACTTGGCGATGGAGATGTCGTAGTTCGGCACGAACACGATCTTGCCCAGGAACTGCGGCATCTTGGAGATATCGATGATGCGTTTGATCAGGTCCTGACCGGCGCGGTCGGCGGGATGGGCCTTGCCGGCGAAAAGGAACTGCACGGGACGATCCGGATTGTTGACGATGTCATTCAAACGGTCCAGATTGCTGAACAGCAGCGTAGCCCGCTTATAGGTGGCGAAGCGCCGCGCGAAGCCGATGGTCAGCACGTCGTCACGCAGGGTCTCGCGGATCTTGACGATCTCGTGCGGCGAGTAGTGGCTCGTCAGGGTGGTGTCGGCCATTACTTCCTTAACCTTGTCTATCAGACGCTTGCGCAGTGTCTGGCGGGTATGCCAGATCTTCTCGTCGGGCACTTCGTAGATACCTTCGAAGCAGCGCTTGTCGTAGTGGTGTGTCTGGAATTCCTTGCCGAAGACCTTGGCGTGGATCTCTTTCCACTCGGGGGCCGTCCACGTGGGATAGTGGACGCCGTTGGTGACGGAGCTCACATTGAGTTCTTCCGGCAGGTAGCCCGGCCACATCGGCGCGAAGATCTTCTGGCTCACGCGGCCGTGCAGCCAGCTGACGCCGTTGATCTCCTGCGAGAGATTGGCGGCCAGGAAACTCATGGAGAACTTCTCGGCAGGGTCCTCGGGATGGATCTTGCCCAGGCCCATGAAGGTGTTCCAGTCGATCTTCATCCGCTCGGGGTAGTGCGAGATATAGATACGCAGCAGGTCTTCCGTGAAGGCGTCATGTCCGGCCGGAACCGGGGTGTGCGTGGTGAAGAGCGAAGAGGCGCGCACCACTTCCAGTGCCTCCGGATAGGAAAGATTGTCGTTCTGGATGTACTCGCGCAGGCGTTCGAAACCGCAGAAAGCGGCGTGGCCTTCGTTGCAGTGGTACACGTCGGCCTCGATGCCGAGCGCGCGCAGGGCGCGGACACCGCCCACACCGAGCAACAGTTCCTGTTTGAGGCGGTTCTCCCAGTCACCGCCGTAGAGTTGATGGGTTACCTGGCGGTCTTCGGGGAGATTGTCTTCGTAGTCGGTGTCGAGCAGGAAGAGATCGGTGCGGCCTACCTCGACCTTCCAGATACGGGCATTGATATTACGGCCCGGGAAGGCTACGCTGATTTTCAGCCAGTTGCCCTGGGCGTCATGCACCGGGGAAGCCGGAATCTTCGTAAAATCCTGCGGTTCATAGTCGGCAATCTGGTCGCCGTAGGCCGACAGGCGCTGGGTGAAGTAACCGTGACGGTACAGCAGGCCGATCGCCGTCATGTTGACTTTCATATCGGAGGCTTCCTTCAGGTAGTCGCCGGCCAGGATACCCAGACCGCCGGAATAGATCTTCAGCGACGTGTCGATACCGTACTCCATGCAGAAGTAGGCCACGCGGGCACCCTTGCGGGAAGCCTTTTCATCCATATAGGCCTTGAACTCCTCGTACACGGCGTCCATCCGGACAAGGAACGAAGGATCCTGTTCCAGTTTGCGGTACTGCTTGAGCGGAATCTTGTCGAGCAGCAGGAGCGGATTGCCGCCGGTCTGTTTCCACAGCGCGGCATCAATCCCGCTGAACAGGTCGATGGCCGACTGATTCCAGCACCACCAGAGATTCTTGGCCAGGGCGTCGAGGGGACGGAGCCGCTCGGGCAACTCGCGGCTGATGAAGACACTCGACCAGGAAGGCTGACCGGCCGCATACCGCGGAGAAGGATGCAGGTGGTCGTCGGGAATCTCGGTAAAGACCTTGCGTGAAGCCTGCACCTTGCTGATGGCCTCGGTATAGGCTTCCTTATAATAGACGATGTTGTTGCGCCACAGGGCAACTTCAGAAATCTCCTTGGCATTCTGCCGCCAGGCTGCCGCCGTGCCGGAATCCAGTCCGGCAGCCTCCACGATCCGGTCCGCGACCTGCAAAACGACATCCGCATAGTTGGCGTCGTTGCGCTCGATCACCTGGATGCCCGGATGCGGCTCTTTACAGTGCTCGCGCACCCAGAGGCCGAAGCCGGCCAGCGAGGTGGTCGTGGTCGGCACGCTGAAGGCGAGCGACTCGAGCGGTGTATAGCCCCAGGGCTCATAATACGACGGGAACACGGTCAGGTCCATACCCGGAATCAGGTCGTAATAGCGCATGTTGAAGATGCCGTCGTCGCCGTTCAGGTAGGTCGGCACGAAGAACACGTGCACCTTGCTTCCCGGCTTATTGTCGAGCTTGAGCTCCCGGAAACGGCGCATGACGATATCGTAGTCATCCATCAGATAGTGAGTGGTCTGGGTGGTGTGTGCGCCCGCGCTTCCGCCCAGTTTGGCAAGAAGTTCCTTGTCAGGGCCGTTGTTGCCCGAAGGGACCATCACGAAGGCCAGGATATGGCGTCCGGCGCCCTTTCCGTCATTGATCCGGCCGAGTGCGTCGAGGAATACATCGATACCTTTGTTGCTGTATTCGTAGCGGCCGCCGATGGCGACCAGCAGGTCGTTGTCATCGAAGTTCTCACCGGCCATGGCAGAGGCCACCTCCAGCAGTTTGGCGCGGGCCGCAGCGCGGCATTCGTCGTAGTGCTCCGCATCGGGAGTAAAACTGTTTTCAAAGCCGTTGGGCGTGATGACGTCGCAGTCGCGGCCGAGGAACTGCTTGCACTCGAGGGCCGTGATCTGGCTGACGGTCGTGAATACGTCGGAAGCCGTAGCGGACGCCTTCTCAAGCGAATGGCGGGCCACGACGCCGTACTCGTGGGACAGTCGGTCAGCGTCCAGGTTCTCGAGTCCGTCGTAAAGCGGGATGTTCTTCCCGGCTACGCAACGGCCGATGACCGTGGCGTGCGTGGTGAAGATCGTGCCGATGGGGAGATTCGCCATCTTGAGGTAGAGCAGGCCGGCGCCGGTCATCCATTCGTGGAACTGGGCAACGACCTTGTCGTGCGGTTTGACGTTGTAGCGCACGAAACTCTCGATCACCTTTCCGGCCGCATAACCGAAGAGGGCCGATTCGACATAATCCCAGCCGCCGCTGATGGAGTCCACGCCAAAGCGCTTCCAGAGCTCGGTCAGGATCTGGTCCTTGTTCCCGATGAAGGTCGTGAAGTCGACCAGGATGGCCACAGGCTCTCCGGCGACGTTCCAGTGGCCGACGCGGAGGCGGAGCCCCTCTTTCGCCGCGGCCATGCGCCACGAGCGGAACAGCATCGGATCTTCCTTGAATTCCGGGTTCTGGTCTACGTCGCGCCAGACATCAGGACCGATATGGATATGGTGGTTTTTCTTGAATGAAGTGCCCAGAAAGAGGGCTTTGGTGGCAATAACGGTGTGGATTCCGCCTACCTTGTTGCAAACTTCCCAACTGGTCTCGAACAGGTAGTCGGGCATCGTAAAATCATGATTCATAGAGTCAATTCAGGTTTTTTGCCTTCTTTGCAGATTTCAGTTTTTCATTGACGCGCAGCTCGAAGTCGGCCAGGACGTTCATGTAGTTGATAAAGGCCTCATAGGGCGTGTCGTAGGGGTTGAAGTAGCTGTGGACGCTGCCGTCGGAGAAGAACTTCGTGCACATGTAGTAGAAGTGGTCGCTCTCCTGCAGCTTGCGGAAAACACTGATCAGGTTGTCGTCCTTGGTCTTGTAAACATCGGCCTCCAGGGCGTAGAGCTTGTTGAACGCTTCCTCCTGCAGTTCGTTGCCCAGCCAGGCGCTGGTGTCGCGCTCCTCGTCGGCCCAGGAGATCGGGAACGGAACGTGGAGCGGTGCCACGGGCTGATAGCGCTGCGCGGCCTCGGAAGGCGTGCAGAAATCCAGCTTGCGGGACAGGATCGCGGCAGGTACGGCATTCAGGAAATCGAAGATGCCGCTGGCACTGCGCTGGTGCTCACCGAAGGTCTCGTAGTCCATGAAGAGGTTCAGCACATCGTCTTTCTCCAGGGCGGAGAGGGCCCAGTCGGCGAACTTGTCGGCCGTCAGCGGCCAGCCGTTCCACGCTTTGTTCGAGAAACGGAAGGCGATGTCGTCGCTCAGGTTGAAGTTGCGCAGCAGGAGCTTCAGGCGCGGGTTGATGGCGTTCACATAGACGAAGTTGGGGCTCTTCCAACCCAGGATGTGCTTGGCGCCCTCGGTCAGCATCACCCCATAGCCCATCTCGGCCACGGCGGCGCCGATGGCGTCGGAGTAGATGAGCTCGGTGTTGCGGAACACGGTGGGCTTGACGCCGAACAAGCGCTTGGTCAGGTCGGCGTGCTGCTTGACCTGCTTCTTGAACTCCGTCATCGAGGAGAGCGAAGCGAGCGAATGGGAATAGGTCTCGGCCAGGAATTCCACGCAGCCGGTGTCGGCGAGCGACTTGAAACTGTCGATCACCTCAGGGGCATAGCGTTCAAACTGCTCGATGGCGACACCCGAGATGGAGAAGGCCACCTTGAAGGCGCCGTTGTGCCGCAGGATGAGGTCGTGCAGCAGCCGGTTGGCCGGCAGGTAGCAGCGTTCCGCCACCCGGCGCACGATGGTCCGGTTGGAGAAATCGTCGAGATAATGGTAGTCGTTGCCGATGTCGAAGAAGCGGAACTGCCGCAGACGGTCGGGCTGGTGGACCTGGAAGTAGAAACAAACTGACTTATTCATATCGTTACTTTTTTTATTTTCCGCTGACGGCCGATTCATAAACCCGCTTCACCTTGACGGCGGCGCTGTCCCATTTGAGATTGTCGACTTCCTCGCGGCCTTTCTCCGCGGCCAGACTGGAGAGTGCCGGGTAATTGAGGAGTCCGTACATCGCGTCGGCCAGGGCGTTGACGTCCCAGAAGTCGACTTTGATGGCATACTTGAGCACTTCGGCCACGCCCGACTGTTTCGAAATGATGGTCGGCACGTCGGTCTTCATCGCCTCGAGCGGCGAGATGCCGAAGGGTTCGGAGACCGAAGGCATCACATAGACATCGGAGAGGGCGAACATCTTCTGGACGTCGTCTCCGCGCAGGAATCCCGTGAAGTAGAATCGGTCGGCGATGCCGAGCTTCGCCACGTAGCGGACGCAGCGGTTCATCATGTCACCGCTGCCGGCCATCACGAAGCGGGTGTCCGGACAGACCTTGAGCACCTTGGCGGCCGCCTCGATGAAATACTCGGGGCCTTTCTGGAAGGTGATGCGGCCCAGGAAGGTGATGACCTTGTCTTTCACGCCGCGGTTGACCGAAATCTTTTCCCGGCCGGAGAAATCCACGGCATTGTGGACCGTCACGACCTTCTCGGGATCGATGCCGTATTTGTTGATGACGATGTTGCGGGTCAGGTCACTCACCGTGATGACCTTGTCGGCTTCGAGCATGCCCTGCCGTTCGATGGCATAGACGCGCGTATCGATGTTGTCGGCGCTGCCGCGGTCAAAAGAGGTGGCGTGCACGTGGATGACCAGCGGCTTGCCGGACACACGCTTGGCGGCAATGCCGGCCAGATAGGTAAGCCAGTCGTGAGCGTGGATCACGTCGAACTCCTGCTCGGCCGCGATCGCTCCGGCTACCATGGCGTAGCGGGAGACCTCTTCCATGAGGTTCTTGCCGTATTTGCCGGAGAATTTGTATTTCTGGCGGAACCAGAACTTGAACTCCTCGGCCTGGCTGCGCTGTTCCTCCTCCACCAGCTCGGTGAAGTCGGTCGGGTCGATGTAGGGATGCAGGTTGGAGCCCACGCGCAGGAACTGGACCTTTCCGAGGAACTCTTCGATGTCGTGGCACGTGTCATAGACGGCCACGTCGCTGGCATTGATGATGCGCACGGCGCTCTGGTCTTCGTCACCGCTCGCGGACGGCATGACGAAAAGCACATCCACGCCGCAATGGGCCAGGCCCTTGGTCATGCCATAGCAGGCTGTTCCCAGACCGCCCGCGATATGGGGCGGAAATTCCCAGCCGAACATCAGGACTCTCATAGCGATTCCTCCTTATCCTTATATTGCTTGATCAGATATTTCACCCTGAGGATCTCCGCCACGCTGAGAGCGGAGTTGATGGCACCGTGCGGGTTGTACGGCGGGTCGCCATCGTAGATCTCGGCTACGGCCGCGATGCCGTGGATGTTCAGGTCTTCCTGGAAGCCGTCGACCAGCTCCTGCGCCTTGCGCACGAACGAAGGACCGAAGAGCTTGAAACTGGCATCGGCATAGGCACCCAGCAGCCAGGGGCGCGTACAGCCGTTGTGGGTGGCGGTGTCACGCTCGATCTGGTTGCCGTCGTAGCGGGAGCGGTAGAGCGGATTCTTCGGCGACAGCGTGCGGATGCCGCGCGTGGTCACCAGTTCGCGGGAGACGGCGTGCAGGATCTCGGCCTGCACTTCCTCGGACACGGGGCTGTAGGCCAGCGAGCAGGCATACAGCTGGTTGGGACGGGTAAAGACATTCTGTCCGTTCTCGTCCACGTAGTCAGCCAGGTGTCTGCGGGCTTCGACCCAGAACAGGTCGAAGAAGCAGGCTTCGATGGCCGACTTGACTTCCTGGCAACGCCGGGTGAAGGCACCGGGTTTCCCATAGCGGGTCTCCATCTCCAAGGCGAAGCACACAGCGTTGTACCACAGGCAGTTAGTCTCCACCTGGTAGCCACGGCGTTCGGTCACGGGCTTGCCGTCGATGTAGGCGTTCATCCAGCTCAGGGCCACACCCGGTTTCTCTGCCCAGAGCAGGCCGTTGTCGTGGAGCCTCACTTCGGGGCGGCCGCCCATGTAGCTTTCGACCACCTTCTTGAGGAACTTGCCATATTTCTTCCAGGCACCTGCCTCGTCGCCGGTAAAGCGGGCCAGCTGCTGCACCGCCTCGGTCAGGCGGAGCGGAGATTCTACCTGGTTGCTTCCCTGGAGGAAAGCGTCGGTATTTTCGGTGATCAGGTCAGAAAGGATCTTCTCGAACAGTTTGGCGTCACCCTTGTTGCAGAGCGTCAGGCCCGGCAGGGCGATGCAGGTCTCGCGCATGCCGCCGATCTCGTGCCACGAGAAGCCGGTGCAGATACGGGAAAATTTCCCTTTCGTGGCGAAATTCTGCTCGGCTGCGGCCTTCAGGCAGTTGTCGTAGTTGTCGCGCGGCATCCGGCGCTTGGTCTCGCGGGTAAACTGGGCCTTGAGGTTCTGGGGCGGAAGGGGCGTGGTCGAAGCGGAGAAAACGACGCTCTCCCCTTTCTTGAGCGGCATCTCGAAAAAGCCCGGGACCAGCAGGTCTTCCTGGCAGTCGAAACCGCGGCGGTATTCTTCCTTATAGACGACATTCCTGTACCAGTCGGGGACATGGATGTATTCGCAGGGCTTGGAGAGCTGCAGGTTCAGATCCGGGAAGTCGCGGTACATGCAGAACGACACGCCGCCCTCGATGTTCTTGTAATGGGTGTCGGCGTCCGCATTGGCCACGGTCAGCGCATGGATGCTCCGGAAGGCCAGATAGGGCTTGAGCCGGAGTACCGTATGGGAGTGCGCATCCAGCAGCGTGTAGCGGATCATCAGCTGTTCGCTGCCCGCTGCGAAGAGGATTTCTTTCCTGAAGAGCATGCCGCCCACCCGGTAGGTGATCACCGGGAAGGGATCCATCTCGAAATCCACGATATACTTGTGGCCACGGGGTTCGTACACGTCGCCATAGCAATGGATGCCCAGGTTGAAAGGCATGCCGTGCTGGAACAGGGTCTCGTCGAGTGCCGACAGGAGCATGTAGCGGTGTCCGCCGAACTTCTCGATCGGAACGGCGAAAAGGCCGTGGTACTTGCGGGTGTTGCAGCACACGATCGTCGTGTTGCAGTAGCCGCCGGCCCGGTTGGTCGCGAGAAGCTCCCGCTTGAGGGAGTACTCGAGGTTCACGAGTTCCGCCTTGTTGAATTGCAAATAAGCCATTGTCTCACGTACAGTTTAATCGCGCAAATTTAAGAAAAACTAAGATATCTTATCATATCTTCTTAAGTACCTGAACCGTCCGGCTCGGAAGATACAGATAGAGCTGGTCCGCGCCCGCTTCGGGTCGCGTCAGATGGCGCACGGAAGCGTCGTTGCGGCCGAATCCGCCAAATTCCTTCGCATCGCTGTCGAGGACGACCTGGTAGGTGCCAGCCGGGACGGCGAATCCATAATTGTCGAAAGAATGTTCCGGATTGAAATTGAAAGCGAACACCAGGCCTGCCCGCTCCAGGAGCAGAACCTTCTTTTCCTCGTCGCTGCGCAGGCAGACGGGCGGGACGGACAGAAGAGTACTCTCCCGCGCCAGCGCGAGCATTGCCTGCTCGAAGCGCCACAGGCCCCGGTACCGGAGATTGGGATTGTCGACCAGAGACCATTGGCGGCGGGCGTAGAAGTACGACCAATTGTTGCCTTCCCGCGGGAAATCGATCCACTCGGGGTGTCCGAATTCGTTGCCCATGAATGTCAGGTAGCCGTCGCCCGCCGTGGCCAGCGTGACAAGACGGATCATCTTGTGCAGGGCGATGCCCCGGTCGACCACCAGATTCTGCGAGGTACAGTTCATAGCCGTGTACATCTCCTTGTCAATCAGGCGGAAGATGATCGTCTTGTCGCCTACCAGCGCCTGGTCGTGGCACTCGGCGTAGCTGATGGTCCGCTCGTCGGCCCGTTTGCCTGAGAGTTCCCACCATATCTCGCCCATGCTCCAGTCCCAGTCGCTGCGCTCCTTGATCCACTTGATCCAGTGGTCGGCCACGCCCATGCTCATCCGATAGTCGAAACCGATGCCGCCGTCGCGCAGCGGGGCGGCCAGGCCGGGCATGCCCGACATGTCTTCGGCAATCGTGAAAGCGTTCCGGTTCATTTCGTGCACCAGCACGTTGGCAAGGCCCAGGTAGGTAATCGCATCTTCGTCCTGACCACCGTCGAAATAGCAGGGATACCCGTTGAAATCACGCTCCAGCCCGTGGTCGTAGTAGAGCATGCTCGTCACCCCGTCAAAACGGAAGCCGTCAAGGCAGTATTCCTCCATCCAGTACTTGAGATTGGACAGCAGGAAATGCAGGGTCTGGCCCTTTCCGTAGTCGAAGCAGCGCGAGCCCCACGCGGGATGCTCGCCGCGGGGACCTTCGTGGAAATACGTGGTGTAAGAGCCGTCCAGGCGGCTGAGGCCTTCCACCTCGTTCTTCACGGCGTGGCTGTGGACCACGTCCATGATCACGGCGATACCGGCCTGATGGGCCGCATCGACCAGTGCCTTGAACTCTTCGGGCGTGCCGAAACGGCTGCTCAGCGCAAAGAAATTCGACACCTGATAGCCAAAGCTTCCGTAGTAGGGATGCTCCTGCAAGGCCATGATCTGCAGTGTATTATAACCCGTTTCAATGACACGGGGAAGCACTTGTTCGCGGAACTCCGTGAACGAAGCGACCTTCTGCGCTTCGGAACTCATGCCGATATGGACTTCGTAGATGAGCGGATTAGCAATCTTCGGACCGCGCTTCTTCCGCCAGCGGTACGGCTTTTCCGGTGCCCAGACCTGCGCGCAGAAAACCTTGCTTTCAGGGTCCTGCACACAGCGCGTGGCATAGGCGGGGATGCGTTCTCCCCCGCCGCCGGGCCATTCGACATACCATTTGTACAGGTCGCCGTGGGCTATTTTCTCTTCCGGCACCCGGAGCTCCCAGTTCCCGCCGCCGAGGGGCTTGAGCGCCCACTCGTCGCTGCGGCGCCAGCCGTTGAAATCACCGGTCAGGTAGATCTTCGTGGCATTGGGCGCCCACTCGCGGAACACCCACGCGCCCGCCTCCCGGTGCAGGCAATAATACATCGCACCGTTGACGGCGTCCCTCAAGGGTTTCCCGTAGCCTGCGATTTCCTGCTTGCGGATGATGATCTGCTGGTTACGGCGTTCGACGATTTTCCCGTACGGTTCCAGCCACGGGTCTTTCTTCCATATTTTCATCAGGCTTCCTCCTTCATCAGTTTTTCGGTTTCTTCCTGGCTGCCGCGCACATAGTCACGGCACCACCGGATCAACTCCATCGCTTTCTTCACATCGGCGCCGATCGACGCCAAATCCCGCTCCGGATCCTCGATCCGGGCAATCAATGCCTCCAGTTCGGCATAGACTTCTTCGTATTTTTTCTCTTTCATGGACAACCCATTGTAAATCTTTCAAATCTACAGAATAATTCTGACAAATCCAAACCCCGGTCGCTATCTATTGCAAGAACGCTGCGTTGCAGGTATCCGTCAAAAACCTTCGCTTCGCTCATCCCTCCCAGCTTCGCTGGGCCCCATTCACACGGCCATGGGCGGCCATGGGTTTTTGACGGATACCTGCAGCGCAGTGTTCTTACGTCATCATTCGGGCTTGACCTTGCTGACTTCGGCTTCGACGGAGCCGTCGCGGAAGAGGAGGGTGAGGCGGTCGCCGGGAATGAAGGCGGCTGCGCGGTCGGTGCGGTGGCCGTCTTTGAGGGCGATCAGGAAGCCGCGGTCGAGGGCGCGGCGGGGGTCGGCGGCTTCGACGCGGCGCTCGAGCAGGTCGAGGGCGTGCAGGGCATCGGCGTGCCGGTCGAGCACGGCGTGTACCAGCCTGATTTTGAGTGCTTCAAGAGCACCGAGCTGCGCCGTGGCATGGGTGCGGACGGCCAGATGGAGCCGCTGGACCAGGGTGTCGAGCCGCCAGGCCTCGCCCGCGAAGCGGTCGAGGAGCCAGTCGGCGAGCGCGGTGGGCGTTTTGACGTGGGTGTGCGCCACCATGTCCACTATGTGGAAATCGTGGTCATGGCCGATGCCCGTCAGGACGGGGAGCGGGAATTGCGCCACGTTGACCGCGAGTTCATAGTCGTCGAAACAGACCAGATCCATGGCTCCGCCACCGCCGCGAAGGATCAGCACGGCGTCGAAAGAATCTGCTTCTGCGGCTATCTGATCGAGGGCGCCGATGATGCTTTCAGGAGCCGCATCGCCTTGCATCACAGCCGGAAAGAGTTGCAGCCGGAAGCGGAAACCATATTCGTTCCCCTCGAGCTGACGCCGGAAATCGCGCCAGCCAGCAGCCGTCGGGCTCGAGACGACGGCCAGTCGCCGCGGGAGAAGCGGAAGCGACAGCTGTGCGTTCATATCGAACATACCTTCCGCTTCGAGCCGGGCGATGGTGCGCTGCCGCGCCAGTTCCAGTTCGCCGACGGTAAAGGACGGGTCTATGTCGTAGATTACGAGCGAAAGGCCGTAAAGGACCGAATAGCTTACCTGAACCCGCACAAGGACCGACAGGCCCGGCGCCAGGGACCGGCCGGTCTGGGCCTCGAAATACGGTTTGACCATCCGCCAGGTCGAGGCCCAGACGACAGCCGACGCCCTGGCCAGCAGGGCGTTCGAGCCCGGGTCTTTCTCGACCAGGGTCAGATAGCAGTGCCCGGAAGGGTTCTGCTTGAGTTCGCTGATTTCGGCCTGCAGCCAGACAGACTCGAAGAAATGGTCTTCCAGATGACGCTTCACCTGCTCCTGCAGGGCCAGTAAGCCGATGGGATTCTTCTCCTCCATATCCACAATTCACTGTTGACAAATATACGGTAAAAATTCGATATTATTTCGTACTTTTGCATCAATAATCCTCCGTCGCCATGATCATCAAGCAGGCACTTTTCGCCGGAAGCAGCCAGCACACGGACCAGAAGCCGAAGACCCGTCATCCGGAATTCGCCTTCATCGGACGGAGCAATGTCGGCAAATCTTCCCTGATCAACCGCCTCTGCGGCCAAAACGGCCTTGCACACACCTCTTCAACGCCTGGTAAAACCCAGCTGGTCAACCATTTCCTGATCAACGATTCCTGGTATCTGGTCGACCTGCCCGGCTACGGCTACGCGAAGATGGGCAAGAAAGGGCGCGAAAAGCTGCAGGAGATCATCGGCGACTACATCCTCCATTCGGAAGACCTCGTCCTGCTCTTCGTCCTGCTCGACGCCCGCCACGACCTGCAGACTATCGACCGCGATTTCATTACCGAGCTCGGAGAGGAAGGTATCCCCTTCGCCCTGATCTACACCAAGTGCGACAAGTTGGGCGTCAACGCCCTCAAGGCGCAGGTGGAACGCAACGCCGCCACCCTGCTCGAATCCTGGGAAGAACTCCCGCCCACCTTCTGCAGCTCGGCCGAGACCGGACAGGGCCGCCAGGAGATCCTCGACTACATCGGAACCATCCTCAACAACCTATAAAAAACTTCTCGACTTCATGGAAGAATACGATCACAAACTGAAGATCTTCGCCTGCAGCGAATCCCGCACCTTCGCCCAGAAGATAGCAGAAAGACTCAACACCCAGCTCGGCGATTCCGAGCTCACCGTCTTCAGCGACGGCGAATTCCAGCCGCAGTTCACCGAAAGCGTCCGTGGCGCCACGGTATTCATCGTCCAGAGCACCAACCCGCCAGCCGACACCCTCTTTGAACTCCTTCTGATGATCGACGCCGCCCGCCGCGCCTCCGCCTACAAGGTGATCGCCGTGATCCCCTACTTCGGTTGGGCCCGCCAGGACCGCAAGGACCGCCCGCGCGTGTCCATCGCTTCCAAACTCGTGGCCAACATGCTGACCGCCGCCGGATGCGACCGCGTGATGACCTGCGAACTCCACGCCGCCCAGATCCAGGGCTTCTTCGACATCCCCGTCGACCACCTCTGGGCCAGCTCGATCTTCATTCCCTATATCCAGGCCATGAATCTGGAGAACCTCTCGATCGCTTCGCCTGACATGGGCGGTGCCAAGAAGGCCAACGTCTATGCCCGCCACCTCAACGCCCCGCTGATCATCTGCCACAAGGACCGCTCGAAAGCCAACGTGGTGGGCAGCATGACCGCCATCGGCGAAATCGAGGGCCGCAACGTAGTGATCGTCGACGACATGGTCGATACCGCCGGCACCATCACCAAGTGCGCCGAGGTGCTGATGGAACGCGGCGCGCGCAGCGTCCGCGCCGTCTGCACCCACCCGATCCTCTCCGGACCGGCCTATGACCGGATCTACGCCTCCCCCATCCAGGAATTCATCGTCGCCGACACCGTCCCGCTCAAGGAAGACAAGGACAACTCGAAGTTCACCGTCCTCTCCATGACCGGTCTGTTCGCCGACGTAATCGACCGCATCTATCACAACGAACCGGTCAGCGACCTGTTCATCAGAAGCTAAACCGCAACCATGATCCTTGAACCGCATCTCGACATCGCCGGCGTCCACGACACTCTTGTCGGCAAGATCAGACAGTACTTCGCCACGGCCGGCATGAAGAAGGCCGTCCTGGGCCTTTCCGGCGGCATCGATTCGGCCATCGTGGCAGCCCTGGCCGTCGACGCCCTGGGTCCGGACAACGTCCACGGCATCCTGATGCCCTCGGAATTCTCCTCCCTGAGTTCGGTCACCGACTCCATCGAGCTGGCCAACAATCTGGGAATGAGCTATGACATCGTCCCCATCGAAAAGATCTACAAGCGGGCGATGATCGAGATGATCCGGTTCTTCGAACTGGGCAAGTGGAGCGTTGCCCAGGAAAACCTCCAGGCCCGCATCCGCGGCACCATCCTGATGACCTGGTCGAACCGCTTCAACGCCTTGCTGCTGAACACGTCCAACAAGAGTGAACTCTTCACGGGCTACGGCACCCTGTACGGCGACTTGTGCGGTGCCATGATGGTCATCGCCGACCTCTACAAAGTGCAGGTTTACGAACTGTCGCACTACGAGAACACGCTGCACGGAAAGGAAGTGATCCCGGAATCGATCCTGACCAAGGCCCCCTCCGCAGAGCTGCGTCCGAACCAGAAAGACACCGACTCGCTGCCCGAATACGAGCAGCTCGACCCGGTCCTCCACGCCCTCTGCGAGGAAGGTCTCACCCCCGAGGAAGTCGTGGCACGCGGCACCGACGCCGCGCTGGTCGAACGGATCGTGAAGCTCAAGAAAGGCGCCGCCTTCAAAGTCCTGCAGATCCCGCCCGTGCTGACGGTCGGGAAACATCCCATCGTCCCGGAATTCAAACAAATCTGAGTACGACCGCCCGATGACAACCTTCCTCCTGGCCCTCCTTCTCCTGGCGATGGGCGTCGCTGCCATGGCCGTCACCATCCTGGTCAAGAAGGACGGCAAATTCCCCGACGGTGAGATCTCCCACAACAAGGAGCTCCGCCGCCAGGGCATCATCTGCGCCAAGGAGGAGGAACTGCGGCTCTGGAAAAAACGCAATCCCAAAGCCGTCCTGAAAGGACGCCGCCCCGATACCTGCCCGCCCGGCGGCTGCGACGCGTGCGCATTCTCCGAACCCGAAAACCAACAGGAACCATGCTAGTCAACTCCACCATCCAAGACCGGATCTGCCTGATCGAAATGCAGAACGGCGAACATTTCAACTGCTTGAGCGAAGTGATGTGCCGGGAACTGGCCGAAGCCATCGTGAAAGCTTATCAGGACGAGTGCGTCGGCATCGTCATCAAAGCGCAGTGCTACAAGGGCGTATGGAGCGCCGGCCATGACATTCACGAATTACCCCAGACCGGTGACGACCCGCTGGCTTACAACGTTCCGATGGAAAAGCTGCTCCGCTGCGTCCAGGATACCCCGATCCCCGTCATCGCCTGTGTGGACGGAACGGTCTGGGGCGGCGCCTGCGACCTCTGCCTGTCGTGCGACATGATCGTCAGCACCGACACGGCCACCTTCGCCATCACCCCCGCCAAGATCGGCATCCCTTACAACGCCTCGGGCATCATGCACTTCATCAACCAGTTGGGCATCAACAAGGCTCGCGAGATGTTCTTCCTGGCCCAGCCCATCACAGCCCTCGACGCCCTGAACGTGGGTTTGATCAACCGCGTCGCCAAACCCGAAGACCTCGGCCGGATGCTGGAAGAGCAGTTCCTCGCTCCGCTGCGCCGCAACAGCATCATGTCGATCAGCGCCATCAAGCGCCAGTTCCGCGCCCTGAGCAAAGCCTCCAACGTGATTCCTTCGGAAAGCTTCGAACGCATCAACGCCTACCGCACCAAGGTGTACAAGGGCGCCGACTACCTAGAAGGCATCCGTTCTTTCCTCGAAAAACGGCCGCCCGAGTACAAAGGCAAAGCCTCCGACCTGGACGACTGATCCGGTTTCGGAAGACTTATTTCCGCTTTGTCACGAACCTGAAGAAAGGGTCGATGGATTTGCGGTCGGTGAAGCGGGCGATGTAGGCCAGATCGCCCAGGTCGTCTGAGAGGGCGGCTGGAACGCGGTCGCACATACAGATGGCGTTTCCGTAGCGGGCCATCACTTCTTCATGGGAATGCACATACGCGTATGCGTCGCGGCGGGATGCGTATGCGCAGTAATACTGGTCACCGAAATCCTTGCGCCGCTCGTCGAAGGCCACCATATCGGCCCAGATCTGGTAGACGTCGGTCGAGTGGGCGTAATTCATCATATCGGGGGTGTAGCCGCCCGGCGGGCGCATGTTCACTTCCAGACCGACGTAGTCGCCTTTGCGGCCGAGCCCTTCACGGTCGCGGTCCAGCTGGAAGAACTCCAGGTGGACGAAACGGCTGGGCGTACCGAACGCCCTGACGGTACGGCGGCCGATCCGGGCCAGTTTGGCAGGCACGGTCTTGTTGATCCAATAGGTAGTGTCGAGGTTCCCGTGAACGATGTCCATGACGGGCTCCGTGAACATGGAGTTGTTTTCAAAGACAGGCTCCATGCGGGAATTGTAGATGGCGTCGTAGCTCAGCAGCTGGCCGGTGATGAACTCTTCGACGACAAAGCCGGCATAATCGGGATGGGCGTCAAACCAGGCGTCCAGCTCGATATCGCTGCTGAGTTTGAAGGTGCCGCAGGCGCCCATGCCGCTGTCGGGTTTGGCAATCACCGGGTAGCCTGTCTGCGCAGTGAACGCCTTGACCGCTTCGCGGCCTTCGGAGCACTTGATCTGCCGGGCGGTCGGAATACCGCCCAGGGCGTAGTATTTCTTCATCTCGCTCTTGTTGCGGATGGCGGACACGCGGTCGCTGCCGATGCCGGTCGTCACGCCGAAGGCGGACCGCAGGCGGGCATCCTGCTCAAGCCAGTATTCGTTGTTCGATTCGATCCAGTCGATCTTGCCGTACTTGTGGGCGAACCAGGCTACGCCGCGGTACACCTCGTCGTAGTTTTCCAGGCTGTTCACCTTATAATAATCCGTGAGATTCTGGCGCAGCTCCCACGGGAGATTCTCGTAGTCCGTGTCCGCAATACCCAGCACGTTCACGCCGTTGCGCTTCGCGCCGGCGCAGAACTGCCAATAGGTATGGGGGAAATGAGGGGATATGAATACCAGGTTCATAAAAGGATAGGATTGATTTTCTTCACAAATGCGGTGCATCGAGCCGTTGGCGATGACATACGCCTCGCCCCGCAGCTCGCTGCGCCCGTTTTCTATCTTGATAAATCCTCCGTCAGGGATGGTATAAAAGCGGTGGAACCAGCTGTCGGGGAATAGGATGTCTTCAAACAGGCGTTTGCCGTACATTTCCATGTCCCGCACCTGATAGAGATGCGGAATCAGGTTGATATCGGTCAGGCCCAAGCCTTTCAGCCAACGGCGGTAATTCGGGTCGATGGCCTCGTCGGCGAATTCCGGATGGGCATACACCCTGTCGGCACAGTTCATCGAGCCCGCGCTGCAGCCCATCACCACGCCCGGGAAATCACGCAGCAGCTCCTTGAGACCGATCTCGTGCAGGAACCGGTTCTGCGTGGGCACGTGTCCTCCGCAGAGAATCACCCAGTCGGCTTGCCTGACCAGTTCGGCAGTCCGGTGTGCGTTACGTCGGTCCAGCATCGTGACGGAAGCGGTTTCGATGCCGGAGCGGTGGATGCACAGCCCCATTCCTTTTTCCACGGAATCGGTGAAACCCCGGTCGTCCGGCGCGGCGCTCACCAGCAGCACGCGCGGCGCCCTGCGTCCACCCGTAACCTTCTGTAACGCAGCACGGATCTCGTTGAGAAATCCGTTGTCGTCCGTAAAATGATCGTCCCCGTATCGCGTGGGACTTCCAGTCAGGAACAGTGTCATACAGGGCGCAAAGATAAAGAAAAAAAATCCCGGTCTGTCCTGGTTGACCGCTCAGTCCATCATTTATCCATCTCATGGACCGAGCGTCCGAATAAAGGGTGCTACGCGGGCAATCTTGGACGCTCGGTCCACGAGGCAGCACATCCATTGACTGAGCGTCGAGTAAGGCAGCGCAAAAAGCCCTTCCGGAGGGATATCGCAGCCATACACAGCTACAAGCAGAGGCAGCGGCGCAGTTGCGCTTCGTACGTCCTTTTGTGGCGAGCTTTCCATAGATTTCGCCGGATCAGGTCATAAAGGAATTCGCGCTGAGTCAGAGATGTCTCGTAGATGGAGACGCCATGACAGTATTTCGGCAGACAGGTTTCATCGATCAGCGCACACAATTCCAGATCGGAAATCAGGGTGGGATCGAATCTTCCCTTTCCATTTTGCAACAGTTGGCCAATGTCAAAGTCCGGCGTTCCCTGCTCAATGAGTTCCAGCGTGATGAGCGGGGATTCGGATTCTTCGTCGCGCTGCTCTTTCAGCAACATCTCATCGCCGAGCCGGTTCATCTGATAGAGATAGTTCCGCGGCGTGATGTAGTAGGATTCGACCAGCGCGACGTCAAGGACGTCTTCCCTGAGCAGGAGACCGGAAGTGTCCATCCGGTAAGAGGCGGGAATCTTGTTGCCGTGGGGCAGGTATTTGTAGCGCTGAGAGTCGGGCAGGAGGGCAACAGGCCGGTCTTTTCCGAGTTGCTTGGAAAAGTAGGCATTGGCTGAGCAGTACGGATATCCGAACGGCGTGGCGGCAAGGCCATGATGGAGTCCCTGCCGATTCACGTAATTGAGCGCTGCCATTGTATGGTGGAAACCTTCCACCGGCAATTTGAAACAGAATTTCTCTGCCAACCTTCCCGACCGCTTGTGCCGGGCGTTGAAATAGCGAGTAAAAGCCAGACGGTAGCGTCTCATCACTTCATCCGGCGCATCGGACTGCGCCAGATGATGGAGATGCGTAGTGGTGAAACCGTCGGCCAACAGCCGCGAGTCGGTTTCCAGTATGGCCAGGGCCAGACAGTTGAAGCCGCGGATCAAGTCGGCTTCGTTCCGAAACATTACCTCGTTGTGTGAGGAAAGGGAGATGTGAAAGGTCTTCCGCATTGCATTTCGTTTTTCAGGTTACACAAATCTTTCGCACAATTCGTCCGCCGCGTTCCACCGCCACAGTCGAAATGCCAGATACAAATATACGATAATCCTCGCAGGTTTTACCTGCTCTCGGCAATGATTGGTTTAACGTTTTATTGGGAGGGGGCGTCTCCCATCGGAGTCGACCTGCGGATTAAATGATTGTCACTGTCGCAGATTGGTTTCACGAGTCTGCCTCTCGATGCTCCATAATAAAGATTGCGGCGCGCTGGTGATAAAGATTACGGCGCGCTGGTGATAAAGATTGCGGCGCGCCGGTGATAAAGATTGCGGCGCGCCGGTGATAAAGATTGCGGCGCGCTGGTGGACGCTCGAGCTATGGATTTGCCTTTTCGTAGATTGAGCGTCCAAAAAGGGCGACGTAACCGTTCTTTTTCGGACGCTCAATCCACGAGATAGATACAGTATGGACCGAGCGTCCAGGCTCAAAAAGAAGACGTGAGAGACTGATCGGGAGATGGCGATCGGCTGTTCGTGGAGGCCGATCGGCTGCTCGTGGAGGCCGATCGGCAGAGACAACCAGGCAAGGAAAACCGGCAGATTGGATCAGGGTAGTGCCAGCTGGCGAGGATGCGGAGCGGGTGCGGATGCAAGGGCTGGGTCAGGCACTGGCACTGGAGTGGGCACTGGCACTTGGGCAGGCGCTGGCGAAGGCGCGAGGGCGCACTGGAGTGGGCGCTGGCACTTGGGCAGGCGCTGGCGAAGGCGCGAGGGCGCACTGGCGAGGGCACTGGCACTGGAGCAGGCGAGGGCGAAGGCGCGAGGGCGCACTGGCGAGGGCACTGGCACTTGGGCAGGCGCTGGCGAGGGCGCGAGGGCGCTATTCCGGACGGTCGTGGAGGACGGCCTTGCGGAGCTCGAAGTTCTGGCCAAGGTATTTCTTACGGACTTCCGGGTTGTCGGCCAGCTGCTGGGCTGTGCCGCTTTCGAGGATGGAGCCTTCGTAGAGCAAGTAGGCACGGTCGGTGATGGCCAGGGTTTCGTGGACGTTGTGGTCGGTGATGATCACGCCGATGTTCATCGTCTTGAGTTTGGCGATGATGTGCTGGATGTCTTCCACGGCAATCGGGTCGACGCCGGCGAAGGGCTCGTCGAGCAGGATGAACTTCGGATTGATGGCCAGCGCCCGGGCGATCTCGCAGCGGCGGCGCTCACCGCCGGAAAGCTGTACGCCCTGGCTCTTACGCACTTTTTGCAGACCGAATTCCTCGATCAGGGTCTCGAGTCGCTGGAGGCGGTATTCCTTGTCAAACCCGGCCATCTCCATAACCGAGAGGATGTTGTTTTCTACGGTCATGGTCCGGAAGACAGAGGCTTCCTGGGCGAGATATCCCACGCCTTTCTGGGCGCGCTTGTACATCGGGAGGCCGGTGATCTCTTCTTCCCCGAGGAAAATGCGGCCGGCATTGGGCTTGATCAGGCCGGTGATCATATAGAAGCTGGTGGTTTTGCCGGCGCCGTTGGGGCCGAGCAGGCCCACGATCTCGCCTTGTTCCACTTCGATCGACACGCCCTTGACGACCGTGCGTTTGCCGTATTTTTTGACCAGGTTGGTACAGAACAGTTTCATCGTCAGTTGATTTCCAATTCAAAATCCTTCTTCAGTGCATTGAATTCGGGCGAATTCTCCTGCAAATACTTTGCCTTTTCCGACGGCATATACATACCGCGGGGCGTTTCATCGGCCTGCTTGACATCGACCACGAGCCGGATGGCGCCGTCGCCGAGTTTCTTCTGAAGGAAGGACTCCAGGCGGGGACGGCAGTTGCGGTCGATCCAGTCTTTCTGGGCGAGGTTGCCCACGGTGAAGTGGATTTCCTTGTCCGAGAGCGTGGGTGTGGCCTGCGAAAGGGCAGAGGAAAGGCGGGGCATCTTCGCTTCGCTGGCGGCCAGGGCCGTCCAGGCTTCCTGGAGCGTGGCCGGATCGGGCGCCGGCTTTTCTGCGGCTTCGACTTCCGTCTGGGCCGCGGCGACAGGTTCATGCTTCGCTTCGGCCATCATAGCCTTGATCGACAGGCCCGTAGGCTTCGACGGCCGGGAAGGCTGAGGCGCAGGGCTGTTGACGACAGGCTGCGGCTCTGCGGGTTTTGCCTCCACTGGTTTTGGCGCTGCTGGTCTCGGCTCCGCAACTTTCTGTTCTGCCGGTCTCGGCTCCGCGGCACTGGCGCCGGCCGAGAGGTTCGCGGTGAGATTGCAGAGTTTCATCAGGGCGAACTCGATGAGCAGGCGCGGGTTGCCGCTCTGCTTGTATGCCGCCTCGCAGTTGGAGGTGATGCTCAGGGCTTCGAAAAGGAAGCCCATCGGGCAGCGGCTTGCGTATTCAAGGTAGCGCTTGGCCACGGTGGGAGCCAGATGGAGCAGCGTTCGCGAGGCTTCGTTCTTGCAGACGATCAGGTCGCGGAAATGGGTGCTCAGACCGCCGATGAAACTCTGGGCGTTGAAGCCCTTGGAAAGGATCTCGTCGAAGGTCAGCATGGCGTGGGCATAGTCGCCGGAAAGGAAATGGTCCGTCAGGTTGAAATAGTAGTCGTAGTCGAGCACGCCCAGGTTGCGGATCACCTGTTCGTAGGTCACTTCCTTGCCGCAGAAGGCTACGGTCTGGTCGAAGAGCGTCAGTGCGTCGCGCATAGCGCCGTCGGCTTTCTGGGCGATGATATGCATGGCCTCCTCGCTCATCGTGACGCCTTCCTTGGCGGCGATGGCTTTCATGTTGCGCACCATGTCTTCGATGCCGATGCGGTTGAAGTCGAAGGTCTGGCAGCGCGACAGGATGGTGGGAAGGATCTTGTGTTTCTCGGTGGTGGCCAGGATGAAGATGGCGTGGGCCGGCGGTTCCTCAAGGGTCTTGAGGAAGGCGTTGAAGGCCTGTTGCGAGAGCATGTGCACCTCGTCGATGATATAGACGCTGTAGCGTCCTACCTGCGGAGGGATGCGCACCTTGTCGGTCAGGGCGCGGATGTCGTCGACCGAGTTGTTGGAGGCGGCGTCGAGTTCGTGGATGCTGTAGGAACGGCCTTCCGCGAACGAGCGGCAGGATTCACATTCACCGCACGGCTCCAGGTCGGGCCCGGGATTGCTGCAGTTGATGGTCTTGGCGAAGATGCGGGCGGCACTGGTCTTGCCCACGCCGCGAGGACCGCAGAACAGGTAGGCGTGCGCGAGCTGGCCCCGCTGGATCGAGTTCTTGAGCGTCCGGGCGATGTTTTCCTGGCCCAGCAGCGTCTCGAAACTGTTGGGGCGATATTTCCGGGCAGATACGATGAATTGTTCCATAGCCTACAAATGTACGAATAAAATGTCTATTTTTGCCCCATGATTCATACAAAAACTTTCGCCTGCGGCCTTCAATTCGCTTTCCGCCGTACCCGGTCGCAGGTGGCCTACTCCGCCCTGGCCATCAAGTCGGGCACCCGCAACGAACCGGAAGCCTTCAGCGGCATCGCCCATATGACCGAACACATGCTCTTCAAGGGCACGGTCCGGCGCACCCCGCAGCAGATCAGCAACCGTCTCGAGATGCTGGGCGGCGAACTCAATGCCTATACGGCAAAGGAAGAAACGGTGCTTTACTCCACCGTCCTGAGGGAAGACACGGCCAAGGCCGTGGATCTGCTTTTCGAGCTGGCCTTCACTTCCACCTATCCGCAGAAGGAACTCGACAAGGAACGCTGCGTCGTCATCGACGAGATCAATATGTATAAGGATTCTCCTTCGGAGTGCATCTTCGAGGAGTTCGAGCGGATGCTCTTCGAGCCCAGCCCGCTCGCCCGCCCCATCCTCGGCACGACGAAAAGCCTCAAAAAGATCGATTCAGCAGCCCTGCAGTCCTACGTCCGGGAGAATTTCCGGCCGGAGAACATGTGCATCGCCATCGTGGGCAACCTCACGCCCCAGCGGGCCGAAAAGATCGCCCTCCAGGCTGTCGCCAAGTATATCCCAGCTGATTATCAGCCCGCTCCTGCTGCAGCCCGGCCCGAGGCCGCGTCCCTGGCAACCAGCCCCCGCTTCCAGAAGGAAGTGGCCAAGAAGAACCACCAGATCAACTGCATCATCGGCACCACCGTCTTTTCCTACTATGACCCGCGACGGATGGACCTGATCCTGCTGGCCAACCTGCTCGGCGGCCCCGGTGCCAACTCCCGTCTCAACCAGCGCCTGCGCGAAAAGAACGCCCTGGTCTATGCCATCGACGCTTCGTTCACCCAGTTCGCCGACGCCGGGAGCTTCCTGATCTATTTCGGCTGCGAAAAGCCCAACGTCGAGCGCTGCATCACGCTCGTGCACGAAGAAGTCGCGCGGCTGCGTGAAAAGCCGCTTACCGAAAGCGCCCTGCGCGCCGCCAAGAAACAGTTGCTGGGCCAGCTGGCCGTCTCTTCCGACAATGGCGAAGCACAGGCCCTGGCGATGGCCAAGAGCATGCTGGTCTTCGGCGAGGTAATGCCCGACGAGGAAGTCCGCCGCCGCATCGAAGCCATCACGCCCGAAAGCCTTCAGAAGGTAGCGCAGGACGTGCTCGCCGAAGAACGTCTTTCCACTTTGATTTTCAAATAAGATGGACGAACTGGAACGCTATATGCTGGAGAACTCGACGCCGCAGAGCGAGACGCTCGCGTGGCTGGAGCGGGAATCGTGGCTGCGGACGAGCCACGGCCGACAGATCGCCGGGCCGACACTCGGCGCACTGCTGCGCCATATCGTCCTGATGCTCAAGCCCCTGAGGATTCTGGAAATCGGCACTTTCTCGGGCTATGCGACGCTCTGGATGGCCGGAGCCCTGCCGCCCGGAGGCCGCATCGATACGTTGGAAATCAACGACGAGATGGAAGACCTCATCCGCGAGGGACTTTCCCGCGCCGGTGTCGCGGACCGCGTGCGCCTGGCCATCGGCGACGCGCTCGAAATCCTGCCGGCGCTCGAACCCGGCTATGACCTGGCATACATCGACGGCAACAAAAGGGATTACGTAGCCTACTACCAATCTGTGATCGACCTGGTCCGCCCCGGCGGCTGGATCCTGGCCGACAACGTGCTCTGGGACGGCCAGGTCGTCACCGGCGACCCGCGCAGCCAGCAGACCCGCAGCATCCAGGCCTTCAACGACCTGGTAGCCGGCGACGAGCGCGTCGAAAATTTTATCCTCCCCCTGCGCGACGGCCTGAACATCATCCGGAAAAAATAATTACCTTTGTCTGACCCGTCGGGACTTTTAACCTAAAACATCAATATTATGGGACTTATCAAGGAATTCAAGGAATTCGCCCTCAAGGGTAATGTGATGGACATGGCTGTCGGTGTGGTCATCGGCGGTGCGTTCGGCAAGATCGTCTCCTCGCTGGTCGCCGACATCATCATGCCGCTGGTCGGTGCCCTCCTCGGCAACGTGGACTTCACGAAACTGGCCGTCACCCTCCGCAAGGAAGTGCTCGACGCCGCCGGCGAAGTCATCAAGCCGGCCGTCAACCTCACCTACGGCAACTTCATCCAGGCCGCCGTCGACTTCTGCATCATCGCCCTCTGTATCTTCTTCGTGCTCAAGGGCATCAACAAGCTGAACAAGAAGAAGGAAGAACCCGCTCCGGCACCCGCCGAACCGGTCATCCCCGAAGACATCCAGCTCCTGCGCGAAATCCGCGACGAACTGAAGAAGAAGTAAAAGCTTGCAAGACACAAACTTTATGGGCGCCCGGCGAATCAGCCGGGCGCTTTTTTTGCGCCTGTTGATAACTTTTGTGGAAAAAATTGGAAATATTTGTAAGAAAGTGGAAAATTATTTATACCTTTGCTTCACACATCACTAAACGCATATAGGATTTGATGGCAAAGTTTATCGGATGCTACAAGGCTAAGGTCGACGACAAGGGAAGGCTGATCTTCCCGGCCGCCTTCAAATCCAGTATGGGCGAAGGTGCCAACCTTCGCTTCGTAGTCAAAAAGTCTCTCTTCGCAGAGTGCCTCGAAATGTACGCCTACGATGAGTGGGAAAGAGATTCGGAAGCTGTCAGAAGCCGTTTGAACTTCTTCAATCCGGAACACGCAGCCTTCTGGCGGGAGTATATGAGAGGCACTGCGGACGTAGAGCCTGACGGCAAGCTGGGACGCATGACGATTCCCAAGGCGCTGCTCGAAAAGGCCGGCATCGGCAAGGATGTCGTCTTCGCGGGCAACAACCACCTGATCGAAATCTGGGACAAGGAGAAGTACGAGGCCAGGGAAATGAAGAGCGAGGATTTCGTCGCGCTGGCCGAAAAGATTCTCGGTTAGCGGAGGACGCCGGTCATGTCTGCCTACCACACGCCTGTCCTGCTCGAAGAGAGCATCACAGCGCTCGCAATCCGCGAAGACGGCGTCTACGTGGATGCGACCTTCGGAGGAGGCGGCCACAGTCGCGAGATTCTCAACCGCCTCGGACCCAAAGGAAGGCTGATCGCCTTCGACCGGGACGAAGAAGCGCTGGCCAATGCGCCCGACGACGGGAGACTGACCCTGGTGCACGGAGACTTCCGTTTCGTGCACAACTTTGTAAAGTACCACGGCTGCGCTTCCGTGGACGGAATCCTGGCGGACCTGGGCGTATCGTCCCACCAGTTCGACACCGCAGAGCGGGGATTCTCCTTCCGATTCGAAGACGCGCCGCTGGACATGCGGATGAACCATCACGCACAACTGAGTGCGTCGGATATAGTAAATAGTTATAGTGGGGAAGACCTGGAGAGGATCTTCCGACTTTACGGGGAGGTAGAAAACAGCAGGAGGCTGGCCGAACTGATTGTAAGCGGCCGCGAGAGAAGCCCGTTGAAGACCACGCAAGATTTAGGCAGAGCGATTGCACCTGTTCTGCCTAAATTTTTGGAGCACAAGTATCTGGCTAAAGTATACCAGGCTCTTCGGATTGAAGTCAATGGCGAGATGACTTCCCTGGAGGGGTTTATGAAAGGGGCCATGCGGGCGCTTGGGCAAGGAGCGCGGCTGGCCGTGATAACGTACCATTCCTTAGAGGACCGCATCGTCAAGAACGCAATCAGGGAGGGCTGCCAGCAGAAACTGCTGACACGCGTTGCCAAGAAACCGATTCTTCCTTCCGAGGAAGAAATTTCTTTGAACACGCGCGCGCGCAGTGCGAAACTGAGAGTGGCCGAGAGGCTGTGACATGCGGAAATGAGCGGAAAAATCAAGCACATCGTTGACAAACTGATCAGCTATCTGAGTGGAGACAAGCTGATCGAGTGGGGTGTGGACCGCCAGCTCGGTTTCATTTTCTACATCTTCGTCATCATCTGTATCTCCATCGCCTGGAGCCTGATGGTGGAACAGAACCTCGTCCAGGTGCAGCGGAACGAACGGGCGCTGCAGGAGCTGCGCATCAGCTACCAGCAGCGCACCCTCGACCTGGTAGGCATGAACAACAGGACCAAGATCGACGGCATGCTCAAGGCGAGCGGCTCGCAGCTGCACGCGCCCACGGAGCCGGCCCAGCGGATCGTCCTTGAAAAACAATAACGGAATGCAGGCCAACATCAAGAAAATCGGCGTCTTCTACCTGCTCTTCGTGTTGCTCGCGATCGTTTCGGTCGCGCAGATCATCAACCTGCAGTTCATCCACAAACCCGGCCGCAGCTACACCACCAAGACCGTCCGGGAAGACGTCCTCCCCTGCACCCGCGGCAGCATCCTGGCCGACGACGGCCGCTACCTGGCCTTCTCCATTCCGGAATACCGCATGGGCATGGACTGCGTCCAGCCCGACTCCGCCGTCTTCGCCAAAGGCATCGACTCGCTAGCCATCTGCCTGGCCGACTTCTACAAGGACAAGAAAGCCGCCCAATACAAGAAAGAGATCGTGGAACGCCGCAAGGAAGGCCTTTCCGGCGGTCGCCGCTATATGTTCCTCAACCGCCGTCTGCTGACCTACCAGGAGATGAAACTGGTCTCCTCCTTCCCCATCCTCCGTGAAGGCCGCGCCCGCGGCGGACGCGATGAGGTGAAGGTCGACCACCGCACCTATCCCTACGGCCGCCTGGGCTTCCGTACCCTCGGTTACATCAAGGACCAGAGCGAGATTCCGACCATCGGCATCGAAGGCAGCTGCGACACCATCCTGCGCGGCACCGACGGCCTGCAGCCGATGCGCCTGACCGAAGGCCGCAACTGGATCGTGGACACCGACCGGGAAACCATCCAGCCCGTGGACGGCATCGACGTACAGCTCACCCTCGACATCGACATGCAGGACATGGCGCAGAACGCCCTGATCAGCGTGCTGAGCAAGACCACCGAGGTACACGCCGGCACTGTCGTGGTGATGGATGTGGCCACCGGCGAAGTCAAGGCCATGGTCAACCTGGAGAAAGACGGCAAGGGCGGTTTCGATGAAACCTACAACTACGCCATCGGACGCAAGGGCGAACCGGGCTCCGTGTTCAAGTGCGCGACCCTGACCACCCTGCTCGAAGACAAGAAAGTCACCCTCGATACGGAGATTCCGGCCATCGTGACCTGGAACTACGGCGGCGGCAAGCCGTTCGTAGACCACTATCTCGACCGCTACAGCACGATTTCCGTCAAGCGCGGCTTCGAAATCTCCTCGAACAATGTGTTCCGTATCCTGGCAGCCCGCAACTACGACAAGAATCCGAAGGAGTTCCTCGACAAGCTCACCAACGAACGGCGCATCACCTACGACTTCCCGTTCGAACTCAACGGCATGGCCAAGGCCAACCTGAAAGATCCGGAAGTCACCACGGGAAGGGCCGCCTGGAACATGAAGGACCTCCCGCAGATAGCCATGGGCTACACCGTGGAGATCACCCCGCTCCATACGCTGAACTTCTACAACGCCATCGCCAACGAAGGCGTGATGATGCGCCCCCATCTGGTGCGCAATTACCAGAAGGATGGTCAGATCCTCCAGGAATTCAAGCCCGAGAAGATCGGAACCGTCTGCAGCAAGGAGACGGCGCACGAAGTCTGGAAGGCCATGCGCGGCGTGGTTGAATCGGAAGGCGGCACGGGCTACCGCGTATTCAAGGGCTGTCCTGTGGGCGTAGCCGGCAAGACGGGCACAGCCCGTATCGTGTTCCCCAACACCGGACGCTACGAAGACCGGGCCGGCCACAAGATGCACCAGGCCACCTTCGTAGGTTTCTTCCCCTCCGACGCTCCCAAATACTCGATGATCGTAGTGGTCTATTCCGAACCGACTTTCGGCAACTTCTACGGCGCCACCTGGAGCGGCCCTGTGTTCCGCCAGGTCGCCGAACAGATCTACGCCAACTCGATCGACTGGCAGGAACCGCTCCCCCGCAAGGGTGCGATGCCCGAAGGCGACGACTACCTGATGCTCCAGGGCCGCGAAGACATCCGGCTCGGCCTGGTGCCCAACGTCAAGGGCCTGGGCCTGCGTGAAGCGGTCGCCCTGCTCGAGAAAGCGGATTACGAAGTTTCCTTCGAAGGCCACGGTGTCGTGGCCAGCCAGACGCCGGCCCCGGGCGACACGGCCCGTTCCCGTCAGATTACCCTCATCCTCAAAGAACAGTATACCCATGAGACTCAATAAAGTATTGCAAGGCATCGATGTAGTGGCCACCCGCGGTGACCTGGAACGCGAGATCGAAGAACTGACCTTCGACTCACGCACCTGCCGCCCCGGTTCGCTGTTCATCGCCGTACCCGGCACGGAAGCCGACGGACACCGGTTCATCGGCAAAGCCGTCGAAGCCGGCGCCACGGCCATCATCTACCAGAACGACACGCCCGGTCTGGAAGCGATGGAAGGCGTCACGCTGGTGAAAGTAGCCGACAGCCGCCGCGCCCTGGCGCTGGCCGCCGACAACTGGTTCGACCACCCTTCCGGCAAACTGCATCTGGTGGGCATCACCGGAACCAACGGTAAGACGACCACCGTCACGCTGCTCTACAACCTGTTCACCGACCTGGGCTGGAGCTGCGGCCTGATCTCCACCATCGCCAACTACATCGACGGCGAGCGGCTGGAGACCTCCCACACCACCCCCGACCCCATCGAACTCAACAGCCTGCTCGCCCGGATGGCGGACAAGGGCTGCTCCTACTGCTTCATGGAGGTCAGTTCCCATTCCGTGGACCAGGAGCGGATCGCCGGCCTGGAATTCAAGGTCGCCATCTTCTCCAACCTGACGCACGACCATCTGGACTACCACAAGACCTTCGCCGCCTACCGCGACTGCAAGAAGCGCTTCTTCGACAATCTCCCGAAAAGCGCCTATGCACTCGTGAATGTCGACGACCGCAACGGCGAGGTCATGGTGCAGAACACCGTTGCCCAGGTGCGGACCTATGCCTGCAAACGCATGGCCGATTTCCGCTGCAAGATCGTGGAGGAGAGCCTGGAAGGAATGCTCGTAAGCATCGACGGCACCCAGGTCTGGACCCGCTTCATCGGCGCGCACAACGCCTACAACCTGCTGGCTGTCTATGCGACGGCCGTGCTGCTGGGCGCCAAACCCGAGGAAGTGCTGGTCAAGATGAGTGCGCTCGGACCCGTGGCCGGCCGGCTCGACTTCCTGCGCGGCGGCAACGACCTGACGGCTGTCGTGGATTACTCCCACACGCCCGATGCCCTGGAGAACGCACTGCGCACGCTCCGCGAAACAGCCCGCGACCGGATGCTGGTCTGCGTCTTCGGCTGCGGAGGCAACCGCGACCGCACCAAGCGCCCCGAGATGGGGGCCATCGCGGCCAAGTATGCCGACCGCGTCGTGGTCACTTCCGACAATCCGCGCCACGAGGATCCGGACGAGATCATCCGTGAGATCCGCGCCGGCATGGACACGGCCGCCCGTGCGAAGAGCCTCTTCCTGACCGACCGCCGGGAAGCTATCCGCGCGGCGCTGATGACCGCTCCCCAAGGCGCCGTCATCCTGGTGGCCGGCAAGGGACACGAAGACTACCAGATCATCGGCGACGTGAAGACCCACTTCGACGACAAGGAAGTGATTGCGGAAACCTTTGAAGAAATGAAATAAAGGAGAAAGGACATGCTCTATCACCTGTTTGAATACCTGAACAATGCGGGGATCGACTTCCCGGGCGCCGGCCTGATGCAATACATCTCGTTCCGTGCCATCAGCTGCGCCGTAATCGCCATCCTCACCTCGATGCTCGTGGGCAAGAAGATCATCGACCGGCTGCAGAAGAAGCAGATCGGCGAGACCATCCGCGACCTCGGCCTGGAAGGCCAGCTCCAGAAGAAAGGCACCCCCACGATGGGCGGCATCATCATCCTGATCTCCATCCTGGTCCCGATCCTGCTATTCGGCAACCTGGCCAACACCAACGTGCAGCTGCTGATCCTGACGACGGTGTGGCTCGGCGCCCTGGGCTTCATCGACGACTACATCAAAGTATTCAAGCACAACAAGGAAGGCCTCAACGGCAAATACAAGATCGTCGGGCAGGTGCTGCTCGGTCTGATCGTGGGCCTTACCCTCTACTTCACTTCGGAACAGGGCGTAAGCTACAGCCGCACCACCATCCCTTTCGTCAAGGGCAATGAATTCGACTACAAATGGCTGATCCCCTTCTCCGGACAATTCGTCCGGGCACTGCAGGGCGGCCTCTATGTACTGGTGATCATCTTCATCATCACCGCCTGCTCCAACGGTACCAATCTGACCGACGGCATGGACGGCCTGGCGGCCGGTGTCTCGGCCATCGTGGGCGCCACGCTCGGTGTGCTGGCCTACGTTTCGGGCCACGCCGGTTTCGCCGAATACCTCAACATCATGTTCCTGCCCAACATCGGTGAGGTCACCGTCTATGTGTGCTGCTTCGTGGGAGCCTTGCTGGGTTTCCTATGGTACAATGCTTTCCCGGCCCAGGTGTTCATGGGCGACACGGGCAGCCTTGCCCTGGGCGGCATCATCGGCGTACTCGCCATCGTCATCCGGAAGGAATTGCTGCTTCCCATCCTCTGCGGCATTTTCCTGGTGGAGAGCCTCTCGGTCATCATCCAGCGATTCTATTTCAAATATACCAAGAAGAAAACCGGAACGGGCGTGCGGGTGTTCCGCATGTCGCCGCTCCATCACCACTACCAGAAGGAGAATCCCGACGCCCTGATCCAGACGCCGCACCGCATCCAGCCTGAGAACAAGATCGTCGTCCGGTTCTGGATCATCTCCATCATCCTGGCAGTCATCACCATCGTAACCTTGAAAATCCGATAAACATGAAAAAAGCAGTCATTCTCGGCGGCGGCGAAAGCGGCGTAGGCGCAGCGGTACTGGCCAAAGTCCAGCACTTCGACACCTTCCTGTCGGACAGCGGTTCCCTGAAAGAGAACTTCCGCAGCGAATTGCAGAAATGGGACATCCCCTTCGAGGAAGGCGGCCACAGCGCCGACCGTATCCTCGGAGCAGACCTCGTGATCAAGAGTCCCGGTATCCCGGAGACCGCTCCGCTGGTGGTAAAGCTCCACGAACAGGGCACACCCGTCATCTCCGAGATCGAGTTCGCCGGCTACTACGACACGGCGAAGAAAATCTGCATCACCGGCAGCAACGGCAAGACCACGACCACCTCGCTCATCTACTATCTCCTGCAGAACGCAGGCCTGAACGTAGGTCTGGGCGGCAACATCGGGAAGAGCTACGCCATGCAGGTGGCCACGGAGAAACACGATATCTATGTGCTGGAGCTCAGTAGTTTCCAGCTCGACGGCATGTACGACTTCAAAGCCGACATCGCCGTGCTGATGAACATCACGCCCGACCATCTGGACCGCTACGACCACTGCTTCCAGAACTACATCAACGCCAAGTTCCGCATCACGCGCAATATGCGTCCCGAAGACTGCTTCATCTTCTGCAACGACGACGAGGTGACCATCGGCGAACTCAACAAGATCGTGGTCCAGGCCCAGAAACTGCCGTTCACCCAGAACGGCATCGTGGAGGAAGGCGCCTGGCTGGAAGACGACCGGATGCGCGTCCGCTACCAGGGCGACGAGTTCGACATCCTGGTGAACGAACTCTCGCTGGAAGGCCGCCACAATGTGTACAATTCCATGGCTGCTGCCATCACCGGCAAGATCATGAAGGTCACCAACGAGACCATCCGCCGGTCGCTCACCACTTTCGAAGGGGTGGAGCATCGGATGGAAAAAGTCCTCTCGGTGGGCGGCGTACTCTATATCAACGACTCGAAGGCCACTAACGTCAACTCGACCTGGTATGCCCTCGAGAGCGTCCAGACCCCTATCGTCCTGATCCTGGGCGGAACCGACAAAGGAAACGACTATGCGCCGATCGCAGACCTGGTACGCGAGAAAGTCAAAGCCATCGTCTGTCTGGGTGTGGACAACAAGAAGATCCATGATTTCTTCGGCAGCATCGTACCGACCATCTGCGACACCCTTTCCGCCGGGGAATGCGTCCAAAAATGCGCCGAGCTGGCCGCGCCGGGCGACACCGTGCTGCTGAGCCCCTGCTGCGCCAGCTTCGACCTGTTCAAGAACTATGAAGACCGTGGCCGCCAGTTCAAGGAGGCGGTCCGCAAGCTGTAGGCCATGAAAGAATTCTGGAAGCTCAAGGGAGACCGTGTGATCTGGATCATCGTCGTGCTGTTCGCGATGTTCTCGATCGCGGCTGTGTTCTCGTCGAGCAGCTTCCTGGCCTCCTCGCGCGGCATCAGCAAAGTCGCCATCTTCGCCGAACAGACCAAATCGGTGCTGATGGGCTTCCTGGCGCTGTTCATCTGCTACCTGATTCCGCTCCGCTTCTACCGCACCTTCTCATTCGTCCTCTACGGAGCCTCCGTGCTGATGCTCCTGATGCTCTTTGTCCCGGGACTGCGCGCCGAGATCAACGGCGCCGTCCGCGGCATCAAGATCGCCGGCCATACCTTCCAGGTGTTCGAGTTCGCCAAGATCGGCGTAATCCTCTATCTGGCCAGGGCCCTGGAACGCTGGGGAGACGACTTGGCCGACTTCAAGCAGTTCGCCCTGAAGATCCTGCTTCCGGTGGGCGCCGTGTGCCTGCTGATCATGCAGAACAGCTTCTCGTCCGCCCTGTTGATCGCCCTGATCACGTTCCTGATCCTGTTCTTCATGAACGTCAGCTTCAAGAACCTGATGATCACGGTCGGTATCGTTGCGGCAGCGGTCCTGCTGATGTTCCTGACCTACCACGCCTTCTATGCCGGCCGTCCCGAGCGGCTCGAAACTTCGGTAGGCAAGTTGTTCAACCGTTTCGGCACGGTGGAGGGACGTCTGACGGCGCACTTCGACAAAGAAGAGGAGAATCTCGAAGGGCTCTCGCAGCGGGAAATCCAGCAGCTCAAGGACAAAGACCGCCAGAGCGAGAATGCGAAGGTAGCCATCTCCGAGGGCGGCATCTTCGGCAAAGGCCCGGGCAAGAGCACCCAGCGCTACTCCCTTTCGATGGCCTTCTCCGACTTCATCTACGCTTTCATCGTGGAAGAATACGGCCTGATCGGCGGACTTATCGTAATCCTGCTCTATCTGATCTTCCTCTTCCGCTGCATCCGGCTCTGCCAGCGATGCAAGGCAACCTATTCGAGCGTCCTGATCGTGGGCCTCTCGTTCCTGATCGCGACGCAGGCTTTCCTGCACATCCTGGTCAACGTGCGGCTCCTCCCGATCACCGGCCATACGCTTCCGCTCATCAGCCACGGCGGTACCGCCTATCTGGTGCTGAGCGGGGCCTTCGGCATGATCCTCTCGGTCAACCGCCAGCTCGACAAGCAGGACGCACAGGAGCGTGCTCAGCGCGCGGCCGAGGCCGCCCAGCTGAGCGATACCTATAACTATGATACAACCGATATAACCTATACGACTCCCGATGAATAAACCTCGCATCATCATCAGCGGCGGCGGTACGGGCGGCCATATCTTCCCCGCCCTCTCGATCGCCAACTCCGTCAAGGAACTCTGCCCCGAAGCGGAAATCCTCTTCGTGGGCGCCATCGGCAAGATGGAGATGGAACGCGTGCCGGCGGCCGGCTACAAGATCATCGGCCTTCCGGTGGCCGGACTGCAAAGGTCGCTCTCGCTCAAGAACCTGGCCCTGCCCTTCAAGGTGGCCAAGAGCGTGCGCGAAGCGGGCAGGATCATCCAGGAGTTCAAACCCGACGTAGCGGTCGGCGTGGGCGGCTTTGCCAGCGCACCGCTGCTGTGGAGCGCTTCGCACAAGGGCATCCCCTGCCTGATCCAGGAGCAGAATTCCTATGCCGGCCTGACCAACAAGATCCTGGGCAAGCGGGCCGCCTGCATCTGCACGGCTTACGAGGGCATGGAACGCTTCTTCCCGGCCGACCGGATCCTGCTCACCGGCAACCCGATCCGCAAGGAAATCGCCCGGCCTACGGCAGAGCAGCGTGCAGAGGGCTACCAGTTCTACGGTCTGGATCCGCACAAGAAGACACTCTTCGTAGTGGGCGGAAGCCTGGGCTGCGGCACCCTCAACCGCGTGATGCGCAACTGGGTGGAGAATCGCGCCGCGGGAGCGGACTACCAGGTGATCTGGCAGTGCGGCAAATACTACAAGGCCGGCGTGGATGAATTCATGGCGGGCCGCCAGGTACCGAACCTCTTCTACACCGATTTCATCAAACGGATGGACCTGGCCTACGCCGTAGCCGACCTGCTCGTTTCCCGCGCCGGCGCCGGCACGATCTCCGAACTCTGCGTAGCGGGAAAAGCCACGATCTTCGTTCCTTCTCCCAACGTGGCGGAAGACCACCAGACCCACAATGCCATGGCGCTGGTCGAAAAGGACGCGGCGCTGATGGTCCGCGACGCCGATGCCGACGCCAACCTGCTCGACACGGTCGAGGGCCTGCTGCCCGACGAAGCGCGGCTGGCCGACCTGGAAAAGAACATCCTCAAGCTCGCCCGCAAGGACGCTTCCGAAGTGATTGCGCGCGAAGTCCTCAAACTGGTCAGATAAGGGATAACGACATGGCATACACCCACTACTACTTCATCGGAATCGGGGGCATCGGCATGAGCGCCATCGCCCGCTACTTCAAGCACCAGGGCTACGAGGTCTCGGGCTATGACCGTACGCCCTCAGCCCTCACCCACGCACTGGAGGAGGAAGGCATTTCCGTTCACTATGAAGACGACGTGGATGCCATCCCGGCCGACGTGGCGCACACCTTCGTCATCTACACACCCGCCATCCCCGAGGAACTGGGTGAACTGCAGTACGTGCGCAGCCACGGCTACGCCCTGTGCAAGCGCTCGAAAGCCCTGGGCGAAATCGCTCGCGGACAAGAGTGCCTCGCCGTATCGGGAACGCACGGGAAAACGACCACCAGCACGCTCCTGGCCCACATCCTGACGCAGTCCGGCGAAGGCTGCAACGCTTTCCTGGGCGGCATCTCGAAGAATTACGATACCAATCTGCTGCTGAGCAGGAACCCCGTCCTCGTGGCGGAGGCCGACGAATTCGACCGTTCGTTCCTGCAGCTGCACCCGCATATCGCCGTGGTGACGGCTACGGACGCCGACCACCTCGACATCTACAGCGACCACGCGCACGTGGTGGAAGCTTTCGGCCAGTTTACCGCGCAAGTCGACGCAGACGGCGCAGTCATCGTCAAAGAAGGCGTCGAAGTGCCGCTCGAAGAGACCCGTGCCAAGGTCTTCCGCTATGCTTACGACACACCCTGCGACTTCTACGCTTCCGACATCACCCCGCTGCCGGGCGGACGTTTCGACTTCACGCTCAACTACCCGGGCGGAAGCATCGCCCACTGCAAGGTCGGCGTTCCGGGCTGGGTCAATGTCGAGAACGCCGTCGCCGCTTCGGCCATCGCCCTGCTGCACGGGACCGCTCCGGAAAAGATCCGCGAAGCCCTCGCCAGCTTCCAGGGCGTGAAGCGCCGCTTCGACATCCACATCGAGACCCCCCGCATCGCCTACGTCGATGACTATGCGCACCACCCCAACGAAATCAAGGCGGCCATCAGTTCCCTGCGCAACATCTTCCCCGGCCGCAGGCTGACCGGTATCTTCCAGCCGCATCTGTATACCCGCACGCGCGATTTCGCGCCTGACTTCGCCGAAGCCCTGAGCGGCCTCGACGCCCTCATCCTGCTGCCGATCTACCCGGCACGGGAAGAGCCCATCCCCGGCGTCACCTCCGACATCATCTTCGACCGCGTGACCATCCCGGACAAGGTGCTCATTCCGAAAGAACAGCTGATGGAACATCTCCGCAGCCGCGATCTCGACTGCCTGGTCACCTTCGGCGCCGGCGACGTCGACCGCTTCATCGAACCCATTGAAACCTGGTTGAAATCCCGCTTATGATCCGACGCATTATCCTCACTTCGCTGATCGTAGTCCTCTCGGGCGCACTGCTGGGCTGCTGGTTCCACTTCGTAGGCAAGTTGTCCGCCCAGGGTCGCGCGCAGGCAAACTGCCGGAAAGTCGAGGTCGTGCTGCTCGACTCGCTCGAAAGCGCGATCGTGGACAAGCAGGAAGTGCTGGATTCCCTCACCCGGTGCGCCGTCGGAAAGCACACTTGCCGCATCGACCTCGACTCCATCGAGAAAGCGCTGCTCGCGCGCGGCGAGGTGATGAGTGCCCAGGTCTATGCCGCCAACGAGCAGACGCTCGCCGTGGAGCTTACCCAACGCAAGCCGGTCATCCGCCTGGAGAACGCCGCACTGCGCTGGTACGCCGATCCCGAAGGGTATCTTTTCCCGGTGACCAACGCCGTGGACGTTCCCATCGTCACGGGCCACATTCCGCTGTCGCTCGACAGGAAATGGCGCGGTCTCGTTCCGGAAGAGGAGCGTGACTGGCTCCTGGGGATGGTAACCCTTGCACGCTATATCGACAGCAAGCCTGCCCTGCGGAAGGAGATTGCGCAGATGGATATCTCCGAAGACGGGGACATCGTGCTCTATACCCGCTCCGCCGGGCCTGCCATCATCTTCGGGGACAGCGGCGACTACGTCACCAAGTTTGAAAAACTCGACGCCTGGTGGCGCAACATCGCCCCGCAGCTGGAAGAAGGAAAAACCTACAAGACAATCAATTTAAAATATAATAATCAGATAATTTGCAAGCAGCTATGAGCAGATACGCAGCAGCATTGGATTTTGGAAGCTCCAAGGTGGCGCTGGCGGTCGGCGAACAGACCTCCGACGGGGTGCGGATCGTGAGCTATCACGACATGCCCTCCAACGGTATCGAAGCGGGCGAAATCGTCAACGACTTCAAGGTCGCGGAAATCGTCCGCACGCTCGTCCAGCAGGCCGAAGCAGAGCTTGGCGAACCGATTACCGAGGTGACCGTCGGTCTCTCGGGCAGGGTACTCCACAGCAAGGACCTCCCTTGCCAGATCAACCGTACCGATCCCAAGGCCTACATCACCGAAGATGAGGTCCGGCAGATCACCCGGGCCCGGTACAAAGCCTCGCTCGAAGGCGATGAGACCGTCTTCGAGGCCGTCCCGCAGAAGTACAGCACCGAAGACCGCATCGGCATCACGCACGACGAACTGATCGGCATGGTCGGCGGACAGATAGACGCCGACTTCCGGCTCTTCTACGGTCGCAAGAGCATCCTCAACCGCCGCATCACCATCCTGGAGAACTGCGGGCTTACGCTCGGCAAGGCCATCCTTTCGCCGATCGCTTCGGCCCGCGCCGTCCTGACCAAGCCTGAGATGGAGAACGGCGTGGCGATGGTGGACATCGGCAAAGGCCTGACCGAAGTGGCCATCATCAAGGACAACATCGTCCGCCACGCGGCCATCATCCCCTTCGGCGGCGAGTCGGTGACGGGCGACATCAAGACTGTGGCCAACATCACCCGCGAATGGGCCGAGACCATCAAGCTCCGTCACGGCCGCTGCTGCGAAGAATACGCTGTGGAGAACAAGAAACTGGTTCTCAAGAACGAGAGTGAATCCTCCGACGGTGAGATCGAGATGAGCCTGCTGGTACGTACCATCGAGGCGCGCCTGAGCGAAATCCTCGACGCCGTCCGCTACATCATCGAGCAGTCCGGCTATGCCGGCAAGATTGCCTCCGGAGTGGTCATCACCGGCGGCGCCAGCCACCACGAGGACCTGATCCAGCTTGCCAGCGCACTGCTGGGACAGAAGATCCGCCTCTCCGCCCCGGCTTCCATCGACAAGGACAGTGTGGAAGACGCCTTCGACGTCTATGCCGCCACGGCCGTCGGCCTGGTGCAGGAGACGCTCGATCCGCTGCTGTCGCACGCCATCGAGCAGAAGCAGGAAGCCAGCGCCGCACAGACCGCCGCCAAAGCGGCCGATACCACGCTCTTCGAGGAAGAACCCGAGTTCGAGCCCGAAGAGCAGCGCATCAGCGAGCGCGAAATCCGCAGACGCGAGAAGGAGCGGGAGAAGGAAGCCCGCAGGAGGGAAAAAGAAGAGAAGAAGAGAGAGAAGGAGAAAGCCCCCAAGGGCCCGACCTTCTTTGACATGCTATTTTCCGATAACGACAACGCTTAAGCCATGGATGCAGATTTAATACCTACCAGCTGGGAGAAACGGGGCAACATCATCACGGTCGTCGGTGTGGGCGGCGGTGGCAACAATGCCGTTTCCTATATGTACAAACTCGGACTCAAGGACGTGGATTTCGTCGTGTGCAACACCGACACGCAGGCGCTCCAGAAGAGTCCCGTACCCACCAAGCTCCAGATCGGTCCGATCCTGACCAAGGGTCTGGGCGCCGGCACCGACTACACGGTCGGACGCCAAGCCGCCGAGGAATCGCTCGAAGAGATCAGCCGGCTCTTTGAAGGCGATACGCAGATGGTATTTGTGACCTGCGGTATGGGTGGCGGCACCGGTACAGGCGCCGCGCCGCTGGTGGCCAAGACCGCCAAGGAGCAGGGCAAGCTGACGGTCGGCGTCGTTACCGTCCCCTTCCGCGATGAAGGCAAGGAAGCGCTCTACCGGGCTGTCGAAGGCATCAAGGAGCTCAGCAAGCATGTTGACAGCATCCTGGTGATCGACAACCAGAAGCTCTACCAGCTCTACGGAAAGATGAACATCTTCACGGCCTTCAACAAGGCCGACGAGGTACTCGCCACGGCCGTCAAGAGCATCGCCGAGATCATCACCAGCAGCGGCTACATCAACGTGGACTTCGCCGACGTGAAGAAGGTGATGAAGAACAGCGGCGTGGCCATCATGGGTATCGGCGAGGCCGAAGGCCAGGACCGTGCCACCAAGGCCGTCGAGCAGGCGCTCAACTCCCCGCTGCTGAACGACCTCAACCTGCGCAGCGTGAAGAACGCCCTGATCAACATCACGGCCAGCTCCGACGAGGAGCACGGCATCTCGATGGAGGAACTCTCCCAGATCATGGACTTCACCTCGCAGTACACCGGCGCGACGATCAACTTCAAGCGCGGTATCGTATTCGACGAGACGATGGGCGACAAGATCAGCGTCACGATCATCGCCACGGGCTTCGAGATGTGGCAGCTGCCGGTCATCGACGAGAACGAGATCAACCGCAGCAACCGCATCGACGTGAAGTACGTCAAAGACCTGTTCCGCACCCGCAAGAAAGGCCGTCCCATCGCACCGGACAACGGCAAGCTGCTCAACAAGCAGCGCGTGACGGGCATCCCCGCCCTCATCGTGGAGGACGTCCGGCTCATCAAGGAGCTGGAGGAAGAGCCCGCCTGCGTCCGCCGCGAGCGTATGCTCAATGTCAAGGAAACCCCCGCAAGCGAATAAACCATGGAAAGAAAACGCAGAGTCCGTTTCGCGCCGAGCCCGACCGGGCCGCTCCATATGGGCGGCGTCCGCACGGCGCTCTACAACTACCTCTATGCCAAACAGGCGGGCGGTGATTTCATCCTCCGCATCGAAGACACTGATTCCCAACGTTTCGTGCCCGGTGCCGAGGCCTATATCATCGAGAGTCTCCGTTGGTGCGGCATCTATCCCGACGAAGGCGTGGACGAGGCTGGCAACGTGGTGGAAGTGGCTTCGCCGAAGCATCCCCACGCGCCCTACCGCCAGTCGCAGCGCCGCGGCATCTACCGCAAGTATGCGGAAGAACTGGTTGAGAAGGGTTATGCCTACTATGCCTTCGACACGGCCGAGGAGCTTACTGCGCTCCGCACGGCTGCCGAGGCGGAAAAGAAAACCTTTACCTACAACTGGGAGACGCGCGGTCAGCTCCGGAATTCGCTGACGCTGCCGGCCGATGAAGTGGCCCGGCGCGTGGCGGGAACCACCGACTGGACCATCCGCTTCAAGATTCCCGAAAACAGGACCGTCGCGATGGACGACCTGATCCGCGGCCACATCGAGGTCAACAGCAACACGCTCGACGACAAGGTTTTGTGGAAACGTGTGGACGAACTGCCCACCTACCACCTGGCCAACATCGTGGACGACCATCTGATGGAGATCACCGAAGTCATCCGCGGTGAGGAGTGGCTTCCTTCCCTGCCCCTGCACTATCTGCTTTACGAAGCATTCGGCTGGCAGGATTCGCAGCCGCGCTTCGCGCATCTGTCACTGCTACTCAAGCCCGACGGAAAGGGCAAGCTCAGCAAACGCGACGGCGACCGGCTGGGATTTCCGGTTTTCCCGCTGCGCTGGGTCAACGCCGAAGGCGAAGTCTCCCGCGGCTACCGCGAGGACGGCTACTACCCCGAGGCTTTCGTCAACATGCTGGCCTTCCTGGGCTGGAACCCCGGCACGGAGCAGGAGATCTTCTCGCTGGAAGAGCTCGTGAAGGTCTTCTCGCTGGAGCGCGTCATCAAATCGGGCGCCCGCTTCAATCCCGACAAAGCCAAATGGTTCAACCAGGAGTACCTGCGCATGCGGCCTACCGCACAGTTGGTGGCCGAATTCCGGGCTGCTGAAGGCGAGCGGGTGGCTGCATTCTCCGATGCGTACATCGGCGGCGTACTCGACCTGATGCGCGAACGTGTCCACTTCCCCACCGAGTTCCACGACGCGACGTCTTTCTTCTTCGAAGCGCCCGCCGCTTACGACCCGGCGGCCGTGGCCAAGTTCTGGAAAGACGACATCCCTGCGCTCATCCCCGGCGTACGCGATTTCATCGCTTCGCTCACGCCCTTCACGAAAGAGCACGTCGGCGAATCGCTGGAAGGTCTCATCCGCGAGAACGGCTGGCCGATGGGCAAGGTCATGAACACGCTTCGCCTGTTCCTGGTCGGCAAGAGCGTCGGCCCCGGCGTCGCCGAAATGATGGCCCTCATGGGCAAGGACGAAGTCCTGCGCCGCATCGACAAAGGAATCGCTTCATTGACATAAACAACCTGACTTCATTCCCGGTTTGACCGGGAGCCAAAAACTATGAAAATCGGATTCGCTTCAGATCACGCCGGCTACCAGTACAAGCAGGCGCTGATCGCCTACCTGCGGCGGAAAGGCTATTCCGTCGTAGATTACGGAACACATGGAACCTCGAGTGTCGATTACCCCGACTTCGCCCACGCCCTGGCAGAGGGCATCGAAAAAGGCGAAGTAGATAAGGGAATCGCTCTCTGCGGAACGGGCAACGGCATGGCCATGACCCTCAACCACCACAAGGGTATCCGCGCCGGACTGGCCTGGAACCGCGACATCGGCGCCCTCATCTCGCAGCACAACAACGCCAACGTGCTGGTGATGCCGGCCCGCTTCATCACCCTGACGATGGCCCGGCTCATCGTCAAGACCTGGCTCGAAACCCCGTTTGAAGGTGGAAGACACCAGCGCCGCATCGACAAGATACCTTGTGCTTGACGGCTGTCCCGTCGGAGAAGGCATGCCCGC
Source organism: uncultured Bacteroidales bacterium (assembly GCA_947168065.1). GTDB lineage: Bacteria > Bacteroidota > Bacteroidia > Bacteroidales > UBA932 > Cacconaster. Next base: position 137,325 of record CAMVKH010000001.1, read on the forward strand.
CTTCTTCGAAGCGCACCTCTCGCACGACCTGGCGGATTATCCCGACGGGATCGTCCTCCCTTTGGACAAACCCTATCGCTGGACTTCCGCCGACCTCGTGCGCAAATGCAAATTTACCCTGCAGAAACACTTTGGCCTCCGCAAGCTGAAAGTCGGCCACGCCGGCACGCTCGACCCGCTCGCCACGGGCTTGCTACTTGTGTGCATCGGCAAGGCCACTAAGCTTGCGGAGGCGCTGCAGGCCTCTGAGAAAGAGTATCTGGCCACCGTAGAATTCGGTGCCACGACAGCTTCTTACGACCTGGAGCAGCCCATCGACCAGTTCTTCCCCTACGACCACATCACCGAAGAAACCGTCCGCGACGCCCTGCCGGCCTTCATCGGCCCGCAGGACCAGGTCCCACCCGTCTTCTCCGCCAAAATCGTCGGCGGCCTGCGGGCCTACGAATATGCCCGCAGCGGCGAACCGCTGGAACTCAAGACGAACCGCATCGAAATCTTCGACATCCGTCTTGAAAACTTCACCTTGCACAATGAGATGGCAAGCGACGGCTACGTCGTCGACGAAGTGGTACGCCACGTCCACAACTATCACACGTCATCGACCAGCGACGGCACCCGTCCCGCCGCCACCCTCCGCATCCGCTGCTCCCGCGGCACCTACATCCGCTCCCTCGCCCGCGACCTGGGCCTCGCCCTGGGCTCCGGCGCCTACCTGACCGCCCTGCGCCGCACCGCCAGCGGCGACTTCAGGCTGGTGTGAAGAGAAGCCATCTCTACATCAAGTGATTGTTATTGGCATATGCAATCGCTTCGGAAATTGATTTCACGCATGGTTTATTGTCTTAGTCCCATCTTTTGTTACCGTAAAAAAGAGACTTACAACGAATATAACTAAATAAATTAGTTGCATATCAAATCTTTTTCGTTATCTTTGCAGAAAAGCAAGGACCGCTATGCGAAGACTGACGAAAAAAGAAGAGATCATTATGGAGCGTTTCTGGGAGCGGGGACCGCTGTTCGTGCGCGAACTGCGGGAGACCTATCCCGATCCCAAACCGCATTTCAATACCCTCTCCACTCAGGTACGTACGCTCGAAGCCGCCGGCTTCCTCGCCCACAAGGCCTATGGACCCACCTACCAGTACCACGCTGCCGTCTCCAGGGAGGAATACCAGGAATCGTCTCTGTCGGGGCTGGTGGACAAACTCTTCAACAACTCCTATCTCCAAGTGGTCTCCGCCTTCGTCAAGGACGACAAAATCACGGTTGAGGAGTTGAAGGAACTCATCCAGGAAATCGAAAACCAGTAGAAGGAAACGGATGACTGCCTTTCTCATTTATCTCCTGAAAGCCACACTGGCAACGACGCTGCTCTACTTCGTCTATCCCGCGACAATCAAGGGCAGCACCCTGCACGCTGCCGGGCGGGCCTACCTGCTCGGCACAGCGCTGGCCGGATGCCTGCTGCCGCTGCTGACCCTCACCTTCCACCGGACCCTGCCCCTGAACGAAGTGACGCAGATCTCCGACCTGGTCCCTGCAACTACGGCCGCCATTCCCGCCTTGGAACAGATCGGCCTGCCGGCCGGAGGCGGATGGGCCGCCCCGCTCCTTGCCGTCTATCTCGCTGGTGCCCTCTGGCGCGGCGCCCGGCTGCTGGCTTCGCATTACCGCGTAAGGAAAGCCATCCGCTGCGGTGAGCGGAAAGGGGAAGAAGGCCGGATCACGACGGTACTGGTGGACGACCCGATGGCTCCCTGCAGCTGGATGCACTACATCCTCCTTCCCCGAAACGGACACGGGGCGGAAAACGCGCAAATGCTCGCACACGAACGCGCTCACGTCGCCCTCTGCCACAGCGCAGACCTGCTGCTGGTCGATCTGGTCGCCGTCCTGCAGTGGTTCAACCCCTGCCTCCGACGGTTGCGCGCCGACCTGTGCGCCTTGCACGAATTCCAGGCAGACGAGGCAGTGCTGCGCGGCGGAGGCAGTCCGAAAGAGTACCAGTACCTTCTTCTTCAGTACAGTGCAGCCGTCCGCGGACTGGCCGTGGCCAACAGCCTTGGCAGCGACGAACTCAAGGCACGGATCCGGATGATGTCCCAGCCACGGACGGCAGCCCGGAAACGCTGGCTGCTGCTCTGCGCCCTGCCTGTCCTCTGCCTGATACTTCTGGTCGGCGCGCGTGTACAAAGCGACGGCTACAATGCCCAGATGCCACCCCTGCTGCTTCTTGACCGGGAATCCATCTCCCTCGACAGGCTGTTGACCTTGCCGGAACTGGAGGGCGGAAACCTCACGGTCATTTCGCCGGAAGACGCTTCCCGTATCTGCGGACACCGCATACCCGGCGGAATCCTGAACATCACACCCAAAGCGGAGATACTGGCCGCCGACGGAAAGGTCTCCTTCCGGGCGGTCCCAGGATTCAACCTGGGCGAAAACGGCCAATGCCCGTTGCTGCTGGTCAACGGCGTGGAATTCCCCTACCAGCGCCGGAAAGAATTCCTGTCGAAGCAATGGAACTGGAAATGGTTCGCTTTCCTGCACGGCGACCAGGCCATTCCGATTTACGGAGAAAAGGCCCGCAACGGAGCCTTCCTCCTCAACATAGAACCGCATTAATCTTATGGAAACGCGCCTTATCCGCTGCCTGTGCCTGCTGCTTGCGCTCTTCTCGCTGGTTTCCTGCAAAAAGGACAAGGAGGACCCGTCACTGTACAAGTCCTCCGACGGGAATTACAGCACCACCTTGAAATTGCTCAACGCCAAGCAAAGTGACATCTATCAATTCAGTTCCAGTCCGGAGGAAGAGAACCGGGATATCCGGAACCTCAACGAGGAACGCCTGCGGCTGGCATGCATCTACGCATCCTCCCATCCGGAGGCCCTGAAGATGGTGAAAGACGAGGCCGGAAAGCTCAGCCGGGAAGAGATGCAGGAAGTCTATAACTCGCTGACACCCGCTCTCCAGAAGACGCAACTGGGCAAGGCAATCAAGGCCTATCCGCTGAAAAAGGGAGTGCTGGCCGGCGATCCGCTGCCGCATTTCGAAGGCTTCGGGCCTGATGGAAAGCCCTTCGACTGGTCAGTGACCGAAGGGAAACGCGTCCTGCTCATCTATGAGGGATGGGGCTACCTGAAGCGCAGCACGCACTTCTGGTTCAAGGACCTGCTCGCCGCCACCGACAGGGACAGCCTCGCCGTGGTAGCCTATGTCTATGCCGCTTCCCAGGCGGAACTGCAGAAACGGGTCAAGGCCTTCCAGCTGGAGCCTTATCTGGTGATTTCCGACCTTCAGGGAAAGGAAGGCCCGCTTGACAAGAAGATGGGCATCAAGGGCATTCCAACCTATTACTATACGGACCGGCAAGGTCGGGTGCGCCGCGTTATCGCAGGCTTCGACCCCGACCGCTTCACACAGGAAACCGGACTCTCGCCCGCGTGGGGTGAAAGCTGGATTGACGAATAACCCTGCCAACGATGAAAAGAATCCCCTGCCTGCTACTGCTGCTGCTCTTGGGTCCTCCCGCCCCGGCCCAGATCGTCATCTATGGAAGCTACGGCTCCGAACAGGGCAACGTAAAAGTGAAAGTCCTGGAAGAAGGGACGGACGCACCCGTTCCCTATGCATCCGCCTACCTGACGGCCAAGGGCGATACGCTGATCACCAATTTCACGCTGACCGACTCGACCGGCGTGGCCAACCTCACCAAAGTGACGCGAGGCACCTACGACCTGACCATCGAGATGCTGGGATACAAGACCTGCCGGAAGGAACACTACATCTCGTTTTCCTGGGATAAACGGACGGTGGATCTGGGCACGGTCCACCTGGCGCAGGACGCCGAGATGCTGGAGGCCGCACGTGTGACGGCCATCGGCAATCCCGTCGAGATCCGGCAGGACACAGTCATCTTCAATGCCTCTTCCTTCATCATCGGACAGAACCAGATGCTGGAAGACCTGCTCAAGCGGATGCCCGGAATGGACGTTTCCGGCGACGGAACGGTGAAATACAACGGCGAGACGATCCAGAAGATTACGGTCGGCGGAAAGACCTTCTTCTTCGACGACCCGAAGATGGCCCTCAAGAACCTGCCCGCCAAGGTCGTGGACAAGGTGAAGGTCATCGACAAGGTGAGCGATTCCGAACAGTTTACGGGCGTGGCCACCGACCGCGAAAAAGTAATGGACCTGGAATTCAAGCAGGAATTCAAGGAAGGCTGGTTCGGCAATATCTCGGCCGGGCTCGGCACCACCCTGGCCGGCGACCGCAAGGAAGAAATGGTGGACGACCGCGGCCTTCTCTACAACACCAACGGGATGGTTTCGGGCTACAACGAGAAGGACCAGCTTACCGTGGTCGGCAGTGCTTCCAACGCTCCAATCAGCAACGACGACGTGGTTGTCTTTTATTCCCTGGAAGGTGACCAGACACCTTCCGTCGGCGGCATCCGGACGGAAAGACAAGCCGGCGCCAACCTCAACACGACGCGGATCAAGAAGATGGAGACCGCCGCAATGGCCAGTTACAACTACAGTTTCAGCGACAGCCGCTCCCGCTCACAGCGGCAGACCTTCGTCAAGGACGGCAGCGACATCCTCTCGGATGCAGCATCGAAGCGTTTCGCTTCCAACGATGCCTTCAGACTGGGCATTGAGCTCAAGAATACTTCGCGCAAGAAATTCCTCTTCAATTTCGAACCCCGCTTCAACTATACACTGAGCCGGACGGAAAGCTACAACGACAACGACGCCCGACAATACGATGACGGCTTGCATCTCAACCGTTCTTCTTCGAGCACCTATCTCGAAGCGCGACAGTTCAGCCACAATGCTTCGCTCTCGGCCGGCATCCGGAACCTCGGGAATGTCCGCCGCAGCCTGACGCTCAACGGGAGCTGGTCGGTGAGCGACTACAACGCCGACAGCCGGGAATTCTCCGAAACAGTCCTCCGCACAGCGGCCACCCCGCAAGTCAAAGATCTTTTCTACGCGACCGACAACCGGACCTTCTCGGGACGGGCCGGACTCTCCTACATCGAGCCGATCGCCAAGTTGTGGGTCCTCTCCGTCGATGTCAACGGCTATGCGTCGCTGCGCGACAACCGGAAGGATGCATTCAACCGGACCATCGGAACGGCCGGCTTTGATGCGTCCGTCCTGGACAAAGGGAACTACCGTGAGCGCAACGACTACTACTCGACCTCTATGCGCAACGACTACTATTACCTGCAGGAGATCGTGCAATTCCAGTACAAGAAGGACCGGACGAGCATCCAACTGGGCTTCCAGTTGCAGGAATCCCTCAACGAGACCCGTTCCCGCTCGCTGGGGCGCGATACCGAGACCGGCATCGGCGAGTGGCTGCTCGACTGGAGCCCCTATGTCAATATCCGCTGGGGAAAGGCGCAGCACAACTACAGCTTCTTCTACAACGGCCGCTCCAGCCAGCCTTCCAACAGCAATCTCCTCCCGGTGCTCGACATTTCAGTGCCCACTCGGCAGCGGCTCGGCAACATCTACCTTCAGCCCAGCTTCCGGCAGAATACGAGCCTGAACATCTTCGTCAGCAATCCCGAGAAGCAATGGAATTACAGTATTTGGGGAAACGTCAGCATCACTTCGCGCGCGACGGTCACCGCCAGTTGGTTCGACGGCAACGGCGTACAGTACAGCATCCCTGTCAACTCGGCCAAGCCTTCCGTTTCGCCCAACTTGACCGGGAACCTGGGCGGCCCCCTTTCGGCGGACAAGAAGTTCCGCGTGTCCTTTTCCCTGAGTTCCGGGGCATCCTGGTCCGTCAGTTACCAGAATACCCGCCGAATAGACGGACCGGATGCCGACAGCTTCGACTACACGGCATTCATGGAACAATTCTGGGGCGACCGCTCCGGCAGCCGGTTCTACTCCGGCCAGAGCGGATTCAGCGAAAGCATCACCCGGACATTCAGCGTGAGTCCCTTCCTTTCCTTCTCCTACCGGGGAGAGAAGATGACGGCCTCCGTCAGCGGCGGGACCTCCTATCGCAGCTCCCACTATTCGCTCGACAGCAGCGCCGACACCCGGACCTGGACGAACAACGTGGGCGGCAGTTTTGAATGGACGACGCCGCACCAGTGGGAAATCGCCACCGATGCCCGATATTCTTTCTACAAAGGCTATATCAGCGGTTTCTACACGCCCTATCTGCGGTGGAACGCCAGCCTGACGAAGAACATCAAGGCCTGGGCCATCAGCGTCCACTTCAACGACATCCTGAACTCCGTGCGTTCGACCTCGCATACAGTCACTGCCAACTACGTGGAGGACGCGATGCAGAACCAACTCGGCCGCCACATCTACCTCAGCGTAAAATGGAATTTCGGAAAACTGAACGCCGCCAAGAGCCGCAACGCCACCAGCGCCGCCTACAAGATGCTGCGGTAAGACGCTGCGCAATCTGCGCCTTCCTGCTCCTGCTGGCAGCGGAAAAAGGGCAAAAAGAAGGGGCGCTCAGGGCCTTTTCCGGAAATGCTGGATGACCGAGAGGAGGGCGCGGGCGTCGTCGAGCTTCGGGGCAGCTTCAGCGTCGGCTTTGCCGCGCGGTGCGGGCTTTTCGTTCTGGATGGCGTAGAAGCGGTCCAGGAAGTTGGCGTTGCCCGACCAGATGGTGTGGATGTAGCCCTGGAAGCGCTCGGCGGCTGCGGGGGCGGACTGACGCCGGAAGCGGCGTTGGTCAGCGATCTGCTGCAGGCAGACTTCCGGATTGCGATAGCCGCAGCTAGCGACCGGGAACCCCTTGAGGGCGAAGTAGGCGGCGGTCAGGTCGGCCCTTTCATAGTGCCAGTCGCAGATGAATACGTCTTTGGGAATCAGGTCGATGGCCGGCCAGGTGTCGTTGTAGCTGGCTTCCCACTCCCCGATGCCGGTGGTCCGGCCGTCGATCAGCCGGTCGCCCCAGATCATCAGCTGACGGCCCTTTTCCGCAAGATGGTCGTGGATCAGCGTCACCTCTCCCGCGAACAGTTCCGCTTTGTCCTTGTCGTGGCAGCGCGGGCATTCTTCTTCGCCCAGATAGAAGACTTCGTCCATCCCGGCGTGGAAAGCGTCGGCCTCGAAGGCATCGCAGACCTCATCGACCACGGCGAAAACGACATCGTGCACTTCGGGATGCAACGGGCAGTAGCTCTTGCAGTAGAGCCGCTCCGGGTTGGGCCAGGGCGTATAGTTTTCCGTCTTGACGGAAGGGTTCTCATCGAACTGGGGATATTCCCGCAGCAGCGCGTGGGTGGTCTTTGCCCAGGACTGGTGGCCCAGCAGGTTGATCTGGGGCACCAGACGGATATCGTGTTTCCGGCAGAGCGCCACGATGCGCTGCACATCTTCCCGCGTCAGCGGATCCGGGTCGCGGAGTTCGGGATGCGACTCGTAAGCGTAGTTCCAGTCTACCCTGAGGATGAGCAGATTGAAATGGGCCGGAACGAGTTCTTCCTCCACAAAGGTCAGGAAACGGTCGATGCCAGCGGGCTTGGGCGCTTCGATGGCCAGCCCGCGCACCGGCAGCGGGTCACCCGCTTCCAGTGTCGATTCCGCCGGGGCGGATCCGGAAGGACGGCAGGATGGCAGGATCAGGAAAAAGGACAGTGTCAGCAGCAGGAAGGATAGTCGTTTCATAGCGGTGTTCTTTTCTCGAAAGATAGCATTTTTTGGGCTACCCGGCAAGAAAAACCCTACCTTTGCATGCTGAAACAAATGCTGCTCCTGAGAGCACTGATAAATCCGTCCGCCTATGTCCATTAAAACGATGCCTGTCTGGAAATGGGTGCTGCTGCTGATCGCCAGCTTCATCCTCGCCCTGGTAATGTACGCCTTTTCGCAATTGGCGTCCGACGCCGTGAAGCCGGATTTCCTCAAGTGGTTTGTATCGATTATCGTGTCGGTCGTGATGATTGCCCTCTATGCAGTCTTTGTCCAGTGGTTTGAGAAGCAACCCGCCAAAGACATCCCTCTGCGGAAAATACCGGCCGACACCGGAAAGGGACTGGCCATCGGCGCCGTCTTCATTTTGGCAGTGACGCTGATCATGATGCTGTGCGGCCTCTATCGGATCGACGCCGTCCGCGCCGACGATCCGATCCCGCTCGTCACGGCTTTCTTCCTGTTCCTGTATGTGGCCGTCGGAGAGGAAATCCTTTTCCGCGGCGTCCTTTTCCGCTGGATTGATGAAAAATGGGGGTTCATCGCAGCCCTGGTCGTATCCGCCCTGCTCTTCGGCTTCATGCACTTGGGCCAGCCGGGCTCCAGCTGGTGGTCGTCGCTGGCCATCGCCATCGAGGCCGGACTCCTGCTGGGCGCGGCCTACAAATACAGCGGAACGCTCTGGCTGCCCATCGGCATCCATTGGGCCTGGAACTTCGTGCAGGGCAATATCTTCGGTTTCGAAGTATCCGGCGGCGACGCCGGGAACTCCCTGCTGAAAGCCACCGTCAAAGGCCCTGAAATCCTGACCGGCGGCAGTTTCGGTGCCGAAGCATCCGTCATCACCGTCGTACTGGGTCTGGCCTTGTCCGTCTGGTTCCTGCTCCGCATCCGCCGGACCACCCAAGCTCGATAATCCATGATGAAAAGTACCTTGCGCACCGCACTGCTCTGCCTGCTGGTAACCCTGGCGGTTGGGAGCTCCTGCTCCCGACCGGAGGCGGAAATCTACCACATCGTCACGACGGTCTGCGAAGACGCCGCTTCCGCCGTCACGGTCAATTACCATTGCAGCCTGCCCGACAGTTATGTGCTCGTCACGCAAGCGGATGATACGACCTTCAGGCACGCAGAAAAGATCAAGCCTGTAAGCCGTATTTGGAGCACTGTCGGCATCGACAATACCGCTACCGAATCTACATTCTACACGAAAGAACGGTACGTGTGCTACGCCACGATTTCCGGATTGGAAGCTGACACGCGTTACCGCTACAAGATCGTTGCCGGCAAGACCCGGACCGATGCCCGCCAATTCAAAACGGCCGGAAAGAAGGAACCGTGGAACTTCGTAGTTTTCACCGACTTCCAGCACCGGGAGAATCCTGTTACCCTGCCACTGGTCGAGATGATGAAAGAGATTGCTTCGCCCGACCTGGTCATCTGCAGCGGCGACCAGATCGATGTGGCGGGCAACGAGTATGAATGGTCTTTCCTGCTCGACAACGACATCTTCCGCGATTTCGTCTATGCCGCCTCGCCCGGCGACCATGCCTACTGGGCCTCCGATAAAACGCCGGACGGGCATTATCCCCAGTATGACAAGCCTTATACCTTCGTCAATCTTTTCCATTTCCCCGACAACGGCGCTCCTGACAGCAAAGGCAGCTCCTACTATTTCTACTACAACGACATCCTGTTCGTGGCACTCGACATGAACAACTCCAACCTGTCGTCAGGCTCCCGATTCGACGCACAAGCTGCCTGGTTCTCAGAGACACTCGACCATCTTGCGGGCACCTACCGGTACCTGGTGGTCTTCATGCACAAGTCCGTGTTTGGCTCCGACCTTATCGATGCTGCCGTCGCACGGAACATCCGCCCGCAGTGGGCGTCCCTGTTCCGGCAATACGGGGTGGACCTGGTGCTGAGCGGCCACGACCACATCTATTCCCGGACCCTTGCGATGGACGGAGACCAGGTGACGGAAGACCCCGCGGCCGGCACATTCTATCTCGACATGGGCTCCAGCGGCGACAAGCGCCGCCCGCTCGACGAATCCCTGACCGGCAATCCCCGCTACGCCAAGGTCATGGACCTCAAGGAACTCGACCAAAGCTGCGCCTGCAACATCGAAGTCGACGAAACCTGCCTGAAAGTCACCGTCTACAACCAGCACCGCCAGGTAGTGGACGGCTTTACCATCCCGCTCAAGGAACGGCCGGCGGCATCCGAAAGCCGGGAGGGATTCCTCTTTGTCCACATGACCGATCCCCAGATCGGATTCCGGGATGTTTCGCCGGGATACGGCCAGACCGACACGTTGATGCAGAAGGCCGTGGCCCTTGCCAATACACTTCGGCCGGAGGCCGTCTTCGTGACCGGCGACCTGGTCAACGACGCCGCAGACCCGCTTCAGGACGCCATTTTCACACGGAATCTTGCGGTGCTTACCGCTCCTGTCTGGTGCATCCCCGGCAACCATGACAGCTTTTCCGACCGGTTCTCGTTCAGGATGAAAGGCTGCGCCTTCATCGGACTCGACACGAACTGCATCAAAGACGCCGCTCCCGAGGCGGAAGCGGCACAGTTCGACTGGCTCACCCAGCAGTTGGAGAACGCCCGCGACGCCCGCTACACCTTCGTATTCCTCCACTGTCCGCTCGTCCGCGAATCACTCGAAGAACCCGAAGACTACTTCAACTTCAGCAAGGAACAACGCCGCAGGTACCTCGACATCTTCACGCAATACGGCGTCGATGCCGTCTTCGCTGGCCACACCCACTGCGACTACACCACCGAAATCTCAGGTATCCGTTTTTACACCGCCAATCCAGTCGGCAAAACCCTTAAACACGGCATCTCCGGCTTCAACCTCATCAAAGTCGGCCCGGTCGGCTTCGAAGTGAAGTTTCTCCCTACGCGCTAGCAGCGACTGCGCCGTCAGTCTGCTCGCGAAACGGACGAAACAAATGAATCATCCGTTTCGCGAACAATACTGACGGATTACGCCGGCGGTCCTTTCGTACCATTCTCCGTCCACACGCAGGTGCGTGCCATAATCGACGATCCTGCCCTGTCTGTCGACCAGGATAAAATACGGAATCGGCTGCGTCTTCATGAATTGGCGAACCATATCGCTGTTCTGTTCTTCGTTCAGGATGTACTCTTCACTGCGGAACTTGAAGCCCAGCCATTCTTCTGCGCGGCGCAGACGCTTGTCGGCATCCTTATCCATATAAATGGAAATTACCCGCAGGGGCTGGCCTTTGAATTCCTCGATGAGACGGTTCTGGCCTTGTTTCTGAAGGATGCACGGTTCACACCACGTAGCGCCAATGGAAATGTATAACACCTGATTCGGAGAAACTTCGATCCAACCATTGAGCAAGTCGAGGAAAGGATGCGGCTCCACATCCACGACCAGCTGGTCGGAATTGCGTTTTTCCGGATGGAGAATGATATCGGAGACCTTCGACGGATCTTGCTTGTAAGCGGCCTTCTGTGTATAATACTCCTGGATAGGAACAGTCAGGAAAGGAGCCGTCACATAGGCGTTGAAAGCTTCAAGATTATTCTCGAAGGACTCTGTATCGTTCATGGACAGGAATCGGTAGTATGTCCGGGCAATGATCATTTCGGACAGCAACGGATTGGAGATGGAATCACGGACGACCTGGCAGAATGTTTCACCCGTATCGGACACACCCTTCTCTCTAAAAACTTTATGCATGGACGGCGCGAGCCAAGTCCAATAGCGGTCGGCCAGTTCAAATTGCGAACTGTTAATGACTTCGTATGTGAAGAGGTCTTCCACTGCACTTCGCGAAAACAGCTTGTCCTGTGGTGTCTCCGAGTGCATCTCGTACCGGTAGACGAGCAGACGGTCTATGAGCTGGCTATAATAGCCAATCTCTATTTCCCGGCGGCACCACGACAACAGTTCTTCGCTGGGCTTTTGCTTTCTGGCGAAGTCATCCAGTCGGTCCATATAGTCCTGCCGCCCTGCTCTCATCGCTTCCACAAATTCACTCTCCGAGCGGATTCCGGCCCCGTTCATAATCTCTTCTTCCGTATATAGGAGGTCATCTTCCCCAGTTTTGAATTCGGACGGCCAGCGGTTACCATAATACTGAAGCATGAATACGGCGAGATTGTCATTGTCACGGGCGGCGGGACCTGAGAAATGTGTATAAGTCAGGTCCGCAAAATCAAGTTCTACATGCAGGGAGTCTCCCGGGGCGATGACGAAGCGGTCGACAAAAGTCTGGATGGAGCCATCGCGAAAGGTGTACGGAAACAGCACAAGACTGAAGGTCCCGTCTTCCCGAATGGGAGCCACGTATTTCTGCGGCTGCCGTTCGTCAATAAAAGGTAGAACGACCGTGATTTCACGGGTTTTGGGATAGAACTCGGGGTGCAGCACCTTGCCGGTGAGAATGGCTGGCTCGGCGTAATCGAAGGTGTCAGCTGGCTTGGGATGATGGCAGCCGGCGATTATCAGGAGCAGGAGTCCAATCAGGAAAAGAGGCAAGTGTCTCATAAGGTCCCCGTCTATTTTTCCCAATCGGAGTCTTCCAATTCGAATATCTGTTCGACAGTCAGGCCGAAGATGCAAGCGATCTTCAGGGCCAGGACGGTGGACGGATTGAAGCGTCCCTGTTCGATGGCGGCGATGGTCTGGCGGATGACGCCGGCCTTTTCGGCCAGTTCCTGCTGGGACATCCTGGCCCGTGCCCTTTCCACCCGGATGTTATTCTTCATCTCGCGACAGTTTTTTATTCTCCGACCACAAAGATAGCTTGAAAATCAGCAGATAGTACAGGATGAAGGCAGGGACACAGAGGAAAGTGCGCTTAATGAGCATTACCTGCACCAATGAATCCATGCTCAGCATCCGCCCCAGGACCAGATTGGCAACCAGGTTCAGTGCCAAGACAAAGAGATAAAGGATAACCGTTCTGGCCAACGCCTGCTGGCGGATGTGAATAATTCGTTCATCTTCCCTATACTCTTGGGAAAAAGCCAGCAGCACCACCCCGATTGAAAAGAAGATAACGACCAGCGAAGACGCCCAGCCGGCGCCGAAGGAATCATATCGCTGCGCAGAATTGACCTGGAACATGTCGTGCACGACAGCCCGGAAACAGGACACGAAAAGAAGCAAGCAGAGCGCCAGCAGCACCCGGCCGACAATCTTCCAGGAATGAGGAAGCATCTTGATGGTTTTCATAGCAGCAAAATAATCTCGTTGTTTTCTGCCACAAAGATATATATTTATTTACAAAATGCAAATAATAATATACATTTTGAATAGTATTGTCAACGCCCTCACCTCCCTCGCGCTGCCGCGCTCCGTCGATTCGATTTGGAATCGGGCCAATCGTACACTATCTTCGCAGCAAGCATTTCTACTGTGACGGGCAACGTGGCGGGAGAAACATGAAACGGAATCTGTGATTGGAAGAAAGAAATGCAATGAAGAAAATCTATCATCTTTGTCTGTCGTCCCACGACGAAGTCCTGTTCCGAAGCGAAGCCGACTTTAACCGCGGATTCAACGCCTTGGCGCTCGCTTCCTTGATGACCGATTCAAACTTGTTGGCTGACGGTCTGTTAACCACGCACCTGCGCCAGCTCGTACAAACGGACAGCCCGATTGAGACCGTTTTCAGGATGCGGTACTCCTATGTACGGTATTTCAACACGAAATACAAACGGAAAGGGAAACTGGGTGAGCGAAGGCCCTACTGTCTGGAAGTCGAAGGCTATCACCATACGCTTGCGGCATTGAATTACGTAAACCGACAGGGCCTTCACCATGGGCTCTCCCCCTCTCCTTTCGGCTATCCATACTGCTCATCAAACGCTTTCTTCCGAAAATTGCTGGGCAAAGAATTTGACAAGCCGCTCCTGCCGACAAACCAAAGGTATAAATACCTCCCGGAAGGAGTGTCCCTTCCGGAACGATACAGGATGGATACATCAGGCCTATTGCTTCGCGAAGATATCATCGACACCACCCTGGTGGAAACATACTATGTGTCATCTCGGAACTACCTTTTCCAGATGAACAAGATCGGTGATGAAATCTCCCGGAAAGAACAGCAGGAAGAACGGTCTTCCTCACCGGTCATCACGCTTGAACTGATTGAGAAAGGCGTCCCCGGCATGGACATCGAACAATTGCTCCGCAACGAATCCGGCAAGCACAATCCACAACTGATCAGTGATCTGGAATTATGCACCCTGATAGACGAAACGCTTCTTCCCAAGTACTATCCGGGACTGACCATCTACGAAGCTTCCCTATCACAACGCGCAGATCTGTACAATAGAATCTGGAAAGGCCTATGGGCCTCCCGGCATAAACGCACGACCGACGCCCAGCTCCGCCGCTGCCTGTGCCTAAACCCGTAACTGCTGCCTTACACGGCCCGGACAAGGAGGTCCAGGACTGGACAAGGACGGCTGCGGCGCCCCCTTGCTCGCGAAACGGATGAAAGCGCTGCTTGGTCCGGCTCGCGAGCGCGAGATCCGGCGCCCGGCCGGTTTCACGCTCGCGAAACGGACGAGACGGATGAATCATCCGTCTCGCGAACAGGGGGTTAGCACCGGAGGTGCGGATCATGATTGTCCGAATAACTGATCGGCATACTCGTAGAATTCTTCGCTTTCACCCACCATAATCTTGTTGATTTTGCCTTCGGGATCGATGACGATCTTGGTGGGATATCCCGGAATTCCATAAATGCGAGCGATGTCATCCTCTTTGCTGTTGTAGACGTGAAGCCACGGTAGTGCATATTTCTCAACGGCATCTTTCCATTCTTCCTCGGTATCACGACAATCAATGCCAACGATTTCAAACTTTCCGGCACATTTCTCATAGTAGGCTTTCATCTTGGGAAAGCCCTTGAGGCACCAGCCGCACCAGGAGCCCCAGAAGTCGAGTATGATCCACTTGCCACGGAGGGTTGACAACGTTAACGGCTTTCCTTTCAAGTCAGGCAGGGTAAAGTCCGGGGCCATGGCGCCTTCTACGACCTCCTTGCCAATCAGATTCTTTTGTGCCTGTCGCAATAATGCATCCGCAATGGGCTTCAGTCGTCCGTTTCTGACTTTCGGATCGATGGCGTTGATGGCGGTTTCCATCTGTTCCGGTTCGAGACCGTAGAGCAGGGCCATGGACACTTCCGACTTCGGATGAGCAAGGATATAGTCAAGTGCGTTTTCCTCTTCATCTGCTACCAGGGCATACTCCCGATAAAAACGGCTGCCACTCATCTGATAATCGCCAAAACGCCCCCGCAGGACGACTTCTTCTCCTGCGATTGCCGGAAAACCGATATAGTCAGCGTAATCGGCACTTCTGATTGTCACGAAATAGGGATTGTCCACAGGGAGGAACAAATCTAGATGACCATCCACAGCAGGATAAAACTTAAGTACAGGCGGCCATGAGCCGTATTCGAGCGTCATAAAGGCTACGCTGTCTTTCAATCCATCGAGGATGGCGTCGATATGCACGGCTTCTTTCTTGACCTGGCTGGACTGGCAACTGGCCAAAGTGAAGCCTAACGAAAGAACCAATACAAAAAGAGTTATTCTTTTCATTGATTATAAAGGAATTATAACCGGGGCTTCCGGATGATGCGGATGACGAGGGAGAGCAGATAGATGATCAGGCCGTAGCAGAGGGTAACAATGCAGCATTTGAGGCCAATCCAAAGCAATGCAGGAGAGATATTGCCATTGCAGGCTTCAACTGCAGAAGCGGCATTGTACCAACTGAAGGCAACGGCAAGAATGCTGAAGACAAGTGCGGCGGAGCCGATTTCCTTTACCCAGGCTGGCGCTTTCCACGCGGCAAACAAGAGACACACCAGCAGGATGGTGAGAATGGACATACTGATTGGACCGCCTTCGACAAACAATGTCGGAAAAGAGGTAAGGGACATCAGGGAAGAAAGGAAGATCATAATACTAGAGGGTTTGAATGGTTTATTATTCGTGCTATCTCGAATACAAAGGTACGGCGACTATTTGATAAATTGGTCTGTCAAATCCCCCGCAAAAGTGGTTAAAAGCCCCGGTTTCGATCCGTTGAGGGCCATATCTCGAGAAGATTCTCTATATTTGTAAGTAAGGAGAACTACGAGCGATTCATCCATGAAGAGGCCCCTGATTGTCATCATCGCCTGGTTGCTTGCCATCCTGCTCATTGCAGCAATGGTGGTCAGCATGGATTTCTCTTTCCCTGAAGCTTTGCTCATCAGCGTGACGTTTCTTCCCGGCGCTCTGACGGCTCGCTTTTTTTTCTCTAAAATTTCTTTCGAAAACCGAAGGGAAGGCATCATCAATGCTTGTTTCGTTTTCCTCGCCATCCTGGTGGTGGAAACAGCTTTGGTCTTGGCTGCGGACTTGTATATCCTCTGGCTACGAGAACATACGCACGGGCTTTTCAACATCGTTGATGGCAAGCAGTTTCCTAATACCCTTTTTAACCCCATTTTTATCTCTCTCATCCTGACGCTGCTGCTTGTCGGCGACTGGGCCCTGGCTCGCCTGCTGGAAAAGCGGTTTCCGGCCGCGAAGGAGCCGGTCCGATTCATCTCGGAGAGGAAGCCCGTCAGCCTGCTGCCGGAAGAAATCCTTTTTATTGAGTCGAATGACAAGGAAGTGACTGTATTCGCGACTGGAGGACGCCGGTTCCGGAACAGGACTGGCATCGCCCAGTGGGAGTCGCTGCTGGGTCCTGACTTCGTGCGCATTCACCGCTCCTATCTCGTCCAACGCTCCGCCATCTCACAAATCGGTGCCGACTCGCTCATCGCGGCCGGCACCTCACTTCCCATCTCCCGCAAGTATCGGGAATCGGTTCAATCGCTGCGCTGATTCCTGTGCGGCGGGCTAGTGCAGATGCTGCTGCAGGTATTCGTCGAATTCGTCGAGATTGTGGTGGCCCTGAAGGACGATTTCGCCCTGGGGGTCGAGGAGGAAGAAATGCGGGACACCCTCAATCTGGAGGCGGTTACAGAGGACGCCCTCCAGGTCGAAAAGCTGGTCGTAATCAATCTTCAGTTCGGCAATGGCTGCCAGCGAGCTCTCCGGTTGGTCCTGGACCGTGATGCCTATCACCTTCAGACCTTTCCCGGCGTATTTGTCGTTCAGACGGATGACATTTGGAATCTCTTCCCGGCAAGGTGCGCACCAGCTTCCCCAGAAGTCGAGCATGACATACTGCCCCTGCCCCGTCACCTCCTCAAAACGAGCGACTGCTTGACATTCCTCCCGCGACACCACGCTGCCACCGGGACCGACGGTAACCCATTCCGCTTTACCGTCTTCCTGGTTTTCAGCGTCCCTGTAGGTCATTATCATGGCAATGGTCGGATCCTCCCGGATACAGTCGCCGCCAAGCGCAATCATCTCTTTCAGCTCTTCGTAAGGAGCCGAGAAGGCCCATAAGATCATGGTCTGGACACCCACAGCATCGTCGGGATGGGCAAGATAATATACGCGCAGCACGGAATCCAGCCTTTGGCGTGAACGGTTGGAGAGTTCTTCCATTTTCTGCGCATCCCCCGCTTCGGAGGCCGCTATCATTTCATCCATCTCCGGGCCTGGCCCTTCCATAATCTGGTACGTCTCCTTGATCAGGTTGTTCATCGCGGAAGTCAGCGGACTTCCGGAAGCCGTATGATTGTCGAAATCGACTGTCATTTTACGGGTATCGGCCACGATCTCCATCATGTCGAAAAGGCCGCCGTCGCCCACCTCGGCACCCGTCGCGTCGATAAAACGGATCCGCTGCTGGACGCGCGGATCCCGCCGCGTCCGGAGCGTATAGGCCCCGTCCACGACCTGACACGTATCTACATCGCTGCCGCCGCACACGAGAATGGCATAATATGTCTGGTCCGGATCCGGCACGGTGACTGTACCCTGGATGGTGCAGAGCTTCTCGGAAGCGCATGCCCCCACGAAAAGAAGCACGGACGAAAGGATCAGGAAGCCTGCCACCCTAGAAGCTTTATCTTTCATGATAATGGGTTTAATGGTTTTCCTTTGCAAAGTTACACACAAAAGTCCTATCCGCCAAAGTTAAAACCCTCTGTGGCCGTGTTGAATCCCGTTCCGGGAACGGAATCCTTGCCGAAGCGGGGACTTTTACGTATTTTTGTCATCCTAAAGACGGCCGCACGTATCGCGCAAACAACGATAATCCTATCCTATGAAATCTCTTACCCTAATCCTGGCCCTCACGATGGCCAGTCTGACGATTGCCGGCTGCGGATCGCCGGAGCAGCAGTATGTAAAAAAAGCCGTCAAGCTGATGGATCGCAAATGCCTGTTTGCCGAAGGGCCTGCCTGGGAAGAGGCGAAGGCCAAGGCGCTGGCGGCCAGGCCGGCCACAAAGGAGGAGGCCTATGAGGTCACCCGAGAGGCTTTGAAAGTAGCCGGCGGAAAGCACTCCTTCATCTTTACGGTAGAAAGGCAGGAAGAGAGTGCGGCCGAGGATAAGGTGACAGAGCCTTCCGTAAAGCCTTGTGGAGACGGCATCCTGCTGATTACACTGCCGGCATTCAGCGGCCAGACAAAAGACGAGAACCTGCGCTATGCCCACACGGTACTCGATGCCCTGCCGGAGGCCAGCACGCCGGAGGCTGAAAGCCTGAAAGGCGTCGTCATCGACCTGCGTGGCAACACGGGCGGCAATATGTATCCGATGATCGCGGCCGTTCACCGTTTCTTGCCCGATGACTCTATCCTGCGCTTCAAGAGCCGCAAGTTCACGATGCCCGTGACGAAAGAGTTTGTCCTGCGGAACGTCGGCATCGAGGCTGGAACCGCCCTCACTTGCCCTGTCGCGCTGCTGACCGATGATTGGACAGGCAGTTCCGGTGAAGCTACTCTCCTCTGTTTCAGAGGATTGGAGAATGCTCGCACTTTCGGCGCACCCACAGCCGGCTATGCTTCGGCCAATTCGCCTTTCCCGATGCCCGACGGCTCGAAACTCGTGTTGACAATCAGCTGCGACATGGCCCGCACGGGTGAAATCTTCTGCGACGATCCCATCGAACCCGACGTACCAACAAACCACCCCCTGGAAGAAGCCTTGACCTGGCTCCAACGATAGATAGTGGGCGAAAGCGAGCGGAGCGAAGCGATCGACGTTGTTAGAACATCATGTTCAGCGCTGCCCGGCTGGCCTTTTGGCTCTGGGTGGCGTTGAGCTTGCCGAAATTCCACTTGAAGGTGATGAAGAAGTGGCGACCCAACTGGTTGTACATCGAATCCTCGATATAGTTGTCGGTCGTGATGTGCCGCGTGGTACGCGTACTGTTGAGAATATCGTTCACGTGGAAACCGATGGAGAACTGCTTGATATTCTTGCTCATTTCGAAATTCCACAACAGGTACGGTTCGTTGTAACCGGAGGGGAAACCCTTGAAGAAGTTGTACTCGACTTCCGTACTCAGTTCCCAGCCGTTCTTCGACGACCAATCGCCATCGAAATAAACGCCGCTGCTCCAGGTTTTCGTGTCCGCCGCACTGTCGAGGGAATAATGGGCCGAACGGTAATTGGTCCCTCCGTACAGGCTTGCCGTAATCGTTTCTCCCCGATAACTCAAACCGACGTTCGGAGCGAGCGACAGGCTGTTGGTGACGCTTTCGCTGAACCCGCTCTGCCCCGAAAAGAAACGGCTGCCGCTGCTATCTCCCCAGAAGTCCTCCATGAACCGGTTGTAGTTGAAGGTTTCCACGTCGAGGCCGTCCAGCCGCCTTGTGTTCTGGTAGCTGATGGACCGGCTGTCCGTTGCAGAGAAACCAGTCCGCAGACTCAGTTTCTTGTCCTGTGTCAAGGCAATACGACCATTGAGAAACGCCGAGACCGATACAGCGGGCTTCGCGGAATTGACGGGGATGCTGTACTGGATGCCGTCGTCATCGAACCAGCTGGCCATCACCGTCTGCCGCTGGATCAAGGATGATGTCAGGTACAAGTTCAGATTATGCTGTTTCTGCGGATTGTTGAGATAGATGCTGCCCGTTGCGGAATGGCTGTAGGAAGGTTTCAGGTAGATGTTACCCATCTGGAGGCGCGTAGGGACGGCTATGTCAAGCACAGGCATCTGCCGCGCGGCTGAAGGCCGGGAAGAACGGCCATTGTAGGAAAAATCGAAGCTGTTCTGCTTCTTCATCCAACGGAAGTTCAGATACGGGCTCCAGTCCAGCAGCCACTCGCCGATACCGGTTTCGGTATCGCGGCCCAGCGACCGGGCGCGCATCTCGTTGAGCGTCTCCTGCATCTGGGCGCCGAGCTGTACGGAAGTCTGGTCCTTCCTGTACTGGAATTGAACCGTCTCATTGAAATAGATGTACTTGTTCTTCGTGAAAGTAGAATAGTAGTCATTCTTCCGGGTATAGTTGTCCTTGTCGATGACCGAGGGGTCGAAACCGGGCGTTCCGGCGGTCCGGTCGAAGGCATCCTTGCCGTTGTTGCGCCAGGAGCCAAAGCTGCTCAGATCGACCGACAGGATCCACCGTTCAGCGAGCGGCTCGTTATAGGACAGACGGAACTGACCGCTGTAATTGCGATTGTCCGTCCGGTAGAAAAGGTCGCGTGTAATGGGATCCGACGCTGCCTGCAGGTAGGTCTGCGAGAACTCACGGCTGCCGGCATCGTAGTCCGTCAGGTTGTAGTAACCGTTCAGCGTGACGCTCCGGCGCTTGTTGCCGCCGAGTTCCTTGATACCGAAACTCAAATTCGCGTTGTGGGAGAACTGACGGGATTCGGCGTAATTGCTCGACGAAGCCTGATTGAGGCGCTGCCCGCCTGCCACCTGGACGGATTCGTTGTCATTGTAGCCTTCCGTCCTGCCGCCGGCATAGCGGACGGTCGGGGAAAAACTGAACAGGTATTTCTTGCGGTTCGTGTTCTTGAGTTCGAAGTTCAACTTGACGTTGTCGTTCGTCACAAAGTTCTTGCTCTCGGTCCCGGTGAAAATGTCACTGCCGCCGCTGACGAAAGTCGTCCGCTTCGAACGGCCGCGAGAGTCGTTGAAAGAATGGTTGTAGTTGGCTGCCGCCGTGCTCTCCAGCCCCTTGATGCGCGTCGTGTTGTAGTTCGCGCCTGCCTGTCCATAGGTCTGGATGCCGCCGCCGAGGCCGCCGCCGAGGATGACCCGGCTATCCTCTTCTTCGATGTTCCGGAAAACGATGACACCCTTTTCATCGGAAATCGGCGCGTTGTAAGCGCCGCCCACCAGCGTGACCTGGTCCTTTTCGTTATATCCGGAAGCCATCACGTTGCCCGTATAGAGGAAACCGCGGTTGTCGATCATCTCGTCCTTGCGGTCACCGGCCACCGTCGTTCCGGCACCTACGGTAGCGTTTCCGAACCAGCCCTTCTGGAACTCCTGCTTGAATTCCAGGTCCATCACTTTCTCCCGGTCGGTGGCCACGCCGGTGAACTGTTCGGAGTCGCTCACCTTGTCGATGACTTTCACCTTGTCAACGACCTTGGCGGGCAGGTTCTTGAGAGCCATCTTCGGATCATCGAAGAAGAAGGTCTTGCCGCCCACGGTAATCTTCTGGATTGTCTCGCCATTGTATTTCACGGTGCCGTCTTTCGACACCTCCATACCCGGCATCCGCTTGAGCAGGTCTTCCAGCATCTGGTTCTGCCCTACCTGGAAGGATGATGCATTGAAGATGATGGTATCCTGCCTGATCTCGATCGGATTGCCGATGGCCGACACATGCGCGGCATCGAGCATCTGTGCATCCTCGGCGAGCCGGATGACCCCCAGGTCCACCGAATCCCTGTCCCAGTCGAACGAGAAATAGTGCTCTTTGTTGTAGGTCTTGTAGCCCAACATCTCGACAGTGAGCACGTAGGTACCGCGCGTCACTTTCGTGATGCGGGCGACACCAGACGTGTCGGTCAGTGCAAAGTTGGTGATCAGCGTATCGTTTTTGGCTGTCAGATAGGCAGAGGCATAAGGCACAGGAGCCTCCGTCTTCTCTTCCAGGACTTTGACGAGGACGGACCCCTGATTTCTTTCGAAAAGGCCGCCGGGAATGAACTGCGCCCGCGCCGATACCGCGGCAATCAAGCAGAACAGGATGGCAAAGAATCGTTTCATACAATAGATTAGACGCAGAATCCCCGCAATAGTTATACCGTATTTCTATTTCTCTTCCATAAAAAGCTCTCCTTTGATGTACTCGATGCTCTTTTTTGCGAATTCATAGCCACGGGAGCCGGGGCGGGCGACTCTGAGATACTTTTCGTAGTATTCGAGCGCCTGTTTGTACTTTTTCTGGCGCTCGTAGCAATACGCGATGGTCGAGAGTGCCTGGATGAAAGAGGGATTGTGGCGGTAAGCTTCCTGATAGTGTTCGATAGCCTTGTCGAACTGTTCCCGGCCATAGTAGCCCGTTCCGTACTGCTGATGGATGCGGGAGACCAGCGCAGAATCGGGCTGGATCATGGTCTCTGCCTTTTCGAGCCAGGGCTTGACGGTTTTTTCGAAGGACCGGTACATCTCGGTCTCGACGGCGGCGATGGCCCAGGCCAGGTTGGCGTCGGACGAGTCGAGGGCCCAGGCTTTCAGCAGTTCCCTCTCCGCCTCGTACGTGACATTCGTGTGCCAATAGCTTTGGCCGAGATAATAGTGCAGCGGATAATTGTCGGCGCCCAGTTTCTCCAGCCGCTCGAAAACGACAGTAGCGGAATCGTACTGCGCACTCAGATAGTATGCCAACCCCCGGATGGGCGCCACGGTGAAATTGTCGGGATCCATTGCCAGATAATCGCCCGTCATCGACAGGACGCCGTCGTAGTCCTTGGCGGTGAGCAGCAGGTTGGCCGCCTTGCTGACGACTGCTTCGTTCCGGGGCTTGAGGGCCAGCGCCTGCCGGTAGCAGACCAGTGCAGAGTCGGCAAGGCCCGCCAGATTGTAGGCATCCCCTACCAGTGCCGCCACGGCAGGAATCGAGTCTTGCTGCAGAATCTCCCGTCCCTTCTCCGCTGTCGTGTGATAATCCTTCATCCGGTAGGCCAGTTGCATCTGTCTGATCTGGTAGAACAGATTCCCCGGTTCGTGGAGCGAAAGCAACTGGTAGGTGCCTGCCGCCGTCTCATAGTCGCCATTGGTGAAGTGGCAGTCCGCCAGCTCGGAGAGCACCTCCTCATCGAAGACGCCAGGCGTCACCAGCCCCGAGAGCCGCTCGATGGCCGCATCCGTCTTGTAGATGCTTTTCAGGTAGCGGGCTTCCGTGAGCGCTGCGCGGCGCGCCAGCGAATCCGCCGGCTGCGCCGCCGCCGCGCCGGATAGCAGCGCAGCGGCCACCACGGCCAGCGACAGGACAAGCGATTTCATACTACTTCAATTGAAAGACGACCGGAAAGTTATAGACGACGCGGACGGGCTTGCCATCAATTTTGCCGGGTTCCCATTTCGGAGACTGGCTGACCACTTTCTGGGCTTCGGCGTCGAGGATCGGATGGACGCCTCTGAGGACACGGACGCCGGTGACGCTGCCGTCCTGCTCGACGGTGAACTGCAGGGTTACCCGACCTTGCACACAAAGGTCTTTCGCTTCCTCCGGATAATGGAGATGTTCGTTCACCCAATGGGAGAAACGATTGGCGTCACCCCCATCGAACTGGGGCTTGGCCTCGACCAACGCAAAGGGAACCGCCTTGTCGGCTTCCGATTCGCTGACATTTTCAGCAGCGGGCTCATCCGTAACGATCACGGAGTAGGGATTATCTGGAACAGCTTCTTCCGAAGCAGGAATCTCTTCCTGCGGGGAAGCGCTGCATTCGGCCAGCAGAAGCATCGTGCCTGCCAGCAGGGGTAAGAGGAGCAGCAGGAAGAGTTTTTTCCAGGCTGCTTTCGTAGGAGTCTGCATCATCGTAATACGGTTTTTGAGTTGGGCGTGATTGAAGCCGTTGGCCAGGAGGAAACGCTTTTCCCCCACGGCTTTTTTCACGAGTAATAATTGGTATTGCGTTGCATCGATGCCTTGATTGAGGACGAAGTCGTCGGCTTCGTATTCGTGGAGCAGCTTCAGTTCGCTGCGGCAGATCCACACCAGCGGATTGAACCACTGCAAGACGGTCAGTGCCGAAGAGAGAAGCAGGTCCATGGAATGGCCGTAGCGGACGTGCGCCCGCTCGTGCGTAAGGATGGCGGGATAGCGCTCGTAGTCATTCCGCCCGAGGACGATATGCCGCAGCCAGCTGAAAGAGGGGGCTTCCCGCGGCACAAGATGGAGGATATATCCGTCACGCCGTTCCCCGGGCGTGCGCCGGAGGAGGCGGAACATGCTGCCGTAAGAACGGATGTAAAGACCAAGCGTCACGAGCACTCCGGCCAGATAGAGCAGGAGTACGACAGCCTGCCAGGAGGGCAGCAAGCCGCCGGCAGCCCCGGCAGCAGAAGGTTCAGCGCCTTGTCCGGCAGCCACCACCACCGGTTCCAGCCACTCCGAATACAAGGTCGGCCGGTTCACCCGGAAGCGGATCAGCGGCAACAGCAGGCAGACCGCGCTTCCGGCCAGCAGCGTGATGCGGTTGAAACGGAAATGCCCGTCCCGCCGCATCACCAGCAGGAAGAATGCGTCGAACACCGCCAGCAGCAGCGTCGCTTTCAACAGGTATGTCAGGAAAGCACTCATTTCCGGCCGTTTTCTATCTGGGAGATCAGGGCTTTGAGTTCGTCGAGGTCCATTTTCTCTTCCTCCACGAAGCGCGACACCACGCTCGCGTAGGAATTGTCGTAGAATTTTTCGACGGTGTCAGAAATCACGAGGTCGGCGAAATCCCGTTCACTCACGACGGCGTGGTAGCGATAGGCGTTGGCGAACTTCTCGCGGGCCACGTAGCCCTTCTCTTCCAGAAAGCCCACCTGCGTGGCAACAGTGTTATAATGCGGTTTCGGATCCGGGAAATGCTTCAGCAGGTCCTGGATGAACATCGGCCCATAGGCCCAGAACATCCGGAGGATTTCATCTTCTTTGGCAGTCAGTTTTTCCATTTTTTGGGAGTTCACGGAGTTTTCTCACTGCAAAGATAATGCATTATTCTTTATTTCCTAATTTTTTTAGTAGACAACCGAAAAATTTTCGTCCGTGGCCCATCTTTCCGCCGGGTTGAGCAGAAAGTTTCAGAAAACCACGTCCACGAAGAGCGGCAAGTGGTCGGAGGCGGTCTCCACGTCCCCGTGCGTGAACGAGGTGGGGACGCCGCTTCCGGAGACCGTTACCCTGGGGCCGCCGTGCAATACGAAGATATAGTCGATGCAGACATGCGGCTCCTTGGCGGAGTAACTGTATTCCAGCGGAGAAAGGAGGGTCCAGTCGCGGGAGAGCTGGCGCAGCAGTGCGCTGTCGGGCGTGTCGTTGAAATCGCCGGAAAGGAAGACCGGTTTACGACCTTTGCCGTAACGGCGCTGCAACTCCACGGTCAGGACGCGGGCCTGCTCCAGACGGGCAACCTCGTCGATATGGTCGAGATGGCACGCGGCATAGACATAACGCGGCGTTTCCACCACCACGCACACGCGCGGCTCACTTCCCGCCCCTTTGGGCAGGGCGATATTGAAATGGTCCCAGATTCGCACCCGCGACACGATTCCGCAGCCATAGGCGCCGCCGGCATAGGCCATAGCACGGCCGAAACGCCCCCGCCACGACGCTTTCCGCCCACCCGTTCCGGACAGGGCATTCAGTTCGTCACACAGGTGCTGCACCTGATTGATGCCGTGCCGGCGGTTGCAACTGTCCAATTCGTTGAGTCCGACCACTTCCGCGCCCAGCTCCGCAATCATGCGGGCTATCATGGGCGCACTGTCATCCATCTCTTTGCCGAAGGCTCCTACATTATAGGTCATAAGCCGCACGGAGTGTCTCTGCGCGAAGGCTGGTTGCTGCAGAAAAAAGCCCGCAACGAAGCATGCCGCCAGCAGCAGTCCCTTCCAGTTCCCGGGCAAAGTACCTTTGTATCCCAATGTTTTCATCCAGACAAAGATACAAACAAAAATGCGGGTTTTCTTGCGCATTTGCCGGAAATCACGTACTTTTGCCTCTCACAAACAAGCGGGGTATTAGCTCAGCTGGTAGAGCGATAGGTTCGCAATCTATAGGTCAGGGGTTCGAATCCCCTATGCTCCACGAACGAAGAGGCATCGCAGCTTTGGCTGCGATGCTTTTATGTATGCAGTGTGTCGCAAGAAAGCTCGTTTTCTTCCGCCACACTGCATACATAAAAGGCTTCGGGGGCTCCTCAGAGCCCCCGAAGCCCTCCCGTTCGTAAGGAAACCTCCGGAGGAAAGGGGAATGCGCAGGCCGCCCGCGGCCGAGCACAATCCCGCCAGGGAATGCGCAGGCGTCTTAACGCCGAGCACAATCCCTCTCTATTTTTGCTTTTTCACCGAAAATCGGTATTTTTAAGTCATGAAACGATTCCATCTTCCGGCGATCCCCGTTGTCCTCGCGCTGGGACTGTTAGTCTCTGCATGCCAGACTGATCCCGTACGGGAGGCTATCTCAAAGCAGCTGGAATGCTATCCCGAATCCCGCGTCCAGGATATTTACAAGAGTTTCTGCCAGGACAATCTCGGTCCCGGGCATCTGATCCCCAATCCGGAGCAGGCGCGAGCCTACTTGTTATCTGAACTGAAAGAGTACCAGGAAGATCTCGAAAACGGTAAATACACGAAGCCGCAACTCCGGTACGTGCCGGTCGGCGACCAGGGCCATTATGTCCGGATCGACCTGTCCGTCGTCCTGGACGGACTCGTCGATGCCGAAACGCTGCTGGACTCCTTTGTCCGGAGCGCCAACGAAGGCAAGGTGCTTTCGGAAGAGGCTTGGAAACAAAAGTGGAGCGATGTGGCGGATGTCATCCGACACCACTTCCCGGACATTCCGGGGGCGGCGGAAGACCTGGCCGCCATCGACTCCCTGATCAAGGCCGGACATCTGATCCTGCACCACAGCGAGGCGTTCAGCGAAGCCTACCATCCCCATTACCGGATCGTGGACCGGCAGATTTTTGACAATGAAATCAAAGAAAGGATATGAAAAGAATCTCTCTCCTGCTGTGCCTGGCCCTGATGGTGCCGGCCTTTTCCGCCCAAGCGGGCAAAGTGGTGACGGACAGCCTGAAAAGTGACATTCTCGGCGCTGTTGTCAAATACAATGTCTATCTTCCGAACGGCTTCGACAAGTCTGACAAATGCTACCCTGTGGTGTATCTGCTGCACGGTCTGACCGACACCTATACGGCCTGGGTCGAGCGGGGCAACATGCAGATTGTCGTGGATGAACTGATCGGAACGGGCGAAGCCTGCGAAATGGTCATCGTGATGCCCAATGCCGGCGGCCCCGACACGAAGAATACCTGGAACGGCTATTTCAACATGCCCGGCTGGCGCTATGAAGACTTCTTCTTCCAGGAGTTTATGCCTGCCGTTGAGAAGAAGTACCGTGTCATCAGCGACAAGGGCCACCGGGCCGTGATGGGTCTTTCGATGGGCGGCGGTGGCAGCACGGTCTATGCCCAGCGGCATCCCGACATGTTCTCCAGCTGCTATGCCATGAGCGCCTGGCTCGACAACAAATCGAACGAAGTCGCCGCCAAGAACGAACCGAAGGACTGCCGCTACTACGTGGCGGAATCCGTACGGGAACATTCCGCCCTGGACTTCATCGACAACGCCGACGATGCCACGCTGGAAGCCCTGCGCACCGTGGCCTGGTTCATCGACTGCGGAGACGACGACTTCCTGCTGGACCTGAACGTAGCCCTGCACCAGAAGATGCGGAACCGCCGCGTCAAGAGCGAACTCCGCGTACGCAACGGCGTCCACAACTGGGAATACTGGCACCTCGCCCTGCGCTGGTCCCTCCCCTTCGCCTCCCGCAACTTCGACTAAACGAATCTACCCTCTGCCCCATCACCTTTATGAAGGTCCGGTGTCCATGACTCCGGACCTTTGACGTATCTTCCCTTCCTTCATCCCATTCCCTGGCCGCGAGAGGGATGATTCATCTGTCTCGTCCCTTTCGCGTCCTGATATACGGCGATTCCTGGCAAAGGTGGCCGCGAAAGGCATCAAGCGGCGCCGCCATACCTTTCGCAAACGGGGCCGCAGCGCCAGAAGTTCCTATCGTGAAAGGAGAAGACGAAACACATCTTTCTTTTTGTATATTTGTAGTAAGCATTTCGGCTGTGGCGGAAGAACGCGGCGGACGAAACGTGCGAAAGATTTGTGTAACCCAAGAAAACGAAATGCTATGCGAAAGACTTTTCACATCTCCCTATCCTCTCCCGACGAAGTCCTTTTTCGATGCGAGGCCGACTTGATCCGAGGGTTCAATGGCTTGGCCCTTGCCACTCTTGAAACCGATTCCCGATTATTGGCGGATGGTTTTCCAACCACCCATTTCCACAGTCTGCTGCAATCCGATTGTCCCGCCGAGGTCATCACCCAATCCCGCTACTCCTACAGCAGATACTTCAATGCGAGATACAAACGAAAGGGGCGTCTAGCCGAAAAAAGAGGCTTCATCCTGGAAGTCGACGGCTATTATCATACGCTGGCAGCCCTGAATTATGTAAACCGGCAAGGGTTGCACCACGGCATATCCCCTACTCCTTTCGGATATCGCCACTGCTCGGCCAACGCCTTCTTCTCCAAGCAACTGGGGAAGGCGGCACCCAGCGAATTGATGCCCGCACCCCAACGCTACAAGTACCTTCCAAAAGGAATCCACCTCCCTGCCAGCTATCGAATGGACACATCGGGTCTGCTGCTGCGTGAAGACATCCTTGACATAGCGCAAGTGGAAGCCATCTACGTCACGCCCCGGAATTATATTTACCAAATGAACAAGATCGGTGACGAGCATTCCATGAAAAACCAGCAGGAGGAGTCCTCGTCTTCCCCACTCATCACATTGGAACTGATTGAGAAAGGCACTCCGGGCATGAATCTCGAGCAACTTCTTCGGAATGAGAACGGAAAGCACGACCCGGCCTGGATCTCTGACTTGGAACTTTGCCAAATCATCGACAAGACCTGTCTTCCCAAATACTGCAACGTCGAAAGTATCTATGAAACCCGGATCTCTCAGCGATCCTTTCTGTATGACCTCCTCTGGAAGAACCTCTGGAGGACACATCGGAAAAGGACGACAGATGCACAACTCCGGCGATGCCTTTGCTTGAAATGAAGCCTCCCACAGCCAAGCTCACCCTAGCCGTTTTTTCCCTTCCTTCGTCCCATTCCCTGGCCGCGAGAGGGATGATTCATCTGTCTCGTCCCTTTCGCGTCCTGATATACGGCGATCCCTGGCAAAGATGGCCGCGAAAGGCATCAAGCGGCGCCGCCATACCTCTCGCGAACGGGGCCGCAGCGCAAGACCGCAGCGCCAGGGACGAAAGACAGCCGCGCCAAAGGCGAAAGACAGCTGCGCCAGGGACGAAAGACAGCCGCGCCAGGGACGAAAGACAGCCGCGCCAAAGACGAAAGACCGCAGCGCCAGGGACGAAAGACAGCCGCGCCAGGGACGAAAGACAGCCGCGCCAAAGACGAAAGACCGCAGCGCCAGGGACGAAAGACAGCCGCGCCAGGGACGAAAGACAGCCGCGCCAAAGACGAAAGACCGCAGCGCCAGGGACGAAAGACAGCTTCACCTGGTGCAAAAGACAGCAGCACCTCAGGGATGAAAAACAGCTGCGCCAGCAAAACCGGTCGGCATCGGCCGTTGCGAAGAAGAGCAACTGCAGAACAAATGGTCCGGAGGTTAGAAGGCTTCGCGTTTTTTGGAGAGCAGGACCAGGCCGAGGGCGATGGCGAGGCAGGCGATGGCGCCGAAGAGGAATTCTTTGCCGTTTTGCAGGGATTCGACGGCTTTGATGAAGATGGATTGATCCGGCTCGAGGAGCTGGATGGGATAAAGCAGCACCACCAGCGTTACCAGGCATCCGAGAACCAGGCCTGTCACCAGTGCGATGATCAGCGCAACCCGCCCGCGGCGGCGTTCGCCGTCCACGGTCTGCTTGATGCCTTCGACGGCGTTCAGCCGGGCGTTCGTTTCTATCATGAACTGGCCCTCGTCCGGGGTCTCCGGAGCGTTGTCGCGTAAGAACTGTTCGATGTCTTTC
Organism: uncultured Bacteroidales bacterium; assembly: GCA_947168065.1. Taxonomy (GTDB): domain Bacteria; phylum Bacteroidota; class Bacteroidia; order Bacteroidales; family UBA932; genus Cacconaster. The sequence goes on from CAMVKH010000001.1 coordinate 167,200, forward strand.
ATAAGCGGATGAGCTGTTTGAGGTGGTCCCGGCCCACCGAGAGATGGTATTTGACCGTTCCGGCAGGGATCTGCATGATGGATGCGATCTCCTTGACCGACAGGTCTTCGAAATAATGGAGGGCGATGGCGGTCCGTTCCTTTTCCGGAATCCGCGCCAGCGCCCGAGTCAAGGCTTCGTGCCGGAAAGCATCGTCCGAAGCAGACGCATCGGCCACGTGCTGCACTTCGTACGAATCGAAGGATACGGAGGAAGCCGGTACTCTCCGTAGATTGTCGATGAAGCAATTGTAAGCGATCCGGAAGAGCCATGCCTTGAAGTTCCCGATGAAGCGGCCCGAGTTGACATAAGCGCGCACGAGTGCTTCCTGGGCAAGGTCGTCGGCCAGGGCGGCATCACCGCACAGCGATGTCAGGAACCGCCGCAGCCGTCCCTGACATGCCCTCACTTCGGAGATGAACCGCTCCCGGGTCATGGGTCGCAAGGGTTATTCCTGATTGGAAAGATTCTTCTCCTCAAGTTCGATCTCCTTGGCGAGCATCTTCTTGCTCACGAAATAGGAGGCGAACAGCCCGATACCTACAGCGATCAAGACAACCGCTCCCAAGATCAGAAAATCGCCCGGGAAACCGATCTTGATACCGGTCAGCTTAAGGATCAGGAATCCCAGGCCCATCAGGCTGGTGATGCAGGCCCCGTTGAGTTTTTCCAGGAGATCCTTTTTGATGGACGTTTTCTTGTTCTTGTTGAAAACCGTCGGGTCGACGGGCGTACCCGCCTCGATGGCTTTGATCATGATTTCCGCCTTCCGGTCGGTCTCGTTCTTGCGGACGCGGGTAACCAGCCACACGATCAGGACGGGCAATACGACACAAACGCCCAGGGGGACCAAAATGTTCATCAGATGCATAGTAACAGTCTTTTAAGGGTTCGACGATGGCCCCTTTGCGGGGCGTTTACACAGCTATAACGCAAAACCCGCCCGAAAGGTTGGAAAAATTTTAGTTTTCCGCTGCAATCACGTCGTTGAAGGTCCTGAAGCCGTATCCGCGGGCCTTCAGGGTATCGATGATTTCGCCAAGATGATTGTAGGGACGCTCGTAATCCTGCTTCTCCGGGTAATTCATGGCGTGGATCAGCAGGATCAGGCCATTGAGGCCCTCTGTCTCTTCCAACTCCCACAAACGGGCCAGCATCTGGTCGATGGTCTTGTAAGAGTCCATATCCGGCGTCGTCCAGTCGAAACCGAAGATCGGTCCTTCCGAAGGATTGAGCAGTTTATAGCCCAAGGCCTCGATGTTCTCCCGCGACTCGGTGTTGCAGGTCTCGTAGGGCGGAATCATCCAGTAATACTGTTTCTTCTCCAGACCGAAACGTGCGAGCTGGGCCTCCATCAAGGCGAAGTCGCGAGCGAGGGAATCAGCGCTGACCAGGGTCTCGCCATTTTCACAAAGCACGAGATGCGCATAGGAATGGGCGGACAGATAATGTCCTTCGTCTATAATACGGCGGATAGGCTCCTCATACTGCGGCTGGGCGAAGCACACGCCCGTCGGGAAGAAGGAGCCTTTCACACCCTTCTCTTTCAGGGTATTGAGCACCGGAACGATCCCGTCGAAATTCTCGAAATAGCCATTGTCGTTCTCGCTGAAATGTGCCGTAAAGACCAGATAGACATTCTTCTCGGCCGGATTCACCCGACGGACGATGCCACTGTCGTCTTTCACGAAAACCGGAGCCTTGTGCCCGGACGGACGGCCGCAGCCTGTCAAAATCAGAAGCGCGGCAAAAACGGCCGCAACCCATGTCAAATGATTGTTTTTCATAGCAAAAGGAATATTCAGGATTAATCAATAGTCGTCTATGTTCTCCCGGGAAAGAATGTCCATATGCATGTAATTGTCCCGCCGTTCCGGTTCCTTGTTCAAAATGAGATAATCGACCATGGAATTGATGGCCAGCCGGGTCTGCTCGTCGGTATGCTGTGTGATGAGATAGCGGATCGCCCCCCGGCGCAGCGCAGCCAGGTTGTCGTCGAGATTGTCGAAACCGATGGCGCGGATCTTGTTTTCCTGGCGCAGCGATTCGAGCGCCGGTGCGATGAGGTGGACCCTGGAATTGAACATCGCGATGTGCGTGATGCCGGGATTGGCGGAACAGAATGCCGACAGCGTATCGATGATGCCCCGGGGATCGTGGGGATCGATATAGACGCTGAGGATTTCCACTTCCGGGTAATGTTCCCGCATATAATCGATGAATCCGGCCCTGCGGATCGCAGTCGGGTCGCTCTTGCGGTTCCGGTCGTGCTCGATCCGGACGATGGCCACTTTCATCTCCTCAGCTGCCTCGGGAACGGAGGAGATGGAGTCGAACAGAAGGTCGGCGCACAGATAGCCGCTCTTGTACATCGGCATGCCGTAAAAAGTGAGGTACCCGTCTTCCTCCAGTTTGGTATCCACATAAGAATAAGGTATCCCCCGCTCCCGCAACGTCGCTGTCAGAACCGCCGTCTCATTCCGGAAGATGGGAGGGAGTACGACGGCCGAAGGCGAGAGTTCCAGCATCTGCGCACAGGCGGCGCGGAAAGATTCGATGTCGTACTGGTCGTAGAGGAAGGTTTCAATGCTCACATTGAAGGTCCGCGCATAGGCCTGCGCCAGGGAGGCACCCCGGCCGGCCATTTCCCAATACTCTCCGGGACGGTAGCTGGGCAGTAGAAGCGCAATGCTCCGACTCTTGTCATGAGCGAGGATTGAAGCATAGATATTGGGCTCATAGCCAATATCTTTGATGACCCGCATGACATCGTCATGACGCTGTCGGGACACATCACCCCTGTTATGGATGACGCGGTCGACAGTTCCACGGGAGACGCCGGCCATTCTGGCCACATCCTTGATCGTAATTTTTCCTTTGTTCTTTTCCACACACAAATATAGTCTTTTTTCGCCGAAAAATAACATGCACTGTGCACGCGCACGGCTTTCCGTGCACGCGCACAGTGCTAAAAATCAATTATTTATAGAAAAAATGGGTTTTGAAAACCCAATCTTTCTACCTACCTTTGCACAGATAGAGAGCCTTTATGGAAAACCAACTCATTCATATCAATCAAGTATTCTCAACAACACTCATGACACAAAGCAATTCCTTCCGAAAGAGAATCGCGCCAGCAGCGCGTCTCTTTCTCGTTGCGGCCGTGCTGCTGCTTGCTGGTTTCCAGCCGGCATCCGCACAGACGCTCGAAGTGAAAGGCACCGTGGTCTCCGCGACCGACGGCCTGCCTGTCATCGGCGCTTCTGTCGTTGAGAAAGGCACATCCAACGGCACCGTCGTCTCGAACGACGGCGCCTACCAGATCCGCGTCCGTCGCGGTGCCGTGCTGGTCGTTTCGGCCCTCGGCTATGCGACGCAGGAAGTAGAAGTCCGGACGGGGGTCGTGGATGTCATTCTCGCAGAAGACGATTTGTGGCTCAACGATGCCGTAGTCATCGGCTACGGTGTCCAGAAGAAGAAACTCGTCACCGGTTCGACCGTCCAGGTCAAGGGTGACGATGTTGCCAAACTGAACACCGTCGACGTGCTCGGCGCCCTGCAGAGCCAGTCCCCGGGTGTCAACATCACCCAGAACAGCGGCTTCCTCGGAGCCGGCTTCAAAGTCAACATCCGCGGCTTGGGTACGACCGGCGATTCTTCCCCGCTCTACGTAGTCGACGGTGTGGCCAACGGCAGCATCTCCGCCCTCAACCCGTCTGACATCGAGTCGGTCGACGTCCTCAAGGATGCTGCTTCGGCAGCCATCTACGGTGCCCGTGCGGCGAACGGCGTCATCCTGGTTACGACCAAGAAAGGCCGCGCCGGCCAGTCCAACATCACGTACGACGGCTACTATGGACTCCAGAACCTCTACAAGATCCCGACCATCCTCAATGCCTCCGAGTATATGGCAATCCAGGACGAATCGCGCGTCATGGATGGTCTGGAACCTTACAACTGGCCCAACTACATCCCGGCAGCCACGCTCAGTTCCATCGCGAACGGCTCCTGGAACGGTACCAACTGGCTCAAGGAAATCATCAACCACAACGCCCCGGTGACCAGCCACGCAGTGAATGTTACCGGCGGTACGGACCGGGCCGTTTACTCCCTCGGTCTGGGTTACATGCGGCAGGATGCCACGATGGGCGTCCCGTCCGCCATCCCGCAGCTGCGCCGCTACAACCTCCGTATCAACAACGAGTACACCGTGTTCAAGAAGAACAACCTCGACATCCTCAAGGTGGGTGAGACCCTGAACTACCGGTACTCTGAGACGGACGGCTCCTTCGCCACGGGCGGCATCTACTGGAACGGCGTCCACAACATGCTCGTAATGAGCCCGCTCCAGTACGCCTACAACGAAGACGGCACCTATCATGTGCGCAAGGACGGCGACGGCTACAACTGGGATACCGCCAACGGCGCTTCCAAGAACCCGATCGCCTACATGGATTACAATGCCAACCAGAACCGCAGCAAGTCGCACTATCTGCAGGCAAGCGTCTATGCCGACCTGCAGCCGATCCGCAACCTCCACCTCCGCAGCCAGTTCGGCTACCTGATGGGGGCAAGCAGCTACCGTTCCTACATCCCGGAATACGACCTCGACATCACCGCCCAGCGGACACAGGACGGCGTATCGCAGTCGATGTCGCTCTACAACCGCTGGAGCTGGGAAAACACGGCAAGCTACGCGCTCGAACTGGTGGATCACCGCATCGACTTCCTCGTCGGTTCCTCCCTGGAAAAATGGGGTTTCGGCGAATCGCTGAGCGCTTCGAACGTGAACTCGAACTTCAACGACCTGGAGCACGCCTATCTGACCAACGTTTCGACCACGCCGGGTCCCGCCGCTTCCATCAGCGGTTCTCCTTCCAGCCAGGGCGCCCTCGCTTCTTTCTTCGCCCGTGCGAACTGGAACTGGAAAGAGACCTACATGGCATCCGCTACCCTGCGCGCCGATGGTTCCTCGACCTTCGCCCGCGGCAATCGCTGGGGTATCTTCCCTTCCGCATCGGTCGGCTGGGTGGTGTCGAACGAACCTTTCATGGAATCCCTCCGCGGCGGAATCGATTTCTTCAAGATCCGCGCTTCCTGGGGCCAGAACGGTAACTGCAACGTGGCCGGCTTCCAGTATCTCTCGCTGGTGACGTCCAACAACGGTTACGGCGGATACGTATTCGGCGATACCCTGACCGACCGTGCCACCGGTACCTATGCCTATATGATCACCAACCCCGACCTGAAGTGGGAAACCTCGGAACAGCTCGACCTCGGTTTTGACGCACGCTTCATCGGCAACCGTCTCGGCGTCGAATTCGACTGGTACCGCAAGATGACGAAAGACTGGCTCGTAACGGCGCCGGTCCTTTACTCCTACGGTGCGAACGCCCCGTACATCAACGGTGGTAACGTCCTCAACACCGGTGTGGAACTGGCCCTCCACTGGAACGACCATATCGGAGACTTCTTCTATGGCCTCAACGTCAACGGCACGTACAACCAGAACCGCGTCACCAAGATCGCCAATGCCGACGGCATCATCCACGGTGACGGCAGCATTCCGTGGGAAGGCGCCGAAGAGGTGTTCCGCGCAGAAGTGGGCTACCCCATCGGCTTCTTCTATGGCTACCAGACCGCAGGTATCTTCCAGAACCAGGCCCAGATCGACGCCTACACCGGCGCGAAGATCAACGGCAGCAACACCGTTCCCGGTGACGTGATCTTCGTCGATACCAACGAAGACGGCGTCATCGACGCCAACGACCGTACGATGATCGGCGACCCGCACCCGGACTTCACGCTCGGTGCCTCCCTCAACTTCGAGTTCAAGGGCATCGACCTCTCGGTCACGGGCTTCGGCGCTTTCGGCCAGCAGATCTTCAAGTGCTACCGCGACTTCTCGGCCTCGCCGCTGGCCAACTTCACGACCGATATCTTCAAGAGATGGACCGGCGAAGGCTCGTCCAACTTCTACCCGCGCCTGTCGAGTTCCTCCAGCTACAACTGGAACAAGATCTCCACGCTGTATATCGAAGACGGCGACTATTTCAAGATCCAGAACATCACGCTCGGATACAACCTCGCCAAGGCTTTCCGGAATTTCCCGCTCCAGACGCTCCGGGTCTATGTGACTGCACAGAACCTGTTCACCTTCACGAAGTATTCCGGCATGGACCCCGAAATCGGCTACGGCGGTGACTCCTACGGATGGGCACAGGGCATCGACCTGGGCTACTATCCCAGCTCGCGCAACTTCCTCGTGGGTATCAGTCTTAAATTCTAATGGAGGGCATTATCATGAAAAAGATCACATCTATCATCCTTACATTGGCAACCGTCCTGCTTCTGGCAAGCTGCGAGGACTTCCTGGACAGCCAGAACCTCACACAACGGACCACGGAGACCTTCCCCGAAACCGAGCTTGATGCGCAGCAGATGGTGACGGCCATCTACGCCCACCTCCTCTATGAATCACCCGAGAGTTCGGCCTTCATGTACATCGCACAGCTCGCCGGTGACGACTGCCTCGGCGGCAATCTTTCCTACTCCGGCAACTGCGCCACCAACTTCCTCCTCTACAAGGACAACCTGAACTCCTTCCTGGACATGTGGGACCGCGATTACACGCTGATCAACCGGGCCAACAGCGCCCTGGCCAACATGGACAACGTGAAGAGCTGGTCGAGTGAAAGCGAGAAGAACCGTCTCCTCGGCGAGACATACTTCCTCCGCGCATTCGCCTACTACGAACTCGCCCAGACCTTCGGTGGCGTTCCCTTGCGGACGACCACCGATGCCGTCAACATCCCGCGCGCCAGCGTGGACGATGTTTACAAGCTCATCGGCGAAGACCTGGCGAAAGCCATCGAGCTGATGCCGAACCGCATCTACACCTTCGGCTCCAACATGACCGGCCACGCCACGAAGGCGGCCGCCGAAGCCATGCAGGCCCGTGTGTTCCTGTTCTACACCGGACGTTACGGCAAGACCGAACTTCCGAACGGAACCACCAAGGCCAAGGTCATCTCCGACCTGGAAGACTGCATCCGGAATTCGGGACACGACCTGGTGAAAGACCAGCGCGAGCTCTGGGGCTACACGAACGATTACACCAACAAGAACGCGGCAGGCTACCGCTACGGTTACACCGTGGCCCACGACCTGCACTGGGTAGGCAACAGTTCCATCGAGACCGTGTTCGCCAACAAGCACAACCTGACCTCCAACTGGACCTACACCTGGTTCTCCAACACCTTCTCGATGTTCTGCTCGCCTTCGAACGACAACCGCGACATGGCACAGAGCTATCCGTTCAGCTTCGGCTGGGGCTGCGGTCCTGTCTCTCCCGCCATCATCGAAGACTGGAAAGCCTGGGACAAGCAGCAGGTCCACACCGACGGCTATACGGAAGACCCGCGTCTGAGCGGCTCGGTCTGGTCGTACAACGCATACGACCCCAACGAAGCCGGCCACATCCTGATCGGCGACCGCAAGCTCGACCCGAGCGAACCGGACTACACCGTTTCCTACCGTTACTACGAGCAGACGGGTTACTTCCAGAAGAAGTACATCAACGTCGGTGCCTGGAGTGATGAAAAGAACCAGTACTTCCACTCGTTCGCCAAGGCTGAGTATCCCGACGTGACGGCACAGACCTCCGCACAGCTGCTCCAGACCCCCGACCTGATCCACATCCGCTTCGCCGATGTGCTGCTGATGCACTCCGAGCTGACGGAAACGGCCGACGGCATGAACCGCGTCAGGGCTCGCAGCCACCTCGGCCCGATCCCCTACTCGCTGGAGGCACTCAAGAACGAGCGCCGCTTCGAGCTGGCCTTCGAAGCCATCCGCTGGCCGGACATCCTGCGCTGGGCGGGTCCTTCGCTGCAGTCCGCCGGTGAACTCCTCAACAAGCAGACCGGCTTCACCGTCATCAACGAAGGTGTCGTCACCCCGATGGTCCGCTACGACTATGCCGCCCGCCTGCAGGAAACCCAGGGTTACTGGCCCATCCCGCAGACCGAGATCGACATCGCCGGCAAGGACGAGAACGGAAACGACATCCTCGAACAGAATCCGGGCTGGGGCTCTGCCGCTCAATTCAACGACTGGAACAACTTTAAATAGCAGACGATCATGAAAAAACTGAAACTGTTCATTGCAGCAGCCGCTCTTGTGAGTTTCATGGCCTGCAACCCCATCGAGGACCTCTCGCTGCGCGAGCAATACGTGGTCAAGGCCGGCACGCCGATCACTTCGGCCGAACTGACCTCCGCCCTGACCGTTGCGCAGGAGGGTGCTACCAACGACATCGTGACCCTCAAGAACAACCGGACCGATGTCGGCGGCGCCTGGCACATAGGTACGGCCATGGGTGAAACCATCGTCAAGAACGACCAGTACACCTATGTATACGAATCCAACGGCAATTTCGAGATCTACTATGTCGGCATGTCCGAGGGCAAGATCGTCGAATCGGCACACTTCCCCATCACCGTCACTGACGTCTATGATCCCTGGGCCGGTATGCTGACCGGTGCCAAGAGCAACACGGACAAGGGTGCGAAGAAGACCTGGTCCTGGCGGGAAGTCTCCTGGGGCTCGATCTGCAACATGGGCGCCCACGGCGGCTGGAAGTATGCTTCCGCTGGCTATACACCCGAGTCCAACTTCGCCTGGTGGGCCAACTTCACCCTGGCTGACGTCGACGTCACCAAGGAGAAGATGGTCTTCGAATACGACGGCAGCAAGATGACCACCTACGGCCCCGACGGCAGCGTTGCCGCCCAGGGTACGTTCGGATTCATCAAGACCTCGCCTGAAGAAGCCGTGCTCGGTACCTGGGTGACGACCGCCCCGCTGATCGGCGCACGCTTCGACGACTGCGGCCAGGGTTCGAACAACCAGTTCTACCTGCTTACCTTCACCGACAAGTTCATCACCATCTACCACAACGGATGGGACGGCTCCGCCGACTGGGATGACTGCGGCTGGTACGCCTACTTCGAAGCACAGTAACACCTGTTTATGAAAAGGCTCCTCCCTTTCATCGCGGTCCTGCTTACCGCCTTGTCCTGCCAGCCGGACGGCCCCGTTCTCGAAATACGGGGACGCATCGACAGCGCGCTCGACGGACAGAAGGTCTATTTCTGCCCGCAGCCCAAGCCGACGGCCGACATCGTGGACTCGACCGTGGTGAAAGGGGGAACTTTTTTCTTCCGGATTCCCGCCGATTCGCTCTACATCGCCGACATCACGCTCTCCAAGCGGGCGCCCGGCTACGCGGAACGGATTCTGATCGCAGTGGAACCCGGTATCCTCGAGCTCTCCCTGGGAATGCCCAGCAGTGCGCGGGGAACACCCCTCAACGATACCCTCCAGCACTGGAAGGAACAGCTGCAGGGGGCAACCTCTCCCGAAGCAGCCAAAAGCTGCACCTATGAAACCGCCCTGCACAATCCCAACATCGTCGGCGGTTACCTGTACATGCTCTTTCAGAGAGGATTCGACCCGGAGCAGAACAGGGTACTCGATTCACTTGGTTACGGAAAACTGATCCCGGATGTCACTACGCGCAGACAGAAATAGAAGCATCCTTCCCGTCACCCTCTGGTTCGTGGCGCTGTGGGCGTTTTTCCAATTCGCCTTCCCGTACCACCTTGCACTCAAGGAACGGTACGTGCTCTTCCTGTCCGATGCGACCTGGCTGTCCACCTACTTCCAGAAGCCAGCCCCGCTTTCCTATATCACGGGAGACTGGCTGACGCAATTCTTCCTGATCCCGAGCGCAGCCGCCTTGCTCGTGACGGCACTCCTCATCCTGTTTTGGGATGGGATTCGTCTCATCCTCAAGCCGTTGGGGAGCAAGCACCCGGCCCTTTGGGCACTGCTTCCCACTGCGGTCCTGGCGTTCCTCATCCTCTTCCCTGAGGTTCCGCTGGCCGTACTCACCGGCGCGTGTTTCTTCGCCTGGCTCTTCGCAGCTGCAGTCCGTATCCGGAGCCGGGCGCTCCGCCTCGGCACGTTCCTGCTGCTGCTCGCGCTCCTGATTCCCACAGCGCGCAGTCTGACACCCACGGCCCGGCTTTCCCGGATCAGTCTCGAACGGGAATACGACTACCGCATCTATTTCAACGCGTGCGCCGGCCATTGGGACCGTGTAGAAAAGATGGGGTTGCGGAATCCGCACGAAAGCGTCGTGACCGCCTACTACTACAATCTCTCACAAGCACGCGCGGACCATCTCCCTGACGGGCTGCTCAAAGCCTACCAGCCCACCTGGCACGGGCTGTTCATTCCGGTTCGGGAAGGCGTCGAATGCTTCCGGCTGATGGCCAGCGCTGATGCACTCATCCTCTCCGGCGACTATGCCCAGGCCCAGCATTCCGCCATGCTGGGGATGACTTTCTCCCCGCGGCAGCGCTCCGCGGCGATGCTCCGCACGATGTCGGATATCGCCTTTGCCAACGGCGACTATGACACGGCCCGGCGCTATTTGAAAATGCTCTCGCATACAGCGCTTTACAAACGATGGGCACAGGAAGGGCTCCGGCTCCTCGACACGGAGGCCGGCAACCTGACCCTCAAGAATGACTGCCGCGACATCCTCGTCCAGCACAACGACTACCGTACGTCACTGGCCAATATCGCGGCAACGGCTTCCCAGGGAAAGACGGCGACAGATTATCTGCTCTGTCTGGACCTGCTGGACAAGAATCTCGGGAATTTCCGGGAGGATTACGACACCCTGTACAAAGGAAGATACGACCGGCAGACGGTCCCTGTCCTTTACCAGGAAGCCCTGTTGATGACGTTCGACGAGAACACCTCTCCTGCGGATCAACTGACGGAATACCGCATCGCACGCCAGACGCTCGACAACATCACCGAATTCCTGAAGGGGAATGAAGGGCTTTTCCGGAAAAGTTATTGGTTTTACTATAAATACGCTCAGCCCGCACGATGAGACACTCATGGGTTTTAATCGGTGTTGCACTCTTGCTTACATCCTGCGGGCTGAGCTTTTCTGATAAAGTAGCGGCAGGTCGCGTGCCGCAGATGTTCCCGGACTACACGGACATCACCCTTCCCGTTAACATCGCCCCGCTGAACTTCAGCGTCGAGGGCGCAGACGCGCTGCGACTTGAGATCGAAGGGAGGGCGTCCCATCTCTTCAAGGCAAACGGCTCCGAGATGCGTTTCCCGATGAAAAGATGGAAGCAGCTGATGGCCGCGGAAGCCGGCGATACGCTCTGCCTCAGCCTGTCCGCCCGCTTCGGAAAAGAAACAGTCCGCTATGCGCCCTTCCACTGGGTCGTATCGGCCGACAGCATCGACCACTATATGAGCTACCGCCTGATCGAGCCCGCCTACGAAGTGTGGAACGTGCTGAGCGTCGAAGAGCGCGACCTGGAATCTTTCCGGACCCGTCTCCTGGCCGACAATACCCGCACCGAAGGGACCTGCATCAACTGCCATACGGCCAACCGGGGCGGTCAATCCCAGGTCTCCTTCATGCACGTACGCGGAAAGAAAGGCGGAACGCTCTACAGCCGCGACGGCAAGATGCGGAAGCTCAATACGGCCACTGACAGCACCGCCGGTGCAGCCGTGTACGGGGAAATCTCGGCAGACGGCCGCTACGGCATCTTCACGACTGCTGACATCCGGCCCATCCTCCACAGCGGCCGGCACGATAAACTCGAGGTCTTCGACGCATCCAGCGACCTGATCCTCCTCGACTTTGAGGCGGGAACCGTCACCGACTCACCCCTTACCAAAGGAGCCGCCTTTCAGGAGACCTTCCCCTGCTGGTCCGCCGACGGGAAAACCATCTATTTCTGCCGCGCCAGTGCGCGCCCCCAACCGGAAGAGACTTTCGACATGCACTACGACCTCTGCGCCGTCGGCTTCGACCCTGAAACCGGACGCATGGGCGACAGCCTCACGACCGTCGTGAATGCCGCTGCCATCGGCAAGTCCATCAGCTTCCCCAAGTGCTCTCCCGACGGAAAATACATCCTGATGACGGTCTCCGACTACGGAACGTTCCCGATCTGGCACAGCGAAACCGATCTGTGGCTCTATGAAATCGCCACGGGCAAGATCTCCACGCTTGAAACCGTCAACGGGAAGTATTCCGACTCCTACCACAGCTGGAACAGCGACGGCCACTGGATCTGCTGGGCCTCCAAACGCGACGACAGGCTGTACGGCAGACCCTATTTCGCACACGTCAGTCCCGACGGAACCGTCTCCAAGCCTTTCGTCCTGCCCCAGAAAGACCCGGACCACTATCTGATGACGCTCAAATCATTCAACATACCGGAACTATACCGATTCCCGGAATCCTACGACGCCTCCTTTGTCCGTGACTTTTACCGCGACATGAAGGCGGAACAAATGACCTATCGCCCATGAAAAAGAATCTGAACAGAATCCTTTCCTGCCTGGCTGTCCTCCTGATCGGAGCCTGTGCCCTCTCCTGCGTTGAAGACCCGTATGAGGCGGGACCGAACGGAAGCAGTGTCTCCGGCGACGGAAAGGTAACGCATCCCCAGCGGAAAGATGGCCGTATCGTCCTGGGATACTGCACCTACTACGGGTCCAAGACGCCGGATGCAGAAGTGCTGACCCATATCAACTACGCATTTGCGGAACTCTATGTGCGTGATGGACAATATGTTACGTTCAAGCTGCAGGGTGACGAGAAACGCTTCCAGCAAATCGTCAACGTCAAGCAGCAGCATCCGGAACTCAAGATCTGCCTCTCCTTCTCGCATACCGTCACCAATCCGGACAACTTCCAGGCGGGCGGCTTTTCCGTAATGGCCAGCACGGAGGAAGGCCGGAAAGCGTTCGCCAACGACTGTCTGTCTTTCCTGCGCAAATGGAACATCGACGGCATCGATATCGACTGGGAGTTTCCCGGCCTCTCCTGGAGCGGCCATGCCTGTGATCCTGCCCACGACGTCGAGAACTTCACGCTGCTGATGAAACAGCTGCGCGAGACCCTCGGCAATCAATACCTGCTCACCTACGCCGGCTACGTGATGAACGTCCAGGGAAGCGGGGACAACCGCCGGTTCATCGATATCGCCGCCGTGGACCCGTACGTGGACTTTGTCAACCTTATGACCTACGACATCGCCGCCGGATCGGAAGGGCAGCACCAGTCCGCGTGGGACAGACCCGACTACTATTGGGACTGTGTACGCGCCATCAACGCCTATACCTCAGCCGGTGTCTCCCCTTCCAAACTTGTGCTGGGCATCCCCTTCTACGCCCGCCACGCCTGGGACGACAGCGATGGTTTCAAAGGATGTGTGGACTATAACAAGTTCGCCGCCGAATACCCTGCCAGCAAAGGATTCACCACCGAGAACTGGGATGAGCGGGGACAGGTTCCCTACGTTGCCCGCAACGGGAAGATCTGGGCCGGCTACGACAATCCCAAAAGTATCGGACTCAAGGCCGAAAAGGTTCTTGCCAAGGGGATGAAAGGACTGATGTACTGGGATTACGACGCGGACGACGCGGCGGGTACGCTCCGCAACGCGGTCTGGGATTCCGTCATGAAATAACGAAAAACACAATCATATACTATTTAACACCCAACAACAATGTACGCTAACGAATGGAAAAAGAACGCCTTTGGCGTCATGGACAAGATTGAGGCGACTCAAATGCAGAACATCAAAGAAGTGGCAACCCTGATGGCGGATTGCATCCAGTCGGGACATATGGTCCACACTTTCGGCTGTGGCCACGCCAACCTTCCGATCGAGGAGATGTATCCCCGCATCGGCGGTTTCGTGGGTTTCCACCCGATCTGCGAACTTCCCCTGACTTTCTTCACCCACATCGTAGGTGAGATGGGCATCAACCAGTTCCTCTGGCTCGAACGGGCCGAAGGCTATGGCAAGGCCATCATGAGCAGCTGGAATTTCAACGAGAACGACATCATGTGGATCTTCTCGCATACCGGCATCAACGCCGTCAACATCGACGTGGCCCTCGAGGCGAAGAAACGCGGCATGAAAGTCGTCGTCTTCGGCTCCGCCGCTGAGACCGGTGCCAAGGTGCCGCGCCACTCCTGCGGCAAGAACCTCTTCCAGATCGCCGACTACGTGGTCGACTCCTGCTGCCCGCTGCAGGATGCTTCGGTCAAGATGAAGAAGGAATTCGACAAGATCGGTCCCCTCTCCACCATGGCTTTCGTCACCCTGGTATGGATGACCATCTGCACCGTGGCCGAGATTCTCGAGGAACGCGGCGTAAAACTCTACATCCACCCGTCCCACAACGTCCCGGGCGACACGACGGCAGCCGAGCGGCTGGACGCCTGCATCCAGAAGTACAAGGCACTCGTAGCGGGCGTTTAAGACGGCTCGCTACAGGCAATGGAAGACCGTTGGGGGATTAATCCTCCAACGGTTTTTTTGAACGGTTGAAGAAGCCGGCCACAGCCAGACCGGAAATGATGTGCCAGACACCCCACCAGGCCGTGATGACCAGCATGCCGCCGTGCGGCGGGAGGCCGGCGAAGATCTGCGTTCCCAGCAGCAGGACCAGACCGAGCCCCGAGTTCTGGATGCCGGTCTCAATGGTCAGGGTGCGACGGTCGCGGCGCGGGAGCTTGAAGATCGAGGCGGTGTTGAAACCGATGGTCAGCGCCAGCAAGTTGTGGATGAGCACGATCAGGAAGATATACTTGATGCACTTGACGAAAGCGTCCAGATTGCCCATAAAGGAGAGGACGACCATCGCCAGGAAGAATACGATACTGGCATACTGGAACGGCTTCTTCATCTTTTCCGCCAATTTGGGCAGGTATCGCGACGTCAGGATACCCAGCGTCAAAGGAACGCCCAGCAGGATGAAGATCGTCTTGAATACATCCCACAGCGGAATTACCAGATGCGGCACCTCGCCGTGTACGGCTGCAAACTTCAAGAAGAGGTTTCCGTAAAGCCAGAAATTGAACGGGGTCATCAGGACGGCCAGGGCCGTACTGATGGCTGTCAGACAGACCGAAAGCTCGATGTTCGCCTTGGAAAGGGAACTGATGAAATTGGAAATGTTGCCACCCGGACAGGATGCCACCAGAATCATACCCAACGCCATCGACCAGGAAATCCAGCCAACGGAATCCATCAGCAGCGCCAGAAGGAACGTGAAAAGCGGCAGCAGGACCAGCTGGCAACAGACGCCCACGACCACGGATTTGGGCTTTTGGAATACTTCGACGAAAGAATGAGGCTTGATGCCGAGTGCCACGCCATACATCACGAAGGCGAGGACGATGTTGATGGTGTTCATGCCTCCGGCATTCATCGTGACATTGATGCTGTCGATGGCGGCTTCGATTTCGGGTTTCATGGTTCAGGTTCGGATAATCGTTCGCTAGTATATCGGGAATCTATTATTGGGCGATGAAACGGTACAGGATCCAGCCGGGCTGCGATTTTTCCGCATCAGCAGATGCAGAAAAACGCGAGCGTTTGGCTGCGTCAATGGCAAAGGAATGAAGGGAGGCATCGGCCGAAGATCCTTCGGGCCGGACACGGGCGGCCGTCACGCGACCGGCCTGGTTGACTTCGATGTCGACCAGCACGTCCCCTGCCCCATAGCCTTTATAGGCCGGAACGGGCAGGCTGAGCGCCTTACGGCCCTCCAATTCATAGGAGATGACGGACGGCCCCTTGTAAGCCGGGGCAGGTTCCTGCGACTCCTGGCCTTGCTGTTGCTGATTGAGGTCCACAGCCTCTTCTTTCGCCTGCTGTGCAAGCGCGTCGCGCTTGGAAGCATCGAGTTTACGCTGCAGTTCCCGGGCCTCGTCATAGACTTCAGAAGGGTTCTTGAAACGGTCGTCCTTGAGCCGGCTGCCGGCATCGACCGCCACGTTGCGGATACGCTGCTGCTGCCGCTGGGCAATCTGGTCTTCGAGATTGCGGGCCACCTGCTCCTTGAGTTCGATCTCCTTCTGCAGCTTTTCCAGTTCCTCCTGCTTGGTAAAATCGAGCACGAACGTGTTCTCGGAGGAAGCCACGCGCCCGATCGAGACGATCAGCAGAATGATCAGGACGGCCAAATGAAAGACCAGGGTCGTGTAGAAACCGACCCGGTCCTCCTTGTTCCGACCGCCCCACCATTTCATGCTTCGCCTTCCTTTTCACGGGCCATCTTCCGGATACCGGAAAGGAGTACGTTGATGGCCACCTTATTATGCCCGCCCTGCGGCACGATGATATCGGCATAGCGCTTGCTCGGGGCGATGAACTGCAGATACATCGGCTTGACGGTCTTGGTGTAGCGGTCGATGACCCACTCCACGTTCTTGCCGCGCTCGACGATGTCGCGCGTGATGACCCGCATCAGCCGGTCGTCGTCGTCGGCATCGACGAACACCTTGATGTCCAGTTCATCCATCAGCTCCTTGCAGGTGAAGATCAGGATACCTTCGACGATGATGATGTCGGAAGGCTCCACGTGGACGGTCTCCTCCTGCCGGGTGCAGGTGATGTAGGAATAGGTGGGCTGGTCGATGGCCTTTCCCGCCTTCAGGTCCCGGAGCTGCCGTACGAGCAGTTCCCAGTCGATGGAATCCGGATGGTCGAAGTTCAGAGCCTGGCGCTCCTCCATCGAGAGATGGCCCTGGTCCTTGTAATAGGAGTCCTGCGGAATGACCGTCACGTGCTCGTGGGGAGACATCCTGCGGGCGATCTCCCTGACAACAGTCGTCTTGCCGGAGCCTGAGCCCCCTGCGATGCCGATGATTAGCATAGTTCAGTCTGCGTTTATGGAAGTTTAGAATTCAGCCGTCTTGGGCGTTCTGGGGAACGGGATCACGTCGCGGATGTTGGCCATGCCGGTAACGAAGAGCAGCAGGCGCTCGAAGCCCAGGCCGAATCCGCTGTGCGGGCAGGTACCGAAGCGACGGGTGTCGAGGTACCACCAGAGGTTGGTCGTGTCCATCTTCAGCTCCTCGATGCGACGGTTGAGCTTTTCGAGCGAAGCTTCACGCTCGGAACCGCCGATGATCTCGCCGATCTTCGGGAAGAGGACGTCCGTGCCGCGGACCGTCTTTCCGTCGTCGTTCTGCTTCATGTAGAAAGCCTTGATGTCTTTCGGATAGTCGGTCAGGATGACCGGTTTGCCGAAATGCTTCTCCACCAGGTAACGCTCGTGCTCACTCTGCAGGTCCACGCCCCAGGCCACCGGGAACTCGAATTTCTGGCCGCTGGCCTCGAGGATGCGGATGCCTTCGGTATAGGTCAGGCGCACGAATTCGGTCGAGACGACGCTCTTGAGCCGGGCAATCAGCTCGGGATCGATCATCTTGTTGAGGAAAGCCAGATCGTCCTGGCAGTTGTCGAGGGCATACTGCACCAGATACTTGATGAACTCTTCTTCGAGGTCCATCAGGTCGTTCACATCATAGAAGGCCATCTCCGGCTCGACCATCCAGAATTCGGCCAGGTGACGCGGCGTATTGGAATTTTCGGCGCGGAAGGTCGGGCCGAAGGTATAGATGCTGCCCAGCGCGGTGGCACCCAGCTCACCTTCAAGCTGTCCGCTCACGGTCAGCGAGGTCTGACGGCCGAAGAAGTCCTGGGAATAGTCGATCTTCCCCTCTTCGGTGCGCGGAAGGTTGTCCAGATCGAGGGTCGTGACCTGGAACATCTCGCCGGCGCCTTCGCAGTCACTGGCAGTGATAAGCGGCGTATGGAGATAGAAGAAACCCTTGTCGTTGAAGAACTTATGGATAGCGAAAGCCATCGCGTGACGGATACGGAGCACCGCGCCGAAAGTATTGGTGCGGGGACGCAGGTGTGCGATCTCGCGCAGGAATTCCATGCTGTGGCCTTTCTTCTGAAGCGGATAGGTTTCCGGATCGGCGGTGCCGTAGACCTCGATGTTGCGGGCCTGGACCTCCACGGCCTGTCCGCTGCCCAGCGACGGGACGAGGTCGCCCTGCACGCAGAGGCAGGCACCGGTCGTGATCTGCTTCATCAGCGCTTCGTCGAAGTGCTGCAGGTCACAGACGACTTGGATATTGTTGATCGTAGAACCGTCATTGAGGGCGATGAAGGCCACGTTCTTGTTGCCACGTTTGGTGCGGACCCAGCCTTTCACCACCACGTCTTTCTCGGGCTGGCCGCTCAGATAGTCTTTGATTCTTTTCATATATTCAGTTTACCATTTGATTGCTTTCGAAGGTTTGCTCTCGTTCCAGCAGCGGTCGACGACCGTCACCACATACTTGTACTTGCCGTTGCGTTTTCCGGAAGGCACATACTTGTTCTGGCGGGTGATCTTCACGATATGGCGGCTCTCCGTCAGATCCACCTTCTCTTTCGCGCCGAAGCGGTACACCACATAGAAATGCGGCTGCTGCAGCACGTCGTCCGTCTTCTCAGGCTGCCAGGCGATAGCATGGCCGGAAACACGGATCGAGGCGACAGGCTCGGGAACCACGGCATCGAGATCCGTGTAGGCAGGAATCAGCGCAGGATACTTCTGGTACACGACCCTGAGCGAATCCTGCAGCTTGAAATCGCTGCGTCCGCCCCGGCGCGGGCCGGAATAGCCCGGCTGCGCCTCAGGCGCCAGCGACCAGCCCGGCCACCACACATTGCCGTCCACGTTCGGAAGGTCACGGACCAGATCCATCTTGCGCCCGGTCTGCGTGACAGCCGGATTATCGAGATCCGGTTCACCGAAGGTGGAGATGCTCTGGCCGATGTAGAGCTGTCCTTTGTAATCCTTGTCGTTCCACCAGTTGATCAGCACTTCGTAGTCTGCGGCAGGATAGCCGATGCGCCAATAGAGCTGCGGCACGATGTAGTCGATGTAACCTTTCTCAGCCCAACCCGGCACGTCGGCGAAAAGCTGGTCGTAGTTCGACAGTCCGTTGGTTTCACTCCCCTCCGGATCATCTTTCTTGTTGCGATGGATGCCGAAAGGCGAGATACCGAAACGCACCCAGGGTTTGATGGCCTTGATCGTGTCGTTGACAGCGTGGATGAGCGTCTCCACGTTATTGCGCCGCCAGTCATTCTTCTGCCAGTATTCGAAACCCTGCGCCGCACCGTAACGGGCGAAGGAGGTATCGTCGTGGAACTCCTCGAATTTCTCGGGGTAGGGATAGAAATAGTCGTCGAAATGGATGGCATCCACGTCGTAGCGCGTCACGATGTCGGCAATTACATTCACGGTATGGGCCACCGCTTCCGGCTCGCCCGGATCGAAGTAGAGCTGCTTCCCATAGCGCTTGAAGATCTCGGGCTTGCGGAAATACAGATGGTCCGGATGGAGCTGCTCCTTGTCGTTGGATGTCACCCGGTAAGGATTGAGCCAGGCGTGGAGTTCCATGCCCCGGGCATGGCATTGCTCGATCATGAACTGCAGCGGATCCCAGAGCGGATCGGGCGCAACTCCCTGCTCACCGGTCATAAAGCGGGTCCAGGGCTCGAGTTCCGACACATAGAAAGCGTCGGCCTGCGGGCGGACCTGGAAGATCACGGCATTGCAGCCCTGCGCCTGCAGCGCGTCGAGCGTAGCGGTGAACCATTGCTGGATCTGCTCGCGCGAAAGGTTCTTGATTTGCTGGTTGCCTACGATGTGGAGCCAGGCACCGCGGAATTCGCGCTTGGGCGGTTCCTGCGCGAAGGCAGGGGCAAAAGCCAGAAGGAGCGCAAGCAGGAAGGGAAGCGTTCTTTTCATCAGTGGGAATTAAAACTGCACGCCCATGGCGGCACAGATCTTCTTGGGAATGTCGGTGTTGTCCTGACGTGCAGCGAACAATTCACTGCCCACGCCTTTGGCCCAGACCGGGACCGGACCGCCGCAATGCGAGGTCGTGGTCCAGCCGATGCGGGCTTCCTCGTTGACGCTGTCGATCGATTTGGGATCGTTCATATACTGCTCCACATCGGTGGATGCCGAAGCGTTCTTGATCTTGTCGATGACCGTCAGGTCGAAGTTGTAGCCTTTGCGGCCCAGGGCGATACCGCCGGTCTCATGGTCGGCGGTCACGACGATCAGCGTCTCCTTGGGGTGACGCTCATAGAAGGCGTTCGCCACAGCGATGGCCTGGTCGAAATCGAGAATCTCGAAGATGGTGCCTGCCAGGTCCTGGCTATGCGCCGTCCAGTCGATCAGACCGCCTTCGGCCATCATGAAAAAGCCTTTCGGATTGCGCTCCAGCACGCTGATGGCGGCCTCCACGATCTGGGGAAGCGTCAACGCACCTTCAGGACGGCCCAGGGCATAGGGGCAGATCTCTTCCGAGTCTTCCGCCTGTACCAGGACGATGCGGTCAGCCTCTTTCTTGGCCTTGAAATCCTCATAGCCGTATGCCAGCGTATAGCCGCCTTCGGCAATCATATCGTAGAGAGACACGGGCTGATCCTTGTCCTTTCCTTTGGGATGGTAGAGTCCGCCGCCGGCGAAGAACTCGAAGCCGGTGGAAGGAATCTCCTTGCCGATCTCATAATAGTTGCCGCGTTTGATGTTGTGGCCGAAGAAAGCGGCCGGGGTGGCGTGGTTGATCGGCGTGGTCGACATTACGCCCACACTGTAACCCGCCTCATGTATCTTGTATGCAATACTTTTCAAAAGGGTGGTCGAATCCGGGGCGATGCAGAGCATGCCGTTCTTGGTCTTCTCGCCCGTAGAGAGGGCGGTGCCGGCCGCCGAGGAGTCGGTAATGATACTGTTGGCCGAAAAACTGGTCGCTTCACCCATGACAGGGAATTGCGTGAAACACAGCGGATCCATGCCGATCACGCCGCGTTCCTGGGCCAGATAGGCCTCGGCAGCCGCCACATGGGTCGATCCCATGCCGTCGCCGATGAAATAGAACACGTATTTCGCCTTTGGAGCATCCTGCCGTCCGCAGGAGACCGCCATCAGGAGCAGGGCGGCCGCTGCCGTAATACGTAAAATCTTCTTCATAAATCAAACAGATAAAAGAAAGGGTGACACGAAGCCACCCTTTCTTTACGTCAAGCATTCGCTATTTCTGGACGCCGCCTTTGCGGGCGCCATACATGATCTTCAAGGCTGAGCACCGGCGAAGCTCCTGCTTCACATCGGTGATGATACCCATACGGGTATCCTGGTCGGCCTTGATGTTGACCTGCATGAACGGACGGTCGACCTCGGAGATCTTTTCACGTTCCGAGGCGATAAAGTCGCGGATCGGGCTCAGGTCGCTGTTGTCCTTGCAGATGACGTCGTTCAGCTGAATACGGGAATCTGTACCATACTCCTTCTGATACTGCTGCGAGGGAGTACCGATATAGATATAGGTAGCAAGATCCTTACGGTCGAGTTTCGCGATCTCGGACGCCTGGGGCGTACGGACGCGCACTTTCGTCTCATTCTGACGCATGGAGGTACACACCATGAAGAACATCAGGATGATGAACACGATGTCCGGCAGGGACGAGGTATTCATCTGCGGAAGTTCGCCTTTGTTTTCTTTGATGAATTTAGCCATACTGAATCCTCCTATCTCTTTTTGACATCCTTAGGCTCGGCTTCGGAAATACGCTGAGGGACTGCTTCGCGGACAGCGTCCTGCTGTTCCTCGTCGAGTTTCGCGTACTTTTTGCCGAAGGTCCTCATCGAGAAGTCGTCGCGGAGCTCATTGATGGCCTTCACCAGTTCGTTCTGGACGGTGATGTAGGCCTGGTATGTGGTACCGCGGTCATTCTGCAGCGAGATGACGCCTTTGGAAACAGGAACCGGTCCGATGCCCTTGACTTCCTTGACTTCTTTCTCAGGGAGGTTGGGGTCATCGTTGGGGTTGGTCATGAATTCTTTAATCTTATCTTTCAGCTGGCTGACATCCATCGGTACACCTCCGGCCAGAAGGCGGTCGTTCGAGTTGATCTTAACCTGGATGATGTTACGACGGTTGACTTGCTGGTCTTCCACCTTCTGATCCTCAGGGGGAATCGGCGGGAGCTGGCGGGCAATACCCTCCTCCTTGTCCATCGTGGTCACCATCAGGAAGAAAATCAGCGCAATGAACGCGATATCCGCCATAGATGAGCCGTTAATTTCGGGAACCTTTTTCTTAGCCATAGCCAATACTATTTTTTAACTGCGTTACGGATGGCGCTCCAGATCAGTGCCACGATGGCACCGCCCACAGCGAGATACGTGACAAAGAGCACTGCATCGGCAATCTTGAAGTCGCGCGGCGTGGTCGGCGTGTTGACGTCGATCGCGTTACCGGGCGCGAGCAGGAAGGCGCCGCCGACAATGACGACGATCGCCACAATGAGGAGGATCAGACGCAGAAGCTTCTTCTTGTTCTTGAACGCGGCAAAGAGCGGGAACAGCAAGGTCACGCAGATTGCAAGAA
Organism: uncultured Bacteroidales bacterium; assembly: GCA_947168065.1. Lineage (GTDB taxonomy): Bacteria > Bacteroidota > Bacteroidia > Bacteroidales > UBA932 > Cacconaster. The sequence continues at coordinate 189,626 of CAMVKH010000001.1, forward strand.
CAACCAGGGCATAGATCCAGTAAAGGAACGGGTTGAGCGAGGGCGCGTCGGTCGTCTTCGGATTGGCCGCGAAAACGATGCCGAAGAGCACAAGCGAAACCACGAAGAGGATCAATTCCAGAATCTTCCAGGGTCTTGTCTCTCTTTTTTCGTTAGCTTCTTTCATAACAAAATCAAATGACAAGTGTTGTTTTTGTTATTTATTTGCTGTACTTGACAAGCATGTCGACGAGCGAGATGGAGGAGTCTTCCATATCCACGACGATCGTGTCGATCTTGGAGATGATGTAGTTGTAGAACAGCTGCAGGATGATAGCGACGACCAGACCGCCGACGGTGGTGATCAGAGCGACTTTCATACCGCCAGCAACCAGTGCCGGGCTGATATCGCCGGCAACCTCGATGGCGTCGAATGCCTGGATCAGACCGAGCACCGTACCCATGAAGCCCAACTGCGGAGCGATACCGATAAACAGACCGATCCAGGAGAGGCCTTTTTCAAGTTTACCCATTTCAACGGAGCCGTACTCGATGACCGACTTCTCAGCTTTCTCGATGCCCTGGCCGTCCTTGACGCGGAGCAGACCCTGGGTGAAGATACGGGCCACCGGGCCGGGGGTGTTCTTGCAGAGCTCGTAAGCTTTGTCGACACCGTCGTTCTTCAGGCAGTCTTCGATCTTGTTGAGGAGTTTGGTGTTGTTGTTCTGTGCGATACTCAGTGTAATGATCTTCGCAATGGCGATGGCCAGACCGAGGATAAGGCACAACAGCACGAGGGCCATGAACGTAGCACCACCTTCGATGAACAGCTTCTTGAGCTGCTGGTGGATCGGCTGGTCATTCGGCGCGGCTGCGAACGGGTCGACGACCTCATCATTGGCTTGTGCGACAGCTTCAGTCTGCTCGGCAGCCTGATTGTCCTGTGCAAAAGTCTTCTGGTACTCAGCAGAAATGGTCAGAAGGCCAATCACTGCCAAAAACATGAAAATTTTTTTCATAGGTTTTTTGATTAATTATTAAACACTGTATTTAAATAGTTATAGTTTTCGGTCATTCTCGGCGCGGTCTCCGCCAAAAATTCTTTGCAATTTAACAATTTTTTCGGAAAGTATCACTATTTCTCAGAAATTTCTCCACTTATGCTAATTTCCAGTTTTTTACTAACTTCCTTATTATCAGAGTACTGACCCAAAAGAACAAATAATTTTGTCACGGCGGATTCGGTCGTCATGTCCCTTCCGCAGCAAACGCCGGCCTGGCGGAGGATGTCGCCGTTGGCATAGGCGCCCATATCGACGGCGCCTGCCTGGCACTGGGTGATGTTGACTACGATGCCGCCCCGGGCCGTGAAACCGGACAGCGCGTCGAGGAACCAGGGGTCCGAAAGCGAATTGCCCGAACCATAGGTCTCCAGCACCACGGCCCGCAGCCCCTCCGCAGAGAGGACGGCCCGCACAAAAGCCTCCGTGATGCCCGGAAAGATCTTCAGCACGGCTACCCGCGTATCGAGCTTCGTATGGATTTTAAGCGGCTTGCCCCATCTGCGCGGACGGTAGAGCGCCGTCGTATCGTATTTCACGTGGATACCCACTTCCGCCAGCACGGGATAATTGGCGGAGCGGAAGGCGCTGAAAGTCTCGGCGCTGTACTTGGTGGTGCGGTTGCCGCGGAACAGCTCGGTTTCGAAATAGATGCAGACCTCGCTTACATACGGGTGCCCCTGCGCGTCGCAGGCGGCGGCCAGTTCGAGCGAGTCGATGAGGTTCTCCTTGCCGTCGGTGCGCAGCATCCCGATCGGCAGCTGGCTCCCCGTGAAGATGACGGGCTTCTCGAGATTCTCGAGCATGAAGCTCAGCGCCGAGGCGGAATAGGCCATGGTATCGGTCCCGTGCAGGACGACGAATCCAAAGTAGTCCTCGTAGTGGTCGCGGATGATGCCGGCCAGCTCCACCCAGAATTCCGGCCTGGCATCGGACGAGTCGATGACCGGATCGAACGAGAGGGTGTCGATGTGGAAGTCGAACTTCCTGAGCTCGGGCACCTCCTCCAGGATCTGGGAGAAATTGAAGGGCTTCAGCAGCAGGGTTTCCGGGTCCTGCTTCATGCCGATGGTACCGCCGGTATAGATGAGGAGTATCTTTCTGTCCATCCAGTTATAGTTTGAAGAGTTTTTTCGCATTGGCGGAAGTCACGCCGGAGACGGTTTCCAACGGGAGATCCTTGATCAGGGCGACTTTTTCGGCGACGAGCCGCACATAGGAAGGTTCGTTGCGTTTTCCGCGGTAAGGTACGGGCGTCAGCCAGGGGCAGTCGGTCTCGAGAATCACATCCTCGAGCGACATCCGCTCCAAAGCGACGGCGACGCCGGCGTTCTTGTAGGTGACGACCCCACCGATGCCGAACTTGAAGTCGGCCAGGCCCAGCAGCCGCTTGTAGGACTCATAGCTCCCCGACCAGGCGTGCATCACGCCCCGGAAATCCACCCCTCGCAGGTCGTCGAGCACCCGGAAGAAGTCGTCGGTGGCTTCTCGCAGATGGATGATCACGGGCAGCCCGGCCTCGGCGGCCAGAGAGATCTGTTCTTCCAGCACCCGGATCTGCTCCTTCACGAAGTCCTTCGACCAGTATTCGTCCAGACCGATTTCGCCGATGGCGTACCAGCGGCGGTCGGAAAGATGCTGTTTGACGAAATCGAGTTCCTCCTGCCAGTTCTCCCCCACCGAGGTGGGATGCAGGCCGATGCAAGGATAGGCGAAGTCCGGCAACGCGTCGGCCACGGCCAGCAGGGCGTCGTGGCAGGAGCGGTCGATGCCGGGCATCACGCAAGCCTCCAGACCGGCTTCGCGGGCACGCGAAAGCACCGCCTCGAAATCGTCGCGGAAAGCTTCGTCATAGAGGTGGCAATGGGTATCGATCAGCATCGGAAGAAGAGTTTCCTACAAAGATAGCAAAAATTTGCTCCCATCGGCCACCACACGGCCCTCCAATTCGAGTTCCAGGAGCAGGATATTCGCCTCCCGGGCATCTACCCGCATCAGGGCTGCAAGCTCGTCGGCAGAGAGTGCCGTGCGGCTTTCCAGCTGTTTGAGCGCCTCCCGCCGCATAGGCGGGTCGTCGGGGCGCAGCAGCGAGGGACGGCGGGCGCGCGTGAGCGGCGCCGCCCAGCCCATCGCCGCGGGCAAGGTCCGCTCGTCAGCCACGAGCGTAGCCTCCTGCCGGGCGATCGCCCGGTTGCAGCCTTCGAACGATGCGTCCGTCGTCCGGCCGGGCACAGCGAAAGTCTCCCGGTTGTAGGAAGCGGCCAGCGACAGGGTGATCAGTCCCCCGCCCCGCAGGAATGACTCCGCCAGCAAAGTCGCGTCGGCCATCCCGGCGATGATGCGGTTGCGGCGAAGGAAAGTGAACGCCACCGGCGCCGTTCCCCGCGGGAAATCGGTCACCAGTGCACCCCGCTCCAGAATCTGCCGGGCCATCTCGCGATGCTGCCGCGGATAAATCTCATCCAACCCACACGGCAACACCCCCACCGTCGGCAAATCCGAAGCAAGTGCCGCCTCGTGTGCACAGCCGTCGATCCCCAGCGCAAGGCCGCTGACAATCAAGGGCTTTTCATCCAGTTCAGCCAGACTCTCCACCAGCCTGCGACAGGTTTCCCGGCCATACCATGTGGCCTTGCGCGTACCCACGACCGCCACGGCACGCGGCGCATTCAAATCGGCCGGCCCCTTGCAATAGAGCATCAGGGGCGCGTCCTCACACTCGGCCAAGCGGCGCGGATAATCCGTCTCCCCCAAGCCCAGCAAGCGGATGCCATACCGCTGCGCCCACGCTACTTCTCCGGCAGCCCACTCCAGCAACGCCGGATCACAAAGTTTGTCGACATACTCGCTTCCGCCTCGCAGCACATCAGAAAGGGCATCCCTCCCCGCTGCAAACACCCCTTCCGGACCCTCGAAAGCCGCCATCAACTGCCTCCCGACAGCACACTTGTACGCAAAGACCCGGCTCAACGCACAATAATAAACAGAAACACCGGACTCCATATCTTTTTTGGACGCAAGATACAGACTCCGGCCTCAACCCACCCGGCAAAAAAGCAATATCCTCCCGGAAGAAAAATCTAAAAAAAGCTTTTGCAGGAAGTCGAGTCAGCTATCGAGGCAAAAACCCATAGACGCCCATGTCTCTGTGAATGGGAGGGGCCCAGCGAAGCTGGGAGGGATGAGCGAAGCGAAGGTTTTTGAATCGATAGCTGCGAGACTGAAGGCAAAAGCGCTCATAGTCCCCAGTAATTAGATAATCAGCATAGCGTCACCGTAGGTGCCGAATTGATACTTTTCGTCGACGGCGACTTTGTAGGCGTTCATGATGTTGTGGTAGCCGCCGAAGGCGGCGGCGGTCATCAGCATCGTGCTGTAGGGCAGATGGAAATTGGTGACCATCGCGTCCGGAATCGAGAACTGGTAGGGCGGGAAGATGAACTTGTTGGTCCAGCCGTCGAAGGCGCGGATCTCACGCTTGGTGGTCACATACGTCTCCAGTGCGCGGACGACCGTGACGCCGACTGCGAACACTTTGTTGCCGCGGGCGCGGGCCCCGTTGACGGCCTGGGCCGTTTCCTCGGAGATCGAGTACTGCTCGGAGTCCATCTTGTGCTTGGAGAGGTCCTCCACGTCAACGTTGTGGAAATGCGCGTTGCCCATATAGAGCGTCAGGAAGGTGCGGTCGATGTCGTGGATCTCCATCTTCTTGAAGAGGATCTTGCTGAAATGCAGGCCGGCGGCCGGGCAGGCCACGGCGCCTTCCTTGCTGGCGAAGATGGTCTGGAAACGCTCCTTGTCGATTTCCTCGGCGTGCGGACGGATCCACTTGGGAACCGGCAGCGAGCCCATCTGGTAGAGCGTCTGGCGGAACTCTTCGTAGGAACCGTCAAACAGGAAACGGAGCGTGCGGCCGCGGGAGGTCGTGTTGTCGATGACCTCGGCGACCAGGGAGTCGTTCTCGCCGAAATAGAGCTTGTTGCCGATGCGGATCTTGCGTGCGGGATCGACCAGCACGTCCCATAGGCGCTGGTCGCGGTTGAGCTCGCGAAGCAGGAAGACGTCGATCTCGGCGCCGGTCTTTTCCTTGTTGCCGCTCATCCGGGCGGGAAATACCTTGGCGTCGTTGAAAACGAACAGGTCGTGCGGGGCAGCGTATTCGATGATATCCTTGAAAATCCGGTGCTCGATCTCGCCGGTGTCCTTGTGGACCACCATCAGACGGCACTCGTCGCGTTCTTCAGAAGGATATTTGGCAATCAGCTCATGGGGAAAATCAAATCCGAACTGTGATAATTTCATATTTTTTAGATTTTATGCGAGAAAACAACAATTATACGCAGCAAATCTAAAAAAGTTTCAAATTATCGGTCTTTCATCGCCGCTTCGAGCACATTGTCGATGGTCAGGTAGATGGGATAGAAAGCGTCGTCGTTGAGCGGCGTATTGCGCCCGATCAGGGCGCGCAGCTGCACCAGGATCGTCTCGCCGGAGACGGCCCACTCCTCCTCGGTGGGCTTGACGCCCTCGGCCGTGGTGAAAGCGATGAAGTCGGATTTGAGATTCTGTCCGTCGAGGAAACGGTAGAGCGAAGGCAGGTCGCGGATCTCGCGCAGGCGGCTTCGGTTGCGGTCGGCCACCTGATTGGCGAACTTCACCTGGAGGCTCTTGCGGTTGCACTGGCCCAGGTACTCGGTGTAATGCGTCGTATCGATCGGCACGAATACGTCGGGAATGATACCTCCGCCGCCGTAAACCGTGCGGCCGCCCCGCGTAGTGAACTTCAGCGAGTCGTTGACGCGGATGCTGTCGACGCTCATCATCTCGCCGTGGAGATAGCGTTCATAGATGTCGTAGCCGTAGTCGTCGCCATAGGGCTTCTGGATGCAGCGGCCGGAAGGCGTATGGTAGCGGGCCACCGTCAGACGGATGCCCGAACCGTCGCTGAAGAAGACCGGTTCCTGCACCAGTCCCTTGCCGAAGGAACGCAGGCCATAGAGCGTCGCCCGGTCGTTGTCCTGCATCGCCCCGGCGAAGATCTCGCTCGAAGAAGCGGAGCCTTCGTTGATCAGGACGGCCAGTTCGATGTCCCGGCAGCTGCCCTTGCCATCGGCGAATACATCGTTGCGCGGACGGTTGCGGCCTTCCATATAGACGATCAGGTCGCCTTTTTCCAGGAACTCGTTGCAAAGCATCAGGGCCTGGTCGAGATAGCCGCCCGTGTTGTCGCGCAAGTCGAAGATCAGGCGCTTCATGCCCTTTTCGCGCAGGCTGAGCGCCGCTTTGAGGAACTCAAGGTAGGTGCTGCGGGCAAACTTCGAGAGCTTGATGAAGCCGGTCGTATCGTCGACCATATAGGCCACGTCCACGCTGTTGACCGGAATCATGCCGCGTGTGATATTGAACTGGATGGGTTCGCGCACCCCCTCGCGTTGCACATAGATGCGGACTTTCGTGCCGCGCTGCCCCTTCATGAGCCGGACCATCGTGTCCTGCGGCGTGCTGTTGCCCGCAATCACGCGGTCGTCCACCTTGACGATGCGGTCGCCCGAGAGAAGGCCCGCCTTTTCGGAAGGCCCGCCCGCAATCACGTGCGTGACCACGGCCGTGTCGTTGGGCACATTGAACTGGATGCCGATGCCGTCGAACCCGCCCTGCAGGTCCTGTTCGGCCGCCTCCAGCTCGACGGGCGGAAGGTAGACCGAATGCGGATCGAGTTTCGAGAGGATGTCGGGCAGGATCTTTTCGGTCACCGCGCCCTGGTCGATGGGATCCACGTAGTCGCGGTCCACGCTCTGGAGCACCAGCATCAGTTTGGACCAGTCCGACGCGGGAATCCGGACTTCATTCCGTCTGTCGCGCTGCCACATGCGGCCCACGATGACCAGCAGGAGCGCCAGGACCACGCACCATCCGATGGTGATCAGGCGGTTTTGTATCTTGGGATCCATCTATACCTCGATTTTATCGACCTGGATGCCGGCGCGGCGCAGCAGGTCCGCCCCGTCGGTGATCCGGTATTCACGGGCATAGACCACCCGCTTGATTCCGGCCTGGATAATCAGTTTGGCGCACTCCATACAGGGGGAATCCGTAATATACAGGGTAGCGCCCTCGCTGCTGTTGCTGCTCTTGGCCACCTTGGTGATGGCATTGGCCTCGGCATGGAGCACGTAGGGCTTGGTCACGCCGTCTTCCTCGCACACGTTCTCGAAACCCGAGGGGGTGCCGTTATAGCCGTCCGAGATGATCATCCGGTCCTTGACCAGGATGGCACCGACCTGCCGGCGGATGCAGTATGAATTCTTCGCCCACACCGCCGCCATCTCCAGATAGCTTCTGTCAAATTTGTTTTCCTTGTCCATGTCAGTGCGTATCGACGCCTCGTTGATACAGGTAACGCTTGATGCTTCGCTTCGGGGTCTTTTCGAATTCCTGGTCCACCATCTCCACGTTGTGGATCTTGCAATACTGGTCGAGCTCCAGGTTGGCCAGCTGAACGCCTTCCTTGAGCTTTTCCAGCAGCTGCTCGCGGTCCAGGCCGTCTTCCGTTGCCTGCTCGAAGTCGGGGTACACGAGGGCGACGAGCTTGAAGTCGTCCTCCACCACCAGCGACTCCACCACATAGGGCATGTTGTTGAGGATGCTCTCGATCTCCTCGGGATAGATGTTCTGGCCGGAAGGTCCCAGGATCATGCTCTTGCAACGGCCTTTCAGATAAAGGTAACCGTCGCCGTCGATGACACCCATGTCCCCCGTGCGGAACCAGCCGTCCACAAAGGCGTCCTTGGTCGCCATCTCGTTCTTATAGTAGCCCAGGAACACGTTTTCACCCTTGACCAGCACCTCGCCCGGAATCTTCTTGGGATCGTCGGAATCGATCTTGATCTTCATCCGGGGCGCCGCCTTGCCGCAGGAATAGAGCTTGGTCTTGTCCCAGTGGACGTACGTGATGATCGGCGCGCATTCGGTCATGCCGTAGCCGATGGTGAAGGGAAAGTTGATGCGCTTGAAGAAGGCTTCCGCCTCGCGGTTGAACGGGGCGCCGCCGATGATCACTTCGCCGAACTTGCCGCCGAAAGCCTGGACGAGGTTGTCGCGGAACTTGTTCTTGACCATCTTGTCGAGCACGGGCAGGTTGAGCATCAGTTTGATGCGTTTCTTGCTGATGAACGGGACCAGCGTGTTCTTGTAGATCTTCTCGATGACCAGCGGGACGGCGATGATGGTGTCGGGCTTGACCGACCCCATCGCCTCGAGGATGATTTTCGGGCTGGGGAGGCGCGTCAGGAAGAACACGTGGGCACCGATCGTCATCTCGAACAGGAACTCGAAGATCATACCGTACATGTGGGCGGTCGGCAGCATCGAGACCATGCGGGAGTTGCAGTCCATCTGCGGCTCGGCCTCATGGGCGAACTGTACATTGGACAGGAGGGCCCGGTACGGGATCATAACGCCTTTCGAGAAGCCAGAAGTGCCTGAGGTATAGCTGATCAGCGCCAATTCTTCCGGCGAGTCGATGTAGTAGTTAAGGTTCTCAGGCGCGTATCCGCCGGGAAAACGTTCGGCCATCTTGGCATCGATCCCCTCCATCGCGGCGGTGGCCAGCGGATTGACGGACCGGACCACCGTAAAGTCGTTCATCGTGACGATCACCTCAACGCCGGGCAGGTCCAGTTCGGAAAGGCCCCGCCAGATAATGTCGCCCACGAAGAGGATGCGGGCATCGGAATGGGCCACCAGATGCCGGAGGTTCACCGGCTGGAACTCGTGGAGGATCGGGACCACCACGGCGCCGTAAGTCATGGCGGCCAGATAGGAGATGGCCCAGTTGACCTGGTTGCGTCCACAGACGGCCACCTTGTCGCCCTGCCTAAGGCCGCAGGCCTCGAAGAAAAGGTGCAGGCGGGCTATTTCACGCGCCACGTCCTTATAATAAAGGGTATTCTGATTGTAGTTCGATAAGGCGGGCCGGTTCCAGTTCTTCTTGAAACTGTTCTCAAAAAGGACGTTCAGCGACTTTTTCCGGGAAGGTTTCTTTGCCATAACGTAATTCTATGTAAAATCCTGCAAGTTGCAAAGATGCGAATAAAGACCGTTTTTTGCAACCAAATCTTCATGATTTCCGTGTTCGACGATACGTCCGTCCTGCACGACATAGATTTCATCGGCGTGCCGGATGGTGGAAAGCCGGTGCGCGATCACGAGCGAGGTACGGCTCTCCATCAGGCGGGAAAGCGCGTCCTGTACGAGCCTCTCGCTCTCGGTGTCAAGCGCGGAGGTAGCCTCGTCGAGGATCAGGATGGGCGGATTCTTGAGCACGGCACGGGCGATGGCGATGCGTTGCCGCTGGCCGCCCGAGAGCTTTGCGCCCCGATCTCCGATGTTGGTGTCATAGCCTTGCGGCAGGGCACGGATGAACCCGTCGGCATTCGCCACGCGGGCGGCCGCCTCAACGGCTTCCCGGCTGACCCCTTCCTGCCCGAAGGCGATGTTGCCGTAAACCGTGTCGTTGAACAGGAATGTCTCCTGGGTCACGATGCCCATCAGCGAATTGAGGCTCTCCAGCGAGAGGCTGCGGATATCCCTGCCGTCAATCCGGATGGCGCCATCTTCCACATCGTAGAAGCGCGGCAGCAGGTCGGCCATCGTGGACTTCCCCGCCCCGGACGGACCGACTACCGCAATCATCTTTCCCTTGGGAATCGTCAGACAGACGTCGCGCAGCACGGGTTCTCCGTCATAGGAGAAGGTCACATGGTCGAAAGTCACCGCTTCGCGGAATTCCGTCAGGTTCTCCGTGCCGTCCGGAATACTTGCCGGCTCGTCGAGGATGGCGAAGATCCGTTCGGCCGACACGAGTCCTTTCTGGACGAGGGCATACTGTTTGGCGATCGTCTTGGCCGGTTCGAGAACCTTCCAGTAGAACATGATATAGACGATGAACTGCTGCCAGGTCATGCCCAGGCTGCCGTGATAGTTGAGCCAGCCGCCATAGAACAGGACACCCGCTGCGATCGTAATGCCCAGGAACTCCGACAAGGGAGAAGCCAGTTCCTGCCGGTTGCGGACCTGCCGGAGCGTTTCGCGATGCTTGCGGTTGACCTCGTCGAACGAATGCTCGGCATAGCGACGGGCACCGAACGCCTTGATGATCCGCGATCCGGAAATGGCCTCCTCGAAATGACTCAGGATACGCCCCATCAGCCGCTGCGTCTCGACGCTGCCGGAGCGCAGCTTGCGGGTAATGCGCGTCACGATGAAAGCCGAGATTGGCAGGGCGACGAGCGACACCAGCGTCAGTTGCGGCGACATGTAGATCAGCATGGCCAGGAAACCGATCACCAGCAGGGGCTCACGCAGGAACACATGGAAACTCCCCGCAACGGAACCCTGCACCTCTGCCACGTCATTCGAGATGCTCGAAAGCACGTCGCCTTTGCGGCGGGCGGTAAACCAGCCAACCGGCAGCGAAAGGATCTTGGAAAAGAGTGCACCCCGGATATTCTGCATCAGCCGCGTCTCCACGCCCACAATGATGCGCTGCGACAGGTAGCGGCACACGTTGGCAAGCAGGCATGCCGCCACGATGGCCCCGCATACCAGCAGAAGACCCCGGACAACCCCTCCGTCGCGGATGACGGAAGACAGCAGCCAGCGGAACCACTCCGTCAAGAAATCGACGGTCGGCGAAAAGTCGGGTCTGGCCACGGCGGCCGCCGCTTCCTGGTTGTCGAAGAGCACCGTCAGCAGCGGCCCTAAAAGCGCATAATTGACCACGCCGAAGACCACCGACAGCACCGACAGCAGCAGGTAGCCGGGAATCTTCCGGCCGTACGGCCGGGCAAAAGACAAGACACGTTGAAAGGTTTCCATGACAGGCACTCACCGCAAAGATACGAAAAAACGCCCGCGCAGCAACTTCCCCGTTTCTGATTATCTGTCCCAGTCGGTATCTTCGAGTTAGAAGAGTTGTTCAACAGAGAGATTGAAGATGTTGGCAATCTTCAAAGCAAGTACGGTGGAAGGATTGAACCTCCTCTGTTCAATGGCGGCGATGGTCTGCCGGATGACTCCGGTCTTCTCGGCCAACTCCTGCTGCGACATACGGACCCGCGCCCGCTCTACCCCGATGTTATTCTTCATCGCCCTGTCGTTTATGTCCAGCCATAAAAATATTCCGATGCAAATGCAAACAATAATTAATATTTAGCCAATAAAAAATATACTTTTAAGGCCGACAGCTCGGAGTTGCCTGTTTCCAATGCCATTTCCCGTCAGCGACGCAGACGAATAACTGCGATTCCGGCCTAACGACCAACAAAAAGAAATGGGAATGCAGCGATTGATTCTTTCAATCTATTTCGCAGATAAGCAATACTGGAACCAGCGGCCATCCAATGTCAGGCCTTCCAGGCGGAGATAATAATTGTCGGGAAGATCCGGAAGGATGATATCAGCACAGCCTTGCACATCGGTGCGGATGCAAGGGTTCCAGTAGAGGGTTCCCTGGCGATCAGGATTTAGGGCGGGCGCGGCGTCGAAGGCCTTTGGCTGTTGCCAGCCGAGCGGGAGGAGGGCGATGGTGGTCTTGCGCTCGTTCTTCTTCTCTTCCAGCATCTTTTCATCGAAATGACGGAGTTCGAGCAGCACCACGGCGGCCGCGCTATAGAGCGCAGCCTCGGTTCCGCGCAGGACATAGAGGTTCTGCACTTCACGGACCGTCATGATGGCCGCGCGCTCCCAGTCGGGCTCTTTCATGCCGTCAATATAAAGTGCGACAGGCCGGTAGCCTGCTTTATTGTTGTATTTTGCTTGTCCGTGGCTGACCGTCACACGCGAGGAGATGAAACCATCGCGTGTAGTGTACATCGTGCGTCCGGTGCGAAGGCCATTCTCCCCCCAGGTCGTGATCAGACCTGCGAAATGCGCGGAGATATAAGCCATCAGGTCCATGTCGTCCCATTTCTGCAGTTCTTCGCGCAGCTTGACCTGACGCCATTCGAAGACATTGGAGTAAGGTCCGACCAGCCGTGAGGGTTTGTAGAAGGCGGGCTTTCTTTCAGCGGTAATCCGGCTGGCAGAGATCGTATCGTCGGCCGGAAGTGGAGCAACGGTGCCGACGAAGCGCTCGCGAATGACGGTCGTGTCGCGTATTGTTTCGCGCACAGGATACGTCGGACCATAGTCGAAGGGGGCGGCAAAGGCGGCCTCGTCATTTTCCATTGCCGGATAGAGGAACTTCGAACCTGTGACATTGACCGAAAAGAGCGTCTCTTCGGGATAGTCGAGGTCGGGTATGCGGAAAGACTGGCCAACTTCACCCTTGACCGAGCGGTCGCCGGGCACGTCGGTCGAATAGTAATAGCCTATATCCTGCGACATGATGGCCACATGATACTGCTCCGGCAGGCGGTTCCGGACACTCTTCACACGGAAGTCAAGTTCCTGGGTGTATTCGCGGGTGCCCTCCGGAAGGTCAGCGACTGCCTCTGCCAGCACCGTCGGTGTGAATTGGAAATCGAAATCTGCGTAGCTGCCTTTCGTCACCGAGAGCGCGAAGTTGCCGATGACCGGATTGCCTTCCTTGTCAGTCAGCGTCACGGATAGATGTCCATCTTCAACCGCAGACAGTTTGACCTTTACGTCAGCGGCCGGCGCTTCGGGATTCTCGCCAGCTTTCTTCTGCCCGGCGTAAAGTGCCGGCACCGCACCCACGCCCCGAATCAGCAGCCGCGTATGGAACAACGCTTCCGCCGGCCAGTCTTTTTGTGCCCGCGTATAGGCCCGCAATGTATACCATCCGCCTTCAAGGTCTTCCGGCAATTCCATCTGTCCGAAAAACATCCCGCTCCGCTCCTTCAGCTTCAGGCGTCGCTCCACTCCGCCTACCCCGTCACGCAGCAGCTCGACATAGAGGAACCTGCTCGTGGGCATTTCCCCCACTACTCCTGCAGGAAAACCCGCCTCCGTCACCCAGCCCCGCAGCCAGATCGTCTCGCCCGCGGCATAGAGGGAACGGTCGCAGCTCATCCGTACACGCTCCGTAGCCAGTGCGGAACCGGCGCTGAGCATTCCGAGGAAAACAAACAGAAAGATGCCGACCTTATTCATTGCCTTAGCTAATAAAGATTTGTAAAGATAATGTTTATCAGGCATTTCTCCAAACCGCCGAAACGCACGCTGCCGCATTTATCCCATTCCCCTGCAGCGACGCAGACGAATCATCCATCTCGTTTGCGTCGCTGACAGAAAAGGGCGATTCCGAGCCAAAACCCGCAGGCGACACAAACCAAGCGGCGCCTTCATCTGCGTCGCTCGCAAGGGAGCGGCGCAAGGCGCTTGCGGACATAATGATTCAGTTGTTATTATTTAGCGTGTACTGCTTTAAGCATTTCCTCAATCTCTTCAACCGTGGGGTCGATGGCCAGGATAATGCCGTCGCGGTCGAGCAGGAAAACCTTGGCGTGGTTACAGCGGATGCCGGGATTATCTTCGAGCTCGATCAGGTTGATCCAGGGATATCCGTCCCGCTTGAGGGCGGTACGCCACTTGGCATCATCATATTCATTGGCTACGCCCACAATCGTAAAGTCATCGCCGGCATATTTTTCATAGATAGGCTTGAGCGCTTTGCTGCGGATGCGGCAGGAACCGCACCAGGAAGCCCAGAAATCGACGACGGCCATCTTCCCCGCCACGAGCTCGGACAACTTATGAGAGACCCCGCCGGCATCCGGCAACGTGAAGTCGCGGATCTTCTCGCCAACATTATTCCCTGTAAGACTGGCTATCTCTGTGTGGTAAGGATGTCCGGGGAATCGCCCGGCAAAACAGGTATCATACAGGTCCATCCAAGGCTGGATGTCTTTTTCCTGTTGACGGGCGTATTCGATTCCTTGCCAGACCCGATAGAACGAACTCAACAGTGCGGGATGCTGTACAAGATAGTCCCGATTCAAGCTGTCTCCCCAAGCTTGGAATGCGTCCATTTCCCGCTTGGCGGCAAGACCCTCTACCGAGTAGCTCGCATCGAGTTTCTGCATTTTATTGAACTGGCTCCACAATTCATTTGCCCTTTCCCGGGATGCCGTATCGGCCTCGGCAATCAGGGCATACACTTCCTCGTTGTAAAGATTCCGATCTTTCTGCAGCTGACTGAACTTTCGGTATATAGGGGCCGAAACGGGCTCAAGGTTCCGGCCAATCTCTTCATAAGCCATGAGATTGGCATTTTCCGGTGAAGAAGATTGCAGAAGGATTTCTTCATACATATCTTCCGGACAGAAAACGCTGACCCCTGTCTGTGTAGGAACAAACGGCCTGACAATGGCCATCCCAGAGCCCGGAACCGTGAACATGAATTCATATACCAGCGTTGTGTCAAGAAGTACGACATCCTTGAAGCGGCCTTCCTTTACAGGGAATGTCGCCAAGGGATCTTCTTGTACCCAAGACTGGCCGGCCCGAAATAGATAGACCTCCTTGAATTCCTTGTTGTCCACCGTCCCGGAGACAGGACATTCAGCCATACACTCCTCACGCGTTACCGGGAGTTGGTCGGAGGCATTGTTATCGGAAGGACGGCATGCAAAAAGCATGGCGAATCCGAGTAAGCACGCTGAAACAGTTCGCGTTTTCATTTTACAATTCATTATCATTCGATAGCTAATATATGGTGAATTCTAATTTGAAGTGCAACACACTTCAAAAGTCAAAAATAAATAATTGTTTGCAATATTCCAACGGTGTCCTGTAACCCAGTGACTTACGGGGCCTGTGGTTGAGTTTCCATTCGATCTCGGCAAGCATCTCATCCGTCAGCTCGCTGAAGTCCGTACCTTTCGGGATGTACTGGCCGTAGATGATGAACCTTCGCACGGTTCGTTTCCTCTCGTCGGTGAACTTCAGGTAGTGTCTCCTGGTCTTCATCCTCCTTTCATATTTTTTCTGAGCCAGTTGCCATCGATACCGATGGTATCCTCTCATGTCGCAGTTCCTGCGAATCTCACGGCTCACCGTGCCTGTACTGACTCCAATCACTTCCCCTATTTCCCTCAGGCTCATCGGTGTCTGCAGCAACGCCTCAATCGTATATCGCTGCTCCCTTGTCAAATGCTTATATCCCATCCTCTGTCGCTTTTCTGGTTATGACAGTAAAGTTATACTATCAGGCTTCAAAGCGTTGCACTTCAGAGTAGAATCCAGCTCAATATTTTCAATAATAAACGCCCTCCCTCTGCAACGAGGAAGCCTAACGCGACGCAAACGTATCATCCATCTCGTTTGCGTCGCTGACAGAAAAGGGCGATTCCGAGCTGAAACCTGCGGGCGACGCAAACCAGGCGGCGCCTTCATCTGCGTCGCTGACAACCAAACGGCGCAATGCCGTTGCTTCTCGTTTTTTCGTAACTTTGCTTTGCATTTCGACTGTGGCGGAGATACGCGGCGGTAGAAAATGTGCGAACGGATTGTGTAACGAATAAATCGGAATGCGATGCAAAAGCTCTATCACATCTCTCTGTCTTCTACGGAAGACGAACTCCTGTTCAGAAGCGAATCCGACCTGGTTCGCGGTTTCAACTATCTGGCTGCGGCCATCCTCGAAATGGAGGCCCGGCTTCTGGCAGACGGTATCCTGACCACACATCTTCACTGTCTGGCACTGACCGACAGTCCCAAAGAACTGATTACCCGGACACGCTATTCCCTGGCCCGCTTCTTCAATGCGAAGTACGCCCGCAAGGGAATGTGGGGCGAGCGGAATCCGTTCATACTGGAAGTCGACGGCTTTCATCATACGATTGCCGCCCTCAACTATGTCAACCGGCAGGCCCTGCACCATGGCCTTTCAGCTACGCCCTATGGCTATCGTCATTGTTCGGCAAATGCACTTTTCCGGAAACAGTTGGGGAAAGAACATGGTTTGCTGCTTCCTTCTGACCAGCGATACAGATACCTACCAAGCAGGGTTTCTCTGCCCGAACGATACCGGATGGACGATTCCGGCCTCCTTCTACGGGAAGACATTCTGGAAACCGCACACGTCGAATCCCTATACAGGACCCCGCGAAACTTCCTTTACCAGATGAACAAGATCGGTGACGAAAAGGGGCAGCAGGACCAGCGGGAAGAAAAATCTTCCAGCCCGATCATCACGCTGGAATTGATGGAAAAAGGCGTTCCTGAAAACGACATCAGTACCCTACTTCGCAACCAAAGCGGGAAACACAATCCGAACAGGATTCTGGATCTGGAACTATGCTCGTTGATTGACACGACTTTCGTTCCGCAATTGTCAAAGAGCAAAGAGCATCTTTCCATCTACCAAATCCCCTATGTCCGCCGTGTCGACCTATTCAATCATCTCCGGCAAAACCTCTGGCAGGACCAGAAGAAGTTCGCCACGGAAGATCAACTCAAGCGCTGCCTCGGTCTTGGCTACAAGCAGTCTTAGCCAAACGTCATACACGGCATCTTCATCCCATTTTCCTTCAGCGACGCAGACGAATCATCCATCTCGTTTGCGTCGCTGACAGAAAAGGGCGATTCCGAGCCAAAACCCGCAGGCGACGCAAACCAAGCGGCATCCTCATCTGCGTCGCTGACGAATAACCGGGAATGCAGCATCTTGCGCTCGTTATTCCGGCTGGGTTTCTTCCTTTTTGTTGAGATTCCGGGTGAAGTACATGACGACGGCCAGGACGACGAAGAGGATCAGCGAACCGGAGAGGAGGGCGTAGGTCTCCATCTGGACCAGGACGTAGCTGACGATGTAGGCCAGGGCAACAAGCGCCACGAGCAAATAGGCGGTCTTGTCCTTGAGGATGCCCCGGAAGTATCCCAGAAGCGCGAGGGTCGTCATTGCCGCGGCCAGGGCGTAGGCGAGGCCGAAAGACATGAATTCGGAGAAGGAAAGCACCAGGGCATAGAACAGCACAAGCGAGAGTCCGATGACCAGGTACTGGATGATGCTGATTTCCCGCTTGCCCACAAGTTCCACGATGAGACCGGCGATGAAGACCAGCACGATGATAAGGATGCCGTACTTCAGTGTGCGGGTCGCCTGCTGATACTGCGTGACCTTCTGGAGCAGGTCGACAAGGAAGACAGATTCCTCCGGTCCGCCCCGGTTGATCTGCGATACGACCCATTTGGCCGAGAATCCATCGTCACGGATTTCTCGTTCCGTGGGGAGGAAATCGCCCTTGAAGGACGGCGTCGGGCAGTCGCCGCGCACCGTCACTTCCGTGATCCCACCTACCGGCCTGAAGGACATGGATTCAGATCCTTTCAAGCGCAGGTTCATCTCAAAGGGGACGTTGGCTTCCTTCCCTTTCTCGCGAACCAGCTTCAATTCCCTGATCAGCACGGCGTTGTGACTGTCCGTGAAACGGTACGGTTCGCCCGCCACGGTAAAGACGGCTTCGCCTTCGATGCCGCGCAGGTCGGACAGTTCCATCTCCATCCGGACACGTGCATCCTGCGCCGCAAGATCTTCCGGAATCACAAAGTCACCAGAAAGCGCCAGATCGGAGTGATACACCATCACATCGTAGATGGACCTGTGCAACAACTGCGTGGCGATGGCGGCGTCCACTTTCAGATGGTCGGGATAAACTTTACGGGTGGTTTTCCGGACTTGCGGTTTTCCGTCCGCATCCTTATCCGTGACCTCGTATTCAAAGACCAGACGCGGTCCCGAAACGGTCTGCGCCTGGCTCCATTCATTGGAAATAGCCTGTGCCGTCCAGTCCGCATTACGCTGCCGTTCGTCGATCAGCCCGGAGATCATCGCCAGCGGAATCAGCATGGCGAGTGCCAGCACACCCACCAGCACGATTTTCAAAATCAGGGAATTGTTGGATTTCATAATAAGAGGGAATAATGTATCCCGCCGCTGCAAGAATCAGACCATGCAACCGCACGGAGAAAGGCTCCTCTCATTTATATTTTTTCGCGCATGTATGGCATTCTTATTATGATTTGTTATCTTTGATGCTTTAAATGATATCAACCATGAGCACTTTCTGCGACTATAACATCAATCCACTGGTGCAGGCCATCGGCAAGGAGCCGGCGGCTTTCACGAAAAAAGACCTGACCGACTACATCGTCAACCACGAAGTCCGCATCGTCAATTTCCGCTACGTGGCGGCCGACGGGCGGCTCAAGACCCTGAACTTCCCGGTCACCAACCGCCAGTACCTCGACACGATCCTCTCCTACGGCGAACGGGTGGATGGCTCCAGCCTCTTCCCCTATATCGCCGCCGACAGCAGCGACCTCTACGTGATCCCGCGCTTCAGCACGGCCTATCTCGATCCGTTCCAGGAGATTCCGACCATCGGTTTCCTCTGCAGCTATTTCACCAAGGACGGCGAACCGCTCGAAAGCGCGCCGGAGTTCACGCTCCGCAAGGCGCACAAAGCCTTCCAGGAGCGCACCGGCTACACCTTCGAAGCCATGGGCGAGCTGGAATTCTACATCGTGGCCGACGATGACGAGCGTTTCCCGGCAGAAGACCAGCACGGCTACCACGAGTCCACGCCTTTCGCCAAGTTCGAAGCCTTCCGTGCCGAAGCTATCCGCTGCATCGCGCAGGTAGGCGGCCAGATCAAATACGGCCACTGCGAGGTGGGCAACTTCACCCTCGACGGCAAGATCTACGAGCAGAACGAGATCGAGTTCCTGGTCAACCCCGTCGAATCGGCCGCCGACCAGCTGATGATGGCCAAGTGGATCCTCCGCTCGCTGGCCTACGAATACGGCCTCGACATCACTTTCGCCCCGAAGATCACCACCGGCAAGGCAGGCAGCGGCCTGCACTTCCACACCCGGATGATGAAGGGCGACCGCTCGGTGATGATCAAGGACGGCTCCCTGTCGGACGACGCCCGCCGCGCCATCGCCGGCTATATGAAGTTCGCCTCGTCACTGACGGCCTTCGGCAACACCAACCCTACCTCCTACTTCCGCCTCGTGCCGCACCAGGAGGCGCCGACCAGCGTCTGCTGGGGCGACCGCAACCGCTCGGTGCTCGTTCGCGTACCGCTGGGCTGGAGCGTCGGCCACAGTATGTGCGCCCTGGCCAATCCGCTGGAAGATCCCGCCGACTTCGTCGTCCCTGACAAGCAGACCGTGGAAATGCGCTCCGGCGACGGCAGCGCCGACATCTACAACATGCTCGCCGGCCTGGTGACCGCCGCCCGCACCGGATTCGAAATGCCCGACGCCCTGGAAGTTGCTGAAAGCACCTACGTGGACGTCAACATCCACGACAAGAAAAACGAAGCGCTCCTCAAATCGCTCGAGCAGCTCCCCGCCTCCTGCCACGAATCCGCGCTCTGCCTCGAGAAAAACCGCGCCCTCTACGAGAAGGACGGCATCTTCTCCCCCAGCCTGATCGACGGCACCATCGCCAAACTGAAAGCCTACAAAGACCAGCGCATCCGCCACGAAGCCACCAACGACCCCAAGAAGATGGCCGAACTGGTCCGGAAATACTATTACTGCGGATAGCCACTTGTCTGCCACCCCTCAACACGATAAACCTTTTCCACCAATTTGCTCTCTTCCTTGGTTTTCGCGTTTCTATGCCACACCTCTATACGAGCCGCATAGTAATCCTCAAAATCGTTTTCACAACTGGTGAAGCTCTGTTTCTTCACGAGTTGTGAAAACGATGAAGTAGAATCGACAGCTATTTTGCCGCTTGATAAGAGCTCATCTTCTGAAAGAGGAACTATATTTATTTCTGTCGGCCAGCCTGATGGATTACGAAGGTGTCGAAGACTGTGGTGCGCTGCTTGTCGGTCAGTTGGAGCGTGAATGTCCGTGATTCGGAAGAGGTATTGGAAGGAATTTCTGCCGCGACAGTGCCAGAATAGACTTCCTGTTCTTTATTGGAATCTTCACGGATACTGATCTGAACGGAATCAGACTGTTCGGACGGGGCGACCCCCACCCTGTAATCAAGCGTGTTGAAAGAAAAAGGGACTGAAACGGCTCCACCATAGTAAGGAACTGTTTCCGATTCTTCGAACATAAACACCGCCATCGGTTCCCGGGGTTCCTGGACTACTTGTATGAAAGACAATCGGGTTTCTTCTCCATTTCCATATTCTATCTCGATGACACCCAGTTTTTTGTAGTTCATGACATTTTTCCAAGCGGAGAGACGGATGATGCCGTCGGCTTGTCCGCAGTCAGGAGAAAGCGAAAAGAAACCGGAGTCGGTCTTCATTTGCGCTGTGGCTTTCCACGTGCAATTGGATTTTACTTGAATGGTAAAACTGCCACCATCCTTATCGATGAGAACAGGCCCCTCAACGTCGGTCATCAACTGCGGTTCCGGCGTTACCGGGTTACAGGCGCAGGCAAGAAAAGCAAGACTGAGCAGGAGAAAAAGATACTGTTTCATATATCAATCCGTTGATGTGTTTCTATTAAGATGCAACAAGGAGGGAAAACGTTGAGTCAGTATTTCTATTTATTAAGACGGGAAATAGAAGACAAGTGACTATTCTCAATTATGGTTTTTTTACGATGACGGTCAATCGTGACTACTTACCAAAGGAATATTTTGAAGAATATCTGGTCGGCGCCGTCTCGGAGGGTTTGCATGGCTTTGGTCAGCTGGTTGTGGACGGTGCTTTCGGAGATCCCCATCTTTCGGGCGATTTCTGCGTGGGAGAGTCCGTCGCGCTTACTCATGAGCAGGATCTGGCGTCTTTTCTCGGGCAGGCTGTCGATGGCCGTCCAGAGGCGTGCCCAGACGAAGGAGCGATCGACGGTCTCTTCATCGGGGACGTCTTCCTTCAGATGCTCCAGGTCGATGGTGGCTTCCTGTCCGCCTTTCCGGAGCGCGTCAATGCAGCGGTTGTGGACGATCCGGTAGAGGTAGGGTTTCGGTAACTCCGGCTGCTTCCCGCTTTCCGTCTTCTCCCAATATGTGACGAAAGCGCCCTGGACGATGTCCTCAACTGCGTCAGCATCATGTAGATACCGTGCCGCATACAAGCACAGCGGCCTGTAATACATCCGGAACAGATTGTCTATTTCTTGCTTTCCCATCACGCCAAAGATGCACAAAGATAGCGAAATGTTGCGTCACTCCATGCAAGCTTCTTCCCGAAGCCTGTGCGTGCCACACGCCGCCGGCGTCATACCGCGCAGCAGCTAGTTCCCCACTTCGGACAGGAACTTGATGCGGACCAGGCGGACTTCTTCTTCGGTGTAGTCGCCGCCAAGCTCTTTCATGGCGTCGGTCACGGAATCGGTGTCGGCTTCTTCCTTGAAGTAGTCGTAGATGTCGTCGAGTTTGTCGTCGTCGACGGTCTGGCGGATGTAGTAGTCGATGTTGAGACGGGTGCCGGAGGCTACGATCGACTCGATTTCAGTGAGGAGCTCGTCGAGTTCCATGTCCTTGGTGCGGGCGATGTCCTCGAAGGGGAGCCGGCGGTCGATGCTCTGGATGATGAAGACCTTGTTGGCCGAACGGTTGACCACCGATTTGACCACGAAGTCGTCGGGGCGGATGATGTCGTTCTCTTCCACGTATTTGGCAATCAGTTCGACGAACGGTTTGCCGAACTTGCGGGCCTTTCCTTCACCTACGCCCTGGCAGGACTTGAGTTCGTCGATCGTGACGGGATACTGGATCGACATGTCTTCGAGGCTGGGGTCGGAGAAGATCACCCAGGCGGGGAGGCCCTGCTTGCGCGAGAGGTCCTTGCGCACGTCCTTGAGCATCGCCAGCAACTGCTGGTCGCCGCCACCGACGGCGTTCTGGCTGTGCTTGCCGGCGCCGGGGAGGATCTCGTCGTCATCGTCGTCCTCGCCGTCCACGAATTCGCGGTCTTCCGTGAGCATCAGTTCCGTAGGATTCTCGTAGAACGCGCGGCCCGCCATCGTGACCGAGATCAGGCCGTAGCGTTCGATGTCCTTGTCGAGCAGATGGAGCACCAGGCCCTGACGGATGACGGCGTTCCAGAAGCGGACGCCCTTGTCGCGGCCGAAACCGAAGAGTTCGTGGTGATGGTGGTTGTACGACTTGATGATGGAATTGTTCACACCGGAGAGGATGTTGGCCAGGTGGTCGGCCTTGAAGGCCTCTTTGAGCGAAAGGATGAGCTCGATGACGGTGCACATCTCCTCGCGGCCGTCGAACTGCTTCTTGGGGAAGAGGCAGTTGTCGCACATACCGCAGTTGTCCTGCAGGTAGTCTTCGCCGAAGTAGTTGAGGAGGATCTTGCGGCGGCACTGGTTGGATTCGGCGTAGGAGACCGTTTCCATCAGGAGCTGCTTGCCGATCTCCTGCTCGGAGATGGGTTTCCCCTGCATGAATTTTTCCAGCCGCAGGATATCCTTATAGCTGTAGAAGGCGATGCACTGGCCCTCGCGGCCGTCGCGGCCGGCCCGGCCCGTTTCCTGGTAGTAGCCTTCCAGGCTCTTGGGAATGTCGTAGTGGATGACGAAGCGGACGTCGGGCTTGTCGATGCCCATGCCGAAGGCGATGGTGGCCACGATCACGTCGACCTCTTCCATCAGGAACGCGTCCTGGTTGCGGGCGCGGGAGGCGGCGTCCATGCCGGCGTGGTAAGGGAGCGCCTTGATGCCGTTGATGGTCAGCAGTTCGGCGATCTCCTCCACCTTCTTGCGGCTCAGGCAGTAGATGATGCCGCTCTTGCCGGGGTTTTCCTTGATGAACTTGATGATGTCGCGCTTGGGGTTCGACTTGTCCCGGATTTCGTAGTAGAGGTTCTCGCGGTTGAACGAGGACTTGAACACCTTGGCGTCCTGCATGCCGAGGTTTTTCTGGATGTCCGACTGGACCTTGGGGGTGGCCGTTGCCGTCAGGGCGATGATCGGGGCCCGGCGGATCTGGCCGATGATCTCCCGGATACGACGGTATTCCGGCCGGAAGTCGTGACCCCATTCGGAGATGCAGTGCGCCTCGTCGATGGCGTAGAACGAGATGGTCAACTGCTTGAGCAACTGGACGTTCTCTTCTTTGGTGAGTGACTCGGGCGCCACGTAGAGGAGTTTGGTCACGCCGGAAAGCAGGTCGGCCTTCACTTCTGCTGCCTGCGCCTTGTTGAGCGACGAATTCAGGAAGTGGGCGATGCCTTCGCGGTTCTGGACGAAACCGCGGATGGCGTCGACCTGGTTCTTCATCAGGGCGATCAGAGGTGAGATGACGATGGCCGTGCCTGGCAGGCAGAGGGCGGGGAGCTGGTAGCACAGCGATTTGCCGCCGCCGGTGGGCATCAGTACGAAGACGTCATGGCCACCGATCAGGTGCATGATGATATCTTCCTGGTTGCCTTTGAAGGCGTCCCATCCGAAAAAGTCCTTAAGCTTGTCGTGGAGGTCTGCAGAAGTGATGTTCATAGCACTAAATTACAAAAAAATCCGGAAATTCCAGCGATTCGGAACAATTTTTTGAACTTTTGTTATCTTTGCAGCCCGTATTGAGAATAATTATTCCAACGATATGAAAAAGTTTATTGCTATCGCAGTTCTCTGCGCATCCGTCGCAATGATGTTCTCTTCTTGCGACAAGAAGACGTCCGCCGGCTCCCAGCCGGCCGGCATCTCGAAATCCGACATCGACTCGGTCAGCTACATGATCGGCTATTCCACCGGCATGCAGATCAAACAGAACAACATGGGCCCCCTGAGCGCCAACAACATCATCAAGGGCATCCAGGACGCCTGCAAGGGTGTCGAGGTCGACTACGCCACGTTCCAGAACGTGCTGAACGGCTTCATGGAAAAACGCATGGAGTCGATCGCCGACGACAACAAGGCCCGGAGCGAAAAGATGCTTGCTGACAATGCCAAGAAAGAAGGTGTGGTTACCACCGAATCCGGCCTGCAGTACAAGATCGTCCGCGAAGGTGCCGGCGTCAAACCGAGCGAGCGCGACACGGTTGAAGTCAACTATGAGGGCAAGAACCTCGCGGGTGTCGTCTTCGACTCTTCCTACGATCGTGGCGTCACGGCCAAGTTCCCGCTCAACGGCGTGATCAAAGGCTGGACCGAAGGTATGCAGTACATCGGCGAAGGCGGTGAGATCCAGCTCTGGATCCCGGCCGAACTGGCTTACGGCGACCGCAACGTCGGTTCCGACATCGGCCCGAACGAAGCCCTCACCTTCAAGGTGGAACTCATCTCGGTCCGCCCGTTCGTCGAGCAGCCCGCCGAAGAAGTGAAGAAGTAACAGACCCGATACCATAGCTCCCGGTAACCCCGGGAGCACAAGAACAAGGCCCACCAGGTATACCCGGTGGGCCTTTTTTGGGGACGATGCTGCCTATTCAACTGTATCAGACGACCACGATTCTATCCTGATATTCTCCAGCCGACTCATGTGCTTCGTGTTGTCGGATATCAGTGTCAGGTCGTTCTCAATTGCCGTACAGCCGATAAGGAGATCGATATCTTCTATGAGCAGGCCGAGTTTGCGGAGACGGCATTTCTGGCGAGCCGCCTCCATATAGGCGGGAGAAGAAGGAAGTGTACAGATAGCCTTTGACAGATTGCTGATCATTTGAAGGTTAGCCTCACGTTGTTCACTGTTGAAAGCGCCATACAGCAGTTCGAAGACTGTCATATCCGCAATCGCGCATCGATAAAGTCCTACTGCCATCAATCGTTTCGACGGCATGCTCTCCTTGTCTCGAATGATATCAACAATCGTATTTGTATCAAGCAGGTATTTAATCATAATTCTACGGGAGATGAGATGGACTTGTTGCTTTGGATAACGGATTTCAGGTCTTCGTCGCTCTCTGAACCGATCCAGGCTCCGCCAAACCGGTCCAAAAAAGCCTGGGTTTCTCTCTTGTGGTTTTCCATTTCCTCTTGCGTTTCAATGTCTTTTGTCGCCAAAGCCAATGTGGCGCAGACATAATCGTTGACACTGGTCCCTGCCGTTTTAGCAGCGATTTTCACTTTTTCGATCAATGACAATGGAAGGCGGAACCCCGCCAGTTTTCTGGCCTCCTTAATACCCGTTAACATAATTGCTAGCGTTTTTCACAAAAATACGTTAACTTCATTGAAAAACCAAATACTGGCCACTTGATTTCTTGTCGTGTCTGAGTCGGACATTCATCTTTTCTGTTTTTGCAGCAAGATAGTGCAATAAGAATTGGAAAGGAATAGGCTAAACGTTTATAAACGAATATAAACGTTTATTGAGGATAGTCATTTTTCTCCTTTTTCCCGTTATAGTTAAAAACAAGCAATTCTGACGCAACGTTTCCCCACCTAGTTGCATCTATATATTGAAACTGAGTTAATCAGCAAATCGTGAACACATCCACAGCTTGACCCATGAAACAGCTTATTTTCCTCCTGCTCAGTCTTGCCTTTTTGGCCAGCGCCTGTAACCCGGTGAGCCTGGAACCTCAGTTGCTAACCGACGTTGACGGGCCAATAATCATCAATAAGGATGGAGGCACTTTCAACATTCAAGTAAAAGCAAATTGCACTTGGAAAGCAACAGTACATCTGAACTCCGGCGTCGAATTCTTTTCTCTTACTCCTGACTCCGGTCAGGCTGACGGTACCATTCAGATAGATTCCCGGATGAATGCCATGAACTACGAAAAGCTTGGTACTATTGAGATAGAATACGGAAATAAAGAAGAAACCAGATTGCATTGCATTAAAGTAGTCCAGGAGCCTCGGGAACCGTTTATGGTTTTCTTGTCTGATGAATCATCTGATGCATTACCCGCTTATGGCGGTACCGCCGAGGTCTGGTTCTGTGCCAATACCCCGTACATGAATTGCACGGTGGCGGATACTGAGCAGTCTGAATCCGTGCAAATCCGTATTCGACAGATTCCGTTCATTGAACAAGAAATCATTGAGGGCTTTATCATAGCGAAAATTCCCGTCAACACTACCTATGAAGCGCGGACTTTCACCCTGGAACTGACCGACCTACAGCATACCACAGTCTTCGACACTTACGTCATTCATCAGGCTGGCCGACAGAAATGATACCCTACACCTAAAGAACAATACCATGAAACGCTTAGGAATTGCTTTGTTCGCGGCGACGATGGTTTTGTGCGCTTGCGAAAAGATCTATACGACCGAAGAACTGGGCGCAATCGTGGAATGGAATAGCAGCGGATGGAGCATCGCGCAAAACGATTTGAGTGAAACGGTCACGCTAGTCACCACCTATCGTCCGATGGCTTTTCGTTCAAGAGACACCATTACATCCATCCTCACGCCAGGAGACACGGTGCAACTTCACATGGGGGCATCCGTACCCGGCGTATCCATCGATGAGTGTCTCACGGCAACCATAAAGCGGCGTGACGAGACGGATATCGTGTGTACACGCGGAGCGGACGATCCCTGTTCTAAGCATTTCTTCCAAAACTTCCAGCAACGCAGCACGTATGAAGTGGTGGAATTGCACGGAAAGAAAGTCCGGCATGATATGGTGATTCGTACGTACCACATAGACAAGGCCCTTGTCGATCTCTGGAATGAGGGAATGAAAGGCCAATAACTGACTTCTTGCAATTTTTTTGAGGATCCGAGTAGTCACTTTCAGCGGTTTGTCCGTCATAGGGGTAAACAATGGATGACCGATGACGGATTTTAACGAGACTGATCTTTCTTTTGTAGCCCGTCGCTACAGGGAGGGTCGCTATGATACCCGGAAGGCGATTGCGCGCTTCCATGAAACGAACAAGGTGATGACGACGCACCGCCGCTGGTGGGCTACCGCCGCGGCGGTCGCTGCGTCCGTCGCGCTGGTCTTCGCGGCTGGCTACGGCATCCGCACCTGGGTGCGGAACACACAGGAGCCGTCGCCTGTGGAGCAGCAGCTCACCTTGAATCCCAATGTCGCCGAAACGCACCTGTTCGTGTACGAAAACGCACCGCTCGACCAGGTGCTGGCCGAACTCTCTGCTTACTACGGCTGCACGCTGACCGCCGCGCCGACCGACAAGCGCCTGACCGCCACCTTCCCCGACGACGACATCGAACTGATTGTCTCGACCATCGAAGCCGCCCTTCAAATCAAAATTACATTGGAGCGATGAAAAGACTACTTGTATTGCTGGCCCTCCTTCTGCCGGCGGCGGCCCCAGCCCAGACTGCTTCGACCGTCAAGGACGCGATGGAGAGCATCGAAAAGACGTTCAGCGTGTATTTCGTGTACAACGCTGGCCTTCCGGTTGACGGCCCGACGACCTTCCGCATCGACCCGGAAGGAAACCTGCAGAAAAACCTCCGGGACTTGTTCGCGGATACCGGCATCAGCTGGTATGTAAAAAAGAAATATGTGGTACTGAACGAATGCTGCGCGACCCTGCGACAGGCACCTGTCTGGCCCGAACCGACTGCCGATTTCCGCGTAGATACCCTGGTGGAAGCGGTCAAGACCGCAGTGCTGCCGTTGGATCGTTATGAAACGGGGAGTTACCAGATCGACCCCGTGCTGACCCGGCGCATCGTGACGCCGCTGGGTGACGGGGATGCCTTCAAATACATCCAGCAACTGCCAGGCATCTCCACGGGAGGCGAAAGCGGGTTGGCGTATCATGTCCGGGGTGGCAATATGGGATCGAATCTTGTGTCGCTCGACGGCGTTCCGGTTTATGGCCTCAGCCACCTGATGGGCCTGGCGTCAGTCGTCCCGGGCGATGTTGTCGGTACTTCGGAATTCCGCACCGGCGGTTTCCGCGCCGATGAAAGCAACCTGACTGCCTCGCACCTACGACTTCAGAGTTACAACGGCGATTTCGAGCGGTCCCGGGCACGGTTCTCCTTCAATCCCTTCCTGATATCGGCTTCGGTGAGTACGCCGATGGAGAAAGGCAAGAGTTCTTTTCTCGGTTCGGCGCGCATCTCTCCCATCGGGCTGGAATACAAGGCACTGCGCAACGTGGTCAACAAGTATATGGGGGATTACTCCGATTTCGGCGCGACGGTGGGCGACCTCTACGGCAAGTTCACTTGGCGGCGGGACGCCCGCAGCGAGACAGCCCTCTCCCTCTTCAGCAGCCTCGACCAATACCGGTTCGACATCCCGGAACAGAGCTGCAGCGAACAGCTCTTGTGGAGTAACCTGATGGCCAACCTCAGCTGGAAGAAGCGCCGCGTGCTGGGATTCGACGAGATCTATACCGCCCTCTCCTTCACCGACCATCTCTGGCAGAACGACAGGGTCGAACATCGGGGATATGGCAACGCCATCTCTACCAGCGATTATCGGGTATCCAGCCGTCTCGACGAAATCACGTTCCGGAGCACAGCCTGCAAACGGTACGACCGATGGACATTCCGGGCGGGCTTGAAGGTAAGTGGTGCGCGGTTCAATCCGAATGCTTTCATCTCCTATCATAAACAATTCCGGAGCAGGACGATAGATAGCCGGATAGACCATATCATCCATACACTGACCCCTACGGTCTATGGCGAGGTCGGCTACGAGATTCCCGAAAAGCTGGAGGTGCGGCTCGCCTTGCGGGCCAACGGCTATTTTGCCATGCAAAAGGAGGCGGAACCCAATCCCGGAGAAATCGGCAAGGAGCCTGAGCGCGTCCGTCTCTTCCACCCCGAAGCCAGCCTCTCCGTCCGGGCCTACCTGCTGCCGCAACTCGGCATCGAGGGGACCTTCGACTACCTGACGCAATACTATCACTGCCTTGAGGAGATCTCGCTCGGCTGGACGCTCGATCCGGTCGTTCCTTCCATGGCTGCCGCACCGCCCGAGCGCGCCCTGCAAGGATATCTGGGGCTCTTCGGCAACATCGAAGGACACAGCTTCCGAGCGGGTGGCTTCTACAAGCAGATGTACGATGTCGTCCACTATCCGAAAATAACTCAGGTTTACCACGTAAAAACCAATACGTACAACTTCTTGCTGACCGGTGACGGCAACGCATACGGCGCGGAATTTCTTTATGAAAAAGAGGGACCAAATCTCTCCTGGAAGATTGCTTATACCTGGGCAAAAACAGAGCGAATCTTCGAGAAAGTGAATGGAGGCGAGGCCTTCCCGGCCAAGTACGACCGGCGGCATATGATGAATGCCAATATCTGTTGGAAGGGGCTGACAGCCACCTTTACCCTCCAGAGCGGCCACCGTGAGACCATCACCGCTTTTCAATACGATGACGAACGCTACTATCCGGTCGATCAAGAGACATTGTCAGGGTACGAACCCTACAACGTGGCTGTCCCGGCTCACATCCGTCTTGACCTGGGTTATCAGTTCGCCTTCCGCTCCGGCCGAGAGCACGCACACCCGCTCAACCACAACCTTACCGTCGGAGTCTATAACGTGCTCAACCGGCACAATCCCTCCATGCTCCGGTTCGACTCCTCCATCCACCAGTGGAAATACGTATCCTTCTTCCCCATCATGCCCAGCATCCGTTATATCCTGGAACTATGAAACGATTCTTCCCTCTCCTTACTCTCCTCATGCTGCTGCCGTCAGCCGGCTGTAATGAAATAGCCATCGACAAGGAACCCGTCGTGCGAATGGTTTTCAGCGGAAGTGTAACCAATATGAATGGCCAGCCGATTCCTGGACTGAAGGTGGAACCCTACGCCGTCAACTGGTTGACAGAGGACCCGTCCCGTGAACTTATGTCCATCGGTGATCCCGTTCTGACCGACCAGGCGGGTGTTTACCGGTTCGACATCACCACCAAACCCTGGCGGAATGTCGTCTTCGAAGTATGGGATATTGACGGCCCGGAAAACGGCTCTTTTCAGCAACCTGCCCAACTCTGGTGGTACATCGACTATTCCAAGACCCACCTTGAAGTCGGCGATGACACCTGGGACTTTGGAACCATTTCGTTCGAGGTTCCTCGAATTATCCTGAACGACAATAATCTGGATTGACGACGCAACCAGCGCTAATGCCCGACATCAAGCTCAAGAAGCAGCCAGCCGAGTAAAACCACGAAATGGGGGCCAAGATTCATTTCGTGGCCGGAAAAGCTCAGATTTTGCGCAGAGCCGGATTTTCTTGTAAAAAATTTTGCGCAGAGCATGAATTTCTTGTGTTAAAATTTTGCGCAGTCGATTTATTGTACTATCTTTGTGCAAGATAACCGACAGCATTCTATGGAAGAACGGGTATTCAAAAGAAAATTCTATGAGAAGATGCTCGTGTGGAAGCGGGACAAGGACGGTAGTACGGCCCTTATGATCAAAGGTGCGCGCCGCGTCGGCAAATCCACCATTGCGGAAGCGTTCGCAAAGAACGAGTATGAGTCATATATCTTAGTAGATTTTACCAAAGTAGGGCCGGAGATCCCGGCGCTTTTCGATGACGTCTCCAACTTGGATCGTATTTTTTTGGCGTTGCAGTTTTACTTCAATGTCACATTGATTCCCCGTAAATCAGTTATTATCCTGGATGAAATCCAAGAATGCCCGAAAGCCCGTCAAGCAATTAAAGAACTCGTTGCCGATCACCGCTACGATTATATAGAGACGGGCTCACTGATAAGCGTCAGGCGCAAAACCCGGGGGATTCGTATTCCTAGTGAGGAAACTCGTTTGACGATGTACCCGATGGACTACGAAGAATTCCGTTGGGCATTGGGAGACCAAACGACAGTTCCGCTTCTTCAACAGGCTTTCTCCGCCAGGCAACCGTTGGGCGAAGCCGCTCATCGAAAGATCATGTTCGACCTTCGACTTTATATGCTGGTAGGAGGAATGCCGCAAGCCGTGAATACTTATCTCGATACGCTGAACCTGTCTCTCGTGGATGCAACAAAGAGAGGAATACTGGAGCTCTATAACGATGACTTTTACAAAATAGACCCGACAGGAAAAGCCGCGACGCTGTTTAAAGCCATTCCTGCCCAGTTATCAGGGAATGCACATCGATACCAGACCACTCCGGTAGTAGGAGACGTAGAGAGAGATTCCCTTTTGGCCCTGCTGCACGAAATGGAGGAGAGCAAGACGGTGAACATCGCCCATCATGTCGATGATCCCAATGTGGGTTTTTCGATGACGGACAATCTGGATACCTTCAAGATGTACGTGGGAGATACCGGTCTTTTCGTTACTTTGGCCTTTGCTGACAAGGAAGTGACAGAGAACATCATCTACCAGAAACTCCTTTCCGACAAGCTCTCTGCAAACATGGGCTATGTTTATGAGAATGTCATCGCTCAGATGCTGACGGCATCGGGTAATAAACTCTTCTATCATTCATTCCCGGACGAGAATCGGCACTACTATGAGATCGACTTCCTTCTTTTCAGGGCACAGAAGATATGCCCCATCGAGGTGAAAGCATCTGGATATAAGACGCACAAATCGTTGGATATGTTTTGTGAAAAATATTCGGACAGAATCAAAGACCGCTATCTGATGTATACCAAGGAAACGAGGAAGGATGGGCAGCTTTTGATGGTGCCGGTATATATGGCTCCGTTCTTGTGAAGCACCTCTGGAACAACGTCAGCATTTTATTGATAAACAGGCAGAAACAGGATATATTATGAAACACTTCCTTCCTTTGCTTTTGTTGTTTGCATTCGTGGCCGGCAGTTCCGGATCCGTATCTGCGCAGGAGATTCCGGTTAATCCGAAGTTCGGAGCTGTGTCGGATGCGGAAATCGACATGACTGTCTATCCTCGGGATTCGTCGGCTGCGGCGGTACTATTGTATCGAAGCTACACTGTACAGATCGGTATCTCTGCCGCGGCAAGGCTTAACCGGACGGTCTGGGTCCACGACAGGTGGAAGATCCTCAAGGATGCGGGAAAGGATGCCGCCGATTACGAAATTGTCTATGCAACCAATTACGAGGACAAGGAGGTCGTTTCGGGCATCAAGGCCACGACTTTCAACCGGGGAGCGGACGGCAAGGTGCAGCAGACGAAAATGTCGAAGAAGAGCCAGTTCAACGAGAAATACGCGAACGATCTCAGCAAGATTTCCTTCGCGGCCGAGGATGTCCGGGAGGGTTCTGTCGTCGAAGTCGCCTTTGAAATCCAGTCGCCTACCGTCACGATCCCGGACATCTATCTGCAGCGGTCGGATTATCCGGTCAACAAGATTGACGTGGAGGTCTCCTATGCCGATTATTTCACCTACAACCGGGTGACCCGCGGTTTCCTTTCGGCCGATTTCCGTCAGGAAGTGGTAAACGAGACCGTCACCACGCCTGCGACCGGACTGCTGAGTTTCAGTATGTATCACGACTACTTCACCGCGACCAATGTGCCGGTCATGAAAAGCGAGGCTTACAGTTTTTGCCCCGACCAGTACAAATTATCGGTAATCTACGACCTGCGCAGCATCGCAATCCCTGGCGTCATAACGCAGAATTACAATGCTGACTGGGTGGATGTGGACCGGCGCTTCGCCGAGACCAATCTTCTGACCCAGGTCAAGCAAAAGTTCCGGGATGCGGATGCGCTTCAGGCTGCCACCAGCGGCAAGGAGATGGCCGACGAGAAGATCGTCGCCGTTTGGCAGTACATCCTAGACCAGGTGAAATGGAACAAGGATATCCATCTGCTTCCCCAGGACAACAAGCAGACCCTCAAGGAGGGAACAGGCAGTTCCGCAGACATGAACGCCCTGATGGCCAGTGCCCTGAATACAATCGGCATGGTTGCGGAGCCTGTGCTGGTGAAGTCACGCGCGGACGGGGCCTTGCTTGATTACCATATCTCTTCTTCGGAATTCACCACGTTCATCCTTCGCGTCCAGGCGCCGGACGGGACCGTCCGTTATCTCGACGCTTCCCGAAGGGACAGCTACCTCGACGTCCTTCCTCCTGCTTATCTGGTGACCCGGGGACGACTCTTGCATCTGGACGGCCATGGGGAATGGGTGGACCTGACGGCGATCCCCGTCACGAACACACTGACGCAGGTGGTAAAACTCTCACCCGTTCCGGCGGAAGGAGTGGCGAAGGGATCGGCCGAAATCTCGGCCGTCAACCAGATTGCCAGTGCGGTCAAGACCAACTACCATAGTTTTGACACGCCCGAAGCATGGATAGAAGACACGGAAAATGACGAAGGCATCGAAGTAATCGAGATGACGCTCGACGAGCCCGACAAACTCGGGAATGTCGCTCACGTGACCTACTCCTTTGAAAAGCCAGTGGAGAACGCCGGAGACTTCCTGTACATCCGGCCTTTCCTGTCCGCCTGGCACGACGCCCAGGCGTTCCGCAACGAGAATCGCAAGCTGCCCGTAGATTTCCCCTACAAGCAGCGCATCAATTACATGTGTCTCGTTGAGATTCCGGATGGCTTTGCCGTGGAACAGCTTCCGGCCACGACGCGGGGCAGTATGCCCGCTGCGGGCGGAAGCGCCTACATCATCCAATGCCAGCAGGCGGGGAACCTTGTCCAGATGTCATTCCGCATGGACCTGAACACCCTGCTGGTGCAGGAGAACGACTATGCTGACTTCCGGGCGTTCTGGGAGCATCTCTGCAAGACCGAAGAATCCGTCATCGTCCTCAAGAAACAATGAAACGGCTGACGATACTGCTGGGGCTGCTCCTGTCGCTGCATGCCGGGGCCCAGGAACATGCCGTCGTGGTCTGCGACGAGGAGACCTTCACCATGCAGTCGGTGGCTGCAGGCACCCTGCAGGTGAAGCGTGTCGTCACCGTGAACGACGAGCACGGACTAGGCGAGGCAACGTTCAGCGTCTTAACGAATCAGTCCGAAGCGCTGTCAGCCTTCAAGGGTACGCTGGATCTGCCAGGCGGGAAATCCTTGAAGATCAAGAAGAGCGACCTGCAGACCGTCGCCATCGGAAGCGGCCTGGCCGAAGACGGATACCTGACAGGCTATGTCCCTTCCGGACGCTATCCCTTCACCGTCACATACGAGTATTCCGTGCAGCATCGCAATGGATTCGCCGTTTTCCCGGCCTACTCGCCGGTCCGTACCGAAAAGACGCGGCTGCAGCACGGCTCCTACACCCTCGTAGTTCCAGCCGGAACCCGTGTGAACTATCACGCGACTGGATTTGATGCGCCCCGGACAAACGCGACGACCTTTGTCTGGACGCTCGACGATTATGCCGGTTTCACCGAAGAGCATTTGATGCCCGACGTCCGAGCGGTCGTACCGCATGTACAGGCTTCCCCGGAGGAATTCATGTATGACGGATTTTCGGGCCAGCAGTACAGCTGGGAGGCGCTGGGATACTGGTTGAATGAACTGCTGGCAGGCACGGATGACCTCCCGACCGAGCGAATCGACGAAATAGCTGCCCTGACGGCGGACTGCAAGACCAATCTGGAAAAGGTTAAAATCGTGTATGACTATCTTTGCAACAAGACGCGCTACGTCAGCATCCAGTACGGCATCGGCGGGTTCCGGCCTTTCCCCTGCTCCTCAGTCGACAAGACGGGATACGGCGACTGCAAGGCGTTAGGCAACTATTTCCGCTGCCTGCTCCAGGCCGCCGGCGTGGAGTCCGTGTACACGGTGCTCAACACCCGGCAGGCCCATCCGTATCCGGGCTACTGTTCAATCGGGCAGCACGACCATGTAATGGTCGCCGTCCCCTTGAAAGAGACCGGCGACACACTGCTGGTCGAATGCACCCACCGCCTGCCGCTCGGTTACAGGCCCGGCCATGTCGCCGGCCATGACATCCTGCTGGTCACGCCGCATGGCGGCCGGATGACCGCCGTGCCCGGTTACGCTGATTCATTGCGCCGTACCGACATCCGCGCTGCCGTCCAACTGCGCGAAGACGGGTCGGCGCATGTCACCGTCACCGACGAATATCATCTCGACCTCGTCGAGTCCTGGCTGGAGTTTCGCAACTGGGATGCTGACAAACAGAAGAACCGGCTGACTGCCGGCATCGGCTTCCAACCGCAGAACCTCGCGGTCACGTCGGTCGAAGACAATTTCAATTCCTACGATGGCGAGGCCAGCTGGTGCCCCGTCCTGAAAATCGGCTATGAGATGGACAGCCGTACATTCAGCCGGGTGACGGGAACACGTCTGTTCATTCCGGTGAACCTTTTCGCCAAACGGCTCTACATCCAGCGAAGCGACCGAATCAATCCGCTCCAGAACAAAGAAGGACACTGCAGCCACGACGTGGTCACCTACCAGCTTCCGGCCGGCTACAAGGTCGAAAGTATCCCCCAACCCGTCCGTTTGGACGAAGGCTGGGGGTCCTTCACTTCCGATATCACGATTGGAGACGGCACCGTGACGGTCGACCAGTTCCTGCATCTGAAAGCCTTCGACGCCGACCGCTCCCGCTATCCCGACTACCGCAGCTTCGCCCGCACGCTCAACAAGGCGTTCGATGCCTCCATCGTGCTGGTGGCCGAGTAACGCCCGGCCACGCTGGGGCATAAAAACGTGGCCGGGAGCCGGTTTTAGGGCTCCTCGGCCACGAAAGGGATGTACGGGTTCCATGATTCACTTCATGCCAGGGAGGGCACCCGGTAAATAGTTCAATTATTCAAGACGTATTCTGACTATTTGTGTGTTTATCATATAGAACATACAAGAATAGAGATGAAAACGCTTCGTACAATCGTAATAGCCGCCTGCCTGGGAATGATGGCCATATCATGTACTGCATTCAATGATGATTATGCAGGTTCGTCCTGGTATGGCGAATACTATGCAGGGCAAGATGATATACTGGGAAATCTGATATACATCACAACCCTCTATTTTTGGGACGATAATCAAGTGTGCTCGGTTACCGAAGGTGTTAAGGGCGCCATTGGGTTTTCCTCCGAGAAGTACAATGTCCAATGGTCGTCAAGGAATGCTTTTTCATTGATGCAAACGGCAGAAGGGCAAACTGTTGTGAGCTACACCGGGAAGATTACCGGGAAAAAGATGACCCTGGATGTTTTCAGTCGCTATCGAGTTGAACTGACCGAACAATAGAAGGGAACCAGCTACCTTCGTTTGAGATATTGAATATGTAGGTGTATCAGGAGTGGGAAGAGCAGGAGCTGGCCAGGCAATGCTCTGAGAAGAATAGATTGGCAGAGGAAGAGCTGTATAATAGATATGCGGCCAGGATCTTTACGCTCTGCCGTCGCTATACCGACAACTCCGATGATGCAAAGGACTTGATGCAGGAAACATTGATCAAGGCCCTGGGCAAGATTTCAACCTACAGATATAGCGGAAGAGGCTCTTTGTATGGCTGGATCAGCCGGATTGCCATCAACTGTGCACTGAACCAAACCCGCCGGAAGCGGGGGAAAACCGTTTCGCTGGATATCCGGGAACAAGACACTATTCCGGAACCGACGGAAGAGGAGATGGAAACGATACCGCAGGAGAAACTGCTGGAATGGATCTCCAGACTTCCGGGGTTGAGAAAAGCCGTATTCAACTTGTACTGCATCGACGGATACTCCCATAAGGATATTGGAAAATTGCTCGGAATCAGTGAAAAAGGATCTGCCGGCGTACTGGCGAAAGCCCGGAGACAATTGAAAGAAGAAATCTACAGCTATTTGAGGGACAAGGAACAATGAACCATTGGGAAGACATCGTAAAAGACAAGCTGGAAGGGTACGAAAGCCCCCTTCCGGAGGGAAGTCTTGCCGAATTCCGTGTGCTTCGAGATAGCAAGACAACGCGCCCTTACAAAAAGATTGTACCCTGGATTCTGGGAATAACCGCTGCCGCTGCCGCTGCCGCAGCCATCCTCGCAGCGGTCCTGTTCCTTCGCCAGCCCGCTTCTCCGGAAGGTGGCGTTCAGCTCATCCATCCGCCAAAACCCCTCGTTGCAACGATCGCTGATTCTACCAGTGTTACAGATCCTTTTCAGTCTGCGTGGTCATTCGCGCAGGCAGTAACCTCCAAGGCATCGGCAGAGGATGTCGAAGCAATCACCCCGGAAGAAGACGGAAAAATGCCTGAGATAACGAATGTGACCACACCAGAATCCACGAAGGAAGAGACAATTGACAGGCCTCCCGTAACAGCCACAGCCCCTTTTATTTCAGCAAACACTGACTCCAATCCTATGAGAATAAAGGTCGGAGCCGCTGCTGGTGTCGTTGCCGGCGGCGGCCTGCTGACAGCGCTGATGGCAAACGTGTTCACGACGAATCAAGGGAATCCTGAACCGATCGATCCCTACGGAATTGGAATAGGGATTGGAATTGACCCCCTCCCAACAGATGAAGGAATTGTCGCGGCGCACTATTTCCCGCTCAAACTGGGTCTTTCAACGCGGATTCCGCTCGCGGGCCAGTTATATCTTACGACGGGATTGGAGTATTCCAGATATCAGTCTTCATTTACCTACCGATCTACCGAAGAGAAGAGACAAGTTGCTCATTATTTAGGTATACCGCTTCGATTAGATTGGCTCATCGCCTCTGGGAGATTCTTCGATGTATATGCAGGCTGTGGCTTGCTTGGGGATATTTGCATGGAAGCGAGCCTTGCCGGTATCAGTATCCCCAAAGACGGTCCAAGCCTTTCTTTGTTGGGTGCCGGAGGCATTCAGATGAATGTGACAAAAAAACTGGGGCTTTATGTCGAACCGGAACTAAGCTGGCGAATCTCTTCCGAAAAGAATAAGCTTGAAACATACCGGAGCGAGCATCCCTTCATGTTCTCGTTGGCAGCCGGACTTCGTATCAATCTGGGCCAATAACCATTCACGCAACATTCGCCCTCCGTTTTGCATCTATAACATTGCACTTTGAACACATCCCATTGTTTTGCAGCAGTCGGATTGATTGTGTATTTTTGTTAAGAATCTTAATGGAAATCCATTGGTGTTGCAACAATTAAAACAGTGGCTCCGAAAGCGTTTCTTTAAATGATAAGGACAGGCGGCTACTGGTTATAAAAATCGGAATAATCTCATTTTGATGCAGCGACGCAAATAGATCACTTGTCTCATTTGCGTCGCTGCGGCAAAAAGAACGGTTTCACTAGAAAACTGTGGTCGACGCAGACAAAGCGGCACCCCCATCTGCGTCATGCCCAATCATCTGCCTATCTGGTTTTGCCGCTGATTCCGTATTTCCTCCCTGTTTCGGCGTGGCGGGCGGAAGGCCCGGCCACGCTGGGGCATAAAAAACGTGGCCGGGAGCCGGTTGAAAGGCTCCTCGGCCACGAATTGACAGCGAAATGTGCCAGCGGGCTACGGTGACCTCAACGAGGCTACCGACATTTCTCTCCTACAGGTTGCAGGCAACTTCGAAACGGAGTTTGCCGTCGATGATGGTGGGCTTGAAGAGCGTGTCTTCGACCTGGTAGTAGGTCTTGCCGCCGAGTTCGACCTCGTCGTAATCTTCGGGGATTTCATCGACAAGGGCGCCGATCGGGGCCTCGATCACGC
Organism: uncultured Bacteroidales bacterium; assembly: GCA_947168065.1. Classification (GTDB taxonomy): domain Bacteria; phylum Bacteroidota; class Bacteroidia; order Bacteroidales; family UBA932; genus Cacconaster. Next base: position 228,026 of record CAMVKH010000001.1, read on the forward strand.
AGTACTCCCCATTCTTGAGGGTGTAGAACACCCCGTCCTGGTAGTAGTAGTCCTGGCCGGCCTGACTGAGCAGGTTCGTGTTGTAGTAGTCGTCGCTGGTGCGGACCGTGTAGCTGGCGTTCCGGGCGGCGTAGATGCTAGAAAGCTCGGCTGCGGCCCGGGCACGCTCGATTTCATTGCGGATGGTGTTGATCGCAATGGTCGTCATGGCCACGTCGAAGAGGGTCGCGGCAATGCGCGTTCCCAGCGGCGGACGGCAGACGTAGTAGCCGCCGTCCCAGTACGGCCGATAATAGATGCCGTCGTAATAGTAGTAGTCACGGTAGCCGACCCTGACCAGCGAGTAGCCGATGGGAAGGGTATGGATCCGATGGCCGAAGTAATGGTAGCCACGGTGATAGGACGGCATCGGTCGGTGACGGGGCTCCAGATACGGACGGGAATAGATCGGTGCACGATGCGCCGGACGGTGGATGGGCGCGACATGGCTCGGACGGTGGTTGTGCCCTACTGCCGGACCATGGCCTGGACGGGAGTTGCGGGCAATCGCGGAGCTGTGGTTTGAACCGGACCGCGGACGAGGGGCGTTGTTGCGGGTAACGGCGGAGCCGGATCCGCGGGGCGAGCGTGTGACGCTGGGCCGGTCGCTCGGCCGGTTGCTCCGCGCGACGCTGCCACTGTGGCTGCGGTTCACGCGAGGGGCCTGGCTGCGGTTCACGCGAGGTGCCTGGCTACGGTTGACCTGAGGAGCCTGGCTGCGGTTCACGCGAGGTGCCTGGCTGCGGTTGACCTGAGGGGTCTGGCTGCGGCTCACGCGAGGTGCCTGGCTGCGGTTGACCTGAGGAGCCTGGCTGCGACTCACGCGAGGTGCCTGGCTACGGTTGACCTGAGGGCTGGCGCTGCGGCTGACGCTGCCGTGGTTATTGCTGCAGGGCGACGACATCTTCGTAGTCGGCCCGCTGTGCCCCGATGGGGCGCGGTGCTCCGTCCTCGGCGAATGGGAAGAACCACCACCGGAACGACGACTCTGGCCTTGTGCCTCAAACGAGGTGGTACACATCATTACGATGCAAAGCATCAGTACCACTTCTATCAATCTTTTCATCTCAAATAAGGGTGTTTTCGGTAGCTGGTTGAAAGCTTATACCGGGAAAAGAGAAAACCGTGCCAATCATAAGTCGATCCAGCGGATCGACGGATCACGCGCCCACCAGGTAAGCTGTTTCTTGGCGTAGTGGCGGGTATTGCGCTTGATCAAGCGGACCGCTTCGGCGAGGTCGTAGCGGCCGTCGAAATAATCAAACAATTCCTTGTAGCCCACCGTATTGAGTGCAGGAAGGCTGCGGTTCGGGAGCAGCGCGCGCGCTTCCTCAAGCAGGCCTTCCTCCATCATCCGGTCCACGCGGGCGTCGATGCGGGCGTAAAGCTCGGGGCGCGGGCGCTTGAGTCCGGTCTTTACGATGGTGAAGGAACGTTCTTTGGCGGGATGTGTCTTGAACGAGGAATACTTGCGGCCCGTGGCGATGGTCACTTCCAAGGCGCGGACGATGCGCTGGCCATTGGCCGGATCGATGGTCGCATAGGTTTCCGGGTCCAGGACGCGGAGATCGGCCCGCAGCGCGGCGACACCTTCTGTGCGAAGGCGCTCGGAAAGTTGCGCCCGCAGCTCCGGGTCTGCATCGGGGAAATCGTCCAGCCCGTTGCACAGGGCGTCGATGTAGAGACCGGAGCCGCCGGCCATGACCACGGTTTCGTGGTCACGGAACAGCTTCTCCAGCAGTTGCAGCGCCTCCAGCTCATAGGCTCCGGCCGAACAGGGTTCCGAAATGCTGCGGTCGGCGATGAAGTAATGTGGCACAGCGGCGAGCTGCGCGTCGTCGGGACGCGCCACGCCGATGCGCAGCTCGCGGTAGAGCTGGCGCGAGTCGCAAGAGACGACCGGCGAGCCGACGCGGAGCGCCTCGGCGATCGCATAGTCCGTCTTTCCGACCGCGGTCGGTCCCAATATGATTCGCAGGGTGGGCATCCGGGGTTGCTATTCCTTCCCTTCGCTCTCGTCGTAGAGTTCCTCTCCTTCACCGTCGTCGAAGATCCGGTCTTCGGCGTCATCGTCTTCCTCCTCGTCGTCGAGATCGTCCAGTTCGTCATCCAAGCTGGGGAAGTTGTCCGCCACGCGGGAAGGATGAAGCTTGGGAACGGCGGGCTCCTCTTCGAAGCGGACGTGGAACTGGTCGGGATTCTGGCCTTTCTCTTCCACGAGGGCCGGATAGGCTCGCATAGGCAGGTACGGCACCTGACCTTCATACACCAGTTTGATGTAGCGGTCGTTGCGGAGGTCGAACACGAAGTGGAGTTCCGTCTCGCCACGCTCGAGTACCTTGTCGAAGGTGACGGTGTCCATGGCGCCGTCGCCCATGTCGAAGAGTCCGTACTCGCTGCAGAGCTTGCCCTTCTCGTCGAAACCTTCGAAGATGACCATCTGGTCGGGAGAGAACGCCAGGTTGTCGGTGATGAAACTGTTGAAGCGGAACAGCGTCATCTCGCCCTTAATCTCATATACCCGGTAAAAGACCTTGCTTTCGGGTATCGTTGCTCTGAATTGATGTACCATAACACAAATATACCAAATTTTTGCGTACTTTTACCACATGAATGCAATTTCCGACACCTACCGCTCGATTGCCGCGCCCGCCAAGGGTATCTACAAAGAGCTGGGCAGTAAGTTTTTGGCTTTTGCCCACCCGGTCGAGACGGAAGATCAGGCCAAAGAGATTCTCGCAGCCGTACGCAAGGAATACTTCGACGCGCGGCACCATTGCTTCGCCTGGCGCCTCGGGCTGACGGGCGAGCCGTACCGGCTGAGCGACGACGGGGAGCCTTCCTCCACGGCCGGCCGGCCCATCCACGGGCAGTTGCTGAGCCAGGAGCTGAGCGACATCCTCGTGGTAGTGGTACGCTATTTCGGCGGCGTGAAACTCGGCGTCCCGGGGCTCATCCGCGCCTACCGCACCGCCACGCAGGATGCGCTCGCGAACGCCCGCATCGTGGAAAAAGTGGCCGGCGAGCACTTCACCCTGAAGTTTGGTTATCTGCAGATGAACGACGTGATGAAAGTCCTCAAAGACATGGGAATCACCCCCCTGCGACAGTCCTTCGACCTCGACTGCAGCCTCGAAGTGCGGGTGCGTCTCTCGCAGATCGAAGACTTTCGCAAGCAATTGTCATTTTGTCAAATAATTGTCAAATAATTTGATTACATTTGCGGATTACGTAAACCATTTTTTCAAAAACACTTTAATACAACCATAATTTTATGAAAAAAGCTTACAATTTCAACGCAGGTCCCTGCGTTCTGCCCCAACAGGCCATCGACGCAGCGATCGCAGCATTGCAAGACTTCAAAGGTACCGGGATGCCGGTCATATCTGTTTCTCACCGTTCGAAGGAATGGGAGGAGACGATGAACGAGTGCCGCGCACTCTGGAAAGAACTCCTCAACATCCCCGACAACTACGAAGTGGTCTTCCTCGGCGGCGGCGCTTCGCTCCAGTTCCTCTATGTGGCGATGAACCTCCTTGAGAACAAGGCCGGCTACCTGGAGACGGGTGTCTGGGCCAAGAAGGCGCTCAAGGAAGCCAAGGGCATCGGCAACGCCATCTGCATCGCTTCTTCCGCCGACAAGACCTACAGCTACATCCCGAAGGGCTATGAGATTCCGAAAGATCTCGACTACTTCCATATCACGACCAACAACACGATCTACGGCACGGAGATCAAATACGACATGGACTGCCCGGTGAACCTCGTGGCCGACATGTCCTCCGACATCATGAGCCGTCCTGTCGACGTCTCGAAGTACGCCCTCATCTACGGCGGCGCGCAGAAGAACGTGGGCCCTGCCGGCGTGATCTTCGCCATCATCCGCAAGGACATCCTGGGCAAGGTCTCCCGCTACCTCCCTACGATGCTCGACTACCGCACTCACATCGAGAAAGAGTCGATGTTCAACACCCCGCCGGTGTTCCCGATCTTCGTCATGACCGAGACCCTGAAGTGGCTCAAGGGCATCGGCGGCGTCGAGGCCATCCACAAGATCAACGTCGAGAAAGCCCAGTTGCTCTACGACGAGATCGACCGCAACCCGCTCTTCGTGGGCACCGCCGCCAAGGAGGACCGTTCGATCATGAACGTCTGCTTTGTCATGGCTCCGGGTTATGAGAACCTCCAGGACGAGTTCCTCGCCTTCGCCAAGGAACGCGGCATGGTCGGCATCAAGGGCCACCGCAGCGTCGGCGGCTTCCGCGCCTCCCTCTACAACGCCTGCCCGAAAGAGGCCGTCCAGGCCCTCGTCGCCTGCATGCAGGATTTCGAGAAACTTCACAAATAGGACTGCCATGAAGATCTTAGTCGCTACGCAGAAACCCTTTGCGAAGGCCGCCGTGGACGGCATCCGCAAGATTGCCGAGGAAAACGGACATACCCTCGCCCTGCTTGAAAAATATCCGGGTGAAGCCGAACTGATCGCTGCCGTCGCCGATGCCGACGCCCTGATCGTCCGCTCCGACAAAGTGACCGCCGCCGTGGTGGAGGCCGCTAAAAAACTGAAGATCGTCGTGCGCGCCGGCGCCGGTTTCGACAACCTCGACCTGGCCGCCTGCACCGCCCATAACGTGGTCGCGATGAACACCCCGGGCCAGAACTCCAACGCCGTGGCGGAACTCGCCATCGGCCTGATGATCTATATGAACCGCAACCAGTTCACGCCGGGCACCGGCAGTGAGCTGAAGGGCAAGACCCTCGGCATCCAGGCCTACGGCAACGTCGGCCGCCTCGTGGGCAAGCTCGCCATGGGCTTCGGCATGAATGTCATCGCCTTCGACCCCTATCTCCCCAATGAGAAGATCGAAGCCACCGGTGCCAAGGTCGCCCCGTCCCTGGAAGCGCTCTACGAAAACTCCGACTTCGTGTCGCTGCACATTCCGGCCACGCCGGAGACCAAAGGCTCCATCGGCCGCAATCTCGTGGGCCGCATGCCCAAGGGTGCCTGCCTGATCAACACCGCCCGCAAGGAAGTCATCAACGAGGCTGAACTCTTCGACCTGATGAGCGAGCGCGAAGACCTCCGCTACGTCGCCGACGTCGCGCCCGAGCGCGCTGCCGAGTTCGCCGAGAAGTTTGGCAAACGCTATTTCGGAACGCCCAAGAAGATGGGTGCCGAGACCGCCGAAGCCAACATCAACGCCGGCCTGGCCGCCGCGAACCAGATCTGCAAGTTCTTCGCTACGGGTGACCGTACCTTCCAACTCAACAAATAAGACGAGATTATGGTAAAGGTTAAACCGTTCGCCGCCATCCGCCCGCCGAAGGCCATCGCCAAAGAAGTCTCCGCCCGCCCCTACGACGTGATGAACTCCGTCGAAGCAAAGGCCGAGGCCGGTGAGAAATCCCTGCTCCACATCACCAAGCCCGAGATCGATTTCGATCCGATTGCCGGCGAGCACGAGCAGCGCACCTACGACAAGGCCGTCGAGAACTTCAAGAAATGGCAGGAGCGCGGCTGGCTGAAGCAGGATGACCGTGAGTACTACTACGTGTACGCCCAGACGATGGAAGGCCGCACCCAGTACGGCATCATCCTCTGCGCCAACACCGACGACTACGCCACGGGCGCCATCAAGAAGCACGAGCTCACCCGCAAGGAGAAGGAAGATGACCGCATGGTCCACGTCCAGATCCAGAGCGCAAACATCGAGCCGGTGTTCTTCGCCTACCCCGACAACGCCGAGCTCGACGCCATCATGTTCCGCTACATCGCCCGCGTGCCCGAATACGACTTCATCGCCGATGAAGACGGTTTCGGCCACAAACTCTGGGTGATCGACGACCAGAAGGACATCGACCGCATCACCGAAATCTTCGCCTCGATTCCGGCCTTCTACGTGGCCGACGGACACCACCGCACCGCGGCAGCCGCCCGCGTGGGCGCCGAGCGCCGCGCAAAGAACCCGAACCACACCGGCAACGAAGAGTACAACTACTTCATGGCCGTGTGCTTCCCCGACAACCAGCTGAAGATCATCGACTACAATCGCGTGGTCAAAGACCTCAACGGCCTGACGGGCAAACAGTTCTTCGAAGCCCTGCAGAAAGACTTCATCGTGGAGTGCAAGTGCGACTGCACGAAGGACGGCGGCAAGTGCGAATGCGAGTTCCCGTGCCACTGCAACTGCAGCGAGGCCTACAAACCCGCCGGCCTGCACAACTTCTCGATGTACTTCGAAGGCGTGTGGTATTCGCTCACCGCGAAACCCGGCACGTACAACGACAACGACCCGATCGGCGTGCTGGACGTGACGATTCTCTCGAACCTCGTGTTCGACAAGATCCTCAACCTCGGCGACCTGCGCACCTCCAACCGCATCGACTTCGTCGGCGGCATCCGCGGCCTGGGCGAGCTGAAGCGGAGAGTGGACAGCGGCGAGATGAAAGTAGCTTTCGCACTCTACCCGGTCTCGATGAAGCAGTTGATCGACATTGCCGACACCGGCAACATTATGCCCCCGAAGACCACCTGGTTCGAGCCGAAGCTCCGCAGCGGCCTGGCAATCCACAAGTTCTGATGGACGACGTCATGCCCGGCTTGACCGGGCATCAGAGAACCGGGAGCCTCGAAAGACTCCCGGTTTTTAATTATTCTGTGACGGGACGGACATTGAGCCCGGCATAACGGTCGGCGGTTAACCACCTGGAACCTGAATCTAATACCTCCACGCCCATGGCGAACAAAGCTGTATCAAGAGAAGAGGACCAATAAAACCCCTGGGAACCCCCATAGAGCCATTGGGACTCGAACCAGCGCCCAGCGGCGGGAAGGAATATGCTGTTTCCGGCGCAAGGGCCGGTTCCTTCCTTGCGGGTCACAAGCATGCCATTCTTGCCGGAACCGTTGTAATTGGTTTCCCACTTCCAGGTGTAGAGCTTCTCGTCGCGTAGCGCCGCCCATTCTCCTTCCGTCGGCATACGCCAGGGATCCTTCCAAAGGCTCGTCGCAGCATCGTCTTCAGGAAACAACGTCTTATACGAGTCTTCTTCGGAATACTTCTTCACCCCATTACTATAATCAGAAGGGTCTTTGGCAAAGATGTAGTTGGTCCAAGCATAACTTCCCTTCGTGGCCGTCTCGCCCCAGGCGTAGTAGTCGCCGTAGTCCCACGGATTCTCCGCGCCGATGTTGCAGGTGGCCCATTTGAGGTTCTTTTTCAATTGATTAGCTCCATCAACGATCGTCACTTCGCCCATGTCCACGTAGGCGTGGCCGTTGATCTTGCCCGGATCATCGATGGCCGTCTTGATGGCGTCGAGAATCGCGCTGTAGTCCTTCATTCCCTGGATCGCATTGAAGATCTCCGTCAGTTTTTGGGACAGGTCCCCCGTCAGCGCCGTCGAGACCTTACCGACCGCTTCTGTCACTTCGTCGATCTTGCCCTTCAGGTCTGTGTCCACGCCGTCCACGCTGTCTTTCAGCGTGTCCAGCGCCTGTTTGACCAGGTCGAGGGCTTTACCTTCGCCCACGAAACCGTCTTCCACAGCCTTCGCGATGGCGCCCAGCTTCGTCTCCAGCCCGCTTGTCTGGCTCGTCATCGCACGCTCAAGGGCATCCAGTTTATCCTTCACGTCACCGTCCAGCGTACCGAGGGCCTGCGAGATCAGATCCAGCTCCTTCTTCTCGTCAGCCAATCCGTTCTTCACCGCCGTCTCGATCAGGCCCAGTTTCGCCGACAGCGAAGTCGTCTGACTGCCGATGGCTTGCTCGATCGCCGCAATCTTCTCGCCCAGAGAGGTTCCTGCTCCGTCGATCGCCTGGCGGATCAGGTCCTGTGCCTGCTTGATGTCTGTCACGCCGCTGCTGACAGCGGCTTCGATCAGGTCGAGTTTCGTCTCCAGGTTCTTCGTCTGGTCCGACACCGCCTTCTCGATCGCAGACAGTTTCGACGACAGGTTGCCGTTCATCGATTCAATCGCCTTGCGGATCAGCTCCAGCGCTTCTTCTCCCGCAACGTTGTTTCCCGCCGCAGCTTCCGCCACCGCATCCAGCTTCGTCTCCAGACTGACCGTCTGGCTTTCCATGGCCGCCTCCAGGGCTGCCAGTTTATCTTCCACGCTGCCCGTCAGCGAATCCAGCGCCGTCCTGATCAGCTCCTGAGAGGCCGCCTGACCGGCGAACCCCTGCTCGACCGCAGCTTCAATCAGCGCCAGCTTCGCCGCCAGACTCGTTGTCTGGCTGCTGACCGCCTTCTCGATGGCCGCTATCTTCTCTCCAAGCGTTTCGCCCAGCGAGTCAATCGCTTCCTGCAGCAGCTCCTGCGCAGTGGTCACGTCGGCAAATCCGCTCTGCACCGCCCCTTCGATCAGGCCCAGTTTCGCCATCAGCGAAGTCGTCTGGCTGCCGATGGCTTCTTCGATTGCTGAGAGTTTATCCTCCATAGAACCGCCCAGCGATTCAAGGGCCGTACGCAAAAGGTCCTGCTGGGCCTGGCCGTCCGCAAACCCTGCCGCAACCGCCGCCTCGATCAGCGACAGCTTCGTCTCCAGGCTAGTCGTCTGCGCGTTCAACGCCGCCTCGATGGCAGCGAGTTTCTCCGACATCGAGCCATTGAGCGAGGACACGGCCGTCTCAATCAACTTCATCGCAGCCTCGTTGTCTGCCATTCCGTCACGCACCGACGCCTCGATCAGCGCCAGCTTGTCCGCCAGCGACTGGTTCGACTGCCGGATAGCCGCAATGACTTCGCTGTAATCCGTTTCCAGCGTGAGGGTGATCTCAGGATGCGGGTTCTCACAGGCTGAAAACAGCAGAAGTGTCAAAAACAAAACGACTCTTTTCATTTTCAGTTTCCGGTTATTTCCACCGTCAAGTCGAAGCGGAACTGCATTTGTTTGGCGCTGAATGATAAGTCCATCTCGCTGGGTTGGAAAAAGACCATAATTGTCCCGACCAAACCGAAACGGTCACCTGCCTTAAAATCGTCGGTAAACGTCACCTCCAACGCAGTCTCCTGCAGCTTGAAATCGCAAGCGACAAATTTTTCAGATCCGAGCTTCGCGTACTCTTGCTGTATCCTGTACCGGCAACCCTTCAACTTATCATAGTCGAAGCCGAGGACCCTGGAAAATTCATCCAACACGATGGTCACTTTGTTTTCGTTGATCTGGCTGATGGACACTTTCTTACGCCAGGAAAAACCCGAGGCGTTGAACCAACTGATCTTGAACAGTTTTTCCCCACGCGGAGTCACCATGTTGGAAATCGTGTCCTTCGTCTTCCAACGGTCAGTCACGATCAGGTGACCTGACACACCTTCATTCTTAAACCCGGAGGAATCCTGAAAACTGCGCCAAACCCGGCTTCCGGCCGTATCGGGATGGAAACGGATGAAATGCTTGTCCTTTTCAAAAGTAACTTGAATCGGTGCGATAGAGTCATTCAAAGGCAGGAACTCAACGGTCTCGATGTTTTCGGCCGTATAGGATCCGTCCTGCGACGCATCGAGCGCGCAATAGATATCGCTGACCAACACGGACTTTGACAGATCGAGGTCAAAGGTCGCATTGGGATAACACCAGACTGTAAGGTCTTTCGGGGAGCCTTGGGGATCCAATTTTCCCAAAGCCTTCAAGATCTCCTCGAGAATCGCACTGTAGTCTTTCATTCCCTGGATCGCATTGAAGATCTCCGTCAGTTTCTGGGAAAGGTCCCCCGTCAGCGCCGTCGAGATTTTGCCGACCGCTTCTGTCACTTTGTCGATCTTGCCCTTCAGGTCTGTGTCCACGCCGTCCACGCTGTCTTTCAGCGTGTCCAGCGCCTGTTTGACCAGGTCGAGGGCTTTACCTTCGCCCACGAAACCGTCTTCCACAGCCTTCGCGATGGCGCCCAGCTTCGTCTCCAGCCCGCTTGTCTGGCTCGTCATCGCACGCTCAAGGGCATCCAGTTTATCCTTCACGTCACCGTCCAGCGTACCGAGGGCCTGCGAGATCAGATCCAGCTCCTTCTTCTCGTCAGCCAATCCGTTCTTCACCGCCGTCTCGATCAGGCCCAGTTTCGCCGACAGCGAAGTCGTCTGACTGCCGATGGCTTGCTCGATCGCCGCAATCTTCTCGCCCAGAGAGGTTCCTGCTCCGTCGATCGCCTGGCGGATCAGGTCCTGTGCCTGCTTGATGTCTGTCACGCCGCTGCTGACAGCGGCTTCGATCAGGTCGAGTTTCGTCTCCAGGTTCTTCGTCTGGTCCGACACCGCCTTCTCGATCGCAGACAGTTTCGACGACAGGTTGCCGTTCATCGATTCAATCGCCTTGCGGATCAGCTCCAGCGCTTCTTCTCCCGCAACGTTGTTTCCCGCCGCAGCTTCCGCCACCGCATCCAGCTTCGTCTCCAGACTGACCGTCTGGCTTTCCATGGCCGCCTCCAGGGCCGCCAGTTTATCTTCCACGCTGCCCGTCAGCGAATCCAGCGCCGTCCTGATCAGTTCCTGAGAGGCCGCCTGGCCGGCGAACCCCTGCTCGACCGCCGCTTCAATCAGCGCCAGCTTCGCCGCCAGACTCGTCGTCTGGCTGCCAACCGCTTTCTCGATGGCCGCTATCTTCTCTCCAAGCGTCTCTCCCAACGAGTCAATCACTTCCTGCAGCAGCTCCTGCGCCGTGGCCACGTCGGCAAATCCGCTCTGCACCGCCCCTTCGATCAGGCTCAGTTTCGCCGTCAGCGAAGTCGTCTGGCTGCCGATGGCTTCTTCGATTGCCGCGAGTTTATCCTCCATAGAACCACCCAGCGATTCGATGGCCGTACGCAAAAGGTCCTGCTGGGCCTGGCCGTCCGCAAACCCTGCCGCAACCGCCGCCTCGATCAGCGACAGCTTCGTCTCCAGGCTAGTCGTCTGCGCGTTCAACGCCGCCTCGATGGCAGCGAGTTTCTCCGACATCGAGCCATTGAGCGAGGACACGGCCGTCTCAATCAACTTCATCGCAGCCTCGTTGTCTGCCATTCCGTCACGCACCGACGCCTCGATCAGCGCCAGCTTGTCCGCCAGCGACTGGTTCGACTGCCGGATAGCCGCAATGACTTCGCTGAAATCCGATTCCAGCGTGATGGTAATCTCAGGTTGCGGGGTTTCACAGGCCGCAAACAGCAGGAGCGCCAAAAACAAAACGACTCTTTTCATGGGTGTATCCTTTATGCTTTATTTCGAAAGATTGAAACGAAGGCCCAGTGTAGCATACGCCTGGCCTTTCGGTGCGTATCCGTTTCCCCGGGCCATGATGAAGCGATAGCCTCCGCCGAAGCTGAGCGCCACCTGCGGGAGGAAGGCGTATTCCAGCGACAGTGTCGCCGGGATGAAGGGTGCGACATAGCGATGCCCTTCATTATGGCCCGTGATACTGATCGTATTGCCCGTTCCATCAGCCTTGACCTCATTCTTCACCCTGATCGTGTACGCATGGCCAGAAGCGGACAGAAAGCCTGCACCGGCACCGACATACAGCGAAAGACGGCTGCCGACGGAGCCCAGCACATTGTACTCAGCCAGCACTGTCGCCCCGTGGAAGTTCATCTTCAGGTCGCGGAAGGCCTCGCTCTCCACGCCGCCTCCCGGCAGCGGCTTCAGGGTGCTGTCGAACTGTTCGCGCAGCATCCGCGTGTAACTGTAATCCAGTCCAAGACGGAAAGACGGGCTGAAATTGAAGAACAGGCCCACGCCGCCCTGTGGCTGGACCACCGACGCCGGACTAATCCGCTCATTGGCAAAGACACGACCTTGCGACCACGAAACACCGCCATCCAGCCGGATGCCGAGCGTGCCTGTCCGCGATGTCAGATAAGATTGCTGGGACTGTGCAGAAGCCGGCAGCAGGAGCAGCATAACCAGCAATATGACTGTACCGAATTGTTTAGTTCCCATAATACCCCAATTTGTCGCTAAGTTACTGAATTCTCTGAAACTCTCACGCTTTATTTTTTCTTTTTTTTCACTAAATTTGCATTGTGCCTCCGTACTACAACAGCAGCGACCGGGAGATTCTCCGCCTTTTTTCCGAAGCCATCAAGGCTTCGGACACCGAAGCGTACGAAGTGCTGTTCCGGGCAGAATACGAAAATGTAAAGTTTTTCATCCGCCACTACGTGCACGACGGGCCCGAATCCGAAGACCTCGCCCAGGAGACTTTCGCTTCCCTCTGGACCAACCGTGACCGGATCGACCCGCAGCGCAACATCCGTTCGTTCCTCTTCACGATTGCCCGCAACCGGGCGCTCAACCACCTGACGATGCTCCGGACCCGGCTCACCGATCCGCTGGAAAAGAGCAGCGTCAACCTCGCTATCGAAAGCTTGGACAGCGAGGCCATCATCTCGCGCATCGACGCCCTCGACATGAAACGGATCATCGACATGGTGTATGAGAAGATGCCCGAATTGACGCGCAGGATCTTCATCATGAACCGCGACGAAAACATGACCTACGAGGAGATTGCCGAATCGACCGGATTGACGGTCAAAAAGGTGGAATACAATATGGTAAAAGCGCTGAAACAATTCAGAAGCAAATTGTCGATTTTTAAATGATATTTTGAGGGGAAAGGCGTAGACTCCGGTATTATTGGAACAGAATGAAACAAGAGATACTCCATAAATACTTCAACGGCACCGCTTCGGACGACGAGCGGCGGGAAGTCCTTGCCTGGGTGGATGCCTCACCCGCGAACAAGGAGGAATTCCTGCAGCGCGAAGCCGACTTCGTTTTCGGCAACCTGCCCGACAACGAACCTTCCCAGGCGGCCCGGGCCCAGATCATGCACGTGGTCGAGCCCAAGCGCAAGCGCCTGCGCATCCTCAGTGCCGTGGCCAGCGCCGCCGCCATCTTTGTCGTCGGCGCCTTTATCTGGGTCCTGCACGACAACAACCGACTCAACAACCAGGTTGCCAGCCTGACCGCCCAGAACCAGAAGCTCATCGCCATCCCCGAACTCGTCCAGGGCGAATCCGTCCTCAGCTACAAAGTCAATCCGGGCGTCAAAGGCACGATCGTCCTTCCCGACGGAAGCGAGGTCATCCTCAACAGCGCCAGCACGCTCCGTACACCCGCCCGCTTCGAGAACGGCAAGCGCGTGGTGGAGCTGGAAGGCGAAGGCTATTTCAAAGTCGAATCGAATCCCGACTGGCCGATGTACGTCCGCACGAGCCGGGGCGTCACCGTCAAGGTCACCGGTACGGAATTCAATCTCTCCACGTATAGCGACGATGCCGCCCTCAAGCTGACGCTGGTCCGCGGCAAGGTCTCCCTGCTCGATGAAAAGTCTGAGACAGAAGTCGTTGTCCGGGAGAAGGAAGAAGTGGTCGTCGGCGCCAGGGCCCAGCTGGAGAAACCCACCCGCAAGACAGCCGACATGAAGCTCAACACCTCCTGGAAAGACGGCTATCTGGTGTTCGATAACACGCCCATCCGCGAGGTCATCAAGAAAATGGAACGCTGGTACGGCGTCGATATCACCGTAGCCGACGCCAGCGTGATGAACAACACCTTCACCGCCAGCTTCCGCAGCGAATCCCTCCAGCAGGTCCTCACCCTCCTCGACATCACCTGCAGCATCAAGTCAAAAATAAAGAGCCCCACCGAAGTGGAGCTCAGATAGCAGATCCGCGAATGCGGACTTTTCCGTTCGTCATACCCGGCTCGACCGGGTATCTTTAGAATTTGTTGCCGTACAGGTTCACCAACTGACGATCCAGACGTGCATCGCGGCAGTTGGTTTCCACGACTTCACCTTCGGGACCGATGAGCACACAATACGGAATACCGTTGAAATTGTAGACCCGGGCAACCTCCCCGAAGCCGTCCTCGCATCCGAGTTGCGTCCAGGGCATCTGCTCTTCGTCGACTGCCTTTTTCCAGGCATCCAGCTTGTCGTCCATCGAGACACTCACGATGTCGAAGCCCTGCGGATGATAGAGCGCATACACTTCTTTGAGATGCGGAATCGAACTGCGGCAAGGGCCACACCACGAAGCCCAGAATTCCAGCAGGGTATAATTCCCCTTCCCCAGATATTCGGAAAGCTGATGATGATTGTCCGAAGGATCGATGAGGGTGACATCGGCGAACTGCGACCCGACAGCCGTATTGGCAATAACGGCCGCACGTTCAACTACGGCTTTCCCCAGTGGCGTGTCTTTCATCTTTTGGGAGAGCGCAGCCACCAGATTCTCGATTTCGCTCTTACTGAACTTGTCAAGCGTCTCGGAAAGAGCCATCAAGCCTGCGGCATTGTCCCGGTTACGGGTGATGAAATCCGTCAGGAAAGACCGCACGTCAGCCTTGGCGGCATCCAGCCTGCCCAATTCGGATACGATGTAATCGATAGTCGCATCTTTCTTATAATAATAGCGCTGGTTGAATTGCTGCGTGATATCCGAAGAAATGCTACTCAGCCGGCTACTTTCCCGTTGGTACTCCTGGTAAAGGTCGGCCAGGCGGGATCCTGTGACTGTTGCATTCCGATAGTCATAGTTGCCGTAAGCATACAGTTCGAAGTCACTCGGCAGGCTGTCAACAGCGGCCTCCACCTGGATGTTCCCGCCATCGATCAGCAGCGGAACGACCGGGTGCATAAGTACACCCCGGTCATCGGCGAGCGCCCTCCTTTCATCAGGAAAGTACTTGAGGATCAGCAGTGTCGGCTCTTCGAGCGTACCGCTGAATGCAAAGCAGCCATCTCGGATGACCGTGCTGTCGAGGACTTCCGGCTGCCAGCGGCTCTCGGGTTCAATGCTGGCGCGGGTCAGATAAACTGTCTTGCCTTCCACATCGCCGGTAAATCGACCGTCGATCTGGTACTTGTGGGTTTCCTGCCCGCAGGCGGAAACAAGCAGGGCGGCCCCCAGGGCCGCCGCTGCGAGTATGTTCGTTCTCATATTCGAGAGATGGGATTAGTCGAGCAGTTCCGCGAGTTTGGCTTCCAGTTCCTCGTGTTCCATCTTGCCGATGACCTTGCCTTCCTTGTCGAGCAGGAAGTAGGACGGGATATAATGGACGCCATAGAGTAAACCGACTCGTGCGGGTTTGTTTTCAATCGGGAATTCGTCGACCACGTGGATCCATGGGGTCTGGTCCTGTTCGATGGCCTTTTTCCAGGCGGCGTGGTCGGAGTCGTCAGAAACGCCGATAATCTCGAGGCCCTTGGGATGGTACTTCTTGTAGAGTTCCTTCATGGCAGGCATTCCGGCGCGGCAGGGCTTGCACCAGGATGCCCAGAAATCCACGATGACATACTGGCCGCGGAGCGACGACAGCGTCACAGGCTTGCCGTCCGGGTCGTTCAGCGTGAAATCCGGAGCCTGGGCGCCGGGCTGCGTCGCTTTGCGGGCGGCGAGTTCTTCGCGGGCTTCCGCTGCCAGGAAACTGTTGCGGACTTTCTCGCTATACTGATTGAAGGCTTCTTCAAAATCTTCCGTGCTGGCATCGTTGTAATAGCGGTTGAACATATAGGCCGCAGCCTCGACATCCGGATTCCCGGCGATGACCTTTTTCGTCTCTTCTTGGAGGGCATCGTAATAGGCCGGAAGCTGTTCGGCGAACTTGCTCTGGATTTCAGCCTGTTTCTGCTGATAGGCGGCCATGTCGGCATAGCCCATCGACTCCACTTCCTCGACGGCGGCAGCCAGTTCCTTGAGTTCAGGGCGTTGGGCAATGACCGTACGTACATTCTGCATCTGGTTCGCGAATTCGTTGTTCGGGCCGCCGGTCGTCGTGACATCGTTGAGGATCTTGCCGCCGTATTGCGCATAGTCAACCACCTTGTCCACGTTGACATTCATCGCCAGCGGGCAGTTTTCGACATAGACATTGGCACGCAGGGGGTCCTCACCGGCAGGGAGCAGGGTAACGGAACCGAGCACAACATCGGGCACCGAGCCCTTGAAAGTGAACTTGCCCTTGTTCATCGCCACCGTGTCGCTGACTGGCGTTCCATCAGGCAGGTTATAAGCAAGTACAGCCTTGCCGTCGAGATCGCCGGCCTGGCCCTTGATGACATAGCCGGGTTGCTTCGTGCAGGCGATGAGAGCGGCCAGGCCGAGGATAAATACAAATATCTTTTTCATTATTTATAATTTGACGGTAAATGTTTTGGTTTCGGGGACCAGGCAGGTGTTGTTGTTGCAGCACTGGTAGGTCACCGTGACGGTAGCCTCGCCTTCGCCTTCACCCTTGACGGCCTGACGGAACTCGCCGGTACCGCGATACACGGTCGTACCGGAAGCATCCAGCAGCTGGGCTTCGGGGACGTAGAGCGGACCGACCTTCTCATAGCCGGCGGGCAGCTCGATCTCGACGGTTGTCACCACAAAGACTTCATCGGAAGGAACCACGGCGTAGGTGTGGTAGCCCGGATGGATCTTCTGGAAGACCACGATGTCCTTCCCTTTCTCCGTTTTCACGGCCTCAACCTGGAGGTAGACCGGATTTCGGTCGTCAGTCAGCTGAACGGGAGCACCCGGACGGCCTCCGGCGCGTTTCATAGCCATATAGGCCTCTTCTTCCTCGGCAAGACGGACACGGTAATCGTTGCCCGGCACATTTTCGAAGGTGTTGACCAGCCAGAGATAGCCGCCACTCTCGGTGAAGAAGAGTTTGTCGTGATAGCGGTTGTACCAGTCGCGCCACTCTTTCGCAGTTTTGAAACGGCAGAGCGTGTAACGCTTCAGGATGGTCTCGGCAATGTCTTTTTCCGGATCGTTCTTTTCGAGCATCGAGATGCACTTGTCGAGGATGCGGATGTCGTTGTTCGGAATGCCCAGATAGCGGACCTCGTCGTCGATGGCCAGCTCATAGGAGCCTTCCGGACACCAGAACCAGCCGTAATTCTTGTCGTAGTAGTCCTGATACGCCTTTTCGTCGGTACCGAACACGGCATAGAGGCCTTTGCCACGGTCCTGCTGCAGCAGGAATTCCCGGTAGGTCACCATTTTCTGAGCGGGGAAATTCTCGTAGATGGCGATGTTGGGGTCAACCTTCTCGCCCCGCGCCTTCTGGTCTTTGATAACAGTCTTCAGACTATCGACCAACTGGTTGAACTGGCGGTTCTGCTCGTTGTAGGCTTCCCACATCGAGCGGCTCATCCGGTTGCGCTCCATCCCGATATGGTCGCGGGTGGAAACACCGTCGTTGAATTTCCGGGCGATCGGATGCTGTCCGGCAAATTGTTTCATATAGACCACAGCGTTGACAAAGAGCGCCTTGGCGGTCTCAGTCATATAAGCCGGCGATGCGGCGAAGCCCCAGGTCAGCCAGTTGGCGTGACGACCGATAGCCACGGCATCGATACTCTTGGCACACTTGCCGCCCGTGATGACTTCCGTTTCCGGAGAATCCAGATAGCCGCCGGGACGGGAAACCATACCGACACGATACGTGTAATTATCTTTCACCTTATCGGTATAGTTGATGGTCTGCATCAGGAACATCTCGGTCTCGGCAGGAAGCGCCTCACCCATCATCTCCGCGATTTCAGCAGCAGCTGCGGGCGTCGGTTGCATCGAGGTTTCCAGTTTCACTTTCACAGGGCCCTGGAAGATGGGATGCGAGGCATTCCAGCCGAGGGCAAGGTCTTCCAGGCAGAGGCAGTACCAGTCGTTCTTCGTGCCGATGCGGCGGCCCATATTCTCGCCGGCTTCGGCGATGGTGATGACCGGCCGGTTGAAGTCGAGCGGGAAATACTGCGGCCTGGCATAGCGGATCATACGGCCGTGTTCATCCACATCACGGATGCCCGGCGCAATCTCAGCAGGCGTTCCGTCGATGATGGTTACGTCGTAGTAATCGGACATCGAGAAATGATAGTCTTTGGCATCGACGACTTTGACCGTCTTGAAATTCTTTTTCAGGAATTTCTCGAAAGCGGCCATACGCTCGGCAGCGCTCTTGGCCACAATGGCCGGATCCGGCGGCGTGCCGATCCCGATGGTCTCGATTTCAGGCGAGCCGCCCACGAAGAGCACGCTCACCGCCTGCTTTTTCTGGGCGTTGAGGCCCAGAAAACAGCAGAACAGCAGGGAAAGGGTAAGAAATAACCTTTTCATTTCAATAGCTTAAAGATTGTTCGGAACGATGTTGGCGTTGTTGCTCATCGCGTTCTTCGGGAACGGGAAGATCCACATCTTGGAATCCGGCGCCAGGGTATAGGTCTTGCCTACGAGTTCGCGGGTAAAGGTCTCCTTCATATCGTCGAGCTGGTTCCAGCGCTTGCGGATGATGAAGTTGTACGGCGTGTAAACGAATTCGCCGTGAGACACCTGCTTCAGGTGGGCGATCGCATCAGCCTTCGTGGAAACGTTGCCCTGCAGCGGGGCATACATCGCGGGCTCGACGCGTTTCACGCGGACGGCGTCGAGATACTTCATGGCTTCGTCGAAATTGCCTTTGCGGATTTCGCACTCGGCAATGGTCAGGTACATATGCGGTGTCTTCAGGCCGTACGTGTTCCAGCTGGAGTTCAGGTCGAAAGTCATGAAGCAAGGTACACCTGTCATGGTTTCGCCGCCCATGAAGTAATCGTACATCATATCCATGCTGGACATACGGGAATACGTAGCATAGCCCGGCTCGAAACGGGTGATGCCTTCCTGGCTGACGGCCTCGTAGAAAATGATGTCGTAGGTGTGGAAATAATCCTCTTCCTGCTCGAGCTTGGCCAGATACAGGGAAGGATACTGTCCGCCGATCATATAGCCGGTGGTGATGGTCGTATGCGCGGCATCCAGGTAATCGGAAACGGTGCTGTTGATGTCAAGCGCCTGCTTGGCGACGGACTCCGCCTCGTCGAATTTCTGCATGGCCATCAGCGCCAGTGCTTTGACAGCATACGGGCAAGCCTTGCTCATGCGCATCCGGTTGACATTGTTCAGCGGAAGGGCGTTCAGGGCGATGGCGGCGTCACAGTCGGCGATAATCTGGTCGTACACCTGGGCAACCGTCCAGACTTCGGTAGGCTCGGAAATGTCCCAATCTTCCAGCAGGATGGGGATGCCCGGTGTATTGGCGGCGGTAGAAGGATTGTAAGCGGCCGCGAACTTGTTGACCAGGATGTACTGGGCCCAGGCGCGGATGGTATAGGCCTCGGCCTTCAGCTGGTTCTTTTTGGCCTCGTCTCCCGTTGCGTCGCCGATACGGCTGAGGATCGGGTTGCAGACCCGGCCGATGAAGCCGTACATGGAAGTATAATCGCCGTCGCTGGCCGTCAGGTCATTGAAAGTCTCGATTTTCGACTCGTCCCAGGTCAGCATGATGGTATAGCGCGACGGCGTCGGCGAAGCCAGTTCGTTGGGAATGTTGGCATAGCTGATCATATCGCCGCACATCCGTTTCATGTCCGTTGTGGGGCCTTCAAACTCGGCGTTGAGCAGGAGTTCCAGCTCATCGACGGTGGAAAGCAAGTTCATGCCTTTGGGCTGCAGTTCGGTGAACTCGGCGCAGGAGGCCAGCAGCAGGCAGGTGGTCAGGATAACAAATATCTTTTTCATAGCTCGGATGTCTTAGAAGTTGATGTGAAGACCGAAGATATAGGAACTGCGCTGCGGGATGCCGAGTGTCTCGGGATCGAAGCGGACACCCTTTTCATAATACGGGATGTCGCGACCCGGGTTGAAAGCCGTCCAGAGAGCCGGCAGATTGTCGACCTGGAACTGCAGGTTCACGCGGGAAGCACCGATCTTGCGGGCCCAGTTTTCGGGCAGTTCATAACCCAGCACGATGTTGCGGATCTTCAGGAAAGCTGCGTTGCGGACGGAGATGTCGCTGTAGAGGCACTCGGAGCCGATGGCGTTCGAGGAATACCGGCCGATACCCGGGGTGTCGGTCTTGTGTTCAGGCGTCCAGGCATTGAGGAAATAACTGGGGACAGCCTGACCCGAAGCCACACCGAATGTTTCATTTTCATTCAGCGCGCGCATCACGTGGCCGCCGTAGTAAGCCATCAGGATGCTCAGGCTCAAACCATTCCAAGTGAAACGGTTGTCGAGGCCGGCGATAACCACCGGTTCAGCCTGTCCGGAGTATTTCATGATGTCGACACTTCCGCTTTGGGCACTGTGCGTCTTGCGGTCGTTATCGGAGTACCAGAGGGTCTGGCCTTTTTCGCCATCGGCCTCGCTGATGCCGGCGAACTGCCAGCTCCAGAGGGCACTGGTCGGATAACCCACGACATACGGATTGGAAATCAGTTCATAGGCCCGGGTGGAAGCGTTCTCCACATTGGTGATCTTGTTCTTGTTGACGGCGAAGGTCAGAGTGCTGCTCCAACCGAAATCGCTGCGCCGGCGTTCACGGATCCAGTCGCCCGTGAAGGTGAGTTCCACACCGTTGTTGACCATATCGGCCACGTTCATGAACATCGAGGTGAAACCGGTGGTCGGGTCGAGGGTCTTGTAGGAGAAGAGGTCCTTGCCGACTTTGCGGTAGTAGTCGAGGGAACCGCGGAAACGGTTTTCAACGAACGAGAAATCGAGACCCACATTGGTCGTCAGCGTCCGCTCCCACTTGAGGTTCGGGTTGGCCGGGCTCTGGATGGTACCGAACGGCTCGTTGGTATAGTAGTTCAGGCCCGTGCTGGTAGCCGTCATATAGCTGGTGGCACCCTGGTAGATGTTACCGGTGACACCGTAGCTGAAACGGAGCTTGAGTGCGTTGATCCAGTCGACCGGCTTGAGGAATTCCTCGTTGTTGATGTTCCAGGCCACACCGGCCGACCAGAGCGGACGGCCGCGGAGTTTGACATTCAGGCCGTACACGTCAGCATAGTCCTTACGGAAGGAACCGAAGAG
Source organism: uncultured Bacteroidales bacterium (assembly GCA_947168065.1). Lineage (GTDB taxonomy): Bacteria > Bacteroidota > Bacteroidia > Bacteroidales > UBA932 > Cacconaster. The sequence goes on from CAMVKH010000001.1 coordinate 248,889, forward strand.
GTTGTACTTCTCGTCATAGGTATAGGTAAAGTTTGCGTAACCGGAAGCGTAGCGGTGATGCTGTTCGACCACAGGGTCCATATTGCTGCGGATATACGGGTCGTAGGCGAACTGAACGGCCGGGAAGCCACCGCCAAGTGCCATATAGTTGTTGCTATAACGCATCTGGCTGATGGTAGCGAAGTCGATGGTCGCCGTCGAAGCGTTCTGCAGCTGGTCGTCATAGCCCAGCATCAGGGCGCTGGTGCCGGAATAGAGCGTTTCGCGGAATTCCAGACCAGCCAGGGCCACGATTTCGTGCTTGCCGAAGGTGCCTGCATAGTTGAGCTGGCCACGGGCCGTCCAATAACGGCCGTCCACATTCTGGGCTGCACGGAAACCGCCGGATGCAGGAGTAAGGTGCGTCACGTTTCCGTAGGGATCGATCTCCGTATAGGCATTGTAGATCGTCTTGGCAGCCTGGCTTTCCTGGGTAGCGTACCAGTCGGCGGTGCGGTGGTCGGTCTCATAGACGAACTGTGCGTTGGCGGTCAGGCCCTTGAAGATCTTAAAGAGCAGGTCGCCGTGATAACGCATATACTGGCGCTTGGTGTTGATCACATTGTTGTAGTATTCGTCCACCAGGTTGATGCCGGTTTCCTTGAAGTAACCCCCTTCGGTATTGTCGCGGTACTGATTGCCGTTGAACCAGGTATAGAGCAGTTTGTCGGTTCCATCCGTATTGTAGAGGCTCTCATAGGCAGGCGCCATCCAAGGGCTGTCGAAACCGTTGTACGTATAGCCCTTCGCACGCTGGTTGCCGTAGATGCCGTTGACGGCCACCGTGGCGGTCAGCCACTTGGTGACGTCGTAGGAACCTTTGTAGCTGATCTGCATCTGCCGGTCGAAAGTATTGATGACGCCGGCGTTGTCGTTGCGCCAGTTCACGACGAAGTTGCTCTGGAAACGGTCGGAGCGGCTGCGCAGGGCCAGGTTGTACTGCTGCATCAGCTGACGGCGGTAGACCGCGTCGGCATACTGCTGGGCGAAATTGTTCTTCGCGAGCTGGTTGCAGAGCTGGTCGATCTCGCTCTGCGACCCCTGGCCGGTATACATCCGGTAGTAGGCATAGTCGATGGGGGAAACATAGCCCGAACCGGACAGCAGACTCTGCTCCATCGAACGGGCCGGATCGGTGACCTCGCCCTCGTTGTGGAAGTAATAGTAGTCGTAGTAGTTCTTCTCCAGTGCAATCTGCTGCTCGGCATTCATATAGAAGTTGTGCGCATAGTCCATGTCGGGCTTGGAGAAGACCGTGACGTTGGTGGAGAAGTCCACGTCGATCTTGCCTTTCTCGCGGGCGCTCTTGGTCGTGATGACGATGATACCGTTGGAAGCGCGGGCACCGTAGATAGCCGCGGCGGCCGCATCCTTCAGCACGTTGACGCTCTCGATGTCATAGGGGTTCAGGTCGTCGATGGAACCTTCCATCGGCAGACCGTCCACCACGAGCAGCGGGTTGGCCTCGGCGTACATGGAGCTGACACCACGGATGGTGAGCTTGCCGCCGTAGGTCGAAAGACCGGCCACGCGGCCTTCAAGGTTCTGCATCAGGCTCGGTGTGTAACGCTCTTCGATGGTCTTGGAGTTGACCGTGGCGATGGCGCCCGTCACCTTCTTCTGCTGGATTTCCTGATAACCGGTCACCACCGCACCTTCGATGAACATGCGGCTGTAGGTCATCTGCACATCGAAATTGCTGCGGCCGTTGAGCGGCTCGGTAACCGTGTCCATGCCGAGGAAGGTCACCTCGATGGTACTGTTGCGCGGATTCTTGACAGCCAGCGTATAGTTGCCGTTGACATCGGTGATGGCGTAGGTTTTCTCTGTGACGTTCTGGACGGCGGCGCCGGCGACCGGCATGCCGTCCTGGTCGGTAATGCGGCCTTTGAGCACGATGGCGCCCCCGCGGCCGGCCTGGCCCTGCTGCTGGGCCGTCGTAGCGGCCGGTGAGAGGGCGATCTGACGATCGAGAATCTTGTAGTTGATGTTCAGCGGATGGAGCATTTGGTCGAGAACGGCGGTCAGGCCGGCATTCTGGACGTGGATGGTGACCGGTTTGTCGGCACCGACCTGCTGGTCGTTGTAGACAAACGTGTAGTCCACCTGCTTCTGGATCTCATTCAGGACGGTCTTGAGCGGCGTCCTGTCGAAGTTCAGCGTGATGTTCTGTGCGGAAACTGTCTGGGCAGAGACCAGTACCAGCGCCAGCACGAGGAACATCCCTTTGAAGAAGTGTTTGACTGACATAGGTTGTAGTTTATTGAGATGAATAGTTTTCTACCCAATACTACAGATTTCCTGCAGTCTCCCCTCAAAAAAAACGAGGCCGGCGCATCTCGCGCGGGCCCCGCATTCCCTAATAACCAAATATTTTTTAACTAATCCAAAACACTGTCCAGATAAGTGTAGAAGGCCGGATCTTCACCGAGGATGATCTTGGCGATGTTGCCCTTGGGGTCGACGACGATCTTCGTAGGGAAGCCCTTCACCTGATAGACCTGTACCAGATCGTTGTCAGCAGGGTTCAGCACGCTGATCCACGGAAGCTCATACTTCGCGGTAGCAGCTTTCCACTTTTCTTCCGTATCGCGGCAGGCGATGCCGACGAATTCGACTTTCCCTTTATGCTTGGCATAAGCCGTCTTCATATCGGGGAATCCCTTGATGCACCATTTGCACCAGCTGCCCCAGAAATCGATCACTACGTATTTTCCCTGGAGCGAGGAAAGCGTGAAAGTCGTACCATCCACCTTCTTGGCGGAGAAATCGGGGGCCTTGGCACCTTCAGCGATGCCCTGGGCGCTGGTTGCCGTCGAAATGCCGGCAAGCAAGATACAGGAGAGGATAAACTTTTTCATAACGAGGGTTTTAGCTAACAAAAACTATTCCAGTCCCTTTTCCAGGAAGGCCACATATTCATCCACGTCGAGGTTGTAGCTGCGGGCGGGCACCTTGTTCTTTTCCGTCACCGGATCGAGGATCACGTAATAAGGCTGGGCATTCACGTGGTAGCGTTTCATCATGAAGTAGGAGTTGATCTTGCCCAGGCTCTTGAGGACCTTACCGTCTTCGGTCGTAACCCAGTCCTTCTGGTCGAGCACTTTCTTGTCGTCGCCGTAGAGCGAGCAGACCACATAGTCGTTCTTCATCATCTTCAGGACGCGGGGATCGCTCCAGACGCGTGATTCCATCTCCCGGCAGTTCACGCAGCCGTGGCCCGTAAAGTCGAGCAGCATGGGCTTGCCGACCTTGGCGGCATAGGCGCGGGCTTCTTCATAGTCGAAGAAGGCGGGGATATCGTAAGGCATATGGAGGAAGTCGGCGTATTTGCGATGGGTCGGAATCCCATTCTCATCTTCCTGGGGCTGACCGACCACATAAGTCGTACCTCCTCCTCCGTGCTGCGCCGGGTCAAGCACGAAATCCTGCGTAGTGATGGGCGGAAGATAGCCCGAGAGGGCCTTGAGCGGCGCACCCCACATACCCGGAATCATATAGACCACAAAAGAAAAGACCACGATGACCAGGATCAGGCGGAACACGCTCAGGTGCTGCACCGGCGAGTCGTAGGCGAAGCGGATCTTGCCCAGCAGATAGAGGCCGAGCAGGGTGAAGACCACGATCCAGATGGCCAGATAGACCTCGCGGTCGAGCAGGCCCCAGTGATAGGTCTGGTCGGCGACGCTCAGGAACTTGAAGCCGAGCGCTACCTCGACGAAGCCGAGCACCACTTTCACGCTGTTGAGCCAGCCGCCGCTCTTCGGGAGTTTGTCCAGGAGCGAGGGGGCGAAGGCCAGGAGCGTGAACGGGAGGGCGAAGGCGACCGAGAAGGCCAGCATCGTGATGATCGGCTCCCAGAACTGGCCCTGCGTGCTCTTGATGAGCACCGAGCCTACGATCGGGCCCGTGCAGGAGAACGAAACCAGCACGAGGGTCAGCGCCACGAAGAACACGCCGGCCAGGCCGCCCTTGTTGGACTTGGCGTCCGACTTGTTGAGCCAGGAACTCGGAAGGGTAATTTCGAAAGCGCCGAAGAACGATGCCGCGAAGATCATGAAAATCAGGAAGAAGATGATATTCGGGAGCCAGTGCGTAGCCAGCCAGTTGAAGATGTCGGCCGTCACGGCTTCGCCGCCGGCGAAGTACGTAATCAGGATGATGACGGCGATGGGGATGGTGTAAAGCGCGACGATCGAGAGACCGAAAATCGAGGCGAGCCATTTGCCGCGTCCTTTCTTCTTCTCTTCCCCTTCCACGGCCTGGTTCTGCTTCAGGAAGAAGCTCACCGTCATCGGGATCATCGGGAACACGCAGGGCGTCAGGAGCGCCACGAAGCCCCAGGCGATCGCCTCGAGGATCAGGCCCCAGATGGACTTGCCTTCCCCGGGCGCGGTCGCATTCGGATCGACTTCAGGCTCAGCCGGTGCGAGGACAGGCAGGCCCTCTCCGCCCGGCAGGGTCACATTCACAGAAAAATCGTCCGGGGGGATGCAGTTCTCGTCGTTGCAGGCCTGCCATTCCACCGTCACGGGGACAGATACTTCATTGCCTTGCAGCAGTTCCACCTTCTGGCAGATGACCACCGGACTGCCGCACGTGCCGATCTCGATGCCGAACACATCGTCGAAGCCCTTGTGCACTTCCGAGGAAATGTACGGGTCGCCGATGAGTTTGACCTTGTCGCCGGCATCGACCGTGAAGATTGTGCCGTTGGGGCCGCTGGAGCCATAGTCGGTCAGGTCGTAGATGTGCCAGGCACCGGCAATCGTACCGGTCGCGCGGATTTCATAGGTGTTGCCTTCCACCTGGACGGCTTCGGCCTTCCAGGAGACGGGCTGCATCTGTGCGAATGCAGGTACCGCCAGCAGCAGGGAAAGAAGCAGGAGTCTGAAATATCTCATCTGTTATCGATTTGTTATTGTTTTCAGGGGATTCTGATAAATATACAAAGAATCCGGGCGTTCCCCTTTTTTATTTTTGCGGATTCCCGGTCTGGTCGATGATGTCGCGAAGGAGTCTGTCGAACTCGATTACGCGGTCGGGTTTCGGAGAGTAGCCCAGCACGACCACTACCAGTTCCTTGGAGGGGATGATGAAAATCATCTGCCCGTCGTGCCCCTGGCAGGAATACATGTCTTCCGGCGCAGAAGGATAGGTCTTGCCGCGGTTCAGCCAGAAACAGGCCCCGTAACCGCCCTTGCTGTCGGAAGCCGGGGTGGTTGTGTATTCCACCCAATGCTCCGGAAGGAGCCGTTCTTCCCCGACACAACCGTCGTGAAGGTACATATGACCCAGACGGGCGAAGTCACGCGCGGTGGCGTACAGATAGGACGAGCCAACCGGCGTTCCGCTCATATCAGGTTCGAAGCAGGGATTGTCGATACCCAGCGGATCGAAGAGACGCTCGTGGATATATTGAAGGAATTCCTCTTCCGAGGCGAATCGGCCGCGAAGATAGCGCATGATGATGTTGGTGCTGCCGCTCGAATAGTACCAGTGGGTGCCGGGCTTGGCCATCAGGGGCTTCGACAGGGCGAACAGGCCCATATCCTCCTCCCGGTGCAGCATGAGGTTCACGTCGGAACGGGTGCCGTAGTTTTCGTTCCATTCCAAGCCGCTCTGCATCTGCATCAGGTCGCTGAGCGTGATCGCGGCCCTGCCGTCACCCTGCCACTCGGGGATGTCCATCGGGGCATGGATATCCACCAGACCGTCGCCGGCCATGATACCCACCAGTGCATTGGTGAAACTCTTGCCCATGCTCCAGCTCAGGAGCCGGGTATCGGCGGTGATGCCCTCGCGATACCGCTCGGCCACAACGCCATCCTGATGGACGACGATGAAAGCGAAAGGAGTACCATTGTAGGCGTGGTCGTCGACCAATGCCTTGGCGATGGGCGCCAGCCGGGCCGTAAGCGCCGAATCGCCGGGAAGCAGCGTTTCAGGCCCGGGGATATTGACCACATCCGGATACTTTTGCGCCTGCAGCCTGGCCAGGGCATTCTTCCCGCGGAGCAGCGTCACGCCATAGCCCTCGCGGTAAAGCGCCTGCGACTTGCTCCAGAGGAAACGGCTTGTCACCGTATGGTTCTCAAAATCCACCTTGTTGCGGGTAAACTTGATGAAGGAGAAGTTCAGGTCGAGTGCCTCCACGTCGGCCGGTTCCCGGCCGGAGACGAAAACGTCGGATGCCAGGTTCTTGGCCGCGTAGCCCGTGATGATGGGCATCAGGCTGTTCAGATAGACACAGCCGCCCAGGATGGCGGCCAGCAGGACCGCCAATAAGATGCGAAGGATGGTTTTCTTTTTCATAGTCAAGTCAAAATCAGGCCCGCAGCAGCCGCTGCAGACCGGTTACGATGCGGTCCAGTCCTTCCTGCAGGCGGGCGGAAGGACAGGCCAGATTGATGCGGATGAAGCCGTCGGCGCCGTACATACTGCCGGCATTGATCCAGACCTGCTCACCCTGAAGCAATTCGGCTTCTATCTGCTCCGAGGGAAGCGGCAGGACCGAGGTATCGATCCAGGCCAGATAGGTTGCTTCCAGAGCGGCCACCGGGAACTCCGGCAGCGCACTTCGGAACTGAGCGCGGAGCGTCTCATAGTTGTGCCAGATGACTTCGTCCAGCGCCTCGAGCCAGCGGGCGCCTTCATCCGAGTACGCTGCCTCCGCCGCAACGGGGCCGAAAGGATTGACATCACATATTTCGTTGATATTGATGGCCTTGTCGATCTTCCCCTGCCAGTCGGGGCGGTCGGTGATGATGTTGGCGATCTGCAGGCCCGCTGTGTTGAAACTCTTGGAAGGAGAACAAAGCGTCACCGAACCGTGCAGGAAGGATTCGCCCAGCGCCGCGAACGGCACGTAGGCCGTTCCGGGCTGTACGATCTCGCAGTGGATTTCGTCGGAGACCACGACGACGCCGTGACGGAAGGCAATCTCGCCGGCACGGCGGAGTTCTTCCGCCCGCCAGCGGCGGCCGGCCGGGTTGTGCGGGTTGCACAGCAGCAGGATGCGGTTCGAGGGATCGGCACAGGCCGCTTCCAGTCCTTCATAATCCATCTCATAGGTAAAAGCGCCGTCAGGCAGATCGCGGCGAAGCAGCGGCGAAGCTACGATCCGGCATTCGTTGTTGCGGATGGAGGAGAAGAAACAATTATAGACGGGTGTCTGGACGATGACGCCCTCGCCGGGCCTGGCCAGCGCTTTGATGACGGCCGACAGCGCCGGCACCACGCCGGTCGTGTACTGAATCCAGTCGCGCTTCAGGGCAAGGCCGTGCCGCTGCCCGAACCAGCGGATGACTGCATCATAATAGGAATCGGGCACGCGCGTGTAGCCGAACACACCGTGCTCTACCCGGCGGCGCAGCGCGTCGAGGATACAGGGCGCAGCCTGGAAATCCATGTCCGCCACCCAGAGCGGGATGACGCGTTCGCGCTGCGCCGGCGTCAGAACCACACCTTCCGGGAGATCGGCGTCCCACTTGTAGCTGCCGCTGTCGCGCCGGTTGACGGGCGTTTCGAAGTCGAACCGGGCTTTCATTTGCGAACCTCGATCACGCAGTCTGCGGGCTGGCGGATATTCTCGTTGATCGTCACGCTGCCGATGCTGTCGGCCACGATATGACCGGACGTCGGATTCTTGATATTCTCCACGTGGCCCCGGATGTCGGCCTGGACGGTCGAGTATTCGAACATGCGGTCGCAGGCGGCGTCGAACGTACAATTCTCCAAAACGAGGTCCTTCGCATAGCAAAGCAGCTGCTCGCCGCTCAATTTGCAGTTCACCAGCCGCACGTTCTTCGAATGCCAGGCAAGATATTCCCCGTCCAGCTCGGAATCGTAGATGGTCACGTTCTCACACTCCCAGAAAGAATCCTTGGTCGTAATCTTCGCATTGCGGACGACTACATTCTGGCAGTACTGGAACACGTACTTGGCGTCGCTCACCAGTCCGTCCACCTCGATATTGCGCGAGAACATAAAGGGATACGTTCCGCCGTGCAGCTCCACGTCCTTGATTTTCAAACCGTCGACCTTCCAGAAGGTCTCGTCGGCATCGTTGATCACCACGCGTTCGAGCCGGACGCCGCGCATCTCGCGGAAGAATTTGGGCCCGTCGATCGTGCAGTCGCGCATCTCCAGGTCGTTCGTATACCAGATGGCCGAGCGGGAACCCGGTGCAAAGTAGCAGTTCGTAATCAGGCAGCGGTCGACGTGCCACCAGGGGTATTTGCCGTAGAAGCGGCAGCCGTCGGCTTCGAGGTCGCTGCAATGTTTGATCCCCGATTCGCCGTCGACGATGGTGATGTTTTCCAGGCGGGCGCCGTGGACCTCGAACAGAGGCCGCTCGCCGCCGAATTCTTGATTCTTAATCGTTTTCATATATTGAGTCTGTGTTGTTTACCAAATTGTGACCCATCCAGCGCTGTCCGCTGACCCGGATCAGGTAGAAGGCGCCGCGCACGTTCAGCTCGATGCACATGGCAATCCAATAGCCTATCAGGCCCAGGCGCGGCGTAAGCACGAGCGCCAGGCCGATGCGGACAATCCAGACGCTGATCAGGTTCATCGCGGCCGGGACTTTCGTGTCGCCGGCGCCGACACAGGCGCCGTTGGCTACGATGGCCGTGGCATAGCCCGCCTCGGCGAAGGCTTCCAGGCGAAGGCAGCGGGCTCCCAGCGCCACGACGTCGGGATCGACGCTCAGCAGGCGCATGATGGGCTCTGCCAGGAAGAACATGGCGATGGCCAGCGCCACCATCATCCCCACGCCCAGGGCCAGCGTCACTCTTGCGAAGCCCCGGGCCAAGTCCTTGCGCCTGGCTCCCAGGCTCTGCCCTACCAGCGTAGTGGCCGCGTCTCCCATACCGTAGCCCGGCATATAGCAGAAACTTTCCGCGATGATGGCGAAAGAGTTGGCGGCGATGGAAACGGCACCCAGCGGTGCGACGATGAGCGTGCTCATCACGTAGGCGCCCCGCATCACGAGGTTTTGCAGCCACATCGGGCCGGTAATGCCGAACGCCCTTCGCAGGCACTCGCGGGTAGGCCGGAATGACCCGCGCTCATGCGCGATCGCCAGATCTTTATTGCGGACCAGCAGGAAATACAGGATCAGACAGGCCATGACAGCTTCCGCCAGACCGGTTCCCAGCGCGGCTCCGCGCACACCCATCCCGGCGCCCGGCAGGGTCATCGATGAACCGAAGACCCGGACCTCGCGTGTCGGGAAAATCAGCAGGAAGTTGAAAATGACGTCGAGTACGCACATCCCGATGTTCAGCAGGCTGGGCAGTTTCATCTCGCCGCTGCACTGCAGCATCGTACTGGCAAAGAAACCCAGCTGCATCATCGGCAGGAAGAGCGCATAGATCCTGAAATAGGCCGATCCGTCCGCCCGGATGGCCTCTTCGCCGCCCAGCCAGTGGGGCAACGGTCCGGAGATGCCGACGGCAATCAGGGAAAGGCAGACCGAGAACAGTGTGACGACACCCAGCCCCTGGCGGAGCACCTGCCGGGCTCCGGTCATGTCGCCGGCGCCGATGCGGTGGGCGACTTGCACGGAAAAGCCCTGGGCCAGTGCGATACAAAAACCGTTGCAGAGCCAGGTGCTCGTAGAGACCAGTCCGATCGAAGCCGAAGGGCCGGCTCCGAGACTGCCCACCATCGAAGCGTCGATGAACTGCAACAAGACGGAAGCCAGTTGCGCAAGGATAGCCGGACCGCTGAGCAACAGCGTCAGACGGACACGCTGCTCGAGCGACAGCGGCGCTCCGCAGCGAATGTCGTTCAGCAGGCTGTCCTTCGTGACCGGCATCATCAGATATTATCGGGATGGATCATGATACAATCGATCTCCCGCAGTTCCTCGTCAGTGAAGCTGGTGTTTTCCGTCGCTTTGACCGTGTCCTGCAATTGAGCCACGGAACTTGCGCCGATGATGACGGAGGTTACCCTTTCATCATGGAGCAGCCAGGCGAGCGCCATCTGGGCAAGGCTCTGCCCGCGTCGGCGGGCGATGGCGTCGAGGCCACGCAGCGAGGCGAGCATCTCTTCGGTCAGCAACGAAGGTTTCAGCGAGGTTGTTCCTGCCGCCATCCTGGAGTCTTCGGGAATGCCGTTCAGGTAGCGGTTGGTGAGAAGACCCTGCTGCAGAGGGGAGAACGAGATGAAGCCCGTTCCGTTTTCCCTGGCCTGGTCGATCAGCCCCGTCTGGTCGGGATTCCTGTCAACCAGATTGTACCGGTCTTGATACAGCAGACAGGGTACGTCGTGCGCTGCAAGATAGCGGTATGCTGCAGCGGCCTGTTGCGCCGGATAACGCGACAGTCCGACATACAATGCCTTGCCTTGCCGCACGATATCGACCAGGGCCTGCATCGTCTCTTCCAGCGGCGTCTGCGGATCCCAACGGTGAGAATAGAAAATGTCGACGTAGTCGAGATTCATCCTTTTGAGACTCTGCTCGAGACTGGCCATCAGATATTTGCGGGACCCCCAGTTGCCATAGGGACCCGGCCACATATCCCAGCCGGCCTTCGTGCTGATGAAGAGCTCGTCACGATAGGGACGCAGAGAGCCGGCCATCAGGCGGCCAAAGTTCTCTTCTGCCGTGCCATATTCCGGACCGTAGTTGTTGGCCAGGTCGAAATGGCAGATTCCCTTGTCAAAAGCGAAATGCGCCATCGCTTCCGCTTCGCAGAACGGCTTGCGGGAGCCGAAATTTTGCCATAGCCCGAGTGAGAGGGCGGGCAGGAGGACGCCGGAGCGGCCGCAGCGGCGGTACGGCATCTGCTGGTACCTGTCTTTTGCAGCGGAATAAACGGGATCGGTCATACTGTCTGTTTAATCCGCTAAGATACAAAAAACAGATTACAGCAGACCTTTCTGGAGCAGGATTTCAGCAATTTGTACAGCGTTCGTGGCCGCGCCCTTGCGCAGATTGTCGGACACGCACCACAGGTTCAGGCCACTGGGAACGGAAAAGTCGCGGCGGAGGCGGCCGACGAAGACTTCGTCGCGGCCCTCGGCGTAAATCGGCATCGGATAGAGGTTGTGGGCCGGGTCGTCCTGCACGACGACGCCAGGTGTGTTTTCCAGGATGCGGCGGACATCGGCCAGGTCGAACGGCTTTTCAAACTCGAGATTCACCGATTCGCTGTGACCGCCACGGACCGGTACCCGTACAGTAGTGGCACTCACGCCGATGCGGTCATCGCGGAGGATCTTGTGCGTCTCGTTGACCATCTTCATCTCCTCTTTCGTGTAACCATTTTCGAGGAAACTGTCGATGTGCGGCAGGATGTTCCGGTCGATGGGATACGGATAGACGGCGGGGTATTCCCCCCAGGCCTTCCCTTCCCGCTCGGCCGCCATCTGGACCACAGCCTTCTGGCCCGTGCCGGTGATGCTCTGATAGGTCGAAACGACGATACGCCTGATGGTAAAGGCTTGATGCAGCGGTGCCAGCGGCAGCAGCATCTGGATGGTTGAACAGTTGGGATTGGCGATGATCCAGTCGTCGGCCGTCAGCACGTCGGCGTTGATCTCCGGAACCACGAGTTTCTTGTCCGGGTCCATCCGCCAGCAGGAGGAGTTGTCGACGACGCGGCAGCCGGCGGCGGCGAAGCGGGGCGCCAGCTCCCGCGAAACCGCGGCGCCGGCGGAGAAGATCGCCAGCGACGGCCGGCGGGCGATGGCTTCATCGGCACTGACGACGGTACAGGGTTCGCCACGGAAAACGACGGTCTTCCCGACCGACCGCTCCGAAGCGACTGGAATCAGTTCATCAACGGGAAATTGCCTCTCCTCGAGGACTTGGATCATTCGGGTTCCCACCAGTCCGGTGGCTCCCACTACAGCTACTATCATAGGTCAATCATTCATGCCCCGCCCCGCCCCGCCCTGCCCTGCCTTCCTCCCTCTTTCGCTGCAACGGACGCATTTGATAATCAGCGACTTCCGCAAGTTGATCCCCCTTCGCAGAGAGGGGATCAACTTGCATAAACGGCTGATTGACTGATGCGTACATTGCAGCGCAAGGGGGCTGAGGCTGGGGTTGGGTCTGGGTTGGGTTGGGGTTGGGTTGGGGTTGGAGGTTTTAATATCGATTGCAGTTCGTTTGGTAGAAGGGCGGCGGTCAGCATGACAGGATGTCGAGCAGAAGACCGGCGGCGGTTTGGCGGGGGCCGGCGCCGGCGCCGCGGATGACCAGCGGCGACGGGTAGTCGACCGTCGTGATGACGGCGCAGTTGTCGGTGCCCTCCAGTGTGAAGAGCGGACTGTCGGGATCGACAGCCTGCAAACCGACGGTAGCACACCAACGGGCAGCCCCACCGGCCTCCTCGGCCGAAGGGGTATCGTCAGGAATGACACGGCGGAGGGCGGCGACGTAACGGAGCCGCCGGCCGGAAGCGACGGCCTCGGCGTAGGCAACAGCCAGGGCTTCCTCTTCGGGAAACGGTTCCAGACGGACGTCGGTTTCTTCCAACGGAATGCCGGCCACGCGGGCCAGAATCAAGGTCTTGCGCAGAACGTCACGCCCGCCTAGGTCGACCGAAGGGTCAGGCTCGGTGTAGCCCTTCTGCCGGGCTTCTTCCACGAGGACCGCAAAATCACGGCCTTCATACTTGTCACACAGATAATTGAGCGTTCCCGAGAGAACAGCTTCGACGCTGACCAGTTCATCGCCCGAAAGAACCATCCGTTCGAGGGACGAGAGGATGGGCAGTGCGGCCCCGACAGTCGTCTCATGCCGGAGAGCGACCTGTTCGCGGACGGCTGCAGCCTTGAGCGCCGCGTAGCGGTCGAAGGAGCCGGCAAACGGGATCTTGTTGCAGGCCACCACATCATAGCCCGCCTTGAACAACTGCGGATAACGAAGTCCCGTCTCTTCACTGGCCGTGCAGTCCACGAAGACAGAGCCTGACAGTGACAGGTCGGCCAAGGCGTTGAAGAACGATCCCGTCGAACCTTCGGCCAACGACGCGGGATTGATACCTGCCGTGTCGAGCAGATAGCGGCGGCTGTTGGCCAGGCCGCAGATCCGGACGTCCTTACCGGTCCGTTCGGCGATGGTATCGTGGTTTTCGAGCAGCATCTTCACCAGGGCCTTCCCTACCTTGCCATAGCCGGCGATGAACAGATTGACCGCTTCGAGCGGCGAGCGGTCGAAGAACTCGCCGTGGATGGCCCGGATGGCCTCGTCGGCCTTGTCGGAAGCGACGATGACCGAGATGTTCCGCTCGGAAGAGCCCTGTGCCGTGGCGCGGACGGGAATGCCGCGGCCGCCCAGTGCTGCGAGCATCCGCCCCGTCGCACCGCTGTGGCCCAGGATGTCGTCGCCCACCAGGCAGACGATCGAATAACCGGTCTCCACCTTGAGCGGCTGGAGTTTGCCCAGCGAGATCTCGTAGGCGAAGCACTCGTCGGCCGCCCGTTTGGCAGCCGGCGCGTCGGCCTCCGCGATGGCGATACACATCGTATGGACCGAAGAGGCCTGCGTGATGAGGATGATGTTGATGCCTGCGCGGGTCAACGCGTCGAACAGACGCGAGGAGAAACCGGGGATACCGACCATACCGCTGCCTTCCAGCGAGATAAGGGCAATCTTGTCGGAATTGGCTATGCCCAGCAGCGCCTCCTCCCGCCGCGGCGGATTCTTCTCTACGAGCGTTCCGGGATCCTCCGGATCGAAAGTGTCCTTGACATAGATCGGAATACCTTCGTTGATGACCGGCTGGATGGTCGGCGGGAAGATGACCTTCGCGCCGAAATGCGACAGCTCCTGCGCCGCGCGATAGGAGATATTGCGAATGGTACGGGCCGACGGCACCGTCTTCGGATTGGACGTCATGATACCCGGCACGTCGGTCCATATTTCTACCAGTCTCGCATGCACGCCGACGGCAAAAAGCGAGGCTGTGTAGTCGGAGCCTCCGCGTCCGAGCGTCGTGACTCTCCCCTGCTGGTCGGAAGCGATAAAACCAGGAACGATGAAAAGCGAGGTATGCGGTTGGCTTTCCACCGCCGCGGCCACATCGGCATAAGTCCGGACGGTATCCACTACCCCGCCGACGGTCGTAATCAGCTTCCGGGCATCGAGCCAGTTGCACGGAATGCCGAGCGAAGTGAACTTGGCGGCAAGGATCTTCGTCGAAAACAATTCGCCGTAGCTCTGTACCGCATCCAGGCTCGTGGGGCTGAGTTCTCCCAGCAGGAAGACCCCGTGAAGGATGCCCCGGAGCGAATCGAAGAGACCGTCGATAGTCTCCCGGACAGTGGCTTTCCGGTCGGCGGGCAGCAGTTGCTCGATCATTTCCAGATGCCGTCCATAAAGGCGGTCGAGTTCGGTCAGATAGCTTTCATCACGCTCGGAGGCCAGATGGCCCAGCCGGATTAACGCGTCGGTGCACCCACTGACAGCCGAACAGACCAGGATCGTACGGTCGCGTTCGATCGAAGTGCGGACAATCTCGATGATTCTTTGGGGAGAGGCGACGGACGAGCCGCCGAATTTCAAAACTTGCATAAAAGATCTTCCAATTGCCCCGTCTCCAACAGGAAGCCGTCGTGTCCGAAAGACGAGGTTAAACGTTTATACACGGCTCCGTGAATGAACGGAGCCCAGCTTTCGATCTCCTGAGGCGGGAAAATCCCGTCGGTATCGATCGAAGCAACGACGGTGGTGGCACGGATGCGGCCCAGCGCCGCGGCTACCCCGCCGCGGCCGCGACCCACATTGTGGCTGTCCACGGCATTGCAAAGATAATAATAAGAATATGCATCGAACCCGCGACGGACCAGCTTCTCGCCTTGATAACGTTCATAGGAAGCGGCCCGGGTCGCGAAAAGCGTATCGTCGTCCGGCTCGGCCTGCCTGAGACCGTAACCGATAAAACTCCGATAGGAAATCAGGGCCTGCGCACGGGCACAGCGCAAGCCGGCCTCTCCTCCCGACAGGCTGGCTGCTTCGCGGAACGACGGATCCGCTTCCAGGGCCATCCGCTGCGTTTCGATGCCGGCCGACAGATAGGGCGACACACGCGGCGAAGTTGCGATGAACGCTGCCCGTTCAAACAGATCCGGCTCGGTGACCGCCCATTCCACAGCCTGAAAGCCGCCGATGGAACTGCCAACGAGCAAATCGACCCGCTCAATCTCAAGTTCGCGCCGGACCGCGGCCATCGCCGAGACCATATCGCGAACCGTAACAGCCGGGAAATCAAAGTAATACGGCCGACACGTGACAGGATTAACGGAAGCAGGACAAGAAGAGCCATACGGTGAAGCGAGCATATTGACACAGACGATGAAATCGCGCTCCGGATCGAAAAACAGGCCCGGCCCCACCATCTCGGGCCACCAGTCCTCCGGATCGCTGTTGGCCGTCAGGGCGTGGCAGATCCAGATGACACGGCCACGCCGTACCGGTGAAGTATGGTACACGACCTTCACCCGGTCGAGCCGCCCTCCCGCTTCGAAAGCGAAGTCGTCGAGAAAGAGCTCGTGCCGGATCATCCGCGATGGGCAGCCTCCAGCGCCTGTTTCAGGTCCTCGATCAAGTCGTCGGCATCTTCCAGGCCGATGCTCAGCCGCATCAGGCCCGGGTCGATGCCCGCAGCCCGCAGCTGCGCATCGCTCAACTGCCGGTGCGTATGCGAAGCGGGATGCAGGATGCAGCTGTGGCAGTCGGCCACGTGGGTCTCGATCGTGACCAGCCGCAGGGCGTCCATAAAGCGGTTGTCAAAGTCCCGGCCTCCCTTAAGACCAAGGCAGAGCACGCCGCTGGTGCCATCGGGAAGATATTTCCGGGCCCTTTCGTAATCCTTGTCTCCCTTCAGGCCGGGATATTTCACCCAGGCCACATCGGGGTGTTGTTCCAGGAACTGGGCCACGGCCAGCGCACTCGCGCAGTGGCGGGGCACCCGCAAATGCAGCGTCTGCAGGCCGAGATTCAGGTAGAAGGCGTTCTGCGGGCTCTGGATCGAACCCAGGTCCCGCATCAGGTGCGTGGTAGCCTTGGTAATGTAAGCAGCCTTGCCGAAGGCCTTCGTATAAACCAGCCCGTGGTATGACTCGTCGGGCGTGCAGAGGCCGGGGAATTTGTCGGCATGCGCCTCCCAATCAAAACGGCCGCTGTCAACCAGCGCACCGCCGACGGCTACGCCGTGCCCGTCCATATACTTGGTCGTAGAGTGCGTCACGATATCGGCACCCCATTCGAACGGGCGGCAGTTGACCGGTGTGGGGAAGGTATTGTCGACGATCAGAGGCACGCCGTGCGCATGGGCGATACGGGCGAATTTCTCGATGTCGAGCACCTCCACGCCGGGATTCGACAGCGTCTCGCCGAAGAGGAGCTTCGTCTCCGGCCGGAAGGCTGCCGCGATGGTTTCCTCCGGATCGTCGGGATTGACGAAAGTCACGCCGATGCCCAGCTTCTGAAGGGTGACTCCCAGCAGATTGAAAGTGCCCCCATAGATATTGGTGGCACTGACGATATGGTCGCCGGCGCAGCAGATATTCAGGCAGGCGAACAGATTGGCCGCCTGACCCGAGGCGGTCAGCATCGCACCCACGCCGCCTTCCAGGTCGGCGATCTTGGCGGCTACGTGG
This sequence comes from uncultured Bacteroidales bacterium, assembly GCA_947168065.1. Lineage (GTDB taxonomy): Bacteria > Bacteroidota > Bacteroidia > Bacteroidales > UBA932 > Cacconaster. Next base: position 265,554 of record CAMVKH010000001.1, read on the forward strand.
TCGTTGGTCGGGTTCTGGAGCCGGGTATAGAAATACCCGCTCTCCTCCAGGTCGAACAGCCGGCCCATCTGGTCGGAAGTCTCATATTTGAAGGTCGTGCTCTGGATGATCGGAATCTGTCGGGGTTCCCCTTTGCCGGGCTTGTAGCCCGCCTGCACGCAACGCGTGCCGATGCCTTGCTTGCTCATTGTTCTCTCAGGTTTTGCTGCAAAGATAGAGGGAAGGAAAAAACCGCACAAGAGTCTGGAAAAATTTGGAAAATATTTCTATATTTGCCATAAATATTGATTCAATTAGAAAATTATTCTAAATGATTGATGAAACTGATATAAAAATTCTTCGCGCCTTGCAGGAGGATGCGCGGCAGACGACGAAGGAGCTGGCAGCGAAGGTCAACCTTTCGACGACGCCGGTGTTTGAACGGCTCAAGCGCCTGGAGCGTGAAGGCTACATCCGGCAGTACGTGGCCATCCTCGACGCCGAGAAACTCGACCTGGGCTTCGAGGTCTACTGCTCCGTCAAGCTGAAACAGATGTCACGCGACGTAGCCCGCGACTTCACCCGGATGATCCGCCAGATTCCCCAGGTGGCTGAATGTTACAACATCTCGGGCGAATACGACTACCTGCTGAAGATCCGCGCCCGCAATATGAAGCAGTACAACGATTTCATTATCAACACGCTAGGTGCCCTCGACACCATCGGCAGCATCCAGTCGTCCTTCGTGATGAACGAGATCAAGCACAGTTACGGCCTCTGTCTATGAACAGTTTCGACACCATCAGGATCCGCGGGGCGCGGGAGAACAACCTGCGCAATATCTCGCTCGACATACCGAAATACAAGATCACCATTTTCACCGGCGTATCCGGCTCGGGGAAGAGTTCCCTGGTGATGGACACCATCGCGGCGAAGAGCCGCCGGGAACTCAATGACACCTTCCCCACCTTCGTGCAGCAGTATCTCCCGAAATACGGACGCCCGAAGGTCGACTCCATCGAGGGCCTACCCATCGCCATCGTCATCGACCAGAAGAAGCCGGCGCAGAATTCCCGCTCTACCGTCGGCACATACACGGATATCTACGCGCTGCTGCGCCTGCTCTTTTCGCGCGTAGGCAAGCCTTTCGTGGGCTATTCCGACAGTTTCAGCTTCAACCATCCGCAAGGCAGCTGTCCGCGCTGCGCCGGCCTGGGCGAGATCCGGGAGCTCGACATCCACAAACTCGTGGATTTCGACAAGAGCCTCAACGACGAGGACACCATCCACTACATCGCCTTCGGCAAGGGCGGCTGGCGCTGGATCCGCTACGCGCACAGCGGCCTGTTCGACCTCGACAAGAAAATCAAGGACTATTCGCCCGAAGAACTGGACCTCTTCCTCAACAGCCCGCAGATCCGCCTCAAAAACCCGCCTTCGAACTGGCCCAAGACAGCCAAATACGAAGGCCTGATCCCGCGTATGTACCGCAGCATCATCAACTCCGAGGAAGGGCTGCTCCACGCCGCCGTGCTGAATCCGATGCTGACGATGGGCACCTGCCCCGACTGCGGCGGCACGCGCCTCAATCCCAAAGTGCTGACCTGCCGCATCGAGGGCCTGAACATCGCGGAGGTCTGCGCCCTGTCGATCACCCGGCTCAACGCCTGGGTCGCCGGGCTCACCGACCCGCTGGCGGCCGACCTGAAGGCCGCCATCGGCGCGCGCCTGACGGCGCTGGAAGAGATCGGCCTCGGCTACCTGTCGCTCAACCGGCCGGTCGGCACGCTCTCCGGCGGCGAAGCGCAGCGCTGCAAGATTGCCAAGTACATCAACTCCTCGCTCTCCGACGTACTCTACATCCTCGACGAGCCGAGCGTCGGCCTGCATCCGCGCGACATCGAACGGCTCAAGCGCTCGGTACGCCGGCTGCGCGACGCCGGCAATACGGTGCTGCTGGTGGAGCACCATCCCGAGATGATCCGCATCGCCGACCATATCGTCGATCTGGGACCTGGTCCGGGCATCGACGGCGGACACATCTGCTTCGAAGGATCCTGGGATGAACTGCTGCAGAGCGACACGGCGACGGGGCACCTCTTGGAAGAGCGGCTGCCCTTCAAAGCCGCTCCGCGACCGGGCACGGGTTCATTCCGCGTGGAAAATGCGACGCTCAACAACCTGCGCGGGCTGACGGTCGACTTCACTACGGGCGTCTTCGGCGTAGTGGCCGGCGTAGCCGGATCTGGCAAGAGTTCGCTGATGGAATGTTTCCGTCAGCAGTATCCCGATCCCGGCAAAGTGGTCTATATCAGTCAGAAGAATATCGGTGTGAGCCTGCGCTCCACTCCTGGCACCTACATGGACGTAGCCGGAGACATCCGAAAGGCCTTCGCGCGTGCACACAAGATGAAAGAGGCCTACTTCACCTTCAACGGGGAAGGGGCCTGCCCCGTGTGCGGCGGCAAGGGCGTCATCGTATCGGAGATGGCCTTCATGGATGCCATCGAGACCACCTGCGAGGCCTGTGGCGGGCTGCGTTACCGTCCAGAAGCCCTGCAATACAAGCTTACGAGCCCTGTCACCGGCGAGACCCTCGACATCGCCCAGGCGATGGACCTGTCGGTCCGCCTGGCCTCCCGCTTCTTCGCCGGCACCCTCATAGAGCAGAAACTCCGCCCGCTGGTCGATGTGGGTTTACAATATCTCCACCTGAACCAGGCGCTCTCCACCCTTTCAGGCGGCGAACTGCAGCGGCTCAAGCTGGCCTCCCATCTGGGCGAGGAAGGCCGGATCTTTATCGTTGACGAACCCACCGACGGCCTGCACGTGAAGGACATCCGCCACATCATCCGCCTGTTCGACGCATTGGTTGAACGAGGCAATACCGTCTATATGATCGAGCACAACCTCGACGTGATCCGCTCGGCCGACTTCCTGCTGGAACTCGGTCCCGGCGCCGGCGAGGAAGGCGGCGCCCTGCTCTACGCAGGCACCCCCGCCGGCCTGGCCGGCTGCCCCGCCTCCGTCACCGCCGCTTACCTCCAATAACTTCCGGAAAAACAACGGGTAATCGATATTTTGCTTATATTTGAACTTGTCATCAAATCCTCAGCGCCTTATGAAATCCTTCGTGTACATGGCCGCCGCTGTGGCCGTCTCTGTCCTGATGCTGGGCTGCAAACCTGCCAGGAACGCCGTCCAACCCTCTTCCACCGTCTCTGAAGCAGGCTATGAAGTGGAACGTTTCGTCACCGACCATGGAAAGCCCGTGGACATCACGCTGATCAAACACGGAAGCCTGGCCGTCGACTTCGACGGCGTTTCCATCCAGATCGACCCTGTCACCAAACTCGGAAAGGAAACCGACTATGCGACGGTTTTCCCCAAGGCCGACGTTATCCTCATCACCCATGAACACGGCGACCACCTCGATGCCGACGCCATCGCCGCCCTCACCAAAGAGGATACACGGCTGCTGATGAACCAGCGCAGCCACGACCAGTACGGCAGTGGCGAGGTCATCGGCAACGGCCAGAAACTGCAGCTGGCCAAAGGCATCCGGCTGGAAGCCGTCCCCGCCTACAATACTACCGAAGGAAGAGAGAATTTCCATCCGAAAGGCAATGGAAACGGCTATGTGCTCACCCTTGACGGCCTGCGTATCTACATTGCCGGCGACACGGAAGTCATTCCTGAAATGGCGGATATCAAAGACATCGACGTAGCCTTCCTGCCCGTGAACCAGCCTTACACGATGACCGTGGACCAGTGCGTGGAAGCGGCGAAGCTCATCCAGCCGAAAGTCCTCATCCCCTATCATTTCAGCAACACCGACCTGTCCGCCCTTCCGGAAAGCCTTCCCGGCATCGACGTCCGTCTCCGCCAGATGCAGTAGCATCCGCTACAATTGCTTCAACAGGATCCGCGGAAGGTGGTGTGAGACACGCTGGATGGGAGTCCAGCCGGAGATATCTTCGGGCGTTACTTCGTGGGAATCCTCCAGGATTTCCAGGAACGTGGTTTTCTGCCCGAGGGCGACAGCTTCATCCCGGATGCAGGCGGCTATTTCGTAATCGATGAAGAAACTGCGGTTGTCCAGATTGACCGACCCGACCCAGCATTCGCGGTCATCGCTTACCACGACTTTGCTGTGGTTGAACCGGGGCAGGTATTCATACACGCGGACTCCTGCCTCCAGCAGCGCAGGAAAGAACGACTGATTGGCTGCCGTTGCCGTTATATGGTCCGTTTTCCTGGGAACCAGAAGCCGGACATCCACCCCACGCTCCACGGCCGACCGCATGGCATTCAGCAGCGTGTCAGGGGGAATGAAATAGGGCGTCTGGAAATAAGCGTAGTGTTCAGCGCGATCGAGCAATTCGACATACCGCTTCAGGAAGACCGGATAAAAGGGCCCTCCCGGGACCAGCTCGATCCGCTCGTCTTCCTGCCCGCCATAGAGGGCTGTCGGCTCGCCGGTACCATCCAGCCAATGCCAAGACTGATAGAAGATCTCTTCCAGCTTCCCTGCGGCAGGCCCTTCAAAACGAACGTGTGTATCCCGCCATTCCACATGATACGGGCGGGCAATGTTCATTCCGCCCACATAGCCGATGCGGCCGTCGATGACGGCAATCTTCCGGTGATCCCGGAAATTGATGTCGGGTAGAACCGTAAAAAGGAACTTGTCGTCGGCCGTAAAAAAGCGTATGTCGATGCCGGCGGCTTCCATCTCCTTGAAATAACGCTTCTGCATGAAGGCATTGATCACGTTTTCAATGATCAGTTTGACAGGGATTCCTTCCTGCGCCTTGCGCATCAGGACGTCGCGGATGAGACGGCCGGAAGAGTCGTCGGCAAACACAAAGTATTCCATGCAAATGGATGACCTGGCCTGCGCCAGGTCATCCATCAGCAATTCCCATTTCCGCTGGCCTGAAGTGATGACTTCCAACTCGGCAGCCGGCAGCACCAGGCTGTGGAAACAGAGAACAAGGACGAATCCTATGAAGGTCGCTCGCACCGGGACAGCGGCCTAAAGACTTACCAGGCCAGGGCGCTGGCACCGAGGATGGCGGCGTCGGAGTCCTTGAGCGAGGAATAGAGGACCTTGATGCGGCCCTTCCAGATCTGGAGCTGGTTCTCTTCCATGGCAGCGACCAGGTCGTCGTGGAAGTACTTCTTGGCTTTGGCCAGGCCACCGAACAGGACGATGGCCTCGGGTGCGCTGAACTTCACGAAGTCGGCCAGCGAACGGCCGAGGATCTGGCCCGTGGTCTTGAAAATCTCGATGGCGGTCTCGTCGCCTTGCTCGGCGGCGTCGTACACGTCTTTCGAACTGATCTTCTCGGGATCGAGCTCACGCAGCTTGCTGGGGCGTTCCGGATGCATGAAGAGCAGTTTCTGGGTCGTCCGGCGGACGCCCATCGCGCTGCAGTACGTTTCCAGGCAGCCCTTGAGGCCGCAGTTGCACTGGCGGCCGTCCCGGATGGCGATCGTGTGGCCCAGCTCGCCGGCAAAGCCGTCGTGGCCGTAAACCACCTCGCCGTTGACCACGATGCCGCTGCCGACACCGGTGCCGAGGGTGATCATGATGAAGTTCTTCATGCCGCGTGCCACGCCATAGGCCATTTCGCCCATTGCCGCGGCATTCGCGTCGTTGGTGACGGTCACCGGCAGGCCGGTGAAACTCTTGACCAGGGAAGCCAGGTCGACCACGGTCGGCTTGCCTTCGTTGTCATAGCTCCATTTGAGGTTGGGGGCGTACTCCACCGTCCCTTTGTAATAGTTGCCGTTGGGGGCGCCGATGCCAATACCCTTGACCTTTCCGGCCTCGGCCGTATCGGTGATCAGGGTCTTGATGGCCTTGGTCAGCTCGTTGATGTAGTCGATGAGCTCATCCTGCAGCGAGGAGATGACGGTCTGGGCGATGATTTCGCCGTCCTTGTTGACAACGCCGAGCTTGGTGCTCTGACCGCCGACGTCGATGCCGATTACAAGTTCTTTTTCCATACGCTGCTAGTCGACGGGGATGTCTTTGTTCACGTTCTTGGAGCCGGAGACGGCATAGTAGATCAGGTAGGCCAGGCAGGCAACCAGCAGCCAGTAGCTCTGGATGGAGCCCACCTTGTCGGCGATCGCGTTCTGGATGAACGGGATGATACCGCCGCCGCAGACCAGCGTCATGAAGATGCCGGACGCAGCTGCCGTGTATTTGCCGAGTCCTTCAGCCGAAAGGTTGAAGATCGCGCCCCACATGACGGAAGTGCAGAGACCGCAGATCGTCAGGAAGGCCAGGCTCCACGGAACGGTGTACTTGCCGAGGGTGATCGTGGCGCGCTCGGGAATGAACATCGCCAGCAGGATGAAAAGGATGGCAGCCGAAGACGTGAAGAGCAACATCTTCTTGCTCGAAACCTTACCGCCGATCGAGCCGCCGATCAGACGACCGATCAGCATGCAGAACCAGTAGGCGCCGATGAAGGTGCCGGCGATGGCCGGACCCACGTTGCTCAGGCCGGAGAAGTGGATATTGGCCGTATTCGGGATACCGACCTCGATGCCCACGTAGAAGAAGATGGCAATGGCGCCCAGCACGAAGTGACGGAAGCTCAGCGGGCTGTGCTTGTCTTTCTTCGCAGTGCCGGCCAGACGTGCTGCCTTCTCCTCAGCGGTTTCCATGTGCGGTTCGGGAATCTTGGTCAGGAGGATCACCACGAAGGCGATGGCGAAGATCACCATGGCGATGATCATCACGGGAGCCGCCTTGGCGACCGTCGCATCCTGGATCGAACCACCCACGAGCCAGCCTACGAGGATCGGGGCGATCGTACCACCGATCGAGTTGCAGGAGCCGCCCCACTGGATGAGCTGGTTGCCTTTGTTGCCGCCGCCGCCCAGGGTGTTCAGCATCGGGTTGACCACGATGTTGAGCATACACATCGAGAAGCCGGCCACGAAAGCGCCGAGCACATAGACGAAGAAGCTCTCGGCATAGCCGGAGAGGAACTGGATGCCGACGCCGATGAAGCCGATGATCACGGCAAGGAGCGCCGTGAACTTATAGCCTTTGCGGCGGAGGATCAGACCTGCGGGGATACCCATGCAGGCGTAGGCGATGAAGTTGGCCAGGGTGCCGAGCTGGCTGAGGGCCTTGCTGGCGCCAAACTGGTTGGTGACCACCACGCCCATCGAACCGGCCAGGTTCGTGACGAAGGCGATCATGAAGAAGAGGGCGAACATCACGATGATGGGCGCCGTGAAATTCTGCTGTTTGGTTGCGGTATTAGTCATATAGCCGGTTTTATGCGTTTAACGGGAACCACCGAGTACCTTGCCGAGAATGCCGCCGAGCAGGCCGCCGCCCGTCTTCTGGGCCTGGGTCTTGTTGCCGCCCTTGAGGGTAATCAGGATGTCCTGGAAGTCGACGTCGCCGTCGCCATCCTGGTCTTTCAGGATGCCGGAGAGGCTGCCCATGATGGTCGGGATCAGTGCCGTCAGCTTGCCGTTGAGCAGGCTGCCCAGGTTGAGTTTCTTCAGGATGTTGTTGCTGAAAATGTTGCCGGCCAGCGCCGTGATGGGGCTGGATGCAGCGGCGGTTTTACCCGTCAGCAGCGACTTGATGGCGTCGATTCCACCCGGTTTGGCAACCGTCTGGGTGAGGCTGCCGAAAATGGAGTCAGTTAATCCGTTGAGAACCGTGTTCTTGGACTGGGCCGGAATCTCGAGGCCGCTCGTCTTGGAAGAGACCGTCGAAGAAATGAGGTCGAGAAGGTTGATTGCCATAATACTATTTGTTTTTTGGATTTGTTTTCAAACCAGGCTACTAAGTTAACAAAATTTTTTCCAAAAAAGATGCGATTGAAACCAATTTGCATCGCTGATGGAAAAAGCGTATCTTTGTAGATTGTTTTGAAAAGATTTTTCCGCATACGATGGCACGCTTAACCGGACACATTTCCCAGATCATCGGGCCCGTGATCGACGTACATTTCAATCTGCAGGAAGACGAGCAGGCCAAGCTCCCTTCCATCCACGAAGCCCTGCAAGTCACCCGCAAGGACGGCACTTCCCTGACCATCGAGGTACAGCAGCATATCGGCGAGGACACGGTACGCACCGTGGCAATGGACTCGACCGACGGCCTCCGCCGCGGCATGGAGGTCCGTTCCACGGGCGGTACCATCACGATGCCCGTCGGTGCCCAGATCCGCGGCCGGGTGATGAACGTGGTGGGCGGCACCATCGACGGCATGCACGAACTCGACCGGGAAGGCGCGCTCCCCATCCACCGCGAACCGCCCAAGTTCGAGGAGCTGACCACCTCGCAGGAGGTCCTCTTCACCGGCATCAAGGTCATCGACCTGCTGGAGCCCTACCTCAAGGGCGGCAAGATCGGTCTGTTCGGCGGCGCCGGCGTGGGCAAGACCGTGCTCATCAAGGAACTGATCAACAACATCGCCAAGAAGCACAACGGCTTCTCGGTCTTCGCCGGCGTGGGCGAACGTACCCGCGAAGGCAACGACCTGCTGCGCGAAATGATCGAGTCGGGCGTCATCCGCTACGGCGAAGCGTTCGACAAATCCATGGAAGAAGGGCACTGGGACCTGTCGAAGGTCGATGAGAAAGAGCTTGCCAAGTCGCAGGTCGCCATGGTCTTCGGCCAGATGAACGAACCGCCGGGAGCCCGTTCCTCCGTGGCGCTTTCGGGCCTGACCCTGGCCGAATCCTTCCGCGACAGCGGCAATCCCGAAGACCCGAAGGACATCCTGCTGTTCATCGACAATATCTTCCGTTTCACCCAGGCCGGCAGCGAGGTATCCGCCCTGCTGGGACGTATGCCTTCCGCCGTGGGCTACCAGCCCACCCTTGCCACGGAGATGGGTCGGATGCAGGAGCGCATCACCTCCACCCGCAACGGGTCCATCACCTCGGTCCAGGCCGTCTACGTGCCGGCCGACGACTTGACGGACCCCGCCCCGGCCACCACCTTCTCGCACCTGGACGCCACCACGGTGCTCAGCCGCAAGATCGCCGAGCTGGGTATCTACCCCGCCGTCGATCCGCTGGAGAGCACCTCGCGCATCCTCGACCCGAACATCGTGGGCGAAGCGCACTACCAGACCGCCCAGCGTGTCAAGCAGGTGCTCCAGCGCAACAAGGAGCTGCAGGACATCATCAACATCCTGGGTATGGACGAGCTCTCCGACGAAGACAAACTCACCGTCAACCGCGCCCGCCGCATCCAGCGTTTCCTGTCGCAGCCCTTCCAGGTAGCCGAGCAGTTCACGGGCGTTCCGGGCGTAATGGTCTCGATCGAAGACACCATCAAAGGCTTCAACATGATCATGGACGGCGCGGTGGACCACCTGCCGGAGCAGGCCTTCCTCAACGTGGGAACCATCGAAGAAGCCATCGAAAAAGGCGAAAAACTCCTTGCACAGGCCGGTAAATGACGATGATTCTCAAGATACTCTCTCCCGAGCGGGAAGTGCTCTCCACCGAGGCCGAACTGGTCGAGCTTCCGGGCTCGATGGGCCGCTTCGAGGTCCTCAGGGACCACGCGCCCCTGATCTCCTCGCTCGACGCAGGCACCATCCGCTACGTCAAGGATGGACAAGACCATCAGATCGAATGCAAGCCGGGCTTCGTGGAAGTCCGGGACAATGTGATTACGGTATGCATCGGATAAAGGAAATCGTGTTCCTGGCAGTGGCCCTGCTGCTGTTTGCGCCGGTTCCCGCCGCCGCAACGGAGACCGATGCACCCGAAACGGAGCAATTCGACCTGAACCACTATATCTTCGGCCACATCGGCGACGCGTACGAGTGGCACATCACGACCGTCAACGGGCACCACATCTCGATTCCCCTGCCCTGCATCGTCATCGACGGCGGACTCCACGTCTTCTCCTCGCGCAAGATGCAGGAGAACGGCTATACCCTCAACGAGAACGGCAAGCTCGTCAATGCGGCCACGGGAAAACGGCCCATCGACATCTCCATCACCAAGAACGTCCTGAGCCTGATGATGAGCTCGGTCCTGCTGCTCGTGCTGATCCTCTGGACCGCAAGCTGGTACCGGAAACACGACGCGATGAAAGAGGCGCCGCGGGGTTTCCCCGGCCTGATGGAGATGCTCATCACGATGGTCACCGACGACATCATCAAGGAAGGCGTGGGCAAGGACTGGCAGAAATACGCACCTTACCTGCTGACGGCCTTCTTCTTCATCTTCCTGAACAACCTGCTGGGCATCGTGCCCTTCTTCCCGGGCGGCGCGAACCTCACCGGCAACATTGCCGTGACGCTCTTCCTGGCCGTCTGTACCTTCCTGGCGGTCAACCTTTTCGGCAACAAACACTACTACAAGGATATCTTCTGGCCCGAAGTGCCTGCCTGGCTCAAGGTGCCCCTTCCGCTGATGCCCCTGATCGAGATCATCGGCATGTTCACCAAGCCCTTCTCGCTGATGGTGCGACTCTTCGCCAACATCCTGGCCGGGCACATCATGCTGCTGGGTGTGGTGGCGGTGGTCTTCATCACGGCCAAGCTCGGCCCGGCGATCAACGGCTCGATGAGCGTCATCGCCGTGCTCTTCGGCGTCTTCATGGACATCCTCGAACTGCTGGTGGCCTTCATCCAGGCCTATGTCTTCACGATGCTTTCGAGCGTCTTCATCGGACTTTCCCGCCAGGAACCCGAACATGAAACCAGAATAGAAACAACTAAATAAACCCAAAATCATGTTAGCTATCATCTTACAGGCCGTCGCAGGTGCGGCATTCGGAAAATTCGGCGCAGCCATCGGCGCCGGCATCGCAGCCATCGCTGCCGCCATCGGCATCGGCAAAATCGGTAAATCCGCCCTGGAGAGCTCAGCCCGTCAGCCCGAAGCAGCCAGCGGCATGCGTACCACCGCCATCATCATCGCAGCCCTTATCGAAGGCGCCTGCCTGTTCGCCATCCTCGTCTGCCTGCTCGGCATCACCGGCTAGTCCATGTCACTGATCACACCCGACTTCGGACTCCTTTTCTGGATGACGCTGATCTTCGCCATCGTGTTCTTCATTCTGGCGAAGTTCGGTTTCCCGCTCATCACGGGAATGGTCAAGAAGCGCTCTGACAGCATCGAACAGTCGCTGCGCGAGGCGGAAGAGGCCCGGAGAACCCTGAAGGAGCTTGCCTCCGAGCAGAAGAAGCTCATCGAGGAAGCCCGCAAGGAACAGGCGCGCATCCTGAATGAGGCGGCCGCCGCCGGCGACAAGATCGTCCAGGAAGCACGCGACCAGGCCCGCGAGCAGACCACGGCGATGATCGAGAAGGCGCGCGAAGAGATCCGCATCGAACAGGAGACGGCCCGCCGCGAAATCACGAACGAGGTCACGAACCTCTCCATCGAGGTGGCGGAGAAACTCATCCGCGGGCACCTGAGCAGCGCGGAAAAGCAGAACGCGCTCATCGACAAACTGATCGAAGAGGCCCGCGCAGGCCGCACGACCGTCAATTAATCCCAGGAACCTATGGATGCCGGATTGATCGCCTCCCGCTACGCACAAGCGCTCCTTCTTTTCGCCAGCGAAACGAAGGAAGAGGGACGCGTGTACGAAGACGCCGCCGCCCTCAAGAAAGCGGTGCTCTCGAAAGACGACATGGCCGGATGTATCGAGCGGCTCTCCGAGCCGATGCAGCGTTTCCTGGCCCTGGTCATCCACAACAAGCGGGTGGAGTACCTGCCCGCCATCATGCACAACTACCGGGTCCTCTACCGCAAGAAAAAGGGAATCACGCGCGCCTGGCTCACCACGGCCACCGAGAATCCCGCGCTTGCCGACAAACTCGCGCAGCTGATGAAACTGCAGGGGTTCACGGAAGTGGACTTCAAGACCGAAGTCAATCCCGACCTGATCGGCGGCTTCATCGTGCAGGTGGAAGACAAGCGCCTCGACGCATCCATCGCCGCGCAGCTGCGGGACATCCGCAAGGAATGGGAAGAGAAAAACAGAAATAATCGCAACAATGGTTGATAATCTCAAAGCAAGTGAAATCTCCGAGCTGCTGCTCAAGCAGCTCCACGACATCAACGTCGACGCCAAGTACGAAGAAGTGGGCCAGGTGCTCCAGGTCCACGACGGCGTGGTCAGGCTCTACGGCCTGAGCAGCGCGGAGGCGGGCGAACTCATCGAGTTCGACAGCGGCGTGATGGCCGTGGTGATGAACCTCGAGGAAGACAATGTCGGCGCCGTGCTGCTGGGCTCCACCGAAAAGGTGAAGGAAGGGATGACGGCCCGCCGGACCGGTCACATCGCCTCCATCCAGGTGGGCGACAAGATGATCGGCCGCGTGGTCAATCCGCTCGGCCAGCCGATCGACGGACGCGGCGACATCGCGGGAGACCTGACGGAAATGCCGCTTGAACGCAAGGCGCCGGGCGTGATCTACCGCCAGCCGGTGAACGAGCCGCTCCAGACCGGCCTGAAGGCCGTCGACGCGATGATCCCCATCGGCCGCGGCCAGCGCGAGCTGATCATCGGCGACCGCCAGACCGGCAAGACCGCCATCGCCATCGACACGATCATCAACCAGCGGGCGAACTTCGAAGCCGGCAAGCCGGTTTACTGCATCTACGTAGCCATCGGCCAGAAAGGCTCCACCGTGGCGAGCATCGTCAACGTCCTCCGCGAAAAGGGTGCGATGGACTACACCATCGTGGTGGCCGCCAACGCGGCCGACCCGGCCGCCCTCCAGTACTATGCGCCGTTCGCAGGCGCCGCCATCGGCGAGTACTTCCGCGACACGGGACGCCATGCTCTGGTGGTCTACGACGACTTGTCGAAACAGGCCGTGGCCTACCGCGAGGTGTCGCTGATCCTGCGCCGTCCTTCCGGCCGCGAGGCATACCCGGGCGACATCTTCTACCTCCACAGCCGTCTGCTGGAGCGCGCCGCCAAGATCATCGACCAGCAGGAAGTGGCCGAGCAGATGAACGACCTGCCCAAAAGCCTGAAAGGCAAGGTGCGGGGCGGCGGATCGCTGACCGCGCTTCCGATCATCGAGACGCAGGCCGGAGACGTGTCAGCCTATATCCCGACCAATGTGATCTCCATCACCGACGGCCAGATCTTCCTCGAAACCGACCTCTTCAACCAGGGATTCCGCCCCGCCATCAACGTGGGTATCAGCGTGTCGCGCGTCGGCGGCAGCGCCCAGGTCAAGAGTATGAAAAAAGTGGCCGGCACCCTGAAGATCGACCAGGCCCAGTACCGGGAGCTCGAGTCGTTCAGCAAGTTCTCGAGCGACATGGACACCGTCACCAGCCTGACCATCGACAAGGGCCGCAAGAACAACGTGCTCCTCATCCAGCCTCAGTACGCCCCGATGCCCGTAGGCGAACAGGTGGCGATCCTCTACTGCGGCACGAAAGCCCTGATGCGGGACATTCCGTTGTCGAAAGTCCCTGAATTCCAGAAGATCTTCCTGGAGCGGATGCGCGCCGACCACCGCGCCGACGTCATCGACCCGCTCGCCAAGGGCAAGATCGACTCCGTGATTACCGACACCATCGAGCGCGTGGCCGCCGAAATCGTCAAGCTGCTCAACGAACAATAGCCATGGCTTCGCTCAAGGAGACCAAGACCCGGATCGCCTCTGTCAAGAGCACGTTGCAGATCACCTCTGCGATGAAGATGGTCGCGGCCGCCAAGCTGCACCGCGCCCAGCAGGCCATCGGAAACATGGTGCCTTACCAGGAAAAGCTGAGCGGATTCCTGCTCGACCTGCTCGGCGGCAGCGGCGTACGCGCTTCGATCGAGTCGCCCCTGCTGCAGGACAGCGGCAGTCCGCGTGTGGCGGTAGTGGCATTCTCTTCCAACAGTTCGCTCTGCGGCGGCTTCAACGCCACGGCGGTCAAATCGCTGCTTGCGGAATTCGAACAACTGGAGGAAGAAGGTCTCAAACCTGCACAGATCGATTTCTATCCGGTAGGCCGGAAAGTGGCCGAAGCCGGCCGCAAGGTGGGTTTCGCGCCCAAAGAGGACGCCTCGCACCTGCTCGACAAACCGGCCTACGAACCGGCCGCCGAACTGGCTTCCAAACTGATGGAGCGTTTCGAGAAGGGAGAGGTCGGCCGCATCGTCCTGCTCTACAACCACTATAAATCGAACGCTTCCCAGCCGCCCGTCCGCGAGGTCTTCCTTCCCTTGAGCCTGCCTTCGGTTGAAGAACGCCCTGCGGAAGATGAGTTCATCGTGGAACCCGGCAAGAAGGAAGTGGTCGAGGCACTCCTTCCCAAAGTCCTGCTGCTCAAGATATATACGATCCTGATGGACAGCTACGCGGCCGAACAGGCCGCCCGCACCGTGGCCATGCAGCTGGCCAGCGACAACGCCGACGACCTGCTCGAACAACTCACCCTCGAGTACAACAAACGTCGCCAGCAGGCCATCACGAGCGAACTGCTCGACATCGTCGGCGGATCCCTCGCCTGACGCCACCGTCATTCCCGGCTTGACCGGGAATCTGTACAGCATGAACATAATTACTATAAAAATGAAAAAAATATTCTTCTCACTCTTCGTCCTGGCCCTCGTCGCTTCCTGCGGCCAGGATACCGTCACCGTGAAAGGAAAGATCGCCGAAGATGCGACTTTCCCTGAGAACACGCTCGTCTATCTGATCGGCACCGACAACACGGTCCTCGACTCCACCGCCGTTGCCGGCGGCACCTTTACCCTCAAGGCTCCGGCCAATCCCGAAACCGCCTATGCCGTCGTCGCCAACTTCCGCGAACGTTCGCCGCGCGACCGCTCCTGGATCTGCCGTCTCATCCCTGAGAAAGGCAGCTGCAACCTGACTTTCGCTCCCGATATGGAAGCTTGCAAAATCGAGGGTTCCGCCCTCAACGATGCCTTCAGCCAGTTCAACGAAAAGATAGGCGAACTCTCCGATGAATACCGTCAGAAAGCTTCCGCCCTGGCTGACGATGCCGAAGATGAAGCCGAAGCGCTCTACGAAGAGACGATGGGCAAGATGAAGGAACTGAGCCTCGACGCCATCCAGAAGAATCCGAACAACTACATCGCCCTCTCCGCCCTGATGAACGTCATCTACGACCTGCCGCTCGACGAGCTGAAGGGCATCCTCGGCAAATGCGGCAAGTTCGTGGCTGAGAACGAGTCCGTCAGCAGCATCATCGCCGGCAAGGAAGCCGAAAACGCCACGGATGAAGGCAAGCCGTTCGTAGATTTCGCCGGCAAGACCCCCGAGGGTGCCGACGTGAAACTCTCCGACTATGTCGGCAAGGGCAAATGGGTACTCACCGACTTCTGGGCTTCCTGGTGCGGCCCGTGCATGGCCGAGATTCCCAACATCAAGAAAGTGTACGAAGACTTCGAAGGCAAGGACTTCATGGTCCTGGGTGTCGCCGTCTGGGAAAACAACGGTGACAACACCGCCAGCGCCCAGCGTATGGAAGAGAAAGGCATGAAGTGGACCCAGATCTTCATGGGCGACGACCACACCCCGACCGACCGTTACGGCATCCTCGGCATCCCGACGATGATCCTCTTCGCTCCGGACGGCACCATCTACAAGCGTGGTGAAGTGCTCCGCGGCGAATCGATGTACAAGACCGTTGCCGAAGCGCTGGGCAAATAATCACCGCCATGAAACGCTTTCTGATGGCTCTTACCTGCGCCCTGACGCTCGCCGGCTGCACGGACTACCGTGCCTGCTTCAACGAGGTGATCAAGGAGATCTCGAGTGACCGGTACAACGGCCGCAGCGTTTACGGCGACGGCGACGTGCATGCCGCCATGTATCTGATCGACCGCCTGTCCGAAATCGACGGCGTGGTGCCCTGCCCCGCTGCCGGAGAAGAGAACAACGTGGCCCGTCCCTATCTGAAGAGCGTGGTGGAACCCAGCGACGCAGGTCGTTGGAACGTAGTGGAGAACAAGGAAAAATATCTCCCCTGGCTCCAGCATTTCCAGTTCCCGATGAACGTGATGCGCGGTGCGATGTCCCTGTCGGTCGACGGCGTAGCATACGCACCCACCTTCGACTTCACGGTCAAGGAATTCTCTCCCACATGCCACGGTTTCTTCAAGGTGACTTACCTCGACGAGGAGGCCTACCGCCGGGAAGGATTCATCGAGCACCTGAGCAGCGGTCTGTACCGCGACCAGTTCGTGGTCATCGACTGGAACCACTATCTGGAGACGCTCCAACCCGATCCTTTCGACAAATACAAGCCTTACCTGACCGAATTGAAAGACATCGGCGGCATCATCCTCCGCCAGGAAGAGCAGTTCCCTTATTTCAAGGCTCGCTCGTACTACCAGACCCGGATGCCGGTCCTCTTTGTCAACGGCTCCTTCCCTGACGACGCCCGCGAGATCGAACTGCACGTCGACGCCGAGATGCTCCCGATGCGCGACGCCCACAACGTCGTCGCCTATCTGCCGGGTACCGATCCCAAGTGCGACACCTATTACACGATTTTCGGACACTATGACCACCTGGGCTATATGGGCTCCGAGTCGATGTTCCCGGGCGCGAACGACAACGCCTCCGGAGCAGCCATGGTCGTGACCCTGGCCAAGTATTTCAGCAAGAACCGGCCCCGCCACGGCATCCAGTTCATCCTGCTCGACGCGGAGGAGGAGAATCTGCTGGGTTCGTTCTTCTACTGCGAGAATCCCCGCCTGCCGCTCGACAAGATCGAGTACATGATCGACCTCGACATGGTGGCCGATGACAGCGACCATCTGTCCACGCAGATCACCCCGGGCGGCGAAGCCGGCCTGGAGCGTTTCCGCCAGATCAACGCCTCGTCCAAGTTCCCGCCCTTCGACTTCGTCATGGAGCCTATGAACGACGACAGCGACCACTTCTCCTTCGCGCAGAAAGGCGTGCCGGGCATCTATTTCGAAACGGAAGGATCGATCCTGCAATACTACCACACCCCGCGCGATTCGTATGAGAATACGCGGGATTCGAACTTCGACAGGCTCTTCTACCTGGTTACGAAATTCGTCGAGTAGGTTTCTGCTTTACGGCTGAGAATCAGACGAACTCCCCGATGATGGCACGCGCTTCAGCGACCTTTTCATCGAGGAGTTCTTTTGTTGTGGCCTCGCACAGGAAGCGCAGGTACGGCTCGGTGTTGGAAGGGCGCACGTTGAACCACCAGTCGCGGAATTCGACACGGTAACCGTCGAAATCGTAGAAAGCCAGGCTCTCTTCCTCGGCCATGAAGCGGTCCTTCACGGCATCCATCGCGCCTTTCTTGTCCTCGACGCGGAAATTGATCTCGCCGGAATTCTCGTAGTGGCGGATGCGGTCGATCATCTGGGAGAACAGGACGCCTTCCCGTTTGAGCCGGGCGACGATGTTCAGGACCAGGATGCCGGCCAGCAGGCCGCTGTCGCAATAGAAGAAGTCACGGAAATAGTAGTGGCCGGCCACTTCGCCGCCCCACACGCCGCCGAGTTCCCTGAGGCGCGGGGCTGCGAAAGCACGCCCCACTTTCCACATGGCAATCTGGGAACCGAGGGGTTCGAGATACTCCGCTACGGACTTCGAGCTGCGGATGTCCTGCAGCACGATGCCGTTCTGGCCTTTCTCCTTGATGAAGTATTCACCCAGCAGGGCGATGATCAGGTCGGGGGCCACGAAGCGGCCCGTTTCGTCGATGAACATCACGCGGTCGGCATCGCCGTCGTAGATGACACCCAGGTCGCAGTGTTTGGCGATGACCAGTTTCTGCAGGTCGACCACGTTCTCAGGCTGGAAAGGATTGGCCTCGTGGTTCGGGAAACTGCCGTCGAGGGTGTCGTAGAGATAGTCGGGCTGGTCGCCGAAGATCTGGTGGACGAAGATCGAAGCCATTCCGTTGGAGCAATCCATACCGATCTTCAGATTGGAGAAGTCCTGCTTGAAGGCATTGAGGAACGCCACGTACTCGTCGCGGACGTCGAAGTCGCGGACGGTGCCGCGCTCGGCTGCCAGCGGCGTAGGACGGTCTTCGAGAATCCAGCGCTCGATGGTTCCCAGGCCGGAGTCGTAGCCTACGGGGAGAGCCAGGGCGCGGGACACCTTCAAACCGTTGTCATCCTTAGGGTTGTGTGAAGCCGTGATCTGGATGGAGGCCTTGAAGCCGTGCTTCGCCGTGACGTAGTAGACGAAGGGCGTGGTGCTTAGGCCGAGGTCCCAGACTTCGGCGCCGGCGTCGAGCAGTCCGTTGAGGACGGCCTCGTGCAGGGCGGGCGACGAGAGCCGCATGTCGCGGCCCAGCAGCACGCGGTGCGTGTCGAGCAGTTCGGGCACGAAATAGCCCACTTTGTATGCGAGTTCGACCGTCAGGTCGGTTCCGAAGTGACCCCGGATGTCGTATGCGTGGAATGCCTTGAGTTTCATGGCGGTTTTATTTTTTGTCTGTCTTTACGCGATAGCGGGTGCGGACGTTGCCTTTGGTGATGCCCATCAGTTTGCCCGAGAGCATCTTGCGCCGGATGGGAGAGGCGTGGTCCACGAAAAGGATACCGTCGAGATGGTCCATCTCGTGCTGGATCATCCGGGCGGCAAAGCCCTCGAAATCTTCCTCCACCTCTTCGAAGTCCGTGTTCAGATAATGCACGCGGATGCGGGCCGGGCGGGAGATTTCAGCATCGATGTTGGGAATGCTCAGGCAGCCTTCCTCGTAAGAAGAGGTCTCCTCGCTCTCGAAGGTGAAGCGGGGATTGACCATCTCGCGATGGAAGCCCTTGAGTTCGGGGAAGCGGTCGGTCAGGTCGTTTCCGTCGACCACCAGGATGCGCTTGGACACGCCCACTTGCGGGGCGGCCAGACCACAGCCGTCGGCGTGGTGCATGGTCTCGACCATGTCGCCGATGAGTTTGACGACGGCCTCGCGGTCGGAGAGGTCGTCTTCCTGCGCGACGGCGCGCAGGACTTGGGAGCCGTATAAATAGATGGGTAGTATCATGTCGCAGGTTTTTCTCGGTCCAGGTAGGTCTGCAGGATCAGCGCGGCGCTCACCTTGTCGACAGCCGCCTTGTCGCGGCGGTCCATCTTCTTCATGCCGCCGTCGATCATCGCCCGGTGCGCCAGCACGGAGGTGAAGCGCTCGTCTTCCAGGGTCACTGGGATGTCGGGGAAATGCTTTTTCAGCTGCTTGAGGAAGACATCCACGTCGGCGGCCGCCTCGGAAGGTACTCCGTTGAGATTCATCGGATAACCGACCACGAAGCGTTCGATGCGCTGCTCCTGGGCATACTTTTTCAGATAATCTATTATCTTTGCAGAATGAACCGTTTCCAGGGCGGAAGCAAAAATCCGGAGCGGATCGCTGACGGCGACCCCCACCCGTTTCCTTCCATAATCGATGCCCAGGATTCTGTCCATATTGCAAAGTTAAGGAAAACTATGGCAAAACAAGAAAGAAAGTTGGACGGGCACCGGCTCATCTCCTTCGTGGCCTTCGGCCTGGTGGTGATGCTGCTGACCTACCTGCTCGTCGCCCATACATCCCTGCGCCGCACTATCCCGGGCTACCCTTCCCGCGAGACGCAGCAGGCCGCCATCGAGAACTACCGCAAGGTTGACTCGCTCGAAAAGGTGATCGACCTCTGGGCCTTCCAGGTGGCCAACATCCAGCGGGTCGTTACGGGCCGCGAGGCCCTGCCCCTGGATTCGATGCGCCTGGCCAAGTCCGGCACCGCCCTCGACGAGCAGGATCTGGCCGCTTACCGGGCCAGCGACTCGCTGCTCCGCATCCAGGTGGAGCAGATCGACGCAGAACAGCAGGTCCGTCCCGCCGAACGCATCGCGGCGCTCACCGGGCTGGGCTTCAAACGCCCGTTGAAAGGAACGCTCAAGGAGTCGTTCCAGCCCACAGGCAGCCATTCCTACGTTGAAATCAGCGCCCCCTCCGGGACCAGCGTGGCAGCCGTCCTCGACGGCCGCATCGTCTCGGCCGACTGGAGCGAGCTCGAGGGCTGTACCGTCCGGATCCAGCATGACAACGACGTAACCGCCATCTACCGGCACGCCGGCAAGCTTCTCAAGAGCGTCGGCGAGCAGGTCAAGGCCGGCACCGCCGTCGCCACGGTCGGTGAGACCGGCGAACTTTCGCAAGCCCATATCCTGATCGAGCTCCGTTACAAGAACCAGCCCGTTGACCCCGCTCTCTATATCGAATTCTGATGGAACAGACCCCTCTCCGGCACATCGCCATTCTCGGCTCGACCGGCTCGATCGGCACCCAGGCCCTCGACGTGATCGACCGCCACCCCGACCTCTTCGAGGTGGACCTGCTTACCGCCAACAACAACAGCTGCCTGCTCATCGAACAGGCGCGCAAGTTCAACCCCAAGAGCGTGGTCATCTGCAACCCCGACCTTTACGACGAGGTTTCCGATGCCCTCGACCCGCTCGATATCAAGGTCTTCACCGGCATCGATTCCATCTGCGACCTGCTGCACGACCCCGACACCGACATCGTGCTCACGGCCATGGTCGGATTCAGCGGGCTGAAGCCCACCATCGCCGCCCTCGAGGCCGGCAAAGCCATCGCCCTGGCCAACAAGGAGACCCTCGTGGCCGCCGGCGGGCTGATCATGCCCCTTGCCCGGCGGAAGGGGGCGCCTATCCTGCCCGTCGATTCGGAACACTCGGCCATCTTCCAGTGCCTGCAGGGCGAACACGCCCGCCTGGAAAAGATCCTGCTCACCGGCTCCGGCGGTCCCTTCCTCCGCAGCACGCGGGAGGAGATGGCTGCCGCCACACGCGAGCAGGCGCTCAACCATCCCCGCTGGAAGATGGGGGCCAAGGTCACCATCGATTCGGCCAGCCTGATGAACAAGGGCCTGGAACTGATCGAGGCCCGCTGGCTCTTCAACGTGGATCCCAGCGACATCGAGGTGGTGATCCATCCCCAGTCGATCATCCATTCGATGGTGCAGTTCTCCGACGGCTGCGTGATGGCCCAGCTCAGTCAGCCCGACATGCGCCTGCCGATCCAGTACGCCCTTTCCTACCCGAATCGCATCGATCTGAATACCACCAGGATAGATTTCCCCACCCTTGCCCGGCTGGATTTCGAAAAGCCCGACCTGGAACGTTTCCCCTGCCTGCGCCTGGCTTACGAAGCCCTCGAAAGGGGCGGCAATGCCACCTGTGCCATGAACGGCGCCAACGAAGTGGCCGTCGCGGCCTTCCTGGAAAGGAAAATCCGCTTTACGGACATTCCGGAACTCATCGCCAGGACGACGGCGCGCTGCGACTTTGTGGCAGAACCCGACCTCGAACAGATTTATAGCACGGATTTTGAAGCGAAACGAATCGCATCCGAAATCGTAAACGGATAATCCCTAACCGATGGTTGTACTGCTCAAGATCATCCAGGTCATCCTGGCCCTCTCCCTACTCGTGCTCTTCCATGAGTTCGGGCACTACTCTTTTTCCAAACTCTTCAAGACCCGCGTCGAAAAGTTCTACCTGTTCTTCAATCCCCGTATCTCGCTGGTCAAATTCAAGCGATTCGACGGGAAGTGGCACTGCAAGTTCTTCTCGCCCAACGAAGATCCGGCCTGGGATGCGCATCCCGAAAACACGGAATACGGCATCGGCTGGCTGCCCTTCGGCGGCTATTGCAAGATTGCCGGCATGATCGACGAGTCGATGGACACCGAGGCGATGAAGCTTCCGCCCCAGCCCTATGAGTTCCGCACCAAAAAAGCCTGGCAGCGTTTCTTCATCATGTTCGGCGGCGTGCTGTTCAACTTCATCCTGGCCATCATCCTCTACGCCGCGGTGCTGGGCACCTGGGGCGAGGAATACCTGCGTAACGAGGATGCCACCTACGGCATCGCCGTCAACGACCTCTCCTACGAAATCGGTTTCCGCGACGGCGACCGCATCCTGGCCTTCGACGGCGAACCCGTCGAGAACTTCGCCAACCTGCAGGTCGACCTGCTCCGTTCGCAGGCCCGCGAGGCGACCGTCCTGCGTGGAAGCGACACCCTTACGATCCCTATCGACCCGGTCTACCTGCCCGCCATGCTCAACACCCCGGGTATGTTCGACCTGGCCTTCCCCTTCGTGGTGAAGGAAGTCTCCCCCGATTCCCCCAACGCCGGTTCCGGGCTGGCCTCGGGAGACGCCCTGGTCGGAATCGACGGGAAACCGATGTTCATCGTCCAGCAGATCCAGAAAGAGCTCCGGCAGCACCGGAACGCGCAGGTCACGGCCTCGGTCCGCCGCGATGCGGATGCGTTCGAGCTTCCGCTCCAGGTCGATACCGCAGGCCACATCGGCGTCCTGCTCGACACCGATCCTTCCCGTTTCTTCAACGTAACGACCCGCGACTACAACCTGCTCTCGGCCATCCCGGCCGGCGCACGCAAAACCTGGACCACCATCAAAGGCTACGTGCAGGAACTCGGACTGATCTTCTCGCCCAAGACAAAGGCCTACAAGTCGGTAGGCAGTTTCATCGCCATCGGCCGCATCTTCCCCGACACCTGGGACTGGTACCGGTTCTGGACCCTGTGCGCCCTGCTCTCCATCATGCTGGGCGTGATGAACCTGCTGCCGATTCCCGCCCTGGACGGCGGTCACATCCTTTTCCTCCTGTTTGAGATGCTGACAGGCCGGCGGCCTTCCGACAAGTTCATGGAAGTCGCCCAGTGGATCGGCATGGCCCTGCTGCTGATGCTCATGGTCCTGGCCTTCGGCAACGACATCCGCAGCCTCTTCTGACAATTTTGAAATCCAAAGATATGAAAACCAGATCCATCATCCTGACCCTCCTGCTGCCGGCCCTGCTGCTGGCAGCCTCCTGCACCCAGGAAAAGAAGTCGCAGATCCTCCCCGCCATCAGCGGAAAGGCCGGTGAAGTGGAGATCGTCTCCTCCAAGGCCGTCTGGGAATCGGAAGCCGGCAATGCCGTGCGCACCGTCCTGCAGGCGGAGTATCCCTATACGCCCCAGAAGGAGAGCAAGTACCGTATCTATAACGTGCCGCCGGAGGGCTTCGTGAACGTGTTCCGGCTGCACCGCAACATCCTCTACCTGCATATCGCCGACACTTGTACCCAGAAACTGGCCATCAGCAAGAACGTCTGGGCCGAGCCGCAGACGATGATCACCGTCTACGCGCCCGATGAAGCGTCGGCGGCTGAGCTCATCCTCAAGCAGGACGCCAAGATCTGCGAGACCTTCGAAGACGCCGAGCGCGAACGGGTCATCTACAACGCCCGCAAGTTCGAGAACGCCTCGCTGGCCGACGCCGTCCGCTCGCAGTTCGGCGGCAGCCCCTTCTTCCCCTCGTCCTACACCATGAAGAAGCGGACCGACGACTTTGTCTGGATCTCCTACGAGACCACTTACACCACCCAGGGCATCTTCATCTACCGCTTCCCCTATAAGGGCGTGGAGCAGTTCACGGCCGAGGCCCTGGTGGCCAAGCGCAACGAAGTGATGAAGGAGAACGTGCCCGGCTCGCTCGACGGCAGCTATATGATCACCAACCCGGTCATCAAGCCCGGTTACTACCAGAAGAACTACAAGGGACGCGATTTTACGGAGATCCGCTCGCTCTGGGAAACCCAGAACGACTATATGGGCGGCCCGTTCATCAGCGACGCCTTCCGCTCTTCGGACGGCAAGGATGTCATCGTCATCGAGGGTTTTGTCTATGCGCCCAAGTATGACAAACGGGATTATTTGCGTCAGGTTGAGGCACTCATCTACTCCTGGCATTAAAAAAAATTTGTAAACGGAAAAAGTTTTTCTATCTTTGCGGTCCCATTCTGAAGAGTATGGGCCTTTGGCGGGTTCGTCTATCGGCTAGGACGAGAGATTTTCATTCTCTAAAGAGGAGTTCGACTCTCCTACCCGCTACCAAAAAATATAAAAAATAAAGTAATGGCAAACCACGCATCAGCAGACAAGCGTTATCGCCAAAGCGAGAAACGCAGAGTGCATAATAAATACTATGCACGTACCACAAGAAACGCCATCAAGGCGATCCGCAACACTACAGACAAGGCAGCAGCCGAAGCCTCCATGCCGAAAGTATTCGCCATGATCGACAAGCTCGCCAAGATCAACGTCATCCACAAGAACAAGGCGGCCAACCTGAAGAGCGGCATCGCCGTTTATGTGAACAAGCTCGCATAAATTGCTTTTTTGCAGCCAGGAATTGAAAAAACTTTCCAACCTTTGTTGGAAAGTTTTTTTATATCCTGACACCATGAAAGCTATGAGCATCAAAACTTGGAATGAGGAAGAGCGGCCGCGGGAGAAGCTGATGCAACAAGGGGCCGCCGCCCTGTCGAACACGGAACTGCTTGCCATCCTTATCGGATCGGGCACCCGGACCCAGACGGCCGTCGACCTGGCCCGGGAAATCGTCGCCGCCTGCGGCGGATCCCTGGCTTCGCTTTCGCAACAGGGCTGTGCGCGCCTGATGCAGGTCGACGGCGTCGGCCCGGCCAAGGCCGCTTCCGTCCTCGCCACTTTCGAACTGGCCCGCCGCCTTGCCGCAGAGATTCCCGAAGACGAATTCACGATCCGCTGCTCCGAAACGGCAGCCCGGATGATGTCGCCGCTGCTGCGCGACCTGCCGCACGAAGAGTGCTGGGTCCTCTACCTCAACCGCGCAGGCCGCTACATCGGCAAGGAGAAAGTCAGCGTCGGCGGCCTGGGGTCCACCATCATCGACATCAAGATCATCGTCAAGAAAGCCGTGGAGCGGCTCGCCAGCGGCCTGATCCTGGTCCACAACCACCCTTCCGGCAACCCCCTTCCCGGCGAGCAGGACCGCGTCCAGACCGATGCCCTCCGCAAGGCCGCCGCCGTCTTCGACATCACCCTGGTGGACCACATCATCATCGGCAGGAAAAAATATTTCAGTTTTTCGGACGAGAATTACTAACTTTAGGGTGTAAAAAAGCCTGACCTATGAAAATCATTCCACTCGGAGAAACCGATTCTCTGCTGGGCCACTATCTCGCGCAGATCCGTGACCGCAGCGTCCAGAAAGACAGCCTGCGCTTCCGCAGGAACCTCGAACGCATCGGGGAAATCTTCGCCTACGAAATCAGCAAGACTCTCCGCTACGACGAAGTCGACGTTGAAACCCCGCTGGGTATCGCCACCGTCCACACCGTAGCCGACCCGCTGGTGCTGGCGACCATCCTCCGGGCTGGACTCCCTGTGCACCAGGGCCTTCTCAACTTCTTCGACGACGCCCAGAACGCCTTCGTGGCCGCCTACCGCAAGTACGGGAAAGGCAACGAATGCGACATGCTGATCGAATACCAGAGCTGCCCCCCGCTGGAAGGCAAGACCCTGATCATCGCCGACGCGATGCTCGCATCAGGCGCCTCGATGCTGATGACGTACCAGAGCCTGGTGGAAAAAGGCGAGCCGCTCCACACCCACATCGTGTGCCCCGTCGCCTCGCGCGACGGCGTGGAAAACCTCTCGAAAAACCTGCCACACAAGCGCGTCACCTTCTGGGTGGGTGCCATCGACGAAGAGCTGACCAACCACTCCTACATCGTGCCCGGACTGGGCGATGCGGGCGACCTGGCTTTCGGCACGAAAGACTAGCGTTATTCCCGCGTTGTCCCTGTGCGGACGTTTCTCACTTCGTATTGGGCAGCATATAATCCGTCCTGCCGCCGATCCGCGGCGGTTTTCCCCAGGTGCCTTCATCCATCATTTTCCGGAAGCGGGAACCGAAGAGGGCGCCGTAATGATTGATCAGACTCTCCTGCCGGTCGGGTCCTTCGATGAACAGGGAGCCGAAACTTTCCGTATTGACCACAAAAAGACTGACGAATCCGGGACGGACCATCCCGTAGAGCGCCGCGCCGAAGAGATGGTACCAGGCACCGTAGTTGTCGCCCAGCTCCTTCGAATCGTGGCGGATATACGAGAGCTTCTGCTGCAGAAGGTCTCTTCCCCGCTCTTTCCGGTGGGGGTCTCCGGCCAGGACATTCTCACAGGTCAGGAACGTCAGATAGAGATTGCCTTGGTTGAGCACATAACTCTCTTCGAACAGATCGTGGATCCGGACGCTGTGGTCCGGATAACACAGGATCCGTTCCGTCAGCGCCTGTTCCTGCCCGGTAACGCAATAGCGTGACGTCCAGCCGAATGCCAGGCACAGGAGCAGCTTGCTCCGCAGGAACGACGGCATCGGGAAATCTTTCTGTCCGCAGATGCCGTAGCGCCAGAGCCGGTGCCAGAACCCGTAGTACAGATAGCGCTTCGCTTCGGGCGACCACTCGTGCTCTTCTCCCAGTGTCGGATAGATGTCGGGATAGTGCCGGAGCATAATCTCGCCGCACTGGTTCAGGAGACGCTCGTAATCGAACGGGAGGGTCTTGCCGATCTTGAAATCGACCCCCTCCTCCAACGGAAGTGAGCCACGGCCTATGCTGCCGAACAGTTTGGGGGGAATCGAATCGAGGCGGCGGAAAATATGGGCATCGGAACGGGCGTCGGTCAGCAGCAAGCCCTCCTGGTTGTAATGTTCGGATTCATAACTGTTTTCCAGCCATTTCCAGAACTCGCTCTTCGGCTTGCGGGTTCCGTCGTCGATCCGGACGAGACTCGCCTCGCCGTCATCGTGACAGACGATCTGGTAGGTCCCGCACGAAACAAGCATCCACGCGGACAGCACCCATACGGCCGCGCGTCTCATTCTACCACTTCACAACGCAGGGTGGCGGAGGTGCAAGAGAGCACCCGGACGGTCACGTACTCGCCGGCCTTGTGTCCCCGCGCGGGGAAAACACAGGTGCGATTCTGGGACGTACGGCCCATCAGTTCCTCTTCGGAGCGCTTCGAAGGACCTTCGACCAGCACCTCATAGCACTGGCCGATGCAGCGGCTGTTGTTTTCGAGCGAGATCTCGTTCTGCAGCGCAATAATCTCACTGAGTCGCGCGGTCTTGACGGCCAGCGGCACGTCGTCGAGATAGTGGCGCGAAGCCTTCGTACCGGGACGCTCCGAGTACTGGAACATAAAGGCACTGTCGTAACGGACCTGGCGGAAAAGCGACATCGTCGCCTCGTGATCCTCGTCGGTTTCCCCGCTGAAACCGGCAATCACGTCGGTCGTAACCGAGCAGTCGGGAAGGATCTCGCGGATGCGGGAGATGCGCTCCAGATAGTGCTCCCGGGTATATTTGCGGTTCATCCGCTCGAGCATCACGTTGCTGCCCGACTGGACGGGCAGGTGGATGTGCTTGCAGATGTTCGGGTAGCGCGCCATCACGTGGAGCACGGCGTCGCCCATATCCTTGGGGTGCGAGGTGGCAAAGCGGATCCGTACCTTCGGGTCGAGCAGAGCCACGCGCTCCAGCAAGCCTGCGAAATCCACGCGGACGGACGGGTCTTCCGGATTCTTCCAGCAGTAGGAATCCACGTTCTGGCCGAGCAGGCTGATCTCCTTGTAGCCGCCCTGGATCAAGGCAGCCGCTTCACGGACGATGCTCTCAGGGTCGCGGCTGCGCTCCGCTCCGCGGACAAAAGGCACGATGCAGTAGGAACACACGTTGTTGCAGCCGCGCATGATGGAGATGAAGGCGCTTACGCCGCCCGCATCCATCCGGACCGGTGCGATGTCTCCGTACGTTTCCTCGTGCGAAAGGATCGTGTTGAGCTGCTTGCCGGAGGCCGTGACGGCTTCTACCAGACGGGGCAGGTCGCGATATGCGTCGGGGCCGGCCACCAGGTCGACAGCGGGATTCTCCAGGAGTTTCTCCTTGAGACGCTGTGCCATGCAGCCCAGCACGCCTACCACCACGCCGCCACGCCGCTTCTTTTCCTGACGGAATACGTCGAGGCGTCCCAGCACGCGCTGCTCCGCATTGTCCCGCACGGAGCAGGTGTTGACCAGGATCAGGTCGGCCTGGTCCAGCGTGTCGCAACGAGCATAACCGGCCTTCTGCAGGATGGACAGGACCACTTCGCTGTCGTTCACATTCATCTGACAGCCGTAGGTTTCGATAAAGACTTTGTTCATCGTTCGAAGCGCAAATTTCGTCGCAAAGATAAGTTTTATTATATTTGTATGATATTTGCTGAAAAAGAAAAAGCATGAAACGACTCCTCGTCCTATTCTCTGCAGTCCTGCTGCTGGCTGCCTGCCACAACGAGTCCCGCGACCCGGTGATCAAGGGCTACCGTCTCCAGCAGTTGAGCGGGCTGAGCCTGGGCATCGACGGCGTGACGGCCGACATGACCCTCGACCTCGACGTGGAGAACCCCTCTTCCGCACGCTATACCCTCGAAGCCCTTCAGGCCACGCTCTATCGCCTCAATGAAACGAGCCGCTTCGCCGAAGTGGCGATGAACGGGACCGCCGCCATCGAGCCCCGCAGCGTCGATACCGTGCATATCCCCCTCAACGTCCGGCTGCTCCGCCCGCTTGCCCTGCTGACCGGCGATTTCGAAGGTTTCGACCTCTCGCAGTTCTGCGCCGACGTGGATCTGACCATCCGCAAGGGCGGACTGAAGAAACGCATCCAGAAAGAGCGCGTGCCCCTGTCCGCACTCGAAAAACTGCTCGCAACCCCTGAAAATCAGTAGCATGATGAAAACGACACGTCTCCTCATATTTCTGACCGCCCTGCTCCTTACGGCAGGCGCCCGCGCCCAATCTTCCGTCGACAGCACCCTGCTGGGCGTCGATGTCTTCTCGCTGATCAATGAGAAGGGCAGCGGCTCGGTCACGGTCAACCAGTCGATCGAGATCCGCAACGCGCTCTCGCGTCACATCACCGCGAACAGCAGCGCCAAGATGCAGGGCTACCGCGTCCGCATCTTCTTCGACAGCGACCGCACCGCCCGCGCCAAGTCGGAGGCCATCGCGGCCGGCTTCTCGGAGCGCTATCCCGGCGTAAAAGTGTACCGTAAGCACGAAAGTCCTTACTTCAAAGTCACCGTCGGCGACTTCCGGACAAGGGCCGATGCCCAGCGCTTCGCCAGCAAGCTTTCCAACAGCGGCATCTACCCCTACGTGTTCGTGGTCAAGGAACAAATCAACTATCCCGGCTTCTGAGATGCTCAAGCAGACCCAACAACTCAAACAGACACAGAAGCTCTCACCGCTTCAGATCCAGACCATCAAGCTGATCGAGCTGCCCGCCCCCGAACTGGAGCAGCGGATCCAGAAGGAGCTGGAAGAGAACCCGGTGCTTGAGGAGGTCGCGGACGATTCGCCCGAAAGCCAGGAGAAGAAGAACGTCTCCCTGAGCGAGTACAGCGGAAGCGATCCCACCCCCTCCTACAAACTCTACGTAAACAACCAGGGCAAGGACCTCAAGCCCCAATACAATACCTTCTCCGTCCAGGAGAGTTTCCACCAGAACCTCGAAGCCCAGCTGGGTTACTGCAAACTCGACGACCGGCGCCGCCAGATCGCCTCATTCATCATCGGCATGATCGACGACGACGGCTATCTGCGCCGCGACCTGGAGTCGCTCACCGACGACATCTCCTTCCGCCTCGGCATCGAGACCGACGTGGAGGAAGTCGAAGACCTGCTCCACATGATCCAGGAATTCGACCCCGTGGGTGTGGGAGCCCGCGACCTCAGGGAATGCCTGCTCCTCCAGCTCGACGCCAAGAGGCAGACGCCCACCGTCCAGCTCGCTGCCAGGATCCTGCGCGACCATTTCGTCGAATTCACGAAGAAGCACTACAGCAAGATCACCAGCCGCCTGGGCATCACGGAAGACGAGCTCAAGGAAGCCATCGCCGAAATCGTGCGCCTCAACCCCCGTCCCGGCGGCCAGATCGACGACTCCTACACCGAGCAGGTGCAGCAGGTGGTCCCCGATTTCCTGGTCGAGCTCAAAGAGGGCGAACCGGTCATGTCGATGCCGCGTTTCTCCGTCCCCGAGCTGAAAGTCAACAAGAAATATGCGGACGTGCTGATGGAGGCCGCCAACAGCGCCACGCGCGAGAAGAAAGAGGCCGCCACCTTCGTCAAGCAGAAGCTCGACTCGGCCAAATGGTTCATCGAAGCCATCAAGCAGCGGCACAACACGCTCCAGAACACGATGAACGCCATCATCGAGTACCAGCACGACTTCTTCATCGACGGCGACGAAACCCAGCTCAAACCGATGGTGCTGCGCAACATCGCCGAGAAGACGGGCCTCGACATCTCGACCATCTCCCGTGTCGTCAACTGCAAGTACGTCCAGACCCATTTCGGCATCTATCCCCTGAAATACTTCTTCTCCGAAGGCCTGGTCACGAACGATGGCGAGGAGGTCTCCACCCGCGAGATCAAGACCATCCTGACCACCAGCATCGAAGAGGAAGACAAACGCAAGCCGCTCACCGACGAGGAGCTGGTGACCGTACTGAGCGAGAAGGGCTACAAGGTGGCCCGGCGTACCGTGGCCAAGTACCGCGAGCAGCTCAACATCCCCATCGCACGCCTGCGCAAGGAACTTTAAGACATTATCCCGATATGACCAAAATGAAAACCACCTACCTGGGTTCGCTCCGGTGCGAAGCAGAGCACCTCGACTCAGGCAGCAAGATCCAGACCGTGGCCCCCAAGGACAACAACGGCGACGGCTCCCTCTTTTCTCCCACCGACCTTTTCGCCACCTCGCTGGGCTGCTGCATGCTGACCATCATCGGCATGACCGCCCGCACCTACGGCTTCTCCATCGACGGAACGACCATCACCACCGAAAAGGTGATGGCAGCCAATCCCCGGCGCGTAGCGGAACTGCACCTGGACATCCAGCTGCCCGAAGGCAGCCACTACTCCGACAAGGAGAAAAAGCTCATCGAGAACGCAGCGAAGACCTGTCCGGTGGCCAACAGCCTGCATCCGGACATCAAGAAGGTCATCGAATTCCACTGGTAATCACTCGACCGTCCACTCGCAGCCGTCCTTGGTGTCCTTGATCTGGACGCCGAGGGCCTTGAGTTGGTCGCGGATGTGGTCGCTGGTGGCCCAGTCTTTGGCAGCCTTGGCCTTCGCGCGGACATCCACGATCATGCCGATCAGACCGTCGACCAGCTTCCCGGAAGCTGCGTCGGCGGTTTCTTCCTGCAGGCCCAGGACGTCGGTCAGGACATCGGAGAACAGCGATGCGAGCGTGTCGCGGTCGGCAGGATTGATCGCAAGCGACTTGTCCTTCACGCTGTTGACGATGCGCACGGCGTCGAAAAGCACGGACAGGGCGATGGGCGTATTGAGGTCGTCGCAAAGGGCCTCATAGACGCGGTCGGTCAGGGTGGCCACTTCCTCGTTGGCAGGGGCTTTCGCATCGGTGGGAAGCGCTTTCACGTCCTTGGCGGCCTGCATCATCCGGCGGAGGCCCTTCTCGGCTGCCTGGAGCGCTTCATTGCTGAAATCCAGCGGGCTGCGGTAGTGGGCCTGGAGGATGAAGAAACGGACGGTCATCGGGCTGTAGGCCTGGTCGAGCACGTCGTTCTTCCCGGTGAACAGTTCCTCGAGCGTGATGAAGTTGCCCAGGGACTTGCCCATCTTCTGACCCTTGATGGTGATCATGTTGTTGTGCATCCAGTAGTGGACGCCGCCCTGGCCGCGGGAAGCCGTGTTCTGCGCCAGCTCGCACTCGTGATGCGGGAACATCAGGTCCATGCCGCCACCATGGATATCGAACACCTCGCCGAGATACTTCTCGCTCATGGCCGAGCATTCCAGGTGCCAGCCCGGGAAGCCTTCGCTCCAGGGCGAGGGCCAGTGCATGATATGCTCGGGGGAAGCCTTTTTCCAGAGGGCGAAGTCGAGCGGCGAGCGCTTGTCGTCCTGGCCGTCGAGATTGCGGGTCCCTTCACGGGTATCTTCCAGGTTGCGGCCGGAGAGGATGCCGTAGTGGTGCTTTTCATCGTACTTGGCCACGTCGAAGTAGATGGAGCCGTTGCTCTCGTAGGCGTAGCCGGCATCGAGGATCTTCTTCACCAGGGCGATCTGTTCGATGATGTGGCCGGAGGCACGCGGCTCGATGGAGGGCGGAAGGACGCCCAGCATCCGCATCGCCTCGTGGTAACGCAGCGTATAGGTCTGCACGACTTCCATGGGCTCGAGCTGCTCGAGACGCGCCTTCTTGGCGATCTTGTCCTCTCCCGTGTCGGCATCGTTCTCCAAGTGTCCCACATCCGTGATGTTGCGGACATAGCGGACCTTGTAGCCCAGCTTACGGAACAGGCGGAAGAGCACGTCGTAGGTGATGCCCGGACGGGCGTGGCCCAGATGGGCGTCGCCATAGACGGTCGGACCGCAGACATACATCCCCACCATTCCGGGATGCACGGGTTTGAAGAGTTCCTTGCGGTGTGTCAGCGTATTGTAGATATAGAAATCGCGCGCCATGTTTCAGTCGTTTTTCATTGAGGAGGCAAATTTAAGCATTTTTTATCAATCCCAGCTTCCTGAGCAGCGCGTCCGGCTCGGGATCACGGCCGCGGAAATTGCGGTAGAGCACATCCGCGTCCACGCTGCCGCCTTTCGAGAGCAGCTCGCGGCGGAAACGCTCCGCCGCCTCGCGGCTGAAGATGCCTTTTTCCTTGAAGAAAGCAAAGGCATCAGCCTCCAGCACTTCAGCCCATTTGTAGGAATAATAGCCGGCCGCGTAACCACCCGAGAAGATGTGGTTGAACGAAGGCGAGAAGACGATGCCCGGGACCTGCGGCAGCACGGCCGTAGGGCGCAGCGTCTCCTGTTCAAAGGCGATGGGATCCTCCGCCGGCGCTCCTGTCACGCTATGCCAGGCCATGTCGGTGAGGCCGAACTGCAGCTGACGCACCTGCGCGTAGCCTGCCAGGAAGTTGCGGGCCGCCACGATCCGGTCGATGTACTCCTGCGGAATCACTTCGCCGGTCTGCCAGTGACGGGCAAAAGTCTGCAGCCACTCCGGCTCGAGGGCCCAGTTCTCCATCAGCTGGGAGGGCAATTCCACGAAATCGCGGACCACATTCGTGCCGGTCAGCGACTTGTAACGGCCCTCGGCCAGCATGCCGTGCAGGCCGTGGCCGAACTCGTGCAGCAGAGTGGTCACTTCACCGAAAGTCAGAAGGGACGGCGTCGAAGCGGTCGGTTTGGTGAAATTGGTCACGATCGAGACGAAAGGCCGCTGTTCCTCGCCGCCCCGGCAGGACAGTTCCCGGAAAGAAGTCATCCAGGCGCCGCCACGCTTGCTTTCGCGCGGGAAATAATCGAGATACAGCAGCGCCATCATCCGCCCGGATTCCGCCGTCACCTCGAATACCCGCACGTCGGGATGATAGACCGGCAGGTCGTCCCGCTGCTTGAACCGCAGACCGTAAAGGCGCCACGCCAAGTCGAAGACGGCCTCCTGCACGGCATCGAGCCGGAAATAGGGCTTGAGCAGCTCGTCATCCAGGTCGTAGCGCTCCTTCTGGTATTTCTCCGCCCAATAGCTGAAGTCCCAAGGCATCAACTCGCCTGTAAAGCCTTTCTCCCGGGCATAGTCCGCAATCTCAGCCACATCGTTGCGGGCCGCAGGCAGCGAGGGCTCCATCAGCCGTTCGAGGAAGGCCTCCACGGTCTGCTGCGTCTTCGCCATGCGCTCTTCCAGTGCGTAGGCTGCATAGGTAGGGTAGCCGAGCAGCTGCGCCTTCTCGGTGCGCAAGGCTACGATCTTGCGGATCAGGGCGGTATTGTCGTTTTCTCCGCCGATGCACTTGCTGTTGTAGGCACGCCACATCTTCTCGCGCAGGTCGCGGCGGGCGCTGAATTTCAGGAACGGACCGTAGCTGGGTTGATGGAGGGTGAAGGTCCAGCCTTCCTCCTTGAGGGTGGCAGCTTCCGAAGCCGCCAAGTCGCGGACGAAGCCGGGCAGGCCGTCCAGCTCGGATTCATCGGTCAGGTGCAACGTAAAGGCATTGGTGGCGGCCAGCACGTTCTGTCCGAACTTCAGCGTGGACAGGGACAGTTCTTCCGAGATTTCAGCGAAGCGCTTCTTCCCTTCCGGCGGCAGGTTGGCGCCATGGCGGGCGAAGGATTTCCAGGTCTCTTGCAGCAACTTGGCCTGTTCGGTATCAAGCTTCAGGCTCGCGCGTTGCTCCCAGACCGCCTTCACACGGGCGAACAGCGCCTCGTTGAAAAGGATTGACATGCTGTGCTGGGTGAGCAGCGGCGAGACTTCCTCGGCGATGCTGTCCATCGTGTCGGAAGTGCAGGCTTCGGTCAGGTTGAAAAAGAGATTGCTTGTTCGGTCGAGGTCGGCGCCGGCGTCTTCCAGCGCCTCGATGGTATTGGCGAAAGTGGGCGTTTCGGGATTGCTGACGATGGCGTCGATGTCGGCTTTGGCCCGGTCGATGGCCTCTTTGAAGGCGGGGAGGTAGTCTGCTTCTTCGATCCGGTCGAAGACCGGTGCTCCGAAAGGAAGCGGGGATTCCGCCAGCAGCGGATTGGGACGGTTCTCTTTCATGGTTCAAAGATACGCATTATTTTGGCAGGCACTCTCGCGGATATGGACGATCCCTGTACGGGAGATGCGATAGGAGCAGTTGTAACACCAGTAGATGCGCCGTCCCGGGAACAGCAGGCGTGAAGCCGTGTAAATGTCAAAATTGAAGTTGCGAGCCGACAGATCCCCGGCCGGAACGTCCCTGCGGCCTTCCCGCAGTTGGGCTGACAGGATCTTCCAGTTGTTGGAAAGGATACGGTTGACAGCCCGCAGTTCTTTCTCGCGGGCACGGCGCCGGTCGTTATGATAGTCGGTCCGGCAGTCGTCATTGCAGAATTTCTTGTCCGACCGCCCCTTGAGCGGTTTCCCACAGCGCAAACATCGTCTTTCCATCCGTCTTCGTTTTCCGACAAAGATAAGGCCGGCCGGGGTGCAAATAAAAACTCGGAAGGAAGATTTATGGATTCTCGAAAAAACAGCGCGAAATCCAACTTTGGCCGCCGCTGCCCTACCCGTTTCCGCACTTCCGCTACCCGTTTCCGCACCTTTCGTTACCCGTATTTATCCGTGTATAAACGTTTCTACTCGTTTAGCCTATGGTTAGCGCCGCGTCGGAGTGCTTCCTTTGCACCACAAACAGTCAAACACAAAAGCACTATGATTGAAACCGAATTTTTAAACAGAGTCGAACTCCGGGGCCGTGTGGGACACGACCCGAGAGTAACCAGTGTGGGCGATGCGAGCGTGGCGCGGTTCTCGGTTGCGACCAACGAAGCCTTCCGGGGCAAGAACGGAGAACTCCGCGAGGAAACGACCTGGCACAACGTAACGGCCTGGGCCGGACGCAACATCATGGATTTCAAGAATATCCGCAAAGGCACCTTCGTCTCCCTGGTCGGCCGCCTCCGCAACACCCGTTTCACAGGCCAGGATGGCAACGAACGCAACGTCGTCGAAATAGTCGCCAGCCGCCTGGAACCCTTCACCCTCGCCACCACCTAAGACAAGCGGGGCCTGATTAAATCAGACCCCGCTATTTATTGTCAATTTGCAGAAATTTGCAGATAAGGCTCTCTCGCCCTACTTCCCGTAGGCGTCGGCGGCAGCTTTCATGCGGGCAGCGCGCTCTTCGGTGGCGGGATGGGAGGAGAAGGCGGTCTGGGTGCCGGTCGGGCGGTTGCCGTTCTCACCGTTGAGTTTCATCAGTTTGACCAGGGAGTTGTACATGCTGTAGGGGCTGTAGCCCTGGTCGATGGCGAACTGGAAGCCATTCTCGTCGGCTGCGAATTCCTGCTTCTGGGAATACTGGGCGTTGAGATAGGACTGGGCGATGTCGCCGAGCACGCTGGTGGAAAGCTGGCCTAGCACGCTGCCGGTCGAGCCGAGGGCCAGACGGGCCGCATAAGCCATGTAAGTCTTCTTCATCGCGTTTTTCGTGTCCTTGTGGCGGACGTGGCCGATCTCGTGGCCGATGACAGCCATCAGCTCGGCGTCGTTCATCACGTCCATCAGGCCGGAATATACCCGGATGGATCCGTCGCCGCTGGCAAAAGCATTAACCTCGTTGGTCTTGTAGACTTTCAGGTTGATGGGGATCCCGTCGATGCTTTTCACGTTGCCCATCAGTTTGCGGAGGCGCTGGTCATACGCACCACGGTCGACCTTGTTCACGGAATCCATGTAGGCGACCGACTGGGCGCTCAACTGCGCGATCTGTTCGTCGGAAATGGTCAGGGCCGTCATGGCGGTACCGGCGGCGGTGGCCAGCGACGCGGCGTCGAAACCGGTGCTGGACAGGATACCGCACGAAGTGAGCATCGTGAGGGCAGCGACAAAGGCAAGAAGGTGTTTTTTCATGGCTTGAAGGATAACAACCTTCAAATTTACAAAAAAAACTTTACAATGTCTTTGCGTAGTGACAATTGATAACTTCGCTGCAGTCGCCGTGCCAGTTGTGCATTCCGTTTCCCTGGCAATCCCGCCAGACCGGGCAGCCAGCGCAGCGGCCTTTGCGGGTCCATTCCCGGTGACGGAACGGCTCGAAGCGGTTTTGCCACACGTCCCACAGGTTGTCCCGATAGATGTTGCCTT
Source organism: uncultured Bacteroidales bacterium (assembly GCA_947168065.1). Taxonomy (GTDB): domain Bacteria; phylum Bacteroidota; class Bacteroidia; order Bacteroidales; family UBA932; genus Cacconaster. The sequence goes on from CAMVKH010000001.1 coordinate 302,072, forward strand.
GTGAAAAAACGTCCCGGTCGATGTTCGGGCAGCCGCAGATTCGCCCGTCGATCAGTACCGAGGCGATGGTTACGCCAGCCCGGCAGAAGAAGGGATTCTGGCGGACTTTCCGCTCATAGCGGCCCAGATAGCCTTCACAACTGAAAGTCACGTTCATCGGGCGCGGCCCTTCCTTCACGGCACGGGCCGCCTCGCGACGCGCCTGGATGAAATCCATCAACTGTACGAACTCCGCATCGGAAAGATGCATCTCGGGATCGTTCTTGGCCCGGCCGATGGGAATGATGGTGAAGATGCGCCACTGCTTGACGCCGAGCGACTGCAGCTTGTCGTGCAGCGCGTCAAGCTGGCCGATGCTGCGCTTATTGATGCAACTCACCACGTCGAAGTTGAGCCGGGGTTCCTTCGCTGCAATAGCGATAGCCCTCAGCGTGCGCTCATAAGCACCCGCGCGGCCACGCATCCAGTCGTGATCCTCTCCTATCCCGTCGAGGCTGATGGTCAGGGCGCCCATGCCTGCACCCATCAGTTTGCCGTGCATGGCTTGGTCGTAGAACCAGCCGTTCGATACCATGCTCCATCCTACGCCCCGCTGCCGAATGGCACGTCCCACCTCCGCAATGTCGGGCCGCAGCAGCGGCTCGCCGCCCGTAAGGACAACCGTGAACTCGGGCGGGCGTTCTTTCACCGGGATGGTATCGAACGCCCGCAGGAAGTCTTCGAGGGGCATATCCACGTCCTGGCTCGCCGCCATACAGTCACTGCCGCAGTGGCGGCAGTGCAGGTTGCAACGCGTGGTACACTCCCAAAACAGATAGTTCAGTTCGTGGACCTTCACTTCGTTGGCCCGGAAAAGGCGGAACAGGGTATCGCGGAGCATCTATTCGGCTTTGGAGAGTTTGATCTCGACAAGATGATGACTCAGGTCAGTCAGGACCGTATCTTTCACGAGATAATCCGTTCCGGCGGCTTCGATGCGGAATTGGGGGTTGGCCCCCTCCATAATGCCGAACCGGACGAATGCCTCGCCTTCGGCATTGGTTACGCCACAGGGAATCCAGTCGAGATTCTCAGCAGCCTGGACACGGGAACTGATGCCGACGCCTTCCAGCGGATCGCCCGTGCGGGCATCTACCACTTTGAATGGAAGCGCATTGTCGTGAAGCCATTCCGGCGTGCCGTAGCAGGCCTGGAAAACAAAAAGGGCCGTCGTCAACGAGAGGCCCTTCAGCAGATTGTGGAGCCATTTCATGTGATGTGTGTTTTAGCGTACAAACATAAAATACACTCCGGAGCGAAATGTTGCGTCAGAGAGTGACATTTAATTCTGTCACTTCCGGTTCTTCCGCTTCAAGAACGGGAGTCTGGATTTCTTCGGCCTCGGTCAGGCTTGCTTCCTCGACCGGCTCTTCCCAGGCTTCCGGATAGCCCGGCGGCGTGCCGTAACAGGCCTGGAACACGAACAGGGCTGCGGTCAGCGAGAGGCCTTTCAGCAGTTTGTGGAGCCATTTCATAGCGCTGCGTTTTATGGATTTCATCGCAAGTTACAAAAATAATTCTCCAGATTCGCTATCTTTGTCAAAGATTCTCCAAAAAGATGTATTCTCCTGCAGAAGATCCGATTTACAGCCGCACGGGACTGCTCCTGGGTCCGGATGTCATGGAACGCCTCGGCCAGGTCCGCGTCATCATCTTCGGTGTGGGTGGCGTGGGCAGCTGGTGCGCCGAAGGGCTTGTCCGTAGCGGCATCACGCATCTGACTCTCGTCGACTCCGACTGCGTAAGCACAAGTAACATCAACCGTCAGCTGATGGCCACAACCCGTACCGTGGGACAGATCAAGGTCGAAGCGCTGAAAGCGCGGCTGCTGGAAATCAACCCGAACGCCGAAATCACGGCCATCCAGCGCGCCTACTCCGCGGAAACGGCTGCTTCGTTCGAATTGGAACGCTACGACTACATCCTCGACGCCATCGACTCCCTCAAAGAAAAATCCGACCTGATCCTGCGGGGCACCCGCACCCCGGCCGTGTTCTTCTCCTCGATGGGTGCTGCGCTCAAAGTCAACCCACAAGGCGTCCGGGTTGCCGAGTTCTGGAACGTGCGCGGCTGCCCGCTCGGTGCCGCTATCCGCAAGAAATTCAAGCAGAACCACACCTATCCGGGGCACAAGTTCCGCTGCGTCTACGACGAAGAAGTCCTCCCCAACCGCGGCCAGGCCCTCGCCGCCGACGCCTCCAACAGCGAATGGGACGGCCGCAAAGCCCAGATTAACGGCACCACCGCCCACATCACCGCCCTCTTCGGCATGACCCTCGCCGGCCTGGTCATCGAAGACCTCTACCAAAAGGCCCTTCAAAAAAATTAAAAAATTGTTGCAATCCCGAATACTTTTCCTACCTTTGCAGTCCCAAACCGCGAAACACCCGACCGGCCCACCACCGATGAACCAAGCGGCATCAGCCGCAAACAGTTCAACCACCGGAGAACCAAGCGGCATCAGCCGCTAGCGGAGACCGGGCAGGGTTAGCCCTGCGGGATAGCAAGGTCGGAGCGAGGGGTCTGGGGCCTTGGCCCCAGTAACTTATTGAGGTATGGTGTAATGGCAGCACAAGAGATTCTGGTCCTCTTAGTGGCGGTTCGAATCCGTCTACCTCAACAACCAGCGCTAACCAGCGGCATCCGCCGCAACTAGCAAATCGGCCAACTACCGATGAACCAAGCGGCATCAGCCGCTAGCGGAGACCGTGAGGGAGAGCCTGCGCGATAGCAGGTCGAAGCGGCAGGGTTTGGGGCGGAGCCCCAGTAACTAAGGCGGGATAGCTCAGCTGGTTAGAGCGCATGATTCATAATCATGAGGTCCCCAGTTCAATCCTGGGTCCCGCTACCAGAAAAAGAGGCATCTACAAAAGTAGGTGCCTTATTTGTTTTCTGGGTTCTGCTGTTCGTAGCGTTTGTTGGCGGTTTCGAAGTAGTACCTGAGGTCTTCGTTCTTCAAGATGGCGGTGCGGAAGCGTGAGAACCATTCTGCAAAGCTTTCCAGGGTTTCTCCTACGAAGAAATCTTCATCCAGTTCCCGTTCATAGGTGCCGCCGCCCGAATTGCTGGCGGCCCAGCCGGAACAGACGTCATCGTACCAACGATAAGGCTTCCCTTCCTGATTGAAGCGGATTTCAAGACGGGTGCTGGCATCGTGTTCTTCGTCCCTCGTCCACCCTACGAAAATATCCGCGTGACGGAACGCAAGGCCATTCTCCTTTGCGAAGCGCTCCCCATAGCTGTCGTACCAGCCTCTGATGAGAACGTTCTTTTTCTTCAGCAAGGCCTTCAGTTTTGATGTAACTGCAATGGACTGAAGGGTATAGGGAATCACGATGTACTTCAGGTTCGGGAACCCTTCCAAGAAGCCGGGGCCCACCTCGGTAATGCCTTTGGTGAATTCCACGCCTTCGTACTCATCCGTCCAGCCGCGCCCCTTGCCCTGATCGTATTTCACGTCCAGGTCTCCTTCACAGACCTTTCCTTGTCCGAGAACCTTCAAGGGATAGCCCCACGTATAGCTGTACTCGATGTCTTTGTTAAATAAGGAATAATTCATAGCGGATCATTGTTTTTCTCAAAAATAGCACAATTTTTGCTATCTTTGCCGTTGCAGAACAACTAAAAAACAGGATTATGAAAAGATTTATTTGTTCACTGATGCTCCTCGCGGGGCTTTCTGCCCTGGTTTGTTCCTGTGATATCCTGAACAACCAAAATGAAGAAGAACAGGCAGGTACCATCTACGGAACCTGGGTGCTTGACAAACTCACCATTGAAGCTTCAGCTTCCGTTATCGGCAATGGAAGCCAGAATACATCCGTCATCGACTTCACCAGCACGCCCGCCTACCTGGACATAGACGAGACTATGCTCGCTACGGCCCGGATGGGATGGGATGTAGAGATCTGCACCATCTCCTACAATGCTGACAAGAAGACGATCCGCTTCAACGATGACCTTTCAGTCGGCGACGACGGCAAGGCCATGGTCCTGGTCGGTGTCTATGAGATTACTGAGCTGACGCCCAACACGCTGACGCTCCGCCAGCCGGACTTCAACATCGACATTCCGGGCATCTTCTCCTCGCACCAGACCGCTATCTACGCCTTCCACCGGAAGACGAAGAACTAACGGATGATGCCGTCCTAAAAAAGCCGCACCGGTTTTCGGTGCGGCTTTTTTTTCGTGGCACACAGAAGCCTATTTCAGACCCCTGTTCTCCAGCAGACCGTCCACCTTGGGCTGACGGCCGCGGAAGTTCTGGTACATCACCGTGCCCTTGTCGATACCGCCGGGGGTCAGGATGAACTTGCGGAAGCGCTCGGCAACGCCCTGGTTGAAGATGTTGCCCGTCTCCTTGAAGGCCTGGAAGGCATCGCAATCCAGCACTTCTGCCCAGATGTAGCTGTAGTATCCGGCGCTGTAGCCACCGCCGATGGAGTGGCTGAAGTTCGTCACGCTGTAGCGCGGCAGGATCTGCTTGGGAATGCCGCGGGCAGCGAGCTTCTCAGCCTGGAACTTCATCACATCCAGGTCCGCGGGGACCTCGGTCAGGACGTGGAGGTCCATATCTACATAAGAGGCGGCAAGGTATTCGACCGTGGCGAAGCCCTGGCCGTACTTGCCGCTGGCTTCGATCTTGTCGATGAGCTCCTGCGGAATCACTTCACCCGTCTTGTAGTGCTTTGCATAGACCTTCAGCACCTCGGGTTCGAAGGCCCAGTGCTCGTTGATCTGGGAAGGAAGCTCCACGAAGTCGCGCTCGGTGCCCGATACACCGCTGTAGTGGACGTTGCGGAAGAAGGAGTGAAGAGCGTGGCCGAACTCGTGGAACATGGTCTCTACGTTGTCGAGGGTCTGGAGCGCAGGCTTGTCACCGGACGGGAGGGTCATGTTGCAGACGTTGGTCACAATAGGCTGCACGCGCTGAGCGCCATCATAGGTCTGGCCACGGAAGCCACCGCACCAGGCGCCGGCGCCCTTGCCGTCACGCGGGAAGTAGTCGCTGTAGAAGATGGCGATCACATTGCCGTCGCGGTCGATCACGTCCCAGGATTTTGCGGTAGGCTCGTACTGGGGATAATCTTCGGTGCGCTCGTTGAACGACAGGCCGTAGAGTTTGTTCGCCACATAGAAGATACCCTGCTGGACCTGGTTGATTTCCAGATACTCAGACACGACCGCCTCGTCGATGTCGAACTTGGCTTTCTTGGCTTTGTCGAGGTAGTACATATAGTCCCAGGGCTGCGGTTCGCCCTTGATGCGGTCTTTCTTCATCATGGCCTTGATGTCGGCGATCTCTTCGTTCGCCTTCTTGACGGCCGGCGCCCAGATCTGGTCGAGCAGGTCGTACACGTTGGCGGCGTTCTCAGCCATGCGGTCCTTCAGCGACATGGCTGCATAGTCGCTGTAACCCATCAGTTTGGCGCGTTCCAGGCGCAGCGCGATGATGCGGGCGGCTATGGCCTTGTTGTCGTACTGGTCGCCGTGGTTGCAGCGGTTGTTGTACATCTCATAAACCTGCTTGCGGAGGTTACGGTTCTTGCAGTACTGCAGCACGGGATTGCAGCTGGGGCGCTGCATGTTGAAAGCATATTTGCCCTTCTGGCCGATGCGCTCGGCAAGTGCAGCCGCGCGGTCTATATTGTCCTGGGAAAGGCCTTCGAGCTCCTTCACGGTGTTGACGATCACGTAGGTGTTGTTGGTGTCGTGCATCAGGTTCTGGCTGAACTGCAGCTGGAGGGTCGAGAGCTCCATGTTGATCTTGGCGATCTTGGCCTGGGTGTCGGCATCGAGCAGGGCGCCGCCATTCACATAGCCGTCGTAGGTCTTCTGCAGCAGGCGTTTCTGCTCCTTGTTGAGATTGTATTTGTCCTGGTGGTCATAGACATACTTGACCTTTTCGAACAGTTTCCGGTTCATCCGCATCTCATTGCTGTGGGCGGAAGTCAACGGGTTCATCTCACGGGCGAAGGCCTGGAGTTCCGGCGTGGAGCTGGCGCTGTTGAGCGAGCCCCAGACCGAACTGGTCTTGGACATCAGTTTGCCGCTCTTCTCGAGTGCCACGATCACGTTTTCGAAGCTGGGTTCCTCGGGATTGTCGACGATGGCCTGAATCTCCTTCTTGTGCTCTTCCATGCCCTTGAGCATGCCTTCGCGGAAGTTGTCGATGGTCAGGATTTCAAACGGAGGAATCTCGTAGGGCGTCTTGTAGCGTTTCTGCAAGAGCGGGTTCTGCGCATCGGCCGGGCTCCAGACGAACAGGGCGAGCGCTGCAATAAGCATCAGTTTTTTCATATGACAATCGTAAATAGGATGATGATTCTCTTCTTTCCCGGCGTAGCCGGGGATCAGTCTTACAAAGATAGCAAGAAGAAACGGTTTTTCCGACAGGCCGAACAGTTTTGGCGGATTATTGCTACTTTTGTGCTACTATGACACTTGAACAACAGATCCAGGAAGACATCAAGGCCGCGATGAAGGCCCACGATGCCGTAGCGATGGCCGCCGTGCGCGCTGTCAAGAACGAAATCCTCCTTTTCAAGACCGCCGAGGGCGGTTCGAAGGACGTCACCGACGCCGATGTGCTGAAGATGATCCAGAAGCTCATCAAGCAGCGCAAGGAGACCGCGCAGGTCTACGTCGACAACGGCCGTCAGGAGCTGGCCGACAACGAGCTGGCCGAAGCAGCCGTGATGGAGCGCTATCTGCCCAAACAGCTTTCGCAGGAAGAACTGGAAACAAAGGTCCGCGAGATCATCGCCGAAGTAGGCGCCACCTCCATCCGCGATATGGGCAAGGTGATGGGCGTCGCCTCCAAACGCCTGGCCGGCGTGGCCGACGGCCGCGCCATCTCCACCGCCGTCAAGGCGCTCCTGGCCTGATGAAGCGGTCCCTTTTCATCGCCGGCTTGCTTGTGGCGCTGCTCACTGCCGGCTGCCGGGACAATTCCGCGGATCTGCGGCACCAGGCGCAGGTCGAAGCGCTGATGCAGCAGCTTTCCATCCGCGAGAAGGTCGCCCAGCTCATTGTCCTGACTATCAGTCGGGAGCCCAGCGATTCGACCCGTTCCCTGCAGGATTCACTCATCCGGGATGAGGGTCTGGGCGGCGTCATCATCATGCGCGGTCCCGTCCGTCCGTTCATCGAACGCATGAACGAGTTGCAAGCCCTGTCGAAACTGCCGCTGCTGGTGGCTACCGACGCCGAGTGGGGCGCGGCCATGCGCTTCGCCGAGTATCTCCCCTACCCACGCCAGCGGATCCTGGGCCGGCTCGAAGGACGCAGTGGGCGGAAACTCATCTACAAGATGGGCCGCAATGTCGGCCGCGAACTCCGCGACCTCAACATATACGTCAACTATGCGCCGGTAGCCGACGCCTGCCCCGACCCGTACGACAAGTCCGACGGCCAGCGGTCCTTCGGCAGCGATCCCGAGATGGTTGGTGACTATGCCACCGCTTATATGAAGGGTATGCAGGACGAAGGCATCTACGCATGCGGTAAACACTATCCCGGCCACGGCGCCACCACGGTGGATTCCCACTACGAAATGCCGGTCGTCCTCTACGACCGCGCCCGGCTCGACAGTGTAGAACTCGCTCCTTTTCAGCGGCTTATCGACGAAGGCGTTGCGATGATCATGGTAGCCCACATGAGTATTCCCGCCATCGACTCCACCGGTATTCCCATGTCGATTTCGGCTCCCTGTATGAAAGAACTGCTGCGGGAAGAACAGGGTTTCCGGGGTCTGGTGATCACCGACGCCGTCGGGATGCAGGGCGTGGCCGCCGGCCGTACGCCACTGGAGGTCAACACCGCCGTCTATCGCGCCGGCTCCGACATGATCCTGATGCCCGACGACATCAAGCTGACGATCGACGCCATCGCCGACTCCGTCGCCTGCGGCATCTGGCCGGTGGAAGAACTCGATGCGAAAGTCCGCCGTGTCCTGACCCTCAAGGCCAACGCCGGCTTTTTCGACGAAGGCTACTCCCCCATCGTCCGCGACCTCGATCAGAAAATCGCCGACGCCCGCCAGCGTGACTCTCTGCTGCAGGTCCGTATCGACCGGGCCCTGTCCCGCTCTTCCAAGCCCTACATCGAGCCTGTCGGCGGCGACAAGACCCTGGTACTGGACAAGGCCGGGAAATAAACCGGTTTCGGAAAGAAAACCCTGACTGTAACACAGAGAGATACGAAGCAATGAACATCCTGGTCATCGTCGGCAGTCCGAAAGGGAAGGACTCCATCACTTTGCACACCTGCCTCTATCTGGAAAAGCAGTTCCCGGAACTGCATTTTGACTATATCTATCCCGGGCAGCGTATCAAAGCGCTGGAAAAAGACTTCTCCCCAGCCCTGGATGCCATCCGGAAAGCGGACGTGCTGCTCTTCTGCTACCCCGTCTATACTTTCCTGGTCCCTTATCAACTACACCGGTTCATCGAGCTGATGAAAGCTTCCGATGAGGACTTTTCCGGAAAGACAGCGACCCAGGTCACCACATCCAAGCATTTCTATGACATTACGGCGCATCGCTTCGTCCGGGACAACTGCGCCGACATGGGATTGTGTTTCCTGGACGGCCTTTCCGCAGATATGGACGATATCCTCAAAGACTCCGGCCGGAAGCAGGCCAGGGACTGGATGAACTTCGTCCGCTGGCAGATGGGCAACGGTGGATCGCCGGAGCGGTCGAACGACAGGAAGGCGGTCGTTGTCGCCGACCTGGAACCGGGTGATGCACGGCTGAAAGAAATGGTGGACCGGTTCGTGGCCGTATTCCCCTATCCGTGCGATGTCATCAATATCCGCGAATTCCCTTTTCAAGGCGGCTGCCTGAGCTGCTTCAGCTGCGCCGCCACGGGAAAGTGCGTCTACAAGGACGGCTTCGACGATTTCCTCCGCAATACGATCCATAAGCACGACGCCATCATCTACGCATTCCGCATCCAGGACCACTCGATGGGTTCCCGCTTCAAACTGTACGACGACCGCCAGTTCTGCAACGGACACCGTACCGTGACGATGGGGACACCCTTCGGCTATCTGGTGGAAGGCGCCTATTCAAAAGAAGAGAATCTCCGGCTGCTCCTGGAAGCACGCGCCCAGGTGGGCGGCAATTTTCTGGCGGGAGTCGCCACCGATGAAGGAGACCTGGAGGCAGCCATCAACCAGCTCAGCGCCACGCTCGCCTATGCCATGGAGACCCGGTACACCCCGCCGCAGAACTTCCTCGGAGTGGGCGGCATGAAGATCTTCCGGGACCTCATCTATATGATGCGGGGCCTGATGCGGGCCGATCACCGTTTCTTCCAATCGCACGGCCAGTACGATTTCCCGCAGAAACAGTGGAAGACCTCCTGGAAGATGTATCTGGTAGGTTGGCTCATGCGTAACAAGAAACTCAAGGCCAAAGCCGGCAGCAAATTCACGGAAGGCATGGTAGGGCCGTACAGGAAAGCCATCGAGGAGTAATTCCTTCTTTCCGGGCAAATAATTCCCGACAAGCCACGGGAAACTGAACCCGATAATCGTTTGGAACAGCCTCCTTTGACTGACAGCCTTCTCTCACGATATCTCGTTCCTTCCGCGCCGTTTTTGGCTCGGTTGGGACGGGATCTGGCGCTATGAGGTCTCTGTATGGTTTTACCGTACCAGCCAAAAATCAGGTTGAGCGGTTTTGCATGGAAAGTATCCTCAGGTCTTGACTTCGCCCGTGTTATGTATTATCTTTGTATCTGAGCAGCCACTAGCGGCGGCAGATTTGAAGATGGAGATTTCCCAGGAACTGCTCAGGCAGATTGTATCCGATCTGGGGCTGGACGTCCCTTTCGCCAAAAACCAGAGAATCCAAATAAAGAATTGTTGGCATTTCAGCACGGATGGCAATGCCGTAGATGTGATGTTCTACGACACGCAGGATTTCATCGACGGTATGAACCGGATCTATGTGACGCTGCCGGGGTATAAGGTAATCATCCTGGCTTTCTCCCTGATGGACACCCATATCCATTTCGTTCTCTATGGGGAATTTGACGAATGTAACCGGTTCATGCACGATTATGTGCGACGGACATCCTGCCACATTGCCTTCAGGCACGGCGACAACAACAAAATGGACGGAGTCCCTATTAACTTTCAAGTGATCGATACTGATTTCTACCTGAAAGTGGTCATCTGCTACACCATTAAAAATGCACCCGTCGGCGGGATTCCGTACAATGCCATCGACTATCCCTGGTCCAGCGGTCCATTGTATTTCAGACGGGCCGGAAACTGGTGTTCGCCGGCTTGGTTGATCGGGAATCCAGACGGAAAGCCGCAAAAAACAGAAATAGGTGTACGACAGCTGAAGAAACTTCTGAAATCACACGTCCGGCCGGAATCATCAGTCCGGATGATAGGCCCGCTTGTTTTCCCCGGTACCTACGTTGCTTATGAAATCGTTGAGAAAATATACAAGACTTGCAAGAGCTTCCATTTCTTTTTATGCATCTCCCGAGAAGAAGATGTCGACTCCCGCGGTGGAACGATTTCGCACCTGAGCATCCCGATGCAGGAGATGCGCCAGCATAAAAAAGAAGTCTGCAAGGAATTGTTCGGAACAACCGAAATCAAAAAACTGGACACCCGGCAACGCATCCACCTGGCCCGCACACTCTGGGCCCGCTTCAACAGTTCCAAAAAGCAGATTATCCGCCTCTGCGGCCTGGTCTATGAAGAGGCCAAAGATTTGATCTGACAAAGAGCGGAGCTCCCGCCGACTTCAGCGAGGCGCTCATCGCCCCTAACCCCACTACCCGACAATTGGCTGGAACGCCCTATTGCCCCCAACTGCGCCGAAAAGCACAAAGACGTCCCCGCCGAGCCAAAATCGTCGCGGCTGGGACGGACGTTGTGCTTTACGATGCTTCTGTAGCAAATGGGAGTTCCCGCCAAATTTCAAGAAGGTGTTTTGACCTTTTTTTGAGCGTTTCTCTTGGCAGTTGCCTATTTTTGGGCTAACTTTGTATCCCGGTTTAATCTAATCGGGATTTCAATGACTACACCTTTAGATGGCTCGAGCCTGCTTCCTGCAGGCCTGCCCGGCGATACGAGTCTGTATCGACTGCACGTGCCGCAGCTGCACAACAGATACTATCTGCTGAGCGGTCCCGGCAGCCGCGCCATGGAAGCCTTTCCGGAAATCGTCGGATTTCCTTGCTATACGGCCCTGCTCGATGAAATGGTCGATGCTTTCCACTACCTCCGCTCCAACGGGCTGGGCGAAGAGATCGATATCCTCACCATCTTGCGCGGCGGGCTCAACTATCCGCTCGAAGAGGCAGCGTTCCGCTGCGGGATGCGTGTGCGCAACATGCATTTCGTCTCGTGCGAAAGGGTTGCCGAGAACCACGTCATCCAGGGCCTGAAGATCAAATACGACAAGATCTACACCACGCGCAACCGCGTGCTGGCGGTCGGCGACATCCTGGCGACCGGCGACACGTTCCGGTACTGCTTTGAACACCTGATGCGCAAGTTCCTGCTGGAAGGAGGTAGTATCCGCCGCATCATCTTCTTCACAATCGGCGGTACGCAGGCCTTCCGGCTCATGGAAGACCTTTCCACGAGACTCAGCGCCATTTTCGCCGGCTTCGAAGGGATCGACTGTTTCTTCTTCGAGGGTGCCTTCACCGTCTATCAGGACAAAGGCGTGAGCGGCATCAACCATCCGGACATCGACTTCGGCTGGAAGGACGGCGTCGTGACACCGGAATTCCGCCGCTACATCGTGCAGCACAACCCCGAAGCGCTGCTGGAAAAATGCATCATCTACGACGGCGGCGCCCGCCGCTACCAGCTCCCCGTCCATTTCGACGAAGTGCTGGAATACTGGGAAGGGATCCGGGAGCGGGCATCCCGCATCGACGTCCGCGCGCTGCTGGAAGAAAAACTCGGCTACGCCGGTCCGGTGGAATTCGAAGACTGGCTGGACATTACGCATCTGCGGGGCATCAAGGACCTGGGACCGCTCTGGGCCGACGAGCAGTCACTCCTCCAGCGCAACATCGACCTGAAGGAACTGGCCGGCCGCCGCATCGCATCGATCAATAAACTGAAGCAAGAATATGAAAAAGACTGACGTTGACTACACCGACCGCGCGGTGGACCGTGCCGGACGGAAATCGAACCTGAGTATGTTCATGGTGATGCTGGGCTTCACCTTCTTCTCCGCCAGCATGTGGGTCGGCCAGCAACTGGCCGCCGGCCTCGACTGGTGGGGATTCGTGTGGGCTCTCCTCCTGGGTGGTCTGATCCTGGCCGCCTACACCGGCGCCCTGGGCTTCATCGGCGCGGAGAGCGGTCTCTCGCTCGACATGCTGGCCCGCCGCAGCTTCGGCACCAAGGGCAGCTGGCTCCCCAGCGCGATGATCAGCTTCACGCAGATCGGCTGGTTCGGCGTCGGTCTGGCCATGTTCGCCATTCCTGTGGCCAAGGAACTGATGGGCCTCGACGTGACGCCCGACCATATGCCCTGGCAAGGCTATGTGCTCGTAGCCATCGCCGGCGTACTGATGACCGCCAGCGCCTACTACGGCATCAAGAGCTTGACCATCATCAGCTACATTGCCGTTCCGGCTGTAGCCATCCTTGGTACGGTTGCCATGATCATGGCTGTCCGCCGCGGCGACATGGGTCTGATCGAACAGTTCGCACAAGGAACCAAAGACCTGGGCATCATCGCGGGCGCAGGTCTGGTGGTCGGAAGTTTCGTCTCCGGCGGTACGGCGACACCCAACTTCACGCGATTCGCCAAGAGCGGTCGCGTGGGCCTTTGGACGACCGTCGTCGCCTTCTTCATCGGCAACTCGCTGATGTTCCTCTTCGGCGCAGTTTCCAGCATCTATGTCGGAGGCAACGATATCTTCGAAGTGATGCTCAACCTGAACCTGTTCTACCTGGCCGTCCTGGTGCTCGGCCTCAACATCTGGACCACCAACGACAACGCCCTCTATTCGGCCGGTCTGGGTCTGAGCAACATCGCCGGTCTGACGAAGAAGAAGATGGTCATCTTTTCCGGCATCCTGGGTACGGTTGCCGCCGTCTGGCTCTACTGGAACTTCTGCGGCTGGCTCAACGTGCTCAACTGCACGCTCCCGCCGGTGGGCATCATCCTGATCCTCCACTACTTCATGAACCGCAAGGCCTACGCCGACGGAACCGTTGCTGAAAAGACGGTCGACTGGTGGGCTGTCGCGGGCGTCGTCCTGGGCGCCGTGGTGGCCAACCTCGTGAAGTGGGGCTTCCCCGCCATCAACGGCATGGTCATCGCCGCCATCTGCTTCCTCATCGGGCAGACAGTCAGCAAGAAGAAATAATACCGTTTATCGGTTTTCGCGAAGAAGGCACGTGGCGTAGGCTGCGATGCCTTCTTCGCGTCCTGTAAAGCCGAGGCGCTCGGTGGTTGTGGCCTTGACGGAGACGCGGTCGGGAGTGATGCCCATCACTTCGGCCAGGGTCTGGCGCATCTGCAGGATGTAGGGCGCGATCTTCGGTTTCTGGGCGAGAAGGGTGTTGTCCACGTTGACAATTTCCCAACCGCGGTCGCGGATCATCGCCACGACGCGGGAGAGCAGGATCTTGCTGTCGATGCCGGCGTATTCGTCGGAGGTGTCGGGGAAGTGGTGGCCGATATCGCCGAGGGCCAGGGCGCCCAGGAGGGCGTCGCAGAGCGCGTGGATGAGCACGTCGCCGTCGGAATGGGCCACGCAGCCTTTCGTGTGGGGGATCGCTACCCCGCCCAGCACCAGCGGCAGTCCTTCGGCCAGCTGATGTACGTCGTATCCGTTTCCTACTCTGAAATCCATCTGGAATAATGCCTTTGTTTCCGCAAAGATAAAAAATGATTACCTTTGTCACAACAACCTAAACGTGTATACCCGTTTTTAAACGTTTTCGACCATGGCTTTCGGATTCAAATTCTGGCACATCCCCGAGCACCGCGTGTTCCACTATGAGCCGCGCTACTACGACGAGCGCAAGGAGCGGCTCGAGGAAATCTACAAGAAATACGGCAAGACCATGCCCGGCAGTGAGATCGAGGCCATGGCCAGGAAAGAGGGCCTGATCGAGGAGGATACTGGGCGCCGGTATATCCCCGGCATGCACATCCGCGGGTCCTTCCGCCAGACTTACGAGGAGAAGCGACTCTCCAAGGAAAAGGACACCTCGCCGATAAGCATTACCAAGAAGGTTATCCTCGCCCTGACGATGATCGCCATCGCCGCGGCCGCCTATTATCTTTCGAAAGGATTCATCCTCCTGCTTGTCCAATAGATGCTCCAGGTACTTCCGCAGAACATATCGAACCTGATCGCCGCCGGCGAAGTGGTGACGCGGCCCGCCTCCGTCGTGAAGGAGTTGGTCGAGAACGCCGTGGACGCCGGTGCCCGCAGCGTCATCGTCTCGGTGCTCGATGCCGGTAAAACGCTGATCCAGGTCATCGATGACGGCTGCGGCATGACACCGGAAGAAGCGGTGCTCTGCTTCGAGCGCCACGCCACCAGCAAGATCGCCACGGCCGAAGACCTGCAGCGCATCCTCACCTATGGCTTCCGCGGCGAGGCGCTCGCCTCGATCGCCGCGGTATCGGAGGTGACGCTGCGCACACGCCGCGAAGATGACGAGGTGGGCGTGCAGGTCGAGATCTCCGAATCGAAACCGCCCCGCACCCAGCCCGTCGCCGCCCCGAAAGGCAGCAACTTCGCCGTCCGCAACCTCTTTTTCAACGTACCGGCGCGACGCAAGTTCCTCAAGTCCGACAATGCGGAACTGCGGGCCATCATCCAGGAATTCCAGCGGGTTGCCCTCATCCGTCCGGAAGTGGCTTTCAAGCTGACATCCAACGGTAAGGAGATCCACAACCTGAAACCTGCCACCACCCTGAAGAAGCGCATCCTCGACATCTTCGGGATGAATCTGGCCAAAGAACTGGTAGAGGTCAAGGTCGATACGAGCCTGGTCCGCATCAGCGGCTATATCGGCAACCCCGAAGATGCCCGCAAGAGCAGCGGCAGCCAGTTTTTCTTCGTCAACGGACGCTATTTCCGCTCGCCTTTCTTCCACAAGGCCGTTTGCAAGCCCTATGAGAAGCTGGTGCCCGACGACTATACCCCGGCCTACTTCCTCTTCCTGGAAACGGAGCCGGAGCGCGTGGACGTAAACATCCACCCCGCCAAGACGGAAGTCAAATTCGAAGACGAAGGGATGCTGTTCGAGATCCTCACGGCCGCTGTCCGCGAAGCATTGGGCAAGAATGATTTCACCCCGAGCATCGACTTCGATATGAAAGGTGCGCCGGACATCCCCGTCTTCAGCCCGCGCGAAAGTGGGAGCGGCGGCGGGGCCGAATGGCACCGCCCGCCCCGCATCGACTACAGCCCGCTGTTCAACCCTTTCGACGAGGTCCCGGGCTATACGCCCGGTGCCCCTGTCAGTCCGCAAAGCAGCCCAGCACCCGTCTTTCCTGCCGGCCCCGCCGGCGACGGC
Source organism: uncultured Bacteroidales bacterium (assembly GCA_947168065.1). GTDB lineage: Bacteria > Bacteroidota > Bacteroidia > Bacteroidales > UBA932 > Cacconaster. Next base: position 317,651 of record CAMVKH010000001.1, read on the forward strand.
CGCCTTTTCGAAGACGAACCCGTCGCCCCGCAGAACAACCTGATCGTCCTGCAACGCCGCTACATCGTCACGCCCGTCAAGTCGGGTATGATGGTGGTCGATGTACGCCGCGCCCGCGAACGGATCTTCTACGAGCGCTATCTCGAGAAAATCGCTGAAAAACAGCCGGTTCGGCAGCAGACCCTCTTCCCCGTGACAGTCCGGCTGAGCGCGGAAGACTATCTCGCCGTCCTGGAGCAGCCAGACCTGACAGCCCGCCTGGGCTTCGACATCCAGGATTTCGGGGGCAACACCGTGGTGGTTAATGCGCTGCCGGAAGGCTACCCGGTCGATGAGGAGCAGGTCCAATCCTGCGTCGATTCGCTTGTGGCCGCCCTCAAGGACGACAGTTCGCTCGAAGACCAGAACCACCTGCTGGCGGCAAGGATGGCAGCTTCGGCAGCTGCAAGCGGCGGCGGGAGCCTCCGCGCAGACGAGGCACAATTATTGGTGGACCAACTCTTCGCCTGCCGGGAGCCCAATCTCACGCCCGACGGGCGCAGGTGCATGACCATCCTCACAACCGAAGAACTGGAGAAGAAACTATGTTGAGAAATCTACCCCCGGCAGTCAAGAATCTGCTCATTATCAATATCATCATTTTCCTGGGAACCGAATTCATCGGCAATCCCATGTATGAATGGTTCGCCCTGTTCCCCGTGGACTCGCCCTTCTTCCACTGGTGGCAGCTGGTGACCCACATGTTCATGCACGGCGGCTTCGGCCACATCTTCTTCAACATGTGGTCGCTCATCGTCTTCGGACCGGTGCTCGAAAGGATGTGGGGCAGCAAGAAGTTCCTCATCTACTATTTCGTCTGCGGTCTGGGCGCCGCCATCTGCCATGAGGCGGTGCTTCACTTCTTCGTACCCGGAATGCTCAACGTGCCGACTGTCGGTGCCTCCGGCGCCATCTACGGCCTGCTGTTGGGCTTCGGCATGCTCTATCCCAACTACACGCTGACGCTGCTCTTCCCGCCTGTCTCGCTGCAGGCCAAGTGGTTCGTCATCATCTTCGCGGCCATCGAGTTGCTCACCGGCATCCTCGGCACGAGCGACGGCGTGGCCCATTTCGCCCACCTGGGCGGCATGCTCTTCGGCCTGATCCTGATCCTGATCTGGAAAAAGCAGGGCAAGATGTATTCGGAATGGCACTGAGAAGACGCCGGAAAACCCTGGGTGCAGGTCTGTTCCTGCTGCTGGCCATCGCCGCTGCCGCGGCGCTGCTGGTCTCGTATCTTGCACCCTTCCTCCATCCCGTCCGCCATCCGGTCGTGATGTTCTTCGGGCTGTATTACGTGCCGCTGGTGCTGCTCAATCTGTTCTTGCTGCTGATCGCCGTTTTCAAGTACCGCCGGATCCTGCTCATCCCGGTCATCGCGCTGCTGCCCACGCTGCTGCTGGCCGACCGCTTCGTGAAATTCGGGCATGAGGAAACCGCTGCGGAAGGCCCCTCGCTCCGCGTGCTGACCTACAATGTCGGGCGCTACAACGCCGGCAATCGCAAAGTCACGATGAACGAATCGGTGTCGGGCATCCGGCAGTTCCTCGCGGAGCAACGTGCTGACATCGTCTGCCTGCAGGAATTCGCCGTGGCCGACTCGTCGGCGCTGGCCCCGTACCTGCCGGAATATCCCTTCAAGGCCAAGCGCTTCTTCAAGGGCAACCGTTATTTCGGCAACGTGACGCTGAGCAAGTATCCCATCCGGCACGTCGAGTCGCTCACTTTCCCGGAAAGCCGCAATATGTGCCTGATCACGGACATAGATGTGGACGGTCATACCCTCCGCGTGTACAACTGCCATCTGGAGAGTTCCAGCATCTCCTTCCCGGTCGTGCTCAAGCGGCTCTTCCGGAAGAATCATTTCAAGGAGGAGGTGGCGCAGGTGCACGGAAGGGTGCGCGAAGCGACGCGGCGACGCACCGAGCAGGTGTCCGCGCTGCTGGAGAGCGAAGCGCAGAGCGCCTGGCCCTCGCTGGTCTGCGGCGACTTCAACGACACACCCCTGTCCTACACCTACCACAAGCTGATCCGGACCAAGAAAGACAGTTTCGTGGAGGCGGGCAAGGGATTCAGCAGCACGTACGCGGTGCTCTGGCCGATGCTGCGTATCGACTATGTCCTCCTCCCTCAGGAATTCTCGGCCACCCGGCACGAAATCACCCGCGTCCCCTGGTCGGACCATTATCCGGTTACGACGGACATCCATCCGGCATTCTGAACAAAATCTTTAAAAACACATACCCATGGAACAGGAAATCGATCTTGAAGAAGTGAAAGCAGCCGTGGAAACGCTCAAAGCGGGCGGCATCATCCTCTACCCGACCGACACAGTCTGGGGCATCGGATGCGATGCTACCAACGAGGAAGCCGTGGCGAAGGTATTCGCCCTCAAACAACGCTCCGACAGCAAGAGCCTCATTACGCTGGTCGCCGATGCCGACATGCTCGGCAAATACGTGAAAGTGATTCCCGAAGTGGCCATCAACCTGCTCGAAGTCAACGACAAACCGATGACCATTATCTATCCCGGCGCCATGGGTCTGGCGCCCAACGTCGTGGCAGAAGACGGCAGCGCCGGCATCCGTATTCCGATGAACGATTTCTGCGTGGAAATGATCCGCCGCTTCCGTAAACCGATCGTCTCGACCTCGGCCAACATCTCCGGCGAACCGGCGCCCGCCTTCTACGAGGACATCCCCCTCGAGATCATCGACGCCGTCGACTGGGTCGCCGACCCCTACCTGGAGGAAGGCGCCACCGGTGAACCCTCCCAGATCATCGCCGTCGGCCTCCACGGCGAAATCAAGATTATCCGGGAATAGAACGCAAGCCAGAGAGAACTACTGTCACTTGGATTCCGCCTGAAGCAGGTCCACAAGCTCGGCCGTGGAGTTGATGCCGAGTTTGCGGAAGATATTGTTCTTGTGGGTCTCGACCGTACGTAGCGAGAGCGCGAGACGGTCTGCTATTTCCTTGTTTACAAGTCCTTTGCTGCATAAAAGGGCGATTTCCCGCTCTCGGGCCGTGAGCACGGAAAGCGGGCTGGATCCCGATTCGGAGAGTTTCTTGAGCAGCTGCGATACTTCTTCCGCATCTTTCGGGCTGGCAGATCCGCCGCCCAGCACGATGAGCTTGTCTTTGATATCGGAGGCCTGCTGCAACAGTTTCTTGTCGCGCTTGTGGATGAAGATCAGCCGCATCATCACCAGTGCCAGCGCCAAAAGCAGCACCAGCAGACCGATGAGGATCCAGATCTGCTTGCGGCGCATGTTCAGCGTTTCCTCCTGCAAGGCAATCGTATGCTCCTTGAGTGCCAGATCATTCTGGATGGCCAGTTCCGCCATCTGGCGTGTCATTTCCTGATGGAAGAGCGTGTCGGAAAGCACCAGGACCTCCTGCATATAACTGACAGCTTCCCTGGGATCGGCATCCTTAAGCATGACGGCCAGGTCGCGGGTGATGTTTCGCTGCAGCAGGAGTTCTCCGGTCTGCCGGCTCAGGGTCAGGCCTTCCCGCAGATAATTCGCCGCCTGCCGGAAATTGCCGCGCTTGGCAGCGATCATGCCTTGCTGATGACGGCAAACGGTCAGGGAATGAAGGTCTTGTACGGCTTCGAAAGTCCGTGCCGCCTCGTCGATGAGCCGGGCCGCTTCGGATAATTTCCCCACTTCAAGATAGGCTGCTGCCAGCTGCGACTTCCTGACGGCGACCTTGATGGGCCTTCCGGCCGCCTGGTCTATTTCCAGCGCCCGGGAAGCATAGTCGATGGCTTCATCTACCTTGTTCTGTTTGAGAAGGATATCGGACGCCATACCATAACGGACAGCCAGGCCCTCTGTCTGCCCAAGCGATTCCTCATAAGAGATGGCCTCCTTGATGAGCCGTTCTCCCTCGTCGTAGTTTTCCATGGCCAGGCAGATGCCCGCCAGGGTATTGAGCGAGGAACTGATATTACCGGCATCGCCGCTGGCAAGGTCCAGCTGATAGCACTCGTACTGGGCATCCCAGGCGGGAGCGAATGCCCCGATACGGAAATACGCGATGGAAAGCATGCTCAGACATTCCGCGAGCGTCTCTTCGTCTCCGGACTGGCGAAGTTCCGGCAAAGACTCGTTGATGACCTCGATGGTCTGGTGCCAATGCTGCCCGTCGAACAGTTCCCCGGCCTTGTCCAGCAATTCCGAAGGCGGGAGCACCCATAACAGCAGAAACAGGATCATTCGGCTCATAAGCATCTGGTTTGTGCACAAATATACGTGAATCAGGCGATTTACGCAACGTTTCTACGTATTTTCTACGTACTACGTACATTATACGTATGTGCACATGTATGAGCCCTCCCGGAGTTCATTTACTTTGCAAAAGCAAATCACGCCATGGAATAGTGCGGAAAATTTGCTAATTTTAAGCAATATTAGGTTGATTATGCGACGTTTTCTCCCCCTTCTGTCTCTGTTAGGCCTGGTCCTGTTGCTGGCCGGTTGCCACGAAGATCCCTATTTGACGGTCAATCCGTCAAATCTCTCCTTCCCGGAAGAAGGCGGGTCGCAGACCATCCAGGTCTCGGCCAACTATGCATGGACTGCGAGTGTAAGCGGTTCGGGGTTCAAGATCTCCCCCGCTTCGGGCGAAGGCGTCGGTACAGTAACGGTCACCGCTTCGGCCGCCAGTTCCTCCGATGAGACAACGGGCAGCGTCTCGTTCCAAAGCGAAGGACTGACGGCCAGCGTGGCCCTGAAGCAGTCGGCCAAATCGACCATCCAGGTCGGAAGCGTGTCGAAGATTGCGGCCGAAGGCGGCACGGTCACGGTGGACATCCAGTACAACACGGAATTTGCGGTTGAGATCGAATCCGCCGCCCAGTCCTGGATCTCGTTCGTCGGCACCAAGTCGCTCAGCAGCGGCAAGCTGACTTTCGACGTCAAGGCCAACGACAAGACGGAACCGCGCACGGGCAAAGTGACAGTCAAGGACAAGAGCGGCAAAGCCCAGCCGCAGACGCTCACCTTTGAGCAGGAGAAAAAGAAAGTGATCGCGGTGGAATCCGTGACGCTCGACAAGGCCACGGCCACACTGGAAGTCGGCGGTACGCTGACCCTGACCGCCACGGTCAAGCCCGACGATGCTACCGACAAGACCGTGTCCTGGTCGTCTTCCAACGAAAAGGTGGCGACCGTCAAGGATGGTGTGGTCAAGGCGGTTTCCGAGGGCAAGGCGGAGATCAAGGCTTCGGCCGGCGGCAAATCTGCGACTTGTGCGATAACCGTAAACCCGGATGAAGAAAGCCGTATCAAGACGGCCTTGATGAAGATCTACGATGCGATGGACGGTGCGCACTGGAACCTCCGGGACAAGTGGGATACGCAAAAGAGTCTCAATTCCTGGCAAGGTGTGAATTGGAATGGCGAAACCCACGAACTGAAACTGGATTTCAACGGAGAATTCAAGATGAAGGGGTCGTTCCCCGACTGTTTTGACGAGTTGACCGCCTGCGTCGACTTCTGGATTCAGAACCAGCCCGGCGTTACCGGCACGCTTCCCAAGAGCTTCAACAGCCTTAAACATCTGAAGGCGCTTGTCATAGAGTCTACCTCCATGACAAGCCTCGCGGATGTGTTTGCCGGCATGCCGCTGGGTTATGTTTCTGTCAGCAACAACCTCTCGATGACCGGCCCGCTGCCGGTAACGCTGGGAGAAAGCGATGGTCTGATGGCAGATGCAATGGTAGAAGGCACCTACGAAACGGGGCTGACCATCGCGAATAACGGTTTCACGGGATCGTTCCCCGAATCCTGGCTCCGGCTTGGTTCCAAAATGACCCTTTACTCCCACAAGCTGGACGGCCAGATTCCGGACTATTTCTATTCAGCCGCCGATCCCGGATACTGGATCAACATGTACATCAACCATGGTCAAGTGCTCGAAGAGGACGAATACAGGGCCGTGAATCCATTCTCCGTCAAGGATCGCGACATTCCGGGTTATTGGCCCGGACACGGACTGAACGATGTGATGACCGGAAAGCCGATTCCTTATCAGGAGATCGTTTCCAAGAACAAGGTGACCGTGGTTTTCCGCTGGGCCTCCTGGTGCAACTATTCCGCCCAGCTGCTGCCGCTGGTCAAACGCATGCACGAAAAGTATCACGCTTCCGGCCTGGAGGTGATTGCCTATCCGGCCTGGGGTGACTCGGATGGGAACAAGACCCAGAAGGATTTCCTGAAGAAAAACGGTTATGACCGATGGTATAATTTCTCTTCGGACGAGCTGACCTTTACCGAAGAAGCCGCCATCGGTTCGGGAAGTACACCTTTCGTCAACGTCATCGACAGCAAGGGCAATATCATCTTCAGTTGCTCCAAGAATGTCAGCGACCCGTCCCGGGGCCGGTTCGGCCACGTGGCCTTCTTCGACCTGATACCTTTCCTCGAGGATATCTTCGGGCCGCTTGAAGACGATGAATACGCTTCCACGGATTATTCGAAGGACGGCACCGTCGTCACGCTCCAGACCGCCACGGTCGGTAAGGGCATCAACCTGATCTTCATGGGAGATGCCTACACTGACAGGGATATCGCCAGCAACCTCTACGGAAGTACTATGCAACAGGCCATGGAGGCGTTCTTCGCCATCGAGCCGTACAAGACCTTCCGAAACCGTTTCAACGTGTATATGGTCAATGTGGTCTCGAAGAACGGACGGACTGGCGGCAAGAATTCAACAGCGCTTGGCGCGGTGATCACCAATGGCGTCACCACCTCCGGATCGACGGACAAGTGCTATGACTATGCGCTGAAGGTTCCCGGCATCAAGGACAAAAAGAACCTTCTGGTCTGCGTAATGGTGAATTCCATCTATCATGGCGGTATCACCGACATGAGCGAGTCGCTCCAGTCCGGCGTAGCCTTCTGTTCATCCTACGGCAACGACGGCTCGCTCTTCGGGCCGACGCTGCGCCACGAGGCGGGCGGCCACGGCTTCGCCTTCCTGGCCGACGAATATGCGACGCAGAATGTGAAAGTGTCCCAGGATTACATCACCGAATCCAACCGGCTTTACAAGGCGTACGGCTGGCACGCCAACATCGACTTCATGAGCGACCCGAAGAAAGTGAAATGGAGCGCCTTCATTTCTGACGGACGTTACAAGGATGAAATCGGCGTCTATGAGGGAGCCGCCAATTGCACCACGGGCGCATACAGGCCTTCCCCCAACAGCATGATGAACCAGAACGTGGAATACTTCAACGCTCCTTCCCGCTGGGCCATCTACCAGCGTATCCTGAAACTGAGCGGCGAAACCCCGAGCTTCGACAAGTTCCTCGAATATGACGCCGTGAACCGTAAATAAGATAACCCATCAAATCGATAACCATGAAACGCTTCTTTGCCTTTTTGTGTTGCGTATCGATCCTGCTGCTGGCAGGCTGCCACGAAGATCCCTACCTGACGGTCAGCCCGTCGAATCTCGCCTTCGGCCAGGAAGGCGGCTCGCAGACCGTCCAGGTTTCGGCCAACTATGCCTGGACCGCCTCCGTCAGCGGCTCCGGTTTCAAGATTTCGCCCTCTTCGGGCGAGGGCGCCGGCACCGTGACCGTCACGGCTTCCGCCGCCAACTCTTCCGACGAAGTCAGCGGCAGCATCTCCTTCCAGAGCGAGGGCCTGAGCGCGAGCGTCGCCCTCAGGCAGGAGGCCAGATCGACCATTACCGTCGGCAATGTCTCGAAGGTGCCCGCCGAGGGCGGTACGGTCACCGTGGACATCCAGTACAACACGGCCTTCGACGTCGAGATCGAATCCGCTGCCCAGTCCTGGATCTCCTATGCCGGCACCAAGTCGCTCTCGAGCGGCAAGCTGACATTCGATGTCAAGGCCAATGACAGTCCGGATTCCCGTACGGGCAAGGTAACGGTCAAAGACAAGAGTGGCAAAGTGTCTCCGATCACCCTGACCTTCGAACAGGAAGAAAAGAAGGTCATCACGGTCGGTGAAACCACGACCATCCCCGCTGCAGGCGGCACCTATTCGGTCGATGTACAGTATAACACGGACTTCACCGTCGAGGTCGAGAAGTCTGCCGAGTCCTGGATTACTTTCGTCCAGACCAAGGCCCTCAAGAGCGGCAAGCTGGAGTTCTCCGTCAAAGCCAATGAAACTTACGACAAGCGGACAGGCAAAGTGACGGTCAAGGACAAGAGCGGCAAACTGTCGCCGATCACGCTCACCTTCGAGCAGGAAGAGAATAAAGGCGTCAAAGTCGGGCAGGCGAACACCATTCCCGCCGAGGGAGGAACCTTTACTGTAGATGTGCAGTACAACACCGATTTCACCGTCGAGGTCGAGAAATCCGCCCAGTCCTGGATTACTTTCGTCCAGACCAAGGCTCTCAAGAGCGGCAAGCTCGAGTTCTCCATCAAGGCCAACGACGGCAGGCAGCGAAGCGGCAAAGTCTCCCTCAAGGACAAGACAAGCAAGGCTGCCCTGGTTGAGTTCACGCTCGTTCAGGACGGGATCAGCGTCCTGCGCAAGGCTCAGATCATTCTGGATGATTTCTACGACAAACTGGATGGAAAAAACTGGAAAGACCCCTGGATTGCCGGAAAGCACTATCCCGGTTTGGATTATGACGACATCAAAGGAAAGGTATCCCTTTACTTCAACATGGAGGGAATGAAGGGACGTATCCCTGAAAGTATCGGCGAGCTGGGTGAGCTGATCTATAATTTCCAGATCTACAACGAGCCGGGGTTGACCGGCCCGCTGCCCGATTCTTTCCGGAAGCTGACCGCGCTGGAGAGTATTTCGCTTGCGGGCACGGGGATGACCTCCCTGCCGGACCTGTTCGCAGACATGAAATCGCTGAAACAGGTTGTCATCGTGAACAACGACGAAATGAAAGGAACCCTGCCATACAGTATCCAGTCCCCCGCACTCACCTATCTTGAAATCTCAGGAACCCGGCTGACCGGCAGCCTTCCTGCCTACTGGGCCGGACTGGGCACCGGGCACTATTCGTTCTTCAACAACTGCCTGAGCGGAACGATACCGAAAGAATATCTCGAGATCGGCGATGCACAGATCAATCTCCAGAACATGCTCTGGCAGAAAGAAGGCTATGGCTTCGACATCAGCAACATCGATATCAAGGGCTATGCCGGCTGGCCCACGGCGGCCATCGAGAACAAGCCCATCGAAGATCTGGACGGCAATCTTTTCACTTACATGGATGTTATCCGGAACAATCGCTATACGGTATTTGTATCCTGGGCTCCCTGGTGTCCCTTCTCAAAGGAACTGATGCCACAGCTGAAAGATTATTACGACCTCTACCAGCAGGATGGTCTGGAGGTTATCGCCACGGTGATGCTTACCAGCACAGGCGGCGTATGGAACGACCGGGAAGGACAGGTAAAAGAAATTGCGGCAAAAGGCTATGGCAAATGGTACAATTTCTACTGGCAAGCTGCCGAGCAGTACATGTACATACCCAAGACGCCAGCGGTGGAAGTCTATGATTCTGAAGGATATATCCTTTTCAGCAACATTGCGCAATACCCCGATCCGGTAAGAAAACGTTTCGGCAGGAATGCGACTACGGAACTGATTCCATTCCTGGAGACGCTGTTCGGTCCGGCAGAGGTGGAAGACCTGTATGCTTCCAAAGACTACAGCAAGGACGGAGAAGTGATGACGCTGCAGAAAGCGACGGTCGGAAAGGGTATCGACATCGTCTTCATGGGTGATGGCTACACCGACAAGGACATGGGCAAGGGCGGCCTCTACGAGACGCTGATGAATCAGTCCATGGAGGAATTCTTCGCCATCGAGCCATACAAGAGCTTCCGCAACCGCTTCAATGTCTATGCTGTGAAGGTCGTCTCGAAGAACGGGCGGATCGGCGAAGGCTATGAGACTGCCCTCGCCACGCAATTCGGCAACGGCTCTGAAGTGTATGGCGACTATGAGAGATGTGTCAGCTATGCCAAGAAGGTTCCTTCCATCACCGGCAGGGACAATCTGGCCATTGCCGTACTGGTCAACACGCGCCGGCATGCCGGCATGGCATCGCTCGATCCGTCAACCCAGTCGGGTATCGCATTCCTTTCCACCAACGGGAACGATCCCGAACTGTTCGGCAGCACCTTGCGCCACGAATTGGGCGGCCACGGGATCGCCTTCCTGGCCGACGAGTACGTCTCTAACAACAATGCGGCACCGGCTGAACTTGTCACGCAGTTCAATGAATTGTATGAGAAATACGGCTGGTATGCGAACGTCGATTTCACCAAGGATCCGAAGAAGGTCCGCTGGAGCGCCTTCCTCTCTGACGACCGCTACAAAGGGGAAGTGGGCATCTATGAGGGTGCAGCCGAATTTGCGAAAGGCGTCTATCGTCCTTCTGAAAACAGTATGATGAACCAGAACTTCGAGTATTTCAACGCTCCTTCCCGCTGGGCCATCTACCAGCAGATCTTCAAGCGAAGCGGCGAGACGCCTTCCTTCGACAAGTTCCTCGAGTACGATGCGGTGAACCGGTCGGCCGCCAAGAAAGCCTCCGAGTCAGCTCGTCCTCCCTACAGGGAGGCCGGCAGCGGACACTTCGTTCCCACGGCGCCACCGGTCATTTCCGATGCGCCCCGAAGGGTTGACAAATAAAGTGAGTAAGCCGCTCAACGGCTGAAATGCAGATAGACGGCGGCTGTGGCGACCACGGCCGCCGTTTCTATGCGCAACCGGCTGTCGCCCAGCGACACCGGTTGCCACCCGCGCTCCAGCGCCAATGCCACCTCAGCCCGCGAGAAGTCCCCTTCAGGACCAATCATGATTGTTATACTGGGGCTCTGCCCCAAACCCCGCCGCTCCGACCTGCCATCACACAAGCCTACACTACGGTCTCCGCTATCGCCTGATGGCGATTCTTCCCCGCTTTCAAAGGCGGGCTGGGAAAGGCCTGCCGCAAGCGCCTCCTTGATATCGATTTTGCCGGTGGCCTCGTCACAGTAGCAAATGAGTTTCAGGCCTTCGTGGTCCTGCCGGAGGAACTCGGTGACGGTCAGGGCTTCGTCGAGTTCGGGGATGGCGCCCTTGTGCGACTGTTTGGCGGCGGCTACGATCAGGCGCTCGATGCGCTCTCTTTTGAAGACGCGGCGCTCGGAGTAGTCGCCGAAGAGGGGCGTGATGCGGTCGACCCCGATTTCCGTGGCCTTTTCGGCGAACCATTCGAAACGGTCGATGTTCTTGGGCGGGCAGACCGCCATATGGAGCCGGTAGTCGTGGCTGCCGTAGTTCTCGACCCATTCGTCCACGTCGAAAAGCACGCCGCGCGGGTCATCGTCCACAATCGTGCAGCGGTAGAGCATACCGTGACCGTCCACTACGTTGATCTGATCGCCGCGCCGATGGCGCAGCACACGCACGCAATGCGCCGACTCGTCGGGATCGAGCACCCGTCCGCCGCTGGATATGTTTTTTGAATAGAATAGTTCCATGCCTCGACAAAGATACGGTTTTTTTGTCTTATCTTTGTATGTTATGACGCAAACCAAAACCCAACGATACGTCGCCCTCGACGTCCTGCGAGGCATGACGGTGGCCGGGATGATCCTGGTCAACAACCCCGGCTCCTGGAGCCACATCTTCCCTCCTTTGAAACATGCAGCCTGGATCGGCTGCACGCCGACCGACCTGGTGTTCCCCTTCTTCCTCTTCTGCGTCGGCGTGGCCATGGCCTTCTCCTTCGCCAAATATGGCGACGCGCTCAACAAGAAGAGCGCCTGGAAGCTCGTCAAGCGCGGCATCCTCATCTTCCTGGTGGGCCTGGGCCTCAACATGTTCCCCTTCTACCCCACCTCGCCGCACGATGCCGGCTGGACCTTCGGGCAGAACTGGGTGTACTGGCTCCAGCACGTGCGTATCTTCGGCGTGCTGCAGCGCATCGCGATGTGCTACGTCCTGGGCGGCTTCCTGGCCCTGATCCTCAAAAAGCCCAAGCGCATCCTCTGGGGCATTGCGGGCGTAACCTTCCTCCACTGGCTGATCCTCTACGTGTTCGGATCGGATCCCGGCTGGTCCACGCTCGAAGGCAATATCTCCGGCAAGATCGACATCGCGCTGCTGGGCGAGAATCACGTCTATCACGGCTACGGCATCCCCTTCGATCCGGAGGGATTGCTCGGAGCGATTTCCGGCGCGGGTACGGTGCTCCTGGGCTACTTCATCGGACAGATGATCCGGCACACGGACAACAAGACCGAAGCCGTGGCCAAACTCTACACCACGGCTGCCATCTGCCTGGCGCTGGGCTGCATTTGGAGCATCTGGCTGCCCATCAGCAAACCGCTCTGGACGGGTTCCTACGTGCTCTACGCGGGTGGTTGGGCCATCCTCTGCCTGGCTTTCTTCGTCTGGTTCATCGACGTCAAGGGAAAGGAAAAAGTGTTCCTGCCGTTCAAGGCCATGGGTATGAACCCGCTCTTCGCTTTCGTGATGGCGGGACTCACCGTCAAGATCTTCGGCCGTATGATCCACTGGACGGCTGCCGACGGCAGCAACGTCACGCCCCTGGGCTGGTTCTACAAGCACTGCTGCGTGTCCATCTTCGGCAACAACGAGTACGCCTCCCTTATGTATGCGATCTGCTACGTCGCCATCTTCCTGCTGATGGCCCTGTGGCTCTACCGCAAGAAGATCATCATCAAGCTCTAGCGCAGATATGGCATATATCGGCCTGATTTCCGATACGCACGGATATTTCGACGAGAAGGTCCGCAAGTTCCTCGAACCGGTCGACGTGGTATGGCATGCCGGCGACTTCGGAAACGAAGCCACCCTGTCGGAAATCGCCACTTTCAAACCCCTGGTCTGCGTCCACGGCAACTGCGACGGCTACGACGTCCGCGACTTCGCCCGCGCAAGCCAGTTCTTCGAGCAGGACGGAATGACCGTGCTGATGACCCACATCGGCGGCTACCCGGACCACTATGACTACCGCGCCCTGCGCCTGATCGAGGCCTACCGGCCAAAGGTCTTCGTCTGCGGCCACTCCCATATCCTGAAAGTGGTCCACGACAAGCACTACGACATGATGGTCCTTAACCCCGGCGCCTGCGGCCTCCAGGGCTTCCACCTCGTCAGGACCGCCCTTCGCTTCCGCATCGAAGACGGCAAGCTGAAAGACATGGAAGTCGGCGAATGGCCCCGCCAATAGCTTCTAACGATATCCCCCGCCCCATCCAGGTGCGCCCAATGGCGGAAAAAAGGGTCCATTGGGAGCATTTTCGGCCGTTTTTGCTCCCAATGGAAGGAAAAACACGCCATTGGGCGCACCGCATGCCTAAGGATAATCCGGATCCGGCCGCCCGGGAGGGACATAGATATAGTATAATCCACCTTGTTGGGGAATGGCTTTGCCCGCCAGCCCGTAATCGTTGTGGAAGAAGACCGTACTGTATTTGATGATGTATTCGACCAGCGTGGAGGGCCGCTCGGACTCGAATGTTCGGGCCATGGATGTCTTTACACGCCGCTCTGCCTCCCAATCCAATCGCGCCCTTCGGTCCCGGGGACTCATATATTCTTCAGGTATTTCAAGGATGGACGGCAACATGCCGCTGACCCGGTAGTAAGCCAAATCTCTTTCATAATAGGTGTTTACGTTTTTCATCGAAGCGTCATAAAGGCTGTCGATGTCATGGATTATCCCGCTCAAAACCGTCAGCGTAACGCCGTCGCCGGCGCTGTACTGCGTTAACCGTTGCAGGCTGTCGGCTTCAGAGCCGGATAGAATCCCGTCACGCAATGCGTTCCGGATGAACAGGTCGGTCTCCTCTCGGAGCCTGTCCTCTTGCATGGCCAACGAGTCCCGGCCCTGGCCGTTGACGGCCAAAGGTACAGTGGCAATGATGAGCGCAATCGCAGTATGAAAGAAAGGTTTCACGTCCTCTCATTCTACCAACGACTATGCCAAACTTACGATTTTCGTAAAATTAATTTATGAAATTCATAAAATTGGTATTATCTTTGCCGCTGCATTCAGCCGAATAATAAAAACATAGATTATGAAAAATCCAACCCAAAGAAGCATCAAGTGGCTTTCCGTCGCCATCTTGTTTTTTGCGACGCTCAGCGTCGTGTTCATCTATTTTCAAATGATCAACCAATTGTGGCTGAATCCGGAGCCGCAGCGCGTTGTCTGGAATCCGGACAAACTTGCCTGGCAGATCTTCATCATTGCAGGCCGGTTCATCGGCGTAACCATTCTTTATTTATTATGCGTAATCTTCCTGGTCCGCACGAACCGGTCTTTGAAAAATGGCGTAATCTTCCCCAAGTCCAACATCGCCCTCATCCGCTGGGCGGCGCTGGTTACCGTGCTTGTGACCTTCGTCCGTTCCAATTACGCCGATGTGATGCAAGGCGGCACGAACTCCGTGCTCGACAGCAACACGCTCTTTGTTCCCTTGGCCGTCCTCCTCTTCGCCGGACTCTACAAGATGGCCTACCTCACCGCCAAAGACAGCAACCTTGCGATATGATCCTCGTCAACCTCGACAAAATGCTCTGGGAGCGCCACATGAAACTCTCGGAGCTCTCTGAGAAGATCGGCATTTCGATGACCAATCTTTCGCTGCTCAAAACCGGCAAGGGCCGCGCCATCCGTTTCACCACGCTCAACAAACTCTGCAAAGTGTTGGACTGTCTCCCAGGCGACATCCTGGACTACCAGCCCGACCCCGAAGGTGTAGAGATGGAAGATGACATCTTCTCCGAATAATTGACGCAACGTTTGCCGGGCAGTTGCATCTATATAGTGAAACACTTGCATCATGAAACACAATCAGATTCTCTTCGGTCTTCTGACCGTCACGCTCCTGCTGGGAGCAACGATCTCCGGCTCTGCGCAGGACAAAGGGCATTTTCAAGGAAACCTCAAAGGCAGCGCCCTCCCCGGCATCTACTGGGACCCCCATTTCACGGCCGACATCTCCCTCGGCTGGCGATTCAACGAAAAGCGCTTCCTCGGCATAGGGACCGGATACCACTGGATCAGGTAGTGGGATGATTCCGAACCTAACCGCTCGAATGGCTTTGTGCCGGCCATCCCCCTCTTTGCAGACTACCTCCGGTATTATCCGTTCGCCAAACATCCCCGCAACGCATTCTATCTGGGATTGGAAACCGGCGGTGCCTGCTATTTGGATGAATTGCCGCTTAAGGGCCAAACCAAGCGGCTGTTCCCCTACCTGAACGGCAAGCTGGGCTTCGATTTCAGCATCTACAAGAACCTCGGCGTCAACATCGGCTGTAACCTCATCTGGGGCTGCTATCATGGAATGACGATGACTGGCGGCGGCGGTCACGGCATCGCCCTCACTGCCGGCTTCAGGTTCTAACGCTATTCATGCGTCCAACAGGCGGGCGGCGGCATCGTAGGTGAGGCCGGCGACGCGGGCGAGTTGATGGACATTGGAAGAGAACCGGAAGCGCAACTGTCGGAGGATTTCGCTCTTTTGAGAATCCGTCAGCTCTTCGAATGCCTGTTTTTGAAACAGACTCCGGCAGAGATTAGGGATGGCAGCAAGGACAAGTTGATCTTTGAAAGACGGCATCGCGTCCTCTGTGCTTTTTAAACGCAGCTTCGCTTTGGAAGATGTCCGCAGGAAATAATCCATTCGTTTGGCTGTCCGAAAGATACGCTCAACGTAATCAATCCTTACATAAGAAGCAGGCAGTACATATCCGTCATCACCCAGCAGCCAATGGCCTGGCAGTCTGGTCTTGGTATGGAGCGTCTTTCTGCGGGCTCTCTCCGAAAGGGAGTCCAGACGATTTCCTTTGGGTCGGGAAGGGTTGAAGAAGATGTCGCCGCTGCCCCAGGGATACTGTGTCGGCTGAAGGCAGATGTTTGCGGCGACGGGATTCATCTGGACATAGGCGATGGCCCTTTCCGGAGATTCGTCTTCCATGGGAATGAATTGAACGTCCTGATTATTGTCCTTCAATAACTTAATGATACCGTATCTGAGGTGAAGATGCTTGGAATGCCGCCGTTTGAACTCATTGATAAAGCGCTCCGCATCGGTCTTCGTCGCCAAAAGGACGAAATGAACGTGATTGGACATCAGGACAAACGCCAGGACAAACACCGGCAACTCGGCAGCCAGCGCCGCTACAAGATTCATCCCAACACAATAGTCAGATTCTTTAGGAAACCAAAGACCATCCTCCAGATGATCCGTGGTTACAAGCCAGATTTCTACCGCCTCATTCATACACATAAACGCCCAGCCTCAATGCTCAGGTCGCAGGACAAAGATAATATCGGATCGAAGGTTTTCCAAACAAAAAAAGCATTCAGGTGCGCCCAATGGCGTGTTTTTCCTTCCATTGGGAGCAAAAACGGCTGAAAATGCTCCCAATGGACCCTTTTTTCCGCCATTGGGCGCAGCGGGCGGCTGGAGATGCGGAACGAGGAATAGGATGTGAATTATTTTCGTAACTTTACAACGTTATTCCGAATGAAATCACCGAAAATATGAAACGACTCATCCTCCTCAGCTTTGCCGCGCTGCTCCTGTGCGGCGCGGCCTCGGCCCAGGAGCCGAATTATGCCCTGGCCGACCAGTTTTCCGCCAAGAAGGTGAACAACATGGTCTTCAGCACCGCGATCCGTCCCAACTGGTTCAAGAACTCCGACAAGTTCTGGTACGAGTGGAAGACGTCCGAAGGCACGGAATACTACATCGTCGATCCCGTGGCCAAGACCCAGGTCAAGGCCTTCGATATGGAGCGCCTCGCCATGGAGGTTTCCGCCATCGTCAAGGATCCGTTCGATGCCAAGCACCTGCCGCTCCGCAAACTTGAGTTGAAGGACGACAACAAGTTCACCTTCGAGGTCCAGAGCACCGAGATGGTGGAGAAGAAGGAAAAGAAGAAGAACGACGCCGATACCACGAAGGCCAAGCCCAAGGGCAAGCCTCAGAAAGAGAAGAAGATGTACCGTTTCGAGTATATCCTCGCCACGGGCAAACTCGTGGATGTGACCGAGAATGAGGAGGAGAAGGACTATCCGATGTGGGCCTGCATCTCCCCTGACGGGAAGAAGGCCGTCTATTCCAAGGGCTATGACCTGTACTGGATGGACATCGACGACGTGAAGAAGCTGATGGAGGACGAGAAGGACTCCACCGTGGTGGACCACCGCCTGACCTGCGACGGCACCAAGGATTTCTACTGGGGCGGCAGCAACTATCGCGGCGCAGAGGTCAAGGATACGACCCGGCGCATGCCCAACTACGTGATGTGGTCGCCCGACTCGAAGCACTTCGCCGTCACGAAATACGACATGTCCAAGGTGAAGGATCTCTGGGTCATCAACTCCGTGGCCCAGCCGCGTCCGACCCTGCAGACCTACAAGTATCAGATGCCCGGTGAGCCCGGCCCCGTGGACCATCTCTTCCTCTTCGATATGACGGACGGGAGCTGCCGCGAGATCGACATCACCGCCTACAAGGACCAGGACACCGATGTCCTGCGTCGCACCGGCAAGAACGTCGACCGTTATGACGACTGGCGCAAGAGCATCTGGATGGGTGACAACGACGGCTTCTATATGATCCGCCGCAGCCGCGACCTCAAGCGCACCGACCTGGTCCGCATCGACGTGAAGGCAGACACGGCCCGTACCATCATCCACGAGACCCTCAACACTTATGTGGAAACCCGCACGCCCCGTTTCATCAATGGCGGCAAGGAAGTCATCTGGTGGAGCGAGCGCAACGGCTGGGCCCAGTTGTATCTCTATGGCGCAGACGGCACGCTGAAGCACCCGATTACCAACGGTGCCTTCCACGTGGAAGACGTGCTGGCCGTCGATGAGGCCACCCGCACCGTTTACTTCCAGGCCATGGGCGTGAACAAGGACGAGAATCCCTACAACGGACACGTGTTCCGCATCGGTCTCGACGGAAGCGGCATGAAACAGCTCGACGACGCGAACTACAACTCCAACTCCGTGAGTTTCAGCGACGATGCCAAGTTCTTCGTAAGCAACTTCTCGCGCGTGGATTCTACGCCGCAGAGCGCCCTCTACGATGCCACGGGCCGCAAGACCCCGCTCCAGGAAGCCGATCTTTCGCTGCTCTTCGCAGCCGGCTACAAGTTCCCCACCCCGTTCAAGGTGAAGGCTGCCGACGGCATCACCGACCTCTACGGTTATATGTACAAGCCGTTCGACTTCGATTCCACGAAGACCTACCCGATCATCGACTACGTGTACCCGGGCCCGCAGGTCGAAGGCAACTCCGAAGCCTGGTCGAAGGGCTTCACCCGCACCGACCGTCTCGCCCAGATCGGCTTCATTGTCATCACCGTGGGCAACCGCGGCGGTCACCCGAACCGTTCGAAGTGGTACCACAACTTCGGCTACGGCAACCTGCGCGACTACGGCCTGGAAGACCAGAAATACGCCATCCAGCAGCTGGCTTCGCGCTATAAGTTCATCGATATCAACCGGGTGGGTATCCACGGTCACAGCGGCGGCGGCTTCATGTCCACCGCGGCCATCCTCAAGTACCCCGACTTCTTCAAGGCAGCCGTCTCCTGCGCCGGCAACCACGACAACAGCATCTACAACCGCTGGTGGAGCGAGCAGCACCACGGCATCCTCGAAGAGATTACGGCGGCAGGCGACACCACCTTCAAGTACTCCATCGACAAGAACCAGGACATCGCCGGCAACCTCAAGGGACACCTGATGCTGGTGACGGGCGACATCGACGACAACGTGAGCCCGAGCAACACCATCCGCGTGGTCAACGCCCTGATCCGGGCCAACAAGCGCTTCGAGATGCTCGTCCTCCCGGGCCAGCGCCATGGCTTCGGCGATATGAACGAGTACTTCTTCTGGCGGATGGCCGACTGGTACAGCGAATGGCTCCTCGGCACTTCGCACCGCGACCAGGTGGATATCCGCGAGCTGAACAATGATTGACAGCGCAGAGCCCCGGCCCGAAGCCGGGGCTCTGGCTTCTTTTTTGCAAAACAGTTTTTTCGTAATCGTCAAAAAACCGGAGAACCATGAAAAAGATTGCTTTGCTTTCCCTCTTGACTGCCGTCGGCCTTTCGGCACAGCCCCTCCAGCTCACGCCGGAGCAGAAGGCGCTGGCCAGCGCCGGCAACGATTTTTCCTTCCGCTTCCTGCAGCAGATCGACAAGAACGCGGAAAGTGACTGGTTTGTCTCGCCGACGAGCCTCCAGATGCTTCTCAACGTCATCCTCAACGGCGCCCAGGGCGCCACGGCTGAGGAAATCTCCCGCACCCTCGGGTTCGACGTGTCCCAACTGGACGAGCTCAACAAGTTGAGCTGCACGCTGCTCGAGAAGCTTCCCAAACTCGACCCGGCCACGAAGCTGACCATCGGCAACGCCGTGTTCGTCAACAAGATATACCCTATCAACAAGGAATACAAGAATCTGGTCGAACGCTACTACGACGCCGAAGTCGAGAATCTCGATTTCAAGAACGAGAAGGGCACGCTGCGCTCCATCAACGGCTGGGCCTCCAAGCAGACCAACGGAATGATTCCCCAGGTTCTCGAAAGCGTCGAGGCCGAGATGTTCGCATATCTGCTCAACGCCCTGTATTTCAAGGGCACCTGGACATCGCCCTTCAACAAGAAGTGGTCGAAGGAGCGTCCTTTCCGTCTGGAATCGGGAAAGGAAAAGCAGGTCTGGATGATGGAAAAGGAGCAGAAATATGCGTATGGTGAGAACGAAATCGCCCAGCGGATCCGCATTCCCTACGGCAAAGGCAACTACGCGATGTACGTATTCCTGCCGAAGAAAGGCCACACGGTGGAAGAAGTCATCGCCTCGCTTGACGGTGCCTCCTGGGATGATCTTCGCAGCCACATGTATTCCGAAGACAAGGTCAATCTCTGGCTGCCGCGCTTCGAGACGAAGTACCACGTCAAGCTCAACGATATCCTCTGCGATATGGGTATGCCGGGCTCTTTCAGGACGGGTGCGGATTTCAAGGCCATGTCGCCCAACGCGGCATACCTCGACTTCGTGCAGCAGGATGCCATCATCAAGGTAGATGAGGAAGGCTCCGAAGCCGCCGCCGTCACCATCGGCGGGATGATGGGGGCCACGGCCGTACCGACTCCGCCGAAGATTATCGATTTCCACTGTGACCACCCGTTCCTCTATATGATCACGGAGGCCAGCACAGGAGCGGTTCTCTTCGCCGGAAAGTACACCGGAAAAGAATAATGCTTCGGGGACGCAAGGATTTGCGTCCCCCTGCATTTGGTCTATAAAACGCATGACATGAAAAAGAAATACGTATTGATGGCAGCGTTCATCGCTGCTTTTTTCTCTTTGCTGGGCTCCTGCTCCCCGCTTGAGAACGTCCCTGAGGATCCTGAGGACAACGGAGAAAATCCCTATACCCCTATCTCCCTCACCACCAAGCAGACCGGCTTCGTGCAAGCCGGCAACGCCTTCGCCGGCCGTTTCATCGACATGATTGACGAAAACGCCGGCAAGAATAATCAGGACGAATGGATCGTCTCGCCGCTGAGCCTGCAGATCGCGCTCGGAATGCTGCTCAACGGCGCCCAGGGTGAGACGGCCACCGAGATCTGCCAGACCCTGGGCTACGGAGAAGGCGAGACCGCCGAAGTCAACGCGTGGTGCAAGCTCATGCTCGAACAGTTGCCGAAACTCGACAAGAAGACGGATCTGTCCCTGGCCGACGCCATCTTCTACAACAAGAAGATTACGCTCAAAGGCCCATACCGGGACGTCGTCGAGTCCAACTATAAGGCCTCCCTTGAAGCCCTGGATTTCTCCCAGACGAAAGCTGCTGCCGACGTCATCAACGCCTGGTGCGACAAGCAGACGAAAGGCTTGATTCCACACGTCATCGACGAGGTGAGCCCCTCGATGCTGGCCTATCTGGTCAACGCACTCTACTTCAAGGGGAAATGGGCAAATCCTTTCGCCAAGTCAGCCACAAACGACGAAACTTTCACCGATGAAAGCGGCAAGAAAGGCAAGGTCAAGATGATGAAACTCGACGGCAAGGAGTTCAACTATGACGAAAACGACCTGTGGCAAGCCATCCGGCTGCCCTATGGCAACGGGGCCTTTTCTATGACCGTGCTACTCCCCAAAAAAGGGCATACCGTACGCGAAATCACCGCCGCGTTGGCGAAGAATCCATACGTAGTCCCGTATGGGAAGGCCAAGGCCGACCTCTGGCTCCCTGCTTTCGAGACCAAATACAACATCGGGCTCAACAACATCCTCAATGACATGGGCATGCAGCGCGCCTTTGACCCGCGTTTCGCCGATTTCCTCGCCATGAGCGACTACGACAGCTTCGTCAGTTTCGTGCAGCAAGATGCTGTCATCAAGGTCAACGAAGAAGGCAGCGAAGCAGCAGCTGTGACGATCATAGGGATGGAAGCAACCTATATCCCCCAGCAGCCTCAGAAAGTGGTCTTCCACGCCGACCATCCGTTCCTCTACCTGATTACCGAATCGAGCACCGGAACCATCTTGTTTGCCGGAAAGTATGCCGGGAAATAAATAACTGGGTCGGATGATTCCCGCCACTGCAGAGAAGGAAAAAGAGTTGATTGAAGCGCTTCGCAGGGGCAAGTCTTCTGCTAAGCGGGCTTTCTACGAGCAGTTCTACCGCTACCTGGCTGCCGTATGCGCCCGCTACGTCCCAACCGACGAGGATGTGAAAGACCTTCTGCAGGACGTATTCCTCAAGATCTTCAACCGCTTCGGCAGTTTCGAGCACCGGGGTCCCGGTTCACTGCAGGCCTGGAGCCGGAAGATCGCCGTCAATGAGGCGCTGCAGTTCCTGCGCGCCGCCAAACGGATGCCCACCACTCCCATCGAGGCCACGGGCGACCTGCCGGAGCCGGACCCCACGCCCGATGTGTCAGACATTCCGCAGCGCGTGCTGCTCGAGATGGTCCGCCGCCTGCCCCAGCGATACCGGGCCGTCTTCAACCTCTACATCTTCGAGGAAAAGAGTCACCAGGAAATTGCACAGCTGCTGCAGATCCAGCCCGGCACCTCCGCCTCGAATCTCCACCGGGCCAAAGCCCTGCTCTGCCAGTGGATCCACGAATACCGAAAAAAGCAAGAATCATGAAAGACAACTGGATCAAACCCTTCCAAGAACGTCTCGGCGACTATGAGATGGATGTCGCGGTGCCCGCCGCGATGCCCGGACGCCGCAAGGTCCTGCCCTGGCTGCTGCCCGCTGCCGCAGCCGCCGCTCTCGCCCTGTTCCTGCTGCTGCCCGGACGCCGTTCGACCGGCAATCCCCTGTCCGCTACCCAGTCCATCGCAGAGGCACTGCCCCAGGTGCAGGTACCTCAGCCTGATCTGTCCGCTTCCCGCTTGCTTCCCCTCCGCTCCCTGCATCCATCCAGCGTAATCCCCGCCCTTCCCGTCACGCCCGCCCAGAATAATACCGAAAGAAACGAACCAACGACAGAGACAGCTCCCGTAATCGATTCTCCTTCTGAGAATACGCCTGCATCCGATCCAGTCTCACCGGGAGCCGACAAGCCAGTCACCGGAGCAACCGAAATCTGGCCCGACCCGTGGCCCGAAGAACCTGTAAAAGCCCGGAGCGGCGGTTTTTCCGCCAAACTCTACGCCGGCAATTTCTCCACGGGAGAGGCACAGTTCCAATCCACGCCCGATATAACGTCGATGAGAAATGCAATGGCTGAATTTGCCATGATGGATTCCAGCAATGACGGACTGTTCGGCAATTCCATCAAAGAAGTCAAACACGCGGTCAACGTCACGGAGATGCCCAACCAGGAAACCGTCTGCGACCTGCCGCTTAAAGCCGGTATTTCCTTCCGATACGACTTCTCCCCCCGCGTGGGCATCGAAAGCGGCCTGACGTATGGCTACCATCATGCCAAGCAATCCTATAGCGGAAACCTGTCCGGCAGTTACTATCGTGACTACCGGATGCACTACATCGGCATCCCGCTCAAAGCCAACTTCACGTTGACACGCTGGGATAGAGCAGCCTTATATCTGAATCTCGGAGGCGAAGCCGAACTTCTGGCCGGCGGAAGCATTGTGGCCATCGACGGCGTGACACGCAACAGCACAGCCATCCGCGAGCATCCGTTCCAACTGGCCGTAATCGGCGGCGCCGGCGCCGAATTCTTCTTCACCCGCCACCTCGGTCTCTACGCCGAACCCGGCCTCGCCTGGCACCCGGAACCCTCCAGCTCCCTCCCCAGCTACTACCGCGACCACCCTTGGTCCTTCGACCTGCGTGTCGGCTTGCGGTTCCGGTTGGATTAGACCCTGTTCTTTACCTAATCTCCTTTGTAACAACCGGCAAACAGGATGGCTTCGGTGCTAAACTCTCTTATTATAAATAAGAACGGGTGATCAGCGTGGAAGGTGGAAAAACGTGGAGGTCCCGGACTTCCATACAGGCCGGAAAGAGTGACCGCGGAAGCTTCAGCGCCGCTTTCATCTACAATGATCCTGCATTTCTGCTTGACGATATCGAAAGAAGAAACGCCATCAGCGAATGCGGAGAAATCACCATTACTGAAAATCTTGTCCATCCCCATTCGAGAGAGCACCTCATTCTGGACCAAGTCGCTCTCAACTTCGAATTTTGGGATCCATAGATCAACCTTCATCGAAAGCCTGTTCGCTTGTATGCCTTTCCATTCCTGATAATCCAATTTCGCCAGGACATCGCTCAAGCGAAAGCCCTCTTTCGGCAGAATGATATCCATGGCAAACATTCCTATTCCTCTATTATCGCCATAGACCAGACTCACTACCTGGCAATACTCATTCTCCCCGCACAAAAAGAACTTGTCAGACAGTTTCATCATCTTGACTTTTGTCTGCTTGCCCGATTCCAGATAGAATGTCTCTGAAGCCGTATCCTTTTTCGGGAATTTTTCCGCCCAGGTACTTTTGAAATAGAGCGCATTCAGCAAGATTGCCATCATATTGGGATCGGGCTTCTCTTCGAAGATTTTGGGAATAAGCCCCTGCGTATGCTTGTTACACCAATTGTTTACCTGTTTGAATGCAGAGGCTTTTGAGAAATCGAGATTCCCCACATCAGCCAGATAGTAATTGCTTACATCCTTTTCATAATTACGCTTGATCGGGAATCCATCCTGCACAAAGACTGCGTTTGCAATAGCGACATCTGTCTCCGAGTCAACTGCTGGCAACTGTTGTATCAAAGCCAGAAAGAATTCATTGATCTCCTCAATATCCTGCGTCCCGAGATCGAGTGCCTTATATATCTGGCCGGCTGTTTCCCCTTGTGCTCCATTCAGCAACATGCCCAACATGATCTGCATACTAAGGGGAGAAACCAGCCAACTCTTCGATTCAGATGCGGCCACCTCCTGAATGAAATTAAAATCGAAAGAATGACCCGCACTTACATACCCCGTCTGTTTGGTTGTAAGTGTCACGCCTTTAAAACTCCTTTCTTTCTCCGTCGTATCAAGATTGCTGCATGACACAAACGCGAGCAATACAATTATTAAGATTCCCGCCTTATTCATTTCAATTATTTTATCTATGTTCCACAAAGTACGCCTAAATCAGCAAGTTACAAAGGTTATACACATTTTCGTACACAGTTTTGTTCCCTAAAAAGCAAACATACCTAATTCTTAATTTTAGGATTATTACTTGCTCTATAAAGGTTAGACTTCATTATTTGGGACGATAAAAAATGGTACTTCAGTATTAGATACTGCTTTATCATAGCATATTCCCTATCGCCAACGGTTGGTCCTATTGTAACAGTCTTAATCAAGCGCAAAACATCGGGTATGTCAATGGTTATTCCTTCTGCAGCAGATTTCTTGTTTTTAACAATAATAGCTCTGAACTCCGATTCATACTTGAAGGCCTTTCTTTTTAAGAGAAGCAATCGAGCCTTGAACAACTTTGTGCGAATCCCCAGTCTTGCTCCATCAGTAAATGATATCTTACTTAACGGCCTCTCAATATCTTTAGTTTGCTGATAATCCATTTGGCCTACAAACACATCCATGACACCAGGCTGTGATACGGCATTCGCTAGAATATCAGCATACTCGTTTCTGTCAAATTCAAGCTTTACAGCGAAATCCTTATCCGAATAAGCTTTCCAAGATGCTTCACTTGTTGCGACATTTGTGACGCACATACAATATACTCGACCATGCCAAGTAAACTTCTTATTACCAGGATAAATGCCATCAACGAAACGGCGTTCGAATGGATCAGGCCATTTTGCTGGATTAGAGAACCACAACTTCTTAGTATCCAACAATTGAAGAGCTCGCTCTAATGGTAAAAACTTTTGTACACATTTAGGAGCTCGGAAATCTATTTCCGATATATTCAAATATTTGACTGGCATAAATCTATATTATCACTAATGTCCCGTTAAGGGATGCTTAAACGTTTATAACTATGTATGAGTTTTGATTCCATGGCGAAAGAGTGGTCGAGTCCTTCTTTAAATGCTTTCGTATCCCAATCTTGCGTTCTATCTTTAAACAATCTGACGAGAGGAATGATTGTGATCGTTTCAACAATAATTCTACGCAAGGTTTGTGACTCACGGCATTTATTATTATCTAATTACTAGACCTATGAAATATAACACCATTGTCATTCTATTGTTAATAATGCTAATAAGTCTTATTGACGCTTGCGAAATCATCCCCGAGGGTGACTCGTATTTCACGAACGATGTCTGCTTGACAAAAGCAATTAGTCCCTGTCACCTTGACGACGACTCTATTCAGCCAACAGGAGTCATCCCAGAGAGACTTATCAAGTTGTACGTGAAATACTACATAGATCCACAAGAAATTAGCAACATTTCTCCTTATGTATTTGAGGATGACACTTTGTTCTATATTCTTAATTTACATAAAGGCGGTTGGAAAATTATCTCCGGTAATTCCAAGACATCACCAATCCTGGCAGAATGTGGGAACGGCGCAATTGATCTTGACAATCCCGACATTCCTGTCCAGATTATGCTAAATGATGCGAAAAACACCATGCTTTCGCTCAGTTCCTCAAAAAAAACGAAAGATTTAGAGACCTCGAGAATATGGAATATCCTGCAATCAATTGATACTCGTATGTTTTCGAGAAGGAACCCAGATAGATCTACAGACGATCATTGGATTCAAGTTCTTGTATCAACATCCAGTTCGACTGTTGACTACGAGAATGTGTATCATCTGATCTCAACAACGTGGGATCAGGATTCTATCTGGAATATCAAGGCCCCTATCTCCAGTGGATGTCATTGTTTGGCAGGGTGTGTATCTGTGGCATTAGCGCAATTATTTTATTATTATCATCACGAATACGGTTATCCTAACCGTTTATATCATAGTGTTTCCGTTAATAATAATCCCAATATATACCCTTTAAGAGATCAGATTATTCTTTTAGATTCCGTGCAATTATCAACACGATGGAATTATATGAGGTTAACTAGAAACTCCAGTGGCAACTACGAATATGTGGCAGATTTGCTCGCGTATATTGGGAAAACGATTTCTACGAATTACGGATTGAGCCTTAGTTCTGCGAATTTTGATGTTCAATTTCTTCATGACTTTGATCTAACCTGCAATAAATATGAGGCGAATTCCTGCGACTTTTCAACTACCGTCCTTGATTCTGTTTTCAATTACTTAAGAGCGAGTAAACCCCTGATGGTCACAAATCGGGCAACACAAGTCGATCAGGTTGGCCATGCTTGGATAATTGATGGATTCTCGATAAAGCAAGAAACCGTAAGTACTACTTATCAATTCTATTATGTTGATGATCCTTATGCATTGAATGGTACTTATAATGGATATTCAATTGTTGGAATCTATTCCGATGATGAAATGGCATCTTTATACCCTAACTATATGAATGGGTTCCAGACAATTGATAATAATGTTCTTTATCACAAATTCTTTAGAATGAACTGGGGATTGAATAATGGGAATTATGACAACATTCTTCAAGACCTTCAAAACTGGTACTACGGCGATACTTGTTACTCGAACGGGATTAAATCGATATATTACAATATTCGGCGGAACAATTAACTTGTGGAAATTGTATCTTTGATGAATGATTCCTGCCACTGCTGAACAGGAAAGGGCATTGATTGGCGCGCTACGCGAGGGGAAAGAAGATGCGAAGCGTGTCTTTTACGAGCAGTTCTACTTATATCTTGCTGCCGTATGTATGCGTTATGTCCAGCGGGACGAAGATGTCAAAGATCTATTGCAAGACATTTTCTTAAAGATATTTACATGTTTTAATCGGTTCGCATACCGCGGATCAGGGTCTCTTCAAGCCTGGAGTCACCAGATTGCAGTCAATGAATCCCTGATGTACCTCCGGAAACGGAGAAGACATCCCACTGTGCCAATCGAATGGCACGATAAACAGTACGAAGACGATGATGATTATACCGAAGATCCCTCTATTGAAGACATTCCGCCTCAAGTGCTTCTTGAGATGATCCGGCGCCTGCCCGACCGGTACCGGACCGTATTCAACCTGTTTATTTTCGAAGACATGAGTCATCGGGAGATTGCCTCCCTGCTCCATATCAAGGAAGATAGTTCCGCTTCGAATTTACATAGAGCCAAAGCGCTGCTGTCCAAATGGATAAAAGATTATTGGAATCAGAATAACCATGGAAGATAAATGGAAACAGAAATTCAGGGACAAGTTTGACGAATTTCAGCCGGAAGCCGTCATTCCTGAATTTGTCCCTGTAATCCACAATAAAAACAATTTGATATGGTTGCCAATTGCCACTATTGCCGCGGCAATCGTAACTATCATCATCTGTCTCCAAGTATATCACGGACAAAACTTAATGGTCGGTCCTATTGTTAATCGCATGATCGTCGAACCGACAGCCGTCCTTCAGGAGCAACCATTAACTCTTCCCGTCAGGCCAATATCTTCACCAATCTGCAAGGAAGCATTGGCATCTACTCCTTTGACTGAACCAATCATTCCCTCCACAATAGTCCTAAACGAAGATCATACGGAAACAATAGGACACGATTATCAGCAAGATACCACTCAGCAAACAAAGCAGATTGAGAGCCCTATTCCCTTTGAATTTAATGAAACTGTCTCTGCTAAATCAGGTACGCGCGTTACGCTACAGCTAAAGGGAGCACCTTTCATAGGAAAGACGAATGACGTGCATCCTTTTGGTAAATTTGCAGGAGTTGGAAAGGCTGATACGACATATACTTATCATTTACCTTTGAAAGCAAGCCTTTCCTTGTGCATTCCTCTTACCCCTTCCCTCTCCTTGGAAAGCGGCATCAGTTACCGATACCATTCCGCAACATGGATCTTTCGAGTCGACAATTCCATTGAGGAACAAGCAGTCTTTCGCCAACATTACGTGGGAATACCCTTAAAATTCAATTACTGTTTATTTAAACAGAAAAAGACGACTGTTTATACCGCTATCGGGGAAGAAACGTTCTTCAGAATTCATGGGATAGAAGACCATTATCACTATTCTAATCATTGGTTCACTCGTCAACTAGAAGGACATCCCCTTACTTGTTCTCTCATTGCGGCCGTCGGGTTGGATTTTCGATTAACTCCTCATATCAGCCTTTATACAGAACCCGGCTTCTCTTGGCAATTCTTGAATACATGGGATGCTCCGGATTATTATCAGAATCATCCAGTCTCATTAGACCTTAACATCGGCATGAGATTACGTCTATAGGATTGCTGCCATCCACAAATCAAGCAGCTTACGCTGCTGTTCTTCCGTCAACGGGCTTTTCTTTGTCTGCAGCATTGACTCGGTGGTATTCCTGGATGCAGGCGTCGAGGCGTTTGGAAACCAAAGCCACGAAAAGATAATGTTTACGCTAATGACCATAAGCTATTTATGTATCTGACGCAAGATTGCAAATGGGTGGCATTTATTGTTTGTATTTATTATTAATCTATTTTTAAATGAATATCTTTCTCCACCATTTCCTCTCTCTTAGTCTATTTGTAACACTGCTATCTGCTTGTTCGAATCTATCTCAAAGTGTTGACCTCTATGATAATGACGATCAACTCCATGGGGATAAGTTGTCAATCATTGCAAACAATGTATTTATCTCTGAAGATGACGCTGTAAGAGTTGCTCTTCTTTATAATAAACGCAATGACCCATTCACCAAGTCATCCATGAGCAATCGAGAAGTATGTGGTGTTCAAACGCTTCAACTATCCGACGGACAACCATGTATCTACGTCATCAATTATGCTAATAAACAAGGGTTCACTCTTGTTAGTGCCACTCGTCATTACTACCCCATTTTAGCTAATTCAGATAAAGGGAACTTTGATGAAGTGTATACTAATAGTGGAATTAGAATCTGGCTCTCAGAACAGAAAGCATGCATAGAATACTCACTTAAGCAGGCAGAAGGAACAAATACGTATACAGAACTATGGAAATCGTTCGAAAACCACTCATCATCCCTTCCCACAAAAAGTGATGATATCAATACTGTCCGTTCTGCATTTATCTCTCAATATGAGAATAATGGATATGATTGTTACTCTCTATCCGATCTTGAGGGAGTTCTCCCTTCATCAATCTATGATAGTTGGTGCGTTCAGGCCGAAGCATTGTCGAATCCTAACTACAATTATCTTTATACTTCTATTGTAACAAGGTATGTCAGTCAATATCATTCAGTAGTTGGCCCTCTAACCACAACAAAATGGGGTCAAGATAGCCCATACAACTACTTAATTCCCGGTAATAAGCTAATTGGATGTGTCGCTGTTGCTATGGGACAAATTATGAGGAAACACGAATATCCATCCTCTATCAGCTGGAATAATATGCCAGATTCCTTGGGTTCTACTCCTTCTTTTTATGTTGCAAACTTACTTTATCAACTTGCAGAAGATGTACATACACAATATGGCTATAGTTCTTCCATTGCAACTGACACAGCGGCTCTAAATGTATTGAAAAACAAATACGACTATTACGCAAACTGGATTTTACATAGCGATGATTCTACTCGTCTATCGATCTCTGAGGGCAACCCTGTATATACAGGCGGTTATGTAAGCTCTTCCCCGACCGCTTCTGGACACAGCTGGGTTTGCGATGGCTTTGATGATGTTACTTTATATTATACTTACCAACTACATATAGTTTCTATTTCTGAACCTCTCCATTACGAACAGACCGGACAACCTTATTACAATAATAGTCAATATACCTATTGGAGATACAACTGGGGATTTAAAGGTAATGGCGATGGATTCTATTTAACACCGCAATATAATATTTCGCACATATATGCCTATGACCGAACTGATATGATCATTCGCAAAAAAAACTAGACCCCAACGCAACCTTTTGCTTAATAATTACATCTATTTAATATACTATCAACTACTCAAGCATTATGAAAAGCATACATCCATTAAGAGATGTACTAACCCTGAACCTACTTTGCTTTTTGTTAATCCCGGTTGGATGCAGTGACTTGACGGCCGACGATGGTCTGGAGAACAATGCACCGATGCCTATCGTGCTGACTAAAAGCCAGCAGGAGATAGCTGCTGCGGAAAATGACTTCGCGTTCGACTTAGTGAGAGAAGTGTATCGTGAAAAGCCGGATGAGACACTTTTCCTCTCTCCGCTGGGAGTATCGATTGTCTCTTGTATGCTGGCCAACGGTGCGGAAGGGAAGACCTATAATGAAATTGTACAGGCGATTGGATTGAAGGATTATCCTCTTCAACAGGTTAACGACTACTATTCGATGATGGTCAAGGCGCTTGAAGGGGCGGACAAAAACGTTTCATTCTCCCTTGCCAATTCTTTGTGGTTGGCCAAAGACTTGTCTTTGAAGAAAGACTTCCGCACGAATATCGGCAGAATCTACGAAGCTGATTCATTCTCGGTAAACTTCGGCAACGCCGGTACGCTTAATCAAGTCAACAAATGGTGCAGCGAAAAGACTTCCGGTCTGATCCCAAAAATGTTTGATTATTTGAGTCCTCAAACTCGCTTGATGCTTGTCAATGCGCTATATTTCCAAGGATCATGGGCAGCCCCTTTCCCTCAAGATCAAACGCAGGAAGATGTGTTCTATACCCTTTCAGGCCAGAAGAAATCAGTTCCGTTCATGAAAGTATCCGCCAATCTGTATGGCTACAAGGACGACGAGGTTTCCGTTGTCAAGATACCCTACGGAAACGGATCGTTTTTGATGGAGGCCATTATTCCCTCCAACGATTTCAAATTATTCTTAGGCGGTCTATCCAACGAACAGCTAAAAAAATGGGACTTGTCAAATTGTGAAAAGATATCACTCAAGTTCCCTAAATTCACGACCGAATATGACACGAAAGAAATGTTGAAAGTGGTATTGACACAGCTAGGCATGGCTACTGCCTTTATGCCAGATGCGGATTTTTCCATGATTTCAGACGAACCACTCCATATCGATGAATTCCGGCAGAAAACCTACCTTGCCGTTGATGAGAAAGGAACGGAAGCTGCCGCTGTCACTGTCGCTAGATTTCAAAAGGGAGAATTCGTTGGTGCTAATCCCGAATACGTCAACATGTCCTTCGACCACCCCTTTGTATTCTTGATCCGTGAAGCCAGCACAGGAGTTATATTATTTGCTGGTTGTTTTACGGGCAATTAATATCTGGAGCGTAAAGCACTGAACATCAACAATACGCTGAAAACAGCCCCTGTTCTTCGAACGGGGGCTGTTTGTTGTAACCATTTGTGAATCAGCCTGCTGCCATCCACAAATCAAGCAGATTACGCTGCTGTTCTTCCGTCAACGGGCTTTTCATTGTCTGCAGCATTGACTCGTACTGCGGATTCTTCTTCGTGAATACCTTTCGCTTTTCCTGGCCATCTATTTTTGCATAGAGGTGAATGTTGCCGGAGTCCGTCACTTCAAACCGGACCAGATCTGAAGCCGTATCCGGCCTGTCGAAAACGTCAGGCAACAGTTCTGCAAGACGAGACTGAATGATATCCCTGAATAGTGGCGCTACACCGTTTTCCGCTGCCAAAGACCTGAAATTTCTGAGCGAATCCTTCACCTGGTCGATGTATTTCGCCGGATTCTTGATATCGTTCTGGGCGGCGAAGGACAGCAAGTCAGCAGAAGTAATGTCTTCATGCTTGCCACGGATGGAGAATTCGTGCCGTTTCTCCGGAATTACCGCCGTTTTCAGGATGAAACACAGATCGTATGCGGGCGCAATATGCCACGAGCCATCCTTTTCCATGATGAAAGAGAAGTTCTTGGCGTGGTCATCCGTGTTGTTGGAGAAGACATTGAACACCATCCGCAGGTAGAGTTCGTTCAGTTCTTCCTGTGGAATGGAAAGCTGCCTGCAGGTTGAAAACAGATCTTCGTAGCAATACGCTGCAGGATTGACTGCGGCGAGCGTTTGTGTAAAGACTTTCTCTCCGTCACGCCTGTCGAAACGCTCTGTCAGGAAATGGCTGATACCCTCCACCTCTATCAACCGGGAAGGCATCATCGTGATTCCGGCACGAAGGGCCAGGTCGTACCAGGTTTTCTCAAGCTCGGAAAGACAAAACTCCGGCGTGTTGAACTTGAGGATGTAATACTTCCGGTCTCTCCGGGACGATGTCTGACCGGAGAAGATATTCCCCCTGGCGTCTATCGAGATAATGGCTTTCTTGAAACGGCCGCCGGCTGAGGTGCCTACAGCCATCAAAGCCTTCTGCGTGAGCGTTTCCTCCGGAGAAATGATGGCATGCGCACGTTCCTGCTCGATCTTCTTTGCAAGCTCGTACAGTCTTGGAATCACCAGCTTCTCATTGGCATCGAAGGCTTCCTCGCTGCAAGGGACGAATTCGAGGGCTCCCATCGCGCGGTTACCTACGAAGGAGAGTTTTGCCAAAGGTGTCTTGTCTTTCTCGTGATAATGATGCTCGGCAAACCACTGGTCAAAGAGGGTATTGCCCCAGTCATCCGGAAGCGAGTCGGCGATGAAAGGCGGAAGTTTTTGATATTTAGCCAATTCGGTATTTCCATAGATAGCGAAACGGGCCGCAGGACTCTTTGATGAGGCCACCAGCGGAGCGATATCCAGCCCAGATTCAAGATAATCCCTGGAAAAGAAAAAATACGAATTGTTGTTTGCCGGGTCCCAACAGAGCTGTCCGATCTCCCGTCCCCAAAGATTCACGCTCAATCGACCCGTTTCAAAGTTCCTAGCCATTGTTCTTCCTCCTCACTCTCTGTTGCTGATGCTGCGAGACCTTCAAGTAGGGATTCGCAGGCTGCTCCGGAATCAGTTCGTCGAAACGGTCCAAAAGCCCGACCTGTCTGAGCAGTGCCATAAGATTCGTGACATTCATGTTCGAAATCGTTCCGGTTTCAAACTTATGGATGGTTGACACAGAAACACCTGCCATCCTGGCCAGATCATCTTGGGAAAGATTGACCAGCAACCTGTAATCCTTGAACCGCAAGCCCAGCATTTGCAAGATCTGGGTATTCGAGTATTTCTTCAGGTCCATATCGCATCTATATTTCTCGATGCAAATATAATTAATTAAAGGTTAATATTAAAAATTATAATTAAACTTTATTTAATTACAATATAGTGACGGATACGGCCGCTCTTGCGGCCGTATCCGTCACTACGATAGAAAACGGGCCGTCTAGACCCCCGCGACGCGGCGGCGGTATTCCTGGATGCAGGCGTCGAGACGTTCGTGGGCGGTGGTGTCGCCCGGGACGTTGTGGGACGGGTGGATGTAGAGCTTGACGCCGCGCTGTTCGAGGATTTCGGCGACGGTGCCGAGGGTCATCCAGACTGTCGTGACGAAGGCCACGGTCGAGAGCGGACCGATCTTGTCGAACTCTTTCTCCATCTTGACAGAGGCATCCTGGAGCGGGCAGCAGGAATCCACCACGTAGTCGGCAATCTGGAAGAGGTTCTTGCCGCAGGAGTGGCGCGGCACCTTGGCACCCGTCTCGGAGGCGGAACCGAAAGCGATGACCTTCATGCCGAGACGCTTGGCTTCCAGCGCGACGTCGATGTTGACGGCGTTGATGCCGGTGTGCGAGAAGATCCAGATGCAATCCTGCTTGTCGAAGTTCCAGCTGCTCATGATGCTCTTGCCGTAACCTTCGGCCCGTTCGAGCCAGAGGAACTGGTTGATGCCCATTTCCCCGACGATGTGCGTGAAGAAGGTGAGCGGAATCTCACAGAGCGGATGGAAGCCCACGAAGCCGCCGATGCGGGGATACATCTCCTCGATCGGAAGGTTGGCGTGTCCGCAACCGAAAGTGTGCACCCAGCGGCCGGCCTGGATGGTGTCGGCCATCACCTCGGCTACCTTGCGGATGTTCTCCATCTGCGTTGCTTCAATCTTGTCCATCACGCCGAAGGCGTTCTTCTTCCACTCTTTTGCGTAGTTCTGTGTAATCATGGTCTTTATTGTTTTTTAGTTGTATTCTTGGTAAAGCGCAGGGCAATCGGGACGATGATCATCATCGCCACGACGGCCGTGAACAGGAGGGCCGGCAGGGTCGCATAGCGGCCGACAGCGAAAGCATTGCCTGTGAGCCGGTTGAAGGTAAACTGGCCCAGCAGGGCGATGAAGATGGCGATCGACATGGCCGTACCGGACTGGTCGCGGAACGCACCGCCGATATAGTTGAGCACGACCGGGAAGGTGGCACCTACGCCGAAGCCGATCAGCGCCATGGCGATGTAGGCGCCCAAGGGACCGTTGCAGAGCGTAAAGAGCACCACGCCGGCAAGGGCGACGCCCAGATAGGTATAGAGCGTCCCGAGCGCCTTGAGACGGCGTT
The DNA here is from genome assembly GCA_947168065.1 of uncultured Bacteroidales bacterium. Classification (GTDB taxonomy): domain Bacteria; phylum Bacteroidota; class Bacteroidia; order Bacteroidales; family UBA932; genus Cacconaster. The sequence continues at coordinate 352,647 of CAMVKH010000001.1, forward strand.
GGATGGCGCCCAGCGGGAATCGGCCGGCCATCATACCGACGGTGAACCAGGTCATGGCCAGGGTGGCAGCCTTGGTACCCATCGGAGTGGTCTGGTTGAAGAACTCCACGGTATAGCTGCCGCTGCAGCCTTCGAAACCGCTCTCGAAGAAGAGCACGACCGCGAAGAGCAGCAGGGCCGGATACTTGAGCAGGCCGAGCGACTTGCTGACCGAAACGCTGCCGGAAGGCTTGGCTTTCGGGAAAGCGGTCACGCAGAAGAAGACGATGAACAGGGCCATCACCACCGAAATGGCATTCAAGGGAATGTTGTAGTCGGCGATGAAATAGTTGAGCAGCGTCCACAGCAGGGCGCCGATGCAATAGAAGGCACCCAGCACGCCGAGCCGGCCGCCGCGCTTGTCATCATCGTAGATGTCGGAGACCACGGCATTGGTCAATCCGTTAAGAATACCGCCGCCCAGTCCGAGGCAGAACATCGAGCCGTGGAGGAGCGGGAGTTGGGTGAAGCGCGCCAGTCCCTGGATGCCGGCCAGCGCCAGAATCGAGCTGGCGATCAGCAGGCCTTTGTAGCCGAACCGGTCCACTACGGGACCGAAGAGCACCGTACCCAGGATAATGCCTATCGACATGGTCGAAGGCAGCGAAAGCGCCCCCTCGCCTACCAAAGCGTTGAGCTTGCCCAGAATGGGGGCGAGCGAGAGCATCGTCACCCCGAAGAAAGCCATCCCAGCGCAGGCCGCGACGAAGACGGATGTGGTGTTGTATTGTTTTGCTGTCATAGTTCGAATCATTTACGGCCGGTTTCAAGGATGCCCAGATAGGCGGCGCCCAGCAGCGCGGCGTCGCCGCCCACTGCGGAAGCGCAGAATTTCACATCGCGCATGGAGATCGGCTGGCCCCATTTGCGCGCTTCGCCGCGGATGCGGTCGATGAACTCGATGGCAGGACCGAAAACGCCGCCGCCGAAAATCACCTTCTGCGGATTGAAGAGGCTCACGAGATTGGCCGCGCCCATACCCCACATCTGGATGGCCTTGTCGAGGATCTGCGTTGCGATCGGATCTTTTCCGTAGTTCGCGAACACGTCGTAACTGGTCTTGCTCTCATCGCCATAGAGGAGTTTGGCCTGATTGCCGATGCCGGTTCCGGAGGCATAGTACTCGAAGCAGCCCATCGGTATGAACTCCTCCTTATAGGGCGGTTCCAGCGCCATCCAGCCCGTGGCACCCACGATGTCATTTGCACCGTGGATAATACGTCCGTCAAGCAGGATGCCTGCACCGATGCCCGTGCCGACGGCCAGATAGATCGCGTCGGTGCAACCTTGCGCCGCGCCTTTCCAGACCTCACCCAGGATGTAGCAGGTGCGGTCGCTCTCGATCGCGATGCGGATCGAGCGGTCGTTCAGCACAGCCTTCAGGTCGCTCTTCAGCGGGTAATTGTCCCAGCCCGGGATGTTGGGTGCCCAGACAGTTCCCTTTTTCGAGTAAACGATGCCGGGCACGCAGATGCCCACCGCTTCTACCGGCAGGTCGGGGCGCTTGGCCCGAAGCGCGAGGATCGCTTCGGCCACCGCCACGCCGACCGCCGAGCCGGTAGCGCCGCCCAGCAGTCTGTAATCTTTTTCAATCACTTCCCCGTTCTTGGAGAACAGTGCCGCGGAAATCTTCGTTCCGCCCAGGTCGATGCCTATGATTGCCATATCTGTTTTGTATCTATTGCATGACGGCGTTCCAGACAGCCTTGCGGAGCGTGCCCTTCGCGTCGTCCTGATCGTATTCCCAATACATGAGGCCCAGCATGCCCTTCTCGCGGACCCACGCGCCCTTCAGGCCGATGCTGCGCGGATTGTCATAGCCGCAGTAGAACGCACCGCCCATCGTGGCCACGAACGGGCAGCTGGCCTTGTCGTCCCACTGGTTGCGGCGGTACTGGTAGCGGTCCAGCTGCAGGATCTTCTTGTAGCTGATGGCTGTGGGCGAAGTACTGAACGAGTGCCGTCCGTAGAAAGGAAGCCCGAGCACCAGCTTGTCGGGCGAGACACCCGCCGTCAGATAAGCGTTCACCGCACGGTTGCAGTCCTTATAGGCCCGGGTGTCATTGAGTGCCGAGTGGTGGTGCGGCGCCTCGTCCAGGTCGTAGGCCATAATGTTCACATAGTCCACATACGGATCCATCCCCTTGATATCGACGTAGCGGTAGCCGCCCGACACGCTTGTCTTGTCGGAACAATAGCCCGCATAGGAGATGGTGTAGGAAGTACCGAGCGTCTCGCGCAACTGTTTGACCAGCAGTACATAATTATCGGTATCGCAAGAGGGGTCGCAGGCCGCGCCGCTCCACGACAGGCCGGGAAACTCCCAGTCGAGGTCGACACCGTCCAGATTATACTTTTTGAGAAAAGCCAGGCAGTCCTCGGCAAAGGCCTTGCGTCCCGCCTCGCTCTTGCACATAGCCGAAAAACCGCCGTCCTGCTTGTTGTCATTATTGGCGACGGTATGCGAGAAGCTCAGGCAGATCTTCAGGTCCGGGTTCTTTTTCTTGAGCGCGGCAATCTGCTCGAAGCGGGACAGATTGCCCTGTACCTTGAAACCCTGGTACACGCCGTCGCGTACATAGAGCTCCGCGAAAGCATAATTGATGTGGGTCATCGCTTCGGGGTCCGGGGTCAGGGAGCCATAGTACGTTACATACGCAGTGGCGTGACGCCCCTCGATCCGGGGATTCAGCGCCACGTCGGGCTCCACGATTTCCGGGTCGATCTCCGGCTCCGGCTCGGGTTCCGGTTCGATCCGCTCGCAGGCAGCCGGCACGAGCAGGGCCAGCAACACCAGGAGCGCCTGCAGGAAACAGCTATTCTTCATACAGCAGATACGGTTTGCGCTGCGCCTTGAAGGAAGCCACGTCATCCGCCCACATCGCCTTGATCTCTTCGGCCGATGCGCCTTCCTTGATCATCTTGCGCACATAGTCGCGGCCGATGAGCAGCTCGAAGAACGAGCGGAAGAAATGGTCGCCCATATGGAGGTTCCGGTAGGCGTCGATCACGTATTCGAGATTGATGCCGGCCGCGTTGACAGCCTCGTCGGAAGGCTCGGTGCGCAGGTCCACGCCGAAGCACTCCTGGTCGAGCTGGGGCGGATTCTTCGCTCCTTCCACGCTGCGGGGCGTGAAGGAGAAAGAGTAACCCTTCATGTTCGGATGGCCATACATCTGGAAAGCCTGCGCCGTGCCGCGTCCCAGGCTTACCGGCGTCGCTTCAAAGTAGCAGAGCGAGGGATACAGATAGATCGAGCGCATGTCGGGCAGGTTCGGGGACGGCTTAACGGGCAGCACGTAACGCGACTGGTGGGTATAGTTCCGGCACTTGACCACCGTCAGGTCGCATTTCGCACCATCGGGCAGCCAGCCTTCGCCGTTGATCATCAGCGCCAGTTCGCCCAGCGTCAGACCGTGGCACACCGGAATCGGGTACCAGCCCACGCCGGATTTGTATTTCATATCGAGGATCGGGCCGTCCACATAGAAGCCGATGGGATTGGGCCGGTCGAGCACGATCATCTTCTTGCCGTGCGTCGCGCAGACGGCCATCATCTTGCCCATGGTCACGTTGTAGGTGTAGAAGCGGCAGCCCACGTCCTGCAGGTCGAACAGCAGCACGTCGAACTCCGACATCGCCTCCTCCGAAGGGACGCCGCCCTTTCCGTCGTAGAGCGAACGGATGGGGACGCCGGTCGGCTCGTCGACCGAACTGCTGACCAACTCTCCGGCATCGGCCGTGCCGCGGAAACCATGTTCCGGCGAGAAGATGGAAACCACGTTCACGCCCAGCGAAAGCAGCGTGTCGAGCACGTGGCGGTCCTGCGTTATCATCCCGGTCTGGTTGGAGAGGATCGACACACGCTGTCCTTCCAGAAGCGGCAGATATTCATCAAGGGCCGTTGCGCCCGGCAGGATATCGGGCGTGGGGGCATAGGTTCGCGGCTGCGGCGCCTTTCCGCACGCGAGGAGCGCGGGGAGCAGGACCGTCAGCAGGAGGAATCGTTTCATATCGTTCAGAATAATAAGGTTCGCGTTTCTGCGTCTTCCACCAGGATCTGCACTTTGAGCGCATCTTCCGGCAGCAGCTCCTCTATCATCTCGGGCCATTCCACCAGACACAGCGCGCCGGAATCGAAATACTCGTAGAGTCCGATATCCAGGGCTTCGGAGAGACGGTTGATCCGGTAGAAATCAAAATGATAGACAGGTTCACCCACCCCGTCGCGGTATTCGTTGACGATGGTGAAGGTGGGACTGGTAACGGTGTCCTGCACGCCCAGGGCGCGGCAAACCGCCGTGATGAACGTGGTCTTTCCGGCGCCCATCGCGCCATAGAAAGCCAGGATGCGGTGCGCCCCGATGTGTTCGAGAAAAACCCGCGCCGCCCGCGGCAAGTCATCCGTCCCGTTGATGATAATCTCGGTCATAGATGACAAAGATAACGAAAAAAACGGCCCGTTGGCTACTTCCATTTTTCAGCAGATGATTATTCCGCCAAGTAGCCGCAATGGAATCCCTGCCCCAAGAACTTATGGGTTTGGTATGTTTGCGCCAAGGGCTGATTACGGCCTTTGGCGCAATAGAATCGGCCTCAGACGTAGTGAGGGGCTGTTCGTCTTGCGGCTGTTTGACGACATTACTTCTATCCCTATTAATAGGGATTGATACAATCAGAACAACCGCCTATCTTTGCGTCTGAAATTGTAATGACATGACGCTAGATCATTTACGAGTTGGCGAATCGGCCCGGGTTACGGCTGTGGGCGGTCAAGGGGCGTTGCGCCAGCATATCCTCGATATGGGCGTGATTCCCGGCAGTGTAGTTACCCTTACCAAACTCGCTCCGCTGGGCGATCCGATGGAACTGAAGGTCCACGGCTACGCCCTCTCGCTGCGCAAGGCTGATGCGGCGCGCATCGAAGTCGAGCCTGCCAGTGCCGAAAAACCCGTCCAGGCTCCGCCGGAGCCCCACGAAAACGAGCACCCCGGCTATGGCGAGGGAGGCCGATACCACGACAAGACACACGAAAATGCGCTTCCCGAGGATACGACGCTGACCTTTGCCCTGGCCGGTAACCAGAATTGCGGCAAGACGACCTTGTTCAACCAGCTCACCGGTTCGAACCAGCACGTAGGCAACTTCCCCGGCGTGACGGTCGACCGGAAGGACGGCGTCATCCGGCGCCATCCCAATACACGGATCACCGACCTGCCGGGCATTTATTCCCTCGCACCCTATACCGCTGAAGAGATTGTCTCGCGCGATTTCATCCTGCGCCAGAAGCCCCACGGCATCATCAATATCATCGATGCGACCAACATCGAGCGCAACCTGTACCTGACCATGCAGCTCATGGAGCTCGAATGTCCGATGGTCCTGGCCCTCAATATGATGGATGAGGTTTACGGCAATGGGGGCTCGATTCGAGCCAACGAACTGGAGGAGGCCCTCGGACTGCCGGTCGTGGCCATATCCGCCGCCAAAAACGAAGGCATCGAAGAGTTGGTGGAACACGCCATCCACGTGGCCCGTTATCAGGAAAAGCCTGCGCGTCAGGATTTCTGCGACAAAGACGACTACGGCGGAGCCGTGCACCGCTGCCTGCATGCCATCATGCACATGATTGAAGACCATGCGCGCCGCGCCGACCTGCCCGTGCGTTTCGCAGCCAGCCGCCTGATCGACGGCGATACGGCTGTGGAAAACGCCCTCGAGCTGGATGAGAATGAGAAAGAGATGGTGGAGCACATCATCCTCCAGATGGAAAGCGAGCGAGGCCTGGACCGCAACGCAGCGATGGCCGAGATGCGTTTTTCCTTCATCCAGAAACTCTGTGAGAAGACCGTCATCAAGCCGCACGAGAGCAAGGAATCCCGGCGCAGCCGTCATATCGACCGGATCCTGACCGGGAAATGGACGGCCCTGCCCATCTTCCTGGCCGTCATCTCGCTGGTTATCTGGCTTTCCATCGACGTGCTGGGCGCCCCGTTGCAGGACCTGCTCGAAGAAGGCATCCAGTGGCTGGCCGGTAAGACGGACGCGGGAATGACCCGCTGGGGCGTCGCCCCGGCCGTCCGCTCCCTGGTGGTCGATGGCATCTTCGGCGGTGTCGGAACGGTCGTAAGTTTCGTACCGATCATCATCATCCTGTTCTTCTTCCTGTCGATGTTCGAAGACAGCGGCTATATGGCCCGCGTGGCCTTCGTCAGCGACAAGCTGCTGCGCACCCTCGGCCTGACCGGGCGCAGCATCGTCCCGCTGCTCATCGGCTTTGGCTGCTCCGTGCCGGCCGTGATGGCTACCCGCACGCTCCCTTCCGCCCACGACCGGCGGCTGACAGTCCTGCTGACTCCTTTCATGAGTTGCTCGGCGAAGATCCCTATCTATGCTTTCTTCACGGCGGCGTTCTTCCCGGGACACGGGGGAATCGTGTTGGTAATCCTCTATCTGTCAGCAATCCTCGTAGGTATCCTGGTCTCCCTGCTTTCCAAGAAGATCCATCCCGACCGTGAACCGGCGCCTTTTGTAATGGAACTTCCCAACTATCGGATGCCGGGCTTCAAGAACGTGACGCACCTGCTTTGGGACAAGACCAAAGACTTCCTGCAGCGGGCCTTCACCGTCATCTTCGTGGCCTCGATCATCATCTGGTTCCTGCAGTCGTTCGACTTCCGGCTCAACCTGGTAGACGGCGAAGGCAGCATGCTGGCACAGATCGCCGGGGTGCTGGCCCCCATCTTCCAGCCGGCCGGTCTGGGCGACTGGCGCATCGTCACCGCGCTGGTCACCGGATTCCTGGCCAAGGAAAGCGTGGTTTCCACCATGCAGGTGCTCGACGTGACGCAGGCTCTGACGACCCTGACGGCTGTCTCGATGCTGGCCTTCTGCCTCCTCTACACGCCTTGCGTAGCGGCTATTGCCGCCGTAAAGCGGGAGCTCGGCGGAAAACTGGCGGTCTGGATGGTCATTTTCCAATGTCTCATAGCCTGGCTGGCAGCCGTGCTGGTTTACCAGATCGGCGGAATGATCATCGGATAAAAACGTTTGTCAGCCATGAACCTTCCGACCCTCATCGTCCTGCTCCTCATCGCCGCCCTCCTGACCCTTGCGCTCTGGCTTAACCACCGCAGCGGCCGCAAGCTCACCGACTGCGGCTGCAACACCAAATCCTGCCCTCGCACCTCCTGCCAAGGCTGCCACGGCTGCGACTTCCTGAAACAGACGAAGTAACTACTTCTTCTTGTCTTTCTTGCGTTTAACCGTATGCTTGAGCTTCAGCACAGCGAAGTTCAATTCAATTTCCGTTTCCGTATCGGTTGTTTTCAGGTCTTGACCAAACAGGTCAGCCATTATCTGACCGCTTTTTCTAACCAACTCTTTTTTGTCGTCTTCGTCTTGATGGGAAGCTATCTCGCCAATAGTCCGCGAGAGTTCCCTCATCTTTGCGAACGCCTCAATGATGGCGATTGTCGTTTGTGTTGCCTTCTGGCTTTTCAGAATCGTTGCAAGCATATACAATCCCTTCTCCGTGAATGCCTTAGGAAGGAATCTCGCCTTGTTTTCGGTTTTGCGGTCGAAATTTTCGACCGCAAAACCGGCCATTTCCGCCTTTGATATTTCAAACACATATCCCTGTGGAAACTTTTCCGGATTGTTTTTTACTGCTTCGTTTACACGTTTTGTCTCCACTCCATACAATTCTGCAACGGCATAGTCCAGCAATACGTCTTTCCCTCGCAGTTGTATCACTCGTTTTTTCAACATCATGAAAGTTAATCAATTCGTTCATTTTGACAGTCTTTTCCTTTTCAATCAAACAGTTTTCGGCGGTCGAGAAAGCGGTAACCGGCGGCTTCAACCAGATGGGCGGGAAGGATGGCCGCTTCACCGGCCAGGTCGGCGATCGTACGGGCAACCTTCAGGATGCGGGTGTAGGCGCGGGCTGAGAGGCCCATCCGGTCGAGGATCTTTTCGAGCGTTTGCCGACAATCCTCCGACAGGGTACAGAAACGTTCCACCTGCCGCGCACCCATCGCCGCATTGGTAAAAAACCCTTCGCCGGCAAAGCGGGCCTCCTGCACCGCCCTGGCCCGTGCCACCCGCTCCGCGATGACAGCGCTGCATTCCTCTTCGCGCTGCTTTCCCCTCTCTCCGGTAATACCCAGCAACTCCGTGGCCGACAAGCTCTTCGTCCATACTTGCAGATCGATCCTGTCCATCATCGGACCCGAGATCCGCGAGAGATAGCCTTCCACCGCTCCGCGGCTGCAGGTGCAGCGGCCGGAATCATCTCCGTAGTAGCCGCAAGGGCACGGATTCATCGAGGCTACCAGCATGAAATGCGCCGGATAGTCGACCTTGTAACGTGCCCGGGAAATGGTCACGTGCCCGTCTTCCAGTGGCTGCCGCAGCGCATCGAGCAGTCCTTTTCCGAACTGGGCGATTTCATCCAGATAGAGTACGCCATTATCGGCCAAGGAGACCTCACCCGGACCCGCCAGGGGGCCTCCGCCGATGAGCGATACGAGGCTGGCACTATGGTGCGGTGCACGGAAAGGGCGCTCCCGCATCAATCCGCCGTTGCGGATGCCGCGGCCGGCAACCGAATAGATCTTGCCCGTCTCGATGGCTTCTTCACGCGTCATCGGTGGCAGGATAGAGGGCAGGCATGAGGCCATCAGGCTCTTTCCACTGCCGGGCGCTCCGACAAAAATCAGGTTGTGCCCCCCAGCGGCGGCAATCTCCAGCCCGCGTTTGGCAACGTGCTGGCCCCGGACCTGGCGGAAATCGTTGCCGGAGGGCTGAAAAGGCCCTGTATCCGGCGCACGGTGCACGCGCAGCGCCTGGCAGCCGTCACGCTGCGTCACTACCTCGATAGCTTCGGCCAGGGTCGACACGCCATAGACTTCCAGCCCTTCCAGTTCCGAGGCTTCACCGGCCGACGCAGCAGGGAAAATGCAGCCCTGGAAGCCGTCGGCCCGGGCACGGAGCGCTACGGGCAGGACGCCGTTGACCGGCCGGATACGCCCGTCGAGCGCCAGCTCGCCCATAATGACGAAACGATCTCCATCTACGGGGGCAATCTGTTCAGAGACAGCGAGCATCCCGATGGCGATAGCCAGGTCGTAGGCAGAGCCTTCTTTGCGGATGTCAGCCGGGGCCAGATTGACCACCAGTTTCCGGCCTGGTATCCGGAAACCGTAGGAAGTAAGCGCCGTGACGACACGAAGCAGGCTCTCCCGCACGGCACTGTCGGGCAGCCCCACCAGATGGATTCCGATTCCGGTCGACAGGTCGACCTCCACCGTAACCACGACCGCCTCAACCCCGACGCAGGTCGCACAATAGCATTTGTTCAGCATAATCCGTCCTCTTTGGTTCTCCAGCAAAGATAAAGTGGACGGAGCGCAATAAAAAAAACGGTTAGAAGATTAACCGTTTTTCAAAAAAATCAAAAAAATGTGTGTTTTCTGTTTCAGAGTTTGAAGCGCAGACCCACCTCGAAACGGGCTTGAAGGGGCTGCTGGGTCCGGATGCTGAGCGGCTGGCTGTTGTCGAAATAGTACACCAGGCTCGGGTCGAAATAGATGCCCGCGCGCTGCGCGAACCAGTATTCCGCACCCAGGCCTGCCTGGGCCGACCACTGGAGGCCGCCCACTTTCTCGCGCAGCGTGTTGCTGCCATATACATAGCGCTGGGCTATGCACTTTTCAGCCGCGCCGCCCACGGAGGCATAAAGGCCGAAACCGTGGGTCTGTACGAAACGATACGAGAGTTCGAGCGGAATGCCGAGGTAATGGAGCTGGTTGTAGGCACCTTCGAATTTTTCCTTGTTGACCAGCATGTCATACTGGGAGACAAGATAGGTGTAGCGAAGGCCCGAGGCCACCAGGAGACGTTCGGTCAGCGGCACGGCAACCTGCACGCCTGCGCTCAGCGGCACGAAGAACTTCGGCGAGCCTGAAAGCGGCTCCACGGAGCTCGTGGCCTGACCTTTACCGGTCTGGGAGGAGGCGTGCGACGGGCTGGCCTTGTAAATAAGGTCGTTTTCCGAGGCGACGGCCGTCAGATTGGAGAATATGGTGAGTTGAGATGTGTGTGTCTTACGGGTATCGGTGTCGTCTCCGTCCCAGAAACCGTCGGGAAGGTCGTCTTCGGTCAGCTGAGGTTGGGTCTCGACAGGGTTATTCGGCTCGACGGAGGGCGTTTCAGCCGGGTTGGCAGCAGGCTCGGTTGCTACGGAAGGCTGGGGTTCGGTCTTCGGTTCAACGGGTTCGCCGGTCTGATCGGAGACGGGGACGGCGGTGGCCGGAGTGGAAGGTTTGTCCACTTTTTCAGCGCGGGCGACGGACTGGTTGCGCGTGAAGGCGGCCACTTGTTCGGCGATCGGCGCAATTTCGGGCGTTTCGTCCGTGACGGGTCCGGGTGTCGTCACGTCCACGTGCTGGGCGGTCTGGACGGGGACCTGCAGCTGCTCGCCGGTCTGCGGGCCGCGGAACACCAGCCAGGCGATGGCCAGGCCGGCGGCCGCTGCCGCCACGCCTACCGAGAAGCGCCGGAAGATGACCGCGCGGCGATGGCGATCCAGGCCCTTGACGATGCCTTCCCAGACATCGGGCGCCGGCTCGCTCATCCCCTCGAGGCGACTGCGCAGCAGTTCGTCAAAATCACTTCTTTCGTTCATATAATTTCTTTATCTTTTCCTGTAACAGACTCCTCGCACGGCTTACCTGGGAGCGCGAAGACTGTTCGGTAATGCCCAGCATCGCACCCACCTCCGCGTGGGAGTATCCGTCCAGCACGAACAGGTTGAAGACGCTTCGCAGCCCCTGCGGGAGCGTCGCGACCTGGTCCATGATCTCCCGTGAGGAGATCTGCTCCAGGACGCCGTAGTCGAGCGAGCCGCCCGATTCGGGGGTCTCGTCGATGTCTTCCGCGTGACGCAGGGCGTCACTCTTGCGGATCTGCATCAGCGAGGCGTTGACGAAAATCTTCCGCATCCAACCCTCGAAGGAGCCTTCACCCTTGTAGGTGCCGATTTTTTCAAAGACCGTCAGGAATCCTTCCTGCAACACGTCCTTTGCATCCTCTCTTCCCAAATAGCGCACACACACGGGATACATGACCGATGAGTATCTTTCATACAACATCCGCTGCGCAACGCGATCGCCTTTCACGCATCGGGCGATCAGTTCCGCTTCCGTATATGTGGAGCCTTCACTCATCGATGCAAACTATAGATGCAGAAAGGGGGTCAAATGTTGCGTCCCCCTCCGCATTTTTTTTGTGGTTTGTTTTTTGTTAGGGTTTTTACCATTATTTTTGTAACGAATTTAGAAAAAAAGATGGACAGTTCAAGATTTTTACGCACGATCCTCTGCGCAATCCTCCTCCTGGGCGCTTCCATCGGCCTCCAGGCCCAGTCTGTCAAGTATATCGACGCCTTGAAGAATTACCAGCAGGGCGATCTCCAGGAAGCGCTGCGGCTCTTCCGGGAAGAAGTCCGGGAGAACCCGGGCAACGACGCTGCCTGCTACTATATCGCCTCGATCCTGGCCGGCGACAAGAAGCACGAGGCCGAAGCGGAGGAATGGCTCAAGAAGGCCGTCGCCCTTTCACCCGACAATTTCTGGTACCGCTATAACCTTTCGCTCTTCTACCTGCACTCCGACCGTCAGGAACTGGCCGTTCCGATGCTCGAGGCCCTCTCGACCGACTTTCCCAAGAAGACCGACCTGTACTTCGACCTGATCAACGTCTATCTCTCGGAAAACGACATCGACAAGGCCCTTTCCACCCTCGACCAGATCGACCGCATCAAAGGCCGGAGCGAAATCGTGGGCCTTACCCGCACCGAACTGCTGCTCAAGCGCCCCAACCCGGACCCCGACAGCGTCTATACGGCCCTGGCATCCTATTTTGAAGAGTGCCGCACGCCCCGCCTGGCCTCCGTCCTGGGCGACTACTACGCCAGCACCTACCGCGACTCCCTGGCCATGAACTACTACGACGAGGCTATCGCCATGGAGCCCGACTACGCGCCCGCCTGGTACGGCAAAGCCACCGTGCACCAGGTCCTCCGCCAGTATGACGAATTCTTCGAATGTTTCTCGCACCTGATCCGGGACCCGTACATCCAGCCCGGCGTCAAGGCGGAACAGGTCGAGCAGATGACCGCCAACCCGCAGTTCGTGCGCACCTTCCTCCCGGAATTCGACCAGATCATGATCGACCTGCACGAGACCCATCCCACCGACAGCACCATCAACGGCCTGATCGGCGGGTTCTACTACCGGACGGGACGTCCGCACCTGTCCATCGAAATCATGCGCCAGAACATGGAGCAGCACCCGGCCAGCAGCGACGCGGCCCTGCAGTATCTCATCCTGCTCTACTACCAGCAGTCCTGGCAGGCGCTCGCCGAACAGTCCTCGGCAGCCATCGAAAGTTTCCCCGACAATCCCGACATTCTCCAGCTGAGGGCCATCGCCAACCTGCAGCAGAAGGACTACGACGCCTCCCTGACCGACTACGAGCGGATTCTCAATCTCAATCCGAAAGACACGACAGTGATGAAGGTCACCTGCTCGTCCATCGGCGACATCTATCACCTCAAGGGTGACAGCAAGAAGGCCTATAAATACTACGAACGCGCCCTGAAGATCGATCCGGACTACAATCCGGTGCTCAACAACTACGCCTACTACCTCTCCCTGGAAGGTAAGAACCTCAAGAAAGCCAAGGAGATGAGCCGCAAGACCATCACCGCTGAGCCCGACAATCCCACCTATCTGGACACCTATGCCTGGATCCTGCACCTGCTCGGGGAGGATATCGAGGCGAAGGCCATCTTCAAGCACGCCATGCTCTACGGCGGCAAGGAGAGCAAGACCATCCTGCAGCACTATGCCGTGGTGCTGGAAAAACTCGGGGAGAAAGACCTGGCCAACATCTACTTCAACCAGGCGGCAGCCATGACGGACGATTAAAGACGCTGCGATGAAACGGTTCCTCCTCCTGCTTACCCTCTTGCTTCTGGGCACGTCCGCCTTCGGGCAGGACGTCTCGAAGCAGACCGAGCGCAAGCGCAAGATCGAAGAGGAGATCAATTTCATCGACAACCAGCTCAAGTCGATCACCAGCAAGCAGAAAGCCACTACCGAACAACTTACGCTCATCCGCCGGCGGGTGACCAACCGCCAGACGCTGATCTCGGACCTCGACAAGAAGATCGCCCTGATCAACGACGAGATGACCGCCAAGCAGCGCGAGATCAACCGGCTCCAGAAAGAGCTCGACACGCTGGAAACCTACTACGAGAAGCTCATCTACAACACCTACAAGAACCGCGACACACGCGTGTGGTTCCTCTACATCCTCTCGAGCGAAAACATCGGGCAGGGCTACCGGCGCTTCGCCTTCCTCAAGAGCCTGGCCAGCGAAGTGAGCCTCCAGGCGGACAAGATGCGCGAGAAGCAGGACGAACTGCACCAGGAGAGAGAGAAACTCGCGGCCATCAAGGCCGAAGCACAGTCGACCCGCGCGGAGCGGGAGGAGGAATACAAGAAGCTCGTAGCCGAGCAGAAGCAGTCGCAGGAAGACATGAAGCGCCTGGCCAAGAGCGAGAAACAGTATCGCGCCGACCTGGCGGCCAAGCGCAAGGAGGTGGACCGGCTCAACAAGGAAATCCAGAAGATGCTCAAGTCGACCGTGGCCGAACAGAAGAAAGACCAGACCAAGGTTGACACGGCCCTCTCGGGCGAATTCGCGAAGAACAAGGGCAAACTGCCCTGGCCGCTGAAGCAGGGTGTCATCACGGAACGCTTCGGCGTGCACAACCACCCCGTTTACAAGAACCTCAAGCTGCCCGACAATCCCGGCATCACCTTCTCCACGGCCAAAGGGGCCGACGTATTCAGCGTATTCGACGGCGAAGTACGCAAGATCATCGTCATGCCGGGCTACAACCAGTGCGTGCTGGTGCAGCACGGCGAGTATTTCACCCTGTACTGCAAACTTTCCAAAGTCAGCGTGAAGAGCGGGCAGAAGATCAAGACCGGAGAAAAGCTCGGTACCCTCGAAGTGGATGGAAACGCCTCGTCGCTCCACTTCCAGGTCTGGAAGGGCACCGACAAGCAGGATCCGGAAAAGTGGCTCCGGCGCTAGTCTTTCAAGGCGTCCGGACTCTGATACACCGGTCCGGCGTAAATCTTCAGGTAAAGTTCACGCAGCTTGCTCTCTTCCAGGGAAGGATAGCCGCTGATGTCCCGCTGCATCTTATCGAGGAAGCGCTCCTTGAGCTCCGGCGTGTACAGACCGGCGAAGCGGGAACTTCCGTTGAGCAGGTCATACCCCACATAGTTCGTATCCCACAACCTGTAGTCCCGCCATACCTGCGCGTCGATCTGGGCAGCCACGGAGTGGATGTCCTCGCGACGGAGCGGGTCGCAGAAGCCGGAGGTATCGATCGGATGGCCGAATGACAGGTGGACGTTCCCTTTCGGCGAAGTGATGCCCGTAATGATGCTCTGCAGGTCTTCGCCCTGTGCCTTGACATAGGGCATTCCATCGAGCGAACGGTAACGCTCCACGGCCTTCAGGATATCGCAGGGCTCCCACTGATAGGAGACGGACAGCGGCGTGACATGCAGGGCCTCGATCTGGGAACGCCGGTTGCCGCCCATCAGCAGCATACGGACCAGCCCCGGTTCGGTCTGGTCGCGTCCGTCCTTCGTCCGGCCGTTGCGCTGGGCGATCCAAAGCGACTCGCCGTGCGTGACCACATAGTTGATGTAGGCGGACAGATGCTGCGACGAGCGGAGGAAACTGCGCACGTTGCTCGTCTTGCGGTCGGTACGGAACATCTTGTTGGACAAGCCGAAATCGACCACGAACTGCGGCTCCATGAGGTTGCTGCCGAAAGTGATGTGGCAGGTTTCCAGCCCGTACTCGTGCAGGACGATCTGGTGCAGATAGGCGTCCATCACGATATCGCGGTGATTGGAGATGTAAAGCGTGCCGTGACTTCCGTCGATGTGCTCCGCGCCGCTGGAAGTGAACTTGTCGATCGTCTTGCCGACGATGGCCATGCACAGCGGCAGCATCACTTCGACCTGGAACTGGTCGGAGGTCTTGATCCTGCGCAGATGGGCCTTGAAGGTCTCCACGTCCATCTGCTTGTCGATGAACTTGAGGGCCGGAATCAGGATCGGATCGGAAGCCATGCGCTCCATGGCTGCCGGAATTTCCGAATCATAATAAGGACGGATATCGTCGAACTCGCTGGGTAACTGAATCATTTCGAAGGGGCTGTTTTGGGGCGGAGGTCAACGACCTTCAGGGGTTTGCGACTGGATTCCAGATAGATGTCACGTGCCAGCAGGTCGGCGCGGCACACCTCGACTTCGGGCGCCACGCGGATCTTCGCACGGAAGGTGTTCTTCAGGTCCGCTATCAACCGTGCGTCGCAGTCGGGATCCGGATCGGGCACGCCGATGCGGACTTTCACGTCATCGTTTCCCAGGTCGTTCAGGCTCAGGACCAACTGGTAATTGGCGATGTCGCGGCAGTTGTCGAGCACGTCGACGATCATCGGCGGATAGAGGGTCGTGCCCTTGAATTTGATCATGTTGTTCTTGCGGCCCACCAGCGGCGTAAGCCGGTACGACCAGCGGCCGCAGCGGCACTGGTCCGTGATCTTGGCGGCCATATCGCCCGTACGGAAACGCAGCAGCGGCATGCCTTCCACCCCGAGCGTGGTGACGACGATCTCGCCCACCTGACCATCCGGTACAGGCTGGTCGTCTTCCCCGATGATTTCCACGATGATGAGCTCCGGATGCACGTGACCGCCGCAACCGTACGGACATTCGGAGAAAGTGGCACCCATCTCGGTGGAAGAGTACGTGGCATAGAGTTCCACGTCCCATTTTTCCTTGATGCGGCGGCCCAGCAGGTTCAGGTTGAAATCCTGGTCGCGCATACCTTCGCCGATGCCGATGATCTTGCGCACGCTGCTGGCGCGGTAATCGATGCCGTGCTCTTCCGCATAACGGATCAGGCGCGGAATGAACGAAGGCACGCACATGATGGCATCGGGATGCAGCCGTTCGATGGTATCCCACTGCAGCTCCGGAATGCCGTTGCCCACGCGGATAATGCTGGCGCCCAGCTCGCGGATGCCCAGGAAATAGGCCAGGCCCGCCATGAAACGCTTATCGATGGTCGTCATCAGCTGTAGGATGTTGCCCGGACCCAGACCGGCACAGGCAAAGGATTTCTTCTCGTTGAAAGCGAGTCGCTGCAGGTCTTTCTCGGAGCAGGCAAAGGAGACCGGCTCACCGAGCGTCCCCGACGTGGTTACGTAATCGACAATCTTTTCCCGGGGGCAGCACAGGAAGTCCCAGTTGTGCAGCTGCAGGTCCTTCTTCTCCGTGAACGGAAGACGGGTCAGGTCTTCCAGATAACGGATCGAATTCACGTCCACGCCGTTTTCACGGAATGAGCGCTGGTAGTAAGGAGATTTCGCCTGCAGGTAGGCCAGTGCCTCCTGCAGCCGCTGCTCCTGGAAGGCCTTGATGACCGCGGGAGATTCGAATTCGATATCAGTCTTCATCGGCAAAAAGCGTTTTGAACCAGCGGAGGAAGGTTTCCTGCCAGTGGCCCGTCTCCGAAGAAAACTTTTCGGGATCGGCGCCGAAACCATGTCCGCCTATTTTGTATTGTACGTATGAATGCGGTACTTTGTTTGCCGTCAGGGCAGAATCCAGCACCACGGAATTGCGGTAGTCCACGACCGGGTCGTCCACACAATTGAGGAGGAACACCGGCGGCGTCGTGCCGGAGACGTGCCGCTCCGCGGAAAGCAGGTCGCGCAGTACGGGGTCTTTTTTCGCATCGACACCCAGCATGCCGCGCCGCGAACGGCTATGGACGAATTCGCGGTCTTCGAACGTGACCACCGGATAGATAGGCGCCACGAAGTCCGGTCGCAGCGACACGTGGCATTCCACGCCCACGGGCGAGAGGTAATCCACATCGTAGAGCTCCGCCGAGATCATCACCAGGTGTCCTCCGGCAGAGAATCCCATGGTTCCCACCCGGTCAGGGTTCACGCCGTATGCAGCGGCATTTTCCCGGACCAGCTGGATGGACCGCTGGATGTCCTCCAGCATTTCCGGATAGTGATGACCTGAGAGAAGGAAGTGGGTATGAAAGGTGTAGTTGAACCAGCCACCCGTCCGGTATTCCAGCAGGAAGGCCGCGAACCCCTGCTCCTGCAGCCACTGGGCCACCATCCTCCCCTCTCTTTCCGTATCGAGCCAGAAATAGCTGCCACCCGGGCAGACGATCACCGCCGGAACCGGCTTGGCTCCCACCGGACGTTCCGGAAGGAAAGGCGTCATCACGACATCGGGGGCCGCGACGGACGTCCCGTCCCAGATACGGATTTTCTCGGCAAAGACCGGAAGGCTCAGACTAAGGAGGAAAAAAAGCAGGAGGATTCGTTTCATAGGCAGGAATGGAGAGTAAGGTCGGCTGCGACGCGTTCACAGTCCGGCGCAGCGTGGACATAATGGAGATTGGCGGGAACGGCGCTGCAGCGGACGGCCGTCAGATACTGTTCCTCGTCGGATTCATAAGCATGGATTTCCTTGTCGCGGTGCGACAGGGCCAGCAGCAGCGCGAACGCGCCGAAACCGCTGTCTTCCACCACGATGGTCCGGACTGTATCCGGAATCCGGTCGACGGTCTCGAGCGACTCTTTCTTGAGCGCGGCGGCACAGGCCCGCATCGCGTCTACACCTTTGTAGAGATATTGATAGCGTACGTACGGAGCATTGTAGGAAGCCGTCTCGCGGTTCCGCCGGATCCGCTCGTATTGTTCCACATAGTGATGGCGCATCTCCCGGGTGAAGGCGGCGATGTCACCTTCAGGCACCTGGATCCGCTGCCCCACTTCCAGGGAGAGATCTGCCTTGCGCAGGAGGAACTCGTGTTTGGGAAGGGCGTAGCCGAAACCATGGATGTAGAGCGGGAGGATGTCGAGGCCCAGCTCACGGGCTGCCAGGAAGGCGCCGCGATGGAAGCGCTGGATGCTGCAGTCCGCGCTCCGCGTACCTTCCGGGAATATGGCCACCGAATAGCCGCGGGAAAGCAGGCTCTTCATATGTTCGCTGCTCTTTTCCAGACCGTAGGAAGCCGGATAGAACTCCGCCTTGCGGATGACCGGCCCGTAGAACTTCCACGCCCATTCGTTGGTCATGAACACCAGTTTCGGCTGCAGGGCCAGCAGCGCAAGCACGTCGAAGTGCGACTGGTGGTTGCAGACATAGATGGCCGGCTTGCTGAAATCTTCCTTCCGGGGATTGTGCAGCGTATATTTCGCCCCGGGAATCGAGCGGATGGCTGCCCGGGCAAGGCGCTGGATGGCTTTGTGGTAGCGCAGCCGCTTGCTGTCGGTGTCCTTGCCGAAAAGGAAGAACAGTGCCGCGCCGATGCTGAAGACCAGCATCGCCAGCGAGAACATCACCAGGATGTAGCCTGTCTTGAGCAGACGTGCAAAGGTCACGGGGACTTCGCGTACCTTCCCCTTCTTGCGGGTCAGCCAGCGGAAGACCAGCGGCGGCAGATACCAGGCCATCATTACGACGGTGAACATGCCGATGATGGTCACCTGCGAAAGCGATTTCATGGCCGGATGCCGCGCCACGATCAGGGCGCCGATGCCGATGAGCATGATCAGCGCCGAGAGCATCACGCAGTTCTTGTAGGAGCGCAGGATCTTCTTGCCGCAGGCATGCTCGTACATCAGGCCTTCCGTGATGAAAATGGTATAGTCATCCCCCTGGCCGAAAATGAACGTAGCCAGCATGATGTTGACGATGTTGAAACGCAGCCCGAGCAACTGCATAATGCCCAGGATCCAGATCCAGCCCACCGCCAGCGGCAGGAACGAAAGCACGCTCAGTTCGATGCGGCGGAACGAGAACCACAGGAAGAAGAAGACGATGAGCGAACACAGGAGCCCGATCTTGTCGAAGTCGAGCGAAAGGGCGTTCACGAGCCGGCCGTTGACATCGGCCGCATTGAAACAAAAGCAATCGTCCAGTTGAGCATCCCGCAAGCGCGCCCGGACGGATGCCTTGTAGGCCTCCGCTTCTGCAACCGGCACCTGCGCGTAGTTGACCAGGCTGGTCCTTCCCTCATCCGGCAGATACATCGCCGCGCCCAGGGAGCGGGCGACCGGCGCGAACCAGGTTTCAGGCTGAGGCACGAAGGTGCGCCCGAGCAGTTGCAGGAACGGCGCAAAGGCAGCCGGAGCGAAACCCCGCGCCTGCGCCTCGCGCTGCAGGTCGGCCGAAAGGCCGGGATACCGCTGCAGGAAAGCCTCCCAGGCCGCGAGTCGCCGTCCCTGCTCATCGAGCGAGGGGAACAAAGGAGAGAGCGACTGCAGCGGACCATTTTCCGGGGAAAGGGCGGCGAGAAGTTTCTCGTTGCGCGCCAAGGCGGCATCCGACGTAGAGGCCTGCGAGACGACATACACGGTCTCGAAGCCCGGACGGCTCTCGCCCAGTTCTTCCAGCAGGGCGAAGCCGCGCCGCTGGTCGGCCGTCATATAATTGATGTGCTGCATGTCGGCGTCGAACGAGATCTTCCGGCTCAGGAAATAGAACACGACCGTCAGGACGAGGAATCCGGCCAGGACGATACGCCGGACTGTCGGGGAAGGATTCAGATGGCGGTCCCAGTCCAGGCGGAGCGTCCGGCGCTCCTTTCTGGCCAGCGGCACGAGCACGGGCAGGAAAACCAGGACGAACAGGATGGTTCCCGCCAGCATCAGCGCGCCCATCAGACCGAAATCGTGCAGGGCACCCGCTTTGAGCAGCAACAGCGACAGAAAGGCGCCCACCGTGGTGATGTTGCCCACCAACAGCGGATTGATCTGGTCGGCGAGCGTCTTGCGCTTGTCTTTCTGGTATTTCAGATGGTCCACATAGTGGAGCGGATAGTTCACGGCGATGCCGATGATCATCGAGCCGATGCCCAGGATGATAATCGAGATCGAACTCTTGAAGAGCGCGAGCACGCCCAGCGCGAAAGCCGCGCCGAAGAGAATCGTCACACCGATCCAGAGGACATCGGAAAAGCGGCGGAACGACAGCCAGAGCACCAGACCGATAAGCAGCAGGGCGATGGCGACCGCCAGGAGGCTGTCTTTCTTGATACGGGACGCATTCTCGGCTGCCACCAGCGGCCCGCCTGTCGAGAAAACGTGTACGCCGGGGCAATCGGCCTGCACCTGCACCGACACGTCCGCGAGCAGCTTCGCCAGGTCGGCGTTGCGGCCGGATTCGCTGCCGCCGAAAGGAGAATTGAAGAACACCACGCCGCAACGGCCATCGGGTGTGAAGATATGACCATCCTCCATCCGATTGTTGCTCACGGGGTTCAGATCCCCCAAGCGCGTGAGGACCGGCGAGAAGAGGCCGAGCGGGTCGCTCCGGAGCCAATCTCTCGTCAGCGCCTGGCCGGGCGCATAGAGCGACTGCCTGACTTCGTCCAGCCGCGCGCCCACATAGCCCGGTTGTGCGAGCAGCGAGTCGATCCGCGTATAATCTTCATCCGTAAGGAAATAAGGCACACCTGCCGAGATGAAATCGAAAACTTCCCGGATCTGCCCGCCATCGACGGATACCTGCAGGTCGGAGACCCACCCGAGGGTATCGCGCGCTTCCCAGGTCTCGGCGAAGCAGTCCATAGCCGCCAGGATGCCGTCCACGGCTTCTTCAGGCTCCCCTTCCCCTTCGAAGAACACGGCGATCTTGTCTTGTCCGCCAAGCCGCTGGTAGATGTCCGCGTAACGCTCCGCCTCTTCGTCGTGCGGCAGGAAAGCCGAGATATCTTCCTGGTAGCCCATGCGAAGGGCAGAGAGCAGGAACAGGGTCAGCAGGGCGGCCAGCAGCACCCACACCAGCGGCTTATGCGCCGAGAGATAGTCGTAGAGCCGGAGGATCGCCTGCTTCATCGTTTCAACTTTTCAAGGAGCATCCGGGGATAGCCGTAGACCAGGGCCAGGATGCAGAGAACGGTATTCAGGACGCTGATACGGAAGAAATCGCGGAAAGGCCGGAAACTCGACACCCTGTCTTCGGGATAGCACACCCGGATCGGGACCGGGACAAGCTTGATGCCTTTCCAGGCCGAGAAAACCAGCAGGGAGAGTTCCGCTTCATAACGGGCGGTCAGGATCCTGAGGCTGGGCAGGCGGTCGAGCGGATAGGCCCGGAAGCCCGTCTGCGTATCCGGGACGCGGCGTCCGGTCTGGAGCCGGAACCAGAAGTTCGAGAAGCGGTTGGCAAAGGTATTGCCGCCCGGCATGTTCTCGGCGGCCAGGTCGCGGCTGCCCAGGACCAGTGAACCGGGATGGGCCTCAATGGCCGAAAGGAAAAGCGGCAGGTCTTCAGGAAAATGCTGGCCGTCCGCGTCGAGCGTCACGGCGTAACGATAGCCTTCCTTGCGGGCGTATTCCAAGCCTGTGCGAAGGGCTATGCCCTTGCCGCGGTTGTGTTCGTGCCTGAGCACCTTTACCGGCAGATCCGCTCCTGAGAGCAGGGCTTGCGTGCCATCGGTGCAACCGTCGTCCACGACGACGACGGGCATATTTTGCGCGAGCGCACGCGTAACCACATCCAGCACCGTGCCGGCGTTGTTGTACGTCGGGATGATGACACAGATATCTTTGCGGCGCTCCTCCATCATCAGGGTTTGAGAACGAGTTTCATCCGGGCGCAGAGCGTCTCGCCTGCGCTGAATTGCACAGACCAAAGGTCCGTCGCAGGATCACCCTCGAGCTGAACCGTCATTTCGGTCGTCTCGCCGGGAAGGATGGGATGCAGGAAACGGATGTCCGGAGCTTCCGCTACATCGAGGGGACGTCCAGTCCCGCGCGAAGCCAGTTCCGTAGCCATCTCGACCAGACAGGCCCCGGGCGTGACGGGCATTCCCTTGAAATGCGCCGCATAAATGGGGCTCTCCGGCAGCAGACGGATCTGCGCCAGGCAGCCTTGCTGCGTGGTTTCCAAGGAAATGAGCGTATAGAGATTGTCGCAGAGCATAGGCGGATCAGGGTTGACAGAAAAGCGCTTCGTCGAGCGGCTGTCCCTTGACGAGGGAATTCAGTTCGAGGGAAGTGATGTCGCCGCTGGTCTCGGTCAGCACGATGGAGCGGAGCGCCCCGGTGGCGGGGTCGGCCAGCAGGGTGATGAGCGAGAACAGCTGGCCCAGGTCGCGCCGCAGCGGAACCAGGTCGACCTGCCACTGGCCGGGTGTCTGATACACCTTCACGGTGAAGTCTGCCTCGTTGACCAGACCTTTTTCGGCGATTTTCGACACATTCCGGAGCAGGGTCTGCTGCCGGCGGTCGGTGGTCGTCGCTCCGTTGAGCACAAACACGCTCGGGCGGGGTTGCTCCACTTCCCAACGGACCTTGTCGGGATAGATGTAATAAGCCTTGCCGCGGCTCTTCAGGGCTTCGGTCAGCAACGCACTGTGGCGTGTCATCACGAAACGGAACTGCAGCGAGGTACGGATGTCATTGGCCTTCAGGATTGACGCCATCGCCTTCCCGCGTTCGGCACCTTCCAGGCACACGGGAGCCTGCGCCATCAGCGGAAGGCAGCCCAGCAGGAAGGTCACAAAAAGCAGTATCTTTTTCATCATTCTCATTTGACCATCAACGCGGAACCCGCCATGATGAGCAGTACGCCCAGCCACTGGCTCCATTCCACTTGTTCATGGAAAATCAGGATGGCAGCAATCATGCCGAAAATGTAACTCAGGCTCGAAAGCGGATACACGATGCTGAACGGAAAATGCTTCAACAGGTACAACCACAGCACCGTAGCCACGCCGAAAGAAATGCCGCAGCCCAGGAACCACCAGTTGGTCAGCTGGGCCCGGAAGAACGACCACGACCATTTGAAAGGGCCGGAGGCCGCCATGGCCAGTTTCAGCATGACCTGCCCACCGGCAAGGAAAAAGCTCTGCAGGAGAGCCAGGGGGACTATCTTCCACATAGGCTTCTGAATAAAATGCTTGAACGGGACTTCCCGTGGAAGTCGTTTTCCAGGAGGAGATTGTCGCAATCGCCGGCGGCGACGCGTTCTACAGCGTCGCAAGCGCCCAGGGCGGAGACACAGAAGTTGTCGCCGTAGAGCGGGACGTAATCGGCACGGGTGAGATGCCCGGTCGGTGCCGGGCATGACGTCGTGGTCGAAGCAGCCTCGGCTCCGAGGCGGATGTCGGCGAGTTCGCAGAGCGCGCCATCGGGCGATGCGGTGAGCAGCATGGCGGCGGCCGTTTCCGACAGGCGGCCGTCGTCCGTCCGGACGCCGGACCAGCCGGTCTTCTCGAGCATCGCCGCATAATCGGGTGTCATCTCTTCGAAGGCGCCGACCAGGGCGGTGTCGACCATCCCGAGCCGTAGTTGGAGGAAGGCATCGAGCAGGGCGCTCTCGAAGGAGATTCCACCCTGCGAATAGGTGGCGTTGTAACCGTGACAGCCGAGCTTGATGGCAATCAGCGAACTGATCGTGTTATGGGTCGACTGCATGAAGTGCGTAGGACGCAGCGGTGCATCGGACAGGCCGAGCAGCGGACGGAGGAATTGTTCGGTATTCGCAATGCAGCCCAGCCCCGTTCCGGTCACGATGGCATCGGGTACGGTCATGTCTGCAAAGGCCAGTGCCTGATTCGAGACGGCCAGCGCCCGCTTCATCAGCCGTGACATGCGGCGCGCCTCCATCACCGGGAACATCCCGGTATAGTCGGGATCCGGATGGCGGAGCGAAATCCGCGAGAGGGCTTTGATATAGACTTTCCGTTCCATCACGCAAACCGGGAGAATAAAAGGGACGAATCGTTGCCGCCGAAGCCGAAGGCGTTGCAAAGGACATGGTCGAGCCGGACACCGGTACGCAGCTCCGTCACGGGGACGATGCAGGCCGGATCCGGTTCCCGCCAATTGAGATTTGCCGGGAGGAAGCCGTACCGCATAGCCAACAGGCAGAAGACAGCCTCGATCGATCCCGAGGCGCTGGTAGTATGGCCCGTAAAGCCTTTCGTCGAGGAAACTGGCGGGTAAGCCTGTCCGAAAACGCGGCGGATGGCCTCGCTTTCACTGGCGTCATTGTTGGGAGTGCCGGTTCCGTGGGCGTTGACATAAGAGACGGCCGAGGCGGGAATCCCCGCCATCGTCAGGGCCTGCCGCATCGCCCGGAAGGGACCTTCTCCGTTCTCGGAAGACGCCGTCTGGTGAAAAGCGTCGCATGCGTTGCCATATCCCGAAAGGACGGCCAGCGGACTTGCACCCCGCTGCAGCGCCGCTTCTTCAGACTCAAGGATCAGGAAGGCGGCACCCTCGCCCAGATTCAGGCCGGCGCGCGTCCGGTCGAAGGGACGGCAAAGCTGTCGGTCCACGATCATCAGCGAATCGAAACCATGGAGATGGAAATCCGAGAGGCTTTCACTGCCGCCTACCGCCACACGTTCCGCCCTGCCCGCCCGGATCAGATTGGCACCCAGGATCACAGCGTTCGCCGCCGAGGAACAGGCCGTCGAAAGGGTTGTGGCGAAAGAGAACCCGCCGAAATAGTCCGCGATGGCGTCGGTCGACGCACCACAGTCGTGAATGGCGATATAATCGTCGTGCTGGTGTTCCGGAGAAAGGAACTCCCGGTAGTAGCGCTCGCTCTGATCCATGCCTCCCACCGTCGTGCCGGAAATCAGGGGCATGGCAGCGCAGGCATCGCGGCCAAGGCCGGCTTCGGAGAGCGCTTCTTGCAAGGCAACGATGCCCAGCAAGCTCGTACGCGAGATGACGGCGTCGGCCTTCAGACCGAGCCGTTCTTTCAACTGCCCGTCCGTCTGTCTTACTTCACCCAGCAGGAACCCCCGGTCGGCCGTCTCCAGATAGCGCACCGGGGCAATGCCGGAGCGACCCTCCCGGAGCGAGGCGAGCGTTTCCGCACGGCCGGTCCCGATAGCCGAGACCACGCCGGAGCCAGTGATGAAGATGCGGCCGGGCATGTCGTGCAGTTATTTCTTACGGTTCTTGGCGACGTAATCGGCCATCACGGCCACCGACTGGAAGACCTGTTTGCCTTCTGCCGGACTGGTCAGACGGATGCCGTAGTTCTTCTCGATCAGGACGATCAGTTCCAGCACGTCGATGGAGTCCAGACCCAGGCCGTCGCCGAAGAGCGGCGCGTTGTCATCGATATCCGCGGGAGTCATGCCCTCCAGGTTCAGGGCTTCGATAATCTGCAGCTTGAGCTGTTCGATCAATTCTTCGTTCATGGTGATTTCTCTATGCTTTTTTGATTTCTTCCAGGGTTTGAACGGTAAACGGCCGTCCTTCGGGGGCATCCTGCTCCACCAGGAGCAGGAGCGCTTCAAAGTTTCCGGCGTCGATGCATTCCGCCCAGCCGCAAATGGCCGAGGTCGTGACGCGGTCTTCGAACGCGTCGCGCACCACCGCCACCAGCTGGGCGGGATCGAAGGCCTCCAGCCCGTAGGCCGTGGTGTCTCCTTCATATTTGTTGCGGATGGCGATCTCGCCCGTCACGATATTGGCCAGCGTATAGACGAACAGGGCCGGACTCGGGAAATAATCGTCTCCGGAGATGGTTTTCTGGTAATTGCGGTCATCGCAGAGCGGGCCGCTATGGCTCAGCAGCAGTACGGCCCGGTCTTCCCGCGGGGTGAAGCGCCCCGGCTCGTCTTTCACGAGCAGTTCCGTGGCGATGACGCCCAGCTTCGAGAGCAGGTCCATCTTGAAAAACTTGGGATAGTCCTTCACGTACGCCCGGTAGAGAGCGGAAAGCAATTCCGCGCCCTGTTCCTCAACGGGCAGGGCCACGCCGTCGAGCCGGACGGCATCGGGCAGGATGTGGACGCTGTGGACAATCTTCATCGGGCACCTCCTTTTCTGAAAAGCAGGGCGGCATTGCAACCGCCGAAACCTGACAGCAGCTTGATGAACGCGTGCTTGTCGGTCGTACGGTTCGCTGCGCATACATTCACGGGATAAGAAACGCCCATTTTGCCGAAGCCCAGGGTGCCCGGCACGATGCCGGCATCGGCCGCCTGCATCGAAATGAGCGACTCC
This sequence comes from uncultured Bacteroidales bacterium, assembly GCA_947168065.1. Lineage (GTDB taxonomy): Bacteria > Bacteroidota > Bacteroidia > Bacteroidales > UBA932 > Cacconaster. Next base: position 378,862 of record CAMVKH010000001.1, read on the forward strand.
AGGATGCCCGCCGCTCCCATCGTATGGCCGAAGAAGCCCTTGAGGGCGTTGAGCGGCACGTCGGAAAGACCGGCGCGGTGCAGGGCGATCGATTCCATCTCGTCATTGTAGAGGGTCGAGGTGCCGTGCACGTTGACAAAAGCCAACTCTTCGGGATCGCAGCACGCCAGCACATAACGCAAGGCCTTGTAGCTCCCTTCCCCGGTCCGGGACGGGCCGGAAATATGGTTGGCGTCGTTGCGTGTCGCCCCGTCGACCAGCTCCCAGCAGTCCGGTGGACAGGCTTCAGCGCGGGCCAGCACCATCGTAGCGGCCGCCTCGCCCAGGTTCAGGCCGCAACGCTCGGCGTCGAAAGGCCGGCAGGGTTCCGGCGAAAGTGCCTTGAGCGACTGGAAGCCCGACACGATGAAGCGCGACTGCACTTCGGCACCGGCCACCACGACGTAGTCGTACTGACCGGAAAGGAGCATCCGCCGGGCGTGGATCAGGGCGCTCAGGCCCGAAATGCAGGCATTGGAGACCACCAGCGGCGCTGCATTCTGTCCGAAGAAAGCGGCCACGTGGCCGGCAGATACGGTGACGGGGACTTCGGACTCATCTTCGCCGAGTTCCTCGACATTGCCCTTGATGGACGAAATCACGAAAGCTACCCGCGAAGAGGCGGCGTCGATACCGGCACGGCGGACGGCGTCCCGGATGGAAAGGATCAGCAAAGTCTCGAAGAGATTGTAGCCGGTTATGCCTTCCGCGGCAGCGTATTCCGCGACCTGCCCGCGATCGAAAAGCGAGGCGCAGAAAGGCTCCGGGATGCCGAACGTCCCTTCCTGCGGCGCGACACCGCTGCGTCCCTCCACGACTGCACGGAAATTTTCCTCCGCGGTGAATCCCAGCGGAGAAAGGATATTGCCGGCGACTGCATACACCTTCTGCTTCATTCCGCAATCTCCTTATCGGTTGTGGCCGTTTTCATCGAGGCGGTGGCCAGCAGCTGGTCGCCGCTTCGTACCTCGATGTCGGTCAGGGTGATGCCAAAGATATCCTGCCGTACATACACCGACGTCTCGAGCGTTTCGCCGACGGCCGGATGGCGCAGGATGCGGAGTTTCCGCACGCTGCCGATATAGCCGACCGTCACAGGGATATGCAGCACGTAACGGGCGACGTAGCCCGTGCGGGCGGCAGCGGACTGGGCCATGTGTTCAACCAGTCCGGCTGTCCTGAAAACGCCATCCTCCACGAAAAGCGCATCCTGCGGAATCCGGAACGAAGTCCGCGTCAGTTCTTCGTCGTAGTGGAGCAGTCTGTCCACGAAGACGAAGGGCGGCCGCTGCGGAAGGATATTCAGGATCGGTATCTGGTCGAAATCGGTCATTTCCAAAAATCATAAAAATTGAACCACTGCGTCGGGTAGCGGCGCACCACTTCCTCCAGCAGTCCGGCGAAGGAAGAAGCCATTGCCTCGGCCCTGACCCGTGCCGGAAGTCCGGCATCGATTCCTTCGCCGACAGGACGAACATAGGCCTGATAGCGTCGGGTGCCTTCCTTCATCACGAAGACGGCCAGCATCGCAACCGAGCGCTGGGCCGCCAGCAGGAACGGGCCGGCGGGAAATGGCGCGGGCGCGTCGAAAAAGCGGCAGGTAATACTCTTCTGCGAACCGAAGATCCGGTCGCCCGGCATACTGACGATACTGCCTTCAAGCAGTGCCGCGTTCAAGGTGAACAGGTGGGACATATCTCCGGCGATAGGAACCATTTCAATGTTTGACTGGCCGAAACGGAGCGCCCGCTGCTGCATCACCGTCTCCTTCTCCCCTGCGAAGACCAGGGCATACATCCGCTTCTTCGGCGTCTGGAGAGTGTAGCCGGCCATCTCGTAATTGCCCACATGGGAACTCACCTGCACAAATCCCGGTTCGGCCGCCGACAGACGTTCGAATTCCGGCATCCCGTCGACCTGCATATCGAACTTGCGGCCGGCATACAGGGCGAAACGGTCCATCACCACCTGTCCGAGCTTGAACTCATTGGCATAGACGCTCAGGAAGGAATGGAGAGGCCCGCGGCCGAGACGCTTGCGATAGAAGGCATAGGACGCCCGGTAGCCCCGGCGGTCAAAGAGCATATAGAAAGGGATGACCAGCGCCGTGACGGCATAGAAGAAGCCAGTCGGGATGAAACGGAACAGCCAGAGGAGCGTCCGCTGCATCCACGGCGTGCCGCCGGTGGTGCCGTGCCAGTTGCTATGGTCGTAGGTCTCCAAAAGTACCTAGGCAAGTTTCAGGGCGATAAACTGGCAGAACTGGTCGAAAGTCTTCAGTTCCTTGAAGTCCTCCGGTTTCATCTTGAAGCCGAACTCCTGTTCCACGAGCACGATGATGTCCACCACCTCGAGGCTGTCGATACCCAGGTCTTCCTTCAGGCGTGCCTCCGGGGCGATTTTCCCGGGATCGATTTCCATCTCGTCAACCAGAAAACCTTTGATTTTGTCTTTGATTTCGTTGATATCCATATCGTTGCTTATCATTATCGATGATTTATTTCAATTTACAGACCAGAATGGTGTGGCCCTGACCCAGGCCGTCGTGGATGGCTTCCACCGCCAGTCCGGCGCGGTCGACGATCCGGATGAAATCGTCGGAATGATACATCTTGCTGTTGCCGTTGGCCATGGCCGTGAAGTAGAGGCTGGTCATGGTCAGGCAGAACGAGGCCGGCTCGAAACGCTGGCGGTCCCAGAAGGTCTCCATGATGCACAGGCGGGATTCCGGCCTGAGGATGGCGGCCGTCCGCCGCAGGATCGATTCGATCTGCTCCTCGCTGAAACAGTCGAGGAACTGGCTCATCCATACGATGTCGAACCGCTTGTCGGCGGGGAGGCAGGCATCGGGGTCGAGCAGGTTGACCGCGTAGCCGTCGATGCGGTCAGCCCCGGGCTCTCCGGCCGTCTGCTCCCGCATCAAGCCGATCTGCTGCGGCAGGTCGGCGATCGTCACCTGCACGTCGGGGTCATGCCGCACACACTGTATCGCCCAGCGACCCGTGTTGCCGCCGACATCGAGCAGGCGCTTGGGCCGGAAGGCGAAAACGATTTCGAGCGCTTCGGCAAAAGAGTGGTCGGAATAGAAATGGTCGAAGTCGAACCAGCTCTTGCGGGCGGCTTCCGGCAAGGTAGAAAGGCCTTCATAGATGGTGTCCCAATCACCGAGCGCAGACAGACCCGCAGGACGTCCTTCCTTGAGCGCTTCATCCAACTTAAAGAAACCCAGGTAGTTCACGTGGTGATTGAAGGCCATGTTCACCCGTGTGGACGGGTCGTTGAGCAGGAACCAGCCCGTCTTTGAAAGCTGGAAGCGGTCGGTCGCGGGATCCACCAGTACGACGCTGCAGGAGAGGCCGGCTTCGAGAAGGACTTTCGCCGCATAGACGGAGATATCCGTCTTTTCGGCCGTCTCTTCCACGGTCAGCCCCCCGTCCGCATCACGCAGGGCTCCGAGGATGCCGAATTCCAGCAGGAGGCGGCAAGCCTGGAAGACGATGGGGCCGAAGGCGATGAACTCGGCCAGGCGCTGGGCCTGCCGGGCACTGAGTTGTTCCCTTGTATAGACGGACAGGGACGGAGCAAGATGCATAAGATAGTTCAGGTTATAGTTATATAAGATACAAAGATACTCAATAATCCCGAAAAACGGAAAAATGCGTATCTTTGCATACTGGAACAAACGCTTGAAAAGTCTTATGGGAAATCGCGTCGTCATCACGGGAATGGGCATCTGGTCGTGTCTGGGCACCTCGCTTGAAGAAGTCTGCCAGTCGCTGTACACCGGAAAGTCCGGCATCGTCCTCGATCCCCTGCGCAAGGAAATGGGCTTCCGCTCCGGCCTGACAGGGCAGTTGCCTACGCCTGAACTCAAAGGCGAACTCCCCCGCTCCCAGCGGGTTTACATGCCCCAGCAGGCGCAATACGCTTACTGCGCCACGCGCGATGCCCTGCGCCACGCCCGCATCGACCAGGACTGGCTTGACGCCCACGAAGTGGGAATCCTCTACGGCAACGACAGCACGGCCGACGCCGTTTTCAAGTCGGTCAGCACCATTGTCCAGAAGAAAGACACGATGCTCTGCGGATCCGGCGCCATCTTCCAGTCGATGAACTCCACCGTGACGATGAACCTGAGCGTGATCTTCCGTCTCAAGGGCATCAACCTCACCGTGTCGGGCGCCTGCGCGAGCGGCTCCCACGCCATCGGACTGGGCGCGCTGCTCATCCGCAACGGGCTGCAGGACATGGTGGTCTGCGGCGGTGCGCAGGAAGTGAACGCCGCCGCCACCGGTTCTTTCGACGGCATCTCCGCCTTCTCTACCCGGGAAGACGAACCCCAGAGGGCCAGCCGCCCCTTCGACCGCGACCGCGACGGCCTGATCCCGGGCGGCGGCGCCGCTACGGTCATCCTCGAAAGCTACGAGTCGGCCGTCCGCCGCGGCGCGCCGATCCTGGCCGAAGTCCTGGGCTACGGCTTCTCGAGCAACGGTGAACACATCTCCACCCCCAACGTGGACGGCCCGCGCCGCGCCCTGGAAATGTCTCTCCGCCACGCAGGCATCGACCTCGGCGAACTGGGCTACATCAACGCGCACGCCACCTCCACGCAGGTGGGCGACACCAACGAGGCCAAGGCCATCTACAGCATCATCGGCGACCGCCGCATCCCGGTCACCAGCACCAAAGGCCAGACCGGCCACGAAATGTGGATGGCCGGTGCCAGCGAAATCGTCTATTCGATGCTGATGATGAAGCACGGCTTCATCGCCCGGAACCTCAACTTCGAGCATCCCGACGAGGACTCCGCCCGGCTGCTGATCCCCGCCGAGCGGCTCGACGTCCATTTCGATACGTTCCTGTCCAACTCCTTCGGTTTTGGCGGCACAAACTCCTCGCTCGTCATCCGGAACCTTTGACGCATCGTGGAAAAACGCGTCCTGATCATCGGGGCCGGACTCAGCGGCCTGCTCTGCGGCAAGATCCTGTCCCAGAGGGGCTTTGCTGTGACCATCCTGGAACAGGGCGCACAGGCCGGCGGCGCACTCCAGACCTTCGTCCGCGAAGGGATCCGCTTTGACACGGGCTTCCACTCCGTCGGCGGGCTTGGCCCGGGCGAACCGCTGGAACAGATCTTCCGGCCGCTCGGCCTGATGGACCTGCCATGGCTTCCGATGGAACCTGATGAACTGATCGGCTGCGACGATGCTTTCCTGCGCCTGTCTGCCGGCACGGAAGACGAACGAAGCCACGTACTCGAGCCTTACCAGCTCAGTATCTGGCGTTTGCGCGGCGGTGGAAAAACGCTGGCCGATGCGCTCGCCCTCGGACAGGATATCCGCCTGCGCAAGCAAGTCACCAGCGTGGAAAACCGGACCGTCACCTGCGCCGACGGCAGTTGCTTCAGTGCCGACGCCGTCGTATCCGCCATCCATCCCAAGGCCCTGCTCCGCCTGTTGCGCGATCCCGTGCGCAAGGCCTGGCGCACCCGTATCGAAACCCGCCAGGACAGCCCGGGCATCTTCACCGTCAACGTGAAGCTGCGCCCCGGCGCCCTGCCCTATATCAACCACAGCATTTTCCTCAGCGGGAAAGTGATGATCCACTTCGGCGAACCCGCTCCCGACGGCTCCGCCCGCTCGCTCGACCTGCTAGCCTTTGATACTGGGGCGCTGCCCCAAACCCCGCCGCTACGGCCTGCTATCACGCAAAGCCTCCCCTCACGGCCTCCGCTAGCGGCTGATGCCGCTTCCGTCATGCCCGGCTCCGAACTTGATACTGGGGCGCTGCCCCAAACCCCGCCGCTACGGCCTGCTATCACGCAAAGCCTCCCCTCACGGCCTCCGCTAGCGGCTGATGCCGCTTCCGTCATGCCCGGCTCCGAACTTGATACTGGGGCGCTGCCCCAAACCGTCATGCCCGGCTCCGAACGGGTATCTCGTGCCCTGTCGCTCATCCACATCGCCGCACAGCGCCTCCCGGGTTTGCCGGACGCTGTCGAAAAATACTGGACCAGTACGCCGCAGACCTGGGAGCGCTTCACCGGAACGCCGGGCGGCAGCGCCTACGGCATCTGCAAACGTGGTCCGGAAGACTATCTTGCCCCGCAAACACCCCTGCCGTGGCTTTTCCTAACGGGACAGAACCTCGGCCTGCACGGCATCCTCGGAACTTCCGTCTCCGCCCTCAACACTTGTAACGCCCTCAACGACATTCTATGAACTACGCACTCGTCACCGGCGCCAGCCGCGGCATCGGCCGCGCCGCAGCGCTCCGCCTCGCCCGCTCGGGTTACGGCATCCTGGTCAACTATGTATCCAACGAAGAGAAAGCCCGGGAGACAGCCGCGCTGATTGAAGCCGGCGGAGGAAAAGCCTGCCTGCTGCCTTTCGACGTCGCCGATCCGTCGGCGGTAAGCATCGCCATCCAGGGATGGCAGGAGACCCATCCCGACGATTTCATCGAAGTGCTGGTCAACAACGCCGGCGTCCGGCGCGACAGCCTGCTCATCTGGATGGAGCCCGATGACTGGCACAAAGTGCTCTCCACCACGCTCGACGGCTTCTACAACGTGACCCGCGCCGTCCTCCAGCCCATGCTCCTGAAAAAAAGCGGCCGCATCATCAATGTCGCTTCGCTCTCCGGCCTGAAAGGTCTGCCGGGACAGACGAACTATTCCGCCGCCAAAGGCGGCCTGATCGCCGCTACAAAGGCACTCGCCCAGGAAGTCGCCCGCAAGAAAGTGACGGTCAACGCCATCGCCCCCGGCTTCGTGCGGACCGACATGGTGGAAGGCCTCGACGAAGCTACGCTCAAGAAAGACATCCCGATGCAGCGCTTCGGCGAGCCCGAAGAAGTCGCCTCCCTGATCGCCTTCCTGGCCTCCCCCGACGCCGCCTACATCACCGGAGAGTGCATCTCCATCAACGGCGGCCTGTATTCCTAAAGTCCGGTATCAATAATGGAAACTTGATCCGCCGATGAACTCCCGGATGATGGAGGTCGGCGGGATGTGGCGCACATCCACCGGCGTCATGGCGATGACGCTGCGGATGAGTCCCAGCAGGCGCTGGGCCTCGCCGTAGGCAGGCGAGGCCGGGCTGATGACCTGGAGCAGCGGCTCCGCGTAGCATTTGAGCATCGGAATCTCGTAGAAGAGCGCGGAGTTGAACGTGGCGTCCGCCAGCTTCTTGTACGGTAGGATATGCTTCTCTTCGCCCGCTCCTACGCTCGGCCAGCGCAGGATCGTATCCTCAGCAGTCATACCGCGGAACTGGTTGTCGCGCACCATCCGCCGCAGCAGGCGGTAGTCGCGCGCCGGCATCTTCGTATGCTCGTCGACGGTGATGGGGGTCAGGACCGAGACATAGAGCTTGAATTTCTCCGCGTCGGGAATCTGCGGCGTAAGGGCCGGATTCAGGCCGTGGATGCCTTCCATGATCAGCACATCGTTGTCCGTCAGCTTGAGGTACTGTCCTTCGAACTTGCGTGTGCCCGAGGCGAAGTCGTATTTCGGAATCTCAACGCTTTGGCCGGAGAGGAGCTGCTCGAGCTGCTGGTTCAGGAACGGGACATCCAGCGCCTCCAGGCACTCGAAGTCATAATCTCCATTCTCGTCGAGCGGCGTGTCGACCCGGTTGCGGAAGTAGTCGTCAAGCGAGATGATGATGGGGTTCAGGCCGTTGACCCGCATGTGGAGCGCCAGCCGCTTTGAGGAAGTGGTCTTTCCGCTGCTCGAGGGACCGGCGATCAGCACGATCCGCACCCCTTTGCGGGCTGCAATCAGGTTGGCCGCTTCGGAATACCGGTGGTCGTGCAGGGTCTCAGACAGATTGACCAGATAACGGGCTTTGCCGCTGGCGACGGCTTCATTGAGGGAACTGACGTTGTTTTCGCGGAAAATGGTCCGCCACATCGACATCTCTTTGATCATAGTAATGCTTTTAAATAGTGTCCTGTATAAGATTCGGGAACCTGCGCCACCTGCTCGGGCGTTCCCGCCGCAACGATCCGTCCTCCCTCTGCACCGCCTTCGGGCCCGAGGTCGATGAGCCAGTCCACGGATTTGAGGATGTCCAGATTGTGCTCGATGATCACCACCGTGTTGCCCTTGTCGACCAGGCGCTGCAGCACGCCGATCAGCACTTTGATGTCTTCGAAGTGCAGGCCGGTGGTCGGCTCGTCAAGCAGGTAGAGGGTATTGCCGGTATCCTTGCGCGAAAGCTCGGCAGAGAGCTTGAGGCGCTGGCTTTCGCCGCCGCTGAGCGTGGTGGCGGGCTGACCGAGGGTCAGGTAGCCCAGCCCCACTTCCTCCAGCGTGCGGAGTTTCTGCGCGATGGAGGGGATCGGCTCGAAGAAGGCGGCGGCCTGCGCGATGGTCATGTCGAGCACCTCGCTGATATTCTTTCCCTTGTATTTGACCGCCAGCGTATCGGGCTTGTAGCGCCGTCCGCCGCATTCCTTGCACGTGACCTGTGCCGAAGGAAGGAAGTGCATCTCGATAAGCTGCAGTCCTGCGCCCTTACAAGCCTCGCAACGACCGCCTTTCACATTGAAAGAGAAGCGGTTGGCCTTGAAGCCGCGGATCTTGGCATCGGGCGTGGCCTCGAACAGGCGGCGGATGTCGGTCATCACGTCGGTGTAAGTGGCCGGGTTGCTGCGCGGCGAGCGGCCGATGGGCGCCTGGTCGATTTCGATGATCTTGTCGATGTGGGCGGTCCCGTCGATCCGGTCGTAAGGGAGCACGGGATAATGGGAGCGGTAGAGCTTGTTGCTGATGATGGGCATCAACGTCTCGCTGATGAGCGAACTCTTGCCGCTGCCGCTCACGCCGCTGATACCGACCAGAAGGCCGAGCGGGAGGTCGAGCGTCACGTCCTTGAGATTGTTGCCGCGCGCCCCTTTGAGGGTGATGTATTTTCCGTTTCCGGGACGGCGGACGGAAGGCACTTCGATCCGCTTGCGCCCCAGTAAATAATCGATGGTAAGGCTCTGTCCCGGAGGAACATCCCGGATGCCTTCCGGACGCCCGTTGTAAAGCAGCCAGCCCCCCTTCTCCCCGGCGCCGGGGCCCAGGTCCACCAGCCAGTCGGCGCTGCGCATCATCTCTTCATCGTGCTCGACCACCATCACGGAATTCCCTTCGTCCCGAAGGGTCTTGAGCGAGCCGATGAGCTTGCGGTTGTCGCGCTGGTGGAGGCCGATGCTCGGTTCGTCGAGCACGTAGAGCACATTGACCAGCTTTGAACCGATCTGGGTAGCGAGCCGGATGCGCTGGCTCTCGCCGCCGCTGAGCGTCCGCGTGGCGCGGCTCAGCGAGAGATAGTCCAATCCCACATCTTTCAGGAAACCGATGCGGGCCACCAGTTCCTTGAGGATGTCGCCACCGATGGTCAACTGCCGCTTCGACAAGCGGGAAGGCAAGTCGAGAACCCATTCGTAGAGCCGGGAGATGTCCATATCCGATACTTCGGCGATGTTCTTGCCGTCGATCTTGAAATGGAGCGCTTCGGGCTTGAGACGCGTACCCCCGCAGACCGGGCAGACCATCTCCTCGAAGAAGAGTTCCTTGCGCTTGCGCTTCCAAGGATTTTCCTCTTCGTCGTCACCATCGTTCTGGAGCTGGGCCAGGATGCCGGGGAAAGTGGACATCTCCATGTCCGAGTCGCTGCCGATACGCAACAATTCATCTGATCCATAGAGGATTACCTGCAAAGCATCCTGCGGAATCGTGTCGATCGGGTCGTGGAGCGAGAACTTGTAGCGGCGCGCGATGGCTTCCAGATAACGGAAGAGCGTGTTTCCCCGCATCGGGCCGACGCTTTCGATGCCGCCATCGGCGATCGAACGGCTCCGGTCGGGGATGATCTTGTCGATATCCGCACGGGCCACCATACCCAGTCCACGGCAGTGCGGGCAGGCGCCTTGCGGCGAATTGAACGAGAAGGTATAGGGTGCCGGCGGCTCGATCGAGAGACCTGTGTCCGGACAGACGAGGTTGCGGCTGAAGTGTTGCAGGTTGTCGTCGTCCAGCGAGAGGATGGCCAGGGAACCCTTGCCCTGGTTCAGCGCATTGCCCACCGATTCCCGGATGCGTTTACGGTCGTCGGCTTGGGGGACGAGTTTGTCGACCACCAGCTCCACGAAGTGGACCTTGTAACGGTCGAGCGGACCCGCTTCGCTCAGGTCGCACATCTGTCCGTCGATGCGGACCTGGCTGTAGCCGCGGCGCTGCAACTGGACGAAAAGTTCGCGGTAGTGTCCTTTGCGGCCACGCACCAGCGGCGCGAGCAGGATCACCTTGCGGCCCTGGTAGCGTTGCAGGATCAGGTCGACGATCTCCTCGTCGGTATAGCGCACCATCTCCTTGCCGCTCTCGGGCGAGAAGGCCTGTGAAGCACGGGCGTAGAACAGGCGGAAAAAGTCGTAGATTTCGGTGATGGTGCCCACCGTGGAGCGGGGATTGCGGCCCACCGTCTTCTGCTCGATGGAGATGACGGGGCTGAGTCCTTTCACCTCGTCGATATCGGGTCTTTCAAGAATGCCGATGAACTGGCGGGCATAGGCGGAGAGGGTATCCATGTAACGGCGCTGTCCCTCGGCACAGATCGTATCGAAGGCCAGCGACGACTTGCCGCTTCCCGACAGGCCGGTGATCACCACCAGCGCGTCGCGGGGGATTTCCAGGTCGATGTCCTTGAGATTGTGGACCCGGGCACCGGTAATCGATATCTTCTCGCTTTCAGCCATGGTCAGGCGGGTTGCAGGAAGGGATTGGTCGCCCGCTCATAGCCGATCGAGGTGGCAGGACCGTGGCCGGGCAGGACATGGATGTCGCCGTCGAGCGGCAGGAGCTTCCGGGCGATACTGTCCATCAACTGCTCGTAGTCGCCCCCGATGTGGTCGGTGCGGCCGATGCTGCCGGCAAAGAGCGTGTCGCCGCTCAGGAGCACGCCGGCTTCGCGGCAGAGGAAGCAGACACCGCCCTGGGTATGACCGGGCGTGGCGATGACTTCGAATTCCGTTTCACCGAACGGGATCCGTTCGCCGTCGGCCAGGTCGTGCAACGTGCCGGTAAAGGGCTTGAAGGACAGGCCCAGCTGCGCGCACCATTCTCCCGAGCGTACCATCTGCTCCCGGTCGAGCGGGTGGATCCACGCATCGATGTTCCAGGTGCGGGCCACGTCTTCCAGGCCGAGGATATGGTCGAAATGTCCGTGCGTGAGCAGGATCTTGACAGGCTTGAGCTGCTGCTGCGCCACGAAGTCTTTCAGGCGCTGCAGTTCCCGGTCCCCGTAGTTGCCCGGGTCGATGAAGACGCATTCCCGGGTCGCATCCCAGGCCACGTAGCAGCACTCCCGGATCGGATTGAAGTAGAAGGTCTTTATTTCCATCTTTTTGGCTTCGAACATACAAAAATACGAAAAGATGTTGTAAATTTGACAGGCGAACCAAAAACAGACGACATCATGCATATCGCGATAGCTGGCAACATCGGCAGCGGCAAGACCACCCTCACCCGGATGCTGGTCGACCATTTCCACTGGACCCCCAAATACGAATCCGTGGATTACAATCCATATCTTGCTGATTTTTACAATGATATGGAACGTTGGTCTTTCAACATCCAGATATATTTCCTCAACAAGCGCTTCCTCGACGTGGTCGAGATCGCCAAGCACGAGGAAATCATCGTCCAGGACCGCAGCATCTACGAGGACGCCTGCATCTTCGCCCCCAACCTGCACAACATGGGGCTGATGTCCACGCGTGACTTCGAAAACTACCGCTCGCTCTTCTCCCTGATGTCGTCACTGGTCAAGGCGCCCGACCTGCTGATCTACCTGCGCAGTTCCATCCCCCATCTGGTGGGCAACATCCAGAAGCGCGGCCGCGAATACGAGAGCAGCATCCGCCTCGATTACCTCAAGGGCCTCAACGCCCTCTACGAAGACTGGATCGGGAACTACACCGACGGCAAGCTCCTGATCCTGGACGTGGACAAACTCAATTTCGAAGAAAGCGCCGAAGACTTCAGCACCATCTGCGACCGCATCGAGGCCCAGTTGCACGGCCTGTTCTAAAAAAACTTTTCCGCTTATTCCGGAATCCCCATCAGGCGGCGGATTTCGGTCTTCGCTGCTTTCCAGCGGGGGATGTCGATCTTCGTCCCGATGACTTCCACCACCTTGGCCGCCAGCGCGGAGCCCACTTCGCCGCAAGTCTTGAGCGGCATGCCGTTGGCATGGGCGAAGAGGAAGCCGGCCGCATAGGTGTCGCCTGCGCCGGTGGCGTCGACCGCTTCACCCGGCCAGGGATCGATGAAGTGGAACTCGTCGCCCCGCTGGATCATCGAACCGTCCTTGCCGATCTTGACGATGGCGGTATCCACCATTTCGGACATGGCCTGCAAGGCCTGCCGGGGCGGCTGATGCGTGAAGGCGGCCGCTTCCGTCTCGTTGGCGAAGATGATATCGACGTAGTTCTTGACGATGTCCTGCAGGAACACATTGTTCGACTCGACCACGTTGTAGGAGGCCATGTCGAGCGAGATGATCATATTGTGCTCCCGGCCCATCTCCACGGCGCGGCGTACCAGGTACTGGTTCTGCACCAGATAGCCCTCGATGTGGAGATAGTCGTAGCCTTCGAAATACTCGGGCTTCAGGTCGTCAGGCTCCAGCTGGAGCGCGGCGCCCAAATAGGTGGCGAAGGTACGGTCGGCGTTGGGGGCGGTGATGAAGACCATCGCCCGGCCCGAAGCGACCGTGCCGACCAGCAGATTGGACTTGATGCCGTTCTGCAGCTGCGACTGGCGGAAGAGCGAACCGAGTTCGTCGTCGCCCACCTTGCCGATGTAGCCCGAAGGCATGCCCAGGATGGCCGTCGCCGACACGGTGTTGGCAGCGGAGCCGCCGGCAACGTACTGGACTCCGATCTCCTTGAGGTCGGACCAGATGGTGTTGCCGGTCTTGGCGTCCACATGCTGCATGCTGCCCAGCGGCAGATTGTACTTCTTGAGGAGCGTATCGTCCGGAAGGACGGCCAGGATGTCTGTCAAGGCATTTCCAATGCCCAGGATCGATTTCATGAACGGTCGGTATTGGAAAGTCAACGGCCCCAGAGGCTGCGGGGATAGACGCCCTGTTCGATCAGGCGGCCGATCTTGGCCACCACGTCGGGACGGTCTTCCTTGTACGTGACGCCGAACCACTTCGCATCGCAGTTGAGCACCTTGAAGGAAGCGTCGTGGCGTTTGATCAGTACGTCAGCCACATAGGGAATGAAAAATTCCGCCTTGGGATTGGTTTTCACGTCGTCGGAGGCGAGGAAGACCTTGAACAGTTCCTCGGACCAGCTGAAATAGTCGGGTGTGAATCCCCAGAAGTTCATCGAGACCACGCTGTCTTCAGACACCTCATGGTCCTGACCTTTCTCGGCATAGTAAACCTTGCCGTCAGCCTTGCGCTGGATGGCGGTCCGCTCCGTGACCGTCGAAAGGCAGGCATTGTCGTCGAGTTCGCAGACACCGCGGGAGACACTGCCGAATTCGGAGAGCGTATTCTTCAGGAAATAGCCGACCAGGGCATATTTTCCCCGGCAACCTTCGACGCTGCGCAGGAAATCAGCCACGACCTGGAAGCCTTCGCGGCCGTAGAAGTCGTCGGAATTGATGACGGCAAAGGGCTCGTGGATCACATCCCTGGCCATCATGACGGCATGATTGGTGCCCCAGGGCTTCTCGCGGCCTTCCGGTACGGAGAAACCTTCCGGCAGGTAATCCAGCTCCTGGTACACGAATTCCACATCGATCTTGCCGCCGAAACGCTCCGGAGAGTAGATCTGCTTGAAGGCGTCGGCAAAAGAATGCCGGATGACGAAGACCACCTTGCCGAAACCGGCCTGGATGGCATCATAAATGGAATAATCGATGATGGCCTCGCCGCAAGGGCCCAGACCGTCCATCTGTTTGAGGGAGCCGTAACGGGAACCCATTCCGGCCGCCAGCACCAAAAGTGTAGGTTTCATATCTTTCTGCAATCGTTTATTTAATTTCCAGGATGGCGGCTGCGCCGGGCTCGACGACATACTTCTCGCCCACTTTCAAGCGCTCGCCAGTCATCACGTTCTTCGCTCTTTTCGCATGTTTTGCGGTAATCTCCGAGAAATGGTCCCAGTCAACCGCGTAATCCTCTTTCCCGCCGTTGAGGATGACCATCACAGCCTCCCCTTTCACGACCCGGAAATAGACGTACACATTGCGGGCATCCGGACGGAAATGGATCATATCGCCCTGCGTAACGGCCTTGGAGGTCTTGCGCCAGGTGAACAGGTCGGAGACATACTTGCGCAGCACGACCTGCTCGCGTGTGAACTTGCCCCACGGCATGTCGACCCGCTCCTGCGAGTGGCCCGTGGTGCCGTCAGCGCTGCGCAGACCGTATTCGTCGCCGTAGTAGAGCTGCGGCACGCCGCGCATGGTGGCCAGCAGCGCGTAGGCCATCTTGATCTTTTCGGGATCGCCGCCCAGTTCATGGGCCAGGCGCGAGGTATCGTGGTTGCCGATGAAGATCAGGATGTCGGAAGGATCCTCGTACAGACGGTCGAGGGCCAGGGAGTTGTAAATCTGCAGCATCGAAGGCTCCCAGGAAGTCCCGTCGGAGGTAAGGGCCGAGAGGGTCGCGAACATCAGGGGGAAATCCATGACCGATGGAAGCTGGGAATTGTACCCGTCCTTCTGACGCACGCCTTCCCAGTACGCACAGGAAGCCACGTCGCCGAACCAGACTTCGCCCACGATGTTCAGGTTCTTGTACTCGCCACGGATTGCCTTCGTCCAGGCGGCGATGCCCTTCTTGTCGGAATACGGATAGGTATCCACCCTGAGACCGTCGAGGTCGGCATATTCGATCCACCAGACCGCCATCTGCGTCAGGTACTGTCGCACCAGCGGGTCGGCCATGTTCATGTCCGGCATCGTCGTATCGAACCAGCCCTTCACGCAAGACTCCTTATCGATATCTGCAGCATGGGGATCGCTGTGCGTGGACATGGCGGCATTGGTCCGGATCAGACGGTCTCCGCCGCGTTCGAGGTTCTCCGGATAGTTGATCCAGGTCTGCGACGGCAGGTCTTTCATCCACCAGTGGGCCGTGCCGCAATGGTTCGGCACCATATCCATGATCACTTTCAGCCCCTTGTCGTGGGCCTTCGAAACAAAGGTCCGGTACAGATCATTGGAGCCGTAGCGCGGGTCGATGCGGTAGTAGTCCGCACAGGCATATCCGTGGTAGGAGTAGCTCTTCTCATTGTCGAAGGTCAGCGGCGTAGGCCAGATGGTCGTCACGCCGAGGCTCACCAGGTCATCGAGATGGTCGATGATGCCCTGGATGTCACCGCCGTGGCGGCCTCCCAGATTCTTCGGTGCAGCCTTCTCAACGGCTTCCTTCACAGTATCGTTGCTCTTGTCGCCATTGGCGAAACGGTCGGGCATCAGCAGATAGACGGCGTCTTCCGGTCCGAAGGAACTCCTTTTGGCGGAACCGTCGCGGCGCTTGAGCAGCTCATAGTCGAAATCGAACTGGCGGCCGTCAGGCGTCACCAGGTTGAAGGTATACGTGCCGGGTTCGAGCCGGCTGCCGATCTTCACTTCCACGAAAAGGTAGTTCGGATTGTCGGTGGAAGTCACCTTTCCTACGGTAAGGCCCTTGATGGTCGCATCGACCGTCACCTGGGAACCGGCGATGTCCTTTCCGTGGAGCATCAGTTGCAGGTCGGTTTCCATCCCGACCCACCAGCAGGGAGGCTCGACCCGGTCGAGCTTGTCGGCCCGCAGCGCAGTGGTACTCAGCATGGCCAGGCAGAGGAGCAGGATCCTAGTCTTCATTTTCTTCAAACTCGCTTTCGTCACAGTCGCCGAAACAGTCGCCCACGCTGAAGATGATGTGATAGCCGTGGGCCGGCAGGGTAAATTCGCTGTCGGTGGTCACCAGATGGTTTTCCACCTTGTAGGTCACTACTTCATCGGAGAAGTTGAACATCGCCAGGCACATATCGCCTTCCACTTCACGCTCGAAGGCGAAGACCTGCTTCGGATGGTCGGTCGGCAGCACGGCCATCGTACCGCCCCAGGGATACGCCCAGAGGCAGGCGTGCTGGTCGCGCAGCTTGATGAGCTCGGTATAGAGACGTGTCATCTCCATCGGATCGCCAGCCTTCCAGTCGATCGGATCTTTCTCAAAGAATTCCAGACGCTTGGGCAGGCAGATCTCGTCGCCGTTGTAGAGCATCGGGATGCCCGGAAGCATGAAGGTCAGCACGGTGAACTGCTTGAGCGAAGGGCCGAACATCTCCAGGTTGGTGCCCGACCAGGAGTTCTGGTCGTGGTTCGAAACGAAGTTCATGGCCAGCGTTCCGGCAGGCATGCCGGTCTTTTCGGCGTAATTCACGTAGAAATCGGCCAGGTCTTCCGCATTTTTCTTGCCGGCGGCCATATCATACCACAGATGCATCTGCTGCCAGGCATAGTAGGCGTCAAATGCGTTCTTCTGCAGATCAGGGGTTTCCGCTTCTGCCAGGAAGAAAAGATTGTCGGGATGCTGGGCGCGGAAATCGGCGAACGCCTTTTCCCAGAAATCGGTCGGAACCTCGCTCGCCACGTCGCAGCGGAACCCGTCGACACCCCGGTCGATCCAGAACTGCATCTGCTGTTCCATAGCCGCATACACCTCGGGATGGTTCACGTAGTCGAGATGGGCGATGTCGGTCCAGTCGTACTGCGTAGCCAGGTTGCCCAGCGAGTCGAGATGGTACCAGTCCTTGTGGTCGCGCGTCCAGGCATGGTCGCGGCCCGTGTGGTTGGCTACCCAGTCAAGGATTACCTTGAAGCCCTTTTCGTGGGCGGCGGCCAGGAAGTGGTCGAAGTCTTCCATCGTGCCGAATTCGGGGTTGACGGCGCAGTAGTCCTGCACGGCATAGTAGCTGCCGAGCGTACCCTTGCGGCCTTCGACACCGATCGGATGGATCGGCATCAGCCAGAGGATGTCCACGCCCAATTCGGTGAGCCGGTCGAGCTGCGGCTCGACGGCTGCGAAAGTGCCTTCGGGCGAGAACTGGCGCACGTTGATCTGGTAGATCACGGCTTTCTGCGCCCACTCAGGATGTATGACATTTGTGAAATTGCCTTCGGGCGCGGTCGTCTTGTGGCAGGCGGCCAGGCACAGGAACGAAAGCAGGAAGATCAGTGTCTTTTTCATATCGTCGGATTATTTGATGATTTCATAGGAAAGCGGTGCGACCTCAACCGTACAGCTGTTTTTCCCGCGCACGGTCAAACCGCACGGCAGGTTGAGGGTCAGGGAGCGGGATTGCGCACCCTTGTTGAGCACCACCGCCACCGTCTCGCCCATATAGCTGCGGGAATAGGCCAGGACGTCCTTGTCGACGTACAGCAGTTTATAATCCCCATAGATCAGCGGCATCGAGACGTTGTGCATACGGGCCAGCGCCTTCGTGGTGGCAAGCACGCTCTGTTCGGCCGGCGTCAGGTCGTCGAACTGCATCCAGCGGCGGTTGTCCGGGTCGTTCGCGCCCGGCTGGCCGAATTCGTCTCCATAATAGATGCACGGAATGCCGGGAATCGTGAAATTGAAGGCGTGCAGCATCTTCAGGTATTTGTAGCCCACGGGGTCGGTGACGCGGATGTCACGGTGCCATCCCGCAGCCTTCTGGTCCTCGCCCGGCTTGAATTCGTGGCTGGCCAGGCAGATGTAGCGGGGACGGTCGTGGTTGCCGGTGATGTTGCCCATCAGGTGGTGCGAACCATACACGGACAAGTCCTCCGCAATGCGGTCGGCCAGACCCGTAAAGTCGCCGTCTTCCGACGTGGTGGCCCAGCCGAAGGTGTCATAGACATTGAAGTCGAACTGCGCATCCTGCATCCCGGGCTTCACGTACGAATTGATGAGCGCCGTGGAGCCGTAGGTCTCGCCGATCTGGTAGAAGGTCCGGCCGGGCAGGCTGTCGTAGAGCTTGCGGGTGAGCATGCGCCAGTACTGTTCAGGCACGTGCTTGGTGGCATCGTGGCGGAAGCCGTCGAAATCGAAGTGCTGCATCCAGAACAGCGCCGAGTCGGTAAGCTGGGCGCAGATGTCTGCGCGTTCCAGGTCGAGGGTCGGGATATGGTCGTCGAACCAGGTGGTCAAGCGGAATTCATCGTAGAGCTGGCGGTTCGGCCGGCCGTCTGGCGTATCGGAAGGAGTCGTCCAATCCGGATGGGCGGTCAGCGTCGGGCTCTGGATATGCATATGGTTCGACACATAATCGAGAATCACGTTCTTGCCATCCTTGTGCGCTTTGTCGAGCAGGTCGCGGAGTTCCGCCTCGGTGCCGTAACGGACGTCGATGGCCGTGGCGTAGTAAGGCCAGTAGCCGTGATAGCCGCTGAACCGGGTCTTGGGATCGTAGATCTGTCCCCAGGCGTCCCAAGGATTCTGGGTGATCGGCGAAAGCCAGATGGTGGTCACGCCCAGCGAGTCGAAATAGCCTTTCTCGAGGGTCTGCGTGACGCCCAGGATATCACCGCCCCAGTAGTCCACCTTGGGATGGACCAGCGGCGAATGGAGCGGCATGTCGTTGTCCTTGCGGCCGTCGACGAACCGGTCGATCATCAGTGAATAGAGCACCTGCGCGTGCTTGTCGGTGCGGTCAAGCTCTTTCGTCGTGCGCATTACCTTGCCGTAACGGACGGGAACAAGGATGTCGTTGCCCAGGCCGTCGGCATTGGCGCAGAACGCGCGCACGTAGGAGCGCTCCATCTTCTCCGCATTCTTCGGCACAGTGATCTCCAGCTTGCTGCGGTCGATCACCCGGATGCCGTGCTCCTTGTCGAGCACGGTGTTCTGCCAGAGCACCAGCACGTCATCCGCCTGGTTCTCGATCAGGATATAGAACCGGTCCGGCTTCCCTTCCACGGGCGCCGTGGTGATGAAGGGTACCTTCTCCGGGTCGCAAGACTCCATCTTCACGGGCAGCATGTTCTTGAGCACGAGCGCACCCTTCCCCGCCACGGACGTAATCTCCATCCAGGAAAGGAACGGCGTATCCAGCCCCGCATCAATCGTAAGCGTATCTGCCTCGGGCAAAGTCGGGAAATAATCCCTTACGATCACCTGGGTACTTGCCTCCTGCAACAGACAAGGCGACGCCAGCGGCCCCCTGTCGAACAGCGGTGACGGCGTCACCCCCTTGTGGCCGCATCCCGCCGCCACGAGCAACAAAAGAAAGAAGGACAGTTTTCGCATAACTTTCAAAGTTAGCAAAAATCTGCAAGCTTTGAAAGAATTCTCCGGTTTTCCTCAACGCTGGTCCTCATCAAAAAAAAGAGCGAGTCCGCAGACCCGCCCTTGATGTTTTCACAACGGAATAATCCTTATTGTGAATGGCTTCATTTTTAGTGTTACAAAGGTAGCTTAATCATCTGATAATTGCAAAAATAATGTTAAATTTGAGAGATAATTATTGAGCACGGTATAATGAAGAAGATTCTCGGACTCGACTTAGGAACAGCCAGTATCGGTTGGGCGGTAATCGAAAGAGCAGAAAAAACAGATGAATCCACAAGAATCGTTGCCTGTGGTTCTCGCGTGGTACCTCTTTCTTCGGACGAAAAAGACAATTTCGAAAAAGGAAAATCAATAACGACAAATGCGGATCGCAGATTAAAGCGAAGTATGCGCAGAAATCTTCAGAGAAGGAATTCCCGAAGAGATGCGCTGATTGCTCTTTTACGGTCGGAGGGCTGGATTCACGCGGACGACGTTTTGTCTGAAGAAGGTAAAGGGACCACCCATGAGACACTTCGACTGCGAGCGAAGGCTGCACAAGAGAAAATCAGTCTTTTACAACTGGCCCGGGTACTGCTCTCGATCAATGGAAAGCGGGGCTATAAAAGCTCTCGAAAAGTCGATACGGGCGAAGAAGGGCAGTTAATTGACGGAATGAGCATCGCCAAGGAACTTCAGTTATTGCAGATTACACCTTCTGAATACCGTCAAAGACATATCTTGGATGGGAAACCGAAGCGATTTGATTTCTATCGCTCCGACCTTGAAAATGAGTATGAGAAGATATGGACTTTTCAACAACAGTTCTATCCCGATATCCTGACAGAAGAACTCCACAAGCAACTTCAACGGCAAGGAAAGCAAGGGACATCCTCGATTTTCCTGGCAAAACATGGCATTTATACTGCTGACAACAAAGGAAAAGACAAAGATAAAACGGCCGTAACGTGGCGAGTCGCCGCTCTCACGGAAAAGCTGGAGCCCGATGTCCTGGCCTACGTGATTTCAGATATCCGAAAAGACATCCAAAACTCCAGTGGGTACCTTGGGCAGATCAGCGATCGCAGCAAGGAATTGTTTTTCAACAATGAGACTGTCGGTCAATACCTTTTTCGACATTTACAAAAAGATCCTCTTTATAGTACACGGAATAAAGTTTTTTATCGGCAAGACTACATCGACGAATTCAACCGTATCTGGACAGTTCAGGCCGGTTATTACCCAGAATTGAACGATTCTCTGAGACGCAAAATTGCTGATCAGATACTGTTTTATCAACGACCGCTCAAATCGCAAAAGGGGCTGGTTTCTTTCTGCGAGTTCGAGAGCCATCCAATTGAAGTACTTGTAGACGGAAAGAAGCAAGTCAAAACTACGGGGAGCCGGTGCGCCCCTAAAGCATCATTACTTTTCCAAGAATTCAAGATTTGGCTGATCCTGAACAATTTGCGCATCAAAGACAGAGTGAACGATGGCGAACGAATACTGAGTCTTGATGAAAAGAATCTGCTTTCTCAAGAACTGTCTATTAAAAGAAGTATGAGACAGACGGAGGTTCTTAAGCACCTCGGTTTGGCTCCTCGCCGCTATGAACTCAACTATTCGGAAATAGAAGGGAACACGACTTTATCTGCACTTTTCTCCGCTTACCTCTCTATCGTAGACTTATCGGGGCATGGAGAACACGATATTAATAAGCTGAATTACAATCAGGTCCTCTCAGTTGTTCAAACTGTCCTACCTGTTCTCGGCTGCACAAACGACATCTTTCATTTTCAGCCTGATCTCCCGAAACAAGAATATGAGCAACAACCCCTATTCAAACTTTGGCACTTATTATATTCCTACGAAGGAGATAACTCCCATTCCGGCAAAGAATCTTTATTCAGGCGAATATCAGACTTGACAGGATTGGACCGTGAATATGCAAAAGTACTCGGCGCCATTACGTTTAAAGATGATTACGCCTCACTTAGCCATAAAGCTATCAGCAAAATCCTGCCGTACCTGAAAGAAGGAAACACTTATGACAAAGCCTGCACACGGGCTGGATACAATCATTCTCACTTCGAAACTGCCGAGGAACGTGGCCAAAAGCAATTGCTGGATCATTTGGAGCAATTGCCCAAAGGATGTCTGAGGAATCCCGTCGTAGAGAAAATACTCAACCAAATGGTCAATGTCGTCAATGCTTCTACCCAAGCATACGGCAAACCCGATGAGATTCATATTGAATTAGCCCGTGAACTAAAACAGAGTGCAAGAGAAAGAGAAAAAGCCACTTCCGACATTGAAGGCAATAAAAAGAGGAACCTCGAAATTGTCAAAATCCTTCAAGAGGATTTCCACGTCACCAATGTTAGGAAAACGGATATTCTCAGATATCGTCTCTATGAAGAATTGAAGGAAAATGGATTCAAAACCTTGTATTCAGACAAGTATGTACCAAGAGACAAACTGTTTTCCAAAGAAATAGATATTGAACACATCATTCCTCAGGCAAGACTGTTTGACGACTCTTTCTCAAACAAAACAATTGAATACAAAGACATCAATATTGAAAAAGGAAGACGGACGGCCGCGGACTTCGTCAAAGAAAAATATGGTGAGGAAGGTTATACTCGCTTCAGACTGAGGGTTGACGACCTTCGAAACAGAGGCGCCCTCTCTGACAAAAAGAGGAAAAATCTGCTGATGACGGAATCAGATATTCCCTCAGGTTTTGTAGACAGAGATATCCGGAATTCCCAGTACATTTCCAAGAAGGCTCAGGAGCTTTTGAAGGACTATGTAAGAATAGTCCTTCCAACATCGGGTTCTGTGACAGCCCGACTACGCGAAGAATGGCAGTTGGTCGACGTGATGAAGGAACTTAACTTTGCGAAATATGAAAAAGCCGGCAAAACAGCGATTACCGAAGATATTGATGGCAGAATAATACGCAAAATTCAGGACTGGACCAAGAGAAACGACCATCGCCACCATGCAATGGACGCGATTACAATTGCTTTAACCAAACCCGAACACATACAGATCCTCAACAACCTCAATGCCCGAAGCGACAAAGACTCTGTTTTCTTCCAAATGCTTCAAAAGGAGACCGTTGTTATCGGGAACAAACGAATCTTCACGCCGCCGATGCCTTTGGACATCCTTCGTGGTGAGGTAAAAAGGTCTTTAAATGATACCCTCATTTCTATCAAAGCCAAGAATAAAGTTGTAACTAACAATATCAATAAAACCAAGACTAAAAACGGTTATCAACGGACGACAGAACTTACCCCAAGAGGTCCTTTGCATAAGGAGCAAGTCTATGGACAACGGTTCAGATATGAGACTTTCGAGGTGACGGTCAACGCAAAGATGACGAAAGAAGTCATTGCCAACGTCGCTTCTAAGCGTCTCCGCGAAGCATTATTTATACGGCTGAATGAGTTTGATGGTGATCCCAAAAAGGCATTCACCGGAAAAAACGCATTAGACAAGAATCCCATTTATCTGGATTCCCTGCATACGGAAAAGGTTCCTCAGAAAGTCAAATGTACCCGTCTTGCCCCCTACTATTGCATCCGGAAAGATATCGGCCCGGATTTAAGTATCGACAAAATCATCGACACCAAAGTCCGTTCTCGAATTGAGGAGCGTATTTCAGAGTATGGTGGAAACGCAAAAGCAGCCTTGTCCAATCTGGATACAAACCCCATTTGGCTCAACGATGCCAAAACAATTCCTATTAAACGTGTAACAATAGGCGAGAACTTCGACCTATGTGCTATTCACAACAAAAGGGACAAGAATGGCCAAATAATCCTTGATGCGGATGGTAATACAATCCCCTCTGATTTCGTCAATCTCCGGAATAATCACCATGTCGCACTATATCTGGACGCTGAAGGAAAAGTTCAAGAATCCATCGTTCCTTTCTTTGAAGCATTGAATCGAGTCAACCAAGGGCTTCCCGTTGTCGACAGAATGTTTCATTCAGATCTGGGTTGGGAATTCCTTTACAGTATGAAAGTCAATGAGATGTTTGTTTTCCCGGACGAAGCTAATGGCTTTTATCCTCAAGAAATCGATTTGTTGAATCCAGCCAATGCTTCTTTGATAAGCCCGCATCTTTATAGAGTTCAAAAACTTAGTAGTAAAGATTATTATTTCCGGCACCATCAAGAAACTTCTATTGAAGACGATAAAGCATTAAGGGACATTACGTGGAAAAGAGTACAATCAATTCAGGCTATGAAGGATGTCGTTAAAGTACGGATTGACCATCTTGGCAGAATCGTCACCATCGGAGAGTATGATTAAGCGCACTTTATATTTTGGAAACCCAGCATATCTCAGTGTCAGTAATTCACAGCTTGTCATAACCAAGCCTTCTGATGGTGACTTGCCACCCGACGACCTGTCCCAACTCGTTAAAACCATCCCTATTGAAGATATCGGGGTGGTCGTTTTGGATCATCGACAATTAACGATCACTTCTTCTGTCTTCTCATGCCTACTCGATAACAATGTTGCCGTCATCACGTGTGATGAGAAATCAATGCCCTCAGGCTTACTACTCCCCCTGCATGCAAACACGTTGCAAAGCGAGCGTTTTCAGTATCAACTCAAGGCCTCTCTCCCTCTGCAAAAGCAACTATGGCAGCAAACAGTTGAAGCGAAGATACAAAACCAAGCGGCTGTCTTGAAGTATATCACGGGAGAAGAAACTCGGAATATGCTTGCCTGGGCTAACAGTGTAAAAAGTGGAGATACCGACAATATGGAAGCCAGAGCCGCCGCCTATTACTGGAAGAATATCTTTCCGAATCTTGACTTCTTCACGAGAGATCGTTATGGCCCTAAACCCAATAATCTCCTTAACTATGGATATGCCATTCTTCGTGCTGTCATTGCCCGCGCTTTGGTCGGCTCAGGGTTACTGCCAACGCTAGGCATTCATCATCATAATCGTTACAACGCTTATTGTCTGGCTGACGATGTGATGGAACCTTATCGCCCTTTTGTGGACAAATTAGTTGTTGATATTGTCTCCGACAACAACCCTTGCCCTTCCCTTACCCGCGAAATAAAAACCCGCCTACTAAGTATCCCTGTTTTGGATGTGGTTATTGACGGGCATCGCAGTCCTTTGATCATAGCTGCCTCTACAACATCAGCTTCTCTCTATAAATGCTTCGCTGGCATTTCCAGAAAAGTAATTTACCCTGAATTATGAGCACCCGGTTCAGTGAATACCGAGTTATGTGGGTACTTGTATTTTTTGATCTTCCAACAGAAACAAAAAGGGAGCGGAAGGCTGCCGCTAAATTTAGAAAAGACTTGATCAGCGATGGCTTTACAATGTTCCAATTCTCTATCTACCTCCGGAATTGTCCTTCTATGGAAAATGCGAAAATGCACACAAAAAGGATTCGGGGGTTTCTTCCGGAATATGGTAAGGTCGGTATAATCTGCATCACCGAGAAGCAGTTTGACAACATGGAACTATTCGTCGGCAGGAAGAACTCAGAATTGCCACGAATTGAACAACAACTCGAGTTGTTCTGAAGTGTTTTTTCTTTTCTAAACAACATCACAAAGCACAGTTTATCAACCATTTAGATAAACTGTGCTGTTGTGACGATGTCAAAGATACTAAAAATGAAAGCCATTCACAACTTGACCGTCTTCGGGACGAACATCTTCAGGCTGTTGTGACGATGTCAAAGATACTAAAAATGAAAGCCATTCACAACTTGATCCGCTGCGGATTAGCTGGGGCGGGCGCTGTTGTGACGATGTCAAAGATACTAAAAATGAAAGCCATTCACAACTGGTAGCCGCGTCAGAAGATAAACAATGACGCTGTTGTGACGATGTCAAAGATACTAAAAATGAAAGCCATTCACAACTCGATGCGGCGAACGCCACGCAATCGTCCGGCTGTTGTGACGATGTCAAAGATACTAAAAATGAAAGCCATTCACAACCGCCAGCACTGACGGCGTGGTCCGAATAGAGCTGTTGTGACGATGTCAAAGATACTAAAAATGAAAGCCATTCACAACTGATGCAGATCGCTTCCGTAACGACGATCTGCTGTTGTGACGATGTCAAAGATACTAAAAATGAAAGCCATTCACAACATGAAGGTGCGGTTATATACTGCACGTATTGCTGTTGTGACGATGTCAAAGATACTAAAAATGAAAGCCATTCACAACCGCCGCGCCGAATGTAATAACGACGGCTGCGCTGTTGTGACGATGTCAAAGATACTAAAAATGAAAGCCATTCACAACGCAAGTTGCAGTCGCAGCGTCTAGCAGATGGCTGTTGTGACGATGTCAAAGATACTAAAAATGAAAGCCATTCACAACTTAAATTGTTTTTCCTTGAGTAATCCAATTGCTGTTGTGACGATGTCAAAGATACTAAAAATGAAAGCCATTCACAACATACATTATCTGCGTATTGCGGATCCCGTCGCTGTTGTGACGATGTCAAAGATACTAAAAATGAAAGCCATTCACAACTCAGGGACGGGGTTGTTGATGCGCTGCTCAGCTGTTGTGACGATGTCAAAGATACTAAAAATGAAAGCCATTCACAACGCCCGATTCCGTAATCGTCGCGGTAATCGGCTGTTGTGACGATGTCAAAGATACTAAAAATGAAAGCCATTCACAACCGGCGTGTGGTTCGACGGAAAGAACCACCGCTGTTGTGACGATGTCAAAGATACTAAAAATGAAAGCCATTCACAACTGGCGGTACTCGTTGTTGTCCGGCTCGCGCGCTGTTGTGTCGATGTCAAAAACACTAAAAATCAAGCAAAAGCCAAATTGTTAATGGAATTGATCCTTGCAGCGAAAGATTCATCAAATCTCGCTGTATGTAATTCATATTTCAGTTGGAGACGCATCAAGGATTCTGCGGGAATGCCCAGTGCGGCTTCAAACAGCAGTGCAGTCTTTGTAGTCACGGGGCGTTTCCCATTCAATATCTCGTTAAGCACAGAGTAAGTCATACCCAACGCATCAGCAAGCCTACGTTGGGAGATACCACGAAACTCGATCTCATCTTTGATCACATCTCCCGGATGAGTCGGAATAAAACCATAACCCAGTTCTGCCATAATTCTTATCTATAATGCTTGGATAATTCAAGAAGTCTGCAAATAGTGACAACAACATCTCCTCCTTCCTTTCTGCTAGAGAATTCCAAACGATACTGATCGTTGATTGCAACTGATTCGGTGCCGGCTTTGTCTCCCGAGAGCGCCTCATACCGCAAAGAATTATACCTAAAGAGGTCCTCGATGCGTGAGACTGATTCCATAATATCCACTATCTTGACATATTTCCTGACAATCTGCGGTTGGAATCGATGCTTTTTGTCACTTGCATGCCCTGTATAATACAGTTCTGAAAGATATGCCTTGTCAAACTCAATAATCATACTCCTTTATCTTTCTTCTGCAAATATAATGATAATAATGAGAGGATTCGCAAAAAAAGCGAATTTTTTGACAAGAAACTAAAAGTACGACCCCCAGATGTGGACAAGGGGAAAGTGTGAGATGAAATTGAACGGTCTGCTAGCTACATATCATTGTAGGAACACTGCGGAAGCATAGGGGCCGAGGGAGAGGAGGCCGCTGGAGCCGTCGGCCACGCCGTTGGAGACGATCATCTTGTCGGTCGTACAGCCGGTTACGGCGAAGGCCGCGGAGCCGCCGCCGAAGTTGTGGGCCACGAGGACGGTCTGGCCTTCGTAGCTCATCTTCCAGAGCGCTACGGCGGAGTTGGGGCTGGAAACCGGCTCCATTTCACCCTTGGCCAGGGCCTTCCAGGCGTTGCGGGCCTGGGCGAAATTGCGATAGACACGGAGGATGGAAGCCGCATCCTGCTCCTGGGCCTCCACGGAAATCGATTCCGAGAGCATGGCGTTATCCACCTTCCCGCCCAGCGATTGAGAAGCCACGCCGCCGCTGCGGCTCCACTTGATGGGAGTCCGGACATATTCATCGCCTTTACCCTTGTTGCCCCAATAACCCAGTTCCTCGCCCTGGTAGATGTAGGGCTTGCCCGGGGAGGTCAGCAGGACGGCCGCGGCCAGTTTCTCCTTGGCCACGTCGCGGCCCAGGTCGTGGGCGACGCGGTCTTCATCATGGTTGGTCAGCTTGATGGCGTCGATGAAGTCAGTGCGGTATTTCCGGAACTGATTCCGGAAATGGGTGACCGTCTGGGCAAAGTCGTTGCCACGGCCCTGGTTGATCCGGTCCTTGAGCGTCCAATAATAGTAGAAGTTGAAATTGGAAGGCAGGCCTTCGTAGTACGGTGCCATCTTGTCGACATTGTCACACCAGGCCTCGCCTACCATATAGAAGTCGCCCTTGCCGCCATTGATCTTCCAGGTGGTGTTGCAGCGGTCGTACCACTGTTTGAGGAACGTAACGTTGTCGGCGGTATTGTTCTGGTAGATCCAGATCACGGCGTCCAGGCGCAGGCCTGCTACGCCCATCTCGATCCAATGGTCAGCCGCCGCGGCCAGCGACTTGAAAGCCGGTGACGTGGCAGCGGTAGCGGCCGGACCGTAGTTGAGGTCCGGCATCGACTTGTCGAAGCTGGCGAAATAATAGGAGGCGTCACCGCCGAAAGTGATATTGGCGGCCGTCGTATTGTTCATCTGGAACGGAACACCGAAGGTCACGCCCTTGCCGGTACCGCCCCATTTGGTTCCGTCAGCCCAGTTCGTGCTGGTGCACACCAGGAAGCCCCAGTCGGTATCGATATCGAGGGTGATCTCGTAGATATTGGTGCCTGTGGTGTAGAGGCCGACGTGCTGGGTGACGCTGCCATACCAGAGCCAGCATTTCGGGTTCTGCGTGTTCGGGTTCTGCACGGGTTCGCCCGTCTGGGTCACCGTAACGGTCTTGGCGTTCATATCCACCTTGAAATGGACGCGGCCCTTGTATCCCGCATCCGCGCCGGTCATGGGATACCAGGTGCCCATACCGCCGTTGTCGTAGCCGCTGGGCGTGTCGGAAATCAGGTAGTAATCCCTGTAGGGGCTGTCCGGATCGGCGGCCGCCTGTTTGAACCAGATGTTGTCGCTGCCGGAATGATTCAGCACGAAGTCGAGATAGATGCCGATATTCCGGGCCTTCGCTTTCGAAATCAAGTCTTTCAAATCGTTTTCCGTGCCCAGGCGCGAACTGACGGAAGTGTAATCGTTCACATTGTAGCCGTGGTACGACATGGCCTCGTGGATCGGCGAGAGCCAGAGGGCGGTGGCCCCGATGCTGTCGAGATAATCGAGGTGCTGCGTGATGCCGCGGATGTCGCCCCAGCCGTCACCGTCGCTGTCGGCGAAACTATAGACGTTGATCTGGTAGGTAATACCCGAAAGCTTCTCCGTGGAAGCCTGGCCCCGCCAGGACTCATCCGGCCCGCCGGGAATGTCCGGCCCGTCCGGACCCGGCTTGATCTCGGGGCATGCGGTCAGCAGCAGGGTCGCCAAGACCAGTGCCGCAATAGGGAAAAACCTTTTCATACTCGTACAATCGTAACTTTCAAAGATAATGAAAAAAACTATCATTATCAAATAAGATGCCCGGGTCTGCTGAGCAGGCCCGGGCATCGATTGCACATAGGGAATTCCTACTTGACGACCGTGATCTTTTCGGTTTCGAAGTTGTAGATCACCGTGAAGTTCGTCAGATCGCCGACGTTGATGTTGTCGCCACCGGCCACGGCGTCGAATTCCTTGCCGGCCTCGACGAACACGCCGCCGCGGTTGACATCCCAGCCACAACCCTGACGGAGCTTCCAGCCGCCGGTAAGCGTCTGGTTGTAAGCCACCCAGTTGTTGTTGCCGTCGTACATCATGAAGACGTCGCCGGCCCAGCCGTTGAATTCACCGATCAGGCCCCAGAACTGGGCCGTCAGCGCCATCCGTTCTTCCTTCGGATAGTACGTCACCAGATAGGTTCCATCCGCAGGTACCTTGATGTTGTTGCCGCCGTCCTTGGCCTCGAAAGGCTCTTCGATGGCAACGAGGTCGCCGCCGCGGTTGACATCCCAGCCGCCGGCCCAACGGATCTTGATCTCATCGTCCTTGGTGAGGGTCACCGGCACGCTGTACCAGGCGCCGTCAGCACCGAGGTTCATCGGGATATCATTGTTCCAGCTGAAGCCCGGGATGGATGCGATCGAACCGACCACACCCCAGCCGAGGGTACCGATGGTTTCGTTGTTGGCGTTGTAAACCACCTTGAACGTACCGGTCATGGCCACATTCGGACCGTCCTGGAAGGCACCGACGAAGACACCCACGGAAGGATTCTCCGGCATGGTGCCGCCACGGTTCACAGCCCAGTCATGGTCGAAACGGATCTTCCAGTCGCCGGAGGTGACTTCGATGACGTCGCTCATCCAGATACCGGGAGCGACCTCCGCCATCTCATAATCAGCAGTCCAGTCACCGTTCACGCCGATGACGCTCCAGACCTTCTTGGCGTTCACCACGACGATCTTTTCGGTTTCGGGGTAGTAGTGTACGACATACGTTCCCTCGGGCACGTTGATGTTCGCACCGCCGGGTTCTGCGTCAAACTCTTCACCCAGCACAGCCATCACACCGCCGCGGTTTTCAGCCCAATCGTGGTTCTTGCGGATCTTAAACTCGCCGCTGATCGCCGTTTCGGGGCTGACCCAGGCACCTTCGTCCAGGACCATGTCGATATCTTTCTCCCAGTCGCCGTTGACGCCGATCAGGCTCCAGACGGTACCGTCGGAGACCATCAGCATCGGCTCGGCGCCGCTCAGGTCGAGGGTCAGGAGCCAGTAGCCGGCAGGAAGCTTGATGTTGTTGCCGCCCGCAAAGGCCGGGAAGGCTTCACCGATGTTGA
This sequence comes from uncultured Bacteroidales bacterium, assembly GCA_947168065.1. Lineage (GTDB taxonomy): Bacteria > Bacteroidota > Bacteroidia > Bacteroidales > UBA932 > Cacconaster. Next base: position 409,147 of record CAMVKH010000001.1, read on the forward strand.
CCAGGTCGCCACCGTAGTTCTCGTCCCAGCCGCCGTCTTTGCGCCACTTGAACTCGGTATCTTCCGGAGCGTTGACACGGACCGTCCAGACACCGTTGTTTTCCGTGGCGAGGACATCGTCGTTCCAGTTGCCGTTGAGACCGATGACGTTCCAGCCGCTGATCGACTTGTCGATGGTGATCGTCTGCGCTTCAGGGTCGTAGGTCACGACGTAGTCGCCTTCAGCAGGGAGCATGATGTTCGGGCCATCCTCACTGACAGCTTCGAACGGCTTGCCGAATTCCTCGAAGTTGCCGCCGATGCTCAAGGCCCAGTCGTGGTTGTGGCGGAGCTTGAAGCCGTTGGCGTTGAGATGCGTGACAGGGCTCACCCACTTGCCGTCGGTCAAGACCATATCCACATCGCCGGCCCAGCTGTTGAAGTCGCCGATCAGGCTCCAGACATTGCCGTCGCTGATGGTGATCGTATTGTTGGCCGTATCGAGCACGACTTTCCAGAAACCTGCGGCAACCTGGATGTTCGGGCCGCCGGCCACCGCCTCGAACGGCTCATCCAAGGCCACGAACGTTCCGCCGAAGTCGGAATCCCAGGCACCGTCGAGACGCCACTTGAATTCCGAAGCTTCCGGCACGGTGATATAGGCCGTCCAGAGGCTGCCGTCGTTGGTGGCGAGGATGTCGTTCTCCCAGTCACCGTTCAGACCGATGATGTTCCAACCCTTGACAGGCTCCGGCTCCGGACCGGGTTCATCGCCGCCGATGATGCCGGATACCTTGGCACCCGTGGTTTCGGACACCTTGGCAAGGCCGGCGCCCGGATTCACGAAGAGGTCGAAGATACCGTCGGCACCGACCACGATGTTCGCACCGTCCTGCGTGACTTCGAATTCAGCGTCAAGGCTGCTGAAGGTACCGCCCATGTTCACGGTCCAGGCTTTGTCCTGACGGAACTTGAACTCGTCGCCTGCGGCAAGGGTGACGCCGAGTGCCACGTGCCAGTTGCCGTCGGAAACCATGGCCAGGTCGCCGTCCCAGCTGATGCCGTACTGCGACAGGGAGCCGATGACCGACCAGTTGCTTGCTTCCTTGAAATCGGGGAACGGATCGTAAGCTTCGCTGATCCATGCGGTTCCGGCCTCAGGATTGACGAACAGGTCGTAGTAGCCGTCGGCACCGACGACGATGTTCGCACCGTCCTGCGTTACCTCGAACGGCGTGTCGAGACTGCCGAAGGTACCGCCCATGTTCACGGTCCAGGCCTGGTCCTGACGGAACTTGAATTCATCGCCGGCACACAGCTGTACGTGGGCGGCGACATGATTTCCGGCACCGTCGGTCCACATTTCGAGATCCTTGTCCCAGCTTATCTCGTAAGCCGACAGGGAGCCGATGACCGACCAGTTGCTGGTCTGCGTGTACTCGATGTACGGGCTGCCCTTCGGAAGGGTCACCACGAAATTGGAAATGGAAACCTTTTCCTTTGAATCAACATGGCCGTTGCGGCCGTTGTCCTGCGCCGGATTCTGCATCGTGGCGCGGACCAGGGCCTCGAAACTGAGGGTCTGATCCTCCTGGAAACCCATCGAAAGGAACAGGTTGCTCAGCGTAGAGACGCTCGCCGTCATGACATTGTCCTTGTTGGTCGTGGAAACGACCTTGTTCACGCTCTTTCCGTCGATCGAAGTGATGACGAGCATATGGTTGGGAGCGATCTTCTCGTTGAAGCCCATGTTGAACTTGCCCGGAGTATAAGCCACGGTCAGGGCCTTGGCACCCATCTCGTAGGAACTCACGACCGGCGCTGTCGCCTTGGAAGGATCGAACTGGGCAAATTCGTCATCGGGATAGCAAGCCGTCGCCAGGAGGGCGATCACACCTGCGAAAAGAATGGATAATACTTTCTTCATAGCGTTGTCCTCCTATTAATAGCCCTGATTCTGGGTAAGTTTGGTGTTGGCAAGCCGGTCAGAATCCGGAATCGGGAAAAGGGCGCGATAGCTGTCAACGGCGGTACCGCCCTGGACGCCGCCCTTCCACTGCCAGACATAGTCCGAACTGGTGAACAGGCCGAAGCGGATCAGGTCGCTGCGGCGCCAGCACTCCTGGTAGAGTTCGCGGCCGCGCTCGTCGATGATCTCGTTCAGCGTGAGGGCATTGACTGCCGGCATACCGGCACGCTCGCGAACCTGGTTGAAGGCCGAGAGGCCATCGATCGAGGCACCGCGGGCAGCGCACTCAGCAGCCATCAGCAGCACGTCGGCGTAGCGCATCATCGGGAAGTCGGTGTCGACGAAGCCGAGCTCCTGGCCCGGGGTGCCGTCACTCTTGATGTTGCGGAACTTCATGAAGGCATAGCCGTTGGTGAACTCGCCGATGTCGTCGATGCTCTTCTGCTGGGTAGCCGTGTAGAAGAGGTTGCGGGCGTCGGCGGAGCTGAACTTGTCGTAGAATTCAGGCGTCGTGCGGAGACCGCCCCAGCCGGAGGAGATACCCAGGGCTGCAGGGTCCATCTCGCCGCCCGTGGAGGCGAAGATCAGGTAGTTGGTCGCACCGTAGCTGGTGGTGTTGACGCCGTCCTGCTCGATGGCGAAGATGATCTCGTCGGTGCAGCGGTCGTTGTCGGCCAGGAACAGCTCCTGATACGGGCTGAAGTCGCCGGAAGAAGTGGTGTGGAGCTTGTAGCCGTCACCCATCAGGCTGCTGAGCACCTGGGCGCACTTGTCGTACATCGCGGTGCCCGTATAGACCTGGGCGTTCAGATACAGCTTGGCAAGCAGGAACTTGGCCACACCCTTGTCGGCGCGGGCATAGCCGTTGCCGCGGGGAGCTGCAAGCGCGCTGTTGTTGATCAGGTCGCTGAGTTCCTTCTCAAGCCAGTTGAAAAGGTCGGCACGGTTGATCTGGTCGGGGAAGGCACCCACCACGCTCGTCTCGTCAGCAAACGGCACGTTGCCGAAGTTGTCGATGGCGTGGTAGTAAGCCAGGGCGCGGAGCACGCGGGCCTCGGCGATGAACTCTTCCTTGTTGGGGAAAGACACGCTGGAAGCCTGGGCTTCGCGGATGAACTCGTTGGCAGCGGACACCTGCATGAAGATGCGGGAGTAGAACGCGTAGATGAACGTATCGTCCGTCGTCCAGTTCATATAGTGGAAATTCTTGATGGTCTGGTCATTCCAGCCGCAGACCGACTCATCGGTCGTCAGTTCGCTGTGGTGGTACAGGCCACGGATGTACTGCGAGGCACCTCCGTCAAGACCGGAGATGGAAGCACTTCCGTTGGCACCGTAGTAACCCGAGGTGGCGAAGCCCGTATAGACACCCGCCAGGAAGGAGGTGAAGGAGGCCTCGTCGACGAGGGCCTTGTCCGCCGTGTTGGCGTTCGGGTCGATCGGCGTGACATTGAGGTCACCGATGCAGGAGGTCAGCGCGGCAGAGATGGCAAGGATGCCGAAAATATATTTGATCGTTTTCATATCTCACGCTGTATTAGAAGTTGAACTTGAGACCGAGCACGAAGGTCCGCGGGCGCGGATAGAGCGTGCCGTCGATACCGCCGTACACCTCGGGATCCATTCCCTTGTACTTGGTCAGGGTGCAGATGTTCTGGACCGTGCCGAAGATATTGAGGGAAGCGTAGTTGTCGCCGCCTACCCGGAAGAGTTTCGGGAAGGTGTAGCCGAGGGTGAAGTTGTCGAGCTTCAGGAACGAGGCGTTGGTGATGTAATAGTCCGACGTGTACTGGGCCTGGGAGAAATAGGAATCCCAGGCGGAGGCCAGGCGGTTGCTCACGAAACTGTTGGTCCAGAGGTCGGCCAGCATTTCCGTATCGGAAGCCACGTTGTTGTAAACCCAGTTGCCGACGGAGGCGTGGCCGGAGAGGGCAGCCGTCCAGTTCTTCCAGCTGAAGTTGGTGTTGAAACCGAAGGTGAAGTCAGCGTCGGGCTTGTGGTAGAAGTACTTGTCGTCGGCGTTGATCACACCGTCGTTGTTGCGGTCCACATAGACGCCGCTGATCGGGTAGCCTTTCTCGTCATAGACCTGCTGGTACACGTAGAAGGCGCGCATCGGGTGACCGACCTGGTGCATCTGCACGTTGTTGCCGGTACCGCCCGAGACACCGCCCGTCTCAACGCCCGTGGCGTTGTCTTCGGAAGCGGTCAGACGCGTGATCTCGTTGTAGTTGTAGGCCACGTTGAAGCCGGCCGTCCAGCTCATGTCCTTGCGCTCGATCAGGATGCCGTTCAGACCGAGTTCGACACCGAGGTTCTTCATGTCACCGATGTTGGTGTTCAGGTAGTTGGTCAGGTTGGAGAGGGCCGGGACAGGAATGTAGTTCAGAATGTCGCGGGTATCCCTCCGGTAAAGGTCGAGGTTGGCCGAGAGACGGTCGTTCCAGAAGCCGAGGTCCATACCGACGTTGTAGGTCGTGGTGGTCTCCCAACGGAGGTCGGCGCTGTAGCCCAATGCGGAGATCGGGGTGATGAGCCGGTCGTTGAAGTAGTAGTAGGAACCCAGCTGGTTGGTCAGGAACTGTGCGAAGGTGTCGTAATAGCCGCCCACCTCCTGCTGTCCGGTCTCACCCCAGGAGAGACGCAGCTTCAGGGTGCTGAGCGTTCCGGCCTGCGGCATGAAGTCTTCCTTCATGACGTTCCAGGCGAAGGCCACGGACGGGAAGATACCCCATTTGTGGTTCTGGAAGCGCGAGGTACCGTCGGCGCGCAACGTAGCGGTCAGCAGGTATTTCTCACCGTAGGTATAGTTGGCACGACCGAAGAACGAAATCAGGTAGAGCTCGCCCTTGCCGATCGACTCGCCAAGCTTGGCCTTGTCGCTCAGACGGATGGTATTGCTGTTGCTCTCGCTGTAGAAGTGCTGCCAGGAATAACCGGCCATCAGGTCGACGTTGTGCTTGCCGAAGTCCTTGTTGAAGTCGCCGTAAAATTCCAGCGTGGTGTTGCGGCGGGAATAGTCGTAATCGGTATGCTGGCCGCCGCCCGACTGGTTGGTGTTGTGGTACGAAGCCTCAGAGCCCTTGGCCAGTTCGGTCACGCCCACACTCTTCGCCCAGTCGAGACCGAGGTTGAGGTTGAAGCGGAGCGCCTCGAAACCGTGGACCTTGTAGTCGAACTGTGCATTGCCGATGAAACGGTAGGCGTTCGCCGTATCGTTCTTCGCGTCGAGCAGGCCGACCGGGTTCATCGTGGCCATCGTGTTGATGTTGCCGCTCTGGTCGAACCAGGTGGTGTAGCCGTTCAGGTTGTAACCGCCGATTTTGTTGTACACCGGCTTGGTCGGGTCATAATGGTTGGCCGCGCCGATGGCATCCTGGTTGGCGTACTGGTTGAAGGCGTAGGTTCCCTTACCGTTCAAGTTGACGGTCAAGTGGTTGTTCAGGAAACTCGGCGAGAGGTTGAGCGATGCGGTGGCACGGTCCATCTTCGAGCCGATCAGCGTACCGTTCTGCTCGGTGAAACCGCCGGAAACACGATAGGGCATGAAATCACCGATCTTGCCGCCTACGCTCAGGTTGGCGTCGTGCGAAAGGGCGTTGTGGAAGATTTCATCCTGCCAGCCGTGTTTGTTGATTTTACCCACTGCATCTGCAGGGATCTTGCCGCCGATGCCGAGATTGGCCTCAGCCGGGGAATTTGCACCGTAGTAGGAACGGATGATTTCCACGATGCCGTCAGCATCCAGCAGGGTGTTGTACTTGGCAAGCGTGTTGTACGACGCGGTGTAGTCGACGGCCACGTGCGGAATCTTGCTGGCGACCTTCGAACCCTTCTTGGTCGTGATCACGATGACGCCGTTCGATGCGCGGGAACCGTAGATGGCGGTCGCCGAGGCATCCTTCAGCACGGTGAAGCTTTCGATGTCTTCAGGGTTGATCGAGGAAAGCGGGTCGGACATACCGCTGATGCCGTCGTTCGAAACCGGCAGGCCGTCGATGACGATCAGCGGGTCGTTGCTCGCATTGATGGAGGAGCCGCCGCGGATACGGATCGTGGCACCGGAACCCGGCATACCGGAACCGGCCGTGACCACCACACCGGCGCTCTTGCCGCGGAGCAGGTCAGCCGGGGTCGTGATGACACCTTTGTTGATTTCATCTGCGCGGACGGTCGAGACCGATCCGGTCATGTCGCTTTTCTTGACCGTACCGTAACCGATGACGACCACTTCGTCCAGAAACTCGTGATCATCCTCCATAAGCACGGTGGCGGCCTTTCCGGCCTCGACCGTGACGGTCTTCAGACCCAGGAAGCTGATCTCGATCAGCGTGTTGGCAGAAGGGACGTTGAGCGTCCAGGCCCCGTCCAGATCCGTCTGCACGCCGTTGCTGGTACCCACTTGGATAACAGCAGCCCCGGCCACGGGACCGAACTTGTCTTCCACCACACCTTTCGCAGTGTACTGCGCGAAAGCGGAGGCACAAGTCAGTACCAGGACCGAGAGCAGAGTAAGAATCTTCTTCATAGAAACTGCTTTAGTTAAACTTTACTTTGATGATTTAGATTATTGATTTTTCTCCTTGATGGCCAGTACGCTCACGGCACCGCAGAGCAGCAGCGCGCCCGCGATGACCAGCATGCCCGCCTGCGATCCGCCGATGGCCTTGAGGACCAGGCCACCCAGCGCAGCTGCGACGATCTGCGGCAGGCAGATGGTGCAGTTGAACAGGCCCAGGTACTCGCCCATGTGCGAACTGCCCTTCAGCGCATTGGTCAGGATCGAGAACGGGAGGGCGAGCATCGCGGCCCAGGCGAATCCGATGAGGAAATACGAGACGAAGAGCAGGTATCTGTCATGGACGAAGAATACCGAAATGAAACCGATGGCACCGATTACCAGCGAAGTGATGTAGGCGGCCCGGTTCGTCTTGAATTTCGGAATGAAGAGCGCCCAGCAGAGCGAACCCACGGCCTGGATAGCGAAGACCACGCCCACCCAGTTGCCGGCGGCCTGATAGCCTTCCGACACGACGTCGGTGGTGCCCCATACGTTCTTGGCGATGGCGCCGTTGGTGTAGGTCCACATAAAGAGGAAGGCGGCCCAGCAGAAGAACTGCACCAGACCCACGGTCCAGAATGCCTTCGGGGCCTGGGCCAGCAGCTTGATGAAACCTTCCTTCTTGCCTTCCTGCTGCTTCTGGAGGTCGAAACCGTGGAATTCCGCATATTCCTTCGGCGGCATCTCCTTTACTTTCATAAAGGTATAGAGGACGCAGAGGATCAGGATGGCGGCCCCGCAGTAGAAGCTCCAGATCACCGAATCGGGAATCACGCCCTTGGGAGCGGTATTGGCGATGCCGATCCAGGTGAAGAAAATCGGGAACAGGTAGCCGAACAGGCTGCCGGCGTTGCACAGGAAACTCTGGATCGAGTAGGCCTGCGTCTTCTGCTTCTCATTGACCATGTCGCCCACCATCATCTTGAAGGGCTGCATCGCCACGTTGATAGAGGTATCCAGGAAGATGAGCGAGAAAAGGCCGAACCACATGGCGCCGTTCAGGCCCAGGAAGAGCCGCTGGCTGAAATTCAGGCTGCCCGCATTGGGCAGGAAGACCATCACCAGCACGGCGACGATGGCGCCGACCAGCAGATAAGGCTTGCGGCGGCCCATCCGGCACCAGGTACGGTCGGACCAGTGGCCGATCAGCGGCTGGACGATCATACCCATCAGCGGAGGAAGGATCCAGAAGAAACTCAGCTGGTGCGGATCGGCACCCAGCGTGGCGAATATGCGGCTGATGTTGGCGCTCTGCAGCGCATAGGCTATCTGCACACCGAAGAACCCGAAGCTCAGGTTGAACATCTGCCAAAACGTTAGGTTTCTTTTCTCCATAACAATAAATCAGGCTTTTATGCCAAAATAAACCTTCAAATGTAAACATTTTTTACATTGGTTATAACTTTTTGACAAAAACTGCATAAAAAGCTTTATCTTTATAGAATGAAACAGACACTTCTCCTTACCGCCATCCTTACGCTGCTCCCGCTTGCGGCAGCCGGCCAGACCACGAAGAACATCCCTGCACGCCATCCGGTTCTCACGCAGGAAGAAATCATCGCCAACATCGAAAGGACCATCGAACAGGTCCGTGCCGACTGGAAGATTCCCGGCATGGGCGTTTCGCTCTACAAAGACGGACAGGTCATCCTGTCTAAAGGCTACGGTGTCAAGAGCCTGGAGACCGGCGTACCGGTGGATGCCCATACCCTCTTCCAGATCGGGTCCGTGTCCAAGTCGTTCACGGCGGCCATCCTTGCACAGCTGGTAGACGAAGGTCTCCTGAGCTGGGAAGACCGGGTGAAAGACCATCTCCCCGACTTCGAGATGTACGACCCCTGGGTCACCGCGAACATCCAGGTCAAGGACCTGACCTCCCACCGCACCGGCATGCGGGATGACATCGGCACCTACCTGGGCAACCTGGGCTACGACCGTGACGACATCTACAAGATGTTCAAGCTGATGCCGCCCGCCTACACATTCCGGGGCGACTATCAGTACAACAACATCACCTTCATCCCCGCCGCGAAGATCATCGAGAAACTGACCGGCAAGAGCTGGGAGGACAACGTGCGCGAACGCATCTTCCAGCCGCTGGGCATGACGGAATCCACGCTCAACGGAGAAGGCTTCGGCGCCGCCCTGGCCGACGGCACCGCCGCGCTCCCCTACACCTTCGAACGCAAGGGCCGCGAAATGAACATCTGGCCGATGTACGGCGACGAGCAGTCGCTCTGGTGGCTCACCGTCGTAGGCCCCGCCGGCAGCATCTGCTGCACGCCGACCGACCTGATCAAATGGGCCGTCTTCCATCTGGGCGACGGCAAGGTAGGCGACCGCCAGCTCATCTCCGAAAAACAGATGAACTACCTCCACCGCGGCGTGACCATCACCTCCCAGACCCCCGACAAGACCAATCTCTACGGCCACTGCTGGTTCATCGAGCAGACCCGCAAATGCCGCATGTACTTCCATACCGGCACCACCTGGGGAATGACCACGATCTGCTGCTTCATCCCCGAAATGGATTTCGCCATGACCATCCAGGTCAACAGCGAGGCGCCTTCCGAGGCGCGGCACGCCATCCTTCGCCGTGCCGTGGACCTTTTCCTCGGCTATGAAGACTACGACTACAACGCCGAATACCTGAAAGAATGGTACGCGAATGCGGACCGGCGCGCCACGGCCGAAGAGAAGGCTGCGGCCGAACGTGTCGCCGTGGCGGCGCCCGCCTGGTCCCGGATCCAGGGACATTACACCGGACAGCACGAAATCCTGGGCGACCTCGACATCCTGATCGAAGGCGGCCGTCTCTATATCAAGCTGCACAACAAGAAAGCATGGAAGCGCGAACTCAAGCACGTCAACGGCAATGTCTTCAACTTCCGTGCGGACGGCTGGGGCTTCGACGTGACCTTCCACTTCGACAACCCGGACGAATGGGGTTCCCTGGCCAAGGGACTGTCCATCACGGTGGGATCGGGAGAAGAATTTGCAAATTGGGACAGAAAACTCTAATTTTGAGCCATGATGAAACGGTATGTGATGCTTGCCGCCGCGTTGCTGGGTGCAACGCTCGGTCTCTGGGCCAAGACGCCCGTCATCGGCATTTCCTCCTACAGTGAGAGCGGAAGATGCCAGGTCAATATGACTTACGTCAACTCCGTCCGGATGGCCGGAGGTGTGCCGCTGGTCATTCCCGTCACGGGTGACGACGCCCAGATCGACCTCGTCATCTCGGCCATCGACGCCCTCGTGATGACGGGCGGCGAAGACTTCGACCCGCTCAAATGGTTTGGCGAGGAGCCTGTCCGCGGCCTGGGCGAAGTCGTTCCGGAACGTGACGAGTATGACGTCAAGCTGGTCCGCGCAGCCGTGGCCCGGGGCATCCCCGTGCTGGGTATCTGCCGCGGAGAGCAACTGCTGGCCGTGGCCTTCGGCGGCTCACTCTGGCAGGACATCCCTTCGCAGGTTCCCTCCAGCTACGTAAAACATCGGCAGAGCCCCACGAGCGGCGCCTACGGCACCCATTCGATTTCCATCACGCCCGATTCAAAACTGGCAAAAATCCTCGGCAAGGACAAGGCCGTCGTCAATTCCTTCCATCACCAGGCCATCAAGGACGTACCCAAGGGCTTCAAGGTTACGGCCACATCGGCCGACGGTATTATAGAAGGTGTCGAGCGCGTCGGCAAACTGCCCGGTTTTGTCGATGGGGGCGGCATCATCATCGGCGTCCAGTTCCATCCCGAAGTGATCACCAATGCGGGCAATCCGGAATTCCTGCCCATTTTCCGCTTCATCGTAGAAGAAGCCTGCAAATAAGTTTCCCTGATGTCTGCACGCACTTTCATTACTTCACTGGCCATGCTATGCGCCTTGGCCGCCGCATCTTCCTGCGTCGACCCGGCGTATGATCTCAACCGGACAGACCCCGCCGTCACACTCGGCGGCGACGACCTGACGTTCCCCCTGGGCACGACCCGGCAACTGAAAGTCGGCGACATGATTACCGACCGCTTCGGCAGCCTCTTCGTCCGGGAAGACGACGGGACATTCACCGCGCATTATACGGCCGATCCTGTAGATTTCGTCTTTGCCGGGCTGAAGGACTACGACGGAGCCCGTCCGTTCCGCAAATACTGCAACTTCCCCATTTCCACGGCTTTCTCGCTGTTCAGAACGCCAGCTTCCGGCGTGAGTTTCGACCCGGACGGTACGGCTGACCTTTCGGGCCTGCTGCCTGCCACGATCAATCTCGGCACCAAGTCGCGGGGTACGACCCTCAATATCCCGCGCATGCCCGACCAGCTGCTCGGACTCGAATCGATCACCCTCACCCGCGAGTCGATCGTACGGGTCACCTTCGCGATTCCCAACTGCGTGCTGACCGACGGCACGGTGACCGCTACCGTCAACGTCGACCTGAGCCAATTCTTTGAAAGCGAAGACTGCGTCGACGGCATCTTGACCGTCGTCGTCCCGCTCACGAAGGAAAACGGCTATTCCTCCACCATCGACATTCCGCTGCGCACGCTCAAGTTCAGTTCGGGTGATTACGACGTCAAGACCCACACCCTCAATTTGGAAGCCCGGCTCGGCTTCAACGGCAGCGTGTCGGTGAGCGGGGCCCGGACCAGCCGCGCCCGCTACGAAAGCATCGTATCGTCCAACCCGCTCCAGCAACTCCAGGTCACGGCGGAACTCCGCGACCTCACCTGCGAATCCATCCGCGGCCGCTACGACTACAAGATCGCCCAGCTCCAGACCAGCGTCGACCTGACCAACCTGACCGGTCAGGTCCTCGACCGGATCGGCGACAAGGACGCCGTCTTCGACTTCGACGATCCCGAGATCATCCTCAACGTGGAGAGCAATATCAGCGTTCCGACCTACGCCCTGGTCAAGCTCACGGCCCTGAAGAAACGCGCCAAGGTCGCTGTCATGGACAGCATCGTCGTCCCCTTCCCGATCGCCGAACCGGGCGAAACCCTGCACAAGCAGATACGCCTGGCCAAAACCGCGAAGAGCCCGGAAGACGTCGTCCTCGACTTCACCGAACTGGTCCGGATCGCCCCCGACCAGATCGTCGTGGACATCGAGGGCCTCACTTACCACGACCAGACGGGGGAAGTCCGCGTCGGAGTGGTGTATGAAGCACACGTGACGCCCCGCGTCAACATCCCCCTGGCCTTCGGGCCCGCCCTGCAGCTTACGATGCGCGACACGCTCACGCTGCCCGATACCTTCGGCAACCTGCTTCAGGACAACCGGCTGACACTGCTCGGCGAGATGACCAACACACTCCCGCTGCAGCTTGAATTCAATATGGAGATGACCGATGCGGCCGGAAACCGGCTGCTCGAGCCCGTCGATGCGACCATCGCCGCAGGCGGCACCAGTCCTCTCTCCGTTCCTTTGGCTCCCCTGGCTGACGCGCCGGTCGGGAAACTGACGAAAGCCTTCCTGACCTTCAAGGTGAAAGGGACGAAAGACAACCGTCCCGTCAAGGCCGACGATTACATCCAGGCCGCCCTCCGGGTCAAGGTCCCGGGCGGCTATCATCTCTCCCTCCAATACGACGACGCGCAATGAAAAGATACAGTCTTACCATCCTGCTCGCACTGCTCGCCTTCACGGCGCTCGTCCCGGCTCAGCCGCTCCGCGGCAGTTACTTCTTCGAAACATCGCTTCTTCGCAGCAAGCTCAACCCGGCCTTTGCTCCGCAGACAGACCTCTATATCTCCGTCCCGGTGGCCGGCTACGCCAGCGCCGAAATGCTCAGCAATGTCGGTCTTGGCAACTTTTTGTTCCCCGAAGGCGACAAGACCTACACTTTTCTCAACGACCACGTGGATGAAGCTACCTTCTATGGAAAGCTTCCGGAGAAGGACCCCTACCTTACGGCGCGCTTTGAAACCGATCTGCTGGGCGCGGGATACCGCTTGAACGACAAACTCTTCCTCTCGGCAGGACTCTCCGTTTCGGGCTACGGCCATGCGGATATCCCCCGGGAGTTGCTCCGCTTTGCCAAGACAGGACGCAGCGGCGGCAGCCAGTCCTGGATGATTGAAGGTCCGCACGCCTCTTTTCTGACGTACGCAACGTTCTCGGCCGGCTGCAGCTACGACCTGGACGATTTGGTTCCCGGACTTCGCGTCGGTGGCCGTCTTCGTCTGATGACCGGTCTGAATTCTGCCAACGCCACGCTTCATATGCTTGACGTCCAGATGAATGACGACCGTCTCGCCGCCACGGTGCGCGGAATCCTCGACCTCTCCGGCTTCTCTTACACGCCCGAGGGAGGTTTCCGTTCCGACGGTTTCCGCCTCCACGGCCTGGGCGCCGCCTTCGACCTAGGCGCTGAATACAGGCTCCTCTTCGACGGCTTCGTGAACGGCCTCAATCTCTCGGCTTCCATCGCCAATGTCGGGAAACTGTCCTTCGGAAAAGCCAACCGGCTGAAAGCCGAGCACAGCGCCAGCTTCGAGGGCTTCCAGAACATCAGTGCCGACTTCGACTTTGCCTCCGCCCTGGAAAAGGTAACCAGCGACTTCAGCGAGCTGGTCACGCTGGAAAGCGACGGGACCCCGGATTTACGCTACATCATGAGCCCGGAAATCTTCGCCGGAGCCGAGGTCCCCTTCCTCAACGAAATGCTGAGCGTCGGCCTGCTCTACAACCGGAGCATGGACAAAAACCACATGACCGTCGCCTTCAACGCCACGCCGCTCGAATGGCTCAACCTGAATGCCCACTACACGTTCGGCCCCGTCGGCCGGATGGGATTCTACGCCGAGTACATTCCGAAGAAATACGTCGGCTTCTTCTTCGGCTTCGAAAAAGCCTCCTGGAAGACCAACAAGCAGCTGCTCGGCATCCGTAACTTCACCGAAAGCGTCTGCCTCGGCCTGAACGTCCTGCTGTAGCCAGCCTGTAACACACCCTCCCGGCCATGAAAAAGCGGGAGCAACAGTAGCAGATTCGACGGCAACTTGTTCAATGAATTGAATAATATTTGTTTTGAGCGAATAATGTTCGTATCTTTACATCGGATTCGTTAATGGGAATTCGATGAAGGGATGACAACCCTTTCAAGTCAACTTGATCCGAGCCCTTCCTGAAAGTCGCTGCCTAAGCGGCTTTTTTCTTTTTCTCCCTGGGGACAAGATATACAGTATTGAACATAATCTCCATATGAGTGTTGGAAACCCACGACAAGTTTAATATTTTGATATCTCAGTATTAGGATCTTTGAAAAGCCCTTTTGGTTTTGGTCATTCGTTTTTCTTGGCCCTTACTGGACCAACACGGCATTTTCCAAGATTTTCGTTAATAGATAGATATTTAACCTTGATATACTGATTGATCGATTTGTTCCAAATAGCCTTTGACGGATGATCGGCTATCCATCGAGCATAAAAATCCTTGATAATCTTTTCCCGCCCCTTGATATCATCCCGACTATTTCCCGTCGGAATATCCAAAGCAATTCTACCCATATCTGTCAACTCCAATTAACCCAACGCCACTTTGGCTCTGGACGAAGACAAAGATAACATATGAACTTGCGATTTGCAAGAGTTGGCTGAAATGCTTATCTTTGTTTTTGACATAGTGAAAGCTATGTCATTACAAATCAGCGAAAGTGTTTTCGCGTTGACCTGGATCGAAATCTAGAAAATTTTGAATGAGAAGATTGGCGGCAGAAACACTCTGCTCGACATTGATTTGTTGTCGGCTCAATTCGGCCGATTCCATATCAGTCGGGTGTGGAGTATCAGTCGTATTCATCTCTCAAAGGTTTTTCCAGAACCCCGATCCGGTGGACGCGAAAGAAGCTCCACACTTTTTTGTTATACTTCCCTTAAATGGAGCCGAGGGGATACTAAAGTAATTGATTATGAATTCGACCCATCCTCCTTTAGGAACATTCATTACAGATGAATTGTACACAAAAATTGTAAGTACTCTCCCTGATACTTTTGATTTAGACCAATTTACATTATCATTTATTCATTTTTTCCCAGACCAAATGATGGATACCCTCCTTTGTCGTAGTTTCGTTTCAATAAAACGTTATCTGCACAAATATGTTTTAGGAAAGGCAATCCAGGATAGGCTTCACTTAGCGAAAAGACTGGAGGTGTACCCAAATAAAGAACTGTGGACAAAAGATATGAAGAAGGAGTCTTTCAAGATTCAAAGCAAACATGTAAATCAGAAATAACAACCATTGATATTATCATGAAACATATTATTCTTATCATTTGCTGTCTTGTGATCTCTGCTTGCAACGTTTCCAGGTATGCTTCGATTCAGAGAAATGGAACAATTGATGACTATGAATTCTTTTATGTTGTTCCTACTAGTCAATTAACTGCCGGGGCGGGAATTGTTAGTGGAGGTCAATACGGTGTTTTCGGTGGATCATCTACAAAAAGTGTTAATCCAGCTGACATAATCAGTGGATACTTAATGAAGAAAGGGTTTCGTCGAACAATGGATGACATAATGCCAGAGAAAACGTTTATAGTCGCTTATGGAGAAAGTGGCAGACATAGTATGGGACTGACTAGCTATGCTATTGAGATTACCTTACAGTTTATCGATGCTTCAACCGATAAAGTTATTATAACATCAACAGCAGCAGGTATTGGATCAACTGAAGCTGATGATATTAGAATAGCGACTCTAAATTGTTTGAAGAATATATTTGGAGAAAAATAACGCTGTCCAAACAGTGATAGCGGACGCAATAAATGGGCAAGATCTCATGTCGATGTTGAGACCTTGCCCGATGTTATTCGGCAAGATGTCTGAACTACATCCCCAGGCCGCCATAGGAGAAGGCAGCGGAGAAGTGATAGTTCAGGGTCCGGGTCGGAACGCCCTTGTAAACAGATTGGAGTGTCTGGCCGGACTACTCAACCGCCTTCAGGCGGACCTTGGCCAGCAGATTGTCGTCGAAGGCTGTGTCGATGCGGAATGCATATTCGCCGGAATGGTGTGCAAAGCCAACCGGGAAGGAGAAGGTATGTACGACGAGTTTTGACTTGTGGATAGTCTTGAGTTCACCACGGGGAGCGACCGTCATGCATTTGCCGTTGTCATACACGCGGGCTCTCATTTCAATAATGTTGAGTAAGAATTCGCTGTTGAGCGCCTTATTCTACATATCCATCATCTGGGCGGTGGGCATATAGACACCCCAGCCGAAATAGTTGAGTGTTTCAAAGGTAATAGGCTCTTTACCGAACGAAAGATCGATCCAAAGACGCTTTTCTCGTCAGATCGTCAACTGTTCTCCTTCGCTGTGGGCGATGATGACCGCACCGCAGGTGTCACCGTAGGAATTGATGCAGGTGCGGGGCATGTCGCAGATCTGTTCGACGGCCAGCACCATGCCGATGCCTTCGAGCGGAAGGCCGACGGCCGACAGCACGATGGCCAGCATCACCATGCCTGCCATCGGAATGCCCGCCGCACCGATGGCTGCCAGCAGCGCCGTGAAGACGATCATAATCTGCTGGGCCAGCGTCAGGTCGATGCCATAGGCCTGGGCGATGAAGATGGCGGCGACGCACTCGTACAATGCCGTACCGTTCATATTAATCGTGCTGCCCAAAGGGAGGACGAAACTGGCGATCTTGTTCGAGATGCCGCATTTCTCCTGCGAATCCCGGATATTGATGGGCAGGGCTGCGCCGGAAGAGCAGGTGGAGAAAGCTGTGAGGATGCCGGTGGACATCTTGGAAATGTGCCGCCAGGGGTTCTGCTTGCCGAGCGTCCGCACCAGCAGCGGCAGCACGACACCGCCCTGGATGAGCAGCCCGCCCCAGACTACCAGCACGAATACACCGAGGCTCCCGGCCATGGCCAGCAGCGCCTTCGGATTATCGGCCTGTTTGCCCACGACATTGGCCACGATGGCGAACACGCCGTACGGAGCCAGCCGGATGATGAACATCGTAATCTTCATGATCACCTCGAAGACGGCCTCGAACAGGTTCTTCAGCGTGCCCGCATGCTTGATCTCCACCTTGTTCATGAACAGGCCGAAGATCACGGCGAAGAAGATGATGGGCAGCAGGTCGCCTTTGGCCATGGCTTCGAAAATATTGGCCGGGACGATGTTCACGATCTGGTCGATGAACGACACCTGCTGCGAACTGACTGTAGCCACTTCCTCAGTCAGGTTGAGGCTGGCGCCCACCCCGGGTTTGACGAGGTTGACCAGCAGCAGGCCGATGGTGGCCGCAATCAGCGTGGTCCCGATGTAATAGAGGATGGTCTTTCCGGCGATGCGCCCCAGGGCCGTTGAATCGCCCATGCCGGCTACTCCCAGCGCAATGGAAGTGAAAACCAGCGGGATGACGATCATGCGCAGGCCGCGCAGGAAGATGTCGCCGGCCCATTTGATGTATTTGGCCCAGTTCTCGTAGGGTGTGATCTTGCACAGTACGATGCCGGCCACGATACCCAGGCCGATGCCGATCAGGATCTGCCAGTGCAGGGCCAGGCCTTTTTTCTTCTCGTTCGCCATAGCAGGATCATGCTTTGCGTCCGCTTTGGGCGATCATTGCTGCAACCTTCTCGTTGAATGCCTCGTTGCCGATCATCTCTTCGAGCGTCACGTGCATCCGCCAGCGCCAGTAATGCTTCGGATTGGCCGGGATGTTGATGCGCTCGCCGGGGATGTCTTCCACGCGGAGGGATGGCTCGAGGGAGAACCAGTCCTGCAGCGGCAGGATGGTGAGCATGGACGGGGAATAGAGGTGCTCGGCGATGATCCACCGGCAGGTTTCCACCGGGCAGTCTTCGCCGTCGTGGTTTTCACCCCACCAGCCGCGGAGCGTGCTGGTGTCGTGCGAGCCCGTGGTGCAGACGCTCATGTAGGGATATTCGGCGGGATTGCCGAGCATCTGTTTGGGATCTTTGGGCATACGCTGGACTTCGAGCGAGAGGATGTGCAGATCCGACAGCACCTGCGGCACGCAGGCCGGAATCATGCCCAGGTCTTCGGCACAAGTGAGCATGTTGGTGGCACCGATCAGAACAGGCAGCTTGCGCATGGCCTGCTCGCGCCAGAAATCGGTATTGCGGTGGTAGAAGAACTCGTCGTAGAGGTGGTTGTAGGCATCTTTCTCCCACTGTTGCAGGTCGTTGTAGCTTCGGGTATATTGGGCGCTGATGCGGGGATGCCAAAGCCCCTTGTGGACGGGATCCTCGAGGAAGAGCACTTCCCGCGGATCGTCATCCGCATAGGGACGGGCGTGCCGCCGCTCGTCGAAGTGGAAGCCGCGCCATTGCAGGTCCTCCAGGGAATAGGGCAGAGCCGGGCTGAAATGGCCCATCAGGCCGGATTTGTAAGGCACGGGGATCTCCCAGATGCGGAAGAAACCCAGCACGTGGTCGATCCGGTAAGCGTCAAAGTACTCGGCCATCTTGCGGAAACGGCGCTTCCACCAGGCGTAGCCGTCCTGCGCCATCCGGTCCCAGTTGTAGGTCGGGAAGCCCCAGTTCTGGCCGTCGGCCGCGAACGCGTCCGGCGGGGCGCCGGCCTGTTCTCCCATGTTGAAATACTCGGGTTCGGCCCAGGCCTCGACACTGTGAGGCGTGATGCCGATGGGGATATCGCCCTTGAGCGCAATGCCTTTCGAGCGGGCATAGGCGTGGGCGTCGCGGAGCTGCCGGTCGAGGTGATATTGCAGGAAGATGTAGTAGTCCATCTCGGGCTTGGCCTCTCCGGCATAGAAACGGGCCACGGCGCCGGCATTGTATTTCTTGAAAGTCTTCCACTTGCTGAAATCGGCGGTGCCGTAGCGGTCGCGGAGCACGCAGAAGGCAGCATAGGGCAGCAGCCAGTCTTTGTTCGATTCGAAGAACTCCTTGAAAGCACGGCTGCTCATCATGCGGGTGCCCTTCTGTGCGAAGATGGCACGGGCATACCGGTCTTTCAGATGGAACACCTGTTCGTAGTCAAGTTGCGGGAGGGCATTGAGCCGGGCGGCCTCTTCTTCGAAGGCAGCCTGTGCCTCCTTGTTGCGCAGCGGGCCGATGTCCTGCAGGTTCAGGTAGATGGGATGCAGGGCCATGATGGTGATGCCGCCGTACGGGTAGGAATCGGTCCAGGTCTTGGTGGAAGTGGTGTCGTTGACCGGAAGCAGCTGGAGCAGGGCCTGTCCGGTGGCTGCGGCCCAGTCGACCATCAGTTTGATGTCGGCGAAGTCGCCGATGCCGGCACTGCGGCGGCTGCGGAGCGAGAACACGGGGATGGCCGTTCCGGCATAGCGGGGATGCTGGTCGGGGAAGGTCGTCTCGGTGACGGCATAGGGGTCGGTCCGGTTGAAGCAGGTCTCCCAGACGACGGAGCCGTCCGCCTTGCGGCAGATGAACTTATATTCGAAATGGGACGGAAGGAGCGCCTTGTCCAGCTCGATACTCCAGATAATACCCTGGGTCACGGTCATGGGAAGGGCCTTCTCGGGATTCCACGCGCCCAGCGCGGGACAGCTGCCTATGAGCAGGATCTGCTCGCCATGCAGCATCCACGGTCCGATGGTTTTGATGGTCAGTGTTTCCATATCGTGTCATTCAATCATTCAAAGATAATGAAAAAATTCATACATTTGTCGTATGGCAACGAAGATTAAGACGGTATGGTACTGCACCTCGTGCGGGAACGAAAGCCCGAAGTGGATGGGACGCTGTCCTGCCTGTGGGGAATGGAATACGATGGTGGAGGAACCGAAAGCGGCCCGTGCCGGTGCGGGCGGGGGCGGAAAGACGACTTCCCGCTCGCGGGCATACATTGACGCTTCCGACGCCCGGCCGCAACGGCTCCGTGAGATCGACCTCTCGCACGACAACCGGTTTTCCATCGGCATCGGGGAGCTCGACCGCGTGCTCGGCGGCGGGATGGTCGCCGGAAGCATGATCCTCATCGGCGGCGAGCCCGGTATCGGCAAATCGACCCTCTCCCTGCAGATTCCGCTCTGCTGCAAGGACTTGAAAACCCTCTATGTCTCCGGTGAGGAAAGTCCCAAGCAGATCAAGCTCCGCGCAGAGCGCCTCGGCGGCAGCGAAGACGACTGCTTTGTCCTCAGCGAAACCGTTCTCGAGAACATCCTCTCCCAGGCCCGGGAGATCCAGCCCGCCCTGCTGATCGTCGACTCCATCCAGACCATCTACAGTGAGGCGCTCGACTCCTCCGCGGGCAGCGTGTCCCAGGTACGGGAGTGCGCCTCATCGCTGCTGCGCTACGCCAAGGAGACGGGTACGCCCGTCATCCTGATCGGCCACATCACCAAGGACGGAACGCTCGCCGGTCCGAAGGTCCTTGAACACATCGTCGACGTGGTCCTGCAGTTCGAAGGCGACACGAAAGGTGCCTACCGCATCCTGCGCAGCATCAAGAACCGTTTCGGATCGACCGACGAGCTGGCTGTCTTCGAAATGACCGGCGCGGGACTGCGGGAAGTGCGCAACCCTTCCGAAATCCTCATCCCGATGCATCAGGACGACCTTTCGGGCATTGCCATCGCCGCCATGATGGACGGAACGCGTCCGTTCCTGATCGAGATCCAGGCACTGGTGAGCACCGCTGCCTACGGTACGCCCCAGCGCTCGGCCACGGGCTTCGACGGCCGCCGGCTCAACATGCTGCTGGCCGTGCTCGAGAAGCGCGCCGGCTTCAAGCTGGCCGCCAAGGATGTATTCCTGAATATCGCCGGCGGCCTCCGGGTGGCCGACCCGGCCTGCGACCTGGCCATTGTGGCCTCCATTCTCTCGTCCAACTTCGACCTGTATATCTCGCCGAAAGTCTGCTTCGCCGCCGAAGTGGGCCTGAGTGGGGAAATCCGCCCTGTCTGCCAGGTTGAGCGCCGCATCGCCGAGGCCGAAAAGCTCGGTTTCGAGCAGATCTACATCTCTTCTTTCAACAAGGAATCCTCCTTCGCCAAGCGTACGAAATCGGCCGACGGCCGCGGCATCACCGTCACGCCCGTAGACGACATCGCTGCCCTCTGCCGGAAGCTGTTCCAATAGCCGACTGACGCCCATGGAAGTCCTGCCCGTCAAACAGCACAGGTCCCTTCAGACCCGCGAATACGTGGCGCTGGCCTTCCTGGCCGCCTCCGTTACGTTCTACATCCTGGGACTCTGCTATCCCCTGATGTCCACCAAATACCAGGTATTGGGCTTCCAGATCCGGAGCCAGGAAGTCACGCTGTTCGATTCGGTCCGGATGTTCTGGGAGAGCAGCGACTACCTGATTTCGGGCATCATCCTGATCTTCACGTTCGTCTTTCCCGTCCTCAAATACATCGAGCTGGGGCTCAGGCTGGCCACAGGCCGGCAGTTCCTCAAACTGCAGTCGGTGGACAAATGGAACATGATCGACGTGTTCCTCGTCGCCATGCTGCTGCTCAATTTCAAGATGAACTCGCGCTTTATCGTCATGCGCCTCGAAATGGGCACCAACTTCATCGCCCTGGCCGTCCTCACCCGTCTGGTCACCATCCTCCTGCTCGACCGCGCTGCCAAACGCATCTCCCAGCCATAAAAACCGGCCGTTTCTATGGCCGACCCTGCTGAAAACATCCTCCCGGCCATGAATTCAATGCGTTTTCATGGCCGGGAGGGGTTTTACGTCAAATAGTATTTGCAAAACGACCTTCTGCGATGTATATTTGTTGTATCCATAGCCTCGGTGGCGTTGGAGATAGATGTGAAAAGGAGTATGGCTAAGGAACATTCTTTTTTTGAGAAGGAGGAACGCTGCAGACGGGTCTTCGAATGGACATTGCACAAATATGGTGGTGTGTGGCACTTGTGCACACCCGGTCAAAAACAGACTGTCATTTTCATTGATCCGAAAGACTATATCTACGCAATGACACTTGTGGCAATGTGTGCCCACGATTGTCCGGGCATCAAGATCATCACTTTCGAATTGATGAGCAATCATGTGCATTTTATCATTTGCGGCAGCAAAAAAGAGGTATTGACTTTCTTTGACTTATTCAAAAAGCGTTTACAGCGTTATCTGTCATCTAACGGCAAGACCGTCGACCTTTCTAACTTCGATTGTGAGGAGCCACATCCCATCGATAACCTGGAATCGCTACGAAACCAGATTGCTTATACGAACCGCAATAACTTTGTGGTGGATCCGGACCAACTTCCATTCGGATATCCCTATGGTGCGAACAGTTATTACTTCCTGCCGATTGCCAAAGAACGGCAGCATGGCCGTTTCGGGGAATTGAGTATTCTCAAGAAAAGACAATTCGTCCACTCAAAACAGATCGATTATCCTGACACCTTTACAATCGTCGATGGTTATTTCTCCCCGATGAATTACTGTCGGCTGGATATCGGAGAAGGGGTGTTCCGAGATGCCCGCCACTATTTCCACAAGCTTTCTAAAGGGGTGGAATCCTATCGGGATATTGCCGTCATGCTGGGTGATGCAGTTTTCTACACCGATGAAGAATTGTTCGACATTATCAAGCAGTATTGCCATGAGAAGCATGGCGGCCAGCGGGCATCCCTCCTGGGATGGAATGAGAAGATGGAACTCGCCAGGATGCTTCATTTCGATTACAACGCCGACAACGCCAAGATTGCACGCCTAATCAAACTGCCCGTCGAAACACTCAACGAACTATTTCCCTCTTCCCGGCCATAAAAACCGGCCGTTTTTATGGCCGACCCTGCTGAAAACACCCTCCCGGCCATGAATTCAATGCGTTTTCATGGCCGGGAGGTTTGCGTGGGATTCTTCGACGTGGAAACGGAGGATGTGGGCTGTCAGCGGATGACGAAGCGGTCGCGGCCTGTGATGTCGGCGACGACGCGGGAGCCGGGAAAGAGGGCGGCCACGTCGGAGCCGAATCGCTCGTTGATTTCCAGATAAAGATGGCCGTCGGGGCGCAGGAGGACATCGGCCCAGCGTGCGATGGCCCGATAGAAGCGCAGCGGATCGTCGTCGGGGACGAAGAGGGCCTCGGCGGGTTCAAAGTCAAGGACATTCGGCCGCATCGCGGCGCGCTCGCTGTTGCAGATATAAGGCGGATTCGATACGATAACATCGAATTTCGGCAGTCCGGCCGGCGGAGCCGCCAGCACGTCGGCCGAGAAAAAGATCGGCTTGGCTCCCCGAAGTTTGATGCGCTGCCGGCAGGCATAACGCAGGGCAGCGTCCGACAGATCGCAACCATAGACCATCGCCTCGGGAAACTCCGCCGCCAACGACCAGGCGATACATCCCGAGCCGGTGCACAGATCGAGGATACTGAACGGGCTGTCGTCGTCGGCCTCGAGATGCCCGGTCGAGCCGGGCACGACGGAAGAAGTCGAGCCGGGCACGGCGGAATCGTCGTCGGCATAGAGGTCGTCGATGATGCGGGAGACCAGTTCCTCCGTTTCCGGCCGGGGAATCAGACACCCCTCGCCCACTTTGAAACGGTGGCCGCAGAACTCCGTGAAGCCCAGCACATACTGTAGCGGACGGCCGGTCGAGAGCTCTTCGAGCGCCGCCAGGATGTCAGATTCCCGGTCAAGCCGGGAATGACGAACGGAGTCAAGCTGGAAATGACGGGAGTCAGTAGCGGAGGCTAACGGCATATCCGGTTCGGAAACATACTTATAAGAAGGTATGTCACAATAGTGCTCCAACAGCCGGAAAGCCATGGCCTTGGCCTCCGCCTCCGGATACAGGGACGACAGCCGGTCAATACAGAGATGGACGAATGCTGCTATTGTCATAAGGTTCTGCCGCGTCGTCGGGGCCCTATTTGGATGTTTCCAGCGCCTCTTCGATCAGGCAGTCGAGCACCTCGGCGACCGTCATGCCGGCTGCGCGGATCTGGGCGGGCACCAAGGACATCTTCGTCATACCCGGCACCGGATTGATCTCCAGGAAATAGACCTTGCCCGACTCCGACAGGATGTAGTCGCAGCGGATCAGGCCGCGACAGCCGAAATGCTGGTAGATGCGGCGCGTCTGCTCACGCACGACCTGCTCCACATCGGAAGGAATCTGCGCCGGGCATACCTCGTCGCTCTTGCCCAGGTATTTGGCCTCATAATCGAAATACTCATTGTGCGGGATGATCTCCGTGACCGGCAGGGGGATGACAACCCCTTTGCGGTTGAAGACCCCTTCGGTCAGCTCACGTCCGGGGATGTAGCTCTCGATCAGCACGTCGTCGCTCTCGGAGAAAGCCGCCGCAACCGCCGCCGCCAGGTCTTCCTGCCGCTTGACCTTCGTCACGCCGAAGGAACTGCCGCCGTCATTCGGTTTGACGAAAACCGGCAGGCCCAGCTGCTCCACGACCGCCTCGGCATTGAGCGGCTCCCCGCGATGCAGAAAAATCTCCGGGGCCAGGGGAATACCCAGTCCCCGCATGGCCTTCTTGCAGGCGTGCTTGTCGAAGGTCATGGCCGATACCTGCGAGGAACAGGTGGTGAACGGGACACCATGTTTCTCCAGTTCAGCCTGGAGGATGCCGTTTTCGCCCGGCGTGCCGTGGATCATGATGAGCGCCACGTCGAAATATTTCAGGTCGGAAGGAATGAACGGTTTTACGGGAACGGCCACGTCGGTCACGGACGGGTCGCAGACCGACCACTGTCCGGAGCGGAGCAGGAGTTCCGTCACCTCATAACGGGCAGGGTCCAGGCAGGTAGCCACGAACTTGCCGCTGAGCACAGAGATGCCCCATTCGGAGGAGTCACCTCCGTAGATCAATGCTATCTTTTTCATTTGAAATCACTTAATTGAAATAATCGTTTCCAGAGGATGCGGAGGAGGTATCGTCGGAGGAACCGTCGCACAACTGGTCGGCCGTCCAGCCGAGCGGCGGGACGAAGACATCGTTCGGACCGATCGGGATGGAAGGATCGTTATAGACTTTCTGCATGAAGATCGCCCAGATCGGCAGGGCCATGCTGGCGCCGGCACCATTGGCCGTACTGGAGAAGTGGACCTGGCGGTCCTCGCCGCCCACCCAGACGCCTGCGGTCAGACGCGGCGTGTAGCCGATGAACCAGCCGTCGGAGTTGTCGTTGGTCGTACCGGTCTTGCCGGCGATGTCACCCTGGATGTTGTAGCGCCAGCGGATGCGGCCCGCCGTACCGTCGTTGACCACGCCCTGCATCATGTTGACCATCTTGTAGGCCGTGACCTCACTGATCGCCTCGCGCTTGCGGGTGGAGAAGGTAGCCAGTACGTTGCCGGCGTTGTCTTCGATCCGCGTGACGAACATCGGGAAGCAATAGACGCCGCGGCCGGGATAGGTGTTGTAGGCTGCCACCATCTCCATCACGCTCAGGTCGCAGGAACCTACGCAGAGCGAGACGACCGGATCGAGGTAGCTGCTGATGCCCATCTTGCGGCAGATTTCGACCATCGCGAAGGGGCCGAACTGCTTCATCAGATAAGCGGAGATATTGTTGCGGCTGTTGGTCAGACCCCACTTGAGGGTCACGATACGGTCGTCCACTTCGGCCTTGGGCGCCCAGTCGGTACCGTTGACGTCGATCACGTAAGTCGAGTTGGCAACCCGGTCGCAGGGCGTGTAGCCCTCCTGCATGGCAAGCGTGTAGAGGAACGGCTTGAAGGTCGAGCCCACCTGCCGCTTGCCCTGGCCCACGTTGTCATATTTGAAGAAGCGGTAGTCCGGACCGCCGACATAAGCCTTGACATAACCCGTATTCGGCTCGATGGCCATGAACGCCGCACGGAGGAACGACTTGACGTAGCGGATGGAGTCGTTGGGAGTCATCGTCGTATCGACGTAGCCCTTGCTGTTCCAGGCGAAAACGCGCATCTTCACCGGTTCGTCGAACGACTTGAGGATGTCGGCCTCGGAATAGCCCGCCTCCTTCATGACACGGTAGCGGTCGCTCCAGCGCCGTCCGTTGCGCATCAGGCGGTCGACTTCCTCCTTCGGGACATCGTTGGAGAAGGGGAAGTTCTTGCGGTACTTGAGTTCCTTGTCAAGTGTTTTCTGCAGGTCATTGCCCAGGTGCTGGGCCACGGCCTGCTCGGCATACTTCTGCATCCGGGAGTCGAGGGTGGTATAGATGCGGAGCCCGTCGCGGTCCAGGTCCCACTGGGTACCGTCGGGCTTGAGATTCTTGTTGAGCCAGCCGTAGAGGGGATTGTCGCGCCAGGCGAGGGAATCGGCGCGGAAGTCTTCCACCTGCGCATACGCGGAACGCTTGGGCTGGGTGGCGTTCATGAACTTGCGGAGCATGTCGCGGAAGTACGGTCCGTAGCCGGAATTGTGGTCCTGCTGCTGGTACGTCACCACGATCGGAATCTGGGTGATGGAGTCCAGGTCATGCCGCGAGAGATAGTCGTATTTTTCCATCTGGCGCAGCACGTGGTTGCGGCGCGCGAGGGAAGATTCGGGATTCAGGGCGGGATTGTAGCGCGTAGGCTTGTTGACCATACCCACCAGGCAGGCGCCCTCCTCGACCGTCAGGTCCTCCGGATCCTTGGCGAAGAACGTGTTGGCCGCAGCCTTGATGCCGTAGGCATTGCCGCCGAAGAAGATCTGGTTGAGATACATCGTCACGATCTCCTTCTTGGTATAGTTGCGCTCTATCTTGACGGCCGTGATCCACTCCTTGAGCTTGATGCCGATCATCTTGAGCTGCCGCCCGCCGGGGATACGGCTGTGCACGTTCTGGCGCGGGTACAGGGTCTTGGCCAGCTGCTGGGTGATGGTACTGCCGCCTCCCTGGGAAGAATCGCCCAGGAGCAGGGTCTTCACGCCCACGCGGGCCAGGCCGCGGAAGTCGATGCCGGAGTGGCGGTAGAACCGCGCGTCCTCGGTCGCGATCGCCGCGTCGATCACGTGTTTGGGAATCTGGTCGTAACTCACATAGGAGCGATTTTCAATATGATAGGTATTGATGATCTTGCCGTCTTCGGAGATGAGCAGGGTAGCCAGGTTGCTGTCGGGATTCTCGATCTGCTCGAAAGAAGGGATCTTGGCGAAAAGCGCTACCAGCAGCAAAGCAAGCAGCAGGCAGGCCAGGGGCAGGGTGATCACGATCCAGAACCACTTGGTTATTTTTTTCTGTAAGGACTCTTTCATTTTTAACTACGTTAAAGGCCAAACGAGGGGCGATACATCTTGCAAAAATAGAAAAAAAGATTTGGAAATTTGACTCGATTATCTGTTACTTTGCACTCCCAAAACCAAAATTGAACGAGATGGGAGAGAATTTAGTCATTGTGGAGTCTCCGGCCAAGGCCAAGACGATTGAGAAGTTTCTCGGCAAAAGTTATACCGTAAAATCCAGTTTCGGCCACATCCGTGACCTCAAGAAAGCAGGACTGGGCATCGATATCGAACATGGTTTCCTTCCGCAATATGAAATTGCGCCCGACAAGAAAAAGACGGTGGCCGATCTGACCGCCGCCTCGAAGAAAGCCGACACCGTATGGCTGGCTTCCGATGAAGACCGTGAAGGAGAGGCCATTGCCTGGCATCTGAGCGAGACCCTCGGCCTCCCGCAGGAGAAGACCCGCCGCATCGTCTTCCACGAAATCACGAAGAACGCCATCCTCGAGGCCATCGAAAATCCCCGCGACATCGACATGAACCTGGTCAAGGCCCAGCAGGCCCGTCGCATCCTCGACCGTCTGGTCGGCTTCGAACTCTCCCCCATCCTGTGGAAGAAGATCCAGCCCAAGCTCTCTGCCGGCCGCGTCCAGTCGGTCGCGCTGAGGCTCATCGTGGACCGGGAACGGGAAATCGCCGCATTCGACGCCAAACCGTTTTTCCGGGTGGAAGGCAGCTTCCTGACGCAGGGGGCGAAGAAACCCATCCACGCCACGCTCGACCGCAAGTTCGAAACCGAAGAAGAAGCGCGCGCCTTCCTGGAGCGCTGCAAGACGGAACAGTTCCGCATCGAATCCGTTGACAAGCGCGTGGCCCACCGCACGCCGGCACCGCCCTTCACCACGTCGACCCTCCAGCAGGAGGCAGCCCGGAAACTCGGCTTCTCCGTCAGCCAGACCATGTCGGTGGCCCAGCGGCTCTACGAAGCCGGTCTGATCACCTATATGCGAACCGACTCGATGAACCTGTCGACCCTCGCCCTGGGCACCACCAAGGAGACGGTGACCCAGCTCTACGGCGCCGACTATTCCAAGGTCCGCAACTACCACACCCGCGTCAAAGGCGCCCAGGAGGCCCACGAAGCCATCCGCCCCACCTATGTGAGCAATCTGGAAATCGAAGGCACCTCGACCGAGAAGCGCCTCTACAACCTGATCTGGAAACGCACCGTCGCCTGCCAGATGGCCGACGCGCTGGTCGAGAAGACCGACGTGGTCATCCGCGGCAACGGAATCACCGAACGCTTCCTGGCCACGGGCGAACAGATCCTCTTCGACGGCTTCCTGAAAGTTTACATCGAAGGGAAGGACGACGAGGAAGACGAGGTCGCGGCCGTGCTTCCGCACATCGAACCCGGCCAGGAGCTCCGCTGCCAGGGAATCACCGCCACGGAGAAATACACCCAGCATCCGCCGCGCTACAGCGAGGCGAGCCTGGTCAAGAAACTTGAAGAGCTGGGCATCGGCCGTCCGTCCACCTACGCCTCGACCGTCAGCACCTTGATCACGCGCGGCTACATCATCAAGGGAGACAAACCGGGTTTCGAGCGCGACTTCTGTGAACTCTCGCTGAAGGACGGAGCCATTGTCCGCAACCAGAAACACGAGAAAGCGGGCGCGGAGAAAAAGAAGCTCCTGCCGGAAAGCATCGGCATGATGGTGACCGATTTCCTGGCGGCCAACTTCCGGGACATCCTGGAATACGGCTTCACGGCCGAGGTGGAAGAATCGTTCGACAAGGTGGCCAAGGGCAAACTGAAATGGGACAAGGTCATCACCGACTTCTACGGCCCGTTCCACAAGGAAGTGGAAAACAGCCTCCAGGACCGCGAGCACACCCACTCGGAGCGGCTGGTCGGCATCGACCCCAAGAGCGGCAAGCCCATCATCGCCCGCATCGGCCGTTTCGGACCGCTCCTCCAGAAAGGGGAATCCGACGATCCGCAGAAGCAGTTCGTCAGCCTGGGAAAGGGCCAGCTCATCGAATCGGTCACGCTCGAGGACGCCCTTCAGCTCTTTGCGCTGCCGCGCGTGGTAGGCAGCTATGAGGGTGAGGAGATCACCACGGCCATCGGCCGTTTCGGTCCTTATGTCAAGCACGCGGGCAAATTCGTCTCGCTGGCCAAGGGACAGGATCCCTATACGATTACGGAAGAGCAGGCCATCGCCCTGATTGAGGAAAGCCGTAGTAAAGACGCGAAAAAAATCATCGCCGACTTCCCGGCATCCGGCATCCAGGTGCTCAACGGCCGCTACGGTCCCTACATCAAGCGCGGAAAAGAAAACTTCAAGATCCCCCGCAAGACCGACCCTTCAAATCTGACGGAAGAGACTTGCCTGGCTATCATTTCGAAAGCCGACAAAAAGAAATAGTTTCATTTTGTAAGCAACTTCGAAAAGGGGTGTCTGCCTAGTCAAAGAGGGACTTTTGCGGACATCCTTTGTCTTTCTTATGCTTTTTCCGTTTTTCTACTTACAAATTGAAATTTTTTCTATTTTTGCACCCGTTATGTCAAGAATGAATTATCAAGTTGACGAGATCGACCAGAAAATCCTGGCCTTTCTCGTGAAGAACGCAAGGATGCCGTTCCTGGAAATCGCCCGTGAATGCGGCGTTTCCGGCGCCGCCATCCATCAAAGGGTGAAAAAGATGGAAAATGCCGGCGTGATCACCGGCTCCCGCCTGCTCGTCAAGCCGGAAGCCCTGGGCCTGAACGTGTGCGTTTTCATCTGCGTGTCCCTGTCTGAAGCCAATGCCTATCCGAAGGTGATCGAGTCCCTCAGGAAGATCCCCGAGGTCGTCGAATGCCACTTCGTAACCGGCGAGCACTCCATGCTCCTGAAGGTGTATTGCTTCGACCACGACCACCTGATGAAGATCCTGATCGACACCATCCAGAACATCCCCGGAATCGGCAGGACCGAGACGCTTGTCTCCCTGGAACAGGCGATCGAACGCCAGGTGTGGGTGAAGGACTACGACTACGGCAAATCTACGCCCCGAAGGAAAAAAGCCTGACCAGGCCTTCGGCATACTGAAGGTCTTCCGGCGTCGTTATCTTGAGGTTCATCCGGTCGCCGGGCACGACGTGCACGCGCACGCCCGATGCCTCCACTACGGAGGCATCGTCCGTAAAGGAAGGTGAGAACGGCTGGTCATACGCCTTCCTGAGCACCTCCGCAGCGAAAACCTGCGGTGTCTGGACCAGCACCAGTCCGTCGCGGCTTACCGGCACGGACGCTTCCTCCTCCACCTTTCGGACAGACTCCACGACCGGTACGGCCGGAATGACGGCGGGCGCCTCTTCAGCGGCCGCGAAGATGCGTTCCAGCAACGGACGGCTCACCAGCGGCCGGACGCCGTCGTGTACCGCCACCAGACCCTCATTCCCCACATACCGCAGCGCATTCTGCACGGAATGGAAGCGCGTGATACCGCCCGAAACGATCGAGTAACGCTCCAGGAAACCGCTCTGGCGGCAATATTCCCGCCACCAGTCCTTCTGCGCCGAAGGCAGCACGACGATTACCTCGAAGGAAGGGTCGAAAGCCAGAAAGCGCTCGATGGTGTGCCGCAGGATCGGCTTGCCGCCGATCTCGAGGAACTGCTTGGGACGGTCGGCGCCCATACGGACGCCCTGCCCTCCTGCAACAATCACGACATATCGTTTCATCTGTTGATAAAATGCTAATAAATTGCTGGACAAAAATAACTAATAATCCCGAGATTCTTCCTATTTTTGTTATCCTGTATAACCTGACAAAAAGAGCACACAATATGGCATTTTCATTCTTACAGCAAGAGCTGGCCATCGACCTGGGAACGGCCAACACCGTGATCTTCATGAACGACAAGAAGGTCATCGACGAACCCTCCATCGTGGCTATCGACAAACTGACCGGCAAATGCGCGGCCGTGGGTACCAAGGCCAAGGCCATGCAAGGTAAGGAGAACCAGAATATCAAGACCATCCGGCCGCTGAAAGACGGCGTGATCGCCGATTTCGACGCCTCCGAGCAGATGATCCGCGAGTTCATCAAGATGATCAACAACAAACGCTCGATCTTCGCGCCCAGCCTGAGAATGGTGGTCTGCATCCCTTCCGGATCCACGGAAGTGGAAAAACGCGCCGTCCGCGACGCTGCCGAGCACTCCGGCGGCCGGGACGTGCAGATGATCTTCGAGCCGATGGCCGCAGCCCTCGGTATCGGGCTTGACGTCTCCGCCCCGATGGGCAACATGATCGTCGACATTGGAGGTGGCACCACCGAAGTGGCCGTCATCTCCCTGGGCGGCATCGTGGCCGACGAAAGCATCAAGACCGCCGGCGACGTGTTCACCGGCGAAATCCAGCAGTACATGCGTCAGCAGTACAACATCCGCATCGGCGAACCCACCGCCGAGCAGATCAAGATCCGCATCGGCGCCGCCATCTCCGAACTCGACGAACCCCTCGAACCCTTCGTGGTCAAAGGTCCGAACCTGATGACGGTCCATCCGGTCGAAGCGCCCGTCACCTACCAGGAAGTCGCCCACTGCCTCGACAAGTCGCTTGTCAAGATCGAGTCGAGCATCCTCACCGTCCTGGAGAAGACCCCGCCGGAGCTCTACAGCGACATCGTCCGCAAAGGCATCTTCCTGACCGGCGGCGGCGCCCTGCTGCGCGGCCTGGACCAGCGCCTTGCCAAGAAGATCAACATCCCGTTCCACGTGGCCGAAGACCCGCTCCGCGCCGTGGCACGCGGCACCTGCATCGCTCTCAAGAACCCCCACTACCCCTTCTTGATGCGATGAAAAGCCGTTACGGTCTCCTTTCGACCCTTACCGCCATCGCCCTGTTCCTCGCCCTTGAAACGATCTCCATCCTGCTCGTGGTGGAGAAGGGTGTCGTGCAGCGGTTCAAGGTCATGGGAGCCGTGCGCAGCGCCCAGTCCTGGGTCTGGACCCGGACCAGCAAAATCGGGTACTACTTCAACTATAAGGCTGAAAACGAACGTCTTACAGCCGAGAATCTGCAACTGCGCCAGCAGCTGGTCCGTTATGCTGCAGCCCGCGCCGCACTCGACAGCGTAGCCGTAGTCGTCGAGCCGGACTACACGTTCATCGGCGCCTCAGTCATCAAGAACTCCGTCGACCGGCAGCATAACCACCTGATCCTCAACCGCGGCCGCGAAGAGGGCATCGAAACCGGGATGGGTGTGGTCACAGCGCACGGCGCCATCGGCATCGTCAGCGCGGTAAGCCGTCACTACTGCTACGTGCTCTCGCTGCTCGGCACCGACCAGTCCGTCAGTGCGAAACTCGCCGGCAGCGGCGCCTTCGGACCGATGGTCTGGACAGGAAAACAGCCCGACCAGGCTATCCTGCGTGAGATTCCCGTCCACGTGACGGTCGCCCCCGGCGACACCGTGTACTCCAGCGGGTTTTCCACCATCTACCCACCCGACATCCCCCTGGGGACTGTCGTCGAATCGAAAGTGAGCAAAGGCTCCTCGCAGGAAATCACCGTACGCCTGATGGAGGATTTCCGTACGCTCCACAACGTCTATATCGTCAAGGACAACCGCAGAGAAGAGTTGGAAGAACTGTATGAACAAGCCCGGTAACATCCTGTTTTTCATCCTCGTTTTCCTGCTTCAGCTGGTCATTTCGGACTATCTGAACCTCGGTCCGTGGGTCTGCCTGACACTGGTTCCCTTCCTCATCCTGCACATCCCCCTGTCGCGGAATCCGCACTGGGTCATGCTGGCCGCCTTCGGCATCGGCCTGGGGCTGGACATCCTCTCGGCAGGCGTACCGGGCATGAACGCCTTCGCCGCCGTCCTGACCGCCGCACCGCGCAAGTTCTTTTACCGGACCCTGGTCAACGCCGACCGTCAGGACAAGACGGAAATCCTTCTGCTCAAGGATGTGGGCTTCCTCAAATATGCCCGCTTCCTGATCGTCCTGGTCGCCATCTACCTGGCTGCCTTCATCCTGCTGGACTGCGTCAGCGTCCGGCCGGCCGGTTTCATCGCCATCCGATTCGCCGCCAGCACCCTTGCGAGTACGGCCCTCTCCCTGCTGCTGGCCATTCCTCTCCAGAACCGGTATTAGCCTATGGGATCGTTCAAGAGCCGTCGGACCGTCGTCGCAGCCGCGATCATCCTCGTCTTCGCGGTGATCGCCTTCCGGCTGTTCCAGGTGCAGATCCTCGACAAGGAGTACCGCATCACCGCCGAGAACAACGCGCTCAAGTACGAGACCATCTACCCTGCCCGCGGCCGGATCCTCGACCGAAACGGCCAGGTGATCGTCGACAACAAAATCTCCTACGACATCATGGTCACGCCTTTCGACGTGAAAGAGTTCGACACGCTGGCCTTCTGCAGGATCTTCGACCTGGACACGGCGTTCGTCAAGGACAAGTTCCGCGAATACCGCCTCTACCGCCGCAAGATCGGCTACCAGAGCCTGGTCTTCAAGCGTCAGGTCACCAGTGAGCAGTACAACATGTTCATCGAGAAGAGTTTCCTCTTCCCGGGTTTCACGGGTGTACCCCGCACATCCCGCTCCTACCCCTACGAGGGCGGCGGCAATCTGTTCGGTTACATCTCCGAAGTCGACGCCGACTACATCAAGGACCATCCCGAGTACAAGAGCGGAGACTATGTGGGCAAGACCGGCATGGAAGAGGCCTATGAGACGCTGTTGCGCGGCGAGAAGGGCTATAACATCTACCTGCGCGACGCCCACAACCGCATCAAGGAGCATTATAAGGACGGGGAATACGACAAGACGGCCGTCGCCGGCACCGACGTCACCACGACGATCGACGGAACGCTGCAGGCCTACGGCGAACAGCTGATGCGGGGCAAGGTCGGATCGCTGGTGGCCATCGAGCCTGCCACCGGCGAAATCCTCACGATGGTTTCCAGCCCGGGCATCGACGTGAACCAGCTCTCCGACATCAGCAAGTACTACAAAGACATCGTGACCGATCCCTACAAGCCGATGTTCAACCGCGCCGTGATGTCGCCCCAGCCGCCCGGTTCGGTCTTCAAGCTGGTGAACGGCCTGATCGGCCTCCAGGAAGGCGTCCTCACGCCCGAAACGCTCTACGGCTGCCACCGCGGCTACGTGGTGGGCAACCTGCGCGTGGGCTGCCACGGCCATCCCAGCCCCATCAACATGTACCAGTCGATCATGATGTCGTGCAACGCCTACTACTGCTACGTGTTCCGTTCGATCCTCGACAATCCGAAATACGATTCCGTCCAGGAAGGTTTCGAACACTGGAAAGCGTACACGGAGAGTTTCGGTTTCGGCACGAAACTGGGCACCGACATCCCGGGCGAAAAGGCCGGCACGATGCCGACCGTCGAACGCTATGACCGCCTGCACGGAAAGGGGCGCTGGCGCTCCATCTCCATCATCTCGCTCTCGATCGGACAGGGAGAGATCGGCTGCACACCCATGCACCTGGCCAACCTGGCCGCAACCATCGCCAACCGGGGCTGGTTCTACACGCCCCATTTGCAGAAAGATACGCCCACCTGCCCCATCGACGACCGTTTCAAGGAACGGCATTACACAATGGTCGATACCACACATTTCGAGGAGGTGGTCAAGGGAATGGAGCTCGCCATCAACTATACCGGCGGCGGCGCCACCGCGACGGTCGCACGCATTCCTGGGATCATCGCCTGCGGCAAAACGGGTACCGCCCAGAACCCCCACGGCGACGACCACTCGGTCTTCATCACCTTCGCCCCGAAGGACGATCCGAAGATCGCCGTGGTGGCCTATGTGGAGAACGGCGGCTTCGGCGCCACCTGGGCTGCGCCCATCGCTTCGCTGCTGGTGGAGAAATACCTCAAAGGCGAGATTTCACCCGAGCGGAAGGCGCTGGAAAAGCGCGTCTTCGACGGAAACCTGATGCACAAGGTCAAAGTCAGGAGGTAAGCCGATGCCGGAACTCAACTACAAGAAACTCGACTGGGTCATCATCGGCATCTACCTGTTGCTGGTGGTCTTCGGCTGGATGAACATCTTCTCCTCGTCCGTCTCGGAAG
The DNA here is from genome assembly GCA_947168065.1 of uncultured Bacteroidales bacterium. Taxonomy (GTDB): domain Bacteria; phylum Bacteroidota; class Bacteroidia; order Bacteroidales; family UBA932; genus Cacconaster. The sequence goes on from CAMVKH010000001.1 coordinate 443,860, forward strand.
ACGGATTCACGTTCAGCCTGAAGGAGAAATATGTGATGGACCTCATCTGGGTGGGTTCGGCGCTGGTGATCGGCATCCTGATCCTCTTCGTGATTCCTTCGAAGGTCTATCCGGCCATCTCCTGGCCATTCTATGCCTTGATGGTCTTCCTGCTGGTGGCCGTCGCCTTCGTCGGCGTGGAAGTCAACGGATCGAAGTCCTGGTTCGCCATCGGACCGTTCCGTCTCCAACCCGCCGAGTTCTCGAAAATCTCGACGTCCGTCCTGCTGGCCTACCTGATGAGCAAATACGACTTCCGCTTCAGCAACACCCGGGACGCCCTGCGGATCGTGCTGGTGCTCGCCCTGCCGATGCTGGCCATCCTGCTGGAAAAAGAGACCGGCTCCGCGCTGGTCTATCTGGGTTTCCTGCTGGTCTGCTACCGGGAAGGGATGACCGGATGGATCCTGGTCGCCGGCCTGCTGGCGATCCTGCTTTTCATCCTCACGCTGATCTTTTCGCCCTTCGTGGCCATCCTGGTCCTGATTGCCATGACCGGCATCGCCGCCAGCTTTTACAGCCGCCGGCAGATGCTCGGTATGCCCCTGACAGTGGCCATCGTACTGATGCTGCCTTTCCTGCCCCGGCTTATGCGCGTGGGAGCCTTCTCTTTCCTCACCCGTTTCGACCCCGAGATCTGGCTGGCCCTGCTCGCCGGCCTCACGGCCCTCGTGCTGGCCATCCTGTACTGGGTCCGCCGCCAGCGCGCCCTGCGCAACCTGATGCTGGCCTTCCTGGTCGGTCTGGGGCTGATCTTCTCGGTGCAGATGGTCTTCGAGAAGGTGCTCAAGGAGCACCAGCGCGCCCGCATCGAAGTGCTGCTGGGCATCAAGGAAGACCCGATGGGCGTGGGCTACAACGTCCATCAGTCGCTCGTGGCCATCGGCTCCGGCGGCATTGCAGGCAAAGGCTTCCTGGGGGGTACGCAGACGCGTTTCAACTTCGTGCCGGAGCAGAGCACCGACTTCATCTTCTGCACCATCGGCGAGGAATGGGGATTCTTCGGCACCCTGCTGGTGCTGATTGCCTACCTGACACTGATCCTGCGCCTGATCGGATCGGCGGAGAAACAGAAAGACAGTTTCGCGCGCATCTACGGCTGGTGCGTGGCCATGTGCCTGCTCATGCATGTGGTCATCAACATCAGCATGACCATCGGCCTGATGCCGGTGATCGGCATTCCGCTGCCCCTGCTCAGCTACGGCGGCTCCTCGCTGTGGGCGTTCACCATCCTGCTCTTCATTTATCTGCGATTGGATATGGAGAAGAAAAGTTTTTGATTAAATTTGTAAGATATTATCGTATAACCCCGAAAAAACCTACCCAATATGCCTCTTTCCTTCGTCGACAGACACAATGGCCCGAGACCTGCCCAGGAGAAGCAGATGCTCGAGGTTCTGGGCGTATCCTCGCTTGAGGAACTCATCGGCCAGACCGTTCCGAAAGATATCCTTTTGAAGGAGCCCCTCAAGCTCGATCCCGCGATGAGCGAACACGCCTATCTGGCCCGCCTGCGGGAGATTGCTTCCAAAAACCGCAACCTCCGCTCGCTGATCGGCCTGGGCTTCTACGGAACCGCCTCTCCGGCCGTAATTACCCGCAACGTGTTCGAAAACCCCTGCTGGTACACCTCCTACACGCCGTATCAGGCTGAAATCTCGCAGGGTCGCCTTGAAGCGCTGATCAATTTCCAGACGATGATCTCCTCGCTGACCGGCTTCGGACTGGCCAACTGCTCGATGCTCGACGACGCCACGGCTGCCGCCGAGGCGATGCGCATGATGTTCGAACTGCGTCCCCGCGACGCCGTCAAAGCCGGCAAGAACGTGATCTTTGTCGACGAGGATATCTTCCCGAACGTCCTTTCGGTGCTCCGCACCCGCGCCGGCGGCCTGGGTATCGAGATCCATACCGGAAAGGCCTCCGACTATGTCTTCGAAGAGAAATGCTACGGCGCACTGGTCCAGTATCCGGCTGCCGACGGCGAAGTCCGCGACTACACGGACTTCTGCACGAAGGCCCATGCCGCGGGCTGCCTGGTCGCCGCCTGGTGCGACCTGCTCGCCCTGGCCGTGCTCAAGGAGCCGGCCGCCTGGGGAGCCGACATCGCCTGCGGCACCGCCCAGCGCTTCGGTCTCCCGATGGGCTTCGGCGGACCGACCGCCGGCTGGATGGCCTGCAACGACAAATACAAGCGCAACCTGCCGGGCCGCATCATCGGTGTCTCCGTAGGCCGTCTGGGTGAACGTGCCGTACGCCTCGCCCTCCAGACCCGCGAGCAGCACATCAAACGCGAGAAGGCTACGTCCAATATCTGCACCGCCACCGCCCTGATGGCCACGATGACCGGCATGTTTGCCGTGTGGCACGGTCCTGCGGGCATCACGGAGATTGCCATGAACGCCTACGGCTATGCCCACGTGGTGGCCGCCAAACTGAAGGAAGCGGGCTACAAGCTTGCCGCAGAACACTTCTTCGACACGGTCCGCGTGCTCGACGTCGATGCCAAAGCCATCCGGGAGAAGGCCCTTACCCAGGGATTCAACTTCTATTATCCCGACGAGTGCAGCGTCCAGCTCTCCTTCGATGAACTCTCTACCCGCGAAGAAGCTCTTGCCATCTGCAAGATCTTCGACTGCCCCGAAGGTGCCAGCGTCCCCGGTACGCCGGCCTTCATGCGCCGCGAGACCCCGATCCTCACCCAGAAGGTCTTCAATACCTACCACTCCGAGACCGAGATGATGCGCTACATCAAGATGCTCGAGCGCAAGGACATCTCGCTGGCTCACTCGATGATTCCGCTGGGCAGCTGCACGATGAAACTCAATGCGGCCGCCGAGATGCTCCCGCTCAGCTGGAGCGAATTCGGCAACCTGCACCCGTACGCCCCCGCCGACCAGGCAGAGGGCACCCTGCAGGTGATCCACGAACTGGAACACGACCTGGCCGTAATCACCGGATTCGACGGCTGCTCCCTGCAGCCGAACAGCGGTGCGGCAGGTGAATACGCCGGCCTGATGACCATCCGCCGCTACCTCGACGCCAACGACGGCAAGGGCCGCCGTGTGATGATCATCCCGACCTCCGCCCACGGCACCAACCCCGCTTCGGCCGCCATGGCCGGCTTCGACATCGTCCTGGTCGGCTGCGACGACAACGGCAACATCAATGTCGAAGAACTGCGCGAAAAAGCCGAGGCGGCAGGCGACACCCTGGCGGGCATGATGATCACCTATCCGTCCACGCACGGCGTATTTGAAGTGCGCATCCGCGAAATCGTAGATATCATCCACCGGGGCGGCGGCCTCCTCTATATGGACGGCGCCAACATGAACGCCCAGGTCGGCCTCACCAATCCGGGTTACATCGGAGCTGACGTGTGCCACCTCAACCTGCACAAGACCTTCGCCATGCCGCACGGCGGCGGCGGCCCGGGCGTCGGCCCGATCTGCTGCACGGCCGCGCTCAAACCGTACCTGCCGGGCCACCCGGTGGTCGGCGAATGCGGCGGCAAGGGTATGGATGCCGTCAGCGCTTCGCCTTACGGCAGTCCGCTGCTGCTTCCCATCACCCACGCCTACATCAAGATGCTCGGTGCAAGCGGCTTGCGCAAGGTCACGGAGATCGCCATCCTCAACGCCAACTACATGTCGGCCCGTCTCCTGCCCGAACTCAAGACCCTCTACACCGGTGCCACCGGCCGCGTCGCCCACGAATGCATCATCGACCTGCGCACTTTCAAGGCTACCTATGGCGTTGATGCTACTGACGTGGCCAAGCGTTTGATGGACTTCGGATTCCACGCCCCGACCCTCTCCTTCCCGGTGCACGAGACCCTGATGATCGAGCCGACCGAAAGCGAACCGCTCAGCGAGCTGGACCGCTTCGTGGAAACCCTCAAGACCATCGTCGCGGAATGCGAAGACATCAAGGCCGGCAAGCTCGATGCCGAAGACAACCCGGTCCGCATGGCCCCGCACACCGAAGACGAAGTCTGCGCCGACACGTGGAGCCACCAGTACAGCCGTACCCAGGCAGCCTTCCCGCTGGAATGGATACGCGCCAACAAGCTCTGGCCGGCCGTCAGCCGCGTCGACAACGGCTACGGCGACCGCAACCTGGTAACCACCGTCGAATAACTCAATAAAACCGTGTATATGAAAAAGTTGTTCTTTATCCTGGTAGCCGTCATCGGCCTGACTACGGCCGCCTCCGCCCAGGAAAACACCTTCGGCCTCCGTGCCGGCTTCGGCGCGGCCTTCAGCCCGGAATTGTCGTACCAGCGTTTTATCGGCGACATCAACCGGCTGGAATTGGACCTGGGTATGCGCTTCCGTCGCAACATCACCCGTAACACCGGCGACGACGCGACGAAAATTCTCTACCCCGGCGGTCCGACGCTGACCGCCATCTACCAGTGGCACTGGTTCCTGGCCGGCGGATTCGGTGTTTACGGCGGTCCCGGTGTCCAGCTCTCCATTCCTGCCTGGCACCACTTCGGACTGGGCCTTGGCGGCCAGCTGGGTTTCGACTATCAGTTCGACGCTCCTTTCCAGATTGCCCTTGACTTCCGCCCGATCTACAACGTTATCGGCCAATTCAAAGGCGTCAAAGAAGACGGCAAGGTCCGCATCGCCGGCGGCTTCGACCCCAGCGTCGGCGTGAGCCTGCGCTACGCATTCTGATACAAGGAAAACCCTTGTTAAAAAAGGAGTGGCCCGCGAGGGTCACTCCTTCTTTTTCTTGCGGCCGGCCCGCATCAGGGCTTCGTCGATGATCCACTGGAGCTGGCCGTTGGTGCTGCGGAATTCGTCTGCAGCCCATCGTTCGACCGCTTCCAGCGTCTGGGCGTCGATGCGCAGCACGAAGCTCCTGGTTCCTTCCTTTGCCACGGCCGGATCAATTATACAGGGAACCCGTGTTGACGACCGGCTGGGCGTTGTCCTCGGCGCAGAGGACGACGAGCAGGTTGCTCACCATGGCGGCCTTGCGTTCTTCGTCGAGTTCCACCACGCCTTCTTCTTTCAGGTGGTCGAGGGCCAGTTTGACCATGGAAACGGCGCCTTCCACAATCTTCTCGCGGGCGGCGATGATGGCATCGGCTTGCTGGCGGCGCAGCATCACGGCGGCGATTTCCGGTGCGTAGGCCAGATAGTTGATGCGGGCCTCGACGGCCTCGATGCCGGCGATGGACAGGCGTTCGTTGAGCGTAGCGGTCAGTTCGTCGTTGATTTCCTCGGCGCCGGAACGGAGCGTGACGTCATCGACGTCCGGGTTGCTGTTTTCGTCGTAGTTGTAATTGCCGGCTACCTGACGGAGCGCGGCGTCGGCCTGCACCTTGACGAAGCTCTCGAAAGCCTTCATCGTGGAGCTCAGGCTGCCCTGGGCGCTCATGGTCTGTGAGTCAATCTCGAAGAGGCTCTTATAGACATCTTTCACGCGCCAGACCAGCACCAGGCCGATGAGGATCGGGTTGCCGCTCTTGTCGTTGACCTTGATCGCTTCCGCATCGAAGTTACGGGCGCGCAGCGAAACCTTCTTCTTGGAGAAAAGAGGATTGAGATACCAGAAGCCGTTCTCACGGAACGTACCGCAGTATTTACCGAAGAATACCAACGCACGCGCTTCATTGGGTTCGAGCTTCACCATACCGATGGACAGCAGAAGGATGAGCAGGAACGAAATGGGGATGGTCAGGCCGAACACCAGGTCGGGCTTGGTCGAGGCGGCAGCCTGGTTGAAGATGATGATGTCGACCACAATGATGGCCAGAATCAGGAAGAGGGCCACGAAGCCACTCATCTTGAAGCCTTTAAATTCAAATTCCTTGGTTTCCATAATTAAAATAGAATCATTTTGATACCACAAAGATATTAAACAATTCCCACCCCGCAAAATATTTCTGCAAAAAAGTAATAATCACTACCTTTGCGAGGATATGGCGAAAGACAAGAAAAAGAGCACGGTGGAGATCCGCAACAAGAAGGCGGGGTTCGAGTACGAATTCCTCGAGCACTTCACGGCCGGCATCGTCCTGAACGGCACGGAGATCAAATCGATCCGCGCGGGCAAGGCCTCGCTGGTGGACAGCTGGTGCTACTTCGTCAACGGAGAACTCTACGTCAAGAACATGAACGTGGCGGAATACTGGTGGGGATCCGCCTTCAGCCGGCAGGACCCGCGCCGCGACCGCAAACTCCTGCTCACGAAAAAGGAACTGCGCAAGCTCGCCCGCGCTGTCAAGGAGAAAGGCCTGACGATCGTGGCCACGCGCCTTTTCATCGCCGAGAACGGCTACGCCAAACTCAATATCGCGCTCGCCCGCGGCAAGCGGGAGTTCGACAAGCGCGAATCCATCAAGGAGAAAGACCTCAAACGATATGAAACAGATTGATTCCTATGATTTCAATGGCAAGAAGGCCATTGTCCGCGTCGATTTCAACGTGCCGTTGAACGACCAGTTCGAAATTACCGACGACACCCGCATCCGGGCTGCCATCCCCACCCTCAAGAAGGTGCTTGAAGGCGGTGGCGCCCTGATCATCATGTCGCATCTCGGCCGCCCGAAGGGCCCGGCGGAGAAGTTCTCCCTCAAGCACATCCTCGCCCGCGTGTCGCAGTATCTCGGCGTGCCGGTGCAGTTCGCCCCAGACTGCCAGAAGGCCGACGAGCAGGCTGCCGCCCTCAAGCCGGGTGAAGTGCTGGTACTCGAAAACCTCCGTTTCTACGCCGAAGAGGAAGGCAAACCCCGCGGACTGGCCGAAGATGCCACCGACGAGGAGAAGAAGGCTGCCAAGGCCGCTGTCAAGGAAAGCCAGAAGGCCTTCACGAAGAAGCTCGCCTCCTACGCCGACTGCTACATCAACGACGCCTTCGGCACGGCGCACCGCGCCCACGCCTCCACGGCGCTGATCGCCAAATATTTCCCGAACGACAAGATGTTCGGCTACCTGATGGAAGGCGAGATCCGGGCCATCGACAACGTGCTCAAGAACGCCCAGCACCCCTTCACCGCCATCATCGGCGGCTCGAAAGTCTCCTCGAAACTCGAGGTGCTCAAGAACCTGGTCACCAAGGTCGATAACCTGATCATCGGCGGCGGCATGGGCTACACCTTCATCAAGGCGGAAGGCGGTGCCATCGGCAACTCGCTCCACGAAGACGAGCTGATTCCCGACGCCCTCGAAATCATGCAGCGCGCCAAGCAGCTTGGCGTGAACATCTCCCTTTCCGTCCAGACCCGCGTGGCCGACGACTTCAGCAACGACGCCAACGTGAAGGTCGTGCCCTCGCACGAGATTCCCGAAGGCTGGCAGGGCATGGACGCCGGCGAGAAATCGATCGAGAACTGGCGCAAGATCATCCTCGACTCCAAGACCATCCTCTGGAACGGCCCCGTGGGCGTATTCGAAATGCCCACCTTCGCCACCGGTACGCTGAAGATCGCCGAGGCGCTGGCAGAAGCCACCGCCAAGGGCGCCTACACGCTCGTAGGCGGCGGCGACTCGGTCGCAGCCGTCAACCAGATGGGCTATGCCGACAAGGTGAGCTATGTCTCCACCGGCGGCGGCGCGATGCTCGAGGCCATCGAAGGCAAAGACCTTCCCGGCATCGCAGCCATCCGCGAAGACTGACGGTTCCCATGGATCTGATCGTCGGGACATACGGGCAGCGCCTGCGCCTGCTCGAACTGGGCATCGCCACCTTCGAGGTGCTCGGCAACAGTGTCTTCGAAGCAGAAAACACGTCCTGTCTGGCGCTTTCGCCAGACAGGCGTTTTCTCTTCGCCGTATCGGAGAGTGGTGACAATTCGGGCGTCTATTCCTTTGAAGTCCACCCCTATGACCGTTTGAAGCCGCTCCCTTTCGGACGTATCGTCAAGCGCTCCGAAATCCGGGGAACTTCACCCGACCCCTGCCACCTGATCTACCTGTCCGGCTACTACAACCAGTGCGGAGACCCCGACAACGGGGCGCTGCTCACAGCCGACTATTCGGGCGGCAGCATCTCGCTCTTCCCTGTACAGGACGGACGCATCCTGCCGCCGGCCCAGGTGGTGCACTTTGAAGGGCACGGGCCGGTAGTGGAACGCCAGCAGGCCGCACACATCCACCATCTGGTGCAGCACGGCAACTTCCTGCTGGCCGTCGACCTGGGCTCCGACTGCATCCACGTGCTGCGGATGTTCGACAGCACGGTCCGTCCGCTCTGCGACAAACGGCTCAACCGTGAATTGCGGCTGGAAACACTCTTCGACATTCCAACTCCGGCGGGGAGCGGTCCGCGCCATCTGGTGATCGACCGCAGCGGCTCGCATTTCTATGTCCTCACGGAACTGAGCAACGAACTGCTGGTCTATTCGATGCCCGACTTCACGGCGATGGGCGACCGCCCGACCTTGCTGCAAAGGCTTCCGGTCGGTAATCCCGCCTTCCCCGGGCAATCAGGCGGCGACCTGCAGCTGAGCCCCGACGGCCGTCACCTCTACGCCTCGCTGCGCAATGGCGACGACGGACTGGTGATCGCACAGCTCCGCCCCGACGGCTTGCTGGACCGCATCGGCTACCAGCACACGGGAGCCCACGTGCGCGACTTCTTCTTCCTGCCCGAGGGCCTTCCTACCGGCGAGTACATGGCCGTCTTCTGCAAGAACGGCGGCGTTCTCCAGTTCTTCAAACGAAAAGCGGCCGACGGCTCCTTGTCGCTCTTCCGGGAGATATCCTTCAACGCTTTCTACGGAGAACCCGTTTACGGTGTCGTCTACGAACGATGATGGAAGAGCAGGAATACCTCAAGCAATATGAAAATCGTCTCCAGAACAGTCTGGTGAGACTGTGCACGGCGGACGGAATGATGGGCGACACCCTGCTCGAGAGCGACGACATCGAGGCCAAGTTTACCGAATCCCTGGCAAAACCCTACCTGAGCGATGCGGTCCGGGAATACCAGCAGTACCCGGAAGCAGCCTTGGCCTGGGCCGGCTACCTGGGAATGGCCATGGCCAAGTTCTGGGACGCCGACTGGCAGACCTTCCAGCAAGTCCGCTACACCGACCTGCAGAGCCAGCGCGGCTTTGACGATCTCGACGAGCAGATCGTCACGCGTGTGCTCGGATACGAACTGGACAGTGAACCCGCCCGGCGCATCGCCGACACTCTTTCGAAGTGCGCTGCCGAAGCGCTCTCGATGATCCGGCACGAGCACATCGAGGCGCAGAGTCCACGGGCCTACTATGTGTTCGCCCGCACCGTCCAGGTCTTCTACCGCATCGGTGCATCCATGGAACTTTTCCATCTCGGATACAAGCTGGAACGCTTAACCCCACCGTTTTCCGTATGATCATCGATTATCCTTTCACCGTCGAGAGTTTTGAGACGGACCTCCAACGGCAGATCAAACCCTTCGCCTTGCAGAGCCGCCTCCAGGAGCTCACCTACCGCGCCTGTGCAGCCGGCGGCGCAGGATATGCCTCTTTGCGGGAACGCGGCCTCTTCTGGGCGCTGAACCGCATGCACATCGTGGTAGACCGCTGGCCCGTATGGGGCGACAATCTCGTACTCCAGTCCTGGTTCCGTGGACGGACCGGCCCGATGTACCAGCGCAACTATGTGCTGCGGCCCGCAGACGACGCGGCGGGAGCACCGCTTGTCCGGGCAACCTCCGCCTGGACCGTCATTGCCCTGGAAGGCAGGAGTGTTTCGCGCGAAATGGTCTATCCCGACGGTTTCGCCGAAGAGGAGGACCTGCTGCCCTTCTGCCAGAAGGTCCTCGTTCCGTCCGAAGTGGAACTGGCTCCGGCAGGCTCCCGCGTGGCCGCTTATTCCGACCTCGATTCCAATGGCCACGTCAACAACTGCTTCTATCCCCAATGGGCAGCCGACCTCCTGGGCATCCGTTACCTGTCCTCCCACCGCCTGACCGACATCCAGGTCGGCTACTACCGGGAGATCCATTCCGGAGAGCAGGCCGACTTCTTCCTGGGCCACAACCCCGAAGCTTCCGCCGATTCCGCTGTCTGGTACGCCGAGGGCCGCGTCGCCGGCGAGCGTTCTTTCGTGGTCCGTCTCGCTTTCGAGGCCTGCTAGCGCGGAAGTGTCTATATATCGGGGATTTTATGTATCTTTGTCGGATATGACGATTGAACAACCTTCCGCAGACTGGAGCGACTACGAACTGATAGACTCGGGTGATTTTTCGAAACTCGAGCGCTTCGGTCCGTATGTAACCATGCGCCCCGAGCCGAAGGCGCTCTGGCCCAAGAGTCTCTCCGAGGCGGAGTGGCGCCGGATGGCGCACACCGAGTTCAAGCCCGGCGCCGGTTTCGGCAAAGCCGGCAAAGAAGACAGCGGAACCTGGAACATGCTCCACAAGATGCAGGAGCAGTGGACAATCGCCTATCCCGCCGTGGGGTTCAAACTGCGGCTCGGCCTGACATCCTTCAAGCACGTGGGCGTATTCCCCGAACAGGCGCCCAACTGGGATTTCATCTACAAGAGCGTACGTGAGCTCGCAGGCTCGCAGGCCGAAGCACCCAAGGTGCTCAACTTGTTCGCCTATACCGGAGGTGCCTCGCTGGCCGCCTGCAAGGGCGGGGCGCAGGTCACCCATCTCGACTCCGTACGCCAGGTCGTCACCTGGGCGCGCGGCAACATGGAGCTCAGTGGCCTGGACGGCATCCGCTGGATTATCGAGGATGCCTTGAAGTTCGCCCGGCGGGAAGCCCGCCGCGGCAACCTGTACCAGGGGCTGATCCTCGACCCGCCCGCCTACGGCCATGGCCCTGACGGAGAACGTTGGAAACTCGACGAATGCCTCTATGAACTGCTGGCCCAGTGCGCCGCCATCCTGGCGCCGGAGCGCAGCTTCATGGTCCTGAACCTCTACTCCAACGGTTACTCCGCCGTGCTGGCCGACACGCTGGTCCGCCGTGCTTTCGGCACAAAGTTCGCAAGCCTGGACTACGGGGAACTCGTGCTCCGCGACCGCGCCGGCAAGGCCCTTCCCCTGAGCGTATTTTCACGATTAAAAAGATAACTCCTTATGATAGATTTCCTTTCCATCGTCTGGAACGTCGATCCGGTCATCTTCAAGATCGGACCCCTTACGCTACGCTGGTATTCGATCCTCTTCGTGGCGGGTTTTCCGCTGGGCTACTGGCTCTTCGAGCGCTTCTACAAGCGAGAGGGCGTTGACACCAAACTCCTCGAGCCGCTGCTCTACGCACTGCTGATCGGTACCATCGTGGGTGCCCGGCTCGGCCATTGCCTCTTCTACGAGCCCTCCTACTATCTGAGCAGCGAACACTGGGTCGAGATCTTCAAGCCCTGGAAAGGCGGTCTGGCATCGCACGGCGGCGCCATCGGCGTAATGCTGGCCGTGTGGTGGTACGTCCACCGCTATGGAAAGAAAAACGGGTTCGACATGCTCTGGCTCTTCGACCGGCTGGTCATCACGGTCGCCTTCGCCGGCTGCTTCATCCGCCTGGGCAACCTCTTCAATTCCGAGATCTACGGCGACGTGACCGATCTCCCCTGGGGCTTCATCTTCGAGCGCCGCGGCGAAACGATGCCCAAGCATCCGACCCAGATCTACGAGGCGCTCTCCTACCTGCTGCTGGGTTTCTTCCTGCTGTGGAACTACAACCACCGGCTTGAGAAACGCTACCGCGGCTGGTTCTTCGGCGTGTTCTTCATCGGCTGTTTCGGCATGCGCTTCCTGATCGAGTTCATCAAGGAACCGCAGGTCGGTTTCGAAGAGAACATGGTCCTCGACATGGGCCAATGGCTGAGCATCCCGTTCATCCTGGCGGGCATCGCGCTGCTGGTCTATGCCTATAAGAAGAAGATTCCGGCCAAACGCATCGAACCTGAGAAGACGAACTACCGACCGCTCCCGAAAGAACAGCGCGAGGCGCAGATCAAAGAAGCGCAGAAGAAAAAGGTCAAGCGATGAAACGTTTGTCATTCCTCCTCCTGCTGGCTCTGCTTTCCCTGCAGGCCCGCGCCCAGGCGCCTGACTCGCTGCTGACGCTCGCCCTTTGCGGCGACATCATGATGGGCACCACCTATCCCACCGTCCGGCTCCCGGAAAATGAGGGCCGGGATATCTTTTCCGATGTCAAGCAACTGTTCCTGGACGCCGACTTTGCAGCCGGTAACCTTGAAGGCGTCATCTGCGAAGGCGGCGTCTGCACCAAGAACACCGCCAACGCCAACAACTACGCTTTCCGTATGCCCGAACGGTATGCCCACCTGCTGACCGATGCGGGATTCGACTACCTCAACCTGGCCAACAACCACACCAACGACTTCGGCAGCTTCGGCCTGGACCGGACCCGTGAACTCCTTGAGAAAGAGGGCATCAGCTACAGCGGACTGCCCGACTGCGAGAGCACCGTCGTCGAAAGGGACGGCATACGCTACGGCATCTGCTCGTTCGGCCACAACTCCTATACGCTCAAACACACCGACACGGCCGCCGTCACGCGTATCGTCACGGCGCTCCGCCCGCAGTGTGACATCCTAGTGGTAACCTTCCACGGCGGAGCGGAAGGCTCGAAATACTCCCACCTGCCCGACGGCCCCGAGACCTATCTGGGCGAGAACCGCGGCAACCTGCGCGCTTTCGCGCACCACTGCATCGACCTGGGCGCAGACGTGGTCTTCGGCCACGGTCCCCACGTGACCCGGGCGGTCGAGTGCTACAAGGACCGCATCGTAGCCTACTCGCTGGGCAACTTCTGCACGACTTTCGGCGTCAACCTCTCCGGCGTCAATGGCTACGCCCCCGTGCTGGTGGTCAGGATCGACCGGACGGGACGCTTCGTGGAAGGACGCATCCACTCCTTCATCCAGACCCAGGGCACCGGACCCCGGCTCGACCCCACCGACAAGGTAGCGCAGCACATGCGCAGCCTCTCCGAGACCGATTTCCGGGGTCAATGCGGCCTGGACATCTCCGACAACGGAACTTTGACTAGAAAAACTCGATAATGTCGCCGATCACCATTCTTCTGCTCTTCCTGCTGGGTGCCATGGGTATCTCTTTCCTCTGCTCGATCCTCGAGTCGGTGCTCATGTCCACGCCCATCTCCTACATCACGATGCGGGAAGAGGAAGGGTATAAGCCCGCCACCCGCTTCATGCAGTACAAAGAGGAAAGTGCCCGGCCGCTGGCTGCCATCCTGGCCCTCAACACCATCGCCAACACCATAGGTGCGGCAGGCGTGGGCAGGCAGGCTTCCGCCATCGGCGGCTCCGAGCTCTTCGGCTGGATGTCGGCCATCACCACGCTGCTGATCCTCATCTTCTCGGAAATCATCCCCAAGACCATCGGCACGTCCTACTACCGCAAGCTGATGGGCTTCACCACGCAGATGCTCCGGGGCCTGATCGTGATCATGTACCCGATCGTCATCCTCATCGAACTGATCACCCGCATCTTCCAGAAAGACGACGACGAAGCTTCGGTGAGCCGCGAGGAAGTCTCGGCCATGGCCAATGTCGGCGAAGAGGAAGGCGTGATCGACAAAGACGAGAACCGCATCATCCAGAACGTCATCAAGCTCGACAACGTGAAAGCCTACGACGTGATGACCCCGCGCGTGGTCTGCCAGACCGCTTCTGAGAACATGTCGCTCAAGAACTTCTACAAAGACAAGGACTTTGAGCACTACTCCCGCATCCCCGTCTATAGCGAAAGCCCCGAATACATCACCGGATACATCCTGCGCAGCGAGGCGCTCGAATACCTGGCCGAAGACAAGTTCGACATGCGACTGAGCGAAATCAAGCGCGACATCACCTTCTTCAACGAGGAACAGTCCATCGCCGACATCTGGGATACGCTGCTGGCCAAGAAAGAACAGATCGGCCTGATCATCGACGAATACGGCTGCTTCCAGGGCATCCTGACGCTCGAGGACATCATCGAGACGATCCTGGGCCTGGAGATCATCGACGAGAACGACGAAGCGAGCGACATGCAGCAGTTCGCCCGCGAACGTTGGAAACAGCGCGCCAAGCGTTTCAAGGAAATCCAGCTTCCCGACACCGATACCGACACCGAAGACTGATGACGGAAGGATACGACCTGATCTGCGTCCTCGGCCCCACCGCCTCCGGCAAGACCCGCTACGCGGTGCAGCTGGCCCGGGAACTCGGCGGGGAAATCCTCTCCGGCGACTCGCGGCAGGTATATCGCGGCATGGATATCGGCACGGGCAAAGACCTGGCCGAATACGGAGAAATCCCCTACCACCTGATCGACATCGTGGATGCCGGCGCCCGGTACAACATCTTCCAATACCAGCACGACTTCGAACGGACCTACCGCGACATCGTGGAGCGGGGACGGACGCCGATCCTCTGCGGCGGCAGCGGTCTCTACATCGAGGCTGCCACCTGCGGCTACGATCTCCCCGACGTCCCGCCCGACCCGCAACTGCGCGCGGAGCTGGACAAACTTCCAACCGAAGCACTCATCGCGCGCTACGAAGCGCTGCGCACGCCGCACAACACGACGGACTACGACACGCGCCAACGCCTGATCCGCGCCCTGGAAATCGCCCTGTGGCAGGAGTCCCATCCCGTCACCCGGACGGCCTTCCTGCCCAAGCATACGAAGTACATCGGTATCGCCGTCTCACGGGAAGAACGCAACGCGCGCATCGACCGGCGGCTCCGCGCCCGTCTCGACGAAGGCCTCGTCGAAGAGGTGCGCGGCCTGCTCGCAAGCGGCCTCACACCCGAAGACCTGCTGTATTACGGTCTCGAATACAAATACGTCACCCTCTACCTGACCGGCTCCCTCGGTTACGAGGAGATGGTCTCCCGACTCCAGACCGCCATCCACCAGTTCGCCAAGCGGCAGATGACGTGGTTCCGCGGCATGGAGCGCCGGGGCATAGAAATCGAATGGAGAACCTTGTCATGAAACGAATCCTGCTCATCCTGCCGGTGATTGCCTTGCTGCTCCCGGCCACCGCCTTCGCCCAGAAGGCATCGGAACTCAAGTACGTCGACGCCCGCAGCCTGATGCTGATCAATCAGGGCTACGACAACACGGAACTGACCTATTCGCGTCTGCCGGCAGACATGAAGCCCTACACCCGCAAGGCGGTCTGGGAACTCGGACAGAATTCGGCCGGTCTGGCCATCCGCTTCTCGAGTGACAGCCGTACCATAGGCATCCGCTGGACTTTGCTCAACTATTTCATCATGCACCACATGGCCGGCACGGGCATCCGGGGCATCGACCTCTACCAGCTCGATGAGAACGATCACTGGCAGTTTGTCGGCACGGCCATCCCCAACGGAAAGGACACCACCAAGACGCAGATCGTGGTCAGCGGCATGGACGGCAAGGACCACGACTATATGGCCTACCTGCCGCTCTACGACGGCGTAACGAAGGTCGAGATCGGCGTCACGCAGGGAGCCAAGGTCGGCATGCCGCACCGCGAGGTGCTGGTCAAGGGCAAGGAGAAACCCATCGTGTTCTACGGCACGAGCATCACCCAGGGCGGGTGCGCCTCGCGTCCGGGCATGGTCTATACCTCCATCATCAGCCGCGCCTTGCAGAAAGAGTGCGTCAACCTGGGTTTCAGCGGCAATGCCCGGATGGACAAGGCACTTGCCGAAATGGTGGCGCGCATCGACGCCGACCAGTACGTCATCGACTGCCTGGAGAACTGCACGCTCAAGGTGATGCAGGACAGCGCATGGTACTTCCTGACCTACCTGGCCAAGAAACGGCCCGAAGCGCCGATCTATATGGTGGAACACATCTGGTTCTCCCACGCACTGGTCAACAAACCGGTTCACGACCAGATCGCGGAAAAGAACGCCTACTGGCACGAAATCTACCTGAAACTACGGAAAGAAGGCTACGACAATTTCCGCTACATCCCGGCCGACAATCTTACGGGGCCTGACGGCGAAGGCGCCGTCGACGGCTGCCACCAGACCGACCTGGGTTTCCTCAGGATGTCGGAAGAATTCCTGCGGCACCTCAAACGATAGCTACCGGTCCGCTGCGGGCAAAACTGCCATCTCGCAGCGGGCGCAATCGAACGCCAGCCGGAGTTTGTTTTTCTGGTTGACCAGATACAGCGGCTCCTTCAGCCTTCCCGGCTTGACCCCTTCCGTCATTCCCGGCTTGACCGGGAATCTCGTGCAGAGTCCCAGCTCCCACTTGATGCAGTAGCGGCTGCGCAACAGTTCTTTCGGAAGGTCGAGTGTGGAGCGGTTCAGCGCAGCTGCGTCAGGCTGCGGTGTATGGGGAACTTCGTGCCGCGGGCGGGTTTCCAGTTTTTCCTGGAGGGCGGCGGCCAGCTCGCGGCGGATGCCGTTGAGCGCGGCGGCCGGATAGAAGCGGACGACATCGACGGCCAGGTCTTCGACATGGAACGCAAAAGGGCCTGTCCGCTTGTCCAGTTGACGGCGGATCGATTCGCGGGCAGCCTCCGGCTTCTCCGCCGCAGGTGCATCGTCCGGAAAAACCTTTTCAACGGAAAAACCATCCTCCGTGCGGGCGCTGACCCTGGTCCGGCCATCCTGCGACTGCCAGGAGACAGCCACGTCGATGATACGGACCGGCATGTCCTTCTCCAGTTCCTTTTCGAAACGGACGTCCAGATTGCGATACACCCGCATGCCGGGAAGAAGGCCTGCCGTGTCACGCAGCGTAACGCGGTTTCCTTGCACCACTTCGGCCCGGGCACCCGTCACATCGTCGCTGCGGCCAACGAAAGAGAGGCCATCGCCGTTGACGAGCATCTTGTCGGTCTTCAAAACGACGTCACGACCCTTGACTGACAGGATTTCCCCGATAGGTTCTCCCAGTGCCTTGGCGGCATCTTCACTGGCAAGCCGCTCCTGCCTTCCCTGCAGGAACGCTTCTGTCCAGCCACGCGTGAACGTCTTTCCGGGATCGGGCGTGAAACCACCTTCCAGCCTCCCCGAAGAAGCCTTGCAATAGGCCGGATTCTCTTCGATGAAGCGGTCGATCACGTCGCGGTAATAGCGCACGACATTCTTGACATAAGCGGCATTCTTGAGCCGCCCCTCGATCTTGAAGGAGCGGATACCTGCCGCCACCAGGTCGGGAAGCAGCCGGTCGAAACGAAGGTCCTTGGGGGAAAGGAGCGTATGGTCGTGCACGAGCACCTTGCCGTCAGCGTCCACCAGGTCGTAGCGGGAACGGCAGGGCTGCGCGCAGGCGCCGCGGTTGGCACTGCGACCCGTCAGATACTGGCTCAGGTAGCACTGCCCGCTGTAGCCCACGCAGAGCGCACCGTGGATAAAGAACTCCAGCAGGCAGGTGTCGGGGACGGCGGCGCGGATGGCGCGAACCTGGTCGAGCGTAAGCTGGCGTTCGAGGACAAGCCGCGAAAAGCCCAGGCCAGCCAGCGCTTTGGCCCGTTCGGGCGTGCGGATGGCCGTCTGCGTGGAAGCGTGCAGTTCAACGGGAGGGAGATCCAGCGCAAGCAGGTTCAGGTCCTGGACGAGGAATACGTCCACACCAGCCTCATAAAGTTCCCACATCAACTTGCGGGCCGGCTCACGTTCATCGACTTGCAGCAGCGTGTTGACGGTCGAGTGGATCCGCGCGCCGTAGCGGTGCGCGTAGCGGCAGAGCCGGGCGATTTCATCGACCGGATTGCCCGCTGCGGCCCTTGCGCCGAACGAGGGTCCTGCGATATAAACGGCATCGGCACCACAGTCGATCGCTGCGATGCCGATATCCGCATTTCTCGCAGGTGCGAGAAGCTCAAGGCTTAGTTGCATTTGAGCTGGGTAATCTGGTAGCGAGCTGCTTCACCCAACTTCGCATCCTGTGCGATGCTCTTGAAGTAACCGCAGGCCTTGGCGTTGTCACCGGTCTTGACGAGGCAGTCGCCGAGGTAGTAGATGATCTGAGGTTCTTTCTCAGCGGCCTTGGGGTTCATCGACAGATAGGCTTCGAAAGCTTCGGCAGCCACCTTGAACTGCTTGAGCTCCTTGGCGGAAAGGCCGATGAGCTTCTGGGCGTTGGCGTTGTCCACATACTGGGTCGACTTCTGGGCGTTTTCGAGCATACCCTTGTTGTCCTTGGCCTTCTGGCAGGCGACGGCTTTCTTCACATAGATGTTCGAGAGCTGCTTGGCAGCGGCTTCTTCCTGACCGTTCTCGGAAGCCAGTTCGAACGACTTGATGGCATCGTCCACCTTGCCCTGTGCGGAAAGGGCCTGGCCTTTGCGCAGATGAGCCTGACCATTGGTCGGATCGGCGTCGATCACTTTCTGATAGCCGTCAACGGCGGCTGCGTAGTCCTTGGCGTTGAGTGCCTGATTGGCATCGGCCATCAGGATCTGGGGGATGAGGGATTTAGCTTCTTCCACCACTTCGGCATCACCGTAAGCCTCGCCGAGCTCGATGGCCTTCTTGAAGCGGGCCACAGCATCGTCGAGATTCTTCTCGTTCACCAATTCCTTGCCCACGGACATATAGAGTTTCGGAATGATGCCTTTGCACTGCGTCACGATTTCAGCTCCTTCGTCTCCGAGTTTCCCAGCCATTTCAAGCGCCTGCTCGAAAAGGGTGATGGCTTCTGCCTTGTTGTTGTCGATGGCAGCAGCAGCATTGTTGTAAAGCTCGGTGGCTTTTTCCATGTCCTGCGCTGAAGCGATGCCCAGCGTGCAGAGGACGACAATGAGGGTTGCAAAAATCTTTTTCATCGTTTATATGTTTTGGGTTTTATTTCCATTGTTGTTGCCTATATGCATAAAGGCTGCCAAAATTATCAACTATTGCTTAATTTTGCAAAACTTTTTGTCATGAACGTGCCTTCTATCGTCCAAATCGGGGATATCCTGGTCTCCTCGGAAGTGCTCACGGAGTACTTCTGCTGCGATTACGCGGTCTGCCGCGGCGCCTGCTGCATCATCGGCGACAGCGGCGCCCCGCTGCTGGAAGAAGAAACGGAAGAACTGGAGCGGCACTATCCCCAGTACAGCGGCTGGATGAGTTCCGCAGGAAAGGAAAAGATCCGGGAGACCGGCTTTTTCGAAGTGGACGCCGACGGCGACCTCGTGACGCCGCTGCTCCACGGCGGCGAGGAATGTGCGTACACCTGCTTTGAAGACGCCGGCTGTTTCTGCGCCATCGAACGCGCGCACTGCGCAGGCCGCTGCTCCTTCGTCAAACCCATCTCCTGCCGGCTCTATCCCATCCGCGCGAGCGTCTTGCGCAACGGCTTGACAGCTCTCAACCTCCACCGCTGGGACATCTGCAAATGCGCCTTCGAAAAAGGCCGCAAAGAAAAGGTCCCCGTCTACAAATTCCTCCGGGAACCCCTCATCGCCGCCTACGGCGAAGCCTTCTACACCGAACTCTGCGAAGTGGCCGCCGCCCTCCACCTCGACTAGCCGTCCGACCCCCTCCGCCCTGGGCACAAATGCAGGCAAAAACGTGCCCCGACCGGCGGATTACCGCAGTCGGGGCACAGATCACGCGGGTTTTGTGCCCGCGGGGTATGCCGGATGGGACGGTCTAGACCGTCATCATCTCCTTTTCCTTGGCGACGAGGATTTCGTCGACTTTCTTGATGAAGGAGTCGGTGAGTTTCTGGACTTCGTCTTCGAAGTCTTTCTCAGTGTCTTCGGGAAGTCCTTCCTTCTGGAGTTTCTTCAGGCTCTCGATGGCGTCGCGACGGGCGTTGCGGACACCGACCTTGGTACTTTCGCCGGCTGTGCGGGCCTTTTTCACGAGTTCCTTACGCCGTTCCTCCGTGAGGGCGGGGACATTGATGCGGATCATCTCGCCGTTGTTCTGGGGGGTGAACCCCAGGTTGGCGTCCATGATGGCTTTCTCCACGGTGTGGAGGAGATTGCGGTCCCAGGGCTGGATGAGCATCGTCTTTGCGTCGGGCGTGCTGATGCTGGCGACCTGCGGGATGGGGGTCATCGTACCGTAGTAGTTGACCATGACGTTGTTGAAGATGGCCGGGTTGGCCTTGCCGGCCCGGTAGGTCTTCAAGTCTTCGTCCAGATAGGTGACAGCGCCCTGCATCTTTTCCCGGGCGGCGTCAATCACGGCTTTGGCTTTCTCAATCATTGTCGTATCTTTTTTATTCGTTGCTCAATACGGTGCAGCGTCCCGTGCCTTCGACCACCTTCTCGAGCGTGCCTTCGTCGTTCATGTTGAAGACGATGATCGGCATGCCGTTCTCCTTGCAGAGCGTGAAGGCCGTCTGGTCCATGACCTTGAGGTTGTCGGCGATGGCCTTGTCGAAGGTGAGGGTCTCGTAGCGCCTGGCTTCGGGATGCTTCACCGGATCGGCGTCGTAGACCCCGTCAACTTTCGTGCCTTTCAGCAATGCGCCGCAACGAAGTTCGCAGGCGCGCAAGGCCGCGGCTGAGTCGGTGGTGAAGAACGGGTTGCCCGTTCCGCCGGCGATCAAGGCTACGCCGCCTTGTTTCATATAGGCGTCCACTTCGTCGCGCATATAGTATTTGGCCATCGGGCGCATCGGGGTGGAAGTGAATACTTCGGCGTCGAGGCCGGCGTTGCGCAGCGACAGGGAGAGGCCGATGCTGTTGATCACCGTGGCCAGCATGCCCATCTGGTCGCCGCGGACGCGGTCGAACCCGCGCTGGGTGCCGCTCAGGCCGCGGAAGATGTTGCCGCCACCGATGACGATCGCTACCTGGGTGCCTTTCTTTACGACGGCCGCGATCTGCTTTGCATAGGTGGCCATCACGTTTTCGTCGAGGCCCACGCCGTCTTTGCCGCCGATCGCCTCGCCACTGAGTTTGAGTAGTATTCTGTCGTATTTCATGAAACAAAAATAGCCATTTATTATGATTTTATCAAGTTTCGGATTATCTTTGCATAATTAATGCGAAACAAATAAACAATCAATTATGGCAAGCATATTCAAGTCATCCATCGGCAAGAAGCTGATCATGAGTGTCAGCGGCCTCTGCCTCATCCTCTTCCTCACCTTCCATATGGTGATGAACCTGACCTACGTGTTCGATCCCGACAGCGTGGTTTACGGTACGATCTGCGAGATTCTGTCCATGGGCTGGGTTAACGTGGTGGTCCCCATCCTGGCAGCCTTCTTCATCGTCCACATCGTGTATGCCTTCATCCTGACCATCGGCAACCGCAAGGCCCGTGGTGAGCAGCGCTATGAGATCCCCAACAAGGCCAAGACGGACTCCTGGTCTTCCCGCAATATGTTTGTCCTCGGCATCATCGTTCTCTGCTTCATCTTCCTCCACCTGGGTCAGTTCTGGTCCAGGATGCAGCTGCAGAACTGGCTGGGCGGCGCGGAAGCCGATCCCTACCAGCTGATGGGTCAGGTCTTCGGAAACTGGTGGATGCTCTGCCTCTATCTGATCTGGTTCGTCGCCCTGTGGTTCCACCTCACCCACGGCTTCTGGAGCGCCCTCCAGACCATCGGCTGGAACAACAACATCTGGATGAAACGCTGGAAATGGATCACGGGCATCTATGTGACCCTGCTGATGCTGGGCTTCGCCGTCGTGGCCATCTTCGCTTTCTGCAAGGCCAACGGTTTCTGCGGCCTTACGCCGTATATTCCGGGAATAGCCGGCTGATGATCCAGTCCGAGACGAAGAGTTCTTCGTCCGGAATCCGGATCCTGTCGGATTCAAGTACCAGTTTACCGGCCCTGGAGAGTTCCTCCAGGGTCGTTCTTTTAAGGACGCTGCGCCCCTCCGGCGGGAGGGAAGAAAGGTCGAGCCCACGGCAGGTCCTGAGTGAAAGCATGAGGGTTTCTTCCAGGATTTCGCGGTCTGAGAGCTGTTCGCTCCCAAACGGCCTCGAAGCCAGATAGGCGTCGATGTCGGGCGTATTCCATTGCCGCAGACGGTTCCCGTCGAAGGAATGGGCGCCTGCCCCGAGCCCCAGATACGGTTCCCGGGCCCAATAGGCGCTGTTGTGCCGTGATTCCCGGCCGGGAAGGGCATAGTTGGACACTTCGTATTGGCTATATCCGGCCGCCACGAGCCGCTGCTGCAGCATGCCGTACTGGCGCCGGCAGTGCTCTTCATCCGGATCCGCATAGCGGCCTGTCATCTGATAACAGGAGATGTGTTCCGGATGGAGTCCGAGCGCCTGGTCGATATTATGGGCCCACTGCGCGTCGGAGAGCCCCGTGAAGCCGAAGATCAAGTCGAGTGACAGGTTGTCGAATCCCGCCTCCCGAAGGAAGGCGAACGCCGCCACGGCCTCTTCGGCCGTATGGCGCCGCCGCATCCAGCGCAGATGCTCGTCGCAGAACGACTGCACGCCCATGCTGATGCGGTTTGCACCGGCTGTCCGCAGGGCGGCAGCCTTTTCAGGCGTGATGTCGTCGGGATTGACCTCGACGGTGAATTCTTCAAAGTCCGTCAGGCAAAAGGTTGCACGGACAGCATCGGCGACCCGCTGCAACTGCGCAGCGGGCAAAAGGGAAGGCGTCCCCCCGCCGAAGTAGAGTGTCGTCGGGGGGACGCCTTTGAGGAATTCTCTCCGCTCGGAGAGCTCACGCAGGAGGGCCTCCACGTAAGGGTTCCAATCCCGTCTCACTCGCGCGTAGAAGTCGCAGTAGATGCATTTCGAAGCGCAGAAGGGGAAGTGGACGTAGAGGCCGGCCATGGCCTATTTCAAGATCATCTCGGCCGTTCCGAGCCTGGTCTCGTCGGTGTACAGGTCGACGGTGTACTTGCCCTTCTCAAATCCCTGGGAATTGGCAAAGTAGATGCAGATTTCGACCTCGTCGCCCTGATAGTCCACCTCGCGGGAGGCCGAGTAGATCATCTGCTCGCCGCCGCAGGTGAAGACCTTGCCGCTGTCGTCGGTCATCAGGACGCCGTCGGGACCCTTCACGCGGATATAGACCGTGCGGTAACCGCGCTCGGCAATCGAGTTCTCGATCAGGCTCAGGCAGGCACGCAGCTTGCGGGCCCGGCTGCTGCGGTCGGTCACCTTGTTCGATTCGTTGATGGCCACCAGGTTGAAGCCACGGCCCTTGACCACGGCGCCGGCCGAAGCTTTCTGAGACAGCTGTTCGGTGGTGGTTCGCAGGTCTTCATACTGCCGTTTGCTTTCCTGGGCCTCCTTGCGGGCTGCGGTCGCTTCGTTGCGCAGGGAGATGTTCAACGTATTGAGGGAGTCGATCTGCTTGATGTATCCCTTCATGATGGAGCGGAGCGTTCCGAGCTCCTTCTCGTATTCGCGGATCTTGGCGCGGTTGGTAGCCTCGGTCTTCTGGAGACGCTCGATCAGCTGTCCGACCTTCTCCTTCTCGACGTTGAGCGAGTCGTTGATGGCGGCGTTGGTGGTGCTCAGAGCTTCATAGTCGCCCTGCAGCGCGATCAGTTCGTTGGTGAGGTTCTGCTTGTCGATGTTGAGGTCCTTCACGAGGGCGTTCTTCTTGCTCATCATGACGAGGAGCGCGGCCAGTAGAGCTACGGCGACTGCTCCCAGTGCAATGGAAAGGATGCGCATGGCTCCTCCGTTGCCGCTGCCTCCCGTTCCGGGTTTCTTGCTCGGATGATCCTTCTCAAACTGGATCATTTCTTCATCAAGTTCTTCCATAACTATACTTTTTTACCTGTTAGTTCTGCAAAAATAGTTAATTTTGTGAAGATTAACAATTACATGCCATGCGTTACCTGATCCGCGCCCTCAAATACATCGTATACTTCGCCATCATCTTCTTCCTGATGGTCGGCATCATCTATCTCTTCTCCAGCCAGAAAGCGGCAGGCCTTTCCTTCGTGGACCTGTTCCGGGAAGGCTCGCTTCCCAAGATCGCCATCTTCTTCGTCGCAGTGGCCGCCATCTATCCGGCGCTGAGCTTCCAAAAGCGGCAGCTCTACCTGAACGGTGACTTCACAAAATATGCCGAAACGGTCGATGAGGTGATGAAAAAGTTGGAGTATGTACCGGAAAAGCGGGAACCCGGCTGCGTTACCTATATTAAGAACAGCGGCTACGCGCGCCTGACCCGCATGTATGAAGACCGCGTCACCTTCCTGACCAGTGACAACCCGGTCATCGTGGAAGGCTACCGGAAAGACCTGCTCCGTATCCTGAGCCTGGTCAACTATCAGATCCGGCAGGAAAACCGTGAACAGGAAAACGCATAAAACAGGAGGAGTCCGCCATGCTGAAAATCGTTGCAGAGTACATCTATGAGTATGAGGCCGAAATCGCGAAAGGCCTTCTCGAAAGCGAAGGGATCGACGCGATGGTCTCGAATGTCAACTCGCCCTATCCGGGCGTCCTGCTGGGCAAGCACGGCGTCCAGCTTCTGGTCAACGACTACGACCTGGAATCCGCCCAGATGATTCTCGAAAACGCCAGGAACGCCGAACCCGCTGATCCCACAGAACCGGCCGACGAGGCCTGACGCCCCGAAGCCTGGACTTCGGGCACAAAAAACGCCTGATCTGCGCCCCGACTGAGGTAATCCGCCGGTCGGGGCACGTTTTTACCTGCATTTGTGCCCGGGGCGGGCGCAAGGGAAAAAAAATTGTATAACTTTGTACGATTATGCGCTTTTCGGAAATCATAGGGAATGATGCGCTCAAGGAGCAGCTGGTCCGGATGGTCCGATCCGGGCGGCTGGGACACGCCATCCTCCTGACGGAGGAGAATGGCGGCGGTGCGTTTGCCTTCGCTCTGGCGCTCGCTCAGTACGTGAACTGCCGCGAGCAGGGTCCGGAGGATTCGTGCGGCGTGTGTCCTTCCTGCCACAAGTACCAGAAACTGATCCATCCCGACCTGCACTTCGTATTCCCTGTGAGCAGCAGCAATTTCCTGTCGGAAAGCGAGAAGAAGGGACCTGTTTC
The DNA here is from genome assembly GCA_947168065.1 of uncultured Bacteroidales bacterium. GTDB lineage: Bacteria > Bacteroidota > Bacteroidia > Bacteroidales > UBA932 > Cacconaster. Next base: position 468,749 of record CAMVKH010000001.1, read on the forward strand.
CGACTATTTCCTGGCGCCTTTCAAGGAACTGGCCCTGGCCAACCCTTACTTCACCGAGCAGATGCTGTACGACGCGATCGGGATTGAGAACAAGAGCGGCCTGATCAGCGTGAACGAGGCCCGGCGCATCTTCGAGAAACTGTCGCTCCGGGCCGCGGAAGGCAGCTGGAAGACGATGATCATCTATCTCCCGGAAAAGATGAACCTCGATGCAGCCAACAAACTGCTCAAACTGCTGGAAGAGCCCCCGCTCGGCACGCTGTTCCTGCTGGTTTCGCACAATCCCGAACGGCTGCTGCCGACCATCCGTTCGCGTTGCCAGGCCATCGCCCTGCAACCGCTTACCCGCGAACAGCGCCGCTCCATCGAAGGGGCCGGCCAGGACAACGCCGATTTCCGGGAGATTGCCAAGTCGATCCTGGAGGCCGGCCTGGCCAAACGCATCATCGATCTGTTCCCCCAGTGGGAAATGCTCGCCGACCTGGGACGCGAGAAGCAGCGCGAATGGTGCCTGTATATGGAAAATTATCTGAGAAAAATCTACCTGGTTGCCAATGGGCTCGACGGTCTGGCCGACCTTTCGGAACAGGAAGAGGCCACGGTGCGTTCGTTTGCCGGCCGTATCAAGCCTTCGTTCTACGAAAAGGCTTTTGCGAACCTCGATGCGGCCCTCTCCTCCATCGGCGCGAACGTCAACCCCAAACTGGTCTTCTGCGACCTGGGCAACCGGATGTTATTGGCATTATAAGTATATGGAAGACATTGTGATCAAAGAAAAAGGATCCAAGCAATATGACTGCTCCCGCGGTTGCGACGTGGAGCGTACGCCTATCGGCGAACTGAAGGTCCGCTACAATCCCCGGTGCTGCAAGCTCAGTTCCTACAACTGGATGGAGGGCATCTCCCAGAAGCGCTACAGCGACCTGTTCGAAGTCCGTTTCAAGAATACCCGCAAGATCTTCTTCCGCAACACCTCGGGCCAGATCATCAAGAAAGGCGACCTGGTGGTCGTGGAAGCGCAGAACGGACACGACCTGGGCATCGTGACCCTCGAAGGACCGGTCGTGCTCGAACAGCTGGACCGCCACCACATCGACCCCGACACCTACGAATTCCGGCGCATCTACCGCAAGGCCAAGATCCTCGACATCGAGCGCTGGCAGGAAGCCATTTCCCGCGAGCACAAGACCATGATCCGCGCCCGCCAGCTGGCAGCCCGCCTGGGCCTGGACATGAAGATCGGCGACGTAGAGTTCCAGGGCGACGGCACCAAGGCCATCTTCTACTATATCGCCGATGCACGCGTGGACTTCCGCCAGTTGATCAAGGATTTCGCTGAAGAATTCCATATCCGCGTGGAAATGAAACAGATCGGCGCACGTCAGGAGGCCGGCCTGATCGGCGGCCTCGGTGTCTGCGGCCGCGCTCTTTGCTGTTCCAACTACATGTCTGACTTCCAGTCGATCACCACGCAGGCAGCCCGTTGCCAGGATCTGTCGCTCAACCCCCAGAAACTGGCCGGACAGTGCAGCAAACTCAAGTGCTGTATCAACTACGAAGTCTCGACCTATGTGGACGCCCAGCGGCAGCTGCCCGAGGTCCACGGCCCCATCGAATTGGAAGACGGACCGGCCTGGCTTATGAAGACCGACATCCTGCGCGGTATCCTCTTCTTCTCCTACGAGCAGGGAAGCCTGTCCAACCTATATCCCCTCCCCGCCGAACGGGTCCGGGAAATCCTTGCGGAGAACCGCAAGGGCATCAAGTCCGCTTCGCTGCAGAACAGCGGTCCTGACGTCAAACAGACCGAATTCATCAGTGCCGTGGGCGACGACAGCATCACCCGCTTCGACGAACAGAAGAAACGGCGCAACAACAACCGGAAAAAGAACAACGGACGGAAGAAAGAAGGCGGCGGTGGCAACCGGGGCGGCAACGGCAAAAAGAAAGCAGAAAAGGCCGGACCGGCCAATGGGGACAATGGTGCGCAGAAATAGTCTCATTCCCCTGCTTGTCCTGCTGTTGACGGCCGCCTGCAGCCGGCCGCAGGGAGACCACCGTTTCATCTCCACCGAAACCGCCCGCGGAAATGGCGGCACCTTCGTCTTCGAGATGGAATCCGAAGACTCGGCCGCCGTGTTCACGACAACCCTGGCAGCCCGGATCGTTGCCAGCCGGATTCCGGAGAAAACCCTCGAATTCGATATCCACCTCACACCGCCCGACGGGCAGACCTCCATCGAAAGGCACACCTTCCCGCTGACGGAGGAACCCGGCGTACGGATCAGTCTCGGGGCCGGTTCGGTGACCGACTATGAATGGCCCTGGCGCGAAATCCGCACAGGCGGCCATCCTGCCGGGACCTGGACGGTCCGCATCACCCCTTCCGACCCTGCCCGGCTCGAAGCCCTTTCGGGCGTCGGTTTTTCATACCAAGCCAAGACATGGGAAAAGGCAAACTGAGAAAATTCCGGGAGAACGAGACCTTCTCCTGCCTGGTGCAGCCTACCACGGAGGAAGTGCTGCACAAAGACCATCCCCTGAAAGGGAACTGGCACCGCGATATGTTCGGCAACGACCATCCCATCGTGCTGGAACTGGGTTGCGGAAAGGGAGAATATACCGTAGCGCTGGGAGAACGCTTCCCTGAAAAGAACTACATCGGCATCGATATCAAGGGCGCCCGGCTCTGGAAAGGTGCCAAGTACGCCACGACCCATGCCATGGCCAACGTGGCCTTCCTGAGAACCCGCGTGGAATTCATCGAATCGCTCTTCGGACCCGGAGAGATCAGCGAAATCTGGATCACCTTCGCAGACCCGCAGGAGCGCAAGTCCCGCAAACGGCTCACCCATCCGCGCTTCCTGGAAAGCTACCGGCGGATCCTCGTACCGGACGGCATCATCCATCTGAAGACCGACAGCCGCCTCCTCCACCATTTTACCCGGGAGACCGTCCTGCAGAACGGACTGCCGCTGATCGAAGCTTGCGAAGACATCTACGGCACGGGGCGTGCCGACGACCTGCTCTCGATCCAAACCTTCTACGAAAAGAATTTCCTCGCACAGGGGATCCCCATCACCTATCTGTCGTTCCGTCTGGGCGGCGACAAGCCACTGGTCGAACCCGAGTGGGACCAGGAGCCTTACGAGCAGACCTACAAGACCCTTACACGGTCCTGATGGCGATCATGCCCGCCATTTTTTCAAGATAATCCCGGGATGGGGATGCGGGGAACGCGGCAAGCACTTCGACCGCCTGCCGGATTTCCGCGTCAAGTTTCTCTCGCGCATAGGACATCGCATCGTACTGGCGTACCCAGGCGAACACATCGGAAACCAGCTCAGCATCAGGATTTTTCATCCGGCGACGCACTTCTCGCACGACGGAGCGGGGCGCTTTTTCGAAGAACCCGAAAAGAGGAAGGGTAATCTTCTTTTCAAGGATATCCTGTCCGGTAGGCTTGCCGATGGAGAGTTCCGGGGAATAATCGAGCATATCGTCACGCATCTGGAAGGCCTGTCCGATATGCCAGGCATAGATCCGGCATCTTTCGATCTCCTTTTCGGAAGCTTCGACCGAACAGGCGGCGCTCACCATGCAGGCTTCGAAAAGCGAAGTCGTCTTGCAATAGATGATCCGGCGATAGTCGTCTTCGGTGGTATCGGCCTTTTCGGCTTTTTCCAGTTGGAGCATTTCCCCGCTGGCCAGGTCGGCCAGACATTTGGAAAAGACATGCAGTACCCGCTTGTCAGGATGGTCGATGATCAGGTCCATCGCCTTCGACAGCCAGTAGTCGCCCAGCAGGACGGCCGTAGTCGGGGAATAGACGGTCATCATCGTAGGGACGCCCCGGCGGGTCGGGGCATTGTCGGCTACGTCGTCGTGCATCAACGTAGCCGTGTGCAACAGCTCGGAAGCAGCGGCACAACGAACAACGCGCTCATTGCAATCGCCCCGGAGGGCTTTTGCAATGAGCAGCGTGAAAAGAGGACGAAGTTTCTTGCCGCCGTGCCCGAGCAGGTACTGGTTGGCCTTGTCGAGCAAGGGGATGTCGGACTCCAGACTCTCGGCGAAACAACGCTGGAAGTCAGTCCAGGCCTTTCCCAGGAACTGTTGGACTTCCTTCAACGGTGTCGGCTAGAACTTGAGGCCGAGGCAGATCTCAAACGTGCGGGGCGCAGCGTCGAGGGTCGGCAACTGCTTCGTATCAGCGATGGCGCCGAAATTCCAGTTGTACTTGCCGGTGATCTGGAAACGGAAGACCTGGATCCCCAGGCCGATGCCCAGACCCCACTCGGCCTTCTTGAGGCCGTCGCGGATGGCATCCATATCCGTATCTTCCCAGCCGGATCCCCGGAACTGGTTCGAAACCTTCAGGCCCACATACGGACCGGCGAAGATGAACGGGCGGGCGATCAGCAGATCCGGACCCCACTGCACGTTCACCGGAACCTCCACATAACCGAGATTCAGGTTCTGAACGTCGGAGAACCGGTAACCGGTGACCTTGTAGATGATTTCAGGCTGGATGGAAAAACCGTGCGAGGTCTCGGACTGATAACCGACGCCGATCTGCCAGCCGGATTTACCCTTCTTGATATCGGAGACCGTGGTGCTCTTATTGATATCAACGTTGCTGTAGTTGTAGCCACCCTTGATGATGACACCCTGTGCACCGGCCGAAATGACACTGATGCAGAGAAGGCTGACAAGCAGTAAAGAAAGCTTCTTCATACCGTTAGAAATTCAGGCCGACACAGATTTCGATGATACGCGGCGTACCGCTCAACTCAGGAACACCCGTTGCATCGGCGATGCGGCCGAAGTTCCAGTTGTACTTGGCGGTCAGCTGCAGGATCCAAAGGTCGATACCGACACCGAGACCCAGACCGTATTCCACCTTCTTCAGGTCGTTGCGGATGGATTCGGCCGTCGCCTTGTTGCCGAAGACACCGGCGCCGATGCCCACGTAGGGACCCGCGAAGACAAACGGATGGAGCTTGTCGGTATTGCCGATGTTGAAACCGAGCTGGACATTGATAGGGATTTCAAGATAACCGCGTCTGAGGGTTTCCCGGTCATATTCGAAACCGACGACCTTATAGACGAGTTCCGGCTGGAAGGTCAGGCCGAAGCCGTCGGGAATCTCGGTCTGGAATCCAAGGCCGAACTGATAGCCGAAAGGCTTGGACTCAATATTCTTGATGTTCGTAAAATTGGCACCACCCTTGATGACCAGACCTTCGGCGCTGGCAGTGAGGGTGCTGATGCACAAAACGCTGATGATCAGCAGGAAAAGTTTTTTCATATCGATTAGGTTTTAAAGAATTTTTTCAATGTGCTTCTCGATCTCCGCCTGGGAGACGGCGCCGACGACACGGTCGACCAGCTCGCCGCCCTTGAAGAAGAGCAGCGTCGGGATATTGCGGATGCCGAACTTCATCGGGATATCCGTGCTCTCATCGACATTGCATTTGACAACGTTTACCTTGCCCTCATATTTCTCGGCCATCTTGTCGACGATGGGAGAGATCATGCGGCAGGGGCCGCACCAGGTGGCCCAGAAGTCTACGACGACAGGCATCTGCGCCTGCTCGACGAGTTCGCTGAAATTGGAATCGGTTAATGCTTGTGCCATAGTTTTCTTATCAAAAAAAGGATTCAGGCGTTAAAGATAAACATTTTTTTCGAAAATCAGACAGCCTGCTCGATATTCCATACGAACGCGCGCACGCCGACCGATTTGTTGCGGGCGTCGAGTTTGCGCACGGTCAGGAGCAGTTCATCCACCTTTTCGTCGGGTATGACCGTTATCACGGCCGAGTTCATTTCGGGCCAGGTATGGGTGCCGCGGCGCGGTTCCCCGTCCACGGATCCCCTGCCCTGGACCTGTTCAAAGAACGTAAAGCCTCTGATGCCCAATTCTTCCAACATATACTCCACACGGGAGGTGAAAGCCTGGTTGAATACGATAAAGACACTTTTCATCTTGCTTCCTCCTGGTCGGGATTCAAATTCATGAAGATAAATTCCTTGCGGCGTTTCTCTTTCTTGTTGCGCTCGCCGCTGCGGGAGATCAGGCCATAAACTACCGGTACGACGATCAGCGTGACGAAGGTCGAAACCAGCAGACCGCCGATCACCACGATGCCGAGCGGATGCCACATTTCGGAACCCTCACCGCCGCTGAGTGCCATCGGAAGCATACCGAGCAGCGTCGTGAAGGCCGTCATGAGCACAGGGCGCAGACGCGAGGCACCCGAAAGGGCGATCGCCTCGTTCAGCGCGTGGCCGCGGTCGCGCATCAGGTTGATGTAGTCCACCAGCACGATACCGTTCTTGACCACGATACCCACCAGCATCACCACACCCAGGGCGCCGATCATATCGAGCGACGTACCCGTGAGCCAGAGGGCCAGCACCACGCCCGAAAGGCCGAACGGGATGGAGAGCAGGATGACCGCCGGTTTGTTGAGCGATTCGAACTGCGAAGCCATCACGATATAGACCAAAAGGATGATCAGCAGCAGCAGGGCGAAGATGTCCTTGAAAGTCTTCTGCTGGTCTTCGAAGTCACCGGCCAGTACCACCGAGATGCCCGACGGACGGGAGATCTGGTCTATCTGCGTCTGGATGGCTGCGGCCAGCTCGCCCAGCGAAGTCTCATACGGCATCGAGATGACGCGGACATAGCGCTGGCGGCTCTTGCGGTCGATGGTCTGCGGAGCCCAGTATTCTTCGATGGTCGCGATCTCGCTGAGCTTGATGCGGGCGCCGGTCGCCGTCGGGATTGTGAGGTCCTGGATGTCGGTGATCGAATTGCGGTCTTCCTCCTTGAGGCGGACCACGATGTTGTACTCATCGCCGTCTTCCTTCAGGAAGCCTGCCGTGAAACCGGTCACGCGGTTGCGGATGTACTGCGATACGGTGGCCGTGTTCAGGCCGTGGATCGCGGCTTTCTCCTTGTCGATAGTGACTTTGAGTTCCGGACGGTCCTTGTCGCGCGAGATGCGGACGTTGCGGGCGCCGGGCACGTTGTTTACGATGACCTGGCGGACTTCCTCCGCATAGAGATTGGTCTCGTCGAAGTCATAGCCGTAGATTTCCACATCCACGGTGGAACGGCCGCCGCCGCCCATACCGCCGGACGCATTGACCTGATACTCGATGATTTCAGGATACTGGGCCAATTCCGTACGGAGAACCTCGCCGATCTCTTCGATCGTGCGGGTACGCTCGTATTTCTTGTTGCACACCACCGTCATCGAAATCTTGTAGTTGGTGGTCGAGGAGAACAGGGCGCCGACCGAACTCTCGTCGTTCGAACCGGCGGAAGTAGAGATGCGCTGGACTTCCGGAACCAGTTCACGGAAGCGCTCTTCCAGGACGCGGGCCGTCTTTACCGTCTCTTCGATACGGGTGCCGCGCTGCAGTTCCACCGTGACGCTCAAACGGCCGTTGTCGCTGCTGGGCATGAATTCCGTACCAATCTTGCCCATCACCATCGGCAACAGCGAAACCACGAAGAATGCGATCGCGATGAGGATGGTTATCAGCTTATGGGTCAGGCACCAGCGAAGCAGGTTGGCGTAAGCCTTGTCCACCTTGTCGAGGAATCCTACCACGATACGGTCGTACCAGCCCTTCTTTTCCTTCCCCTCGATCAGATGGCCGTTCTCGTCGATTCTCACTTCCCGGGCCTTGAGGAGCTTCGAGCAGAGCATCGGGATCAGGGAGATGGCCGCCAGCGTCGAGGTCGAAACCACGATGGTCACGATCCAGCCCAGCTCCTTGAACAGGATGCCGGCCAGGCCGGTGAGCATCGTCAGCGGGATGAATACGGCTGCGATGACGAGCGTCGTCGCAATGACGGAAGTCCAAACCTCATTGGTTGCGTAGATGGAAGCCTCATGGGGCGACGAACCGCGGTCGATGTGCTTGGTGATATTCTCCAGCACCACGATGGAGTCGTCCACCACCATACCGATGGCCACGGTCAAGGCCGAAAGCGAGATGATGTTGAGCGAACTGTCGGTAAGCAGCAGATACACGAAAGCCACAATCAATGCGATCGGGATCGTGATGCCGATGATCAGCGTGGCGCGCCATTTCCCGAGGAAGAAGAAGACCACCAGCACCACGAAGAGAAGGGCGTAGAGGATGGATTCCTCCAGCGAACCGATGGCGTTCTCGATCTCTTCGGAAGAGTCGTAGATCATCTTGATATGCACGTCGGAAGGCAGGGTCTTCTCGATGCGGGAGAGCTCCTTGCGCACGTCGCGGCAGACCTGGACGGTGTTGGAACCCGATTTCTTGGCCACCATCAGACGGACGGCCTCGCGGCTGTCCACCTTCTCGTCGAGCGAGAGGTCCTTGATCGTATCGCGCACCTGCGCCAGGTCGCGGACAAAGACCTTCTTGCCGGCCATCGTGGTGGAAACCACGATGTCGGCGATGTCGGCGCTCTGCTCATATTCGCCGCGTACCTGCATCTGATACTGCTGGCGGTCCATCTTGACCACACCGCTCGACAGGTTCAGGTTGTTGACGCTGATGGCGTTGGCTACCTGCTCGAGGGTCAGGTTGTAGGCGTCGAGTTTCGCCTGGTCGATGTCGATGTAAACATAGCGGTCGGGTGCACCCGACACCGATACGGAGCCGATGCCCTCGATGCGGTTGAGCTGCGGGACCACCTCGTCGTTGAGAATCTTCTCCAGACCGGGATAACTTTCTTCCGCCGTCACGGAATACTGGATAATCGGCATCAGGCTCGAATTGAGCTTGAACATCACAGGGCTCGAGCAACCGTCGGGAAGGTTGCTCTTGATCATGTCGATGTAGGAGCGTATGTCGTTGGCCGCCTCGTCACGGTCGGTCCCCCACTCCAGCTCCAGCGAAACGACCGACATGTTGTCACGGGAAGACGAGGTGAGTTCTTTCAGGCCGTCGACCGAGGTGAGGCTGTTCTCGATGATCTTGGTGACGTTGGTCTCGATTTCACTGGCGCTCGCCCCCGCGTAAGTGGTCATCACCGTGATGTACGGCGGATCCATCTCCGGGAACTGGTCGATCGGCAGGCGCGAAAGCGAGAACAGGCCGATAACGATCACCGCCACGAAGATCAGCGCCGTGGTGACGGGCTTTTCAATGGCTGACTTGTAGATACTCATCGTCAGTTCTCCCTCGCTACGTTGATTTTAGCGCCGTCGACCAACTTAGCCTGGCCCACGACTACCAGACGGTCGCCTTCCTGCAGCTCGTCGCTGATGACCTCGATATTCTCGTCGAAACGCTGGCCGAGTTTCACGAACACGCGCTTGGCCACGCCGCCGTCATCGAGGAAGACGTAGCGGTCGTTCGAACCCGTGAGCTTGAGCACGGCCTGGTAAGGCACCACCATGGCGCGCGCCATGCCCATCGACATTTTCGTCTTGACATACATACCCGGACGGAGTTTCAGACCGCTGTTGGGGATGCGGAGCCGGGCCTGGAAGGTGTGGGAAGCCGGATCGACGGTCGGATAGACGATATCGATCGTGGCCGGGAAGGTCTCGCCCGGATAGATTTCCGAAGTAATCTCGACCTTCATACCCTTCTTCACCACGGGATAGTAGTTTTCCGGGATGGCGATCAGGGCCTTGAGCGTATGGATCTGTGTCAGCACAAGGATCGGCTGACCGCTGTAGAGCTCGCCGTCCTCATAGTTCTTGGCCGAGATCACGCCGGAGAAAGGCGCCCGCACATAGGTATTCTTCTCCAGGAAATCCAGCGACTCCTTGGTCTGCTCATAGCTCAGCCGGGTCTGGTCGTAGGTCTGCTGGGACACCGCACCGCTTTCGTGCAGCGACTCCATCCGCTGCATCTCGACACCCAGGTTGGTGTAGGTCAGCTTGGTGGTGGTGTACTGGTTCTGGTCCATCCGCACCAGCATCGTTCCCGAGCCTACGTTCGTGCCGACTTCGACATAGATGTGTTCGATCTTGCCGGTCAGCGAAGGGGCCACGTTGAGGGTCTGCCAGCCTTCGAGCGTGGTGGAGAATTCCAGTTCACGGGAGATGTCGGACATCGCAAGGGCGGCCGTCTCGACCAGTTCCGCGCGCTGCTCCACCTGCTGCTGGGCCTGCTGTCCGCCGCAAGCGCTTACGACCAGGGCCGCGAAGGCCGGGATAAAGAGGAAAAAGCGTTTCATATCGTATTATCTTTTATTCAGGAGTTGTTCAAGGGAAACCTGGGCGTTGATGATCTCCAGCATCGACTGGACATAGCTGCTCTGGGCATTGATCAGGTTGGTGCCCGAATTGGTGACGTCGAAGCTGGAGGCCACTCCGTATTCAAACTTCTTGGCGACGTTGTCGAAGACACGCTGCGCGACGGCTACGCTCTGCTTCTGGATCTCGTACTTTTCGATGGCGTTGCGCAGGTTGTAGCACAGCTGGTCGTACTGGACGTTGAGCGAGAGTTCCGTATCTTCCAGCGTGTTGAGCTGCTTCTTGTAGGCCAGCCGGGCGTCCTTGATGGCCGCATAGTTCTTGCCGAAACCGAAAAGCGGGATGTTGAGCTGCGCGCCGATCATATTGGGCGGCGTCATGTTCATCGTAGCCTCGCTGCTGAAATTGTGACGGGCATTGAACTGGTGATAGACGCTGAGCGTCGGACCGTTGGTCCAGCCGGTCAGGGCGATCTGCTTGCGGCTCAGTTCGGTATTCTCCTTCAGGAGCCGGTAGTCGTAATTCTGTTCGATGTCAAACTCGGTGGCCAGCAGCTCGGAGGTGGTTTTCATGTTCAACAGGTCGTCGATGTCCTGGGTCAGGATGATATCCACATCCTCCTCCAGGCAGAGCTGCAGGCGCAGGGAGTTGTAAACCATCTCCAGGGAACGCTGGGCGGTCTTGATGGTGCTCTCCATCGTAGCCACCTGGACCTGGATCTGGTCGGCGTCCGTCTGCTCGGCCACGCCCACATCCACGGAGTTCTGCGTGATCTGATGCAGCTTCCGCATGCTTTCCAGATTCTTGTTCAACAGCCGGATCGTCTCCTCGGTCACAAGGGCGGAGAAATAGAGGGTTTCCACCTGGTTGGCAATCTGTCTTTCCGTCTTCTGCTGCGTGAGGTCGGCCATCCGGCGGGAGATTTCCGCAAGACCCAGAGAAACGACCTGTGCGCCATTGAGCGCCACTGTCGTGGAGACGTTGAAGGTCATGTAGGGCGTCATCGAAATCTTCATCGGACCCAGGTCCATCTTGTAGCCGAGGCTGTTGGAATAGGAGCCGCTGGCAGAGACCTGCGGCAGCAGGCTGGCGATGGCTTTCCATTTGTTCGCCTGTGCTTTCTGGATGTCGATTGAAGCATTGGCCAGGGTCCTGTTGTGCTCGATGGCAAACTGCTGGGCTTCCGCCAGGCTGAAGGACATGCTCGAAGACCGGGTCTGGGCTTTTGCGCTGTCCGTCAGAAGAAGACTGAGCAGGAAAAGTCCGGAAAACAGAACGATATTTCTCATTTCATCAATTAATTATCCTGTAACAGAGGCGCAAAAATACAACAAATATCACGCCATCCAACGCTTTTTATTATATTTGTATCTTATATAAGATTACCTTGCCATGAAGAGAACTATTTCCTTCGCACTTGCGGCGCTCATCGCCACCTGCTGCTCCCTCGGCGCATTCGCGCAAGACAAAGTCGTCAAGAAAATCATCGAGACCGGAACCACTGACAACCGGACGATGGAACACGCCGATTTCCTGGCCAACCGCATCGGCGGACGCCTCATCGGCTCCGCTGCCCTGACCGAGGCAGAAGCCTGGGTGAAGGAACAGTTCGAATCGTGGGGCCTGGAAGTGATGGTCCAGGAAGCCGGCCAGATCAACGTGGGCTTCAACCGCGGACCCTGGTTCGGCAGGATGATCAGCGAAGACGGCATGAACCTGCACTTCGCCACACCCGCCTACACCGCCGGAACCCGCGGCAAACAGGCCGGACACGTGCTTATCGAGCCCAAGAGCCGCCGCGAATTCGACCGCATGAAGGGCCTGCTCAAGGGCGCCTGGGTGCTGCTCGACACGGAATCTGACGGCATGGCCATCAATACCACGCCCGCTGCCAATGAGAAACGCGCCGAAGCCATCGCAAAGAATGAGGAAATCGACCGCCAGAACAACGAGATCCGCCGCTGGAACTACGAGCACCGCGACGAGCCGAAGGAACTGATCCCCTACGAGAAGAGCGTCGCTCCTTTCTATAAGGAGATGGTGGAAGCCGGCGTGCTGGGCTTCATCCGTTCGGCCAAAGTCCCTTTGAAGATCATGTACGACCGGGCCGGCTGCTACGATATCACGATGGAGAACCTGCCTACCGTGTGCGACATCATGCTCGACGAGGCGCAGTTCAAAGTAGTCAGGGAAAAAGTCCTGCGCAAGGATATGTTCCAACTTGAATTCGATATCCGCAACCACTTCTACCGGGGCCCCGTGAAGTACCACAACATCATCGGTATCCTGCGCGGCAGCAAATATCCGAAGGAATACGTGCTGGCCGGCGGCCACCTGGACGCCTATGACGGCGGCTCCGGCGCCGTGGACGACGGCAACGGAACCACCGTGACGATGGAAGCCGCCCGCCTGCTGGCCACTTCCGGCGCCAAGCCCAAACGCACCATCCTCTTCTGCATCTGGACCGGCGAGGAATTCGGTCTGCTGGGTTCGAAGTTCTTCGTGGAGAACAAGACCGTTCCGCTCGACAAGATCTCCAACTACATCAACCGTGACGGCGGACCGCTCTGCGCCACGGGCGTTTCCGTCCCCGAAGCCATGTACGACGACTATGTGTCCATCTGCAAGCCGCTGGAAACCATCAACCCCGACTTCCCCTTCACCGTCAGCAAGCGGGAAGGCCAGCCGCAGCCGCGTCCCACCCGGGCCGGCGGCAGCGACCATGCCTACTTCGCGATGAACGGCGTTCCGACCATCTCCTTCCGTGAAACGGACCCGAAGGGCTACAACTTCGAATACGGCGAAATCTGGCACACCGAACGGGACATCTTCAACAAGCTGATTCCCGAATACATGGAGCACTCCGCCGTGGTTACGGCCGTCGTGCTCTACGGCATCGCCAACCTCGACCACCTGCTTTCCCGCAAGGGTCTTTATAAAGAATAACCCATTTCAAAAAATTATACTGCCATGTGTGAAGAAACCAACAAAGATCCCCGCGACCTGAATTGCGACGGAAAAGTCTCGCTCGACGAGAAGATCAAATATGCGGCCAACAAGGCCAGCGAGAAGCTGGGCGAAGTCGCCGATGAAATGAAAGAGAACGCCAAGGAACTCTATGCCAAGGCGGCTCCGAAAGCCAAAGAGATCTACGGCGAGATGAAAGAGAATGCCAACGAGCTCATGGACAAGGCCCGCGTCAAGATCGACAAGGCCAAGGACAAGATCGAAGAAATGAAAGAGAAAAAGGACCAGAAAGCGTAAAACGCCCTGCGTCCCCGACAAAAAAGAGGCCTCCGGAATCCGGGGGCCTCTTTCGATTTGAAGGGCAGCTTCCTAGAATTTGAAGGCCAGGCCAGCGTTGAACCACGGGTTGAAGCCGGTGTAGTTGACTTCGGCAGAGAGCGCCAGCGCGTCCGTCAGGAAGAAGCGCAGGCCCGTCAGACCACCGTAGCACAGATGCAGGCTCTTGTAGTCGTGCCCGAAGTACGTACCCAGACCGAGGAGGGTACCGACATGGACTTCGAAGCGGTCGGTGATGTTCAGACCATAGGTCACACGCGGGGCAACGGAGAGATAAGCATGCTTATAGCCGTTATAGCCCATGGTACCAATCTGGGCACCGACCGTGAAGTGGCCTTTCCACCAGCTGTCGACGATCACACAGTCACCATAGACGTTACCGCCGAAGTAAGGATAGTAACCGGCCTGCAAGCCGAAGAGCAGCGTCCCTTTCTGGAACGGATCCTCGATAGCCTTTGCGGAATACGGGGCGGCCATGGCAGCCACGACGACGAGGAGCGTAACAATTAATTTTTTCATTTTGATTGTTTATTAGGTTAAAGATTAGTGAAAAAGCAATTATTAATTGCACAAAGATAGAAAATGTTTTTCGTAACTTTGTCCTTGAATGAAACAATCGACACATAAATGGCTGTTGCCCGGCATTCTATGCGTGGTCGTCCTGTCTGTCTTCACCACGACTGCGGCCACGAAAGCCAGCCACGGTGCGTCACCCGAGTCTTTGGGGACTTTCAACTATGACGTCCGCTACAAAAACGGTCTGATCAATGCGAAAGTCGCTACCGCCACCATCACCTGGGAAGAATCCAAGTGGCAGAACCGCCCTGCCTACCACTCTTCCGCCCTGGTCAAGGCGGCGCCTGTCTTCGCGCTCTTCATCAGTTCGGACTATGTTGCAGAGACCTATTTCTCCCACAGCAGCCTCGCCCCCCTGTACTTCATCAATCCTTTCAAGTATAAGGGCAAAGCGTGCAAATACGAATACGTCTTCCGCGAGGACAACAAGACCATCGAATCGATATCCATCGATGAGGATGATGAACCGGAATACGAGACCTTCCCCCTTGACGGCCGCACGATGGACCTGCTCTCGCTCCTCCATTTCGTCCGCTTCCTCGACCTGACTCCGGACTCCGCACCGATTAAAATGCAGATCCTGATGGCCGGCAAATCCCGCGACGCCCGCATCTTGTACAAAGGGATCGATGAGGAAAAATTTCCCGGAATCTCCGCCGAGAAAATCCTGCTGGAGATGACGGAACACGGCCTGATGGAAAACGGCAGCGGCAATGAAATCTACATCTGGCGTTCTCCCGGCCCTGACCGCCGTCTCCTTGCCCTGGAGACAGAACTCAGTTCAGGCGCCATGTTCGTCAGGCTCCGTCAGGAGTGAACCCCGGACGCTCAGAAATCGAAACCGACGGAAGCGTAAGCTGAAAAACCGGAAAATTCTCCCCACTGAACGGCAACCCTCAGCGGGCCTACCATCGTCTGGCGTGCGTATTCCAGGCCATAGGCAGGATACTTTCCCATCTGGAAAAAGTCCTTCCATTGAAAGGAATCGATGAACATGCCGGCCCGGGCCGTAACGAAATTCTTGCCGGCAAAACAATAGCGGAGATCCATCTGACCGGCCAGACTGATCGGAAGGCAGTCCCGAAATCCCGTCGCGAAACCGAAATAAGGAATCTGGCGCTCCGTATAGCGGTTCGGAAGGAAACCGCCGATTGTGACGACATGTTTGGGGTTCAGGTAATAGTCCACGAGATCTCCCTTTGCCGGATCTGTGACCGACGGAACCCCGTACCATCCAAAATGGATTCTGGGAAGGATGGTAAAATGGCTGCCGATGGAAAAGGCGCCTTCCAGTGAAGTCAGCATGGAAAAGTAATCCGGGACGGCACCGTCTTTCGTCGTAACAGGCTCTACTTCCTCATCATGATAAAGCCGGTCATCGAGGTCGACGGTATAGCCCTTGAAGACGAAACGCCCATCCACGGAAAAGCGGATGCCCCGGGTCGGGAAATAGCCGTCATTGAAGCTATCGTACTTGAATGTCGCAAAGACAGACAGCCAATAGCTTTTCCAGTCCCAGCCTCTCCATTCAAAACCTTGCTGCAAATAGTGTTCATACGGGTCCATCTCCGCTGTCGCGCCGATTCTGAACGAGCCGGCCCGCATACGGGAATCCTCCAGATAGACATCCACCGCACCGGAAAGCAGCTTCTCGTAGGTTCTTGATGAATACCCCGAGAAGGTATTGATGAGTCTGGAGCGGAAGTCCACACCTACCGTAGGCAGTCCGATCCGGAACTTATAGGCGTAATCGAGGGTCAGGGCCGGATTGGTGCCGACCTTGAGATCGGCCGTGAACCGGGGACCGCCCAGGCGGCGGGTCCCGAGGCCCAGGTGCAGAAGGGCAGCCATCGCTTCATCCGTATCTGCCCGCAGACTGAGGGCAAAGTCGTTGACCTGCCCTTTCCGGCAGTCAAATACCAGCGTGAACGGCTCTTCGCTCCCTTCGAGATAATAGTTGACCGACTCGAAGGCGTTGGTTCCATAGATCTTGTTCTGCAACTCCTCGATCATGTCCTTATCGAACATGTTGGTACGCGGATAATCACTGCGATGCAGGATGCTGCTGCGCTCTTCCTCGGTGATTCCCGTGAAGCGGATCTCCTTGACGGCGACCTTTGTCTGGGCCAGGTTGATCGCCGCCGGATGGCGGACGACTCCCGGATCGGGCTTTCCGGCCACAAGCGCCGCGATGGATTCGAACAGTTCTTTGTTGGCAACCGCATTCTGATAGCCCTGGTCGATGATGTCATCGACACTGGCATCGTCGAACGAGAGCATGTGATAGCCCTTCAGGGCGTGATGGACATCCAGGTCAGCCATCTCCTTGGCCGGAGCGAAAGTATGGGCCGACAGGAGGGTGATGGTCTGGAACAGGAAGTCTACCGGGGAATTCAATTCGTCGAGCCCCCGCTGGGTGGTCATTTCGGAGCCGATGATGATGTCCGCCCCCATTTCCCGGGCAAGGTCGACCGGGAAGTTGTTGCGCATACCGCCATCCAGCAGTACTTCCCCACCATCGCGGACCGCACGGAAATAGAAAGGAATGGCCATAGTAGAGCGCATGGCCGTGGTGATCTTACCTCCCGTCCAATACTTGGGAGCCAGTGCGTAGAGGTCGGTCGCGACGCAGGCATAGGGAATGGGCAGGTCAGCGAAGCTGATGCTGTCCTGGTAACCCACGCTTACGGAGCTGAGCGTGTTGCGCACATTGAGGCCGTACAGATAGCCGTCCGGCATACCGATACCCATCTTGTTCAGCGCATTCCGCAGCGCTTCTGAAGAGCCGCTTTCCGCTTCGCTCTCCATTTTCTCCCAATTCCGCTCCAAGCGGATCCGTTCGGCCAGGTCTTCATCGTCGTAATGGAAAGGGATGCGGATGAGGAAGCGGTCGCGATACTTCCGGAGCCGGTAGCCGATATAATCGATTGGGATGTTGTCCGACATCATCATCGGCCAATTGATCTCACGGATCAGGGAATCCAGTTGTTCGTGCTTATAGCCAAGGGCATACAGGCCACCGACAAGGCCGCCCATACTGGTACCCGTCACGACATCCACGGGAATGCCCAGTTCCTCCATATACTTGATCACACCCAGATGGGCCAGACCACGGGCACCGCCGCCTGCCAGGACAAGGCCCACCGTAGGCCGATACTGACGGATGGAATCCAACCGGGCCCGCACTTTGGCAAAAGCCGCCGAATCAGACTGAGGCTCCGCACTGGGAAGAATCTGTGCAAAAGCACTGAAAGAAAGCGCGCAAGCCAGACACAGCGCGAAAAAAAGCTTCTTCATGATATCCCTTTCCTTTCTACGGAAAACAAAGATACACTTTTTTCACGACCTGATACGCTTTGCCAAAGTGGCCGAATAAAACAGCCAGGTTCCAGAGAATCCGGAGAATAATGATTACCTTTGACAGTCAGACAATTTTGGCCGTTTTATCACTTTAAAGAAATGAATCACGGCCAGTTTCTGATTGACCATCCGGAAGAGGTGGCGAAAAGGATCCTTACCTTTAAAGGATGGACACATCAGTAACCAAGCTTTTATCCACCAGAAGGATGGCGGGAGAGGACTTGTCCTCTGGCTTATTCATTAGCATCAAAAGCCTGATTCGCCAAACAGGCGCAATGGCATCCACCGTATTGTATTGATAATCAGCGATAGTTTCTCGTAGGACCCCAACCCCATCGCCAAGATCTCCGGCCACGTCGAGAACTCCCGTGCCTTCAGCCGCTACCGCGACATCGACGAGGAAATGGCCAAGGAGGTTATCTTAAAACTGGAATAGTCTTGTTAATCATGTGGACAAACATAAAATGATGAATCTTGCCAATAATAGAAGAGAGACAAGACATTATGTGGGCAAGATAAACGAATCGTTTAGTCATCCTGCGATGTCAGAAGAAGAACTGAAACTGTTCTATTCTATGACTAATCAGTTATGTTTAAACATCATACGACAATCACTGGGACTTGGTATAGTAAACTTCAGTACAGATTAAGCAAGTAAGTACCCTATTTCTGGAAGATATGGTAAATTATAGACGGTAAAGGCCCATTTCAAGGTATGGCTGAATTGTCGATATGACTCTCATTTGTTTAGCAAAGTCCATGAGGAGAGAGATGTTTCGTTCTCTACGATGAAGGTAGTTACTTAGGATTTCGACAGCTACATCTGTCCCTATTTTATTGCGGAACTTGATGGCATCGCACACGCATTTCTCGATGCAAAATATCTTGACTCTGTGATTGGCGATATCAACTTCTTCAACGCCCATTGAGCAGTATTTCTCTTCCCAATAGCAAAGAATGATGCCGGTTATCTTGGGGGCTACAATCTTCCTATGCTTTTCGATGGCGATATAGAATCCGTTGGGAATCTGTGTCGTCAGGTTATAGTAGTCCCATGCTGAGTATAGACAAACCACACCTCCGGGAACAATCCTTTCTATGTCCATCATTGTGGAGGCCTGTTCTTCCGGAAGAATATACACACCATTTTTAATCCTGATGACATTGCCGGACTTGATTTCTTTGTTGATGTCATAGTACGCCCGTGGAGCACTTAGCTCATGAGACCGGATTGTCCCTCCGTTTTTTGTAATATCTTGTTGAAACCTTGCCATACGCTTATCATTCGCGACAAATATACGGCTAATTTATAAATAAGCCGTTGTTTTTTGCAATTGTGCAACATGGCTATATGCTATCGAATGTAATTGGATGTCCTTATGCATTCTTTACATTCGTTCTGATGTAGTAACCACAGAGAGGCCCCAAAATATTATAAATTTTGTCACTTTTCCATAATACTGACAGGCATTATATACTTTATCGGAAGTATAATCTTGTGGATGCTTTGGACTAAAGAAATATATTTTGTACCTTTGTAGTTAGTGATATGCTAACCGAATGGAGACAAAATATAATAAAACAGTTTCTTCTTCCGAAAGCGCCCTGCTAGGACTCCTGGCTGAAGAGGGAAAGCAATGGTTTACCATTGAAGAGGCATACGCCGCCTTTCCAGACAAATCGGAAGAGGCGGTGCGTTTCATGTTGAAGCGAATGTTGGACAAGGGGCTGTTGATTAAGATTTCCAGGAAAGTTTATTGGACGGTTCCTTTTGACCAAGAGGCGGAAGACTATCTTCCAGACTGGCATTTGATGGCCGAACCACTAGCTGGAGGCAAACACTATATAGCCTACTATTCAGCCCTTCAGATTCACGGCCTTATTACCCAGCCGTCACTGAAAGAACAGATCGTCCGTGAGCGTCATAAAACGGAGACCATTATACTGAAAGGAGTTGAATTCCAGTTCATTTACCACAACCCCAAGCATTTTTTCGGGATGAGGAAAGTATGGATAGACTCATACAACAAAGTATCCTGCTCCGATTTGGAAAAAACGATGATTGACTGCTTGTATATGCCGGCTTATGCCGGAGGCATCGTTGAGGTGGCGAAAGCGCTTTGGACGGCAAGGGAAAAACTGGACTATGGAAAACTGCTTGCTTACGCAAAACAATTTGACAGCCAGGTTGTCATCAAAAGACTTGGATTCTTGCTGGATAAACTGGAGATCAGCACGAATATCATAGAAGAACTTCGCAGCCTACGCAGCGCGACGGTGTCACCATTGGACACGGAAGTCCCAAATGAGGGAAAGACTTCCACCAAGTGGAGTATCCGGCAGAATGTTGAGCTCGAAACAATTATCAACGCAATAAACAACTGATATCATGATACGTCCGGCAGAAATTCAGAAGAAAGCGAACAAGGAAAAAGTGAGGGACACCCAGATAGAAAAGGATTACATCCTTACATGGATTCTCACAGGCGTAGCCAATAATGAAGTCTTGTCCAAAGCTCTGGCCTTCAAAGGCGGCACGGTCCTTAAATAATTCTACTTCAAGGACTACCGCTATTCCGAGGACCTTGATTTCACCTTGGTTGATGATCGTCTTTCCAATGATGAAATCCAGAATGCTTTCAAGGAAGTGTTCCTATATGTTCGAGAAGAAGCCAACATTCCGCTCTCCATGGAGGATTTCGGCATCCACGAAACGGGAATCATCAACTTCTATATCTCCTATGTCGGTCCCCTCGGAGGGACTGGGGCCAACAAACGCGTCAAGGTTGACATCTCCCGGACGGAATTGCTTTGCTTCAAGCTGGAGAAACGGCCAATGTTTGACGCCTATTCCGACCAAGAAGACTGTTCGGTCCAATGTTATTCTTTGGATGAGGTGATGACGGAGAAGATGCGGTCGCTGCTTTCCAGAACCCAGCCACGTGATTACTATGACCTATGGTATTTGTCGGAAATGGAAGGTATGGAAATGACCGATCACCGATTTGAGTTCGAGTCGAAAGCCCGACACAAAGGCCTTGATCCGGATTCCCTGCAGGAGAAACTTGACGGGAAGATTAACGTTTTCAAGTCCAGATGGGAGAGTTCCATGAAGGACCAGATCGCAGAATTACCTCCCTTCGATCAGGTCCATCGCGAACTGGGCAAACACTTCCGTCATCTGTTCAAATAGTAGCGACGACAATTATTGAGTGAATCAAAGCCGTTATGCATAACGATTTGAATGAACGCAGAAAAGCCAAGAAACGCTTGGCGCTGAACTCCCGTGATATTCATGTTGGGTGGATTGTGGGAGCGGGCGTTTCTATGCTCATCTTTTTGCTGGCCACTTTCGCCACGGCTTACCGCCATGACGCGTATTCTTCAAGGTTAGGGTTAAGGGACCTGATGACTACAGATGTTTGGTTCCGGGTATTCCTAGCCTTAACCTGCTTTTCATTACTGTTGTTTCTGGGGCTGCTTGTTTACGCATTCGTCGCCGGAAGAATCAACAGATCCGGTGATAACGAAGGTGAGGAATCGCTACCGCCCGCCGAAGAGAGAGCCTCAACAACAGAGCAACCGGAACGAGTGATTATCAATGAAGCAAAATTACGGGATATCTTTAACTCGGAGTTCATGCATGAATGGATCCGCGATGGCAAGACGTATCTCGACCAGGTCATTGAGGATTTGCAATTCGTCCGGGACCATTATTTGATGGGGGCTAAAAAGGTCGAAGATATTTACAGAGCAGTCTTATTCGCGTGAGGAGTGCAGCCACATCTTTCGGACCGCCTTTCTTATCTTTGCCGGTTACGTCGATGCCGCCACCACCTTCGCGCAAAACTGCGGAGGCGGAGGCTCCGCTCCCGACCAGGACTGGGGCCGCGACAAGAACGAGGACGACATCCTCTGGACCCGCCGCTGCTTCCGCAAGGCCCGGGAGATGGTCACTATGCCGGTGATAAGGTGGGGAAGAAAAAGATAAATGGTTTCTTGCTTTTTATTCGCAAATTATCCTCCGAGACAAACTCACATGCAATTTATTCTTTTGAATAATCCAGTTAGGCGTCCTTATAGGGCGCCTAACTTATTCATTTGCCACATTGATGTTCTGACGAATAGCAATATCGGAATGAACAAAGTTATGCTCTTCTAAAGCCTGAATACACTTATCGTATAAAACACCTTGCTCACGAGGGTCTCTAATCGTTATGACAACAACTGCTTCAACATTTCCTACATTTATCCCAGTACTTTTATCTGTTGCAGTCGCATCTTTATATGTGGCCTCTAAACTCAAACACCACCTCCTGTCAGAACCAAGACAAGAATCTTTCTCAGCGGGAGTCATCTGCTGAAGATTGACATGATACTTTTTTACCGGACTATAATCTTCTCCGCAGATAATAGTCCGCTCACCATGGACCTTTTTTCTGAATGAGGGCTTGCTGTATCGACTCTTTGTCAGAACATTTTCTGGATCAATCAGTCTTTCTGAATTCTTATAAGTAGGAGGAGTGCCCGCAGCGCCAAGAGGACAAAAACGAATGCCTGTGTATGAAGTTAATGCAACTTTCACGTCGCTTTGACAATACTCGCTCTTTTCCACGCTTCTGAGGACAGGAGACGTGACAAGAGTTACAGTAACCTCACCCGTATAATAACCATCCTCTACCAAAGATGAAGGGAATGGGATATCTTGAATCTGAAGGTCCACACCATCTTGGAAGACTGGCTGCCATACCATGGTAAACTCGTTGGGATTATTAAATAGAATTTCATCAAGCAAAGCCGGACGCCCAAAACCTAATTCATTGAACAAAGACTTTTCAGCGTCTGACGGTAAATGCGGATACTCTGCGCTATGAATCAAAAGTGCTTTGATAAGCAGGGGATTGAAAGGACGGTTTAGCCTTTGCTCTAAACTGGCCGCCAAAGCAGAGACTCGAGGAGTCGAGTAGCTTGTCCCTGAATAACGATTCCCTTGATAGCCCGTATCAGAAAAGGAATTCACACCAATATTCTGATTACCACCGGCATGGACAATATCCGGTTTAATGATTTCGGCAGGACCAGGACCGATTCGAGAGAATGGTGAGCGGGTGCCGATGAGCGCATCTCCCTCGGTCACAAACTTATGAGCAATTGAACCCACAGTCAAAGCTAATACAGAGTCAGCGCCTTGGGAAATTCTTTTCTTGTCTGGTTCCAAGGAAGAAATATTGCCGGCCGATTTACAGATAAGGATGCCATACTCTTTCTGCATACTGTCTAAGGCAATTGCAAAATCCGAAAAATCATCATTTTCCACTTCATTTGTTGATCCTTGAGAAAGATTCCAAACATGAACATCGGGATTATTGACAATGGCAGTTTTTATGTGACCAACCATTTCTTCTTCCGACATCTGGATAACTCTATCATCAGTATTAACAATACAAGAACGAATCTTCATTGGCGATGTCCCGGTAAGTAGTTCTCCCTCCAGAGCATCGCCATAATTAATTACCCCGGCGACAGAAGTTCCATGGAGTCTTCTTATATCAGCTTCTACCAGACCTGCTGTATTCTCTTCTGCATCCAACCATGGGGCAAGATGCGGAATTGCCTCAACACCCGAATCCAAAAGTCCAACAAGTGGATACTCCTCCCCATCTACTGGTTCTTTTACTTCGAGATTCGTATTATAAGGCTCTGGAGAAACCGTAAGTTCAAAATATGGCATCTTCTTCACTGATATAACAGCATCCATTGTGGCTAATGCTTGTATCGCATCCTGTGTGGCCCTTTCAACAGCGAATAAATGCAATCCAGGAGAGTAATCCAATGAACGGACCACAACATGGTTCTGTTCAGCAAACCTTAGCATGCTTTGCCGTGCAAGTTCGTTAAGCCGTTGGTTTTGATAATCAACAAGTTTAACCTTCAATAGTTTCCCCACAAGATCATCCTCAACATACGGATGAAAGAGTTGCAGATTATCAATAACCGCTACACCACATTGTTTATCTTTACTGATATTGCCCGAAATATTGATGTTGTTCCTCATTAACTGAATATCCGCCTTGCTGTCAACCTTAACCAAAAGCCCCTGATGTGATTCTTTTCCAATAACATTACGCTTTTGGCGGCTATCAAAAATTGAACGAGCATTGGCGCGGAAAGCTTTTCTCCGTGCTGCATTCTCATCCAAAGTCGCGACCAGAAGAATTGGTAAACCCTCTTCTTCGCGGGAATCAAAAATCTGTTCTGCAGCAGAAAAAGTGTCCGTCATCACCCTGACGTGTTCTGCCATCGATTCTTGAGTAGACCAATTAGGCAAGGAGTTATCTCCCATGCCTTCCTTTAAGAACAGATCTATTTCTCCTCTAGTCTCAACCAGTTGAATGGGTAAACTTCTTTGATTCATTTTAATTCCTCCTTGTCGTTTGCGGCCAGGTAAGACTTAATCTTCCTCAAGCCTATTCCGGTACTCTTATTAATAGCGACTTGTGTCATTCCATACTCACTCAAGAAATGAACATAAGCACGCTCGGTTTTATCCTGAACTTTGATTCCGTACAACCCGTCCAATAAGGTCAGTATCGGTATCTTTGAATTATTCCCTATCACGCATTTCACTTTTGCACGATCAAAGATCGTTTTTAGGTCAGATGGAGAAATGCCTTCTGCTAGGGTGGCAAATGCCATTTTTTTTGATGAATCTTCTGACATCTCCGTTGTGAAAGGCTCCGAAAAGATATCTATCATTTCTAATATTTCGTTTTTTCCGGGGAGGCCAATTTCCACCGTCTGAACAAATCGGCGCCAAATAGCGTTATCCAATAATTCAGAATGATTAGTGGCGGCGATCATGACTGTCTCTGAGTTCATAGAGTCAATGTTCTGTAGAAGACTATTGATGACCCTTTTCAACTCACCCAACTCGTGCTGGTCATCTCTGGCCTTTGCAATGGCATCAAACTCATCTAGGAAAAGGATACAAGGGATACTCTTGGCATAATCAAAAATCTTTCTCAGGTTTTTTGCCGTACTACCCAAAAGTGATGATACTATTCCATCCAGACGGGCCACTATTAATGGTAATCCTGTTTTCTCAGAAATATAATGAGCCACACTTGTCTTTCCGCATCCCGGACGCCCATGCAATAACAGCGTTTTCTTTATATCAACCCCTGCTAGTTCCAACTCGGACCGATGATTGACAATCTCTATAAACTCGGCTATTTTTATGTCCACATCGGGAGTAAGCACAACTTTATGGCGCTCCTCATCCGTTGGTATGATTTCCACTATCTGTAAACGGCTATCAGTATCTAAAGGTAGCACTCGCATAGCATCTGCAATAGCAGCGTTCTTTGGGACGCCATTTTCTATTATCTGTCGAACGCACTTAGACAAAGCAATATCACCCTCACGTTCAAGCCGGTCTGCTAAACGTGTGGAATAAGCCAGGATTTTTCGCTTGTCATTCATCAAGCCACCTTCAATGATTCTAAGTATTTCGGTTTGCATAACGAGCGTTTCTTTAGTTTGGACAAAGATAGTAATAAGATTTGTTTTGCGTTCTGTATTTTGCAAAATCTGTACGATTTCTGTTAAAAATGTTCGATTAATTGTGATTTCTGTTCGATTTTACATTTGTTTTGATTTCCTCAAGCATTACTATCTACCTCCCTTCTCATTTCAAAAAGGAGAATCAAAGCACCAGACCATAGTATGTATATTGAAGCAGCCATGGCGTACAACAATTCTTATGATGATACTATCTCGCTAAAGGAAACACTTTTAGAAACAAATTGGCAATCATAATAAATGTCTGACAAGACCATAAATCCAGTATCAACGTGGAAGAATTGATCTTTTTTGCTAACTTTGTAAGATTAAGCCCATTATCAATAATAATCCTATGGGATTGAAATTCATAGATCTGTTTGCCGGTCTTGGTGGATTCCATCTCGCGCTCCAGAAACTGGGGCATGAGTGTGTATTTGCCAGTGAATTGAAAGACGATCTCCAGCAGTTGTATGAAATCAACTTCGGTGGCGGCGTCATTCACGGCGATATACTCTCTTTCGAACCGAAAGATATTCCGGCTCACGATATACTGTGCGCCGGTTTCCCTTGCCAACCGTTCAGCCAAGCCGGTAAACGTGAAGGGTTCAACGATTCCAAGGCTCGTGGGAACTTCTTCTTTACCATCTGCGCCATAATTAAGTACCATCGCCCCAAATATGTTCTTCTAGAAAACGTGTCCAACTTAAACGGACACGATGGCGGTGATACGATGCGTGTTATCCTCCGGGAGCTGGACAAATTGGAATACGATGTGCCGACACCAGAGATTCTTTCCCCGCATCAATTCGGAATCCCTCAGCACCGCCGGAGGGTGTATATTGTTGCAGCCGACCGTCGTCAAGGCGGCCTTGGTGATTTCAAATATCCAAAGCCGTTAAAGAAGAAGACCCACATCAGGACAGTCCTCGACGAATCAAGCACACAGTATATGCACCTGAAAGTTGACACTCGTTATCAGTTGGAGGTCTGGCAAGAGTTTCTGGACCTTACTCAGGAGCACGAAGGCAAGATTCCGCGTTTTCCGATATGGGCTATGGAATTCGGCGCTGATTATCCCATATCTCCTGCACCAGCCTTCAATACCGCAGACAATCTGCTTGGCAGGCACGGCAAATTGGGCCGTAGAATAGAGGGATGGAATCTTGAAGACTGCCTTGCTCAGTTGCCTGTGTACGTAAGGACGGCAACAGCCGAAGAGTTCCCCAAGTGGAAGATTCGCTATATTCAGGAAAACCGCGCGTTTTATGAACGGAACAGGGAATGGCTTGATGTCTGGCTCCGGAAAGTCCAGCACTTCGAGAATAGCCACCTTAAACTGGAATGGAATTGCGGCCCTAAGGCGACTACGACGATGGATGACAAAATCATCCAGTTCCGAGCTTCCGGTATCCGTGTCAAACTCCCGAATTTCGCCCCGGCTCTGAATCTTGTTGGTACCCAAGTCCCGATATGCCCCTGGATCAATCTTCCTCCTGAGACATTGGCCGAAGGTGAACCAGCCAAAGGTCGCTATATGACAATGCGCGAAGCTGCGGCTCTACAGTGTATGCAAGACCTGAAATTTGGAGAAGGATCGTTCCAACTCACCCAATCGAGAGTCTATGAAGCACTTGGAAACGCCGTGAACGTGGATGTGGTGTACAGAATCGCTAAAAACCTGATCAAGTAAGATGAGCGATGTTATCATAGACAAAGTAAGCGTCAGAATCGGTTCCCAGATGTATGGGCGCTTCGAGGACCTTCCCAACACGGTGCCTCACGTCCTCGCTGAGTTCGTTGACAATGCCCTGCAGTCCTTCCGGGATAGCAAGGAGGCTCTGCTGGCATTAGACCCCAACTACAAACTACGTGTGGTTATTCGTATCCTCTGGGACGAAACCGAGACGAAAATGTCCCAGCGCAAGGCGACTCAGTTCATGATTGAGGATAACGCCGGCGGTATTGCTGCCAGTCGATTCGTAAACGCCTTTGAGCCAGCAAATGCCCCGGATGACAACACGGGGTTGAATGAATTCGGCATGGGGCTTAAGACCGCTGCCTGCTGGCTTGGCAATAACTGGATCGTTCATACTAAAGCCCTGGGCGAAGGAGTCTCCCGCATCGTCCGCTTTGACCAGAATGTCGTCACCAAGAATAATCTTGAGGAAGTCGATGTCAAGACCGAGCCAGCGAAACCGGAAGAGCACTTCACAAAGATTGAGATAAGCGCTCCGACTAAGAATATCCCCACAGAAAAGAGCCTTCAGAAGATTAAGACCGAGTTGGCCAGCATCTACAGGAACTCGCTCCGTAATCAAGAAATGGATCTCTATGTCAATAATGAGCCGCTTGAATTCACGGAGTACGCCATCTTGAATGCACCTTATTACAAGGATATGGAGGGGCCGTCAAAACTGTGGAAGAAAGACATTGACTTCCAGTTTGGCTCCTACAAAGCAAAGGGCTTTATCGGTATTCTCAAAGAACTCAAGAGCACTCAGAATGGCCTTGTCCTTTCACGTCGTGGCCGCGTCATCATAGGCGCCGAAGAAGATGGGCGTTATTTCCCCAAAAGCATCTTTGGCTCCTCTCCTGGTACATTCCGCTTTAAGCGTATCTTTGGCGAACTGGAACTGGAAGGCTTTGCCGTCTCGTTCAACAAGAATGACATCCAGGACAAAGAGAACTTGGAAATGCTTATGGAGGCTCTTCGTGATGAACTCCGTGATAAGGATTCCGATATTCTTGCCCAGGCCGACAATTACAGAGCAGACAATACTGCGCGCCTGGTCAAAAAGATTGTTTCACGCCACGATGAAGCACCCAAGACAAAGCGTACGCCGGTTTCCATTGACACGAAGCCCATCGAGGAGAAAGCCAAGGTTGCAGAAATACAGCCGGTTATTCCGGAGCCCGTGCCCGAGGAAAACATCATCAACGAGTTCAAGCAGCCGGACTTCTACGATATCAACGGCAAATTGCACCGTATGATCGTCAAATTTATCGATGAAGGCTCTGACCTTTGCTGGCTGGGTGTAGCCAAGGATGACCCCGATGCCATCGTCTGCAACATCAACGTCAAGCACGATTTCTTCAAGGTATTTGGCGAGCCTACAGATCCTGTCATCGCCTTGCTTAAGACTCTTGCAGTAGCACGATATACGACCGAAGCCGTTAATAACAAAACGGCGATGGCCATGATGGACTTTTTCAATGAATACATAAAGAAGACCAAGGTATAGGATGGAGCAAATCATTGTAAACAAGGGCGTAAAGACCGATAACGCAAAGAAGAACGTCTTGCAGGAAGTTACCTGCGGGGAGTTCTTCGACAAGTTTATCAGGTATATCCGCCGCTCCGAGAGCAACCCGAAAGGCCTTTCCAATCCGGCCATAGCAACCTTCCGTGAGGAGTCTTGCGATGTTCTTGCGCACTGTAACCCTCATGATGCTGTAACCAATTCCGAGACCACCCACCTCGCCGTAGGTTACGTACAGAGCGGTAAAACGATGTCATTCACGGGTGTTACTGCTCTTGCAAAAGACAATGGCTATCGCGTTATCATTTATCTGGCCGGCACCAAGAACAACCTGCTTGATCAGACATCCAAGCGCCTCCGTAAAGATCTTATCGGGAAAAATGGAGCCAACAATGACTACTACAAGATCCACCCGAATCCTACCTTGGCTGATCTTGATGACATCATCGGCAATCTTGAATCCATCGAAAAGCCGATTGTTCTCATCCCAATTCTCAAACACTACGAACACATCCATAAGGTTCGCCAGATAGTCAATAACTCCGAGTTCAAAGAACTTATGGCGAATGAGACGGTCATCATTATTGACGATGAGGCTGACCAGGCATCCCTGAATAGCTACGGTCGCCGTAACAGCAAATACGAGGAAGATTCCAAATCTCGCACCTACGATGCTATTTTGAAACTGCGTGCTGACCTTCCTGGCAATACGTACATCCAATACACCGCTACGCCACAGGCCAACATTCTCATCAGTATGCAGGATCTACTCTCTCCAAAGAGTCACACGCTGCTGACCCCCGGTGAGGGTTATGTAGGAGGTAAACTTTTCTTCGGTAAGGGCGATAACGGAGATCTGTATGATGGTGAACTTATCGTGGAGATTCCTGAGAAAGAAGTCTTTCACAAGAAATACAATCCTCTCACGGAAATGCCCAAATCGCTCCGTGATGCCCTGATGCTCCATATTTTGGCCGTGGCTATCGTCGTGAAGTATCTCAAAGTGGATGGTGTCAATTACCTCTCGATGATGGTCCACCCAGACAATACCATCGATTGGAACAAGACCTTCTGGCAGTGGATAGACAATGAATTGAAGTCTTGGCGCCGCCTGATGGGGAAGCCCGATGATAACTACGACAAGGTGCAACTCCTCAAGCGCTTCGAACACTTGTTCCCTAGCGCCCTGGAATTCTACGATATTGATGAGCGTCCTTCCTTTGATGTCATCAAGCCTTTGATTGCTGAGGTATTGAAATCTAAGAAAGTGTACTTGGTCAATACTGACGCAGAGGCTCAAACGGAGATTCAGTGGGATGATTATAAGATGCACATTCTCGTGGGTGCAGAAATGCTCAACCGTGGTTTTACGATTGAGAAACTCGCCACCACCTATATGCCCCGCTACACAAAGGGCGCGACCAATGCCGATACCATTCAGCAGCGCTGCCGATTCTTCGGCTATAAGATGGATTATATCAAATCCTGCCGCGTATTCCTGCCTGGTACTTCCATTGCAAATTACCTAAACTATGTAAAGCACGAAGAGGAACTACGCTCCACGCTGGCCTCGTGCGATTCTCTTGAAGCAGCTGAGCGAAAGGTCCTGCTTTCGCCGTCACTGCGTCCCACACGCGCCAATGTGTTGCCCATCTGGGTGGTCAACACCAGAATGTCTGGTATGAATGCATTGCAGGCCTTCTCCAGTAAATCAACCATTGAGCACAATGACCAACTCGTCGCGGAATTCCTTGAAAAGCACAAGGAAGACTGGACTGAGCGTCGGGATACGACTATCTACCGTACCCATCGCTGGCTGAAACTCGACATCGAGGAAGCAATCCAGTTCCTCACGGACTTCAATTTCAAGAACTGGCCGGATGCGCAGCGCAAAGCCGATACGATACGCTATCTACGCTATCTTGCTGGGGCATCAGGAGAGGACTCTGTTAAATACGTGTATTTCTATCAAATGGCCTTTGCGGCTCCGGCTATAGAACGTAATTTCGATACAGTTGAGCGTCGTCTCGCAGCGAACACCCAGATCTTTGCGGGTCCCAGTTCTGCTACTGATTCCACAAATTATCCTGGTGATGCAAAGATTGTTGGTTCTCCTGAAACCCTAACCTTCCAATTATATCATATCAAGTTAAAGGGTGCTGAGTTGGAGTATCCTAAAGAAGGCTATACTATGGCCATATATGTTCCCAAAGAACTTGCCGCCACTTATACCTCCAACGAGCAATATAATATTGATGACTCTGACGAAGAGGAAGACGAAGAATAGAAACTACCAGTTATGCCACACATTAGTTCACTTTTTTCTCGCTTTCAATCACTCCATAATCAGACAACGGAGGACGGGCGGTTTACTGTGATTTCCATAGAGAATCTTCCTCATAAACTGGGGATAACACAAGAACGATTTCCTATGTTCTTTGTACGGACGAGTCCGTCGGTTTCGTCCGTGCAGAATATTATTAGAGAAATCCTTTCTGTGGAGTATAATGTGTCTTGTAATTTGATTGATGATCACGGCAATATTCAAAAGGATATTTTCTCCATCATCACTCTTCGCTCTCCAGATGCCCCTCTCCAATCTTATTTCTTGGATATTTTTACCTTGATGCTGCATAAAATACAGCCTACACCGTCAAACCGAGATTTATCCATTGAAGTAGAAAACCTCATTGCAATCTTTGATGCCCTTACAAATCCGCCCAAGAAAAAGATACAGGGATTATGGGCTGAACTTTTGGTAATCGAACAGAGTACTAATCCAGAGATTCTCATCAACGCCTGGCATTCTTCACCTTCCGCAAAATATGATTTTACTCTAGGTAAAGACAAAATCGAGGTCAAAAGCACATCTGCAGAGGAGCGAGTGCATAAGTTTTCTTTGGATCAATTGAATCCATCAATAAATTCTAATCTCCTGATTGCCTCTACGATTGTCCGTGAATCAGGTCCAGCCGCAGAAGGGATTTCAGTTAAGGGACTATATGACAAATTACGGGAGCGAGTTTCTGAGATTGATTGTCAACTGAGACTGTACACTGTCATTACAGAAACTATCGGTAATGATTTTGCAAAACTCGACAGTGTCTTTTTCGATTATACGACAGCTGTGGATTATCTTGAGTTCTATGATTATCATGACATCCCCAGCATCCCGAAGGATATTGTTCCCCCCCTAGTATCCGAAGTCCGTTTCTCTAGTAATCTGACCGGATTGGTGGATGTCCGCAAGGAAGAATCGCCATTCGATATGGAGTCGAGCCCTCTTTTCAAAAGCCTCATATAGCCTATGGTACAAAAGATTGATAGGCAGGAATGTCAGTTAAGATTTCTGGCTGCTCTCAAAGGAGCCACATACCGTTTCATCGAAGGCATGAATCCTTTCCATATCCTGCTGGATGGCACAGAATATTGGATTTACATCAAGAACCTCACATCTGCCCACTTCGAAAATCCAGACGTATGGCGAGCCCAACTGCCACAGCGCGATGATTTCAACCCCATTAAGGAGTCTGAAGCCGACTTCATTTTGCTTGGGTACGATGGCGAAAACGACGTGTATGCAACATGGAATCCCGTCTGGGTAAAGCAGCGCTTGAATAGCACCGGGAATGTGTCATTTTATTCCCGCTACTCACTACAGCAGCAGGCTCGTCAAGAAATGACATTTAAGCGCCTGGAACTTAGCAATGAAGGGGAGGTGGTCGTTTTCCCGAGGGAGTTGATTCGGATGTTCTTTATTAACGTCAGCAGCTATTTCCTTGCCGAGGGTGACTATGTGGCAATGGGTTCCAAGCGCCGACCGGAAGCCAATGAGGCTTTCAAGACCTTTACCGATTCCTCAAACGTGGCCAACTTTGCCCGTTATCTTGCGGATGAGGAAATGTCGCAGGTGACAATCGGCAACTATTGCCGCGTCATCAAGAATCTTCTTTCGGACGGCACGATTTCCCGGAATCGCAAGTTATTCCTACAATACGATTTCTTGACAGAGTATCGGAAGGCAGTGCCTCAGTTCGTGGAATTGGATGAAGTCAAGGAGAAAAACGAAAAATGGCACAACCTGATTTCAGCCGCATTAAATTCCTACATTGATTTCTTGACACAGGTATCACCCGCAATAAGTTCCGACGGACTCATCCCTGGGATTGCCGAGGATGTTGATGTTGAAGAGGAAGAGACCACCCGGCAACCGCAAGAAACCAAGGAATACGAACCACTTAACGGAGACCTTTTCGGCTATTTTTGCTCAGATAGGGCGCTCGTTGTTTTTGAGGCCTATCTTTCTACCAAAGATTACAGAGATTCTACTGTTAAGCGCTACGTTCGAGCAATCCACTTCATGATAAGTACCGGACGTATTGGACGTCACCAAGATCTATTTCTTTCCTGCTCCAGATATTCTGAATATCAGCATGCAGCAGATAGGTTTTTCACAATACCAGAGATTCGGGCGATAAATGAGCATAAGCACCATGATTATTCGGCTGCAATGAAGCAGTATATTGAATTCCTGGTACATGCTCATCCATATGAAATTGCAGAAGGTCCCGCTCCGGCCCTCCACGACGACAATGTTGTGTCGCATGGGACGCCTGCGAAACCTGCCGTGGAACCTACTCCAAAACCTATAGTTCACGACTGGGAAGCCGAGTTTACCGATGCCAACGGCAAACTAACTCGTATTGCCAATCCGGAATTGATAGATATACTGCGGCCATATCTTGATACAGAGTACCCCAAGAAGGCGGCCGCATTCAACGCCATTGAACGTTTTTATGGCAATCGGTTCCCCGCTATGACGCTTGCCGACTGGGGTAAACTGATGAATGCCATCGATTGGTCAGATCCTTACGTCCACGACGAGCTGGTTGTCAATAAGACATTTTCGCCTATTGCCGTGACGCTTGAGCCACCAAAGCGCAGCAAGACTCATATCCTTCGCGTAGAATTCCCTGATGGGACCGTGTTCCAAGACAAAAACGTTAGTGAGACATATGTAAAAACCATCCAGAAAATAGATCCCGACCTTGTTGCACTTGTTGAACTCTCTCATGCTGGTGTCGGTGTCGTTTCAAAGGTTCTTGATGCAAAATATGCTCAATATCAAAAACCTATCGGTGGCGGATGGTACGTGATGACCAATAGTTCTACGTCCACTAAAAGTGCCGATTTACAGACGATCTCAGATGAACTAGAATTAGATTTGAGAATTAGTCTTGTTCCTCTTGATGGTGCAGAAATCATCGTTCTCCCACGCGTGGAGAATCCAGGAGGGACTCATGCTAAGATTCGCGTGACTTTTCCGGATGGACGCGTCATTCAGCCATCAAAGGTACTTGAGGCTTTGTTGGAAGTTGTGAAGTATGCGAGTGCAGACAGAGTTCACGAATTAGGCATCATTTGTTGTGGAGATAATATCATTCTCAGGAATCCGGACCCTCGTTATCAAAAGGCGAGTAAACCAGTCGGTAATGGCTGGTTTTGCAACACATGCTCTAATACAGACACTAAATTCGCTCAGATATCAGAGATTTCAAATCGTCTTGGTTTAGGTTTGAAAGTCGATTTAATATAGTAAACTGCGTCGGTTTGAGCAGTGATATTATATACCCTCATTGTGAAATAAGGATTAACAATGGATTAATGTTTTTATGGGATTAAGTTCAAGTGTATTTTGGCACCAAACATCTTTTGATGGCGCATCTGCAATATTAGAGGGTAGAAAATTGCTTTATTCCTACAGCTTGGAAACCTTCTCATGCTTGAACACAAAGAATGGCTCGCATTCTACATTTCAGGCGGCATTCCCTATGATTAGTTTCTTTAATCTTCCTATGATGGATTTGGAGAGTTTTTTGGTTAAGACAACTATCGAGAAGAGACCATTATTGGATAAGGAAACTGGAAATCAAGTTTTTGAGCAGCATCATATCACAACCGCTGATGGTAAATATGGAGGTGTTATTCTTGGGTTTAAGCACCAGTGGGGAGAGTTTCTTGGCTTATCGCCTGTTTGGTATAGAGACTATTTCTCTAGTTCGTTGTGGTCATTGATGGCTAGTATAGATGACTGCTCGTTAAGGGGTATTGAAAACGAGCGATATCAGCAACTGGTATGGAACAATATGGCCTATACTAAAAATTTTGTAGGGTCATTAAATAAGTATAATCTATCGGAATATCGTTTTTATGATGAACATGAGTGGAGAGTCGTTCCTAATCTTGAGGATTTATTGGCTCATGGGATTCAACCATATTTAGATGAAAAAGAATACCAAGAGTATAAAAAGACACATGAGAATAGTTCACTTATTCCTCAATTAGGTGTTACTTTTAAATGGGATGATATTGAATATATTTTTTATTCAAATGAACTCATAATAAATACAATTCTTTCAGAGGTTATGCCTCAAAAATACCTACAGAAAATACAATTGATGTCTTATAAGCAATTGTTAGAAGATTGTATAGGTGTTAAACATCATCGAGATGACTTTTATGAAATGTTGTAGATAGTATATTTAACCTTTATCTGTTTTATTGTTAACTTCACTATCGCAGATACCTAGCAAGTGAATACGGCACTTATACCAATGTAAAGTCGCTAAAACACAGATAAGTCGGCAAATAATCGGCAAAAATTGAGACACAAAAAAGAGCTAACCGCTGAAAATAGTCAGTTAGCTCTTTTTAAGGTGCCCCGGGCGGGAATCGAACCCGCACGGACTTTGCGGTCCAAGGGATTTTCTTACCACTATGGCTTTCGCCACCATTGTCTGTTCGTGGTCCGGACTATTCCTTCACCATGGATGGGATATCTTTAGGTGTGTCGTGTCTAGTCTCTGCACCTTCCTTCTTCTGAAGGCTTGGCTCAAGATTACCATCAGCATGACCTGTTAAGGCTTCCTTGAATTTACGACATTCTACATCTCTCTTTTCAGAGAGTGCACTCAAATTATTCTTAAGTCCCTCGTGTCTACCATTCCACCACCAGGGCAGGTAGGAAAAGGGGAGGGTTGGCCCCTCCCCTTTCGGTTTCACGTTTTCGGCAGGGATTTATTTGCCGAAGAACTTGTTGTTGAGGACGACCTTGCGGAGTTCGTTGGCGTTGGTCTCGGAGAGCTTCGGATCGGTCACTTTCTCGAGGCAAGCCTTGGCGTTCTCGGCGTCACCCTTGGCCAGGTAGCAGGCAGCGAGGTTGTTGTAAACTTCCTCGGAGTTGCCGGCCTTCTTGTAGAGCTCGATGGCTTTGTCGATGTTGCCGGCTTCGTAAGCCTTGGCAGCGGCGACAGCGGCCACGCGCGGATCGTTCGGGTAGAGCTTCACGGCGTTGTCAACCACATCCTGCGAAGCGCCGTCCTGGATCAGGAGCACGTACTCGTCAGCGGAGAGGTTCTTCGGATCGGCCTTGTAGAGCTTCATGCAGTCAGCCTGGTTGTAGCCCTTGTTGCGGAAGGAAACCACAGCTTCGGCGAAACGGCTGCGCGGGTAAACGGCGTCGAAGATGTTCTTGTACGGCTTGCCACCGTCGATCTTCTTGATGGCAGCTTCACGTTTGTCGAGGTCACCGTTGGAAGCGATGGCGTCCTTGAGGGCCTCACGGTTGCTGGCGATGATGGGCTCTTCGCTGTTGTCGACATAGTCGATGATGGAATCCCAGTACTCACCGTTGCCGTTGACAGAATAGACATCCTGAGGGAAGTTGTATTTGTCGGCGATGATGTTCTTGACGGTCTTCGCACGGTTGATCGAGAGGTTCTTGTTGTAAGCCACGGTAGCTTCAGGGGAGGCCCAGCCTTCGATGTTGATGCCGGTCACTTCGAAGTTACCTCTGTCGAGGGTATTGAGGAGCTCGAGGGCTTCAGCGTTCTCGAGGTAGTTGTCAACCTTCTTGGTCACGTTGACCGGGTAGAACAGTTTGGTGCGGAGGATACGGTCGCCTTCCAGCTTGGCCTCGACCGGAATCGGAGCCATCACGGGATCGACCACGAGCGGTTT
This sequence comes from uncultured Bacteroidales bacterium, assembly GCA_947168065.1. Lineage (GTDB taxonomy): Bacteria > Bacteroidota > Bacteroidia > Bacteroidales > UBA932 > Cacconaster. Next base: position 505,041 of record CAMVKH010000001.1, read on the forward strand.
GGCGAGGTACGGGATGTCGCAGATGTATTCCTCACCCGGGTAGTTCTTGATACAGTTCGGTTTGAAGGTAACCTGCTGGGTCGTCACATAGAAAGCGGCGCCGTCGTCCATCCAGTTGTCGTAAGGGACGTTGGTGCAGGTCTTCACGTGAGCGGTCTCGCCTTTGCGGGCGGTGACGAAGCGGACACGGTTCGGGTCGCACACGCTGTAGCACTGGCTCTGCAGCCATTCGGTGTTGATGTTGGCGCCTTCGGGGCTGACGACCACGACCTCGATCAGGTTCTTGTGACCATCATTGTCGCGCACCAGCGGGGTGAGGATCACGGAAGCGCAGTCGTTGAAGACTTCCGGAGCCACATCCATGTTGTAGCAGGTAACCAGCGTCTTGCCGTCAGCGCTGGGGGCCAGTTCACTGACCGTGACGGTAACGTAGCCGTTGCCCACTTTGTAGGTGTTATCCACTGCCGAAGCGGTGAACGTTGCAACCAGCATCAGAGCGACGGCTGCGAACAAAGTACTCAATTTTTTCATGTTTTTTGTTTATTTAGTTAACTATTAATTATTTACGTAAGGTGTTACAATACAATCCAGTGCTGACACACTTAGCAACCCCAAAGTTAAGAATCTTTTTTTGGGAATACAAATTTTGCGCTTAACTTTGTAAAAAATATTTCCAAAATGCTACGCAAGGTCCGAATAACCGTAGCAGCCGTTTTCTTCATTCTGATTACGCTGCTTTTCCTCGATTTCACCGGCGCGCTGCACACCTGGTTCGGCTGGATGGCCAAGATCCAGCTGCTGCCGGCCGTGCTGGCCCTGAACCTGGCCGTCATCATCTGCCTGGCCGTACTGACCCTTCTTTTCGGCAGAGTCTATTGCTCCGTCATCTGCCCGCTGGGCGTCTTCCAGGATATCGTCTCCTGGCTCAGCGGCAGGCGCAAAGGCAAGAAGAACCGCTTCCACTACACACGGGAGATCAAATGGCTGCGCTACGGACTGCTCGTGGTGTTCATCGTGCTGCTGGTGCTCGGGCTCAACGCCGTAGCCCTCCTCATCGCACCGTACAGCGCCTACGGACGCATCGCCACGGCTTTGTTCGCCCCCATCTACGGCTGGATCAACAACCTGCTGGCCGCCATCTCCGCCCACTTCGGAAGCTACGCCTTCTATCCCACGGAAGTCTATCTGAAGAGCCTTCCCGTGCTGATCGTGGCGGCCGTTACCTTTATTATTGTTGTGGTCCTGGCCTGGAGAGGCGGGCGCACCTGGTGCAACACCGTCTGCCCGGTCGGCACGACGCTCGGTCTGCTCTCGCGCTTCTCGCTGTTCCGCCCGGTGATCGATACGGACAAGTGCATCAACTGTTCGGTCTGCGGCAAGCGCTGCAAAGCCTCCTGCATCGACACGAAGAACCACGCCATCGACTACAGCCGCTGCGTCGCCTGCTTCGACTGCATCGAGAACTGCCACAGCCACGCTATCCAATACAAGTTCTATCCGAAGGTAGCGAAACGCAGCGGAGCGGAACCGCAGAATGGCGCGGAGCGCCGGGCCTTCATCACCGGCCTGGCCCTGTTCGCCGGTGCCGCTACGGTAGAAGCCAAGAAAAAGAAGCTGGCCGAAGGCGTAGCGAAACTGGAAGACAAGCAAGTACCGCCGCGCACGACGACGCCTGTACCGGCCGGCGCCGTGAGCCAGAAGAACTTCTACAGCCACTGCACCGCCTGCCAGCTCTGCGTGAGCAAATGCCCGAACAAGGTGCTGCGGCCCTCTACCCGCCTGGACCGTCTGATGCAGCCTGAAATGGCCTTCGACGAAGGCTTCTGCCGCATCGAATGCACCCGCTGCTCCGAGGTCTGCCCTACCGGCGCCATCCGCCTGGTGGAGAGTACGGCCGACAAGAGCGCCATCCAGATCGGCCACGCCGTGGTCATCCCCGAGAACTGCGTAGTGAACCGCGACAAGGTCAACTGCGGCAACTGCGCCCGCCACTGCCCGGTAGGTGCCATTACGATGGTCAAGAGCCAGGACAACGAAAAGCTGCGTGTTCCGGCTGTCAATCCGGAGCAGTGCATCGGTTGCGGCGCGTGCGAATTCCATTGCCCGGCCCGTCCGGTGAGCGCCATCTATGTTGAAGGACACGAAGTACATAAAGAAAGATAAGCTGGAGCCATGAAACGTCGAGACTTTATCAAGATATCTGCAACAGGGGCTGCCGTGGTGGCTGCCGCGGCTTGTACTGACAAGACCCCTCAATCCGCTTCGGCCCCCAAGGAACCCGGGACGATGACCTACCGCAAGGACTTGCGCGGCGAAGATGTGTCGCTGCTCGGCTACGGCTGCATGCGCTGGCCTACCACTACCGATGCGGACGGCAAGACCGTCATTGACCAGGAACAGGTCAACGCCCTGGTGGACTACGCCCTCGAACACGGCGTAAACTACTTCGACACGGCTCCCGTCTACGGGCAGGGCCAGTCGGAGACCGTGACCGGCATCGCCCTGAAACGCCATCCGCGCAGCAGCTACAAGATTGCCACAAAGATGTCGAACAGCAGTGTATACACGTTCGACTTCGCCATGAAGATGTACCGCCACTCCTTCGAGGCGCTCCAGACCGACTACATCGACTACTATCTGCTCCACTCCGTGGGCGGTTCCCGCGGCCAGCTGAGCAGCATGGACGTGCTCAACGAGCGTTTCTTCAAGAACGGCCTGCTGGAATTCCTGCTCAAGGAGCGGGAGGCCGACCGCATCCGCAACCTCGGCTTTTCGTTCCACGGCGACCAGCAGGTGTTCGACTACCTGCTGTCACAGCACGACAAATACCACTGGGACTTCGTCCAGATCCAGATGAACTACATGGACTGGAACCATGCCCAGCTCCTCAACCCCCGCAACGTCAACGCCTCGTATCTCTACAACGAACTTGACAAGCGCGGCATCCCCGTGGTCATCATGGAACCGCTGCTCGGCGGACGGCTCGCCAACCTGCCCGACTACGCGGCCAAGCAGCTGCTGACCCGTGCCCCCGGTGCTTCGATCGCTTCCTGGGCCTTCCGCTTCTGCGGCACCCATCCCCGTGTGATGACCGCCCTCAGCGGCATGACCTACAAGGAGCACCTGGTCGACAATCTCAGCACCTTCTGCCCGCTGGAGCCGCTGACGGACAGCGATCTGGAGCTGCTCGAAGAAATCGCCAAGGTCTATGTGAACTTCCCGCTCATCCCCTGCACCGACTGCAAGTACTGCATGCCCTGCCCCTACGGCGTGGATATCCCCGGTGTCTTCTCGCACTATAACAAATGCATCAATGAAGGCAACGTCGAGGAAGACAAGCAGGATCCCGCCTATCGCAAGGCACGCCGCGCCTATCTGGTAAGCCTCGACCGCAGCCTGGCCAAACTGCAGCAGGCCGACCATTGCATCGGCTGCGCCCAGTGCGTGGACGCCTGCCCGCAGCGCATCCCGATCCCGGGCCGGATGCGGCACATTGAAGCTTATACCGAACAGCTGCTCCGCGACAAGTCGCCCCTGTAATGGCCGCTATCATCTTCGATTTCGACGGGACGCTGGGCGACACCTTGCGCGGCATCCTGGCCACTTCGCAGGAAACCCTGCGGCGCATGGGCTTTCCGCCAGCCGACGAAGCGGCGCTGGTGGCGACGATCGGCCTGCCGTTGCGCTTCAATTTCACGCGCGGCGCCGGTCTGAGCGAAGAAGAGGCCGACCAGGCCGTCATCCTCTACCGGGCCATCTTCGACGAGGTGGCCGTTCCGCTCATCGACGGATTCCCGGGTGTGGAAGAGACGCTCAGCACGCTGTATGAGCGGGGTATTCCCATGGCTGTCGCTTCGTCGCGCGGGCAGCGCTCCCTCGAGATGCTGATGCACCAGCTCGGATATGACCGCTACATCCCTGCCGAACGCTGCTTCGGCGTGGAGTCGGTCGCCCGGTCCAAGCCGGCGCCCGATATGGTCTATCTGATCCTGGCCAAACTGGGCGTCAAGCCGGAAGAGACGCTGGTCGTCGGCGATACGACTTTCGACATCGAGATGGGCCGCAATGCCGGCTGCCACACCTGCGCCGTGACGTATGGAAACCAAAGCGCCGACACACTGGCCGGCGCTTATCCCGATTACATGATCGACGATCTTCGGAAACTTATCTAGACTCGCTCAGGCAAGCATCGCATCGGCGAGCGCCTCGAGTTTGGGAAGGTCCGCCTCGTGCATCCGGCTGCGGATGGTCACGAGCGGTTCGACGAGCGTGATTTCTTTCATCGCGCCAAGCATCTCCTTCATCACGCGTCCGGCACTGGGCGCCCAGCTGCCGTTTTCGATCAAGCCGACGGTACGTTTCTGATAGCCCTTGGCCTGGAGGCGATAGAGGAAATCGTGCATCGGCGTAAAGACGCCGGCGTCATAAGAAGAGGCGGCCAGCACCATCTTGCCGTAGCGGAAGGCGTCTTCCACGCCTTCTGCCAGATCGTCGCGGGTGAGGTCGGCTGTAGCTACTTTCGGACAGCCTTTGCGGCGAAGGATCTCGGCGAAGCGCTCTGCGGCAGCGGCCGTTCCGCCGTGGATCGAGGCGTAAGCCACGAAGATGCCTTCGGTTTCCACGCCGTAGCTGCTCCAGGTCTGGTAAAGGTCGAGATAGTAGCCCAGGTTCTCGTTGAGGATCGGGCCGTGGAGCGGGCAGATCATCGCGATGTCCGTACCAGCCAGTTTCTTGAGCAGGTTCTGCACCTGGACGCCGTATTTGCCGCAGATGTTGAAATAGTAGCGGCGGGCTTCGCAGGCCCAGTCGTCATCGTCCGATGCCCAGAAGGCGATCTTCTCCATCGCGCCGAAGCGGCCGAAGGCGTCGGCCGAGAACAGGAGTTTCTCGGAAGACTCATACGAAACCATGACTTCCGGCCAGTGGACCATCGGGGCCATCGTAAAGCGGAGCGTGTGGCTGCCCAGGCAGAGCGTATCGCCTTCCTTGACAGCGAGGGTGCGGCCTTCCAGCGCGATTCCTTCGAAGAACTGGGGAAGCATCTTCAGGGCGGCGGCTGTCGCCACGAGCGTTACGGAAGGGTAGCGTTCCAGCATCCAGGCCACGAGCGAAGAGTGGTCGGGTTCCATGTGGTGGACCACCAGGTAGTCGGGCGTGCGGTCTCCGAGGGCTTCGGCCAGGTTGGCCTTCCAGGCGTCGCCCTTCCGGGCGTCGACCGTGTCGAGGACGGCGGTCTTGTCGTCGAAGATTACGTATGAATTGTATGACATTCCTTCGGGAACCACGTACTGGCTCTCGAACAGGTCGAGGTCGAGGTCGTCGACACCGATGAATTTGACGGAAGAGGTGATATCTTTGACCATAATCGTAAATTTTGGCGCTTGAATCTGCAAAAATAGTAAATTTGTAAGATTAACCGTCGACATGAAACGGATAAAAACGTTTTTATACAGATAAACAGTTCACCAAAACCTATGAGAAGATTTTTTGCAATCGCACTGGCAGTTTTCGCTATGACAGCTTGCACGAGTACCCGTACGAATCCCTTCCTCACGGAGTGGAACACCCCGCTGGGCATCCCTCCCTTCGAACAGATCCAGGAAGCCGACTACCTCCCTGCCCTGGAAGAGGGCATCAAACAGCACGACGCTGAAATCGCGGCCATCATCGCCAACCCCGATGCGCCGACCTTCGACAACGTAATCGCCGCCTACGACCAGTCCGGCCTGCTGCTGGCCAAAGTCGTAGGTGTCCTGTTCAACCTGGCCGAGACCGACAACACCCCGACGCTCGAGAAGATCGTCGAGGACGCCACCAACTTGATGTCGAAGCACGAGAACGACATCACCTTCAACAAGGCGCTCTTCGACAAGGTCAAGGCCGTCAACGACCAGAAAGCTTCGCTCGGACTGACCCGCGAGCAGGAAATGGTGCTCGACAAGGTCTACCGCTCCTTCGCCGACAACGGCATCGCCCTCGACGAAGCGGGACAGGCTCGTATGAAGGAGATCAACACCGAACTCTCCGCCCTGAGCAACCGCTTCGGCAACTTCCTCCTCAAGGAGAACAACGCCTTCAAGGCCAAGTTCGGCATCTCCGTTTCGGAATACACCGACGCGATGACGACCGAGGAAGACCGCGCCAAGCGCGAAGCCATGTTCCGCGCCTACGCGAACCGCGGCAACAACGGCAATGAGAACGACACCAAGGAAATCATCCTCAACATCCTCAAACTCAAAGAAGAAAAGGCCAAGCTGCTGGGCTACGAGAACCCCGCCGCCCATATCCTGAGCGACAAGATGGCCAAGACGCCCCAGGCGGTCGACGCCTTCCTGGCCAACATCTTCAAGTATGCCGTCTCCCGCGCAAAGGAGGAAGTGAAGGACATGCAGAAGGTCATGGACCAGGACATCAAGGCCGGCAAGGTCGAGAAAGGTGCCAGGATTCAGCCTTGGGACTGGTTCTATTACGCCGAGAAGGTCCGCAAGGCCAAATATGCCCTCGACGAGGAGATCACCAAACCGTATTTCCAGATGGAAAACGTGCGGGAAGGTGTCTTCAACACCGCTTCGAAACTCTACGGTCTGAAATTCGAAAAGATCGAAAATGCCCCGAAATACCACCCCGACGTGGAAGCCTTCAAGGTGACTGATGCCGACGGTTCGCTGATCGGCGTGCTGACCACCGACTACTTCCCGCGTGAAAGCAAACGCGGCGGCGCCTGGATGAACAACATCCGCGATGAGTACGTGACCCTCGACGGCCAGATGGTGCGTCCGATCATCGTCAACGTGGGCAACTTCAACAAACCGACGGCCGACACGCCCTCGCTGCTGAGCCTCGACAACGTGGAGACCATGTTCCACGAATTCGGCCACGCCCTCCACGGCCTGCTCACCCAGTGCCACTACCGTACGGTCAGCGGCACCGCCGTGGCCCGCGACTTCGTCGAGCTGCCTTCGCAGATCAACGAGAACTGGGCCTTCCAGAAAGAGGTGCTCGCCGGCTATGCCAAGCATTATCAGACGGGTGAGGTGATCCCCGACGAACTGGTCGACAAGATCATCGCCGCCGGCAACTTCAACCAGGGCTTCATGACCACCGAACTGTGCGCCGCTTCGATCCTCGACATGAAATGGCACGAGCTGTCTTCGGTCGAAGGCATCGACATCGAAGCTTTCGAGAAGCAGGCTTGCAAGGAAATGGGTCTGATCGACGAGATCATCCCGCGCTACCGCACCACCTACTTCAACCACATCTTCAACAGCGGCTACAGCGCCGGCTATTACAGCTACCTGTGGGCTGAGGTGCTCGACAAGGACGCCTTCGAACTCTTCCTGCAAAAGGGCATCTTCGATCCCGCCACGGCGAAGAGTTTCCGCCAGAACGTCCTGGAAAAAGGCGGCAGCGACGACCCGATGACGCTCTACAAGAACTTCCGCGGCGCCGAGCCCGATCCGGACGCGCTGCTGCGGGCCCGCGGCCTGAAATAACCTTTATCTTTCCATCACCGGGCCAGAATGGCGGAGACTGCCGAAAGGATCGGCTCGACACTGATGGGAGCGCCGACTGCACCCTGCATCCAACACTGCGGGGTCAGTCGGCCCTGTTTATAGATGCGTTGCAGCTCCGTCGCAAAAGCTGCATCACTCCCGCACTGGGCCAGATGCTCTTCCAGCTGGTAGTGGATGATGTGGCCGATCGGATAATTGGGCAGATACATCGGATAGTCGAGCATGTGGGAGTAGATGGCCAGCAGCGGGGAATCGTGCGTCCCCAGCACGGGTTCATAGTACTTGTTCCAGACCTCGCGCGCGATGGAGAGCACGGCATCGCGGAGCCCCGCCGCCGTCGCGTCGGGATGGGCGTACAACCAGCGCCAGGTGTACATATCCACCAGACTGACACCCATGATCTCATACATTCCCCAGAAAATGTCGAGCGTGGCGTTGTCGTCCATCTTCTGGCGGCCGTACCCCAGCAGCTGCAGGTCGCGCGCCTGGAAAAGGAAAGCCATCGCTTCGGTAGTAGCGCTGTTGGGAACGCCGGCCAGCGGATAGTAGTCGATATGGTAGAGGTCGGTAACCTGCTCTACGTTGTGTCCGAATTCATGCACGGCGATATTGTAGCCCTTGTAGTCCATACCGGCCGCGCCGATGCGCGTACGAAGGCGCGCAGGCTCGGTGCGGCCCATGCACTCCCAGGCGTGTCCTGAGCCGCGGGCACCTTCGACGACGATATGGTCGGCCAGGAAGCCGGCTTCCGCCGCGTCAAAGCCCAGGTTGCGGAGCATCCGGGGCATATCGCGATGGAAGGCCTCCGCGTCGGGATAGCGGCGTCGCGTCTCGGCGGTGAGCTTGTCTTCGGGAATCGTGGAGCGACTCTTGAAACCGTCATACCAGATGTCGTAAGGCCGCAGCTCCCGTCCGAGCCGCTCGCGGATCAGCGCACCTACCTGCGCCACCTGCGGTGCCGAGATAAAACGGATGAACAAATCTTCCACCTCGTTGTCGGACATCTCGATACTTCCTTCGAAATTGCGGGCTATGGCCGTCGGCATCGAGGGGCACCAGCGGTCGAGCTCCTGGTAGGCATGGAACTGGCTGAGGATATGACCGTAGCGTACATCTCCTTCGGAAGGGAGTGAAACCTCCTTTCCGTCCTGGAAGACGGTGTTGTCATACGGCATCCAGTCGTAGGCGGGATTATTGACCACACCTGCAGGAATCTCCTGCGTGACAATGCGTTCCATCACCTTGTAGATCATTTCCTGCTTGGCGTTGGCATAGGGGACGTCCGCATAGTTCGACTTGAGTTCGTCGCGCAGGTTCCAGTGAGAGAGCAGGGACATGTCCGCGGGGAACATCCGCATCCCTTCCGGCGTCAGCAGATGGCCCATCTCGATGTTATACTTGTCCACATAGGCTTCGGCCGCACTGCGGGCATCGGTGAGTGCCTGGCTGACCTGGGCTGGAATGCGTTCGGTGAAGACGTCGCCCAGACGGGCGTATGCCCATTCCAGCCTGTCCCAGGAAGGGCCGAGCGCATTCTTTTCCTCGAGGGTATAGTGGGGGAAGTTGAGGATCGTGATGAAGGCTACCTTGTTGGCGAACAGGTCGTCGGAGAAGTGGGCGTAGGCATCGTAGCTGGTCAGCAGATAGTCAATCTCACCCGGCTCCCCTTCCGCCAGGACGGTAGGACGACCCAGTTCGATGGTCAGCTGGTTCTGCTGGGTCCGGAAGATCTCCAAGGCGCGCGAGATCTTTTCCAGAAGCGCCTCCCGGGCCTGGGGCGTCGTGGCGAGCCACTGTTTCACGAAGGCCTCGAAATCGGCCTGGGTGCCGTCTTCCGCCCGCCAGAGGGCGGCGCACTGGTCGATACCGCGCTGCATACGGTCGAGATTCCCGGTCGAGCCGGGAATGACGTCGGAGACCTTGACAGGGACGACGGCAGGCGTGGAAATGGAGCGGTGGGAAGTACAGGCGGCCAACAGGGCGACCAGGACGGACAGGGCAAGAAGTCGTTTCATCTCGGGATTTTTTTATACCTTTACAAAGATATGAAAAAAGCCGATAAAGAAACGCGCTATGCGGAGCTGTTGGAGGAAATCCAGGCACTCACTGCAAGCGAAAGCGACGATATCGCCAACATGGCCAACATCGCCGCCGCCATCCACGCCAAAATGGGATTCCACTGGACGGGGTTCTACCGTGTCCTCGGAGACGAACTTGTCCTGGGTCCGTTCCAGGGCCCCGTGGCCTGCACCCGGATCCGCTGCGGACGCGGCGTCTGCGGAACGGCCTGGAAAGAAGCCCGCACCCTCATCGTGCCGGATGTGGACCAGTTCCCCGGCCATATCGCGTGCAGCGCCCTTTCCCGAAGCGAAATCGTGATTCCCATCCTGCGGGACGGCGCTGTCTGGGGAGAATTAGACATCGACAGCGCCGAACTGGATACGTTCGACGCTGTCGATGAGCAATATCTGTCCGAGATCCTTACGCCTCTGAAGCGATAAAACCGGCCATCTCGTCCAGCTTGGCCCGCGCCGACTGGAACAGTTTCCACTGTGCCTTGGTGCGGATCCAGTTGTGGTCCGGATACTTGATCTTGTAGTACGTATCCCCGTTGAGGAAGTCGGCCAGGAAGCGGACGGCCTGCATATACGGGAACAGCGTGGCGGCAAAAGGCAGGTTCTCCCGCTCCACCGGCGTCAGGAAGGCGCCTGCCGTGGACAGATAGCCTTTGGCGAAGCTGCGGAAGATATCCATATTGAAATTCACCTTGTTGAGATCCGGGTCGTCCTCGGCGCCGGTATTGGCCGCCGTGCGGAGGAAGTCGCCGAAATCGGAAAAGACGAACGAAGGCATCACCGTATCGAGGTCGATGACGCAGAGGATGTTGCCGTCGCGGTCGAAGAGCATGTTGTTGACCTTCGTGTCGCAGTGGCAGATCCGCTTGGGAAGCACGCCCTCGCGATACATCCGCTCGGCCTTGCACATTTCTTCCTCGTGCGCGAAAACCGCTTCGACCAGCGCCTGTACTTCAGGCGCGGCCATACGGCCGGCAGCATCGGCAGCTACCGCTTCGCGAAGCTGCCGCGCCCGCAGTTCCATGTTGTGGAAGTCGGGAATCGTCTCGCCCAGCTGGTCGGGCAGGTCGGCGAGCATCGCCTCGAAACGGCCGAAGGCTACGCCGGCATATCCGGCATATTCGGGCGTGACGGCCTCGTAGGTCAGTGCATCGCGGATAAACACCGAAACACGCCACCACTGCGTTCCATCCGTCCAGTAGCTCTTGCCCGTTTCACGCTCCGGGAGGAAATGGAGGACCTTGCGGTCGATATCCTTCTCGCCTGCCGCTTCCAGTTTGGCGCGGATGTGCCGCGTCACGCAGTCGATGTTGTGCTGCAGCAGGTCCACATCCTGGAAAATGCCCTGGTTGATGCGCTGCAGCACATAGTTGTCCGGTCCGTCGGTCACGACAAGGAACGTATCGTTGATCAAGCCGTTGCCGAGCGGACGGATATCGGTCACCTTGCCTTCGAGGGCAAAGTGACCGGAAATTTGAATCAGTTGACCGTCCATCTTACTTCTCTTCAGCCAGTGCGTAATGGAATCCCTGCACGCGGTTCCAGGCGCCGCGGGTGAAATCGGGCACCTCGACCGGCATCGAACCGTGCTCCAGCGAAACGCGCGAGAGCGGGGCTACGCAGCACCACTCGGCCAGGTCGTAAACGTCCATATCGAGCGGAAGGCCGTGATGCAGGCAGTAAACCAGACGGTAGTCCATGATGAAGTCCATGCCGCCGTGACCGCCCACCGACTTGGCAAGTGCCTCGAATTCCGGGGTCAGGATCACGTTGCGATAGCCGGCCTGCAAAGCGTCCTTCTCCGCACCGCTGTAGACTTTCTCGTCGCTGATATGGCGGGCGTCCACCTGGTCGGCCGGCTTGTCCACCCGCAGGCAGTACTCTTCGACCGGATACTTGGAAGCATAGCCGTCGGTGCCGACCACCTGATACATACGGCTGTACGGACGCGGGGTCATCACATCGTGCTCGATGAGGATGGTCTTGCCTTTCTCCGTGCGGATGAGCGTGGAGGTCTCGTCGCCGTTGGCGAATTCCGTGACCGGTTTGCCCTCGTGGTTGGAGGCGATCTTCGCGCCGTTGAACGACTTGGTATCCATCGACACGAGCGTAGTCATACGGTCGCCGCGGTGGATGTCCAGCACCTGGCAGACGGGACCGATGCCGTGGGTCGGATAGACGTCGCCACGATGCTTCTGGTTGTAGTCCAGCCGCCAGTTGTTCCAGTATTCATCCCAATAGGGATCCAGGTTGTGGCAATAGGCGCCTTCCACGTGGATCACCTCGCCGAAAAGGCCGCGTTGTGCCATCTCGAGGGTCGTCATCTCGAAGAAGTCGTAGATGCAGTTCTCGAGCATCATGCAGTGCTTGCGGGTCTTCTCCGACTGGTTGATCAGGCCCCAGATCTGGTCCATGTCAAGGGCGGCAGGCACCTCGATGGCCACGTGCTTGCCACATTCCATGGCATACATGGCGATCGGATAGTGGTTGAGCCAGTCGGTGCAGATGTACACCAGGTCGACGTCGGCCTGCTCGCAGAGGCCGCGCCAGGATTCTTGCGTTCCGCTGTACTTGCTCACGACCTGGGTCTTTCCCATCTCCTTCATCTGGAGCTGGTTGGCTTCAACGCGGTCGGGCAGCAGGTCGCACAGGGCCGTGATTTCGGCACCGGGGATCTGAACAAGACGGCGCACGGCTTCACTGCCGCGCATGCCCAGACCGACCACGCCGATGTGCACGGTCTCAATGGGCTCGGCCGTCAGGCCCAGGACGTCCGTCTGACCGGCCGGACGAGCCGGAGCAGGCGTAGGGATCATCGTAGGGTTAACGGGTTTGCTGCAAGCGGACACCAGCAGGACCAGCGCCGTGCAGAAGAGCAAAATAGGATGTTTCATGGCAATAAGTCTTTGTCTGGTAAAGATAGCAAAAAAACGGTCTGGCCATTACCGGACGAATGAAGTGATCAGCGCGCCGAGTTCCGCATTCTCCATCGTTCCGCCGAACTGGTTGCGGCCGGGGCCCCATACATAGTAAGGAACGGCAATTCCGTTGTGGGAATCGTTTCCGAAGGCGACACCGACGCGTCCTTCGGCAAGGTCGCCGTCCTGGAGCGTCAGGGCGCCCGTCGCATGGTCGGCCGTCACGACGACCAGGGTATGGCCGTCGGCCGCTGCCCACTGCAGCACATCGCCCAGTGTCCGGTCGAAGTCCAGGAGTTCCTCCATGGCCCTGTCGATCCGGTTCTCGTGCAGCCAGTCGTCGATGCTCGATCCTTCGATCATCAGGACGAAGCCTTTGTCTCCGCAGGAGGTGGAGAGTTCAGCAAGCCCCTTGCCCACCATATGGCGGAAAAGGTCGCCCCGTTCCAGCGCAACGGGCAGGTTGTCGTCGGCGAGCAGTGCCAGGATCGGCAGATGGGCCTCCATCAGCGCCACTTCGTCATAGGCCACGGCGTAGCCCTTGGTACCCATCTCATCGGCGATGTTGCGGGCATCCTTGCGATTCTTGCCGAAATAGTCGCGGCCGCCGCCGGCGATATAGTCCACGCCACATTCGCCGTAACCCGCGATGACCTCATCGTATTTGTAACGATTGTCGCTGTGGCAGCAGAAATCGGCCGGGGTAGCGTCCGCCATGTGGCAGGTGACAACGACACCGGTCTTCTTCCCCAGTTCCTGTGCCTTGACCAGCATGGAGTAGAGGGGCTTCCCCTCCGCATCGGTGCCTACATGGCTGTTGCTGGTCTTCTGACCGACAGCCAGGGCCGTTCCGCCCGCAGCGGAATCGGTGATCAGGTCACTCAGGCTATAAGTCCGGGACAAGCCTACGACCGACATGTTGTCGAGATTCAGCTTGCCATGGTTCAGTACCCAGGCACAACTCACCTGTTCGAGGCCCATGCCGTCGCCGATCAGGAAAATGACATTGCGGACCTCGTTGGTCGCAGGGGGTTCCTCTACGCTTACGATTTCGTAAGGATAGGGCGTCACATAATAACTGAGCTTGTTCCCTTCTTCCTTGCGGCAGGCGCAGGCGATGGAAACAAGCATCAGAATCAGAAGGAAGGTTCTTCCGTTTTTCATGAAGTTCAGGTTTACATATACTCACCCTTGATGGTCAGGGAGCCGTCAGGATTCAGTTTCTGCGCAACGGCGAAAGGCACGGGATAACGGACACCCTTGACTTCGATTTCGGCTTTCAGCCGCAGCTGGCCGGAGTTCCATTTCTCGCCGGGCGGCAGCGTCATCATCGCCTGACGGACACCCCGGGTCTTGGGATAGCCCGCATCGAGGCAACCGCTGATATGGACCCGGCCGTCCTCCGTGAACAATGTCAGGCGGAGTACGCCCGGAACGCACGCAATACCGTCGTTGACCATGCCGAAGATCAGATGGGTCCGGTCGCCGTCATCGCCCGACACCCAGATCCAAGAAGGCCGGATGCGGAAACCGATCGAGGAGGCCAGGTCATCCAGTCCTTCCGGATGCCTGCGGTAATAGCGGTACAGGTTGTCGGCATCGATATGGTGCCAGTTCCAGAGTGAGAAATAATTGGCTCCCACATCTTTGACGTGGGAGATGATGGCTTCGTTGCGGGGAATGCCCGCATCGTCGTATCGCATCGAAGCATCCCGGCCGTCCGAGAGGCCGCATTCCACGGCAGCCGCCGTCCAGGCGGGACGGTTGCTCAGGGCTTCGATCTGTTCGTTCTCGATAAAGATGGTATCGGTCCGGAGCCAGTTGCCGTCACGGACGGTCCGGTCGAGAACCGAAGAGTTGCCCACGCGGCTGTAGTCGGGCTGCGTGTTGGTCACCAGCGGGACCTTGTCCCAGTAGCGGTTCTGGATGTCATACATCTTCAGGAAGGTCGCCTCGCCGCCGAAGTCCGCACCGAAAGGATTGTCTTCGTAGGGCCATGTGTGGCCTTCTCCCCAGAAACCGTACAGGGAGGTGTCCTGATATTCCACGAGTGGACTTCCGTTGAGTTCCTGGGCCAGCAGGGCGATCATTTCTTCGTAGCAGGCAAGGAAATACGGGTCGTCATATTGGGGTACGGTCTGCACCTTCTGGTACCGGACTTCATTGGGATCACCCTTCCAGGTGCCTTTGAGCTTGTACATCGGCACCTTCTTGAGCATGAATTCCGGCAGGGCGTCTTCCAGGATGTCGGGGTTGTTGAGCATGATGCGGAACCCTACCCGCTTCCCGTACTTGGCAGCCTTCTCGAAAGTGATCTTCCAATAGTCGTCGAAATCGAGCCGGCCCGCCCGCTTCTGGATGTGACGCCAGTTGGGACGGATGTACACCTTGGTGGCCAGCGGGAAGGCGAACAGCTCGTCGATCACCTTTTCCAGACTCTTGCCTGGAACGGAAGGGGCCCCGAGATCTCCTGAAATATAGGAGGTAAGGCCCATTCCGAAACAGTTGAGAAGTTGCTTGCCCGGCGTGGTGTACTGCACGACCGATCCCCCGTAGAAGGCCTCCGGCTCATACTGCGGGAAAGGGCCCTGATACAGGCGGTCCTTCACCTGCGGACCGCCGCCGAAATCGTATTTCTCCCAATTGTGCGAGGGAACCCACGCCTTGAGGGAGGGCGCCATTCCGGCGGCGGCCGCGGCGAAGAGACTCGTTCTTATGAAGTCACGCCGTTTCACAAGTGTTAATCCTTGTCGAGTGCCAGGTGGATGGAGGTGTTGCCGTCCTTGTCGCTGAACGCCACGGCGTCATCCCAATCCGAATTGTAGAACTTGGTGAAGAAGGCCACGGCGGCCGTGTTGATGCCGAACGTCTTGCGGCTGATGCCGAGTTCGAAGAAGAACTTGCCGTCATCGGTCACGCCGCGCGCACCCATCACCTCTTTCACGGTATCGGTCCACTCAAGGTCGTCGCCGCCGATGTACCAGTCGCTCCAGGGCTCGTCACCGCAGCAGTTGCCTTCGTAGTACCATTCGCAACCAAGGCTCTTGGTGGAGTAGCCGGTCTGGCTGTTGTCATCGGAGTCGAGACGCAGGTTCCAGATGGCCTGGTTGATGTCGAACATATCCTGCTCATCGAGGATGAACATGAAGTAGATATAGTTCGCATCGTAGTCGAACTTGCCGATACTCGTACCGTCGTTGCCATAGAGCATGAAGTCGGGATAGGTGACGTCCACCCAGTCGTCGATCGTACCGTCGTCGAGTTTGACGACCGAAGCCTTGGCGACAAGGATCTTGGTTGAGACAGTCTGCGCCTGACCATTGTAGTTACCGCTCATCGACACCCAGTAGCTTCCGGGTTTCTTGAAGGTATAGGTAAAGGTGTCGCCGTTTCCTTCCGTCTCGCCGACGATGTTCCATTTGACATCCGTGGCATCGGCGGAGGTGAAAGTATAGGTAAGGCCTGAACAGTCGTAGGTAAACGAGATGTCCGGAATGGGTTCCAGGTCAAGGTCTCCGAGATGGACGCAGGCCGTCAGGGAGCAGACCGAAAGCACAAGGGCCGTAAAGAATATTCTGATCGTTTTCATGACAGTGACTTATTTATAAGCTTCATTCTGTGTACATGCAGGGTTGTTGAGGATTTCCTGCTGGGGAATCGGGCAGATGAGACGGCCGTAGTTGTACGGAGTGACAACACCGGGGGCGTTGAGACCGGGCACCAGACCCGTGCTCTGGCCGTTGACATAGTTGGTGTGGAAGCCCCAGTAGTTACGGATGACATCCTTCTTGTTGCGGAGCAGGTCGTAGATACGGAAGCCTTCGAACGCGAGCTCGACGCGCTTCTGGGTGAGGACCAGGTCAACCATGTTCGTCTTGACATCGGCGGTGGTCAGGTGATAGTCGCTCGGCGAGAATCCCTTGGAAGCCGCTACACCGTAATCCATACGGTGGTCGATGATCTCGTTCAGGTCGGCCAGTGCGCCGGCGTCGTTGCCCAGATGCGCATAAGCCTCAGCACGGTTGAGATATACCTCCGCGAGGCGGAGCAGCGGATGCGAGCAGAGCGTCGCGATGCCGTCCTGCCAGGTGTGCTTGGAGCAAGGATAGAGGATCAGGCCATTCTTCAGATAGGCACCGCAGACGAAGCTGAAACGGCAGTCCACACCGATGTACTGGTCTTTCTCGAAGTTCATGTCATCGAGCAGCGGTTTGCTGTAACCTTCCTCGCCCCAGCAGCCGGAAGCACCGTTGTAAATCATCGAAGCGACAGCCGCACTTCCCTGGTCGTCGGTCGGGATCATGCGCATGCACCAGATGGTTTCGTCGCGGTTGTAGGTCTCGGTGAAATAGCTCGGGAATTTCTGGGCGGATTCGAGGTCATACTTGCCGCTGTTGATGACCTTCGTGGCATACTCGGCCGCCTTGTTCCAATCCTGCATGAAGATGTACACGCGGGAGAGCATGGCCTGGGCGGCGCCCAGCGAAGCAAAGCCCTTGTTCGATTCCCTGTCGGGGAAGGAACCGGCCGAGAAGTCCTGCTCAGCCTGCAGCAGCAGCTCGACGATCGCGTTGTAGCTGTCAGCCACGGATGCGCGGTCCTTGAGCTCGGAGTCGGAGCTGTTTTCACGCAGGATGATACCCAGGTCGGAAGAAGCGGTTGCCGGGTCATACTGCTTGGCATAGTTCTTCAGCAGGGCGTGCATGCAGAAGGCCTTGAAGAATTCGGCTTCACCGCGCAGGTAGATGTCCTGTTCGGTCAGTTCCTCTTTCTGGGCGATGGTGGCCAGGGCCACATTGCAGGAGTAGATGAGCTTATAGTTGAGGGCCCAGAAGCTGCGGAAGTTACCCAGCACCGGAGAACGCTCGTCATAGCGGAAGATCATATTCAGGTCATCGGAGGTTTCGTGTCCGTAGACCACGTCGTCAGAAGCGAAGTCGGCCAGCTGGTAATACTGGCGGCCCCACCAGTAGTTGCTTTCATCGGTATCGTCCTTCATCGTGGCATAGCAGCCGTTGAGGATGTCTTCCAGACCCGAAGGGGATTCGGTCATCTGCTCGCCGGTCAGGGAGTCGGCCGGGGCGATGTCGAGATTGCAAGCCGTGAACAGGCAGCAGGAAACTGCCAGGGCAAACAAGATGGATAATATCTTTTTCATGGAATTCCGGATTTAGAAAGTGAAGTTGACCTGGAAAATGTACTGCCGCTTGTTCGGGTAGCGGTCGTCGATACCCTGGATGGTTCCGATCAGGCCCGATCCAGTCATGTCCACTTCAGGGTCACCGCCCCAGACGGTCGTAAACGTAGCGGCATTGTCGCACGAGAGCGAGAACGTCAGGCCTTTGTCTTTCATGACCGACTTGGGAAGTGAGTAAGACAGGGTGATGTTGCGGATCTTGAAGTAGTTGCCCGGCACCAGGTAGCCCGTGTGGTAGAGGGTGGCAGGTGCATAGGCAGGCGAGCCGATGGTGGCGATGTCACCGGGACGGCGCCAGATCTTGTCCTCGTTGGAAGGCAGCAGGGAGTTCGAGACCCAGATGGCCAGGTCGCTGGCACGGCTGCGGCCGTAAAGCTGATTGCCCCAGACGAAGTTGCTGGTAGCCGACAGTTTGAAGTTCTTCCAGCTCAGGGCCGTCGAAAGACCGCCCTGCCAAGGGATGATCGGCGATCCTGCCTCGATGTAACGGGCGGAAGCGTAGTCGGTCGTCTTGTTGCCGTTCGCATCGATGTAGAGGTTGCGACCCGTCTGCGGATCGACGCCGGCATATTCGCGGAGATACCAGGTAGCCAGCTGGCCGCCGTCGTGGTAAACCTGCGAGACACCGGAGTAGTTCGACTTGGTGACGGTGACGCCTTCACCGAAGCCGGTCAGCCAGTTCTTGTTGTAGGCGATTTCAAAGTCCACGTCCCAACGCCAGTCGCGGGTCTTGACCGGGGTCACGTTGACAGCGGCCTCGAAACCGGTATTGATCACGGAACCCAGGTTCTGCCACTGCTGCGAGAAGCCGCCGGACGGCGGGAGGTCGCGGTAAACGAGCAGGTCGTTGGTCTTGTTGCGATACCAGTTCAGGTCGAGGGACAGCCAGTCGCGGATACCGATTTCGGCACCGATGTTGAACTGGGTCGTCTGCTCCCATTTCAGGTTGGCGTTCGCCATCTGGGTCGCGGTTGCAGCGGAGTGGTTGTCGTACTGCGTGCTGTAGGAGAACGCTTCGAGATATTTGCTGGCGCCGATGTCTTTCATACCGGTCTTACCCCAGCTGGCTTTCAGCTTGAGGTTGGTGATGGCCGACGAGTTGAAGAAGTCTTCGTTGCTGAGCACCCACGCGGCGGAAACGCTCGGGAACATAGCCGTACGGTTCTGCTTATTGAAGGTCGAAGACTGGTCGATACGGAACGAAGCGTTGATGAAGTACTTCGAAGCATAGTTGTAGGCAGCCTGCGAAATGAAGGACTGCATACCCGTCACCGAATTGGTGCCGGCCACATCCTTGCTGTCGGAAGCCACGCTCAGCACATACAAGCCATACGGAAGGCCTTTGCCTTCACCGTAGACATTCTGCCACCAGGAACGCTGGGCCTCGTAACCGACGAGAGCGTCGAACGAGTGCTTGCCCCAGTCTTTCTGGACCTTGAACATATTGGTGCTGATGCCGCCGTAGTCGAGCGACTGCTCGCCTTCCACCTGGTCGCCGGGCTGCATGTATTCCACGTCGGCGGTACGATGATAGTCGAAGGTAGCGGCGCTTGCGCTGGCACGCGTCTGCGATACGAAGGAGAGCCAGGGGGTAATCTGGGCGGTGAGCACGAAGTCGTAGTCGACGCCGAAGCTCTTCGAGGTGCGGGAATCCTTGTTCCGGTCGGAGTAACCGATCATCGGGTTCTTGTCGTACCGGGAGAACAGGTCGGAACGGCCGGTGAAGGGAACGAGGTTGCCTTCGGAGTCATACGGGCTGTCCCAGACGACACCTTGGAGCACGTAGTAAACCAGCAGGTCGTCCGGCTGGTCCTGCTTGTCGGCCCAGACGTTGACGTTGTTGGTGATGGTGAGCCACTTGGTGAGATACATCGTGTTGTTGGAACGCACGTTGATCTTCTTGTAGCCCGTGTATCTCAGAGTACCCTGTTCATCGTAGTAGGAAACACTGTTATAGAAGGAATTCTTGGCGGTACGGCCGGCTACCGAAAGGTGATGGCTGTGCAGCAGCGCATTCCGATAGACCAGACCACGCCAGTCCGTATCGGTGTCCATCACCGACTTGGGAGCAACCGACTGCATGGCGACATCGTCCACGAGGCCCGTTTCCGGGTCACGGTAGTATTCGCGGTAGTACTGGTACAGCTGACGGGAGTTCATCAGGCGCTGGCGGCTGAAATCCGCCTGGGCCATACCGACTGTCGATTTGAAGTTGAACTGCAGCTGGTCGCCTTTGGCTTTCTTCGTGGTGACGACGATCACACCGCCGTTGGCCTGGGCACCGTACATACCGGTGGAACCAGCGTCTTTCAGGACGGTGACGGACTCGACGTCATTCGGGTCGTACGAACCGCCGATGATACCATCGACCACGTAGAGCGGCTCCTGCGGTGCGTTCAGGGATGATGTACCACGGATGCGGATGGAAGCGGAGGAACCCGGCAGACCGCTGCTGTTGATGACGGACACACCGGCCACCTTGCCCTGGAGCATGTGGGTGATGTCGCTGGTCACGACGTCGTTCAGTTTGTCGGCGTTGACCACGGCGACGGCGGAAGTGATTTCTGCCCGCGTCTTGCTGGAGTAGCCCACCACGACGATTTCGTCAAGGAGCTGCTGGTCCACGTCGAGGGCGACATCGATGAGTGCTCGGTTCGCTACCGCAATTTCCACGGTCTTGAAACCGATTGTCGTGAAGACCAGAACGGCATTTCCGTCCGTCACAGTGAGGGCATAAGAGCCGTCTGCGCCTGTGACCGTGCCGTTCATCGTGCCCTTTTCCATAACGCTGGCTCCGATCATGGGCTCCCCGGTATCCGAAGCGGTAACGGTACCCTTGACCGCAATCTGCGCATTAAGCTGCATAGCTGTCAGCAGCAGGGCGAAGAGAAGGATCAATCTTTTCATAGACAATTATTTGGTTTGGTATTATTGTTTGATTGCTTCCAGTAACAGCGCGTGGTCGAAATCGACGTCGAGGACCGTCTTGTCCGAAGCGGTCACCACGCCGTAGTCCACGTGGTTGTAGTAATCATTGATCTGATATTTGCAACCCTTTTCAAGGCCCCGGAGCTCGACCTGCTCCACCTTGGGGCCGCGGGTATAGAAGGCATAGTTGAGGACGCCGTCCTTGCGGATGACGTAGGTCTCGGGGAAGTCGTAGCCGACGTCGTACAGACCCGGGACGATTTCACCTTCGGAGAGGCGTTTCGCGGCATAGATCTCCAGCGCATTCTTCAGCTGGGCTTCCTTTTCAGGGGTCAGCAGATAGGAACGGCGCACGTGGGGATTGTCCTTGGGCCAGGTGAACTTGGTGCCGAGGACGGCGCCGATGCCCAGTTGGGTCTGGTAGTCGTTTCCGCCGTCCGACAGCTCGATATGGTCGCCGTAATAAGCCGTGCGGGGTGCCAGGGCGCGGAGCACATAGCCTTTCGTGCGGATCTGCCAGCTGCTTTCCGGATCAGAGGAAACCGTCTTGTTCACATAAGGAAGATGATAGACCGAGAAGCAATCGCCGCACGGGCAGAACTGCAGCACGGCGTGCGGTTTGATGTCACGGGCGGTCTGGTAGATCATCTTGAAGAAGTCGGGCAGCTCCCGGACATCCTTTTCGGGATCGTCGGGATGATGCGCGGGATTGTAGTCCGGCGCCACGGCGTTCATGTGCTGGCCATCGAGTTTGAGGCCGTCGAAGCCCCACTCCCCGATGAATTTGGCTACGAGGGCTTTCTGTTCCCGGATGACATCTTCATCGACCGGAGAGAGATACCAACTGTCCCACCAGGTGATATCCTGCGGCTTGCCGTCCTTGTCCAGGATGACGGATGCAGGATACTTCTTGAGGAAAGAGGAACCCGGGTCGGCTGCCAGCGGAGCCCACCACAGTTCGGCCTTCAGGCCGTTGGCGTGGAACTGCTCCACCATATATTTCATATCTGCGTCGCCGTGCGGGAAACGCTCTTTCGTAAGTTCCCAGTCGCCTTCGGCGATCTGGTAGCCGTCGTCGAGCGTCGCCCACTTGAAGCCCAGTTCCTTGACCTTGGGAAGTGTGCCCACGATCTCGTCGATCGTGAAGTGGCGCTCATAACCCCAGGCGCACCAGGCGGGCTCAAAGGCGTCAGGTTCACTCTGCGGCATGACTACGCCATTGCATTCCAGCAGCTTGGCATAGCCTCGCAGCGCGCTGAAGCAGTCGCCGGTAAAGACCGAGATGAACGATTCACAGGTTTCGAGCGATTCGCCCGGCTGCAGCAGCAGCGGGCTGTCGTATTCCTTGACGATGCCGATGGTGGCGAAGTCCTCGCCCGCCTGCTTGCGCACGGGAAGGCTGACCAGCACCGGGTTGGGCTCGAGATGACCAATCATCACGCCGGCATCCTTCCGCCACAGGCAGACGACCGGAATACCGCCGCCATAGTCGGAATTGTTCATACCCATGTAGTTCTTCTGCCAGAATCCGTCGCCGACCGGAAGGAGCCAGTCGTCGCGCTCCTCCGTGGACTGGCCCTGGAAGGACCAGAAGCAGGGATCGTCGCCCGCCGCATTCACGCGCAGGCAGCACACGGACCAGCCGTCAACGGCGATCGCCTCGTCCGAATCATTCGTATAGACGGCGCGGACAACCAGGGTAGAAGGATAGTTGTCATACGCCGTCACGGATACTTCCCGGACCAGGCCCTTCTGCGACGAGCTCTCGAAAACCATGCTGCTCCCCTTCCCGAACGCGTCGGAGCACATCTGTCCGGAAACCTGGGAAGGGCCGAATGCGACCTCCGAGCCGCCGGAGGTCAGGGTCGAGAGCGTCGCGGCGTCCTGGATCAGCGGTGTTTTCGCGGCAGCCGAAACCAGGTGCAGGCTGCCGGCCTTGTCGACCGACAGGGAGAGGTCGCCGCTTTCCAGGCCGCGGCCGCAAGCGAACGTCGCCAGCAGGAGAGCCAGGCTCAATGTCAAACGAAAGGCGTCTCTCATAATTCGATGGTTTGACCGAAATAACGTTGTGCGGCTTCCTTGACCGCTTCAATGGAAGAGAATGCGCCCGTGCCGCCGGCCGCAGTGGTGTTGACCGCTCCGGCCAGATTGCCCAGACGCTGGCACTCGGCCAGGTCTTTGCCGCGCACATAGGCGGAGATGAAACCGGCGTCGAAGCTGTCTCCCGCACCGATGGCGTCGACGACCGATTTGTTAAGCATAGCCGGCATATGGAAGCGCTTCCCTCCGGAAATCACCAGGGATCCGCGGGTTCCCATCTTGACGACCGTCACATTCGCGTAAGGCAGGATGACGTCCACGGCTTCCTCGACGGTCGCCTTGCGGGTAATGGCCATCAGTTCCTGCTCGTTGGGCATGAAGACATCCACGAGGGGGAGGATCTTCCTGTAGTCGAATTCCCATTTCTCCTCCGGATCGAACTGGACGTCCATCGAGAGCGTGGCGCCGCAGTCCTTCACCATCCTGACGATCTCAAAGATCTCCTTGTGGAGCGTTTCCTGCAGGAAAATCGACGAGACGTGGACGTGCTTGGCTTCCCGGATGATTTCCGGGCGGATGTCCTTGACACCCATCAGGCTCATGGCGCCGGGATAGGTCACGTTGGCCCGGTCGTTGTCGTAATTGAGGATGGCGGTCAGACCGGTCGCCGCATTGTCCACCTCGATGAGGTTGGAGGTGTCCACGTGGCGCTGTTCCAGCGTCGACCTGACCACCTCGCCGAAGCTGTCCTTGCCGATCATGCCGACGAAGGACACGCGGGCGCCGAGCGTCGCAGCATTGGCCGCAAAGATGGCGGTGGAGCTGCCGAGCGTCAGGGTCATGTCCTGGGCGAAGATTTCCTTGCCGACCTCCGGAAAACCGGCGATCCGGTTCAGGAGCAGGTCGACGTTCAGTTCGCCCAATGCCAGGATGTCAAACTTCTTCATTATAGCAGCGCGTTGAGATTAACCAGGTTGAAGGCTACGTAGTATTTGTCGATGGCCCGCTCGATCGTGGAAAGGACGATGCTCTCCGCATCGATTCCGTTCAAGGACAGATTGTCATAGAGCATCCGACGGGCGGCTACGGCTTCCGGCTTCTGCCAGATGTACCGGGCACCGGTCTGGATGAGCCAGCGCTGCCGGTCCGGCGTGATGGAAGCGAAGTCGTCGGGCGACTCGTTGCCGTGCACCCACTTCTTCCAACGGCCGGAATCCACGACCAGCCGCTTGAGGATGGCCGTCATATGGGAATGCATCGGCACGCGTCCTTCCGCATAAAGCTGGTCCTCAACGGCTTCGAGTTCTTCCAAAGCGTTGTATTCGGCAACGGTGAATTCGGGGCCGACATTGGCGGCGCCCATTCCGCTGAGCGGGTATTCTTCCGGATTCTCCACATCGTCGGTATAATGACCCTTGATGAAACTGCCGTAGCGGGCGACTGTCGAAGTCAGCTGCTTCGCCACGGCGGGATCGAAGAAGGTCGTGTGGAGGTCCGTACCCACCTTTCCGACCACGAAGCAAGGCCAGGCATCGGCGCAACCGTTCTTCGCAAGGCCTTCTTTGAGCAGGCCGAGGAACTTGTTGAAAACCGACATGTCAGCCAGACCGCCATGCACTTCCTCCGTTCCGACCTCATAGGCGATTGGAGCAATGCCGCGTTGCTTGCGGAAATTCTCGATATGGGTGATCAGTTCGATCGTACGGGCGGCGACCACCTCGATGTCGATGATCTTGCCCTTGGGAAGGAAGCGGTCCACGGTCGGATCGACATGGATCAGTTCGTAACCGGCCAGCAGAGCGGCTTCATAGGAACGCTTGACGCCTTCCATCGCCTTCTCGTAGGGCCACATCTCGATGGTCTGGATATCCTTGAGCCAGGGTCCTCCATGATCGATGCAGGCCAGGAAGGGACCGGTGAAATGGTTGCGGGCAGCTTCCACTTTCATCACACGGACGAAATCTTCCTGCGTCATGCCGGTGTATCCACCGTCGCAGTCCACCTGGTTGAGGGTGGCGGCAAACAGGATCGGCGCATTGTTGCGCTTCGCGGCCCGGAAGGCCGCCTTGATGACTGCTGGAGAGTTGGGGCAGACCGCGAGCAGCGTCATGGGCTTGTGACCCTGTGCCGTCAGTTCCCCTACCCGGTCCAGCAGTCTTCTCAATTTGGGAGTTTCATCTATGTGCGTTATCTTACTCATAATCGTTTTCATGCTTTAGTATTCATAAATCTTAACGCCGTTGACCACGCGCGAGATCGTGCCGCGCACGGACGGCTTGTCGGGATTGAGCCCTTTCGAAAGGGAGAAGAAATAGCCCAGCAGCTGGCCGGCCAGGACGAAGGGCACATATTTGTACTCACCCTCCTCCAGGGCTTTCGAGGCAGGGGCGTCAATCTCCAGGTCGATGTCTTCCTTGACTCCGGAGGGAGTCAGGGAGACGATGATCTGTGCGGCGGGACGGTTTTCCTTGCCGACCTGGTCGATCAGGTCGAGTTCATAACGGCGGGTGTACGGATCGTCGCTCAGCAGATAGACGACCAGCGTGCGTTCGTTCACAACGGCCTTGGGGCCGTGCCGGAGCCCCATGAAGGAATCGAAGGAGCACATGATCTGACCGTCCGTCAGTTCCTGGAGTTTGAGGTGGCTCTCGCAGGCAATGCCCTTGAGCGCGCCGGAGCCGAGGAATACGGCCCGATAGATGGTCTTCGCCGTCATCTCCCGCAACGCCGTGGTCACGGCATCTTCCAGGAAATGCGAGGCGAAGGCAGCCGCAGCCTCAAGCCGGGCCTCTTCAACATCCAGCGTCTGGATGTTCTTGCACAGCAGGCAGGCGATCAGCATCGAGGTAAAGCTGCTGGTCATGGCCAGGCTGCGGTCGTTCGTTCCGTCGGGGAGGACGATGACCAGGTCTTTTCCGGGTTCGGCTTCCTTGGCCAGGCAGCCGTCCGGATTACACGTAATAATAAGGTGTCGCGCATCCTTGCAGAACTTGCGGGCAATCCGGTAGGCCGCCACGCTCTCCGGGCTGTTGCCGGAACGGGCGAAAGAGACGAAGAGTTTGTCTTCCGGACTGAGGAAGGAGCAGGGCGCCGACACGATGTCGGTCGTGGCGACCGAGCGGGTCTGTCCGTAGCCGTCCTGCATGAAGAGGCAGGCGGCCGTATCGGCCACGAAGGCCGAAGTTCCGGCGCCCGTCAGCACGGTACGGGTCTGCTTGGTGATCTGGTTGTCGGCGAGGAAGCGCTCGATATCGGCTTTGCGCTTCCGGATGATCCGGAATGATTCCATCCACATCCGGGGCTGATGCTCGATTTCGCGAATTGTATGACAGTCCAATGTCAGCATATGATAACAGTACGATTGGTTTTACGACAATTTCAGGGATATCCCTGTGCAAAACTAATAAGAAATTTATTTTTCGACAAATAATTTTTGAATTTTTCTTATTTTTTGTAAGTTTGCATCAGGGTTTCGGAGCGTGGCGAAAGATTTCGCTTATTTTTTGAAAATTTCGTAATAAGCGGTTTTGTTTTGAAACTATTTTTTATTATCTTGCAGAAAATTTTACAAAATATTATCTATTGTTTCGAAACGAAACCTTAACTTTCATTTTTTGAACCTTAACGCCCGCACGATGAAAAGAAAATATTCCATAGAAGAAAGAAGAAGCAAGATTCTGAACATGCTCCACACCGAGGGGCGGGTCTTCGTGGAAAAGCTGGTGGAGACCTTCGACGTCTCTGAGGTATCCATCCGGAAAGACCTGGCCGTCCTGGAAGAGCGGAAACTGCTGGTCCGGGTGAAAGGTGGCGCCATCGCCCTCCATCAGGCAGGCGATTTCGACGACATGTCGATCAGCAGCAAGCAGCGTCTCCATACTCACGAAAAACAGCTCATCGGTAAATTTGCCGCAGACATGATCCACGACGGCGACCGGATCATCCTCGACTCCGGCACCACGACCATGGAGATTGCCAAGAATCTTGACGGGTTCAAGGATCTGACCATCATCACCAATGCTCTCGACATCGCCATCACGCTCAACAACTACGGCCGCTTCAACGTCATCGTGCTCGGCGGAGCGATGCGCGCCGTATCGCATTCGACGGTCGGCATGATCTCGGAATACGCGCTCAAGAACATTTTCTGCGACAAGCTGTTCCTGGGCGTCGACAGTATCAGCATCAAGGATGGACTCTCCACGCCCAGCCTGGAAGAAGCCAGCCTCAACCAGGCCATGATCGGCGCCGCAAGGGAAGTGATCGCCGTCTTCGACTCCAGCAAATTCGGCCGCCGGACCTTCGCCCACATCGCCGACCTCGACAAGATCACGACCATCGTGACCGACAGCCACATCTCCCCCGAACTCAAAGACTACATCGAAAAATCACACATCACCCTGCATATCGTCGACACCGACGCCTAATCATTGAAAACCATGGCAGAAAAGAAACACAACTGGCTGCTCTACGCACTGGTGACCATGATCACCTGGGGCGTATGGGGTGCCTTCTCCGACCAGACCTCCCTTCCCAAGAACCTGGTTTATGTCGTATGGGCCCTGAGCATGATCCCCTGCGCCATCGCGGCTCTGATCAACATCAAATTCAAACTGGACGTCCGCTCCAAGCCCGCCCTTCTGAGCATGGCCGTGGGGCTGCTGGGTGCCGGCGGTCAGCTGGTGCTGTTCCTGGCCCTGGACTACGCACCGGCCTACCTGGTCATGCCGATGATTTCGGTAGCGCCGATCGTAACCGTGCTGCTGTCGCTCCTTTTCCTGAAGGAACGGGTCTCCAAACTGGGCATCCTGGGCATCGTCCTGGCCTTCGTGGCGCTCGTGTGTTTCGCGCTGCCTGACAATACGGACGGCGCCGTAAAGAGCTGGATCTGGATCGTATATGCTTCGGTCGTCTTCATCTGCTGGGGTATCCAGGCTTTCGTGATGAAGCTGGCCAACAACTCCACGCCCGATGCGGAGAGCGTATTCGTGTATATGGCCATCGCGGCCGTGCTGCTCATTCCTGTCGCCCTGCTGATGGGCGACGGCTCCGGCATCACCTCGCAAGGCTGGGGAGAACTGACCAAAGTGTTCTTCGTCCAGATCCTGAACGCCATCGGCGCCTTTACCCTGGTGTATGCCAACCGCTACGGCAAGGCCATGATCGTGGCCCCGCTCGCCGATGCCTGCGCCCCGGTCATCATGTGCGTCATCTCCCTCATCCTCTACGCCGCCGTACCTACGGTCCCGCAGATCATCGGTATCGTGGCCGCCATCAGCTGCGTGCTGATCTTCAGTCGGGAATAAGTCTGCCCCATTCATGAAAAGATGGTTTACCCCGGCGCTACTGCTGCTCTTGCTCCTGGGTGGCTGCGGCTGCGAAGACCCGCTTGCCCACGTCGGCATCAGCAAGCCGGTCAAGCAGGAGAAGAACGAGAAAACCGGCCGGCAGCCTGGCCATAAGAACCAAAAACTGCCCGAAATGGGCAGCTGTCAGGTATTCTCCGTAAAGGTGGAGGAACTCTCCGGCCTGTGTATGAACAAGGATACGACGGCATTCTGGGCCGTCGGCGATGAAGGCACCCTCAACAAAGTGTCGTTTTCCGGCGCAGTCACGCCCGTCCTGTCGTTCGACCTCGACGCGGAAGGCATCACCATCAACCCCGCCACCGGCGATTTGTACATCGCCGCGGAAGGCGATCAGATGGTCTGCCGCGTCGCCGCGCCCGATTACCGAAAAGTCGACACCTTGTTTCACATCCAGGAAGCGCTCCAGCGGGACTTTGACAACAACGGACTGGAAGGCATCGCCTTCTACGGCGACAGCCTTCTGTTCGTCGGAAGCCAGGAAGACGCCCTGGTATGGACCTGTACGCTGGACGGAGAGATCGTTTCACGCGTGAGCCTCCTGGACGAAGCCCCGCAGATAGAAGAAGTCGCCGGCCTCTATTACGACGCGGCCAAGAAATGGTTGTGGGTCACCGACTCCGACGCCTGCAGAATCTTCGTCTTCTCGACCGACGATTTCGACCTGGTAACCAGCTACGACATCCCGCAGATCGAAAACGCGGAGTCAATCTGCGTTGACCGGTCCAGAAACTGTGTCTGGATCGGCAGCGACGAAGATGCCCCCAAACTCTACCGCTTCAACTTTACGTTCTGAGCGCTGCGAGCCGGGGAAAACAGCGGAGCCGGAAACCTGTTCTTTCTACTTGAACAGTTTCCGGATCATGTTCCAGACCCAGATGAGGACCACGGCACCGATCAGGGCGCTGAGAATCTGACCATACCACTGCGACCAGAAAGATCCGCCCGCACCGATCAGACCCAGCAGCCAGCCACCGACAAGGCCGCCCAGCAGGCCGATGATGATGTTCCAGATGAGGCCGCCTTTGTCCTTGACCACAAAGAAACCAGCCAGCCGGCGATGGCTCCGAAGAGCAGCGTAAGAATGATGTTCATGGTTTAGAGGTTTTTAAACGATTTCAAATATAAGAAAAAAACGTAAGAACCTGAACGGAAAATCCAGCTCTCTTTTCCGGGTTACCTGCAAACGGCGGGCTATATCAGACTTCCCACGAAAGATTGTTCGGAAAAAGCTATCTTTGCGCCCGAAATGACGAACTATCATACCCATAGTACCTATTGCGACGGCAACGCCTCACTGCGCGAAATGGTCGAATTCGCGCTGTCTCACGGATTTACGTCCCTGGGCTTCAGCGGCCACACCCCGCTGCCCTTTGAGAATCGGTTTTCCATAAAGGACTATCCGGGTTACTGCCGCGAGATCCGTTCCTTGCAGCAGGAATACGCCGGCCTCATCGACATCCGCCTCGGCTTGGAGATAGACTATATTCCCGGCTTGCATGAAGACTTCACGCCGCTGAAGGAGCAGGGCGGCCTGGATTATGTCATCGGGAGCGTCCATCTGGTGACTGTGCCCGGCTCTGCTCCGACCTGCTTCGACGATCTCTGGTACATTGACGGTCCTCCCCGCTACGAGCGTTACGATGAAGGACTGTTCCGTTTCTTCGGCGGGGACATCCGGCGCGGTGTCCGCGCCTACTTCGACCAGCAGAATGCGATGCTCGTCCGGAACCGGCCGGATATCGTCGGCCACCCCGACAAAATCGTGATGCACAACCGCGGCCGCTATTTCACGGAAGACGAGCCCTGGTACCGCAGTCTTGCCCTGGAGACCATCCATCTCATCAAGGAACTCGGCCTCATCTGCGAAATCAACACCCGCGGCATCTACAAGGGCCGCCATGCCGACTACTACCCGGGCAAATGGCTGATCCAGGAAATGAAACCGTTGCACATCCCCGTCATTGTCAGCACCGACGCCCATGCCCCCGAAGACCTTCTCCGCACGGAAGGAGCCTACGAATACCTTCGGGAAATCGCATATCCCGAAGTCCTGCTGACGCTCTGAGCATTCAGTCCGCATTGCCTTGCCACAACGCCGTCGTGCATGTTCCGCCTGTATTGTTGTTCTGCCGCGACGACACTGTACGTGCCCCTACGATGTCGTCGTGCCCGAGTTTTCGCCGAATTAAGCCAAAATACTGCCGCGACGACACTGTGAGATCGCTTACGTTGTCGTCGCACCTGTGGAAGCGATTGAATTAGCACGGCCTTGCCTTGTTTTGCAACCATCGCGCGGCAGGTTATTCGATAAGTCGTTGATAATCAACATATACCTTCTCAGCCGTCCGCTCGGTAAGCTACCTGGATGTCGGACCGAGCTTCCTGTGTAAACACAATGTGTTGAGAATCAGTTTTTTACATAAAGATTTGCCGCGCGATGGTTGCAAAACAAGGCAAGATCAACGCCCCCTCAGGGGGCTGGGGCCGCTTCGTCCGAGCCTCATTGACTTGTCCTGAAATAGGTTTACAGATTGAGTATGAACAATGTAAACTTTATT
>CAMVKH010000002.1 GCA_947168065.1 uncultured Bacteroidales bacterium
GCTTCCGTCCACGTTTTGGGCCGTTTTTGTGGACGGCAGTCATTATTGCCTGCTTCCGTCCACGTTTGGGCCTCATTTCGTGGACGGCAGTCATTATTGCCTGCTTCCGTCCACGTTTGGGCCTCATTTCGTGGACGGTTTTATCATCTGCGAGAAGAATCACAAATTAGAGCCTATACCTGCAAGCATGACGATTCGTAGTTCATATTAAAACAACGTAGGTTCAGCGGGATTGGACCAGTCCGTCAGGCTGCCGTCCGACGCGTCCGGCGCATCTGTCGTATCCGGTGAATCCGGCGCATCCGCTTCGATGACATCCCCGGCGTCTTCCTCCTCCGCTTCAGCGTCCGCCACCACCGGCTTCTCCTTGACCAGCGGCTCGGCAAACGCCACACTCTTCACGTCGAGCCACGACACCTTCTTGCCTTTCGCCCGGAACCCCTTCTTCCCGATGTACTGCTCCACGTCGATGAGCTCCGGCTCCTTGCCCGCGTTCTTGCCGCCGAAGACCACCCGCAGCTGCGGATATTCGTCCTCGTTGATCTCCACCAGCTTGGAGCCCTTCCCCTCCGCAATGAAACTCACCGCGATGCCGTTGTTGGGCTCAAAACTGAAACGCTTGATATAGTAGGCCTTGGCCGGACCGTCGTAGTACAGTACCGAGAAAGTCCGTTCCGGATCGAATTTCTCGACCCGCATCAACTCGCCCTGGAAATGGGTGCTCAGGTCGAAGGAAGTGGTGTAGTAGCTGCCGTCCTTGCAGATCACCAGGATCAGGTCGCCGTCGGAGAACTCGCCCAGGTAGCGGCCGCGGCCCGCATCGTTGAGGCGGACGATGTCCTCGTCGAGCCAGATCTGCTTCCCGGCCAGCGTGGAGACACCCTTCGACTTGAGCGTGATGCGCTGGATGATGTTCTTGCCGGTGACCACGTTGCCGCGCGTGGCGCGGCCCTTGATGGCCAGGTCGGCGAAGTTGTATTCGTCCACCAGTTTCTTGAGCTTGGGACGGGGACGGTACTGGATGCGGAGCACTTCGGCTTCACCGTTGCTGTTGGCGGTGAACCAGAGTACCGTGGAACCCGGCTTGCCCTGCGTGAGGTCGTATTCCTTGTCGCGCGTGATGCCCGTGATGGCGAAGCGCTTGGCGTAATACACGCCGCCGACTTTGCCGTCGCGGTAGACCACGTTGTAGACCGTGCGCTCGTCGCGGCGGTTGAAGACGGCGACATGGATGATGTCCTTGCCGATGAAGGCCTTGTCCTTCACGCGGGTCACCATGTACTTGCCGTTTTTCATGAAGACCACGATCTCGGCGATGTCGGAGCAGTCGCAGATGTACTCTCCGCCGTCGATCTTCTTGAGGTCGGTACCCACGAAGCCGTCGGCCTTGTTGGCGTAGAGCTTGGCGTTGAGCGTGATCACCTTCTCGGCTTCGATGTTCTCGAAGGTCGTAATCTCGGTCTTGCGCGGGAATCGCGCGCCGTACTTGCGCTTGAGCTGCTGGAAGTAGCGGATGGTGTATTCCGTGAGGTGGTCGAGGTTGTTGCGCACTTCGTCGATGTCGGCTTCGATGCCGCGGATGCGCTCCTCGGCGGCCTTGATGTCGAAGCGCGAGATCTTGCGCACCGGCTTCTCCACCAGCTTGTTGATGTCTTCCGGCACGATGGGGCGCTTGAGCAGGTGCTGGTATTTGTCCATCTCCCGCTGCACATCCTGCAACTGCTCTTCCCAGGAAGCGGCGTCGTTTTCCAGGATGCGGTAGACTTTCTGTTCGAAGAAGATCTTTTCGAGGCTCGACCAGTGCCAGTCTCCCTCCAGCTCGTCGAGGAGGATCTTGAGTTCCTGCTCGAAGAGGTCCCTGGTGTGGAAGGCGTTGTAGCGCAGGATCTCGTCCACGCCCATGAAATGGGGCTTGCGGTCCATGATCACGCAGGCGTTGGGGGAGAGGGCCACTTCGCAGTTGGTGAAGGCGTAGAGCGCGTCGATGGTTTTGTCGGGCGACACGTCGTTCTGGAGCGTGATGTTGATCTCCACGCCGTCACTCGACATGTCGTCGGCCTTCTTGATCTTGATCTTGCCCTTGTCGTTGGCCTTGATGATGGAATCGATCAGGCTTTCGGTGGTCTGCCCGTAGGGGATTTCGGTGATGGTCAGCGTGCGCTTGTCGGTCTTGACGATGCGGGCGCGGATCTTGATTTTACCGCCGCGCTGGCCGTTGTTGTAGCGCGAGCAGTCGATCAGGCCGCCGGTAGGAAAGTCGGGATAGAGTTCGAAAGGCTTTCCCTTGAGCGCGTCGATCGATGCGTCGAGCAGTTCGTTGAAGTTGTGCGGGAGGATCTTGACCGACAGGCCCACGGCAATGCCTTCCGTGCCCTGCGCGAGCAGCAGCGGGAACTTCATCGGCAGCACCACGGGCTCCTGGTTCGTGCCGTCGTAGGAGGGCACCCACTCCGTAATCTTCTTGTTGAAAGCCACTTCCAGGGCGAATTTGCTGAGCCGGGCTTCGATGTAGCGCGACGCGGCGGCGGCATCGCCCGTGAAGATGTTGCCCCAGTTGCCCTGGGTGTCAATCAGGTATTCTTTCTGGCCCAGGCCCACGAGGGCGTCCTTGATGGACGCGTCGCCGTGGGGGTGGTATTTCATGGTGTCGCCCACGATGCCGGCCACCTTGTGGTAGTGGCCGTCCTCCACTTTCTGCATCGCATGCAGGATGCGGCGCTGCACGGGCTTCAGACCGTCTTCGATGTGGGGCACGGCACGGTCGAGGATCACGTAGGAGGCGTAGTCGAGGAACCACTCGCGGTACATGCCCGAGAGTTTGTATTTGTTCTCGCCTTCGGCCACCAGCCGGTCGAATTTGCCTTGTGCCGGATCGTCGGCGTCTTCGTCGACAATCTCATCCACCTCCTCCTCTTCTTCGGGGAGTTCTTCGCTTCTTTCGTCCAATTCGTCCAATTCGTCCTCTTCTTTCATGATGGTTTGCCTTTAGTCCTGAATATATCCGAATTTCTTGAGCATTTTCTTGTCTTCCCGCCAGTTGGGCTCCACTTTCACGAAGACCTGCAGGAATACTTTCTTCTGGAAGAAGTCTTCCATTTCCAGCCGGGCGGCGGTGGCGACGCGCTTGAGGGCGCTGCCGCCCTTGCCGATGATGATGCCTTTCTGGGAGTCGCGCATCACATTGATCACGGCCCCGATGTCGTAACGTTCCTCTCCTTCCTTGAAGCGTTCGATGACCACTTCGGTGCAGTAGGGGATCTCCTTGTCGTAGTTTTCGAGAATCTTTTCCCGGATGATCTCCGAGGCGAAGAAGCGCATGCTCTTGTCCGTGAACTGTTCCTTGTCGTACCAGGGCGGGCTCACCGGGAGTTTGGCGATGATACTGTCGAGGATGCCTTCCAGGTTGAATTTCTCCTTGGCGGAGACGGGAAAGATTTCGGCCTGCGGAACAAGGGCCTGCCACTCTTCGATGAGCTTGAGCACAGTGGACTGGTCGCTCAGGTCGATCTTGTTGAGTACGATGAGCACGGGGCAGTTGAGCTGTGCAAGCTTCTCTACGTATTCGGCGTTCTTGTCTTTTTTCTCCACCACGTCCGTCACGTAGAGGATGACGTCGGCGTCGCCGATGGCCACGTCCACGAAGTTGAGCATGCTCTCCTGCAACGCGTAGCTGGGCTTGAGGATGCCCGGGGTGTCGGAGAAAACGATCTGCCAGTCCTCGCCGTTGACGATGCCCATGATGCGGTGGCGCGTGGTCTGGGCCTTGGCGGTGACGATGGAGAGATTTTCACCCACCAGGGCGTTCATCAGGGTTGATTTGCCGACGTTCGGGTTGCCGATGATGTTGACGAACCCGGCCCTGTGTTGATGTTGGGGCTGCTTGCTGTCCATTATTCGAAGGCCCCCATTTTCAGCAGTCCGACTTCTTTGTCATCGAGGAAGCGCCAGGCGCCGCGGCGCAAGTTCTTCTTGGTCAGGCCGGCGAAATAGACGCGGTCCAGTTTCTTGACCTTGTAGCCCAGGTGCTCGAAGATGCGGCGCACGATGCGGTTGCGGCCGGAGTGGATCTCGAGGCCCACCTGGGTCTTGTCGCCTTCCACGTAGGAAAGCGCGTCGGCGGCGATGGGGCCGTCTTCCAGCTCGATGCCGTCGAGGATCTTGTCGAAATCTTCTTTCCGGAGGGCCTTGTCGAGGGTCGCATGGTAGATCTTGCGCACCTGGTGCTTGGGGTGGGTGAGCTGGTCGGCCAGGTCGCCGTCGTTCGTGAAGAGCAGCACGCCGGTCGTGGCCTTGTCGAGCCGTCCCACCGGGTACACGCGCTCCGGGCAGAGGCCCTTGTTGATGAGGTCCATCACGGTGCGGTCGGCGTGCGGGTCGGAGAGGGTGGTGACGAAATCCTTGGGCTTGTTCATCACCAGGTAGACTTTCTTCTCGCCCTTGATGCGTGATCCGTTGAAACGGATGTCGTCCTTGGCCGGATCGACCTTGGTGCCGAGTTCGGTGACGCGGACGCCGTTGACGCTCACCAGGCCGTTCTCAATATACGTGTCTGCTTCCCTGCGGGAGCAGATGCCGGAATTGGCGATGAATTTGTTGAGCCGGACGAGGCCGTCGTCTTTGACGGGCCCGGCCTGTTTTTTCGGTTTGGCCGAATAGGGTTTTGGCTTTGCTGCGTAGGGCTTAGCCTGGTCTGTAAATGTTTTTCTGACAGGACGCATCTCTCGTTCGTCCTTGTCGTAGGAGCGGCGCGGTCTGGCGCCGCGGGTCGGCGACGTCTGTCGATTCTCATCGGTTTTGCGACGGCCGTATGATCGCTTGTTTTCCATGGGAGTATAAAATACGCATTTTAATCATGCAAAATTAGTTAAAACCAAAGGATTTTCCTATATTTGAAAGTTAATTCTTCTGGAGGATCTGTGATGAGAGATGTTTTCCGTTCCGCCCTGGATGCTTTTGCTTCGAACCGCCGCCGCTTCCTGCTGACGGTGGCCATGCTGGCTGTCGGTGTCGCCGCGCTGGTGGGCATCGAAACGGCCGTTGACGTGCTCTCGCGCGAGGTCGTCGGCAGCTTCGACAAACTGGGTGCCGCTACGCTCCTGCTGCGACCGAAAGCTGACGCTCCGCCCATTAACGCCAGGCAGGCAAAAGAGTTCTGTATGGCCGCAGAAGCGCAGCGAAGCGAAGCTTCTGCGTGGACGACGTTACAAAGCGCAGCCGTGGTGCGGGGTGGGGGAAAGACTACCGATCCGGTGGTGCAGCTGCTGGCCGTCGATGCTGGCTATCTGGTCGTGGAAGGCTTGAAACTGGCCGCCGGCCGCAACTTCTCGGTGCAGGAAACCGGCTCGTCGGCCACCGTGGCCCTGTTGGGCGATAACGTCCGGCGGCGCCTGTTCGGCGAAGGCGAGGGTATAGGGGAGATGGTCTCGGTCGACGGCCTGCGCTTACAGGTTGTCGGGGCGCTGGAACGCCAGGGCGCGGTTTTCGGCACGGGTATCGACGACGCCCTGCTCATCCCGCTGAACGCCGGGATGGGCGACTGCCGGATCACGCTGCGAGCTGCACCGGGGCAGGCACGACAGGCGATGCTGGCGGCAGGGCGCCTGCTGGCGTCCATCCGCCGGCTTTCGCCGGGAGTGGAGCCCGATTTCGAGATCGTCGAAGCCGACGGCGCGGCAGCCACGCTGGCCTCGCTCCGCTCGAAGCTGTCGCTGGTGGCGCTCGTCATCGGCCTGGTGACGATGCTGGGCGCGGCGGTCGGTCTGATGAACAGTTTGCTGGTGTCGGTGAAAGAGCGGACGCGCGAGATCGGGACGCGGCGGGCGCTGGGCGCCCGTGCGCGCGACATCGCGCGTCAGTTCCTGGCGGAGGCGTTGGGAATCGGCGTGGTCGGCAGTGTCGCCGGCATCGTGCTGGGCTTGCTGCTGGGCAACCTCGTGGCGCTGTCACTCGACGGGCGTTTCAGCGTTCCGTGGGGATGGATGGCGGCCGGGACACTGCTCGCGGCGGCCGTCAGCCTTGCCTCCGGCCTTCTGCCCGCCCGTCGCGCCGCCACCCTCGACCCCATCGAAGCTCTTCGCAGCCTGTAATAAGCCGGAGCTTCTTGTTGTCGGAGTTTGTGATTTTGTTTATATTTGTTGCAAATAAATGGTAATCCTATGAAAAAGAACTTAATACTGAGCACGGTGCTGGTGTCCGTGCTGATGGTGTCCTCCTGCGGAAGCAAAGAAGAGACGAAGTGTGCAGGCGTGGACAATGAGACCATCCAAACGATCATGCAGCGCAAGAGCGTACGCGCATTTACGGATCAGGCTATTCCTGCGGAGTATATGGAGGCGATGCTGAAGGCAGCGATGGCGGCGCCGACCGGGTCGAACATCCAGCCGTGGCATTTTGTCGTGCTGACCGACAAATCGCAGTATGAGCGCGTCTTCGAGAACAATTTCAATATGCGCATCTTCAATTCGGCTGCTGCTGTAGTCGTTTTCTGCGCCGATACGACGGTCACCCGCCCGCCCCGCAACAACCCGGACGGTGCGCCGGTCACTCGCCCCAACGGTACTTGGCGGGATGATATGGGCGCCTGTACCGAGAACTTCCTGCTCGCCGCTGAATCACTCGGCCTGGGCGCTGTTTGGACAGCTGCTTATCCGTATAGCGAGCGCTATGCGTCGATGAAGCGAGAACTGGACATGCCCGATTCCGTCCTTCCGTATTGTGCCGTCGCCGTCGGCTATCCGGCCAACGACGAGCAGCCCAAAGACAAATGGAAACCCGAGCGCATCCACTTCGATCAGTGGTAGAGATGCCGGATCAAGTCCGGCATGACGGACACTCGGATGTGTGTTGGCCTGGCGGAGCGTTGAACGTTCCGCGATTCAAATCGAAGATGACTCATAAGTCGCCATCAGGCGACCGCCGGAGGCCGGTACTTTGCTAAATCAAACTGAAGAATGCTCTGGCCCTCGCATTAGCAAAGTACTAAGGCCGGGAGGCGCGGGGCTTGGGGCAGCGCCCCAGTATTAAATAACTTCGAAGGTTGACGTCGGGGCCCAGCCTTGGCGGCCGTCGGCGATTTCAACCTTGGCGAAGTCGCCCACATTGTCGAGGATGCGGACTTTCGTGCCTTCGTGGAGGACGAAGACCGTCTTGCCGCCCTCGGCCGGGGAACTCTTGACCGAGCAGACAGGTGTCGTGACGATGGCGCTGTCCTGCCGTGTGATGGCATGCTTCTGCTGCAGGGAGAACACGAAGGTGAAGACCGTCAGTACCGCGAAGACGCAGCCCGCGATGAAAGAGACCGTCCGCAGGGCGGTGGAACCTCCCAGGCGGAAAAGCAGGAACAGCAAGCCGACGAGGGCTGCCAGTGCCAGCGTGATCCAGGCCCAGGCGTCGGCTGACAGGCCCTGCCGCAGATGGCGGAACCACGAGACGAGGATGAAGTCGGGCACGACGTCGATCTTGTCAAGCGTCATCTGCCGGACGATCTCCAGGTTGTGGGCCGCGTCCGCGTGGGCGGGATCGAGCTTGAGCGCCCGTTCGTAGTAGAGGATGGCGTGCGCGATGTCATCGAGCTTGAAACAGGTGTTGCCGAGGTTGTAGTACAGGTCGGCGCTCTCCAGGTTCTCGCCTTCGATCATCTGATAGTAGTTCAGGGCGTTCTGCCACTGGCCGGCGGCAAACGCTTCTCCGGCTCTGTTCCAGAGCGAATCGACATTGTTCTGGGCCTGTGCGGCGGGTGCCGCCAGCAGCAGCAAGGCGACCATGACGGCGCCTGCCGCCTTCTTGCCCGCAGACTTGGGATTCTTCAGCTGGCCTTCGATGGCCGAGATGGCCTGCACGGCATCGTTGTATTCATTTTCCATTTGGGCTTGACCACTTTCGGGTGCGTAACGCGCAAATTCGCATTTGTCAATCAGATCGGTCAGGGCGGTCACGCTCTCGTCGCGGACACCCCGCTCCAGCAATTTCTCCCGGATGGTGTCCTTCGACAGGTCGGCCGCCGGGATCATCAGCTTGTCGGACACGTAGCCCAGCAGGGCCTTGTGCAACTCTTCATAGTAGGCGCTGCTCAGCCCCTGCTTCAAATAGGCTTCCGCGCTCTTGAGGCGGGCGCGTGCCATCTTGTTGGCACGGCGGTTCTTCGAACCCGCCACGTCGGCGCGCCGGGCCTGCGAGAAGCTGAAGAGGCGGCTGACGAGGAAGAAGATGAGCGCCAGGGCGAGCAGGAGCGCGTAGAACAGGATTGAACCCGCGAAGAACGCGCCTTTCTTCTTGAGATGGCCGTCGCCCAGTGCAATGTAACGGATATCCTCGGCCAGGCTGCGGACATTCTGCCGGTTGGTGCCGGCCATGGCTACGCCGCTGCCCGCGATCTCCTCGCCCTTTTCGATCGTGACGGGAATGTCACCGGTGGAGGTGGTGACGTATTTTCCGTGGGCCATGTCGTAATAGCTGTATGCGATGGACGGGATGACGAACTCTCCGTGGCTGCGCGGAATGAAGGGATATTCGAAGGTCTTCGAGCCGCTGGTGCCGCTGGCCGAAGTCTTGTCGGTGGTTTTCAGGTCATAGACTTCGAAGTCCGGCGGGAAGTCGACCTTCGGCGCCTGGAGCATCGAGAGGTTGCCGTTGCCCGAGATGGTGACGATGAGCGAAGCCGCTTCGTTCGACTTGATGCCGCTCTTGCTCAGTTTCGCACTGATCTTGAAATCGCCCACGCCGCCGCCGAACGAGGCCGGCGCACCGGCCGGCAGCTCCTTCACCTTCACGCTGAGAGTGGGGGTGCTGATGCGTTTGCGGATGGTCTGGTACTGGTCGAAGAAGTCGTCGAAGATGGAGAGCGGACTGCCGCCGGACGTGCGGACGCGCAGCTGGCAGACCATCTCGGCCGGGTCGATGGACAGCGTGCCGGTCTGCTGCGGGATGAGCACCCACTGCCGGACGAGCGCACTGTTGTAAATGGTCCCGTTGACGTTCTCCCGGTTGAATTCCAGGTTGTTGACCGTGACGGTCTCCTTGCTCCAGAAACCGTTGAACGTAGGGAACTTGATGTCTTCAAAGCCCACGATGTCGGCGCGGGTGTAGAGCTTGAGGGTGGCGGTGACGGGTTCGCCCTTGACCACATGGCTCTTGTTGAGCGTCAGTTTCAGGAAGATGTCCTGGCTGGAGACGGTGCCCGTGACGGCCGGATCGTCCTGCCGGGGCTGGCTGGGCTGGGCCGGCTGGCTGTTTTGCTGCTTGCCCTGCTGGCTGTTCTGGGAAGCGTTGCCGGAGGGCTGCTGGGCCTGCTGCTGGCTGGCCACGACTTCAATCTGCAGCGTGCCCGAAGAGACCTCCTGCTTGTCGACTTTGGCCGAGGCCGCAGCAATGGTGAAGGTGCCGGTACGGCGGGGCTGCAGCAGATAGGTGACGGTCTCCTGACGCGTGGAAGTGCGTTTGCCGTTGATGATGTTGATGCTCGACATGGAGCCTTTCTGCGGCCCCCATACCACGTCGAAGTCATCGGTGCCGGGCCAGTTGAAATCGCTCATCCGCGCGTCGGCGGTAAAAACGATGCGGAAGGTCTCGTCGGCGGAAACCACTCGCGGGCCTTCCAGTTTCAGCGTCTGGGCTGCACCCGACAGGGCGCTGAACAACAACAGCAATGTAAGCAAACGTTTCGTCATGGCACTACCAATTTTTCTCTTTCTGTTTTGATTTGAGCTTCGCGGCTTTTTCTTTCTTGACCTTGTCCTGGGTCTTGTCTTCCTGGGCCTGGATGGCCTGCAGCATCTGCTGGGCGGCTTGCGGCGTTATATTGGGCTGCTGTCCCTGCTGTTGCTGCTGATCCTTGTTCTGATCGTTCTGATCGTTGTTCTGGTTCTGCTGATCTTGATCGTTTTTCTGGTCCTGGTTCTGATCCTGGTTCTGGTTTTGGTCCTGATTCTGATCTTGATTCTGATCTTGATTCTGATTCTGGTCCTGGTTCTGGTCGTTGTTTCCGCCGCCGCCACCGTTCTGCTGCTCGTTTTCCAGCATCTTCTGGGCGTAGGCCAGATTGGCCTTGGTCTCCTGGTCGTCGGGCTTGCGCCGCAAGGCGTTCTTGTAGGCTTCGATGGCGCCCTGCCAGTTCCGCTGCTTCAGCAGCGAGTTGCCCATGTTGTGGAAAGCGTCGGCTCCGTGCGCGCCCTTGGCCAGCGAATCGATGCACGCCTTGTAATAGCGGTCCGCCTCGCTGTAATTCTCCATGCGGTAGTAATTGTTCCCGAGGTTGTAGTCGGCCGCCACGGACGTGGAATCGGCCACCAGTGCCTTCTTGTAGTCGATCTCGGCCCCGGCATACTGCTCTTTCTTGAACTGGCGGTTGCCGCGGCGCACGCTCTTGCGCTCACTCTGGGCGAAGCAGATGCCGCAGCCGAGCACAAGGCAGAGGATGACCAGCAAATATCGTTTCATGACTCAATGCTTGAAAAGTTTCCGCCGCGCCTTCGTTTCCGGAACCAGGAACTCGAGGATCAGGAAAAAGAGGGCGATGGCGAAGAAATACATGTATTGTTCGTCGAAGTCTTCGAAGACCACGGAGTTGAACTGCTCCTTGTCGATGGTCCGGATGTCGTCGATGATGGGGTTCAGGCCGAATTCGCTGTTTCCGGCGCGGACATACTTGCCGCCGCCGATGCCGGCGATTTCCTGGAGGATGCTTTCGTCGAGGCGGGTGACCACGATCTCGCCCTTGGCGTCTTTCATCAGGCTGCCGTTCTTGGGGATGGGCTTGCCCTGGGGGGAACCTACGCCGATGCAGTAGATGCGGATGCCTTGTTCGGCAATGGTCCTGGCGGCTTCCAGCGCTTCGCCTTCATGGTCTTCACCGTCGGTGATCAGGATGATGGCGCGCGAACGTTCGCTCTGGGTGCTGAAGCTGCGGGCCGAAGCCATCAGCGCGGAGGCGAGGTCGGTGCCCTGGATCGGCACGCTCTCCGTGTTGATGCTCTTCAGGAAGAGCTTGGCCGAGACATAGTCGGCGGTGATGGGCAGCTGGACGAACGATTCGCCGGCGAACAGCACGAGGCCGATGCGGTCGCCCTGCAG
Source organism: uncultured Bacteroidales bacterium (assembly GCA_947168065.1). Lineage (GTDB taxonomy): Bacteria > Bacteroidota > Bacteroidia > Bacteroidales > UBA932 > Cacconaster. The sequence goes on from CAMVKH010000002.1 coordinate 11,068, forward strand.
GCGGTCCACCAGGCGGGAGATGGCCAGTTTCGAGCGCTCCAGGCGGTTCGGCGAGTAATCTTCGGCCAGCATGGAGTTGGAGACGTCGAGGGCGATCATCACTTCCACCCCCTGGGTTTCATGCTCCCGGAGCCGGGCGCCCAGCTGCGGGCGGGCCAGGCCGATCACGAAGAAAAACCAGGCGAGGGAAAACAGGCTCAGCTTGAGCCAGCCTTTGCCCGTGGAGGCAGTCGGCATCAGCTGCTTCACTAGTTCGGGATTGCCGAGCCTGGCGATGCGCCGGCGGCGGATGCGCAGCTGCAGGGCGTAGGCCACGAACAGCAGCGGAATCAGCAGCAGGAGCAGCAGGTATTGCGTTTGTACCAGATAGACCATTACGGAATCCTCCTCAGAATGACAAAACGGAACAGGATCTCAGCCAGCAGGCAGCACAGTGCGATCAGCGCGTAGCGCATGAACAACTCGGAATAGACCGGGAAGCTGTCGATCGTGGTGCGGGTCTTCTCCATCTGGTTGATCTCGCTGTAGATCTCCATCAGTTTGGTGTTGTTGGTGGCGCGGAAGTACTTGCCGCCCGTCTCTTCGGCGATCTGCCTGAGCAGGTCTTCATCAATCTCCACCTTCACGTTCTGCACCTGGACACCCCAGGGCGTCATGAACGGATAGGGCGCTTCGCCCATCGCGCCCACACCGATGGTATAGACGCGGACGTCGTAGGTCTTGGCGATCTCGGCGGCCATGAGCGGGGCGATCTCGCCGCTGTTGTTCATACCGTCGGTCAGCAGGATCACGACCTTGCTCTTCGCGTCGGAATCCTTCAGGCGCGCCACGGCGGTGGCCAGGCCGTTGCCGATGGCGGTGCCGTCGTCGATCAGGCCGGTCTCCACTTCCTTCATGAGGTTGATCAGGGTGGCGCGGTCGGTGGTCAGGGGCGCCTGCGTGTAGCTCTCCCCGGCAAAGACCACGATGCCCATGCGGTCGGCAGGGCGGCTGGCGATGAACTCGATGGCGATGTCCTTGGCGGCGCCGATGCGGTCGGGCTTGAAGTCGCGGGCCAGCATCGAAGTGGAAACGTCCATGGTCAGCACGATGTCGATGCCTTCGGTGTCCACCTTCTCGAAGTTCTCCGACGAGCGGGGACGGGCGATGGCCACGATGATGGCGGCGAGGGCCACCATGCGCAGGACGAAGGGAATATGCCGGGCCCAGGTGGCGGCCTTGCCGCTGCCGCTGTCCCACTGGCCGGCATTGGAAACCGTCAGGAAGGGCTCCTTGCCCCGCAGGGTGCGCCACAGGTAAAGGGCGGCGAGCGGTATCAGCAGGAGCTCCAGCCAGAGCAGGTTCGGGTATTCAAAAAACATGCGTTATTCCTCCTCCTCGTTTTCAATCTGGGACATATAGGTTTCGTTGATGAAACGGATGGCGGTCGGGATGGCGTTCTCGTTCTCCTGGTCGGTGGCCGCATGCTTGGCGAACTTCACGAAGTCGGCCGTCGTGAACAGCTCTTTCAGCTGGTCGTACAGGGCGGGCGTGATGTCCTGGCCCGAGAGCTCGTGCAGCATCTCGGCGGAGGTCTGCTCGAGGGCGGAGATGCCGTAGCGTTCGGCGATGTACTGGCGCAGCGCGTCGGTCACCTGCGTATAGAACTGCTTCTGCTTGCCGGCCTGCCAGAGCTTCTGGGAACGGGTCTTCTCGAGGCTGCGGAGCGCCACGATGTGCGGCGGATCCTGCACCACGGGCTTGCCGAATAAATTGCGGTTTTCGCGCCGCATCTTGATCCAGCGCACCAGCAGCCAGACCAGGGCCGCGAGCAGCAGTGCCAGGCCGATCCAGGGAAGAATCTCCTTGAAGGTCAGCGGATAGCGTATCTGTCCCTTGATGTCGTAGGGCTGGAAGGTAGCGGTATCGATGGGAATGGTGGTCACTTCGAGGTGCGGTCCGTGGTAGGCGAGCGTGTCGACGCTGCCGTCCGTGCGCCCCAGCAGCACAAAGAGCTGGGGCAGGTCGTAGCTGCCACTGTCGAAGCTCGTCAGGGTGACGTGGCCGCGGAGCTGCAGGATGCCGTCTTTCCTGGACAGGGTGTCGAGTGCGAGTTCGCTCAGGGCTTCGACGCCGGGAACCGGCGTTTCGCCCGGCTTGCTGATGCGGACCTCCTCGCCCGGGGCGAGGCTGAAGTCGAGGCTCCATTCGATCTGATCGCCAATCAGGATGGAATCGCGGCTGATACGGCTATGCAGCGTGTCCCCGCCTTGTGCGCGGCACAGCAGCGGGAAGATCGTCAGCAGGATCAGCAGGGAAATCTTCTTCATGTCAGGCTCTGTTTTTGAAGAATGAGATGAGACCTTTCACATAATCGTCGCCGGTGGCGATGCTCACCGTGTCGATGCGGTAGCGGCGGAGGGTCGAGAGGGCGTTCTCCGCGGCTTCGCGGCTCCAGTCCGCATAGTTGCGACGGACGGCGGCCGAGGCGGTGTTGACCCAGCTGCTGCGGCCGGTCTCGGCGTCGCGCACATGCACCAGGCCCACGTTGGGCAGGGTGCGTTCCCGCGGGTCGTAGATGTTGATCACGGAGATGTCGTGGCGGTTGGCTGCAATCTTGAGGGCCTCCTCGTAGCGCGGCTTGCGTTCGCCGTCCACGTCGATCAGGTCGGACAGCAGGAACGCGGTGCAGCGCTTCTTCAGCGCGTTGGTGAGGAACTGCAGGGCGGCGCCGATGTCGGTTCCTTTTTCTTCCGGCTCGAATTCCACCAGTTCGCGGATGATGCGGAGCAGGTGGCTGCGGCCCTTCTTCGGCGGAATGAACTTTTCGACCTTGCTGCTGAAGAAGAGGGCGCCGACCTTGTCGTTGTTGATCGAGGCGGAGAAGGAAAGGACCGCGGCGATCTCGGTGAGGAGGTCTTTCTTGGTCTGGGTGGTGGTGCCGAAGAGCCGCGAGCCGCTGACGTCGACCAGCAGCATCACGGTCAGCTCGCGTTCTTCCTCGAAGATCTTGACGTAGGGGGCACGGAGGCGGGCGGTGACGTTCCAGTCCATGTTGCGGACGTCGTCGCCGTACTGGTACTCGCGGACTTCGCTGAAGGCCATGCCGCGTCCCTTGAACGCGGAATGGTATTCCCCGGCGAAGACCTGGTGCGACAGTGCCTTCGTCCTGATCTCAATCTTCCGGACCTTCTTTAACAAATCATTTTCCATTAAGGAACTTCTACTGCGTTGAGGACTTCGGTGATGATTTCTTCGGTGGTGATGTTCTCGGCTTCGGCTTCATAGGTCAGTCCGATGCGGTGACGGAGCACGTCGTAGCTGACGGCGCGCACATCTTCGGGAATCACGTAGCCGCGGCGCTTGATGAAGGCGTACGCCTTGGCCGCCATGGCCAGCGAGATGCTCGCACGCGGAGAGCCGCCGAAGGAGATCATGTCCTTCAGTTTGGCCAGGCCGTATTCTTCGGGCTGACGGGTGGCGAAGACGATGTCCACGATGTAGCGCTCGATCTTCTCGTCCATGTAGACGTCGCGCACCACTTCGCGGGCCCGCACGATGTCCTCGGGCTTGAGCTGGGCGCTGGGCTTCGGGAAAGTTCCCTGGTTGTTCATGCGGATGATGAGCTTCTCTTCTTCCTTCTTGGGATAGGTGACCTTGACCTTCAGCATGAAACGGTCGACCTGCGCCTCGGGCAGGGGATAGGTGCCTTCCTGCTCGATCGGGTTCTGGGTAGCCATCACCAGGAAAGGTTCCGGCAGCTTGAAGGTGGTCTCGCCGATGGTCACCTGGCGCTCCTGCATGGCCTCCAACAGGGCCGACTGCACTTTCGCCGGGCTGCGGTTGATCTCGTCGGCCAGCACGAAGTTGGCGAAGACGGGGCCTTTCTTGATCTGGAACTGTTCGCTCTTCTGGCTGTAGATCATCGTGCCGATCAGGTCGGCCGGCAGCAGGTCCGGCGTGAACTGGATGCGGTTGAAGCGGGCGTCCACGATCTGTGCGAGCGTGTTGATGGCCAGGGTCTTGGCAAGGCCCGGCATGCCTTCGAGCAGAATGTGGCCGTTGGCCAGCAGGCCGATCAGGAGGTTGTCTACCAGCTGTTTCTGCCCGACAATGACCTTGCCCATCTCCATCTGGATGATGTCGACGAAGGCGCTTTCCCGTTCGATGCGTTCGTTGAGTTCTTTAATGTTTACGCTATCCATGACAAGTATGATATTTTTTGTATTTTTGTTGTCTGTAACAATCTTGCAAAAATAATAAAAATATGCGGCTCTTCGTCCAGCTTTCCTACGATGGAAGTCCTTTCTGCGGATGGCAGTCACAGCCCAATGTTCCCTCCGTCCAGGATGAGATGGAGCGGGCGCTATCCATAGCGCTGGGAGAGTCTGTCACCGTGGTCGGAGCGGGGCGGACGGATACCGGGGTGAACGCGCGGCATTTCATCGCGCATTTCGACGTGTCCGCCTGGCCGCAGGAAGAGACCGCCCGACTCTTACGCAAAATAAATGCCATTCTGCCGCCCGCCATTGTGACAGAAGCTTTCTACCGTGTCGCCGACAACGCGCATGCGCGTTTCGACGCCGTGAGCCGCACGTACCGCTACTACATCCACCTGGCCAAGGATCCCTTCGCGCACCACTCCTGCCGCTGCTGGTACGACCTGGACGTGGAGGCTATGAACCGGGCGGCCGCCCCGCTGCTGGGCCGGCACGATTTCTCGAGCTTCGAGAAGACGGGCGGAGCTAACAAGACGGATATCTGCACTGTGACCGAGGCGTCCTGGCGGGCCCTCGATCCCACGCACCTGGTGTTTACCATCACGGCCGACCGTTTCCTCCGCAACATGGTCCGCGCCACGGTCGGCACGCTTTTGGAAGTGGGAAGGGGTCGTCGCGCGCCGGAGTGGGTGGCCGAAGTGCTGGAAGCGCGCAACCGCAGCGAGGCGGGGCAGTCCGTCATCGGGGAAGCGCTCTTCCTGGAAGACATCCGTTACCCGTATCCTTTGGAAACAATTTAAAATTATAGAATCGTATGCTTTCTACATTTCTCCAGACCACCGCAGACGTTGTCGAAGCGGTTCCCGTGCAGGAAGAACTCTCTTTCTCCCTTATCAGCATGGCTGCCAAAGGCGGCTGGCTGATGTTGGTGCTGCTGGCGCTCTCCATCGTCGCCATCTACATTTTCGGCAAGAAATGGTGGGCCATCCGCCAGGCCGGCAAGATCGACAAGAACTTCATCAAGGATGTGGACAATTACCTGATGGAAGGGAAGGTCCGTTCGGCCCGCGCGCTGTGCAAGCGCAGCGACACGCCGGTCGCCCGCATGATTGAAAAAGGTGTCGAGCGCATCGACAAGCCGCTCTCCGACATCCGTATCGCGGTCGAGAATGTGGCCAACGTGGAAGTCGCCAAGCTCGAAAAGGGGCTTCCCGCCCTGGCGACCATCGCCGGCGGCGCGCCGATGATCGGTTTCCTCGGCACGGTGATGGGCATGGTGCAGGCCTTCTTCAACATGGCGCAGGCCGGCAACAACATCGACATCACGCTGCTCTCGGGCGGTATCTACACGGCCATGATCACCACGGTCGGTGGTCTGATCGTCGGTATCCTGGCTTATTTCGGCTACAACTTCCTGACCTCCCAGGTCACGAGCCTGGTCTCGAAGATGGAAGCGGCCTCCATTGAATTCCTCGATGCGGCGCAGGCCCGCAAGGACAACAAAACCCAGGAATAGCCATGGCGATCAAACGGAGCACGAAAGTTGACCCGTCTTTCTCGATGTCGTCGATGACCGACATCGTGTTCCTGCTGCTGATCTTTTTCCTCGTGACCTCGACGCTGGTCAATCCCAACGCTTTGAAGCTCCTGCTTCCCAAGAGCACGGGCCAGGTGGCGGCCAAGGCCACGGTGAGCGTCTCGATCAAGCATTATCCGCAGGAAAACCGGGTAACCTACCATATCAACGGCAACCAGAAACCGGTGGCTTTTTCCGACATCGAGCCGGCCGTCCGTGAGCTGCTGCAGTTTGAAGACGATCCGACCTTCTCGATCTATGCCGACGAGACGGTGCCGGTCAAGGAGGTGGTGGCGCTGATGAACATCGCCAAGCGCAACCACTACAAAGTTATTATGGCGACTTCACCGGAATAAACTCATTTTCAAGTCGTTTCCATGAATCGGTCCAACTGGGTAGGTCTGGGTATGACGGTGCTGTTCCACGCACTGCTGCTCGTCCTGTGCTTCAACGGCGGACTGAAATACATCTACCCGCCGCCGCAGGAGCAGGCGGTGCTCATGGAATTTCCCGAGGACCTCATCCCCGAGGAGGTGACGGTGGGCAACGAACCGCGGGCGGAAGTGCCCGACCCGGACAACGAGGTCGAGCTGGTCAAGCGTTCCGAGGCCCCGGTGCAGGGCACGAAGGCCAACGAGGCGGAGGAAGCGACGGTCGGAGACGACGGTGACGTCGAAGTCCCCGAGCCGGTACGGCAGATCGACAAGCGGGCGCTTTTCCCCGCAGCTGCCAACAACCGGAAAGACACGCTGGCCACGCAGACCGCCGCCCTGCCGACACCGCGCTTCGACGAGGGCCACGCCAGCGGCAACACGATGGCGGGTTCTTCCGACGGAGAGCCCTCGGCCCGCCTGGCCGGTCGCAACGTCGTGGGCTCGCTGCCGTTGCCGGACTACGGCGTCCAGAAATCGGGGCGCGTCGTGGTCCGCATCCTGGTCGACCGCGAAGGCAACGTGACCGACGCCATCCCCGGCATCGAAGGTACCTCCGTAACGGACCGCTCCCTCTGGGCGGCCGCGAGGAAGTCGGCCCTCCAGGCCAAGTTCACGGCCAACGAAAAGGCCCCCATCTCCCAGGAAGGCACCATTACCTATATCTTCAGATTGCAATAGTGTGAGCGCCCTATGAAAGAAGTGATCCGCTTCCTTGATGACTTGTCTGAGAACAACGAGAAACCCTGGTTCGAGGCCAACAAGGGAAGGTATCTGGCAGCCAAGGCGAAAGTCGATCAGCTGGCGGTCGATCTGATCGACGCCATCCGTTCGTTTGACGATTCGATCGGCCTCCTGACGCCCAGGGACTGCACCTGGCGGATCTATCGCGACACGCGCTTTTCGAAAGACAAGCGGCCCTACAAGACGCAGATGGGTGTCTATGTGGCCCGCGGCGGCAAGAAATCCGGTTTCAGCGGCTATTATTTCCAGATCGGCTCCCGGGAGTCCGGACATATGCTCGCTGCCGGCAACTATTACTGCCTGCCGCCTGTCCTGAAGGTGCTGAGGGAGGACATCCTGTATGGGAACGGCGATTTCCGCCATATCCTGTCGCAGGCCGATTCCCGGATGAAACTGGATCTGTCCGAATCCCTCAAGCGTAGTCCCGCCGGTTTTCCGGCCGACGGTCCCGACGCCGACTTTTTCAAGCTGAAGAACTTCTGCCTGCTCTGGGCTCCCGACGACAAGTTCGTCACGGGCAAAGGCCTGGTGAAACGCGTGGCCTCGATTTTCAAAACCACCAGACCTTTCCTGGACTACACCAACCGCGCCATCGATTTCTGCCGCGAAGAATCATCCTTATAACAATATGAAAAAAGCCATCATCATTGGAGCCACTTCCGGTATCGGCCGGGAAGCAGCCGCCCGCCTGGTCAAAGAAGGCTGGCAAGTCGGTATTACCGGAAGAAGAAAGGAAGCCCTGGCCTCGTTCAAGGAAGAATATGGCTCCGCGGTGCATACCGCTACGATGGATGTCACCCAGGCCGAGGCGACGGAAGCCCTGGACCGCTTGATCGAAGAAATGGGGGCGCCCGATCTTTTCTTTTACGTTTCCGGTGTCGGCTATCAGAACCGCGAGCTGGATCTGGACCGGGAGATCCGCACCGTCAAGACCAACAGCGAAGGAATGGTGCGCATGGTTGACCACTTTATCAACTATGTCCGTGCGCATCAGGAGATTTACAACCAGGCACACAAGGCGCACGTCGCCGTCATCAGTTCCATCGCCGGTACGGCCGGGATGGGCACGGCACCCGCTTATTCCGCAACCAAAAGGATGGTACAGACCTATCTGTCGGCCCTTGTGCAACTCTGCCGTATGGAAAAATACCCTGTGCAGTTCACCGACATCCGCCCGGGATTCGTGGCAACGGACCTGCTCAATCCGCAGAAACACTATCCGATGCTGATCAGCAGGGAGAAGGCGGGCGATGAAGTGATGAAGGCGATTCGCAAGAAGAAGCGTATCCACACCTTCGACTGGCGCTTCCGCCTGATGGTTTTCGGTTGGAAATGCATCCCGCGCTGGCTGTGGGAGCGCTTTACCTGGGTGAAGAACTGAATCAGGGCAAGTTGTCGAAGACGGTTTGTTTGCGTTTTTTGACGCAGACGGACTATTTGTTGACGGAAATGGGACAAGCATTGCCGGGGAATATGTTACTTTTGTGACGTAAACCCTGATTATGAAAACGACCAAGTTATCTTACGCGTCTCCGAAAATCGAGGTCATCGCAGTTTCATTCGAAGGAATCGTCTGCCAGTCGGTCGAGGACTACGGCGATCTTTTCATCATCCCCAATCCCTAATCTGCCACGCTGATGAAAACGATCACAAGCAAATCCATCCTTTCCGCGTTGCTGACGCTGGCAGCGATGCTCCCGGGACAGAAGGCCGCAGCCGACAGCGGCATCTCCCACGACGGAAAGAACTACACCCTCTTCGACAGCGAGGGCTACTACACCGCCACAGCCGGCAGCGCGACCCCGTCTACCTACACTTACGAATACCTCGTGGACAACGTCATTGTTCCCCAATGGGCTCAACAGCCTTTCCTCTACACCTACTGGATGACGGACGATGATTACGGCTTCACCACGAAGTTCGTCGAGTTCCATTCCGCCGAGCCTATCGTTTTCAAGGGCTACCGCCTGCGCACCGGCTGCAATACGAGAGACCATCCGAACCGCCGCCCGAAATCGTGGACGCTGATGGGCAAGAAGCATGCGGACGACGCCGATTGGACCATCCTCGCCACTGAGACCAACGCGCAACTGCCCACTGATAAAGAGAAGGAGGCTGACTACTGGCTCACCGACAACACAAAACCCTACCAATATTTCCGCTTCGAGGTGACCGCCATCCAGGGGTCTGAAGAGATACGGATCTCGCAGAACATCAGCTACAACCGCTGGCGGATGGAGCTGTCCGAGCTGCAGCTGATCGGCAACAGCTACAGCGCCGATCATGACCTGGACTACGCCACCATTGAAGGCTTGCAACATTACTATCCTCACACCGGCAGCGTCATTACGCCCGCCTTCACCGTGAAGGATATGAGTGGGAACACGCTGACAAAGGACACCCACTACTCCGTCAGCTATTCGCCCGCCACACCCAACGCCACCGGCAACTACACGATGACTGTCACAGGCAAATCCCCTTATTCCGGCCGGAAAACCGCCAGCTTCAAGGTGGTTAACACCCTTGCGGGCAAAGGCACGAAGACGGAACCCTATATCATCGCCGATGCCAACGACTGGTATGTCTTCGGCAAATACATCCGTGAAAACGTGGACCATATGGCTGACAAGTATTACAAGCTTGCTGATACCTTCGACAACAGCAACGAACCGATCACCGAGATGATTGCCACAACGAAGGAGGATCCCAATGATGGCAATCCGATCCGGACTCCCTTCTACGGCACGCTCGACGGCAACGGCCGAACGCTTCACATCGACCTCAAAGCCGATAGTGAAGACGGCTGTGCGCCCTTCCGCTACCTCGAGGGTGCCACCATCAAGAACCTGACCGTTGCCGGCAGCGTTACCACCTCGTCGAAATTCGGTGCCAGCATCGCCGTTAACAATCTGAATCACGTAGGTTATACCAACGGCACTGAAATCATCGACTGCTGCAGCCGCGTCACCATCACCAGCAGCATCAATGGCGACGGCACCAACGGCGGTTTCGTAGCCGTAAACCAAACCGGCGGCAAGCTTGCCTTTACCCGCTGCGCTTTCCTCGGCAGGATGCTCGGCAGTACAGCCGACAGCAACGGCGGCTTTGTGGGCTGGGGCGAGTCCGACGGCATCATCATCTTCAGCCAATGTCTCTTTGATCCCATTCGGATTACGATGAGCCCAGATAACAGCAAAACGTTCAATCGTGGCAAAGCCCCCAACTTTCAAGCCCCGGCGTCCTACTATACCTATTCCGGATGGGGTACTGACCAAGGCTCTCCGGTCGTTCAGCTCACAGCCCGGGCAGCCAGCGTTTCGGGTGAAAACAAGTTTGTCACCACCTTCTTCAACGGCTCGCAGGATTTCCGGCTCCCCGCGGGGGCGCTGGCCTACACGGTGAAGAATAACGGCGGCAGCCTGGCATTCTACCGCATCGGCCCGGAGAGCAACGTGATCCCGAAGGGGACGGCGGTCGTCATCATTGCCGACAAGACGTCCGATGAGGCCCTATCGCTGATTCGCCTGTATCCCACGACCACAAGCGTAAAGGTAGAAGCCGGACAGAACGACCTGCAAGGGTCGGATACGGATGTGGGCAACACAGCCGGTGACAAATATGTGCTGGGTATCAGCGGGGGTACACTGGGATTCTACAAGTACTCCGGCAACAGTATTCCGGCCGGGAAGGCGTATATGACGAACCAATAACGGGAAAAGCAATGAGAATGATCAATAGATGGATGAGTGTCCTGGCGCTTGCACTGCTGGGAACCGCCTGCATCGAGCAGGAAATGATGCTGGAGGAAAAACCCCGGACGCAGGCCTGGAACCTGACTGTCCGTGCCGAAAAAGAACCTGACACCAAGGGCCTGGACCTGGTCGGCAACCGCCTGAATACCCTTTGGAGAAGCAGTGAAACGGTCTGCGTCCTGGCCAAGGGAAGCTATCTGGCGGAGACGCTGGCCGTGACGCCCGATGCACAGAATGCGAAGCTGGCCACCCTTTCCGGCTCGGTGAATGTTTCCGAAGTGAATGTGGATGACGTGCTCACGTTGCAGATTCCCCGTCAGAACTGGGACTACACCGGGCAGAAAGGCGTCCTGCTGGGGCCCGACGAGGCCGGCTCCATCGAAAAGGACTATGCCTATGCCCTGGCAGAAGTAACGGTGACGGGCGTTACGCCTGGCTCTGAAATGATGGGCACCCTGACTACCACCAACGCTCATTTCGTGAACCAGCAGGCCATCTACCGCCTCAATTTCAAGAATGGCGACGCGTCGCTGGCCGTCAAGGACGTGACGCTTTCCTCCAGCAAGGGAAAGATTGTGCTGGGCCGCGACCTGGCTGCGGGCACCACCACCTATGGAAGCCTGACGATCAATATGGCCACCAGTTCCGCCGACCTCCCGGACGGGATGATTTACGTGGCGCTCCGCAACGACGACACGACGGCGCAGGATTACTTCTTTTCCGTCACGGGCGCCGACGGCCTGGCCTATACGGGTAGCAAGGCCATCCCCGCCGAAGCCTTCAGCTACGGCTTCCTGGGTATCCAGGACCTGGCCCTCACGAAGCTCCAGCTGCCGAAGAGCGACACGCCGGTGGCCGAGGCGCTGTAATCCCTTTGCCTGAATCAGTACTGCAACCGCGTGACGACGCCGTCCATCGTGGCGACCAGAAGCTGGTCGCCGGGGAGGGGGACGATGCTGTTGATCAGGGCCACGGAGATCTTGTGCTTCCACACCACGGAACCGTCTTCGGCATTGAGGCAGAAGAGGTTGCCCTTGTCGGTGGGGACGAAGACCAGGCGGCCGTCGGCGCTGCAGGCGCAGGGTGTCGGGGCAATCTCGTAGCCGAAGCCCGGCTGGCTTTCCCAGCGCAGGACGGCCGTGTCGGCGGTCGCATCGTAAGCCTGGACACTGTTGAACATCGTTTTCACATAGACCGTTCTGCCGTCGGGGGAGAGGGCGATGGACTCGCGGCCGCCGGGGTGCATCCACCGCTGCTCACCCGTGCGGGTGTCCAGCGCATAGGTCTTGCGCTCCGGTGTGACGACGAAGATCTTGCCCTGGGATTTCACCGGGTAGACAGCCGCGGGCGAGAGCATCCGCGAGCCTTTGGTCTTCCAGGTCCATTGTAACGCGCCCGTCTTCGGGTCCAGCGAATAGAGCGTGTTGGCCCAGTCGCCGAACACCAGTTGCCCGGCATCCAGATAAGGCCTGCATTCCACGAAGCCGGCGATGCCTTCGCGGGCCCAGACCAGCTTGCCGCTGCGCAGCTTCAGCGCCCGGAACACATGGTCCGAAGAACCCACATAGACAATGCCCTTCCGGATGACCGGCGAGGCGAGTACGGATTTTTCGCAGCGGTGCCGCCAGCGGAGCTTGCCATTTTTCAGCGACAGGCAATAGATGGAACCGTCGGTCGATCCGATGACGACGCGTTTCTTCGCGACGGCCGGCGTCGAAAAGACCTTGCCTTCCGTGGCGAAACGCCAGATCTCGCGGCCGGTCTTCGCATCGAGCGCCTTGACGACGCCCGCCTCGTTGGCATAGAGCACGTAGTTCCCCGCCGGGACGGCAGCACAGCCGATGTCGCCCTCGTCCTGGCTGCGCCAGACCTCCTGTACTTGCGGGAATTCACGGTTTACATCGAATTTCAGGAAGGGATAGTCGAGGGGCAGGCCATAGGCATTGTCGCGCCCCGCGGCCTTGTCGGGTTCGTATTGTGGGGTGTCGGTGAAGCGCTGGGTATACCACGGTTCTCCTTCCCGGGGCGTGACGACCCGGCCTTCCTTGTCGACCAGGATGCGTTCGCGCACGGAGAAGACGCCGTCGTCAATCTCCATGATGTTGTAGCCCACTTCCTGGCCCCGGTCCGGCGAACGGCCCAGGATGCCCGGCACGCCTTCATAGTCGAGGACCTTGTTCATGTGCCAGTGGCCGCCGATCAGCAGCTGGATGTTGCCCTTCTTCAGGGTGTTCATCACTTGGAAATAGTTGAGGATGGAGGTATCCTGCGGGTAGTGGTTGACGAAAATGACGGGCTGGCTTTTCGGCGTGACGGACATGATGGAATCGAGCCAGACCAGGCTCTCGTGCGGGAGCAGGGCCGGCGCCATGCGCATGTTGGGACCGCTGTTGCAGCCCAGGAACTTCACGCCGCCCGCCTCGAACTCGAACTGTTCGTAGCCGAAAACCCGGGCGAAGGTGTTGCAGCCGCTCTCCGACCATTTGGCGTCGTGGTTGCCCGCCACGATCCAGTACGGGTGCGCGAGCGAGTCGAGCATGGCCTTGGTCATCACGATCTCGTGGTCGGCGCCGAATTCGGTGATGTCGCCGCCGAAGACCGTGAACTGGATGTCGGGCTGGCTGTTGATGTCGGCGATGCAGCGCCGCAGGTTCTCGATGCGGGGATTGCCTTCGCAGATATGGATATCGGAGAGATAGGCGAACTTGACGGGCTGCGACGGCCGGGCTGCTGTGCAGACAGCCGCCAGCAGCGAAAAGGTTAGAAAAAGACGTTTCATCGGATCAGCGACAAAAGGTACTGGCCGTACTGGTTCTTGCTCATCGGGGTGGCGACTTCGCGGAGCCGTTCAGCCGAAATCCAGCCGTTGTTGAAGGCGATCTCCTCAAGGCAGGCCACCTTGAGACCCTGGCGCTTCTCAATCACCTCCACGAAGGTCGAGGCTTCCGCCAGCGATTCGTGCGTGCCCGTATCGAGCCAGGCGAAGCCGCGGCCGAAAGTCAGCACGTTCAGCTCCTTGTCTTCGAGGAAGGTTTTGTTGACCGACGTGATCTCCAGCTCACCGCGGGCGGACGGTTTCACGCTCTTGGCCACGCGCACCACCTTGTTCGGATAGAAATAGAGCCCCACCACGGCATAGTTGCTCTTCGGACGGGCCGGTTTCTCCTCGATGCAGTCGGGATGGCCGTCGGCGTCGAACGACACCACGCCGTAGCGCTGCGGGTCGTTGACCCAGCAGCCGAACACCGTGGCCCTGGCGTGCTTCTCGGCATTTTCCACCGCCTGTTGCAGCAGCGCCGAGAAGCCGGATCCGTGGAAGATGTTGTCGCCCAGGACCAGGCAGACGCTGTCGTCGCCGATGAATTCTTCGCCGATGAGGAAGGCCTGTGCCAGGCCGTCGGGCGAGGGCTGCTCCGCATACGAGAAGCGGACCCCGTAGTCGGAGCCGTCGCCCAGCAGCCGCCGGAAGCCCGGCAGGTCGTAGGGCGTGGAGATGATGAGGATGTCGCGGATGCCCGCCATCATCAGCACCGAGACCGGATAGTAGACCATCGGCTTGTCGTAGATGGGAATCAGTTGCTTGGAGATGCCTTTGGTAATGGGGTAGAGCCGGGTGCCGCTGCCGCCGGCCAGAACGATGCCTTTCATATTATGACCATTTGTATTGTTCGTCGAGGGCCTGCAAGCCGGCAAGCTGGAAGAGGCGGGCGACGAAGGCGTCGACCAGCGCGTCCAGGCTGTCGGGGCGGGCGTAGAAGGCCGGAGCGGCCGGAGCGATGATGGCGCCGGCTTCGCAGAGGCTTGTCATGTTGCGCAGTTGCAGGAGGTGGAGGGGCGTTTCGCGCGGAACCAGGATAAGCGGACGGCGCTCCTTGAGTTGCACGTCGGCCATGCGGGCAATCGCGTCGTCGGCCGTGCCGGCGGCCAGGCGCCCGAGCGTGCCCATGGAGCAGGGGAGGACCACCATCACGTCGGCGGCTGCGCTGCCCGAGCAGAAGGGCGCGTCGAAACGGTGGTTGTCAAGACCCTGCGGGGCTTCGCAGCCGAGTTCGTGCCGCCAGACTTCCCGTGCCGTATCGGTCAGGAACAGATGCACCGACACGTCCGGCAGGGCGGCGGCCCGCTCCAGGAAGCGGCGGGCGTAACAGGCGCCGCTGGCGCCGGTGACGGCCAGCACGACATGTTTACAGGTATTCATCGAGCAGGATCTGCTTGAGTTTCTCCATGCCCACGGTCGCGGGCTCCTGAATCTGGGTGAACTGGTTGTAGTCGAGCCGGATCGGCTTCGGGTCGATGAGGAAGATGGGCGTACCCGGCTGGACGTAGCGGAAGAGCCCGGCGGCCGGATAGACGTTGAGCGAGGTGCCGATGATCAGCAGGATGTCGGCTTCCGAGACTTCGCGGGCGGCCGGCGTCATCATGGGAACGGCTTCGCCGAACCAGACGATGTGGGGCCGGAGCTGTACGCCGCGGCTGTCGGTGTCGCCCAGGTTGATGTCGCGGTAGCCGATGTCCTTCACGCCGCGGGTTCCTTCACCGATGTCCTCCCGGTCTTCCGGACGGACCTTGGTCAGTTCGCCGTGCAGGTGGATGATCTTCGTGGAGCCGGCCCGCTCGTGGAGGTTGTCCACGTTCTGCGTGACCACGGTCACCTCGAAGTAGCGTTCAAGTTCCGCGATGAGCTGGTGCGCCTTGTTGGGCTGTGCTTTCTCCAGCTGGCGGCGGCGCTCGTTATAGAATTTGAGCACGAGGCCCTTGTTGCGGTACCATCCTTCGATGTCCGCCACGTCGGCCACGTTGTAGTTTTCCCACAGGCCGTCGCTGTCACGGAAGGTCTTGATTCCGCTCTCTGCGCTGACGCCTGCGCCCGAAAGTACGACAAGTTTTTTCATGTGTATTGTATTCTAGACCAGGCTAGAAATGGATATTATATAAAGTAATAGTTTCGAAGCCAGTACTCAAACAGGGGATCGGTCAGCCGGGCGTTGTCTTCTTCGTCGAAGACCACCAGCTCCCGTTTGGCCAGGGCTTCCCGGCTGCGGGCCACGCCGGCCGAGGAGTTGAGCCGGTAGCGCTCCAGGGTTTCCGCGCTGCTGAAGCGGCGGATGCCGTCGACGATGGCATGGAGCAGGTTGATCTGGTTGCCCGTCAGGTCGAAGAGCCAGTGCTTGAAGTGCGGGATGTGGATGGACAGCAGCATGTCGCGCGCCTGGTTGACCGTCACCCGGCTCACGTAGCCGGCGGGCATGCTGTAGCACAGGGAGCAAAGCTGCTTTACGTACCACATGTTGCCTCCGGTCATCTCGTAGACGGCCAGGACTTCTTCCGCTTCGATGACGCGGCCCAGGTTGAGGAAGGCCGAGCGGATGTATTCGCATACGAGCTTCTTATCGAGCGGCTGCAGCTGCTGGGTCCTGCACATGCCGTAGAAGCATTTCCGCTCTTCGAAAATGCTTTTCATCGCATTGACGAACGAGCCGGTGAAGAGGTAGCGGATGTGCTTGTGGCGACTCCAGGTCCGGTCGAGGGCCTCCAGGCGGAAGTTCTCGTCTTCGATCCGGAGCAGGTTTTGGAATTCCTTGAAATAGAGGATGATCTGTTTGCCGGATTCCTCCGCGATGACGTTGGGCAGGTCGAAAATCTTCTTGTCGGGCACGTCGTCGAGTGAAACCTCGAAAGGCAGGATCGCCCCGCGGTTCAGTTCGCTGGCGCAGGCTTTCATCTTGCGCCGCCATAGCGCGATGAACTGCTCGGCGGACTGGAGTCCGGCCAGGTCGATCTCGCAGACGATGACCGGGTTCCCCGCTTTCTGGTAACGGTCGAGGGCTTCCCGCACGATCGTCTCCTTGCCGCTTCGCGCCTCGCCGTAGAAGGCGAGGTTCGTCCCCTTCGGACCCAGCGCAGACAAGACGGCTGCAATCTCGGCACTGCGGCCTACGATGCTGCCGCCGGCAGGGATCTTGTCGAAGGAGAACGGGCGTTCCATGTACGTAATACGAAAAAATCCGGCTGAAAGGCCGGGTTTTTTATTATAATTCCTCGAAATTCACATCCGAGAAGGCTCCCGGTGCCTGGTCCGAAGATTCGGATGGTTCGGCCGGGGCGGTGTTTTCTTCGGCTGGCAGCCGCTCGCGGATATAGTTCACAACTTCCTGGAGTCCGTCGGCAAACTTGTCGAAATCTTCCTTGTAAAGGAATATCTTGTGTTTGTCGTACACATAGCGGCCATCCCGCTCGACGCGGCGCTTGCTCTCGGTGATGGTCAGGTAGTAATCGTTTCCTTTTGTGGCTTTTACATCGAAAAAGTAGGTTCTCTTTCCTGCTCTTACAGGCTTCGAATAGACGTCGTCTCCATTTCTTTCCTGATAGCCTGCATTGTCATAATCCTCGAAGTACATGTCTAGGTGTTTTTAAACGTTTTTCGATAAACTCCTACAAAGATAGATTTTTTTTTTGAACGAAACCACGTATCTTTGTAAAATAATTCAGAAAACTTTGAAATGCTTTCCCGCAGATTGATCCGCATCAAGGCCTTCAAGACGCTCTTTGCCTACGAAGGGTCGCATGCCGACAACGCGCTCGTCGCCCAGAAGACCCTGGTGGAGTCCTGTGACAAGGTCAAGGATCTATATTATTTCATGCTCAACATTTCTTCCTCGCTCATCCGGGTGGCTGAAGACAAGATTGCCGCCGGCATGCAGAAGTTCCGGCCCACCGAGGAAGAAGCGCACCCCAATCTCAAATTCGTGCACAACCGCTTCGCGGCCCTGCTGTCGGACGATCCGGAATTCGGCCGTTACTGCATGCGCCGCGGCTTGCAGTGGGGAGAATACGAGCCTTTCGTCAGGCATGTGTACAATTCGCTGATTACGAAGGAATATTACCAGAACTACATGAAGTCCGGCGAAGATTCCTTCGAAGAAGACTGCCGGCTGTTCTCCTGCATTTTCCAGGACGAATTTGAAGACAACGAAGAACTGGCCTCCATCCTCGAAGACATGTCGGTGCTTTGGGTCGACGACCTGGCCTTTGCACTGAACGCCATCATTGCCGGCATCGACGAGACGGCCCGCAAGCACCTCATCTTCCATCCGAACACCTTCCTCAAGGAAGATGACAAGGACTTCGCCCTGCGGCTGCTCGCCGAGTCCATCGCCCGCTATGACGAATACTTCGAACTGCTTTCGCAGCACCTCGACAACTGGAAATCCGACCGCCTGGTGCTGACCGACGCCGCCCTGATCGTGATGGGCATCACCGAAGCGGTGGTCTTCCCGACCATCCCGGTCAAGGTGACCATCAACGAGTATGTGGAGATTTCGAAATACTACAGCACGCCCAACAGCCGTATCTTTGTCAACGGCATCCTCGACCGCATCATCCAGGAAAAGATCGCCAGCGGCGAGGTGGTCAAGCAGGGACGGGGCTTATACGAACAATAATCTCAAAACCATAAGACAATGAATTTCTACGCTTTGACCCTTCTTCAGGCGCAAGGTTCCGCCAGCGGCGGCGGCCTGACCATGTTGCTGATGCTCGCCCTCATCTTCGTGGTGATGTGGCTCTTCATGATCCGCCCCCAGCAGAAACGCCAGAAAGAACTCAACAACTTCCGCAACAGCCTCTCCAAAGGTGACAAGGTGGTCACCGTCGGCGGCATCTACGGCACTGTCATCGAGGTCAACGACAACAAAGTGATGCTCGAGATCGACAAGGATGTCCGGATCAAGGTGGACAAGGCTTCCCTCGTGAAGGACTTCAGCGACGCCCAGCAGTCGTAAAACCCGATGCGGGAACTGCGTCTGTTTCTGGTTTCCCTGCTCATCGCCTGCCTCGTGTGGGCGATGCACACCTTTACGCTGACCTATTCCGCTACGATGCCCTGCACGGTGCAGGTGACGACCAGCCTGCCGGGCTATGCGCCGGTAGCGACGGCGCGGGAGTCCGTGCTGCTCCGCGGCAAGGCATCGGGTTTCTACCTGCTGCGGATGCGGGGGACGGGACGCAAGCCCGTGCTGTTCTCCGTTGAAGAGGAGCCCCGGCATTTCAAGCCGGTGGAGGGCAGCCCGGACGTATTCTCCCTTCCGGTGTCGGAACTGCGCGACCGGCTGTCCGAGCAGATGGGCGACCGGTTTGAAATCGACTTCATCGATGCCGATCAGCTGACCTTCTACTTCACGCGGCAGTCGTATGTACGGGTGCCTGTGGTGGCTTCGCTCGAGATGGACTACCGTCCGCAGTACATGCCGGTGGGCGAGGTGATCCTGACGCCCGATTCGGTGCTGGTCTATGGCGCGGTGAAGGAGCTGCAGCGGATCTCGCAGGTCCGTACGCGCCCCATCTCCTATTCGAAGGTCGACAAGTCCATCCAGGGCTTCGTGGGCCTGGAACCCATTCCCGGCCTGCGTCTGGAAACCGACCGGGTGAGTTACGCCATGGAGGTGGACCGCTACGTAGAGTCGACGATGACCCTGCCCGTGACGGTCCGGGGAGCACCTGCGGGACGGACGCTGATTGTCCTGCCTTCGCAGGTGGAACTGACCTTCCGGGCGCCGTTCCGCCCCAAAGGCGGCCGCATCGTGGCCGAAGACCTGGCACTGGTCGTGGACTATGCCGATTTCACGGGGGCGGAAAGCACGAAGGTGATTCCGAAGCTGGTTACCAGCCGGGATATCTATACCTGGCGGATCAAGCCGGAACTGGTGGAGTGTATCCAGATGGGGAGACGATGAAGCAGTCCTGTGTCTTGCTGTGCACCGGCGGTATCGGCAGCGGAAAGTCTGTGGTCGTGCGCCTCTTCCAGGCGCTGGACATCCCTTCCTACGATTGTGACCGCGCCGCCAAGGAACTGTACGACCGCGATCCGCAGTTGCTGGCCGAAGTGGCGGCGCTCTGCGGGGAAGAAGTGCTGGATGCGGAGGGCCGGATCGACCGGGCCGCCCTGGCACGGAAGATTTTCGGCGATGCCGCGCTGCTCGCCGCCCTGGAGGACCGGGTGCACCCGGCTGTCATCCGGGATTTTGAAAAGTGGAAAGAGGAGCAGGAGAGCGCCCTGGTGGTTATTGAATCCGCCATCCTGCTCGAAAAGCCGCGCTTTGCGGGGCTCATGGATTACACCGTGGTGGTGACGGCGCCCGAGGCGGTCCGCATCGCCCGCGTGATGCAGCGGGACGGGCTTTCAGAAGCCCAGGTGCGCCAGCGGATGGCTGCGCAATGGAGCGATGAAGCGCGCCTTGCCCGGGCCGATTTTGTTTTGGAAAACGACAACCGCCAGGCCCTGTTGCCGGCGGTCCTTGAAATAATTGATAAGATCAAAAGAAGATGGAAAAGACAGATTTGAAAAAGATTCTCTCCGTTTCGGGTGAACACGGATTGTTTGAATATGTGGCCCAGGGTCGCGGCGGTATCATCGCCCAGTCGCTGGCTACGAAACAGCGGCAGCTGCTCGGCGCCAGCGCCAAGGTTAGTTCGCTGGCCGACATCTCGATCTATACCGACGAGACCGACGTGCCGCTCCGCGACGTGCTGACGTCCATGGCGGCGAAGCTCTCTCAGGGCCAGGCTCCGGATCCCAAGGGCGATCCCAAGGCCATCAAGGCTTTCTTCTCGGAAGTGCTCCCGAACTACGATGAGAACCGCTTCTACGTGTCGCACATGAAGAAGGTCCTTGCCTGGTACGAGGAACTCCGCAACTTTGCCTCGCTCGAATTCGTCGCAGACGAAGAGGAAGAAGCGCCGGCAGCAGAGGAGAAGAAAGCGTGAAGCGGATCCAGGTCGTGACGATGGGATGCTCCAAGAATCGCGTCGATTCGGAGCATCTGATGCATATCCTGCAGCAACGGGGCTATGAACTGGTTCCGGAAGGGGCGGATCTCGCCACGGCGCATGTCGACGAGGTGGTGATCAATACCTGCGGCTTCATCCAGGACGCGAAAGAAGAGTCGATCGCGGCCATCCTGGAGGCCGCCCAGGCCCGGCAGGAAGGGCTCATCAGCAAGCTTTCCGTGTTCGGCTGCCTGTCGCAGCGCTACCGGAAGGAGCTCCCGGCGGAGATTCCGGAGGTGGACGAGTGGAACGGGGTGTTGACCTTCGACACGCTGGGCCGTGTCCTGACCACGCCGAAGCACTATGCCTACTTGAAGATCGCGGAGGGCTGTGACCGCTCGTGCTCCTACTGTGCCATCCCGATGATCCGCGGTCCGCACCACAGTGTGCCCATGGAGCAGCTGGTGGCGGAAGCGACACGGCTGGCGGGGCAGGGGGTCAAGGAGTTGATCGTCATCGCCCAGGACACGACGTATTACGGGCTCGACCTCTACGGCAAGCGGCGGCTGGGCGACCTGCTCACGCAGCTGGCCGCGATCGACGGCATCGAATGGATCCGGCTGCACTACAGCTATCCGGCGGGTTTCCCGGAGGATGTGCTCCGCGTGATGGCGGACAATCCGAAGATCTGCCCCTACATCGACATTCCGCTGCAACACAGCGCCGACAAGGTGCTGGGTATGATGCGGCGTGGCGTCGACGGGCGGCAGACGCGCGAGCTGGTGGCGCGCATGCGCCAGCTGGTGCCGGGTGTCGTCCTTCGCACGACCTTGATCGTGGGGCATCCGGGCGAAGGGGAGGCGGAGTTCGACGATCTGCTCGACTTCGTCCGGTCGTGCCGTTTCGAGCGTCTGGGGGCGTTCACTTACTCGGAAGAGGAGGGGACGTACGGGGCGTTGCATTACAAGGATGCTATTCCGCAGGAGGTGAAGCAGGCGCGTTACGATCGTCTGATGGAAGTCCAGAGCGGGATATCGCTGGCTTTCAATCAGTCGCGGGTCGGCCGTCGGGAGCGTGTCCTTGTCGACAGTTTCTCTGACGCGGTTCTGGTCTGTCGTTCGCAGACGGAGTCTCCGGAAGTGGACGGCGAGATCCTTGTAGATCCAGATGGCGGACGGGCTATGCCGGCTTCTCCGGCTTCACCGCTCCGGGATAAGGCCTCGCTCGCAGAAAAATGCTCGCTCGACCTTATCCCGTCCGCTGTTTCGCCGGAGGCGCTCATCGGACAGTTCATCGATGTGGACATCGTCGGTGCAAATGAATATGATCTTATAGCGGATATACACGAATGAATTAGAGGGCGTAGCGGCGCGGGTGGTATTGGGTGAAGCGACCTTTTTTCGGGAGCTGGACCAATACCAGAGCGCAGCGGAGCCCGACAAGACGAAACGATATGGAACTTTTGAAAGGAAAAGTCGCACTCGTGACGGGTGCGGCGAGGGGCATCGGCAAACAGATCGCCCTGAAATTTGCGGAAGAAGGCGCCGATATCGCCTTTACCGACCTGGTCATTGACGAACTGGGCGAACAGACAAAGAAAGAACTCGAGGAAAAAGGCGCCCGCGTGCTGGCCATCGCCTCCAACGCCGCCGACTTCCAGCAGGCCCACGACGCCGTACAGCAGGTTGTCGATACCTTCGGACACCTGGATATCCTGGTCAATAACGCCGGCATTACCAAAGACGGCCTCATGCTCCGCATGAACGAAGCCCAGTGGGATGCCGTGCTGACCGTCAATCTCAAGAGCGCGTTCAACTTCATCCACGCCGTGTCGCCTGTCATGCTGCGGCAGCGCGGGGGATCGATCATCAACATCAGCTCCATCGTGGGCGTCCACGGCAATGCCGGCCAGTGCAACTACTCGGCTTCCAAAGCCGGCATGATCGGGCTGGCCAAGTCCATCGCCGCCGAACTCGGCCCGAAGGGCGTGCGCGCCAATGTGGTGGCACCGGGCTTCATCCTGACCGACATGACCGAGAAACTCGGCCCCGAGGTGATCAAGCAGTGGGAAGCCAAGATCCCGATGCGCCGCGGCGGCTCGCCTGCCGAAGTAGCGAAAGTGTGCACCTTCCTGGCCTCCGACCTGGCATCGTATGTTTCCGGACAGGTCATTCTGGTGGACGGCGGCATGGGCATGTAAGCCGAAAGCGGTAACAACGGAAGCGATTTATTCGTAACTTTAGGGAAAATATCCTGAATTCCTATTATTCCTAACAATAAATGCCTATGAAAAAGTATGTAGCAGAATGTATCGGAACGTTCGTCCTGACGTTCCTGGGATGTGGAACAGCCATGTTCCTCGGTTGCGGTGACACCGCCGGCGTCGTGGGTACCGCCATCGCCTTCGGCCTCTCCGTGGTGGCCATGGCCTATACCATCGGCGGCATCTCCGGTTGCCACATCAATCCGGCCATCACCTTCGGCGTGGCTCTTTCCGGCCGTATGAGTTGGAAAGAAGCTGTCGGCTACTGGGTGGGCCAGATCATCGGCGCCATCATCGCCGGTGCCGTGCTGACCCTCATCGTCAATGTGACCGGCGCACCGGGCGCCATGGGTAACCCGGCCGGCCTCGGTACCAACGGCGTGGCCAATGCCGGCGGCGTGGGCGGCGCCCTGCTCGTCGAGTGCATCGCCACCTTCCTCTTCGTCTTCGTGGTTCTCGGAACGACCGACGAGAAGAAGGGTGCGGGCAACCTGGCCGGCCTGGCCATCGGCTTGACGCTGATCCTCATCCATCTGGTGTGCATCAACCTGACCGGCACTTCCGTCAACCCGGCCCGCTCCATCGGTCCGGCCCTCTTTGCAGGCGGCGAAGCCCTTTCCAATGTCTGGGTCTTCATCCTGGCCCCGATGGTGGGCGGCGCCCTGGCGGCAGGCTGCTGGAAGGCCATCGCCAAGTAAAGACTGTAACACAGGCTTTTCGACCCGCGGGAGAAATATGCTCCCGCGGTTTTTTTATGCCGAAAAAAGTATTAATTTTGCGAGTTAATACTTACTATGTGTAACTATACGCTTATGCTGAAAAAGATATTCTTACTGATGGCCGTCCTCTGCACCGCCGTGGTGGCCATCGCCCAGAGCACGATGACCGACATCCAGGTGCTGGAATACGTGAAAGCGGGTATTGAACAGGGCAAACCCCAGAACCAGATGCTGCGGGAACTGGCTGCCCGCGGCGTGGACCGGGCACAGGCCGAACGGGTCAAGGCGCTGTACGAGCGCCAGCGGACCAGCACGGCGCAGGCCGCTTCGACAACGGCTGAAACCCGCAGCCACACCGTGGCTGGCGAAGTGGACATCAATCCCGCCGATTTCGAGGAAGACACGACGCTGACGGCCAACATCAAGGTCTTCGGCCGTGATGTGTTCCGCAACAAGTCGCTCAATTTCGCGCCCAGCGAGAACCTGGCCACCCCGAAGAACTACCGGCTCGGCCCGGGCGACGAGGTGATCATCGACATCTTCGGCGCCAACCAGACGACCCTGCGCAGTGTCATCTCGCCGGAAGGCAGCATCAACGTCGACGTGCTCGGTCCCCTCTACCTGAGCGGCATGACCATCGACGAAGCGAACAAATACCTCAAGCGCAAGCTCGCCGGCATCTACGGCGGCCTGAACCGCAGTTCGGCCGGCACCGACATCCGCTTGAGCCTCGGCCAGATCCGTTCCATCCAGGTGAACGTGCTGGGCGACGTGAACCATGCCGGCACCTATGTGGTGTCCGCGTTCTCCACCGTGTTCCATGTCCTGTATCTGGCCGGCGGTGTCGTGGAGCCGGGTTCCCTGCGCAACATCGCCGTGACCCGCGCCGGCAAGGTGGTCGGCACGGTGGACGTGTATGATTTCCTGATGAACGGCTCGCGCGAAAGTGACATCCGGCTGGAAGAAGGCGACGTGGTCATGGTCAAGCCCTACAGCTGCATGGTGAAGATCGGCGGCGAGGTGAAGCGTCCGATGAACTTTGAAATGAAGGACGGCGAGACCCTGAAAGACCTGATCGAATATGCCGGCGGCTTTACCAGCGGCGCCTTTACCGACAACGTGACCGTGGTGCGCCAGAACGGCCGCAACTACGAAGTCCGCACCGTATCGGCGGCAGGCTTCCCGCATTTTGCGATGCAGGATGGCGACGAGGTGACGGTGTCCAAGTTGAATTCCTTCTATGAGAACCGCATTGCCATCAGCGGCGCCGTGTATCAGCCCGGCACCTATGAACTGGGCGGTGACGTGAAGACGGTGCGACAGCTGGTCGCCAAGGCCGGCGGCCTGCTGCCCGACGCGTTCCTGAACCGTGCCGTGCTGCACCGCGAGCATGAAGACAAGAGCCTGGAGGTGATCTCGATCAACTTGGGCCGCGTGATGCGGGGCGAGGATGCCGACGTGGTGCTCCAGAAAAGCGACGAACTCTATGTGACCAGCGAGGCGGACCTGCGGGAGCGGGGCGACATGACGATTTACGGCATGGTGGCCAACCCCGGCACCTTCCCCTTCGCGAAGAATACGACGGTAGAAGACCTGATTATCATGGCCGGCGGCCTGCGTGAAGGCGCTTCGCTGGCCCGTGTGGACGTGGCCCGCCGCAAGCGCGACGCCAACGGCCTGGTCCAGTCCGACGAGGTGGGTGAGATCTTCACTCTCAGCCTGAAAGACGGCTTCATCGACGACGGCGGCACGCGTTTCTACCTGCAGCCCTTCGACGAAGTGACGGTCCACCAGAGCCCTTCGTACAATGCGCAGACGCACGTGACCCTGACCGGCGAGGCCAACTTCCCGGGCTCCTTTACCATGACCCGCCGCAACGAGCGTCTGAGCGACCTCGTGAAGAAGGCGGGCGGCATCACCAACTACGCCTACCTCGAGGGCGCACGCCTGTTCCGCAACATGTCGGACGACGAGCGCCGGCAGATCGTCGACATCCTGAGTTACCATGTCGGCGGAAACACGGCGGTCGATACGGTGAACGTCTATCAGATGATGGAAGACTATCAGGTGGGCATCAACCTCGACAAGGCCCTGTCGAATCCCGGTTCCGATTATGACATCGTCCTGATGGAGGGCGACGTGCTCGACATCCCGGTCATCCGCGGAACCGTCCGGGTGATGGGTGCCGTGATGATGCCTTCCGTGGTCTCGTACAACGGCCGCATGAACGGCAAGGACTACATCAAGGCGGCCGGCGGCTATGCTTCCGACGCCCGCAAGAGCAAAGCCTACGTGGTGCACATGAATGGTAATTCAGAACCCCTCAAAAACAGTACACGCATCTTTGCGGGCGACGATATCGTTGTTCCGGAGAAGCGCGTCAAGGAAGGAACGACAGACCGTACCTTCCAGTATGTGGCTACTTCGGTTACAGCCATCACGGGTATGACTTCCGCTGTCGCATACATCTATCTGATGATCCAAAACAGCAAAAAATAGCCGGATATGGAAGAGAACTATCGAGAAGTGTATCCCGAAGACGAGGGCATGAACATCGACTGGATGGCCATCCTGCGCAATTTGTTGCGCCGGTGGAAATTCATCGTGCTGGTGACCTTCCTCTTCTCGGTCCTGGGTGTCGTGGCGGCCCTGACCGCCCATCGCAAATACCAGGTGACCGTGACGCTGGCCCCGGAGATGCAGAACCGGGCGAGCGGCACCATGTCGGCACTGGCCAGCATGCTGGGCGGCGGCGCGACCCTCAATTCCTCCCCCGATGCCTTGAATATCACCCTGTTCCCCCAGATCAGCTCCAGCACGCCTTTCCTTTGCTCGCTGCTCGAAGTCCCGGTGACGCCCTATGTGCCGCAGCAGCAGCTGGTGGAGGGTGCGGTTCCTGAGACGACGACCGTGTTCGCCCATGTGCTGGGCCGTGACCGCGTCCTGAGCGAGAAAAAAGCCCGCAAGCGGGCGGAGGCCGATGCCAAGTATCTGTTCGATGACAGCGTCATCAATCCGGAGCAGCTGACGCCGCGCCAGGGCAGGGCCGTGGAGATCCTGCGTGCCTCCATCAACACCAGCGTCGACAACAAGACCGGCGTGACCACCATCGTGGTGACGAGTGACGACCGGATGATTGCCAAACAGCTGGCCGATACCGTGACGCAGCGCCTGCAGGACTTCGTGATCGACTACCGCACCAAGAAGGCGACGGCCGACTACAATTATTATGTCGAACTGGCCGACGAGGCCCATGCGAAACTGGTCAAGGCGCAGGCCGCCTATGCCGCGCGCGTGGACTACGACCGCAGCGTGATTCTCCAGTCGGTCAACAGCGAGCGCCAGCGCCTGGAAGACGAAGCCAACCTGGCGAACCAGATCTACAGCCAGATGGCTCAGCAGCGCGAACTGGCAAAGGGCAAGATCCAGGAGATGAAACCTGTCTACGCCGTGGTGCAGCCCGCGACCGTCCCCATCCGTTCGGTTACGAGCCGCGCCAAGATCTGCATCATCTGGTTCTTCGTCGGATTCCTGCTTTCCTGCGCCTGGGTGGCCTTCGGCGACATCGTCATCCAATTCTTCAAAGACTTGTTCAAAAGCGAAGACACTGGAACGCAGCAAGTAAAAGCCTAAAAAAAACCTCGGTCCGATGACCGAGGTTCTTTTTTTAGTGGAGTCCGATGTGGCTCTTGTCCGGAGCCGGCGGGGTAGGCGGCAGCGGCTTCCAGTTCTTCATCTCTTCCTTCAGCACTTCGATGGCCTTGTCGAGCTGGGCGTCCTTGCCCTTGTAATCCTCGAACGGGTTGATGTCGACCTCGATGTCGGGATCCACACCGTGGCCTTCGATGATCCAGTCGCCTTCCAGCGAGTAGGATGTGAAGAACGGGGTGCGCATGTCCTGTCCGTCAAGATACGGCCGCGAGCCGGAGATGCCCACGATGCCGCCCCAGGAGCGCTTGCCGATGAGCTTGCCCAGGCCGAGCCGGCGGAAGCCGTACGGGAAGAGGTCGCCGTCGGACGAGGAATACTTGTCGATGAGGCAGACCTTCGGGCCGTAGAACGACTGGTTCGGAACCGGTTCGTTCTGACCGCCCCAGCGCGACATGCTCATCCGGTAGACTTCGCGCTGCAGGCGCTCCAGGATCATCGGGGAAACGTTTCCGCCGCCGTTCATGCGGTCGTCGATGATCAGGGCCTTCTTGTCGAGCTGCGTGTAGAAGAGCTTGGTGAACATGTCGAGGCCTTCCGTGCTCATGTCGGGGATGTGGATGTAACCGATCTCGCCGTTCGAAGCCTTGCTGACCTTCTCGATGTTGCGCTGGACCCATTCGTAGTAGGCCAGGTTCGATTCGTCTTCCACGGGCTTCACATAGACCGTGCGTGCGTTCTTGCCGGCGGCATTGTCGGCAATCTCCAGCGCGACAGTCTTGCCCACCTTGCCCACGAGGGCCTGATAGATGTCCACGAGTTCGGAAGCCGGGGTGCCGTTCACCTTCGTGATGTACTGGCCGGCCTTGGCTTCGACGCCCGGTCCATCCAACGGGGAGATGAGCGTCTTGTCCCAGGATGCGCCCTTGAAGACGTGTTCGATGCGGAAGGCGCCGGTCTTGGCGTCCTTGCTGAACTTGCCGCCCAGCAGGCCGGTCTTCACGCGCGGGATCTCAGGCACTTCGCCCGAGGTGATGTAGGCGTGGCCCACGGTCAGTTCGCCGATCATCTCGCCGATGAGGTAGGTCAGGTCGTGGCGGTGCTTCACATACGGCAGCATCACGGCGTATTTGTCGTGGATGGCGTTCCAGTCAATGCCGTGCATGTTCGCCACGTAGAAGTTGTCGCGGGTCACACGCCAGCTTTCGTCGTAGATCTGGCGCCATTCGGCCTCGTGGTCGATGACCATGTCCATCTCCTGGGTCGGAACGGGCGTGTCGAGCTTGGCGGGGCCGCCGAAGCCCGTGACGTACAGTTTGCCGCCTTCGCGGACGAGGCATTTCTTGTGGTCAGGCGTGAGGGCGACGGGCATGTTCTTCGGGCCGTCGGAGGTCTTCAGGGTCTTGAGGTCGAGCACCTTGACGGCTGCAGCGGAAGCGCCGCGCTGGCCGCCCATGCCGGGCATGCCGCCGCCGAAGCTGCTGTAGTAGAGTTTGCCGTTCTCGGCCAGGAGGAGGCGGTAGCGGCCGGCCGGCAGCGGCAGGACGCTGGCGCGCTGGCCGATGCCGTCGATATCGACCTTCATCTTCTCGGGCGTCTTGGCTTTATCAGGCGCCTTGGCTTTTTCGGGAGCCGGCTTGGTGCCGTATTCATTCGAGACGATGGTCGTCGGATCGGACGTTTCTTTGGCCAGCGGAAGGACGAACACGTAGTCGCTCACGCTGTAGGATGCGTTCCATTCCACCTGGGAATACTGGGAGCGCAGGCTGCGCGAGGATGTGAAGAACAGGTATTTGCCGTCTTCCGAGAAGAGCGGGCCGGAAGAAGGATACCAGCGGTCGGTCACCTGGTAGGATTTGCCGGTCGCCACCTCATAGAGGAACACGGCGCTCACGTCGCTGCCGATCTCCATGGAATAAGCGCCCCAGCTGCCGTCGGCTGAAAGGGTGAAGCCGCGCGGACCGCTGATCTCACCCACGATGATGCGTTTGAGGGCACCCGAAGCGATGTCCAGGCAGTAGAGATCGCGCTTGAGCGTGGAGAAGAAGAGCGTCTTGCCGTCGGGGCTCCATTTCAGGCCGCTGGGATAGCCGTCCGTGAACTGCGTCATGGCCTTGGCGGCCTTCATGTCGCCGGAGGGGGCCACATACACCTGGTACTCGCCGCTCTTGTCGGAGAAGTAGGCAATGTGCTTGCCGTCGGGCGACCAGGTCACGTCGCGGTCGTGCGCATCCGGGCTCTCGGTCACGTTGTAGACGGGGCCGCTCTGGGCGGGGAGGGAGAAGATGTCGCCACGGGCTGCCACGAGCACGCGCTCGCCGTCGGGCGAGAGGCTGAACGAGTTCATCCGGCCGGATACGTTCCTGAATTCAGGCCGGCTGTAGATGTTGTCGCTGTCGAGGTAGATGGTCACCTTCTCGCAGCTGCCTTTCTTCACGTCGTATTTGTAGATATAGCCGCCGTTCTCGAAGACCACGTACTGCTGGGAGTAGGAGGGGAACTTGCAGTCATACTCCTGGAAGTCCGTGACTTTGCGGGTTTTCCTGGTCTTGGTGTCGTAGACGAAGAGGTTCATGAAGCGGTCGCGGTCGGAGAGGTAGTAGATCTCGTTGCCGATCCACATCGGGAAGATGTCCTGGGCGTCGTTGTCGCTGATCTTCTCGAGTTTGGTGGTGCCGACCTGGTTGATCCAGATGTCGTCAGCCTGGCCGCCGCGGTAGTATTTCCAGGTGCGGAACTCACGGAACATGCGGTTCATGGCCAATTGCCTGCCGTCGGGCGAATAGCTGCAGAAGCCGCCTTCGGTGGTCGGGATCTCCTCGGCGGGACCGCCGTTCGCGTTGACCTTGCAGAGCTGGCCGCGCAGGCCGCTGAAGCACCACTGCTTGCTGCGGTAGACGATCTGCTTGCCGTCGGGGGTCCAGCACATGACGATGTTGTTGGGGCCCATGCGTTCGCCCACCATGTCGCGGCTCACGAGGGCCGACCAGGTGACGCGTTTGGGCTCGCCGCCCATGACGGGGATGGTGTAGACTTCGGTGTTGCCGTCGTACTGGCCGGTGAAGGCCACGGTCTTGCCGTCGGGAGAGATGCGCGGGAACACTTCATAACCCACGTGCGAGGTGAGTTTCACAGCCGTACCGCCGTCGATGCCGACGCGGTAGAGGTCGCCGGCGTAGCTGAACACGATGTTGTCGCCGCCGACGGCAGGGAATCGGAGCAGGCGCGCCTCCTGGCGGTCTGCGGCAAAGGCCAGCAGCGGAAGCAATGCTGCCAGCACGGTGAGGATTCTCTTCATGTTTTAGTCTATAGGATATTGAGTGTTTGTTCCTTGATTTTTTCCAGCTCGTCTTTCATTTTCACCACGATTTGCTGGATCTGGGCGTGGTTGGCCTTGGAACCGAGCGTGTTGATCTCCCGGCCCATTTCCTGGGCGATGAAGCCGAGCTTGCGGCCGGGCATGGGCTCGGTCTCCACGGTTTCGCGGAAGTAGCGGCAGTGCTGGCGCAGGCGCACTTTCTCTTCATTGATGTCGAGCTTCTCGAGCCAGAAGATCATCTCCTGCTCGAGGCGGTTTGCGTCGGGCTGCAGCGCGAGTTCCTTCATGCGGGCTTCCATGCGTTCGCGGATGGCGGGCACGCGTTCACGCTCGTAGCGCTCCACTTCGGGCAGGTAATTTTCAATCTTGTCCACCTGGGCGATCACGTCGTTCCGGAGACTGACGCCTTCCTTGCACCGGAAGGCGTCGAGGGCGTCCACGGCCTGGCGGATCGCGGCGTACAGGGTTGTCCAGTCTTCTTCCGAAATCTCGGTGCTGCGGGTCTCCAGTACGTCGGGCAGCCGGAGAATGGCGGGGAGGAGGGTGTCGGGCTCGCAGAAATCGAGCACGGTGCCTTCGACGGCCTGTTGGAGCTGCTCGTAGTAGGAGAGCAGGATCGCTCCGTTGATCTGCTTGGCGCCGGCGCCTTCGGCGTGCTCCACGGTGACGAAGAGGTCGATGCTGCCGCGGCCGAGCTGCTCGGCGATGTATTTGCGGACTTCGATTTCCTTGTCGCGGGGAATCAGGGGACTTTTGAGGTTGATGTCGGCATTCTTGCCGTTGACCGATCGGATTTCGACGAGGTATTTGTCTTGGCCCAGCAGGCATTCCGCCTTGCCGTAGCCCGTCATGGATTTCAGCATGCTTTGTATCGGTTTTAACGGGTTAAAGATAGTGATTTTTTCCTATATTTGCAGGTCAAAGCGCTTGCAAACATGGAAGAAGAGAAGAAAAACAATTTCCTCGAAGAGATCATTGAAGCCGACCTTGCGGCCGGCAAGTTCGACAGCATCATCACCCGTTTCCCCCCGGAGCCGAACGGCTACCTCCACCTGGGCCACGCGAAGAGCCTGTGCATCAATTTCGGCCTGGCCATCAAGTATGGCGGCAGGACGAACCTCCGCTACGACGACACGAACCCCACGAAGGAGGATGTCGAGTATGTGGACGCCATCAAGGAGGACATCCGCTGGCTGGGTTTCCAGTGGGCTGAGGAGCGCTACGCGTCGGACTATTTCGACCAGCTCTATGCCTGGGCCGAACAGCTCATCGAACGCGGCCTGGCCTATGTGGACGACCAGACCCTCGAGGAAATCCGCGTCAACCGCGGCACCGTCGAGACGCCGGGCACCGACTCGCCCTGGCGCAACCGCAGCGTCGAGGAGAACCTGAAGATCTTCCGTGAGATGAAGGCGGGCAAATATCCCGACGGGTCGAAAGTGCTCCGCGCGAAGATCGACATGGCGCATCCCAACATGATGTTCCGCGACCCGATCCTCTATCGCATCAAGCATGCGCACCATCACCGCACCGGCGACAAGTGGTGCATCTATCCGATGTACGACTACACCCACGGCCAGTGCGACTCCATCGAACACATCACCCACAGCATCTGCACGCTGGAATTCGATATCCACCGCCCGCTCTACGACTGGTTCATCGAAACCCTGGGCATCTATCCCTCGCACCAGTACGAGTTTGCGCGCCTGAACCTGACCTACACGCTCATGAGCAAGCGCAAGCTGCTCGAGCTGGTGGAGAAGGGCATCGTCGCGGGCTGGGACGATCCGCGCATGCCGACGCTCTGCGGTGTCCGCCGCCGCGGCTACACGCCCGAGGCGCTGAAGATGTTCTGCGAGAAGATCGGTGTCAGCAAGCGCGACCAGCTCATGGACATCGGCCTGTTGGAATACTGCGTGCGCCAGGACCTGAACGAGCGCAGCAACCGCTACATGGTGGTCTCGGACGACCCGATCAAGGTGACGCTCACCAACTGGGAGCCGGGCAAGGTCGAATGGTTCGACGCGCCGCTAAATCCGGCCGATCCGGACGGCCCCAAGCGCAAGGTGCCGTTTACGGGCGAGCTGCTGATCGACCGCGCCGACTTCATGGAAGATGCGCCGAAGAAATATTTCCGCCTGCGGCCGGGTGGGGAAGTGCGCCTCAAGTATACCTACATCATTTGTTGCAATGAAGTGATTAAAGATGCTGGGGGAAAGGTAGTTGAGCTTAAGTGCACATACGACCCGATGACGCATCCGCAGTCCGGTCAGTGGCGCTCGGTGAAGGGCACGATCCACTGGGTGAGCACGGCTTTCGCGAAGGAAATCGAGTGCCGCATCTACGACCGGCTTTTCACGCTGGAGGATATGTCACAGGTGCCGGAAGACAAGGACTACAAGGATTTTCTCAATCCGGAGAGCCTGGTGGTCCGAAAGGGTTGGGCCGAGCCCGCTCTCCTCGACGATGCCGGCGACCTGGCCGTCCAGTTCGAGCGTGTCGGTTACTTCAAGAAGGATCCCGACTCGACGCCCGGCCACCTCATCTTGAACAAGACGACGAGTCTGAAAGATTCCTTCAAGCTGTAGCTCGTGTGCGGGTTCGCAGGGTATGCCTCGCTCAACCACCCTCCCACTACGTGGGCCCCTCCCACTGGGGCGTGGGCGCCATGTTTCGCAAGTCATACCCTGTCTCACTGACCGCACACTTCGCTTTTGCTTACGCCATGCGCGGGTGGGTGTTTGCTCCAGAACCCATGCCACCCTCGGCACTGTAAGAGGGAGGGGCCCATGCGCAGCATGGGAGGGGTCGAGCGAAGCGAGACGGTTCTGGAGCAACACCCAGAGCGCACCAGCAAGCAAACTGAAAATGTAAGCAATGTCCAGTGCGATAAGCGCAAGAGAAGATAAAAATGAATAGATTGTCACCAGAAGAGGCAATGCGGCTGTATCGGGAGGTGCCGTTGGAGGAGCTCTCCGGAATGGCCGATGCCGAACGCTTCCGGCATGTGCCGGAGCGGCGGGTGAGCTATCAGATCGACCGCAACGTCAACTATACGAACGTCTGTCTTTCGGGGTGTAAATTCTGTAACTTCCATTGCCGGCCCGATCAGCCGGAGAAGGCATATACCCTTGATTTTGAAGACTATCTGCCGAAGATTGCCGAAATGAAGGCGCTCGGTGGCGACCAGTTGCTGCTGCAGGGCGGCCTCCATCCGAAGTATGGCATCGACTGGTACGAGACCCTGTTCCGGCGGCTGAAAGAGGCCGAGCCTTCTTTGAAACTCAATGCCCTCGGCCCGCCGGAGATCGCCCACATTGCCCGCGTCAGCAAACTGTCGTATCACGACGTACTCGTTCGTTTACGCGCGGCCGGACTCGACACGCTGCCGGGAGCGGGCGCCGAGATTCTTGTCGACCGCGTGCGGAAGTTCCTCTCGCCGGCCAAACCGACGGCACAGCAGTGGCTCGACGTGATGGGGGAGGCCCATCGCCTCGGCATGAGCACGACGGCGACGATGGTCTACGGCCATATCGAGACCCTGGAAGAACGCATCGATCATCTCCTGGCCCTGCGCGCCCTGCAGGACCGCCGCCCTGCCGGCACGCCCGGCTTCCGCGCCTTCATCTGCTGGCCGATGCAGCTCACGGGCACCGAACTCCTGCGCCTGGCCGACGCCGGCCGCCTGCCCGCCGGCATCACCCTGCCGGGCGAGCCCGCCTGGCAGGCTGACCCGTCCTGCCGTTGGCGCCCCGACGAAGAATTCCTCCGCACGGTGGCTATCGCCCGTCTGGTGCTCGACAATGTCGACCATATCCAGGCGTCCTGGCTCACCGTCGGCCTCGACACCGGCGCCCGCGCACTCCACGCCGGCGCCGACGACATGGGTTCCATCATGATCGAAGAGAACGTTGTCTCCGCAGCAGGCGCCCGCCATCTTCTCCAGGAAGGCGAGCACACCCTCCGCACCGCCATCGAAGCCGCCGGCTTCACCCCCTGGCTCAGAGACCAGTGCTATCAGCCGCGCTAATACGCTCCTCGCTTGTCTGCCGGCCACAAAATCCGGCCAAAACGTGCCCGGAGGGCGTCGCAAGCAGCTGCCGGCCACAAAACGGCCGCAAAACGTGGCCGTCCAGCGAATCGCAGCGCAAAAAACACTATCTTTGTAAAATAAAGCTTGAATAAATGAAAGAAAAAGTCATATGCGGCCTGCAGCAGGTGGGCGTCGGCGTGAAGGACGCCAAAACGTCGTGGAAATGGTATCGGAAGTACTTCGGCATCGACATTCCCGTGGTCGACGCCGTCGGCGTGGCCGAACGCATGCTGCCCTATACCGGCGGCAAGCCCCAGCCCCGCTACGCCATCCTCGCCGTCAACCTGCAGGGCGGCGGCGGCCTTGAAATCTGGGAACCCCGCGGCCGTGAACTCAATTATCCCCCGCAGCAGCCCCGGCTGGGCGATCTGGGCATCTTCATCGCCAAGATCAAAAGCCGCGACGTGCAGGCAACCTATGAATTCTTCGAGCGAGAAGGCCTCCGCTTGCTGACAAAGCCGTGCGCTTCCTTCGCCGGCCTGCAGCACTTCTACCTCTTCGATCCCTGGGACAATATCTACGAGATCGAGGAAGACCCCTTCGTCTTCGCCCGCTCCAGGACCGTCACCACCGGCGGTACGGGCGGCGCCGTCCTGGGTGTCAGCGACATGGACCGCTCCATCGCCTTCTACGGCCAGGTGCTGGGATTCGATGTCGTCCGCGCCGACAAGACCGGCGTGTTCGAAGACCTGAAGGGCATCCCGGGCGGTGAACGAAAGGTCCGCCGCGTGCTGCTCGAACGCAGCAAGGACTTCGAAGGCCCGCTTTCCCCGCTGATGGGCCCCGCCCACCTGGAGCTGGTCCAGGCCCTGGACGCGCCCGTCGTCAAGATCTATGAAAACCGTTACTGGGGCGACCCGGGCTACATCCAGATCTGCTTTGACGTGCGCAACATGGAAGCCGTGGAACGCGACTGCCGGGCAGCCGGCCATCCCTTCGTCTGCGACAGCGGCGTCGACTTCGCCATGGGCGATGCCGACGGCCACTTCACCTATATCGAAGATCCCGACGGAACCCTCATCGAGTTTGTCGAGACCTTCCGGATTCCGGTCATGAAAAAATGGGGCATCTACCTGGATTTCCGCAAGCGCGACGACCGCAAGCCCCTGCCTGCCTGGATGTTGAAAGCCTTACGCTTCCTTCGCGCCAACGACTGACGCATAGCCCTCGTCGACCCGGAGATTCTTTTCCTGCGATGCTGCGACCGCCAGACGGTCGCAGCGTTCGTTTTCGGGGTGGCCGTTGTGGCCCCGCACCCAAACGAAACGGACCTGGTGCCGCCGGTATACGGCAAGAAAGCGCTGCCACAGGTCCGCATTGGCCTTCTTGGCAAAGCCTTTCTGCTCCCAGCTGAACACCCAGCCCTTCTCGACCGCGTCCACCACGTAGGACGAATCGCTCCAGACCGTCACGTCGGCCTGTGTCCAGCG
Organism: uncultured Bacteroidales bacterium; assembly: GCA_947168065.1. GTDB lineage: Bacteria > Bacteroidota > Bacteroidia > Bacteroidales > UBA932 > Cacconaster. The sequence goes on from CAMVKH010000002.1 coordinate 47,007, forward strand.
AATGGCCTCCAGACCCGTGATCACGGCCATAAGTTCCATGCGGTTGTTGGTCGTGGTGGCATAACCCGCCGAGAACACTTTCTCATAACTGCCGCAGCGCAGGATGGCCGCATAGCCGCCCGGACCGGGGTTGCCGCTGCAAGCCCCGTCGGTGTAGAGCTGAATAGGTGCGCGATCCACTATTCCGGAAGGATGGTCTTTTCGTGTTTAGGTCCCTCGAAATGCTTGGTTTCGAGCGGATTGGCATACATCTGGTCGTAACGGCGACGGTTGTTGCTCAGGTCGATGGCGGCGAAGATGGCGCGCTGCATCGGATCGGAGAGCGCCTTGTTCTTGCCGGCGATGTCGTAGCCCGTGCCGTGGTCGGGCGAGGTACGCACGATCGGCAGGCCGGCGGTGAAGTTCACGCCGCTGTCGAAGGCAAGGGCCTTGAAGGGGATGAGTCCCTGGTCGTGGTACATGGCCAGCACCGCGTCGAAATTGCCCTGCTGGTGGATGCTGAAGAAGCCGTCGGGGGAATAGGGGCCGAAGGCCAGGATGCCTTCCTTGTTGGCGGCGTCGATGGCCGGGGTGATGGTCTCGATCTCCTCGCTGCCGAGCGAGCCGCCGTCGCCGGCGTGCGGGTTGAGACCCATGACGGCAATCTTGGGTTTGATGATGCCGAAGTCGCGTTTGAGCGAGGCGTTCATCAGCCGCAGCTTGCTGAGGATGATGTCGACGTTGAGGGCGCCGCTGACTTTCGAGAGCGGAAGGTGGTTGGTGACTACGCCGACGCGGAGGTTCTCGGAGCAGAGGAACATCAGGCCGTCTTCGCAGCCGAACTCGTGGATGAGGTATTCGGTGTGGCCAGGGAAGCCGAAGCCCATCTGGGCGACGGTATGCTTGTTGAAAGGAGCGGTGACAATGGCGTCGATGGCACCGCGCTTGGCGTCGGCCACGGCGGCCTGCAGCGCGATGATGGCGGCCTTGGCGCCGTCGGGCGTGGGCTGCCCGATTTCCATGGCCATGCTCTCCGGCACGGCGTTGATGATGTTGATGCGCTTGGAACGGGCGTCTTCGGCGGCATTGATCACGTTGGTCGCCACCTGCTCGACTTCGGGCAGGAACTTCCGGTAGATGCCGAAGAAGCGGGAAGAACCGTAGAGGATGATGACACAGTTCTCGAGGATGCGGGCATCGGACAATGCCTTGATAATCACTTCGTATCCTATACCATTGGTGTCGCCTTGCGAAATGCCGACTACTATCTTGTCTTTCATTACTATTGCTAAATTATATGTATTCGACTTTGGGTGCGTGAGGCCCGCGCACTTTTTTCTTTTTCACCCCCTTCGCCCCCTCAAGGGGGATATGGCCCTCCGGGCCGGGCACTACGTGCCTGTTATTCATTCAATCATCTCAACAGGACGAAAAGTACATCCGTTTAGACCGTGCAATTTACAAAAAATTTCTATATTTGTGTATGCCTCAGATTTTGGACAGCGATATAAAGTATTTGCCGGGGGTGGGGCCGAAGCGCGCCGAACTCCTGAACAAGGAACTGGGTATCAGTACGTTCCGGGATCTGCTGTATTATTTCCCCTTCCGCTATGTCGACCGTTCGCGCTTCTACAGCGTGCGCGAGATCGATTCGTCGTCGGCCTACATCCAGCTTCGCGGACGCATCACCCGCATCGAGAAAGTGGGCCAGGCCCGCGCGCAGCGCCTGGTCGCCCGCTTCAGCGACGCGACGGGCTCCATCGACCTGGTCTTTTTCAAAGGCCTCAAATGGATGGAGGAAAAGCTGCAGGTGGGTCCGGAATACGTGGTATTCGGCAAACCCTCCGTCTTCGGACAAAGCTGGAACCTGGTCCATCCCGAGGTTGACCTGGCCACGGAGGAGCGCCTTTCGCAGCTGGGCGTGATGATGGGCGTGTATTCCAGCACCGAAAAGCTGCACGCCGCCGGCATCACCAACAAGTTCTTCGAGAAGATCATCAGCACGCTGCTCGACAAGGTGCTGGGCACGCTCGAAGATACCCTGCCAGGCTGGATCCGGGAGCAGAAACACCTGGCTCCGCTCAGTTTCTCCCTGCAGAACATCCATTTCCCGGCATCGGTGCAGGATCTGGCCCGGGCCCAGCGCCGCCTGAAATTCGAGGAGCTCTTCTACCTGCAGCTCTCCCTGCTGCGGCAGAAGAGCATCCGCATGCGTGCGGACAGCGGGGTGGTGTTCCGCCGCATCGGCGACTATTTCAACAAGACGTACGAGAGCCTCCCGTTCCCGCTCACCGGAGCCCAGAAGCGCGTGCTGAAGGAGATCCGGGCCGATGTGGCCAGCGGCAAGCAGATGAACCGGCTGCTGCAGGGCGACGTGGGCAGCGGCAAGACCCTGGTGGCGGTGCTCGCCGCCATGATGGCCCTCGACAATGGCTACCAGGCCTGCGTGATGGCTCCCACCGAAGTACTGGCCAACCAGCACTACCACAGCATGCAGAAGTTCCTGGCCCCTTCCGGCGCGCAGGTCGCGCTGCTGACCGGCAACACGAAGGCAAAGGAGCGCGAGGCCATCCACAGCGGGCTGCGCGACGGCTCGGTGCAGATCCTCGTGGGCACGCACGCCCTGATCGAAGACACCGTGCAGTTCCGCAACCTGGCCCTGGCCGTCATTGACGAGCAGCATCGCTTCGGCGTGGAGCAGCGCTCGCGACTCTGGTCGAAATCGGCCGTGGCGCCGCACGTGCTGGTGATGACGGCCACGCCCATTCCGCGTACACTGGCCATGACGCTCTACGGCGACCTCGACGTGTCGGTGCTCGACGAACTGCCGCCCGGCCGCAAGCCCGTGGAGACCGTGCATTGGACCGAGAACCGCCGCGGCGACCTCTACAACTTCATGCGGCAGCAGATCGCCTGGGGCCGGCAGGTATTCGTGGTGTATCCGCTCATCAAGGAGTCGGAAAAAATGGACTACAAGAACCTGGAAGAAGGTTATCTGCATATCACCGAGGCCTTCCCGGCACCGCAGTATGTGACGGCGGTGGTCCACGGGAAGCAGAAGGCCGAGAACAAGGCCTACGACATGGATCTGTTCGCCCGGGGCCGTGCGAACATCCTGGTGGCCACGTCGGTCATCGAGGTGGGCGTCGACGTGCCGAACGCGTCGGTCATGGTCATCGAGAGCGCCGAGCGTTTCGGCCTTTCGCAGTTGCACCAGCTCCGTGGACGCGTGGGCCGCGGTGCCGAAAAGTCCTACTGCATCCTGATGACGGGCTACAAGCTGAGCGCCGAATCGCGGCAGCGCATCGAGCTGATGTGTGCCACGAGCGACGGTTTCGAGCTGGCCGAGGCCGACCTCAAGATGCGCGGGCCCGGCGACTTCGAAGGCACCCGCCAGAGCGGCCTGGCCTTTGACCTGCACATCGCCGACCTGGCGAAAGACTCGCCGGCACTGGTCGAGGCGCGCGAACTGGGAGAACAGATCCTGGCCGCCGACCCGCTCCTGGAACACATCGAAAACCGCATCCTCGCCGAGCAGCTCCGCGCCCTCCGCCTCGACAATACCTGTATCGATTATTCTAAAATTTCCTGATAGCATGAAACGTTTCCTTTCCCTCCTTTTGCTGACCGTCCTGTCCTGCACCGTGCTGGATTCCTGCGAGCACATGTCGGGGCCTTCCTATCTCGGGGAATATGCCGGCGAGATCCGGACAACCATTGCTGACGATCCCATGGCGCCGGCCGGATTCTATGTCGACCTGACCCTTTTCGATGACAACACCTGCGTGCTGATGACCGCCGTCATCCTGGAAGACAACTATACCCTGGATGCCGCCCGCTACCAGAACTTCAAGTACGGAAATGTCTCCGAAACAGGTTTCGACGTGATCGACGGCGCCGGCCTCCTGGTCGCGACGGCCCGCTTCTGCGGCCCGTTCAATTTCCCCGAAGGGGAGATCGACTTGGTCTGGGATGGCCAGATCTGTCCCGAGTGGGTCAGTTATGCCGAACAATACGGCTGGAACCCGCCTTGCCACATGACCTACTACGGCCAGAACGGCAGCGACATCAAAGGCTGGTAACAACAAATACGCAATTATACCTTGACGAATTCTTCGTTGGTAACGTACCAGAGCCAGCCTTCGACGGAAGGGTAGCCCATCTGGCGGAGCAGGTCCATGTAGTTGCGGACCTGGCGGCGGTGGCTGGGGCGGGGTTGCCCGAATTTGTAGTCGATGACGATGACGCGGCTGCCGTCGGGCGCGATGAGCACGCGGTCGGGGCGGTAGGTGTCACCTTCGCCCGTTACGATCGAGGCCTCGTTGAAGACACGGTAGCTGCCGTCAAACCAGTGGCGGTTTCCGCTCTGCTGCTCCAACGCTGCATCGACCTCCACGGAAGCCATGCCGCGGTGCTGCTCGATACCCAGCAGGCGGTGCGAAGGATCGGCATCGAAATAATCGCCGGCGCGCAGCGCGAGTTTGAGCCGCTCGTCGCCCAGCCGGACTGTTTCGAAGGACCGCTGCGGATCGTCGCTGACGGCGGACGCCTCCACTTTCTGCCGGAAAGGCTCCAGCGAGCCGGAGATCCGGCAGCCCGCTTCATCCAGTTCCTCGGAGAAGAGCCGGTAGAGCAGCGCAGCAACGGTTTTGACCGGGTATTTGTCCCGGTCGAGGGGCCTCGGCGCATAGAGGATGAGCTGGGACTTGGCGCGGGTAAAGGCGACGTAGCTCATGTTGATCACATCGACATACTGGTTGATGCGTTCGCGGTCGAGCTCGGGCTGGAAGACGGTATTCTCCATCCTGGCCGTTGCCTTGACCGGCACGAGTCCGATGGGAGCCAGTGTGCCCGTTGTCTGGCACCAGAGCGTCGGAATCTGCCAGAAAGATGTCTTCAGGAACGCTTCGTCGACGAAGGGGATGATGACCGCTTCGATGCTGAGTCCCTTCGATTTATGGATGGTCATCACGCGCACGGCATCCTGTCCGTCCGGGGCGCAGATGCTCTTCTTGCAGCCCGCGTCGTCCCACCATTTGACGAAGCCGCGCAGGGACGAGCCGTACTTCTCCTGATAGGCGAGCACCTGGTCGAGGAAAGCGTGGATGAAGGGGACATCGGAGGCCGAAAGACCGGTACGGCTGGCGAGCAGGCCCTCGCAGGTCTCGTAGAGCGAGCCGTGCAAGGCCTCGCTGTCGGGCAGTTCCAGTCCTTCGACCAGCAGCCGGTTGACCGGATCTTCCGGATCGACCAGCGCATGGAGGAGCGAGACCACTTCGCCGATGCAGGGAGCGGCGCCAATCAGCAGCGAATCTTCCGTCACCACGCCGATGTTCGCTGCAATGAGGCAGTTGGCCACGGTGGCGCCATCGTTGTTGGTCCGGACCAGGATGGTGATGTCGCGGTAGTGATAGCCCGCATCGCACAGCTCACGGATATCGGCCAGCATGCGCGAAAGGGCTTCCTCCCGCCAGCCCTCCGGCTCCAGGAAACTCAGTTTTACGCGTCCGGCCGGTGCCGAAGCGCGCTTTGACGGCACTTCCTGTACGCAGTCCGCGTAGAGCGTCTGGATCTGCTCCGCCACGCCGGCCGGTGCATCCGCCGCAATCGTCTCCGCCGCGTGTGAGAAGAGATGGTTGTTGAATGCGATGATTTCCCGGCCGCTGCGCCAGTTTTCCCCGAGATTCGTCTCCTCGATGTTGTCCCGGCCGAGATCCCGGGCAATCTGCTCGCCCAGCAGATGCCAGTCGGAGCCGCGCCAGCGGTAGATGGACTGCTTGACGTCGCCCACGATCAGGTTGGCCTGTCCCTGGGCGATGCTGTTGGTGAAGAGCGGCTTGAAGTTGCTCCACTGCAGCAGGCTCGTGTCCTGTGACTCGTCAAGCATCAGGTGGTCGTAGCGGTTGCCGATCTTCTCGTAGACGAAGGGTGTGTCCTCGTCGTTGATGATGCGGCTCAACAGGTCGGACGACTGGCTGAGCAGCACCACGTTGTTTTCCTGCAGGTATGCGGAGAGGAAGCGGAAGATGTCGGCGTAGACGCCCAGCAGCGAAAGGTTTTCCTGTACCAGACAGACGCTGCGGTATTCTGCCAGCGGCCGGCCCGACAGGGCAAAGGCTTCTGCCACGCAGGCCTCGAGTTCCGGGCTCTGGAAGCCGTTGTAACTCTCGTTCAGGCTCTCCTTGGGCTCGGGGAGCGCGTCTCCGCGTTGCCAGGAAGCCCATTTCTTGAAAACCATGAAAGGGCTGCGGCTCTTTCCTTTGAAGTCTTCCGGCGCGCGTCCGCCCGCTTCCATGGCCGCCAGCGCGCGGCGTCCCAGCTCCGTCACCCTGGCCTCGAAATCACTGCGCATGGTCTCCAGTACGGTGCCGAAGCCTTTGATGGCATCTTTGTCGCCCAGGATGTGTCCCGGCATGGACCGGAGCTTCATCCGGAAATCTTCCTTGAAGAAGAGTTCGGCCATGGCTTTGAGCGGCTCCCGCACATTCCAGCTGCGGCCGGCCTCGATCAGTTCGAACGCATAGTCCTGCAGCCAGGCCAGCAGCGCGGCGTTGGCCGGGTCGTCCAGGCCGTCGATGAGCAGGTCGATCACCTGCTCCAGCACGGCCCCCGTATCGAGTTCCACCCGGTAAGAGGCATACTGCCCGATTTCCCGCGCGAAGGCGCGCATCACGCCCTGGAAGAAGCGGTCGATGGTGCTGATGGAGAAGCAGGAGTAGTCGTGGAGGATGAGACTCAGGCGTTTGCCGGCCTCTTCCGCCCGCGGATCGCTGCTGTGCGACAGTTCGTAGAGGGCTTCGATCACCCGCTGTTTCATCTCGTCGGTCGCCTTGTTGGTGAAGGTGACGGCGAGGATATGTTTGTAGCGCTGCTCGTCGCCTGCGAGCAGCAGGTCGATGTATTCCTGCGTCAGCCGGTAGGTCTTGCCGCTGCCGGCCGAGGCTTTTACCACCTTCACGGCTTTAGTCGGATGATCTATCGCTTGCATAGGCGTTTGAAAGGGCAATAGCCGCAGATTTTCTCGTCGGCGCAATCGCCGGCGAAGGGTGTTTCAGGATCGAAGATTTCTTCAACGAGGGCCTGGACGCGTTCCGCGAAGTGTGCGAGCTTTTCCGGCTCGATGGCGTGGGCTTCCGGTGCGCTCTGGAAGATATCGCGAAGGGCGTAGACGCAGGGATAAAATTGTGCAGTTCCGGCATCGGACTGCCGGGACATCAGCAGCGCATAGAAATAGAGTTGGAAAGCGATGTACGGGCGCGGGGAGAGGCTCCGGTCGAAGATCCGGTCGACGTCGCGGCAGTCATCCTTCCGCGCTACGCTGCCCGTCTTGTAATCCACCACCCGGATGCTGTCGGCGCGGGTGGCATCGAGGCGGTCGATATAGCCGAACAGGTGCACGGGGCGGCCGTCGGGCAGGGTCACGCGGCCATCGCGTTTCTCTTCAGCGCCGAGGAAGGTGAAAGGAGCCAGTTCTCCGTCGACTTCGAGGGTCCGGTCGACAAAACGCAGCACCAGGTTTTTCAGGATCGCGTTCTCGCCTTCGATTTCCTCGATGCCTTTCTCCTGGAAAGCGGCTACGGTCAGCTGCTCCAGAAGGCGCTTGTCCCGCCGCAGCTGCGCAAGGGTCTCGCAGGTGACCAACTGCTGCTTGAAGGGTGTGTAGAGCCGGTTCATCACCAGGTGGAAGATGTCGCCGAAGATGTTGGCATCCACTTCTTCCGTCACTTCATCCTGCTCCTTGATTTTGCGGACATGTTTATAGTAGAACTGCAGCGGGCAGTCGATGTAGCTGTTGAGCGAGGAGGCGGAGAAGGTCCCCTTGCCCGTGATGAAGCGGTCGTGCAGCTCCTGCAGCACGGCCGGGCTCTTCTCGACCGTCAGGATGGTTCGCTCCACGGATTTGGCTTCGAGCTCGTAGGTGGCCACTTTTTCCTTGACGGGCAGGCCGTAGTGGTATTTCAGCTGCTTGATGTAGCGGCTTTCTTCACCGCTCTGCAAGCCTTCGGTGCGGGAATCGTAGAGCAGCCAGACGTGTTCCGCGCGGCAGATGCTCCGGTAGAAATAGTACGACCAGATGGCATCCTGCAGTTCATAGGTGGGCAGGCCGAAGCCCACGCGCAGGTTGTAGGGGATGAAGGAGTTGCTGACGGTGCGGGAAGGGAAGATGCCTTCGCCCACCGAAAGCATGATGACGTTGCGGAAGTCGAGCGCGCGGGTCTCGAGCGGTCCCATCATCTGCAGGCCGCTGAGGGGCTCTCCCTCGAAGGGGACGGATTCCAGCGCCGCCAGCCGCGCCAGCAGGCGGAACCAGGTGCGCTGCTCGAGTGTCTCGTAGTCGAGCTGTACGCTGGCGAGCGAGGCGATGGTCGCGCTGTAGCGGTAGAGGAACTCGCGCTCGAGCGCCGGCTGGAAGGCCTGCAGTGCCTGGATGAGCGCCTGCAGCCACCCGGCCAGATCAGCGGTCCGTTCCACTGGTGTGAAGAGGGTGGCGAAGACGCCGCCGAAAGAGGCGAGCCACGTCGTATCCACGAAGATACGGTTCTGCTCACGGATGGTCTTGCGGATAGCCGGCACCACGCCTTCCGTGTCGGCGGCCGTGAGGTAGGGGTGTTCCAGCAGGTCCATCACGTCGCGATGGTAGAAGCGTTCCGCACCGCCCTTGGTGCGGCGGTTGGCCTGCAGCCGTTCCGCGAAGGCGAAGAGGGTCTCGACCTGTCCGGCGGAAAGCGGGTACCCCATCGTGATGTTGACTTTCTCGACGGAGGCGGGGATGGCGCCCAGCATGGGGAAGAGGAGGCTCTCGTCGGGCAGCACCACGGCGGTCTCCTCCGGCGTCTCCATCTTTCCTGTGGCGTGGAGTTCCTCGATGATTTGCATGGCCTTGCGGGTCTGCCCCACGGCGGAAGGGACCCGGATCACTTCGATGGCGGGCAGGCCTTCCGGTGCAATGTCATTCAGCGGTTCGCGGGAAGGAAAACGTGCGATGTTCTCGCGGATGAAGCGGCCCGCCTTGTTGGCCTTATCCTGCAGCAGGGGTCCTTCGAAGTCCCAGTAGAAGTCGGCTTTGCCTTCTTTCTGCAGTTCGGTCAGCAGTGCTGTTTCGCAGTTGTTCAGGGCGTTGAGTCCGATGAATACCACTTCGTCGAAGGCCGGCAGCAGTTGGCTGTCAGGCCGGATGGCATCGGCGACGCTGCGGTAGATCATACCGGGATAGCCCAGTCCTTCTGTCTGGAGCGCGTCGCGGAAGCGGGTATAGAGGGGATGGAGGATGTTCCAGAGCTCGGCGAATTGCTGCCGCGGCCCGTCAGTCCGGGCTTGCCCCGGAATATCAAAGTAGCTGCCGCAGAACTCGGCGATCGCCGCCCGCTGGGTATCTGAGAGGAAATTGTAGTCGCTGGTGAGTTCCTTGAGTTCACGCAGATTGACGAGCATCTTGTCGGCTTCGACGCGGTATTTGTCGATGTCGTCGAAGTCGCCGAGCAGGATGTCACCCCAGTAGATGAAATCGTCGAAGGGTTCGGCGGTACGGCCGTTTTCTTGCAGAAGCGCGCGATAGATGCGGTAGAGGCGGTCGAGGGCGGGGACTTTGTCGATGGGCTTGAGGCCGGAGATGCGCTGGAAGAGTTCGTCGATGGTGCACATCGATGGCACGAACAGCGGTTTTCCCGCGGCAATGCCCAGGTATCGCTTGAAAAACGTACCCGACCGCCTGTTCGGAAACACGAAGCAGGTACGCTCCAGCGACTCGCGCCGGGCGTACCTGCTTGCTACGGCTTCCAGAAACTTCATGCGATGATGGACGGCTTGCTTGGCGCTCTGGTATTGCGTTCTCCTCGCGAAAAAAGCTGCGTCGAACGCAATACCACCCGCGCCGGCGCAAGCCTTTTCAGTTGAATCAATAACCCGGTTTTTCGAGTAATTTGAACATATTCTTCTTATAGGCCTCGACACCGGGCTGGTTGAACGGGTTGACGCCCAGCTGGTAGGCGCTGATGCCGCAGACTTTCTCGAAGAAGTAGAAGAGCTGGCCGAGGTTGTACTCGTCCAGTTTTTCGATATGGATGTCGATATTCGGCACACCGCCGTCGATGTGGGCCATCCTAGTGCCGAGCTGGGCCATGCGGTTGCAGTGCTCCACATGTTTGCCGGCGAGGTAGTTCAGTCCGTCGAGGTTCTGTTCGTCGCTGGGGATGGTCACGTCGCGCTGGGCTTTGTCGACCGTGACGACGGTCTCGAAGAGCATGCGCTCGCCTTCCTGGATATACTGTCCCATGGAGTGCAGGTCCGTCGTAAAGATGACGGAAGCGGGGAAGATGCCTTTGCCGTCTTTGCCTTCGCTTTCGCCGAAGAGTTGTTTCAGCCACTCGCCGAGGTACTGGAGTTTCGGATTGAAGCTGGCGAAAAGTTCGACTTTCTTGCCGCTGTCGTACAGGAGGTTGCGCATGGCGGCGTAGCGGACGGCCGGGTTCTCGGCGCCGGTTTCCGCCAGGGCTTTTTCGGCGTCCTGGGCGCCGCGGACCATGGCTTCAATGTCGAAGCCGGCCAGGGCGATGGGGACGAGACCCACCGGCGTCAGCACGGAGAAGCGGCCGCCGATGTTGTCTTCGATGACGAAGGTCTTGTAGCCTTCCTGGTTCGAGAGGCTCTTGAGGGCGCCGCGGGCCTTGTCGGTGATGGCCACGATGCGTTCGCGGGCTTCGTTCTTGCCGTAGGTGTGCTCCAGGTAGTCCTTGACCAGGCGGAAGGCCACGGCGGGCTCGGTGGTGGTGCCGCTCTTGGAAATCACCACGCAGGCGGGATTGCGGAGTTTGATCAGGTCGAGGAGTTCGGCCGTATAGTCTTCCGAGAGGTTTTCGCCCGCGAAGACCACTTTGAGGCCGTGGCTGCCCAGGTGGCAGGCAAAGCTGTGGCTCAGTGCTTCGATGGCGGCCTTGGCGCCGAGGTAAGAGCCGCCGATGCCGATCACGACCACGAGGTCGATCTCGCGCTCGAGCCAGCGGTCCACGACGCTCAGGCAGTCGTCCAGTTCGGCCTTGCCGGTCGCCTTCGGCAGATGCTGCCAGCCCAGGAAATCATTGCCGGCTCCGCTCTCTTCCTGCAGGACCTTCTGGGCGGCCAGTGCCCCCTTCAGATATTCGTTGTATTGTTCCTTCGCGACAAATGAATCGCAACCGGTGAGATCTATTTTAACCATAGTGTTTTGTGTTTGTTTTCTAAGTCTACAAATATACAAAAAAACTGATATAATAAAAGAAAAAGGAGCCGTTCGAAAAAACGGCTCCCAGCCGGGCTTCGTGCAGCATATTACATCAGCCGTTCAGGATCATCGGCGGTGTCGCCAATATGCCTGAACGAACTCCTTACGGCCGTTTCGCCTGCGCCAGTAGGCGTGGACGAAAACGGGGTTACCATACGTACACAGTTGTACGTAGAAGCAGATCGTTATCTTAACGTTCATAAGTAAAAGCAATAAATGGTAAACGAGAACGACAGAAAGGATCCCCCTCAGTACCAGCCCGACTAAAACATAATAAGAGCACCTTCACCCACCGGATCCGGTGCTCTTTTGTTTACCATTTTGATCAGGTATTGCCCGATCTGCTTTTACGCAACAAAGATAAACACATTTTCCAAAAACGCAACCGCAAAAAAGCAATTTGTTTCGTTTCGCCAGAGCACCTCCGGACCGTCATAATCGATTTAATCCCACATCCCGGCGCTCTTGCGCAGGGGCTGAAAGCGTTTCTCCTCAAGGTTCGCGGCAGGCGCAGCCTGCGCGTCCGTCCCTTGACGGCGAACTTCTCCCTTTTAGCTGTCGCTACGCTCCGCTAACGGTCGAAGAACCTGCGCCGTCACGAGACGGAACTCCCGCTTGGCCGCGTATTCCCTGCCGCTCACAAATCGTCGCCCCGCTGTCAGCCCCTGCTGCTGTTCGCTCCTGCTTGGCGGCGGGGTTTTCCTCGGCCGGAAACGGAGGGGAGTGAAAGTTTGCAAAATATAAGAATAGTTCTTATATTTGCCATTATGAAGACAACAACCATAGCACTTGGATCGCATCTGGAGGCCTTTGTGCAGGAGTCTGTCACTTCCGGGCGATACAACAATGTCAGCGAAGTAATCAGAGCCGGAGTCAGACTGCTGGAAGAAAAGGAGAAGGCGCTGATGCAGCTCGATGCAGCTCTTCTGGAAGGAGAGATGAGTGGATATACTGTGATGACGAAAGAAGAACTGATCAAAGAGTTCGAAGATGAAGCAAATACTATTCTCCGGTAAGGCCCGGCAAGATTTACTGGCGATCAAGACCTATACGGAATCTCTCTGGTCAGCGCAGCAGTCCATTTATTATCGCGACCTGTTGCTGGATGAAGGCTTCTCCATTCCTGAAAGAGAAGATATCATCTCATATCCGATATACAAAGCGTATTCGTATACGCATTGCGGACATCACTTTATCTTCTTTCAATCGACAGGGAGCGAAATACGAATAGTTCGTATTCTTCACGAGAAAATGAGCTTTGCGAATCATCTTTAAAGAGACGGAAAACTGACGCTCAAGCCCAATGGCCACAGAATGGCTCTCCGCTCCGCCGCGGCCATTCTGTGGCCGAGTCTTTTCACATTTACAATTTTTAATATCCGTTTAAAAACGTTTATAAACGGGTATACTCGTTTTGCCTATGGATAAACTAGGGCATAAGGAATACCTTGCACCGTGAAAAGAAATTCCAATTGTTTGAGTTTATATCGCAAAAATGTGCTATATTTGTAATCGAATCGAAGATGACGTGGAATGAGTTCAGGAAGATGATTCTCCGCAAGGGTTGGAAATTGGAGCGGCATGGTGGGAAACACGATATCTATCGTAAAACTGGACGTGCTGATCCGTTACTGGTAGAAAGGCATTGGAACGAAGAAATCAAACCGAACTTGCAGAAGAGACTTTTCAAACAAGTCGATGGTGACGAAAAGTAGAAAGAAATGAAAACGCTAGTAATTATAGAAAAAGACCAGACGGGCTATGCCGCCTACACAGACAATTTGACCACTGTCCTTCATGGAAGCGGGACTACTGTCCGGAATGCCAAAGAAGAACTGATGGCGGGTTATCATGAATTGCTTGATTATTACGCTGCCAGTGGTGAAACCCTTCCGGAGGAACTCAAAGATTTGACCTTTGAGTACAAGTACGATATTTCCGCGATGTTCAATGTGTTCGATTTCCTGAATGCATCCAAGTTTGCCGAATGGGTTGGCATTTCTCCCAGCTTGATGCGTCATTACAAGAGTGGGAATACCTATATTTCTCAAAAACAGGCAAAGAAAATCGAATCTGGCCTGCACAGGATTGGCCAGGAATTCATCTCTTTCACTTTGTAAAACTGATGGCCAAGCCCAATGGCCACAAAATGGCGCTGCGCCTCGCCACGGTCATTCTGTGGCCGACCTCCGAGACAGGCGCGGGGAGGGGATACAACAAAGCCGCCCCGGTGTGGGGCGGCTAAGAAGGACGAATTGATTACAGGGGACTTCCCCAAAAATCGTAGGGGGCCAATGCTCTTTTAGGAGCCTGGATTATAGTCGACGCGCGTCCAGCCGGTCGGAATGCCATTATTACTATCTACTGTCCAGTTGGTTCCGGAAGGTGTGGTAAATGTTCCGCTTGACTTCACATTATTCAGCCAGCAGTAGGTATAGTCAGTAACCGGGCTAGGGATACTGCTTGCAAGGCAAGTGATGGATTCGAATTTCGTACAATCATAAAACATCATCTTGTAGCAGTATTTTGCAAGCGTAGACGCTTTCAACACCGGACCCGCCGTCAAACTGGTGCAAGCTTCGAACATACTCTCGCAGCAACTCTCTGCCAGGGTCGTTGCGTCAATGGCCTGCACTGTCGTCAAGTTTTTGCAGCCCTTGAACATATTATGGTAGCAAGATTTCTTCAAGGTCGTTGCCTGGAGGGCCGGTGTCGTACCCAGATAGGTACAGCCAGAGAACATTCCCTCGTAGCAATAATCCGCCAAGTTCGTTGAGGGGAGGGCTGGCGCTGTTGTCAGGCTGGTGCAGCCGGAGAACATAGACCTATAACAAGCTTGTTTCAGTTCCGTTACCTTGAGTAAGTCAGCAGGGATTGTTGTCAGGCTGGTGCAGCCATAGAACATCGCATCGTAGCAATAATTTGACAAGGTTGTTGCCGGAAGCTCCGGTACTGTAGCCAAGGCTTTGCAGCCATAGAACATATGTCCATAGCAAGAGGTCCAACTTTGTTGTAGATTGGTCGTAGGAAGTTCCGGTGCTTTTGTCAAATTTTCGCAGTCTTTAAACATTTTATAATAGCAACTTCCTGCCAGTGTCGTTGCCGGAAGATAGTTGGTGGGGACCGTCGTCAGGCTGGTGCAGCCTTCGAACATAGAAAAGTAGCATTCGTATTTTAATTCCGTAGCATCCAGTTTAGGCAGGCTCGTCGTGGCGGTGCTGCCTTTCAGGCTTGTGCAGCCTTTGAACATATTTTCATAGCAATGTTCTGCCAGTGTCGTTGCGGGAAGGAAAGTAGCGGGAATCGTTTCCAAGGATGTGCAGCCATCGAACATATTTAGATAACAATTACTTGCCAGTTCTGTCGCTGGAAGTGATGAAGGAAGAGTCTTCAAGTTGGTGCAGCCGCTAAACATTCCCCTGCAGCAATCATGTGCTAAGGTCGTAGCCGAAAAGTTCGACACCGTTGTTAATTGTTTGCAATTATTAAACATCCCCCGACAACTCTCAACACCCATCGTAGTCGCAGAGATGGTCGGGGTCGTGGTCAAGTTGCCATAGCAGTTATTGAACATATACGCATAGGCAGAATCGGGTACTGCTGTTGCCGGAAGATTGGGCGCCGTCGTCAATGTAATGCAATACTGAAACATATATTCATAGCAGTGCTTGGCAAGCGTTGTTGCCGGAAGGAATCCGGAAGGAACCGTGGTCAAGTTTTTGCATTCTTCGAACATATAGTAATAGCAACTATCGGCCATTGCCATTGCCGGTAAACTTTCGGGCAGGGTAGTCAGGTTTTTGCATTCTTTGAACATGTTGGCATAGCACTGTTCGGCCAGCGTCGTAGCCGGAAGCGCCGGCATCTTGGTCAAAGCTTCGCATTTATAGAACATGTTAGCATAGCACGCTCTCTTCATTTCCATCGCCGGAAGCGCTGGCGCTGCTGCAAGTTTAAGACAATTACTGAACATAGCACGGTAACAACCCTCCGTCAGCGTCGTCGCCGGGAGCGCTGGCGCTGCTACAAGATTCTTACAACCACTGAACATGGCTTGGTAGCAACCTTCCGTCAGCGTCGTTGCCGGGAGCAAAATGGCCTTGGAATCGTGGCTGTATAATTGTAAACCGTTGTCATAGAACAAAGCCCTGAAAGTATAGGGCTGCGTCAATTCGGTAAGCTCGTCATAATCCGTCTTACGCAAGAGGCTCATCACATTGCCATAAACATAACAAGAGCTACTAACACTAAACTTGCTTCCATCTGAGGATGTTCCATAATGGTCCAGACTGCCTCTGAACATGACTTTATCACCAGCGTTGGGAAGCGAAACCGAAGTCCCGGAAGTATAGGCTTCCCAATTCGAAATTATGCCTGATTTTTCGGTACGAAATTCAACATCATCTTCACCGAACGAAATACCCGCGCAAGCTGTAAAAGTTATGTTTACATTGTTCGCTTTCGCCTCGAAAGTAAGCGGGGTAGCTTCGTCGTTGCGCGCCATTTGCACGGTAATGTGGCTGTAAGTACCTTGGTTAAAACCAGCCTTGTCTTTCGTGAAAGTATATACCTGTCCGTTGACCGTTGCAGTCAGGGAAATGCCTCTTTCTGAATTATTAAAAGTGGGGGGTAGTGCGACAAACACCACGCCGTTACCGTTGGTGGTGTAGGTGGAGGCGGGGATTCTCACAATCGCTGTGTCGGGCCCGAAAAGACCGCTTGAGCTTGCGAGATGTATGATGACGAGTTCTTCGGCATTGAGGTAAGATTCTCCGTTCTTCATCGTGAACCGCACGATGGATTGCTTGCTAGGCAAATTTGCGGAGCCCGATATTGAAACATTATTGGAGGCATCGATAGCATTGATAATAACGTCTCCCTGGGCGAGATCGCAATGATCAGCAATGTATTCCAGGGTACCGTCCTGTGCATCATATGCATCAGAATTCAAGGTCAAGCGCAGCCTATCGTTTATTTCAATCACACCGGTCACGGTTCCCTGAAGAATGGTATGTGTTACGTCTGCACCCCAACTAGCCGGCTGTAGGTATCCAGTCAAGTTCTGGTTTTTCGTAACGTTGTAAACATACACCTTATCGTCTTCGTCCCAGGTTGCAAGGATGGACTTCCCATCCCCCGAGAGGGCGAGTCCCTTGGTGGATGCAGATTTCGTTACCTCCACAGAGATCGTGTAGGTATTGTCTTGGTCGGGAGCAGTTTCGGGCTGCAGGTTGTCCGTACAGGACGTTAAAGCGAGCAGCGTGGCGACAGCTGCGAGCATAGAAGAGTATAAGATTTTTTTCATCGTGCTATCCTCCTACTGCCAGAGTTCATCATCAGCAGAGTTGCTATTGTATGGGGAGCGTATGCCCTCCAGGTTGCCCGAATTCAAAAAGTTGAAATTCGCGTTTGGAATACTATTGCAGAGTACTCCTTCCGGCTTCAGTTCCACCGTCTCAATGTGGGGTGTTACGTAGTGTAGTTTGTGTGTTGTCATAAGAACAACTTTATTTGATTTGATTTTTATTTTGACGTGTTTCTTTTTCTTTTCGCAAAGCCCTGAAGACAGACAGCACAATCGCAGGGACCCACACGAAAAGCGTGAGCCCTGCGATGATGAGGATGGTCAGTGTGTCTTTGTCCATGGTGCGAGAACAGGGGATAGAGGCTGTTTACAGGATGTTGATCAATCGTACGTAGTACGCACCCCCGCTGTGTTTTACGATTTGAATAAAATGCCAAATATCTTGTCCGGAACCTTGGTTATGGTTTGTAGTATACCAGGCTTCAGTAGAATCTGAGCCATTAGTTCCGGTCCAGTAATATTGGAATGGGAGGAATGCCGCCCCGGCCGCTTTAACCGGTGTCCAGTTGTCAATAGGAGTGGTCGTATAAACATTATCCACATTAGAATGCATGCCTCCCACAATCGTCGGGCCCGAATAATCAATAGGAATGAGAATATACCCTTTCTGGCCGTCGAGTGATGCGGTGGCTTGAATGTGATTGCTAATAAGACTTTGCCAGTCATCCTTTAATGGTGTCACCCAGGTTTTTTTCTTGTATGAACTGATTTCATTATAGACGCCCCAATCCGCAGAAGTGGTTTGAAGATCGGTATAACCGGCACGGGTATTTCTATTCCAAGGGTTTTTGTTATTGAATCCGGATGATCCATAGGTGAAAGTGTCAAAAACAGCTCCCTCATTGTACGCATCATGTGCTAATAAAGGACTGACATCGGAGGCATGTTCATGGAATACGAAACGTTTTCCTTCACCTTTTGTACCGTCATACATCAGGTTGGCTGGCGAAATAATGCAGTACTTGTTATCGGAGATGGCGAATGTGCCTTGCGTCAATGCCGTTGTTATTTTCTTTCCGTGGGCTCTTGTCGCATTATAGTCGGTGGCAAGGTGAACAATCTCGGCCTTGATGGCTTTGCCATCGCTGTCCCAGGCGGAAACCGAGAAATCGTTGTAATCATCAGCTATTGGAATGGGTATATTGACAGTGATGGTGCTGTCTGACTCAGGTATGTCGTGAATGCCCGTGATAAAAATTTCATCCACGCCACCAGCTAATTGATTGGAACGACGGATACAAGAAGTACCGACCACAACGTGCTCCGAGGATGTTCCAACTATAAATTCGCCAGAAATATGTCGGTCTAAATGGTCTTGATTAACCGAATGAAATTTTATTTTCAATTTGACAGTCCTTTTCGGGAGGGTTACCGTCAGTCGGAGCATACTGGCCAAGTTGTAAAAGACCAGGTTAGAGCTACCATTATTATTGACTGCGATCATCGGCGTCCGTACATTGTCTCCGCAAACCAGATCATAATCATACGAATCAGGGAGAATCACTCTTAGCGTAGCATCAGTATAACTGTTTTTAGCTCGAATGCTTGCAGGATAGAGTGCATAATGGAAGCGCGATTCCCCTTCTTGAAGCGTTACGGGCAGACTGCCGTTGGCAGCGACAATACATTCCTGATATTTTCCGTTCGATTCACTCGTTCCCGTCCACACGGCAATTGTATCGCCTTCTTGCCAGGCGAAAGTCGTATTGGAGAGGGTGACTTTGGTGTCGGTTTCGGTGCGGAGGCCGAGTACTTCAATGCGGGTGCCTTGACCGCTGACGCTTTCCTCGGTCTGGTTTTGAACAGGCGTGAGTTCTGCGCAGGAAGCGATGGCGAGGAGGCATGCTCCGGCCAGCAATTTTTGGAAAATGTTCTTCTGTTTCATTGTCTTTTCCTCCTCTTCTTAATCATCCCAATTCCAGTTCTCTCCAAACTTCGGGTTCGGACTTTCGCATAACACGTGATGCATTTGAATCTCCACCGTAGCGGAGGAGGGCGCTACATAATGTCGCTTTTGTGTTGTTTGCATAGGATTGATTATTATGTTTCCATCTAGTCTTTCCGCACAGCCCAATAACTGGTCAGCAGGATGGCGGGAATCCATACGAGAAGGGTGACTCCGGCGAGGATGAAAAGGATGAGCGTGACGGTATCCATACGTACTTGTATAATTTCCCGCAAAACTACAGCTCCCGCGCGTCAACACTGTCCCCGGTGCGTCAACGCGCTGTCCCTTTTGCGTCAACTTTGTCCCTTTTGCGTCAAAAACGCGAAATTTTTCTTATTTTTGAACCCGGTATGACGCCTTTGTCCATCCATCTCTTCGGTTTGGCTGCAGCCGTGTTCATCACCACGGGACTGGTGGTGGCGGCGGTGCGCTGGTTCCACATGTGCCAGCCCTTCGACAAGGATCCCCGCTATTACTACCCGGGCCGTCCCTTCGTGGTGGGCATCTACCTGAACGCACTGGTCCTGATCCCTTACGCGATCCATCCGGAGAGTGCCGACGCCTGGCTTCTGGCACGCATCTATTTCTTCCCCGTCACCCTCTTCCACTGCATCGTCCTGCTTTTCTCTTATTTCGGGATCATCATGCACTGGAAGCAGTGGCGGCTGTCTCTTTTCCTGGTGGGAGGCCCCGTGGCTTTCTTCCTGCTGGCCGCGCTGGTGCTGGCCGTGTGGCCCGGGGAACAGTTCAGCCAGGAGGGGAAAGCCGCCGGGTACATCTTGTATTTCCTGGGCGTCATCACGACGCTCGCCTGCCTGCTGGCCATGCAGCTGGTGCTGCGCGAGGCACGGCGCATCGACATGGATGAATACTCCAACCCGGACGACTTCCCGGTGGTTTCGGCCCGGCGCTGGATGCTGCTGGTCGTGTT
Organism: uncultured Bacteroidales bacterium; assembly: GCA_947168065.1. Taxonomy (GTDB): domain Bacteria; phylum Bacteroidota; class Bacteroidia; order Bacteroidales; family UBA932; genus Cacconaster. The sequence goes on from CAMVKH010000002.1 coordinate 66,487, forward strand.
GAATCTGGTGCTCTGCTGGACGGGTGCTTTTTCCAACAACCGCGTGGTGCTGGCGGCGGTCATGCTGCTGCTGGCGGCTTCGGCGCTGACCTTCCTCATCACGGTGCTGCACCCGAACCGCAACCGCCGGCTGGAAGACGAGACGGCCGAAGTCGAGGCCGTGGCGCAGCTGGGCCTGTCGCCGGATCCCGAACCGGCTCCGGAGAACGGGCCGGAAGAGCCGCTCTACCAGCGCAGTCTTCCCCTCCAGAAGCGCCTGGAGATTCTCTCGGCGGTGACGACGGTCGTGGAGGAGCAGGAAGCCTTCCTGGAACCGCACCTGACCCTGCAGCAGGTGGCCGAGCGCAGCGGCTACAACCGTTCCTACGTGGCCGGACTCATCAAATCGGAGCTGGGCGGCTTCTTCGCCTATGTGAACCGGGTTCGGCTGGAACACGTGGACCGCTACCTGCAGGAGCATCCGACGGCCACCGTCCTGGAGGCCGCCGAAGAATCGGGCTTCATCTCGCGCAAGGCCTATTATTCGGCCAAGGCGAAGCTGCAGGGTTGATCCTTAAAACGGTACGGTCAGCCCGTCGAAAGCGGGCTGGAGGGAGAAGGGGAGGACGGAGAGTTCTTCTGTGAGTTCTGCGTGCCGCGGAAGCATGTGCGACAGGTGTGTCAGGTAGCTCTGTCCGGCACCGACACGGCGGCAGATGTCGATGGCTTCTTCGAGGGCGTAGTGCGAGATGTGCCGGCCGCGCTTGACGGTGTTGAGGACGAAGACCTTGAGACCGCGGAGTTTGTCGAACTCGCTTTCGGGGATGTAGTTGGCGTCGGTGACGTAGGCGAGGTCGCCGAAGCGGAAGCCGAGGATGGGCAGTTTGTAGTGCATGGCCCGGATTGGGACGACAGGAACGCCGTCGATGGCGAAGGGCAGGCTGGTAATCAGGTGGATGTCCATTTCCGGCGCGCCGGGGTAGGGCTTTTCGGCGAAGACGTAGTAGTATTCTTTCTTCAGGGATTCCAGCACGTTGGCTTCGCAGAAGATGGGGAACGAGCGTTTCTCGAGATAGTTGAACGAGCGCACGTCGTCGAGACCGCCGGTGTGGTCTTTATGGTTGTGGGTCAGGAGGATGGCATCAAGGTGGCGGATGTCTTCGCGGAGCATCTGCTGCCGGAAATCCGGCCCGGCATCGATCAGGAATGTCTTTCCTTCATACTTGACCAGGGCCGAGCACCGCAGCCGCTTGTCTCTCGGATCTTTCGACGTACACACTTCGCACTGGCATCCGATCATCGGAATGCCCTGCGAAGTCCCAGTCCCTAAAAACGTTATACTGTTCATGATCTGTCAACTATTGATGAAAGTGTGAGGGTATATGTCTTGAAGACCCTAACCACCCTCGGTTGATAGCGGGAGGGGCCCATGCGTCAGCATGGGAGGGAGACGCGTAGCGTCGGTCTGAAAGACATATACTGGAGCACTCGAGTCAATAGCTAAATAGTTATTTCAACGATTTTGTTAATCCATTCTTTATCGTACGGCCGCTCGATGCGGAGGTAGTTTTCCGTGTAACCGAACATCTTGCCGCCTTTCATCGTGCTCTCGAAGAGAACTTTGGCGGGACGGCCGGCATTGGCGGCGGTGAAAGCCGCATGGAGCCGGTCGGAGAGCTCCTGAAGGCGGGCGGCGCGGGCCGTCTTCACACTTTCCTGCACCTGGTCGGACCGCTCGGCCGCCGGCGTGCCCGCGCGGCGCGAATAGGGGAAGATGTGCAGGAAGGCCGGCCGGACACGCTCCAGCAGCCGGTAGGTCTCTTCGAAATCCTCGTCCGTCTCCCCCGGAAAGCCCACGATCACATCGATGCCGAAGAAGACGCGCGTGCCGCGCTCCTCCGGCTGCTCGAGGATGTCGCGGATCAGGGCGATCTTCTCTTCGAACATCTCCGCCGTGTAGCGGCGGTGCATCGCTTTCAGGGTGCGGTTGCAGCCCGACTGGATGGGGATGTGGAAATGCGGCAGGAACTTCGTGCCCGTGGCGATCCAGCGCAGGATCTCTTCCGTGAGCAGATTCGGCTCGATGGAGGAGATGCGGTAGCGCTCGATGCCCGGCACGGCGTCCAGGGCCTTGAGCAGGTCGAGGAAACTTTCGCCCGTGCTCTTGCCGAAATCGCCCGTGTTCACACCTGTGAGCACCACCTCCACGATGCCCTGCGCCGCAATGGCGCGGGCCTGCTCCACGATCTCGGCGATGGGGATGTTGCGGCTCTTGCCGCGGGCCAGGGGCACGGTGCAGTAGGCGCAGTGGTAGTCGCAGCCGTCCTGTACCTTCAGGAAGGAGCGGGTGCGCTCTCCCGACGAATAGGCCGGGAAGAAGCTCTCCACGGCGTCGATCTCGCAGGAATAGCCCTGCGAACCGCGTTCGCCGCCCAGCAGCAGCTTCACCAGCTCGCCCTTGCGGTCGGCGCCGACGACCAGGTCCACGCCGTCGATCGACAGGATTTCCTGCGGCTTGAGCTGCGCGTAGCAGCCCGTCACGGCGATCCTGGCGCCGGGCGCGGTCCTGTGGAGCTTGCGGATGAGGTTGCGGCATTTCTTGTCGGCGTGCTCGGTCACCGAGCAGGTGTTGACCACGAAAACGTCGGTGCCGGGTCCGGGCGCAGCCTCTTCGTAGCCCGCCGCGGCGAACTGCCGGGCGAGGGTCGAACTTTCCGAGAAATTGAGCTTGCAGCCGAGGGTGATGAACGAGACTTTATGCATAGACGACGGTGACGGAAGAACTCTCGACCTTACCGTCGAGGGGGGGATTGTACTTGGTGACGGTCAGCTCCGCGTAACTGATGCGCGGGAAGCGGGCGATGAGGGTGTCGAGCATGCGGCTGGCGAGGTGCTCCAGCAGATTGGCCGGGACTTCCATCTCCGCGCGGATGTGCTCGTAGATCGCGCTGTAGTCGATGGCTTCGCGCAGGTCATCGCTCCGGGACGCCTTGCGCATGTCGTAGTCGTAGGCGAAATCGACCCGGAAACGGTTGCCTTCCCGGCGCTCGCTTTCGAGGCAGCCGTGGTAGGCGTAAAATTCCATATTGTTCAGTCGCACCATAAGCTAACGGTTTTTTAGATCCTTCGCTTCGCTCAGGATGACAAAGACGCACGGGCGCTTGCCGATGACAAAGCCCTTTTTGCGCTCTTTCTGCCAGTCGGCGATGGATTTCGTGCGGATGAATTCGGTGGGGCAGGTGATGTCGGCGGCGACGCACAGGCGCGTGGACGGGCGGCAGGTCTCGGTCAGGTCTGCCAGCAGGGCGTCGTTGCGGTAGGGCGTCTCGATCATGATCTGCGACTGGTTGAGGCGCGCCGACGTGCGTTCCAGCGTGCTGATGGCCTCGCGCCGTGCCGGCGCTTTCACCGGCAGATAGCCCGTGAAGGCAAAGCACTGCCCGTTCAGCCCCGAAGCCATGAGGGCCATCATCAGCGAGGAAGGCCCGACCATCGGCACCACGTCCACTCCCTTGCGGTGCGCCAGCTCCACCAGCAGCGCGCCGGGATCGGCCACGGCGGGCAGGCCCGCTTCCGAGATCAGGCCCGCGTCCTGCTCGCCCAGCCGCGCCGCGTAGGCTTCAATCTGCTCGCGTGGCGTGTGTTCGTTGATCTCCAGCAGCTCCAGCTCCTCCACGTGCCCTTTCCAGCCGGCGGCGGAGAGAAAACGGCGCGCCGTGCGGAGCTCCTCCACGAAGAAGAGCCGCAGCGCGGCGATCCGCTCCAGCACGGGGGCAGGCAGGATGTCACTCGGTGCGTATTCGCCGAGGGGCGTTGGGATCAGGTAAAGCTTGGCTTTCATGGGCGGGAGTCTTGATGTGGAATATCTTGCGCCAGAGTTCCTTGAAAGAGTTGAAATCTTCCTGGTAGACGATGCCGGCGCCGTTGCGCTGGCTCTGGTCGAGGTAGTTGCTGTACTGGTCGGCGGAGTGGGAGAAGAGCGTCAGGCGCAGCTGTCCCTGCCGGTTGAGCTTGATCTCGATGTCGAGGTCGCCCACGATGTCGCTGCGGCTCGACGACATGTACTGCCGGTTGCCGATGTTGCCGTTGATGATCACGCGGTTGTTGAAGAGCTGCGTGGACACGGCGACGTCAAAGATGTTGCGCCCCGACTCGGTGGGCTGGTAGTTGAAGCCCAGGTCGAGCGGGATGTCGAGTTGCCGGAAGATATTGTTGAGCTGGCTCGACATCAGTTCGGACGCGTTCGAGAAGAGCAGGGTGGTGCTGTTGACGATGCCCGACTGCTCGTCCGGGACGAAGCCGCCGGAAATCAGCAGGGCCAGGGCCTGTTTCATGCGCTTGTCTTCGGTATTGAGGGCATTCTCCACCCGCCCTTTGGTGGTCGGATCGAGGTCCGGAATGTCGACGTAGAAGCGAATCTCGGGATTCTCGAGCTTCCCGGTCACGCTGATGCCGCAGTCCACGTTGCGGCGCATGCTCACGGCGGTGGAGTCGGCGATCAGCGGGCTGATGGACGCTTTGGTGCGGTAGGTCGCGGTCAGGTCGAGGTCCGACTGCATGACGTCGCCGTTGAAGGCGATGGTGCCGCCCGGGTTGATGGAGAAATCGCGCGCGGTGATGCCCAGCATGCCGAAGTGGTAGCTGCCGCTCTGCACCTCGTAGTCGCCCTTGATGTCGAAATTGTCGCGGTCGACGGTGATGCCGATCCGGCCGTTGCCGCGAGCCTTGAGGATGTCGCCGGTATTCTTGTCGACCTCCAGCTGGATCTCCGCGTCGGGCGTGGCGTTGAGGCGCAGGTTGACGCTGACGTCCGTGCCGCCGCCCTTGGCCTTTTCGGGCGCGTTGTGGGCCTGGATCACGGAGTCGATCAGGCTGATCTTCGATTCGTTGTTGATGAAGGTCAGCAGCGACTTGTTGTCCGAGGCGGAGGCACCGAGGGGAATATGGATGGTGGTGTTTTGGGTGGGAGTCAGGTTGAGGCTCAGGCGGATCTTGTTGAGCGGGCCGGAGACGCGGACCGTTCCGTCGGCGAAGGCGCGTCCGTAGAAGCTGTTGTTGTCCTCGCTGCCGGTGTTAAGCGCCATCATGTCCTGGAGGTCGATGCGCAGGTTGAGGCGGATGTCGTTGAAGTGGTCGTACGGAATGCCGCCGGTGAGTTGCCCTTCATGACCGAAACGGTCGAAAAGCTGGACGTTCTCGAAGGTGACGCCGTCGTCACGCACCTGGAAAGGACCGTCGGCGATGTAGTTGACCTGGGTGAAGTCGAGCTTGAACTTGAACTGGTTGAGGCGGGTGTTCTCGCTGCTGATGGCCAGTTTGTTGAGCGGTCCGTGGGCCAGGATGTGGCCGGAGACCGTGCCGTCCATGTCGGACGCCAGGCCGGTGACGAGCGGCTCGACGATGCCGAGGGCCAGCGAGTCGAGCCGGACGTCGAGGTCCAGGTGCTTGTCAGAGGGCCGCAGCGTGGCGTTGGCGATGACCGGATGCCGCTCGCCCATGGTATTGTCGATGGAGAAGATGAACTGCTTCGCAGGGTCGTCCCAGCGGCTCTGCATCAGGAAATGGCCCATGTCGATGCCTACGGCTGATACATAGCGGGCGTACAGGTCGAAGAGGATGCCTTTCTCGGGCCCCGTCAGGGCGAAGGCCTCGCCCTGGCCGGTCAGCAGGCCCTGCAGGTTGAGGGGTTGGGTCAGGAAAGAGTTGGCGAAGCCCAGATCGAAGTCGTTCATCATCAGGCGCACCGTATCGGTGAGCTTCGGGCCGATGACGCCGCCGGCATAGAGGCTCTGTTCGCCGTAGCTGAGGGAGAAATCTTCGATCTTGATGTCTTCCTTGCGGTAGTGGACGGAAGCGGGGGCGAGTTCCCACGGATGCCCGGCGATGGCCAGTTCGGAGGGCAGCAGGTCGATGCGGACCAGGTAGGGGTCCTCGTCGGCATCGGGGAAGGAGACCCGGGTGTTGAGCCGGGCGTAGGTGTCGGGGCCCTCGTCGTTGTGGAAAGCGAGCTGCAGGTTGATGACCGAATCGGCCTGGGCGTCGATGTCGATGTGTTCGGCCATCATGCCGGCGGCCTGGAGCCGGTCGATGTCGACGAAGGCGAGGATGCGTTCGCCTTCGGTCAGGCAGCGCAGCTGGAGGTTCCGGAGCAGGATCTTCTCGACGGCCGCCAGCTCCGAAGACACGTTGAGGGTGATTTCGTCGTTGATCAGGTCGGCGCGGACGGTGGAGTAGGGCGACACGAACAGCGACGGGAAGAAGAAGTCGGTGAGCGGCTTCAGGTTGAGGACCTGCAGGTTGAACGAGCCGAACTGTTCGGGGTTCGGCACGTCGTCCTTCCGGCTGTGGTGGCCGCCGAACAGGTGTTCGAGGTTGTCCTGGTAGAGCAGGTGGATGGATTCTTCGAGGAAATCCGTTACGAAGATGTTGCCGTCATACACGCCCCGGAACAGTCCGCTGTCGATACGGATCGCATAGAGTCCGTCTTCCTCCTTGGAATCCAGGGCGATGTCGCCCAGGCGGAACAGCTGGCCCGGCAGATAGGCCTGCAGGTCGCTGAGCTTCGCCTGGCCCAGGAATGCGCCGTCCGCTGTCTGCACGATGTCGGCGGCGAGTTTGAGCGATACGGCGGCACTGTCGCGCTGGTCGAGGTGGATGGCGTTCAGGTCCACGTGGTCGACGTCGAGGTCTACGACGTAGCGGCTTTCCTTTCCTTTGCCGCCCAGATTGAGGTCGGCGCGGCCCGCCAGCACGAGGTTCGGATCCTTGCTGTGGATGTCGGCATGGACGGCGCCGTTCCGGTAGGTGCCGGAGGCCACCAGGCCTGAATAGTCATATCCGTTGAACTGGATATGGTCGATGTGGAGCGGCTCGATTTGGATGTCGAGGTTCTTGCCGTGCTTGGCGAAGGCCACGTCGGTCTGGCAGTCCAGGGCGCCGAGCGACGAGATGCCCAGGATGCGGTCGAGCTGGAGTCCGGCGGTGGCCGCCTTGCCGGAGATGTCGAGATGGTTTTTCGTAATCTGCACCAGTGCGTCCACGTCGGCGTGCCCCAGGGTCGACACGTGCACCGTGGCGTTGGCCTGGAGATGGGACAGGGGACCGTTGGCCTTGGCTGTCAGCGTGATCTGCTCGCCCGGCGCATAGCGCGACAGGGTCGCGGGCTTGAAACCGGGCGAGATGCCGGCCATAAACTGGGCGATGTCTTCGGTCGTGGTTTCGCCGTGCAGCACTTCACCGTTGAATTGCGCTTTCGAGATGTAGGGCAGGCCCTTGACCCGGGCCTTGATATCCAGGACGGTCTTGCCGGTGCCGGTGGCCACGCGCAGACGCTCTGTCTGGAGGTCGGATACCGTACCCTTGATCTTGCCTTCCACTGTCGCGGCGAGCTGCATGTCCCGCAGCGACGGAAGGAAGGGATGGAGGGTCCGCATGTCGAAACGGGTCTGGTTCAGGGACGCCTCCAGCTTGACTTTCTCCATGAACTGGGAAAAGTCGGACGTATCGTTGAACGACAGGGTCAGGTAGTCGGCGTTCAGGTGCGAGAAGTCGTCTTCGTAGCGGAAGTTGCGCAGGGAGGCCGATCCGGTGGGGTCATACTGGAACTCCGTGCCCAGCTGACGGACAGCCAGTTCATCGCCCTTGCGCAGGGTGAGGTTGTCGATGCGCCCCGACGCGCCGTCCGCCCCATAGCGGAGGTTTCGGGCCGACAGGTTGATGTCCTGCAGGGCCAGGCTGCTGTCGAGTGCGAAATCGATGTGCTTGAGGTTCAGCCGGTCCAGGCTGATGGCATCCCAGGGGAGGCCGCCCTTGTCCGCTTCCGGGTCCGCCGCCGGTTTTTCCTTGGGCGGCTGGTTCTTCATGGGAGCGAGCAGGCGCGACAGGTTGGTGGTGCTGTCGTCGTAGCGCCGGATGGTGAAATGCCCGTCTTCCAGGCTGACGCGGCGGATGCGCGCCTCGTTCCCCAGCAGGGAGGAGGCCTTGACTTTCACCAGCAGCTTGCCCAGGTGCGCGACCGTGTCATCGGCCCCCTGAATCAGGTCGATGTCTTTCAGGATCAAGCTGTTGGGGTAGGAGAAATAGACTTTCCCCACATGTGCCGTGCCGTCGAGGTTCTTCGTCAGGACGCCCGCGACCTTGTCGACGGCATAGGTCTGGACCGCCGGTATCTGAATGGCGATCATGGCGGCGACCGGGAGTGTGATCACCACCAGAATGAGGAGCCGGACGATTCGTTTCCAGGTTTTCATGCGGGCGTTAAACTTACAAATGTACGAAATAATTGCTACTTTTGCGAAAATTTAACCGAACGCATGACACTCACCATTTTAGGCATTGAATCCTCCTGCGACGACACCTCTGCGGCCGTCCTTCGCGACACTTTTCTGCTGTCCAATGTGATGGCTTCGCAGGAAGTGCACCGCCGCTACGGCGGCGTGATTCCGGAGCTGGCCTCCCGCGCCCACCAGCAGAACATCCTGCCGGTGGTTTCCGAAGCCCTGAAAATGGCGGGCGTCACGATGGCCGACGTGGATGCCATCGCCTTCACGCGCGGACCGGGCCTGCTCGGCTCGCTGCTGGTGGGCACCTCGTTCACCAAGGGGCTGGCGCTGGCCACGGACAAGCCCATCATCGAAGTCAATCATCTGCAGGGACATATCCTGTCACATTTCGTCCAGGTGGAGGGCCGCGACAACCGCTGTCCGTCCTTCCCCTTCCTCTGCCTGCTGGTGTCCGGTGGCCACACCCAGATCGTCCGGGTCGACGACCCGCTGCATTTCGAGATCCTGGGCCACACCATCGACGACGCGGTGGGCGAGGCTTTCGACAAATGCGCCAAGCTCATGGGGCTGGGCTATCCCGGCGGGCCCGTGGTGGACCGTCTGGCCAGGGAGGGTGACGAGACGCGTTTCCGTTTCGCCAAGCCCAACATCCCCGGCCTCGACTACAGTTTCAGCGGCATCAAGACCTCGCTGCTCTACTTTCTGCGCGACCGCATCGCGGAAGACCCTGATTTCCTGGAGAAAAACAAGGCCGATCTCTGCGCCTCCTTCCAGAAGGACCTGATCGACATCCTGCTCAAGAAACTCATCCTGGCCACGAAGGAAACCGGCATCCGGCAGGTGGCCATCGCCGGCGGCGTGTCGGCCAACAGCGGCCTGCGCAACCGCATCGAGGCGGAAGGCCGCAAGCGCGGCTGGACCACCTTCCTGCCCGAGCTTCGCTTTACCACCGACAATGCGGCCATGATTGCCATCACGGGCCACTACAAATACCTGGCGGGACAGTTTGCGACGCTCGACATCGCGCCGCGCTCCCGTGCCGCCGAATACGGCGACTGACCATGAAAGAGTTCGACATCGCCTTTCCCATCCAGCACGTTCCTACCGAGGCCGAGTTGCGGCAGGCTGCGGGGCGCGCGCTGGGCGTCAAGCCCGAGCGGGTGGCCGAAGTGCGCGTGGTGCGGCGCTCCCTCGACGCCCGCGGCGAAATCCTCTATCGCTACCGCGTGCAGGCCGTGGCTGCAGGTGAACAGTTAGAAAAATATCAACTTCCTGATTATAAAGATGTTTCCAAGGCTGCGCCTGTGATTGTGGTGGGCAGCGGCCCGGCCGGCATGTTCGCGGCGCTGCAGTTGCTGATGGAAGGGCGCAGGCCCGTCGTGCTGGAGCGCGGCAAGGACGTGCACCGGCGCAAGACCGACATTGCCGCCGCCAACCAGCAGCAGCGCATCAACCCCGAGTCGAACTACTGCTTCGGGGAGGGCGGTGCCGGCACCTTCTCCGATGGCAAGCTCTACACGCGTTCCACCAAGCGCGGCGATATCCGGGAAGTGCTGCACCAGCTGGTCGCTTTCGGCGCGAAGGAAAGCATCCTCGTGGACGCGCATCCGCACATCGGCAGCGACGCGCTCCCGCGCATCGTGGAGGGCATCCGCCATTGCATCGAAAACCACGGCGGCGAGTATCATTTCGACGAGAAAGTGGTTGATTTACAGCCTGTATCAGACGGGCATCAGCACGGTTGGAAAGTGCTCTGCGCGGGCGGGGCGGTCTACGAGGCGCCGCAGGTCATCCTGGCCACGGGCCATTCCTCGCACGACATCTACCGGCTTTTCGCCTCGAAGGGCTGGCCGCTGGAAGCCAAGGGCTTTGCCCTGGGTGTGCGCGCGGAGCATCCGCAGTCACTCATCAACCGCATCCAGTATCATAGCAAGTTCCAGCCCGGCATGCCGGCCGCGGAATATGCACTGGTGGAGCAGGTCGAAGGCCGTGGTGTCTTTTCGTTCTGCATGTGTCCGGGCGGCATCCTGGTGCCGTCAGCCACGGACACAGGGGAGGTAGTGCTCAACGGCATGTCCAATTCGATGCGCAATTCGCCCTGGGCGAACGCGGGCATCGTCTGCTCGGTGGAGCCGGGCGACGTGCCGGATTTCGACCGCTACGGGGTTTTCGCTCTGTTGGAGTTCCAGCACGCAGTCGAACGGGCCATGTTCGATTTTTCTGCTTCGCTCCGGGCACCGGCCCAGCGGCTGGTGGATTTCTGCCGGAAGAAGGATTCGCAGGGGCTGCCGCGCACCTCGTACCAGCCGGGCGCCGTCAATGCGCCGCTCTACGAGCTCCTGCCTGCGCCGGTTTTCGAGCGGCTCCGCGTGGCCTTCGCGGCGTTCGACCGCAAGATGAAGGGTTACTATACCAACGACGCGCTGGTGCTGGGCACCGAATCGAGAACATCGTCCCCGGTGCGCATCGTGCGCGATCCGGAAACGATGTCCGTGCCCGGCCTCCCGGGTCTGTATCCCTGCGGTGAAGGCGCCGGCTATGCCGGCGGCATCGTCTCCAGCGCCCTCGACGGCATCCTGGCGGCCACCTCCGCTGTCGCTTAGCAGCCGCTGTCACCCCTGCAGCTATTCGCGCCTGTTGGGCAGCGCTCTTCCTGCACGATTTCGAGATGAAGCAGAGGCCGTAAGCAGGGGAGAGGCGTCAGGCGCCGTCCTTCTCCATGATGAAGGAGAAGTTCTTGGCGTGGATAAATTACCAACAAATTAGGATTGACGGGCCTTGGAATGTGCGATACCTTTGCCGAAGATTGACAGGAAATCTGAAAAACTATTCAAGTAGTATGGGACTTTTCAGTAAAATTTTCAGCAACACCCGCAAGCCGGAAGGCTTCTGGGGGCGAATGATAGTGGCCGGGATGAACGGCGGCTCCCATGGGGCGATGGCCTCCTGGGGCCTGGACTTTGCCAACGTCCCCGCAGAAGGGGAAATAATCGACATCGGATGTGGCGGCGGGGCCAACCTCGCCCGCCTGATGGGCCGGAGCCTTCACGCAAAGGTTACCGGCGTGGACTACTCCCGAGTTTCAGTGGAGAAAACCCGCAAGGTCAATGCGGACGCGATTGCAGAAGGCCGCTGCCAGGTGCTGGAGGCAAGCGTTGCGGGACTTCCGTTCAAGGATGATACGTTCGGGATGGCCACCGCCTTCGAAACGGTCTATTTCTGGCCGGAAATTGAGAAGAGTTTTGCGGAAGTAAGGCGCATACTCTCGCCCGGGGGAATATTCCTCATCGTAAACGAGGACGACGGCCTGTCCGGCAACAACGAGAAATGGGAGAAGATGATCGAGGGAATGCACACCTACACGCCCGATGAACTGAGGACACATCTTGCTGCGGCGGGATTCAGAGACGTCACTGTCCATCGTAACGAATCCAAGCACTGGCTTTGCATAACGACGGTAAAATGAAATGATCTTTCCCGTCCTCAAAAGTGGCCGTTATTGAGGACAGATGACGAAAAAACAGTCAACCATCCTCAAAATAGTGCTTTCTTGAGGACGGCTGACTAGTTCAACGCCGGACCGGCTATAATTTTGGTCAGCCTCGGTTGCGACAATAATCTCCGCTGCTTAGGAATTGCAGTCGCCGCAGCCGCCGTTGCAGGATGAGCAGTCGTGGGTGCAGGCGCGTTCGCCGTGCAGGCCGTCCGTCAGCTCTTTTTCGGTGGCGTCGCGGATGCCGACGACCTTGCCGGTGAAGTGCAGATCCTTGCCGGCCAGTTCGTGGTTGAAGTCCATCTTCACCGTGTCGGCGCTGACTTCCAGTACCTTGCCGGGGATGACGCCGCCGGCCTGGTTCATCATCGGAATGACGCTGCCTACGAAGAGCAGCTGCTCCTGGAGCTTGCCGTCGACCTCGAAGATGTGCTTCGGCAGTTCGACGACGGCCTGCGCGTCGTACACGCCGTAGCCTTCTTTGGGATCGAGCGTGAATTCGAAGCTGTCGCCGACTTGTTTGTCTTTCAAGTATTCTTCGAACTTGGGCAGCAGATAGCCGAGTCCGTAAATGAATTCAAGGGGTTTTTCTTCCGTGGCCTGGTCTTTCACTTCGCCGTCCACCACGAGGGTGTAGGTCAGCGAAACCACTTTTTCGTCTTGGATGGTCATGGTTCTTGGTTAGGGTTTTCGGGGTTCAATATCAAATTGTATAGTTTCTTGTTGTAGATGACGGGCGTCTCTTCGCCGGTCTTGCGCTCGGCGATCCAGTCGGCGTCGGTGGCGCTGTTGTCGATCAGCACCCAGCTGTCACAGCGGGGAAGGTAGATGTTGCGCAGGTTCTGCATGCCCTGCCAGTAGCGGCGGACGATGGTGTTTTCCGGGATGTTGTGGCCGCCCGAGGCGACGCGGATGGCTACGCGCTTGACCGCCAACTCCGGGCTTTTGAGCCAGAAATAGAGCAGGCCCACCTTATACCCGAGCTGCTGGGCGTTCTCAATGATGCCGGCCAGGCTCTTGGTGGCCAGCGTGGTTTCCACGGCGAAGTCCTCGCCGCGCGCAATCAGCTGGTCCATCCGTTCGAGCATCAGCCGGAAGGCCCGGAGCGACTCCCGCTCCGGATCCTGCGGCGACAGTTCGTCGGCAATCTCGTCCGCATTGACGAACGTTTGGAGGTTCAGAAGCTGCGGCAGCAGGGTATACGAAGCGGTCGTCTTTCCCGCTCCGTTGCATCCGCTGATGATGAAGAACCTGGGCATCTTATTTAATCCGGTACGGTTCGTCGCCGTAGAGGGTGTATTTCTTGGATTTGCGCATCCATTTCTGCTCCTCGGCCTTGATGTATTCACGGGTGTCGTCCCACTCGAGGCGGCCCTGGACATAGTTCATCAGGGTGGCGTCTTCCAGGTAGCGGTTGAGATTCTCGACGGTGAATTCCGGGCAGTTGTCGTGGAGGAAGCGGAGCCACTGCAGGGCGTGGTTCAGCGCGTGATAGGCCGCGCCGGGGATGAACATGAGCTGGAATCCGAAACAGACCTGGCCGCTGTAGATGCCGTAGGACGGCTCGAAACGGGTCCAGCGGATGTGCAGGCCGGGGTGGGCGACGGGGCAGGCCGGATCGTTCCATCCCTGCAGGCCGTGCTGTGCCGGATAGTCGAACAGCGGTTCCATCCACGGGGCACCGAACTGCTCGAAGGGACGGTTGGTGCCGTGGCCGTAGCTCACGTTGGTGCCCATCCAAAGGCACTGCCCGCTGTAGAAGTTCGAGGTGAACAGGCCAGAGAAGTCGGAGAAAGGCGGGATGGTCCAGGCCATCAGCTCGCGGTTGACCGCTTCCGCGCCGGCGGCGATGATGTGGAGCGGGAACCGGGCGCCCAGCTCGCTGTAGAACATGTTGGCCACCTCGCCGAGGGTCAGGCCGTGACGGTGGGGGAGGCCGATGATGCCCAGGGTGCCCTCGATCTGCCGGCCGCAGGGATTGATGCGGTCGATGAGGAAGACCGAAAGCTCCGAATCGTCGTTTTTCAGACGCTTGAACAGGTTGTAGAGCAGGGTGGTGTAGTTGCTGTAGCGCGAGCCCACATCCTGCAGCTCGATGACCAGGGCGTCGAGGCCGGCCAGCTGCTCCGTTTCGATGACGGTCTCTACTTCCAGGGTTTCAACGCCTGGAACCATGGGCCCGTAGAGTGCGTGTTCGGGCGTGAAGATCCGCACCAGATTGCCCCGGCGCGCCAGGGTTTCAAAGAGATACTCACCCGTGTCGGGATGCCACGCCACCTGGTTGCAGAGCACGCCCACGCGCCCCTTCCGGAGCACCCGGTCTTCCTGTTCCAGCAGCGGTGTCGTCCTGAATGAAAACATAGCGTAAAGTTATTAAAAAAAACGGCAACCCATCTGGCTGCCGTTCCTTTTTCCTTTGCAGAAGCAGTTATTTCTTCTTCTGACCGTATCTTGAGTAGAATTTGTCCACGCGGCCGGCGGTGTCGACGAGTTTCATCTTGCCGGTGTAGAACGGGTGCGAGGTGTTCGAGATCTCGACCTTCACCAGCGGGAACTCCACGCCATTCACCTCGATGGTCTCCTTCGTGTTGACGCAGGAGCGGGTAATGAAGACGTGCTCATTGGACATATCCTTGAATGCTACAAGACGGTAGGATTCGGGATGGATTCCTTTTTTCATGGCTTATTGTTGTTTATTCAGTTTTCCAAACGGACCGCAAAAATAGGAATAAAAAGCTTTTCTGCAAAATTATTTTACCAATTTGAAGCCGGCGTACATCTGGTCGTACTGGTTGAGCAGCTGGTTGATGGTCTGGAGCGTACCCTGGTTGTACATCGAGGTGACCGACTTGATGAGTTTCATCAGCGTCGAGACGTCGAACTCGAGTTCCATGTTGTTGCCTTTCACGGCCGCATAACCCTTCATGTTGATGAGTTTCTTGATCTTCATGTTGATGACCGACTTGCCGGCGTCGAGGGTCCAGGTGCCGTTGAAAGTCTTGGAGCCGTATTTGACGTACATGGTGCCGTCTTCATTGAAAGTGAAGCCGAAGAGGCCCTGGGAGATACCCACCTTGGCCAGATACTGGTCCAGCTTCTTCTCGATGGCGGCGGTGGCGGCGGTGCCGGCCAGGTTGGAGAGCGCGTTCGTGCTGGATTTGAACGTGATGGCGCTGCCGGTATAGTTCCAGGTGCCGGAGATCTTGTCGGGGGTCAGGTTGCCTTTGCCGGAGAGCAAGTCGGTGATGCTGGTGATCAGGCTGCCGGCGCTGTTGTCGCCGGAGTTGGACGAACCACCCAGCGCACCCATGATGGAGCCCAGGTTGATCTGGGCGGAAGCGGAAACAGACATGATCAGCACAGCGGCTGCAGCAATAAGGATTCTTTTCATATTATTTTCGATTTTTATAACTTTGCGGAATAGATTATCTCTGCGAAGATACGAAATTTTTTACCAATATGACACTCATCAAATCCATTTCCGGTATTCGGGGCACCATCGGCGGCACCATCGGCGACGCCCTCACCCCCATCGACATCGTCAAATTTACGGCGGCATACGCCCGCCAGCTCAAGATGAAGTTCCCGGGTAAGGAACGCTACAAAGTGGTGGTCGGCCGCGACGCCCGCATCTCCGGCGAGATGGTCGACAGCATCGTCTCCGGCACCCTGCTGGCCTGCGGTGTCGACGTAGTCAACGCGGGCCTGGCTTCCACCCCGACCACGGAAATGGCGGTGCTCTTCGAAAAAGCCGACGGCGGCATCATCCTGACCGCTTCGCACAACCCCAAGCAGTGGAACGCCCTCAAGCTCCTCAATGAGAAAGGCGAGTTCCTGACTGATGCCGAAGGCAAGGCACTGCAGCAGGTGGCCGAGGCCGAAGATTTTGAGTTCATGGACGTGGACGCGCTGGGCACGATGACGCGCAAGGATTTCACCCAGGCCCACATCGATGCCGTCAGGAACTATCCGCTGGTGGACCTGAAGGCCATCCGCGATGCCAGGTTCAAGGTGGTGCTCGACTCCATCAATTCCGTGGGCGGCATCTGCATGCCCGCCCTGTTCAAGGCCCTCGGCGTGGAATGCGTGACCATCAACGGCGAGCCGAACGGCCGTTTCGCCCACAACCCGGAGCCGCTGCCGGCCAACCTCATCGGCCTCTCCGAGGCGGTCGTCCGGGAGAAGGCCGACCTGGGCGTCTCTGTCGACCCGGATGTCGACCGCCTGGCCTTCATTTGCGAAGACGGCGTGCCCTTCGGGGAAGAATATACGCTCGTGGCCGTTTCCGACTACGTGCTTTCCGTCAAGAAAGGCCCGACCGTGTCGAACATCTCCTCTTCGCGCGCCCTGCGCGACGTGACCGAGGCCCACGGCTGCCGCTATTATGCCTGCAAGGTCGGTGAGGTGAACGCCTCGACGATGATGCAGGAAGTCGGTGCCGTCATCGGCGGCGAAGGCAACGGCGGCGTGATCGTGCCCGACCTGCACTACGGCCGCGACGCCCTCATCGGCGTAGCCCTCTTCCTGAGCAACATGGCCCACAAGAAGCTGAGCGCTACCGCCCTTCGCGCCACCTACCCGGATTATTTCGTGTCGAAGAACCGCATCGAGATGAGCGATCCCGCTCAAATCGAGGCTGCCCTGGCCGCCGTCGAGAAACACTTCGCCGGCGCCGCCATCAACAAGATGGATGGTCTGCGCATCGATTTCGAGGCGGAACGCAAGTGGTTCGTCCTCCGCAAGTCGAACACCGAGCCCATCATCCGCATCTACGCCGAAGCGCCCACCGAGGCCGTCGCCGACGCCCTCGCGCAGGAAGTCATCCGGGTCATTAACGGTTAGCGCGCGTCAATACCAAACCTTACTTTTGCCACGACAGGATTCGGTCAGGTATGCCAGCATCCTGTCGTAGCTTGTTTTTCATCAAATACCGACGAAAGCCATGAAAAATTGGAGGCAGCAAATCTATGCAATCATTCAGAAGGATGAGGGCGCAACGCGTGCAAGCCGGATCTACCAGACCGTAATGATGCTCTTGATCATCGCCAGCCTTATTCCACTGACGTCCACCACGTCCCAACCCCCATTCCGCATCATCGAACTGGTGACGGTCTCCTTCTTCATTGTCGATTATTTCCTCCGCTGGATCACGGCCGACTACAAGTTGGGAAAGGGAGCCCTTTCATTCCTGATCTATCCGTTCACCTTTATGGCCATCATCGACCAGCTCTCCATCATTCCGGCCTTCACGATGATGAACAAGAGTTTCAAACTGTTGCGAATCACCCGGATGTTCCGCATCTTTCGTCTGCTCAAGTTTCTGCGATATACCGACAAAGTACACGTCCTGGTCAGCGTCCTCCAGAAAGAGAAGAACGTGCTGCTCTCCGTGCTGTTCATCGCCGTCGGCTATGTCCTGGTCACGGCCTTGATTGTATTCAATCTGGAACCGCACATCAACCCGGTGACCGGAGAACCGACCTTCTCTACATTTTTCGACGCACTTTACTGGGCGACGGTAACGCTGACGACTGTCGGATATGGAGATATTTGTCCGGTCACGGGGATCGGACGATTCGTGAGCATGATCTCCTCGCTGTTCGGCATCGCCATCATCGCACTCCCGTCCGGCGTGATCACTGCCGGCTATCTGGATGAGATTCGGAGCGAGAACAAGAACAAGAAAGCGCTCCCGAAGGAGGCAAGTGAAGTGTAGCGGAGCGACAGATGCCGGAAGCGATGCCGGATCAAGTCCGGCATGACGATCATTTCCGGTCTCCTTCTATCAATTCCAGGAGCTTGTCGATGGCTTCCTCTTGCGGGATATACCGCAGAACGGGCGTCTTGCCGCGGTAGAGCGTGACGTGGCCGCGGCCCTCGCCGACGTAGCCGTAGTCGGCGTCGGCCATCTCGCCGGGCCCGTTCACCACGCAGCCCATGACGGCAATCTTGACGCCCGCCAGATGTGCCGTGCGTCGCTTCACCTCGTTGAAGGTCGACTCCAGGTCGTAGAGCGTACGGCCGCAGCCGGGGCAGGCGATGTATTCGGGCCGCGTGAAACGGCGCCGGCACGCCTGCAGCAGCATGTCGCGGAAACGTTCGCCGTCGGCCGCCGGAACCGGGGCGCCGCCGATGGACGACCCTTCCAGTGAGAAATCGTCGATCTTCTTGTCGAGCAGGGAAGGCCCCCAGAGACAGGAAGCCTTGATGATGAAATCGTTCCAGTCGGACGCCTCCACCCGGGTGCGGCCGCCGCGGGGGCAGTAGCCGTCGGCGATGGCCGCCACGATCTGCCGGCCGGCCGGAATCTCGTGGACCGGATCTTCCGTCAGGGACACGCGGATCGTGTCGCCAATGCCTTCTCCCAGCAGCGTGCCGATGCCCACGGCCGACTTGATGCGGCCCTCGTCGCCGTTCCCCGCCTCGGTCACGCCCAGGTGCAGCGGGAAGAGGCAGCCCAGCTCGTCGCGCATCGCCGCGTAGAGCAGGCGGTAGGCCTCCGTCATCACCAGCGCGTTGCTTGCCTTGAGCGAGACCACCACGTTGAAGAAATCCTCCTCGACGCACATGCGCAGCCACTCCATCACCGCTTCCTTCATGGCCAGCGGCGTGGCGCCGTAGCGCTGCGTGATGCGCTCGCCCAGCGAGCCGTGGTTCAGACCGATGCGGATGGCCGTTCCGTTCTGCTTGCACAGGGCGATCAGCTCCCGGAACTTGGCGCAGGCCACTTCGTGCTCCCTGGCGAAATTGCCCGGATTGATGCGGACCTTGTCGGCCACGGAAGCCGCTGCCAGTGCCGCGTCGGCCAGGAAATGGATGTCGGCCACCAGCGGCGTGACGATGCCCTCGTCCCGCAGCCGGCGCTTGATCTCGCGCAGCGATTCCACCTGCTTGAGCCCCTGCGTCGTGAGCCGGATCAGGTCGGCGCCCGCCGCGGCCATCGCCCGGCACTGGGCCACCGAGGCCTCGATGTCGTCGGTCGACGTGTTGCACATGGTCTGGACGAGGATGGGCTGGCCGCCCCCGATGGGGACGCGGCCGGCGATGCGGAAGGAAACGGAACGTGCTACCATAGATGGACGTGCAGCGAAGCGCTGATCATGATGTTCTGGGGATAGGTGAAGATCCAGTAAATGTCACTGTACTTGTTGGTGTGATAGATGCTGGCCAGGGCGTATTTGTAATTGGCCTCGATGTGGAATTCGAGCGGCTTGAAGACCACGGCGAAGCCGGCGCCGGCGATGACGCCGTAGTCGTGCCGCTGGTCGTATTTCGTGAAGCCTCCCTCCTTGTCGGTGGAGAGCCGGTAACCGTAGTAGGGCCCGAGGTTGATCAGCACGCGGAAGCGTGAGAGATCGATCTTGAACTGTGAGAGGAGCGGGAATTCCAGGATCTCGAAGGTCTCGCCGTAGCCGTCGTAGGGCGAGGTGAAACCCTCGTAGCCGTGCTTGGCGCCGACCACCACGCCGAAATTGAAGAGGTGGTTCCACATCGCGTGGTAATAGGTGTAGCTCACGCCGAAGTTCTTGAAGGTCCAGATGCGTTCCTGCCCGATCTTGGGCGTGGAGGTGACACCGCTCAGATTGGCCGTGTAGGACACGCCGATCATGTGGATGCTCTTGAACTTGGGCTTCGTCGGCACCGTGTCCAGCGCCGCGAAGTCATTGGGCATGTCGAAGATGAAATTGTCCTGGGCGCCGGCCGTCCCGGCTGCCAGCAGCAGGATCAGGATCCAGAGCAGTCGTCTCATTGGAACATTTTTTTAAGGTCGATGTGCTGCTCGATTTCCGCCGATTCAGGAATTTCGAACACTTTGTTGCCCGGTGTCGACTCGTAGAAGCGCACCACTTCGGGCTGCTTGCGGGCGAGCAGGTTGCCGGTATCGGCGTAGCCGTTCCGGTTCTTGTCGCAGGTGATGCGGATCATGTACTTGCCGGCCTGCAGGTAGGGGAAGACCAGCGACCCTTCCTTGTCCGTATGGTAGGTCCGGTAGACCCGCGAACCTTTCTCGTCGGTCAGTTCCACGATATAGCGGTCTTCCACGCCGGAAAGCCGGAGGTCGAGCAGGCTCAGGTTCTCCGCCTGCGGCACCTTGAACTTGGCCGAAGCCTTTTCGTTGGGGAGCTTGTACAGGTTGATGAAGCTGCCCTGCGGAATTGTCAGCTCATATTCGTATCCCCGGACAAGGGCCTGGTCGGGGGTGATGATGAAGCGGCGGATGTCGCTCGAATCCTGCTTGAAATGGAAGGTCTTCGGGGATTTCTGCCCTTTCGGATTGGTCTCCTCGAGGAGGATGGAGTCGCGGTGGACCTGCAGGAGGGGCAGGGCGCTCGCCAGGCTGACGCCCAGCTGCTCGACCGTCTCGTCGTTGGCCGAGACCTGCAGTTTGAAGACGGTGTCGGGCGCCTGCTTCTCCTTGTCTTTGTCTTTCCGGAGCGTGCTTTCTTCTTCCACTTTCTTGACGGCGAGCATCACGCTCGTGTCGACCGGTGCCAGCTGGCCGGTGGAATCGGTCTTGAGGTAGTTGAGGCGGATCAGCAGGCTGTCGTCGAGCCTGTAGTCTGTATTGATCCAGAAATCGAGGCTGTCGCGCGTGGTGTTGTACTGCAGGATGATGGAGGAGTCGGGGAGGCCGACGAACTCCAGGCTGTTGATCTGCACGTCGCCGGCGCTGAATTTCAGGTAGCCCTGGCGCTCGGTGCTCCGGCCGATGTTCTGAAGGTACTGCACGGTCTGCAGCTCCTTGAAGGTGACCATCGAGATCATCGATTCCCGGGCCTGGCAGTGGAGGGTGTCTTTCATGTCGAAGGAATGGAGCTCGGCCACGGAGTCGTTCACGACCCGCACGGGATGGTACAGGGAGTCCAGGAAACCGATCTCGTCTTCGTCTGGATTGTACTTAAAGTCATTGTCTTTATCAGAGTAGACAAATAACTGGTATACAGTATCTTTCAAATTGCGTAAAACGAAGTATCCCCAGTCGTCGGTCTTGACCGCGGCGTCCGGTCGCGCGTTGAAGCAGGCCGAGTCGGACTGGTCGATGTAGGCGGCCACCAGGGCGGCCTTGACCGGCTGCAGGGTCTGGCTGTTGATGACCGTGCCGGTGAAATAGAGCGAGTCGAGGACGTCGCCGGTGGAGAAGGCATACACGAGCCGGGGCGCCAGGTTGCCCTCGTTGTTGTCGGCCAGGGCGTTGCCGAAGTCAATGGTGTAAGTCTGGTCGGCACGCAGGGTGTCCTGCAGCGTGACCACGATGTTCTTGCCCTTGACCTTGGCCTGCGGCCTTCTCCGCGTAGGCGGGGAGAGCAGGATGTCGGTGGCCGTCTTGACGACGGTGTATTCGTTGAACTGGAGGGTGATCTTGCCGCCGGCCGTGGGGAAATTCGTGGTCCCGGTCGGGGGCGTGAGCTTGACCAGTATGGGGGGAATGGTATCCTTCGGCCCGCCGCTCGGCGCCGTGGTGGTGTTGGCGCAGGAATGGCTCGACAAGCAGGCTCCGATGAAGAGGGCCAGGAGGATGACCGTTGCTGTGATTCTTCTCATGATCATTTGATTTCAACACGTTTGACCCGCTCGATGCCCTTGACTTTCGACAGTTCGCGGATCAGTTTGTCGAGGTCGTCGGTATTGTGGACATAGAGGTCGATGAAGCCTTCGAAGATCTCGTCGTGCGCCTCGATGTGGAGCTTGCGCATGTTGACGCCCAGCACCAGCGAGATCACACGGGCGAGGTCGCTCAGGACGCCGACCCGGTCGATTCCCTCCAGCGAAATTCTTGCCAGATACGACATCATGAAGTGTTTGCTCCACTTGGCCGAGACGATGCGGTGCCCTTCCTTCGAGGCGAGGTTGGTGGCCACGGCGCAGCTCTTCTTGTGGATGGTGACCGTGCCGTCGTCTTCGATGAAGGCCACCACGCTGTCGCCCGGAATCGGCGAGCAGCACTGGGCGATGTTGAAGGAGATGGTGCCCTGGTCGATGTCTTCCTGCAGCAGGAACTCGCTCTTCTTGTTGATGGAGGTGTTGCGGATCGGGTTGAGCAGTTTTACGCCCCACATCTGCACGTTGCGCCGCTCGGCGTTGGTCTTGAGGGCCTTGTCGAGGTCGCTCAGGTCGATCACGCCGATGCCGATCTTGTTGTAGAGGTCGTCCTTGCCGCCGATGGTCTTGTAATAGTCCACCAATTTCTTGATGACGCGGCTGCGCTCGGTGATGTTGCGCTCGTCAAGCTTGCGGTCGAGGATCTCCATGCCCTCCTTGATGTTGTTTTTCTTGTCGGACTTGAGGTAGTCCATCACCTGGCTCTTCGCACGGCTGGTGGTCAGGAAATCGAGCCATTCGCGGCGGGGCCGGGCGCTTTCGGAGCTGATGATCTCCACCTGGTCGCCGTTGGTCAGGACCTGGGAGAGGGGCACCAGCCGCTGGTTGACCTTGGCGGCGATGGCGTGGTTGCCCACCTCGGAGTGGATGCTGTAGGCGAAGTCGAGGGCCGTGGAACCCTTGGCCAGGCTCTTCGATTCACCTTTCGGCGTAAAGACGTAGATCGTCGTGGTGACCAGTTCCTGGTGGAATTCGTCTAGGAACTGCATGGCGTCGATGTTGGGGTTCTCGAGGATTTCTCCCACCTGCTCGATCCAGCGGTCGATCTCGGTGTCGCCCCGTCCGCCCGTGCCGGCGTCCTTGTAGAGCCAATGGGCGGCGATGCCGCGCTCGGCGATGGAGTTCATCCGCTGCGAGCGGATCTGCACCTCCACCCAGTTGCCGGCATTGCTCATCACGGTCAGGTGGAGCGCCTCGTAGCCGTTGGCCTTCGGATTGTCCACCCAGTCCCGGGTGCGGTCGGGCTTATAAGAATACAGGCCGGTAATCATCGAGAAGATGTACCAGCACTGTTCACGTTCGTTGAATTCGCCCCGCGGCTCGAAAATGATGCGCACCGCATAGATGTCGAAGATCTGCTCGAACGGGATGTTCTTGGTAGTCATCTTCTTCCAGATGGAGTAGGGGGTCTTGAGCCGCTTGAGGATCGTATACTGGTAACCCGCTTTGTCAAGCTCCTGCCGGATGGGGGCGATGAAGTCGTCGATGGCGGCGCCGCGTTCCGACATGATCTGGTCGAGCTGATGCACGATGGAGGCGTAGGCGGCGGGTTCACGGTATTTGAGCCAGATGTTCTCCATCTCCGACTTGATGCTGTAGAGGCCCAGGCGGTGTGCGAGCGGGATGAAGAGGTACATGGTTTCGCTGAGGATCTTGTCGCGCTTGTAGTCCGGCATGAACTGGATGGTGCGCACGTTGTGGAGCCGGTCGGCGAGCTTGATGAGGACAATGCGCACGTCGTCGTTGAGCGTCACCAGAATGCGGCGGAAGTTCTCGGCCTGCAGGCTCACGCGGTTGGGCTGCCACTTGTTCTTGTTGTCGTTGTCGAGCGCCGTCTTGATCTTGGTCAGTCCGTCCACGAGCGATGCGATCTTGGCGCCGAAGAGCCGTTCGATGTCCTCGACCGTGAATTCGGTGTCTTCCACCACGTCGTGCAGCAGGGCGGCGCAGATGGACTTGCAGCCGAGCCCGATCTCGTCGACCACGATCTTGGCCACGGCGATCGGATGCAGGATATACGGCTCGCCGCTGCGGCGCCGCACGCCCTTGTGCGCTTCGTTGGCAAACTCGAAGGCCTTGAGCACCAGCTTGTACTGCTCCTCGTCGGCGCAGCGCTTGAGACTGGACTGCCGGAGTCCTTCGAATTCCCTTTCAATCAGTTTAATGTCCTCTTCTGTAAACATAATGTGCCTCTATTCTTGTTTGATGACCGCCTCTTCCGCCGTCAGGTCGGACAGGCCGCGCTCCTTGGCTTCCCGGTAGTCCACGAGGGTGTAGCCCCGGGAAAGTTCCGCGCCGAACAGGATGGTCTGCCAGCACAGGTTCAGCCAGACCATGAACAGGGGAATGAAGGCCAGGGCCCCGTAGACAGCGCCCAGGCGGAGCACCATCACCTGCGTCCCCATGTAGAATGCCTGGATGGCCAGGAATACCACACCCACGACCAGGGCGGCTTTCAGGGCCGATCCGTACCGCACCTTGGCGTGCGGAATGAATTTATACATCACCGACAGGGCCAGCACGACCACACCGTAGAACGCCAGCCAGAACATGTTGGTGGTGATGAAGTCGAAAGCGCCCAGATGACCTTCCAGCAGGCCGATGAAACGCGCGTACCAGGCCCAGCCCGAGAAGAGCAGGATCAGCACGAAGGGCGTGACGAACAGGATGGCGAAATACACCGCCACGCGCCGCCAGAGCTTGCGGGGCTCCCGGACACGCCAGATGCGGTTGAAGGAGATCTCGATGTTGATCATCAACCAGAAGATGGTCCACACGAAGCTCAGGAAGGAGATCCAGCCGAAAGCGCCGCTCTCGGTGGATTTGATGAGGTTCCGGGCGTATTCGATGATGACCTGCACCAGCTGGGTGCTGGTGGGAAACGATTCGGTCAGGGTCTTGTAGAGCAGCTGGTCGAAGCCGAAGCCGTTGGAAATGAACAGGATCACCGCGATCATGGGCACGAAGGCCAGGGTGGTGAACCAGCTCAGGGCGATGGCCTCGCGGCCTACATGCTCGCGCCCGAAATTCCTGGCTGTCAGCATGATGGCCTGGGCG
Source organism: uncultured Bacteroidales bacterium (assembly GCA_947168065.1). Classification (GTDB taxonomy): domain Bacteria; phylum Bacteroidota; class Bacteroidia; order Bacteroidales; family UBA932; genus Cacconaster. Next base: position 90,898 of record CAMVKH010000002.1, read on the forward strand.
CTCTTGACCATTTGCTTGCGCGCTGCGCTCAGCTCGCTGAAATCGAGCACCCAGATATCCTTCGTCATGAATTTGACGAAGCTGTGCAGGAGGTCTCGTATGCGGGCAAAGAACAGGCGCATGGGCTTACTCGGATTCGATCAGTTGCTGGAAATCACTTTCGGAAAGGACGGGGATGCCGAGCTTCTCGGCTTTCCTGAGTTTCTCGGGGCCCGCTTTTTCGCCCGCCAGCAGGAAGTCCGTGCGGCCGCTCACGGAACCGGCGTTCTTGCCGCCGTGGGCTTCGATCAGGGCTTTCATGGCTTCGCGGGAAAGGGAGAAATTGCCGGAGATGACCACGGTCTTGCCGGAGAGCCGGTCGGAAAGGCGGTTCTCCGCCGTGTCGCTGACGGCCAGCTGCAGACCGGCGGCCCGGAGCCTTTCCACGCAGGTGCGGGCGGCGTCGGATGCCGACCAGCTGAGGATGGCGTCGGCCACCGTGTCGCCGATGTCCTCGACCTGCACCAGGTCTTCGCGGCTGGCGGCCATCAGCGCGTCGATCGAGCCGAAGTGCCGCGCCAGCGTCTTGGCGGTCTGCTCGCCCACATGGCGGATGCCGAGGGCGTAGAGCACGCGCTCGAAAGGCACCTGCCGGCTGGCTTCCAGGCTCGCCAGGAAGTTGTCGGCCGATTTCTCCTGCCAGCCTTCCAGCGCGATGAGCTGCTCGCGCGTAAGCGCATAGAGGTCGGGAAGGGTGCGGATGAAGCCGCGGTCATACAGCTGCTCGACCGTTGCGTCGCCGGCCAGGATGTCCATGGCCTTGCGACCGGCGAAATGGATGAAGCGGCCCTTGATCTGAACGGGGCAGGATTCCTGGTTCGGGCAGTAGTGCCGCGCTTCGTCGGCGTCGCGCACCAGCGGGGTGCCGCAGTCGGGGCAGCGGGTCGGGAACTGGGGCCGCAGTGCGTCGGCAGGGCGTTTCGACAGTTCCACGCCCGTGATCTTGGGGATGATCTCGCCGCCCTTTTCCACATAGACATAGTCGCCGATGTGGATGTCGAGCAGGTCCATCTGGTCTTTGTTGTGGAGCGAGGCCCGCTTGACCACGGTGCCCGAAAGCAGTACGGGCTCCAGGTTCGCCACGGGCGTGACGGCGCCGGTGCGTCCCACCTGATAGTCGATGCTCAGGAGCGGCGTGAGCGCCTGCTCCGGCTTGAATTTCCAGGCGGTGGCCCAGCGCGGCGACTTGGCGGTGAAGCCGAGCTGGCGCTGGAGTTCGAGCTCGTCGACCTTGATCACGATGCCGTCGGTGGCGAAGGGAAGGGTCTTGCGGCGGGTGTCCCATTCATCGATATAGGCGAGGGCCGCGTCGATGCCGTCGACGCGGCGGCTGTATTCAGAAACAGGAAGCCCCCAGCTGCGGGCAGCCTGGAGGGCTTCGGTATGCGTCTGGAAGGGCAGGTTCTCTCCCAGCAGGTGGTACAGCACGCAGTCCAGTCCGCGTGTGCCCATCTCGGCGGGGTCCTGCAGTTTCAGGCTGCCCGAAGCGGCGTTGCGCGGATTGGCGAAGGGGTCGAGGCCGGCGTCGCTGCGTTCGGCGTTGAGGCGCTCGAAGGCGGCGAAGGGCATGTAGATCTCGCCGCGGATCTCGAATTCGGCGGGAATGCCGCTGCCGTGCAGTTGTTTCGGGATGGCGGGGATGTTGACGACGTTGCGGGTCACGTCATCACCCTTGGTGCCGTCGCCGCGGGTCAGGGCGCGCAGCAGGCGTCCGTCGCGGTAGGTCAGGCAGATGGCGGTGCCGTCGAATTTCAGCTCGCAGGAGAAATGGCAGGGCGTGCTGACGGTCTTGCGGATGCGCTCGCCGAACTCCAGCAGCTCTTCGCGGGCGTAGGTGTTGCCCAGCGAGAGCATGGGCCAGCGGTGGGCCACCTGCACGAAATCCGAGCCGGCGGCGCTGGACGTCAGATCGCTGCCCACGTGCCGGGAGGGACTGTCCTCCGTGGCGAACTCGGGGAAGCGTTTTTCCAGGCCCTGGAGCTCGCCCATGAGCAGGTCGAATTCGAAATCCGTGATGGTGGGGGCGTTCAGCACGTAATAGTTGTAGTTGTGCTTCTCAAGCTCCCGTTTCAGGAATTCAATCCGTTCTTTCGCCGTTGTCTTGCTGATCTTGGCCATACCTCGTCAATAAACTACAAAATTAGCGATTATTTAGCAAAAAGTAATATCTTTGCGGGGTCAAATGAGAAGAAGAAACACTAAACATACTATGAGGGAATCTATTGTTATTTTGGCAGGCGGTGGCCCGGCCCCGGGCATCAATACCGTCGAAGGAACGATTGCCAAGGCTTTCATGGCTGAGGGTTATCGCGTTCTCGGTCTTCACGGAGGTTATTCCGGACTCTTTTCCGCATCTCCCAACTTCATCGAATTCAACTTCGCGCTGGCAGATTCGATCTTCAACCGTGGTGGCTCCTTCCTGCAGATGAGCCGCTACAAACCGACCCAGGAAGACTTTGACCGCTATTTCAACCTGAAATTCTTCCAGCAGAACAACATCCGTCTGCTGGTGACCATCGGCGGCGACGACACCGCATCGACGGCCAACCGCATCGGCAAGTTCCTGAAAGAGAAGAAATACCCCATCCAGAACATCCACGTGCCCAAGACCATCGACAACGACCTTCCGCTGCCGATGAACGCGCCGACCTTCGGTTACAATTCCGCCAAGGCGGAAGGTACCCGTATCGCGACGACCGTGTACGAGGATGCCCGCACGTCCGGCAACTGGTTCATCGTTTCGGCCATGGGCCGCAGCGCTGGTCACCTGGCCATGGGTATCGGTGCTTCCTGCCACTATCCGATGATCATCATCCCCGAGATGTTCAACAAGAGCGAGATCACGGTCGACAAGATCGTGCGCCTGTCGGTGAGTGCCATCATCAAGCGCAAGCTGCGCGGCATCGAGTACGGCGGCATCATCGTCTCCGAGGGTGTGTTCCACATGCTCAGCGACGAACAGCTCAAGGAAACGGGCATCAAGTTCACCTACGACGACCACGGCCATCCGGAACTCGGCAAGATTTCCAAGGCTCAGCTGTTCAACGATATGCTTGAGATCAAGCTCAAGGAGATCGGCATGAAGGTGAAGACCCGTCCGGTGGAGATCGGCTACGACATCCGCTGCCAGCAGCCGATTGCCTATGACCTCTTCTACTGCTCGCAGCTCGGCGCCGGCGTCTACGAACTCTTCATCAAGGGCGAGACCGGCTGCATGGTGTTCGTCGACCAGATCGGGACCATCCGTCCGCTCTATCTCGAAGAGCTCCAGGATCCCGAGACGGGCAAGATTCCGCCGCGGCTTGTGGACATCGAGGGCGACCAGGCCCAGGTCGTGTACAAGCACCTGCTCAACTACATCACCCCGCGTGACTACGAGGCGGCCAAGCAGTATGTCCCCAACCCGGAGGACTACGACTTCTACAAGATTCTGAACTGGTAGTGATAATTTATCAGCTTCTGTTGAGAGCCTTCGGGAACCGCAGCTGTGTTCCCGGAGGCTCTTATGCAAAGAACGGCTCCGGCAAGTTCAACGACATCGACGAAGAGGAATTTTCGCGTCTCAAGCGCCTCTCGGTCGATGCCGTCTGGTACACCGGCGTCATCTCCCACGCTACCCGCACGCATTTCCGCTCCGTGCCCGACAACGACCCCTCGCTTGTGAAGGGGGAGGCCGGTTCGCCCTACGCCATCCGCAACTGGTTCGACGTCGATCCGGCCCTGGCCGTCAATGTCGACAACCGCATGGCCGAGTTCGAGGCGCTGGTGCGGCGTACCCACGCGGCCGGCATGAAGGTCATCATCGACTTCGTGCCCAACCATGTGTACCGGGAGTACCGCAGCTACTTTTCCGACGAGAACTTCTACAGGCTCGACGGACCGCTGCACCTGCCCGCATCGCTCAATAGTTCCTATGTCGAGGATCCGGCCCTGGCCACGGGCAACGACGTGTTCCACGCCTGGCCCTCGGAGACGGACTGGTTCGATACCATCAAACTGAACTACGAGCAGCGCAGTACCTGGAGCAAGATGCTCTCCGTCTTGAAGTTCTGGGTGGAGAAAGGGGTGGACGGCTTCCGCTGCGACATGGTGGAACTCGTGCCCGCCGCGTTCTTTGAATGGGCTTTCCGGGCGCTGCGGGCGCAGCATCCGGGCCTGATCTTCATCGCGGAAGTCTACGACAAGAATAATTACCGGCGCTATGGCAGCGCGGGCTTCGACTTGCTCTACGACAAGTCGGGTTTCTACGATGCGCTTCGCGGCATCGTGCAGGGCGAACGGCCGGCCTCCTGCCTGACGCAGGAGTGGCAGCATCTCGGCGAGCATCAGCCGCAGATGCTCAATTTTCTGGAGAACCACGACGAACAGCGCCTCGCCTCCGATTTCTTCGCCGGCAGTGCCAAGGCCGGCATGGCCGCTTTCGCGGTCTCCCTGCTTTTCAACACGGCTTCGTTCATGCTTTATTTCGGGCAGGAATATGGTGAGCGGGGCATGGAGGCGGAGGGTTACAGCGGCCGGGACGGCCGTACGTCGATTTTCGACTATTGTTCCGTTCCTTCGATCTGCCGGGCGTTGTCCGGCCGTCTGACGGTCGAGGAGTCGGTCGTGTACAAGGAATACTGCCGGCTGCTGCGCATCGCGAGTGCCGACGCCATTTTCTCGAAGGGCAAGACCTTCGATCTGATGTATGCCAATCCGGCTTCCGATCATTTCAATCCGGACCGCCAGTTCGCGTGGATGCGGGGTTATGCGGGCAGCGGCATGGCCATCGTCGCCAATTTCGCTCCCACGCCTGTCGACGTGGACGTCTTCATTCCACAGGAGGCTTTCGATTATCTGGGTGTCGCCGCCCAGGCTCACACGGTCCATTTCCACGTGGCCGCCCACGATTACACCCGCATCGATGTAACGAAATAACTTTCATTTATTTTCGTTATATTTGGAGTTATAATCAATATTTCTCCACGATGAAAAAGTCATTACTGCTACTCGCGGCGTTGCTGCTGTGCTGCTTCGCCGGCGCTCAGGAACGCAAACCCGACGGCAATCTTCCGAAATGGGAAGGGCTGGCCGACACGCCGCAGATGGGCTGGAGTTCCTGGAACAAGTTCCAGACGGAAATCAACGAAACGCTCATCAAGGACATTGCCGACAAGATGGTCGAGCTGGGTCTCGTCGACGCCGGCTACTTCTATCTCAATCTCGATGACGGCTGGCACGGGGAGCGTGACGCGCAGGGCTTCGTGCACGAAGATCCCGCCAAATTCCCGTCCGGCATGAAGGCGCTGGCCGATTATCTGCATGCCCGCGGCCTCAAGCTGGGCATCTACAGCGATGCCGGCACCAATACCTGCGCTTGCTATACCGGCAGTCTTGGACACGAGTATCAGGATGCCTTCACCTATGCGCAGTGGGGGGTCGATTATCTCAAATACGACTGGTGCTACACCAGCAACATCAATCCGAAAGGCGCCTATGCGCTGATGCGCGACGCGCTCCGCTGGGCGGGCCGTCCGATCTTCTTCAGCATGTGCGAGTGGGGCAACAGCAAGCCCTGGGAATGGGCGGCGGAGGTCGGCCATTCCTGGCGGACCACCGGCGACATCGGTGTGGGCTTCCTGGCCATCCCGCAGCGGTATGATGAGAACGGGAATCCCATGTGGACGCCGCTGGGCGTGATGCCGATCGTGGATATGAACGAGCCGCTGCGGAAATATGCGGGCCCGGGTCATTGGAACGACCCCGACATGCTGGAGGTGGGCAACGGGATGAGTGTTGCGGAAGACCGCGCGCACTTCACCCTCTGGTGCATGATGGCCGCGCCCCTGATCCTGGGCAACGACATCACGAACATGTCGCCGGAAACGCTCGCCACCATCACCAACAGAGACGTGATTGCCATCGACCAGGATCCCCTTGGCATCCAGGGCCTTCGCCTGAAGTGCGAGGGGGACGTACAATACTGGTTCAAGCCGCTGTCCGGCGGTGACTGGGCGTTCTGCATCCTGAACGTCGGTGAAGCGCCGGCGACGGTCCGGATTGACTGGACCGCGCTCGAGGTCGACGATGAACTGAGCGGTCGCCGGACGGATTTCGCCACGGTGAACTATCGCGTCAAGGACCTGTGGAACGCTGCCGCCAAGCCGTTCACGACCCTCGTGAAAGGCAAGGGCAAAATGCGCCGCCAGCTGGTGCCGAATCCGGTCTCCGCGACCGTCGGTTCCCACGACGTCGTCGTCTACCGGCTCAGCCCTGTATCCTAGCGCAGGCTGAAGCGCCAGAGTTTCGAGTGGCGGGGTGCGCGTGAGGTGTTGAAGATCACATAGGCGTAGTCGGGCGTCAGGCAGATGCCTTCGGGCTCGTCCACGACCGCGGTGATATCCTTGCTCTCGAGGATGCGCTTCTTTTCCAGATCGATGACGTGTAGATAGAGTTTATGGGGTTCGTAGCCATCGGGGAGATAGGCGTAGCGGCCCCGGACGATGCTGCCCTGCCAGATGTTGATGCCTTCATCAAGGCGGGTGACATCGAGGACGTCGGCATCCGTCAGGTGGACCTCTCCGTTCTTGTCAGAGTCCGCGAGGCGCGGCAGGCGGAATTTCTTCAGCAGCTTGTAGCCGCCGTTCCGTCCGCCATAGGTATAGATGAAGCCGTTTTCGGCATCGAGGCACCAGTCGATCGTCTTCGCGTAGTCGGTTCCTGAATAGAAGATTTTTTGGACGATGCGGCTGCCTTTGAGGGTGACATCGGTCACATAGCAGCAGTTTTCACCGCCGCAAGAGGCGATGTAAAGCAGTGGGAACTGGGATTTGCGGGATGCTTTCTCCACGCCGAAGCAAGCATTGTTGCAGTGAGAGGTGTTGCCGGCCAGCAGGTAGTTGGCGACCATCCGCTGTTTCTCCATGTCGAAAATGCAGAGGCGTCCCTTGTCATGCAACACAAAAGCGTATTGGTCGTGCATGGCAAAGCCCTGGGTAGATCCAGTAACCGTTTCGCTCTCCGGTGTCCAGTCAGCGAAGTCGCAGATGAATTCCGGAGTCAGGGACGGAAAACCGGCCGCTGCCTGGTACTCTTCGCGGGCAAGGGCCAGGTCGCGTTGGAATTCGGGACTGTTCTGCAGCACGGCAAAGCCGATGCAGGCGGCAGAGGCACTGGCATCGATGTCGCTCTGCCAGTGGCAGCCTGCGATGACCCGGCTATCGCCACTCGTGACAGCCCGTTTGAACAGGGCCTCAGCGGCATCGGGATTGACCTCGGAGAGGATCAGCGCCGCGCCCCAGGCGCGGATGGTATGGCCGGACGGATAGGAGCCGTCGGTTATCAGCCACTCGTCATCCTGCGGAAAGATGGAACTCTCCTTGAAGCGTGCATAGGGCCGCATCCGGAAATAGTGGGCTTTCGGACGCACGCGGATCTGCTCAATGGTCGAAAGGCTGTTGAAGAAGAGCTGGTAGGTGGCGGGCATGGTCTCTTTGTCGACGGCACGGCCAAAGGGAACGCTGAAGATGGCCAGCAGCGTATCGAGATCCCAGACTGCATCGCGTTTGGCCTGCGCAAGACGGGCCGGGTCCAGGCGCTGGGTCTTGCCCCACATGTAGCGCATGATGTCGTGGGTGAAGGCTTCGCCGATGGTGTCGGGTGGGGCAGGAAGGCAGTTGACCAGGTTGGGAAGCTGTTCTTCCTGGAGATAGAGATGGACGTCTTGTGCCCGAAGGGAACCAATGCCGACGAGCAGGGTAATGAGCAGCAGGATCTTTTTCATATTCAGTGGGTTTATGCCATTCGGCGGCGGAATTCGGCGCAGGTGATGGCGGTGGCGACAGCGACGTTGAGGGATTCGCTGGTATGGGCGTTGGTGGGGAAGGGTGGGATAAAAAGGCGATGCGTTACGGTACTGGCGACTGCGGGCGAGATGCCGTTAGCTTCTGATCCCATGACGATAATGCCGCCTTTTGTCAAGGGCATTTCATAGATACTGTCGCCGTCCAGGAATGTTCCGTAGATGGGGATTGCTTCGCTGCTCTGGTATTTTGTTCCACCCGCTACTACGCAATCCCTAATGAACTGACTGAGATTGCAATACTTCATCTTTACGCGAAAGATGGCACCCATCGTGGCCTGGACGACCTTCGGGTTGTAGGCTTCGACGGTGTCTTCGGAGGCGAGGATCTGGTGGATGCCGAACCAGTCAGCGATGCGCAGGATGGTGCCCAGGTTGCCGGGATCACGGATGCCGTCGAGGGCGAGGACAAGTTCGTCGGCTGTGGGGGTGAAGGCGGCTGGTGCGGGCTGGCGGACGATGGCGAGGGCGGGTGACGGATGGGTCAGCTGGCTGATGCGGGCCATGGCCTCTTCGCCGATGTCTTCGACGCGATAGTGGGCGACGACATCGAAGCCGGAGGCGAGGGCCTCGGCCACGAGTTTTTCGCCTTCGACGACAAACAGCTTGCGCTCGTCGCGGAACTTCTTCTGTCCCAGCGCCTTGATTTCCTTTATTTCGTTCTTTGAAAGCATTTGTTGTCGCTTCACTCGCTCTGATATTTGTCTCGCTCCCGAAAAAAGGTCGCTTCGCCAAATACCACCCGCTCCGTTACGCTCAAACTAGCGATTCTTGTACATGTCGTCGTAGTACTTCTGGTAGTCACCGCTCGTGACATTGTCCATCCAGGCCTGGTTGTCCAGGTACCAGCGGACGGTCTTCTCGATACCTTCCTCAAACTGGAGGGAAGGCTCCCAGCCGAGTTCCTTCTGCAGCTTGGTCGAGTCGATCGCATAGCGCAGGTCGTGGCCGGCGCGGTCGGTGACATAGGTGATCAGGTGATCACTCGTGCCTTCGGGATTACCCAGCAAACGGTCGACCGTCTTGATGAGCACCTTGATCAGGTCGATGTTCTTCCATTCGTTGAAGCCGCCGATGTTGTAGGTCTCCGCCTCTTTGCCTTCATGGAAGATCAGGTCGATGGCGCGGGCATGGTCTTCGACGTAGAGCCAGTCGCGCACGTTCTCGCCCTTTCCGTAGACCGGCAGCGGTTTGCCGTGACGGATGTTGTTGATGAACAGCGGGATGAGCTTTTCAGGGAACTGGTACGGGCCGTAGTTGTTCGAGCAGTTGGTCACCACGACGGGCAGGCCGTAGGTGTCGTGGTAGGCGCGCACGAAGTGGTCGCTTGAGGCCTTGGCGGCACTGTACGGGCTGTGCGGCTGGTATTTGAGGTCTTCCGTGAAGAACTGCGTGCCGTAGGCCAGGTGGTGCTTTCCGGAAGAAGCCTTCGTCGTGAACGGCGGCTCCACGCCCGCCGGGTCGGTAATCTCCAGCGCTCCGTATACCTCGTCGGTAGAGATGTGATAGAAGCGGCATTTCGTTTCGGGAGATGTCCCTTCACATCCGCTACGGCATTCCGCACCGGGCTCCCCGCAAAAACTCCGTGAAGGGACATTTCCCTCAACGGGCAGCCGGTATCCATGCGGCTCCCAGCAGAGCTTCGCGGCCTGCAGGAGGGTCAGCGTGCCCATCACGTTCGTCTTGGCGAAAGTGAACGGGTCCTTGATGGAGCGGTCCACATGGCTTTCGGCGGCCAGGTGGATGACACCGTCGACATACTCGTCCTGCATCAGCTTCAGCACAGCGTCAAAATCGCAGATGTCCATCTTGACGAAACGGTAGTTGGGCTTGTTCTCCACGTCTTTCAGATTGGCCAGATTGCCCGCGTAGGTCAGCTTGTCCAGGTTGATGATCTTGTAATCGGGATATTTGTTGACGAACAGCCGCACGACGTGCGAGCCGATAAACCCGGCCCCGCCGGTGATGAGGATTGTGCGTTTCATAAAGCAAAGGTTAAGATTAACAAAAATAATGATTTTTGTGCAATCCTTTGCAAACTGCCGGGAACAAAAAAGCGGGAGAATCAAGCTATGCCTGACCGAATGCGCCCTGCGAGCCGAATTTCTCACAAATTTTCTTATATTTGCATAATATGCGGAAATTCGGGGTGTTCCTGATCGGGATGATGCTTCTGGCGACAGGATGCTCGACGACGAAAATGTTGTCGGAAGACGAGCTGCGCCTGGCGGAGAACAAGGTCGTCATCACCAACAACAACAGCAACTACAACCCCTCGAGCCTGGCCCCGTATATCAAGCAGAAGTCCAACTACTACGTCTTCGGCAAGTGGCACCCGGGCCTGTATATCTACAACTGGCAGAACGGCAAGGGAAAAGGCTGGGACCGCTTCTGCCAGAAGATCGGCCAGGCGCCCGTCGTCTTCGAAGAATCCCTGATCGACAAGTCCGTCACCAGCATGCTGGACCACCTGACCTACCAGGGCTACTACAACTCCCATATCGACACCAGGACCGAGGTCAAGAACCAGACCGCCCGGGTCGAGTACGACGTGACCCTTGGGAAGCAGTTTCCCATCCGCTCCATCGACTACCAGGTGAAAGATTCCACGCTGGCCCGCCTGATGGCCGCCGACTCCAGCAACTACACCGTCGTGCCCGGCGATTTCCTTTCGGAGGAAGAACTCGAGAAAGAAAGCGAGCGCTTCACCAGCCTCTTCCGTAACAACGGCTACTGGGGCTTTTCCAAGAACTATTTCTTTTTCTACGCCGATACGACGACCCACCGCGACGAGGCGGATCTCATCGTCAAGATTGAAAACTACACCCGTAACGAAAGCGAAGACGCCGCCCGCGAGCACCGCCAGTACACCATCGGCACCGTGGCGCTTATGCCGCAGCCGGGCATGCGCGTCCGCCAGAAGTTCCTGCAGAACCTCAACCAGCTGAAGCCCGGCGAACTCTACAGCGAAGAGAAGATCAAACGGGAGTACGACCGCTACTCCAGCATTCCGCTCTTCAGCAGCGTCAACATGATGCTCCGGGAGTCCGAGTCTGACTCTACGGCCGTGGATTGCCGCGTCTTGCTGCAGCAGGCCCGCCTCCAGGCCCTCAAACTCAACCTGGAAGGTTCCTTCAACTCCACCGGCCTCTTCGGCGTGACACCTTCCGTGTCGTACAGCCACAAGAACATCTTCGGCGGGGGAGAAGTGCTCTCGCTGGGCTTCCGCGGCAACTTCCAGTTCATGTTCCGCTCGCCGACCCGCGCGACCGAGCTGGCCGTCAACGCGGGCCTGAAGATCCCCTGGTATCCCGATTTCATCCTGCGCATGCCCTTCGTCAACCTGCCGCAGATGGACATCAACTTCACCTACAATTTCCAGAACCGGCCTGAATATACCCGCAACATCGTGACGGGCGCCTACGGCTTCAACTGGAACATTGCCAAGAAATTCTACTACCAGTTCAAACCGGTCCAGCTCAGTGCCGTCAGCGCCACGCGTCTCGACTCCACCTTCATCGCGGGCATCCGGGACCCTTACCTGAAGAATTCCTTCCGCAGCCACCTGGACCTGGGCGGCAGCGGCACTTTCTACTTCTCCACCAACACCTCGGTCAACCCGAAAGTCACCTATTTCTACACCCGCTTCCAGTATGACATGTCGGGCAATCTGATGCGCCTGCTGGGCAAGACGGGCCTGTTCAAGAAAGGGGAAAGGGGAGAGGACCTGATCGCCGGCATTCCGTATGCGCAGTATGTCCGCGGCGAACTGCAGGCCGTGGGCACCTTCCGCCTCGGCGATGTGGGGCAGTACGCCCTGGCGGTGCGGGCGCTGGCGGGCATGGGCTTCGCCTACGGGAATTCCGTGTCGCTGCCCTTCGAGAAGCTCTTCTATGCCGGCGGCGCGAGCAGCATGCGCGGCTGGCGGGCCCGGGCGGTCGGTCCGGGTATGGCGCCGCGCGACACGAGCTTCGCCATCGCCAACCAGTCGGGCGACATGCACCTGGAAGCCAACGTGGAGATGCGTTTCCCCTTGTTCTGGAAGCTGGAAGGGGCGGTGTTTGCCGACATCGGCAATGTGTGGAACATCGACGCGGACGGCCTGGACGGTCAGTCGCGCGATCCGCGGAGCCTCTTTTCGTTCAAGAATCTGTTCCGCAGCACGGCCATGGACGTCGGGCTGGGTGCACGCCTCGATTTCGGCATGGTGCTCATCCGTTTCGACATGGGTCTGGTTGTCTATGATCCCTACAAACAGGAATTCATGGGCATCAACGACTGGTTCAACGGCAATTACGCCTTCCACTTCGGCATCGGATACCCGTTCTGAGTTGACGGGGCTCTGCCCCGGCTCCCGCAGCTAATTCAGCAGGAAAGTAAAGGCCGTCATCGCGGCGGCTTCCTTCTGGAAGTCGTCCGGTGCGAGCTGGTAGCGGTAGATGGGGCATTTCATCGGCCAGGTGGCATTCGGGTACGTGCCCTGCACCAGTTTGAAACTGCCCAGCGGGGCCATGTAGCCCGGGATGACCTCGATCAGCGTCTTGGCGAAGACGGGTGATTCATCCAGGACAAATGTATGCTTCGACTGGTCGCCGCGCGAACTCAACTCGATGTCGAACTGAACCATCTCTGCGGATTCCCGGATATCCCGGTTGGCAAGGCTCAAGCCGTTGCGGCCGGTGGAATCGGCAGCGGGCGAGTAGAAGAGGGCCCGGATGGTGTTCTTATGCTGGATTTTGATCTTCTTGTAGGCTTCCAGTACTTCCAGGATCGTCGCGCAGGCCGTCGGATCGTCGAGGGAGGCGGAGATCAGCGAGATTTGGGGGTTCTTTTTCTCCTTGCCCGGGAATTCGGCCACGAGCACTTGCTGCCCGTCGTCTTCCAGGGTCCAGAGGTCCTTGGCACCGAGTTCCTGCATCAGCTGGAGGGTCAGGTAGTCAAGCTGTTTTTCTCCTGTGAATTGCTGGAGTTTGGCGTTGTAGACGGCTTCTTTGCCATTGAAGAACTGGTCGATCTGGGCGATGCGGGTTTCAGGGGTGATGGTTTTGCAGGCGACCGCCGACAGGACGACGAGCGACAGAAGCAGGAGTCTTTTCATCTCTTTCAATTTCTTTTTCCAAAAATAAACGTCCCGATACGTACAATTGTCGTGCCTTCCTCGACGGCGATGCGCCAGTCCTCGCTCATGCCCATCGAAACCTGGTCGCAGCCCGGGATGTCGGACAGCCGTTGCGAGAGGGCCTTGAGCGTGCGGAATTCCTGCCGCACCTCTTCGGTGTCGTCGGTGAAGGTGGCCATGCCCATCACGCCGCGCAGGCGGACGTTCGGATAGTCGCTCATGTGCCGGGCGATCGCCCCGGCCTCTTCCGGCAGGAAGCCTTGCTTGGTGGTCTCACGGGCGATGTGCACCTCGAGCAGACAGTCGACCGTCTTGCCCAGGGCGCGGGCCTGCTTGTCGATCTCGGCGAGCAGGCGCTCCGAATCCACCGAATGGATCAGGGTGACGTAAGGAAGGATGAGCTTGACCTTGTTGGTCTGCAGGTGCCCGATGAAGTGCCATTGGATGTCGGCGGGGAGGAGCGGGGCCTTGAGGGCCAGTTCCTGGGGACGGTTCTCGCCGAATGCGCGCTGGCCGGCGTCGTAGGCCTGCCGGATGTCCCCGACGGGCTTGAATTTGGAAACTGCCACCAACTGGACGGTTGATGGCAGTTCGTGTCTGATTTGCTCGATGGCAGTGGCGATAGACATGCTCGATTATTTCTTGTTCTGCCGCGCCTGTTCCTGCTGGGCCTTGTAGGCGGCTTCCAGACGCTGCTGGAACTTCGATTTCTTGACAGGTTCCTTCGAATTGGCCTTCTTCTTCAGGTTTTCGTAGATCTTGTCTTCGTCGATGAACCATTTGCGGATGGCCCAGTTCTGCCCGATGGTGATGATGTTGGAGAGCAGGTAGTAGTAGCTCAGACCGGCCGAGAGGTTGTTGCAGATGAACACCATCATGATCGGCATCAGCCATACCTGCATGAATTCCATGCCGGGCATGGTCTGCGTACTGGCCTGCTGCGACATCGTCATCTTGGAGTAGCCCCACATGGAAACACCCATCAGCAGGGCGAAGAGCGAGATGTGGTCGCCGTAGAGCGGAATCTTGAAGCCGAAGTCCAGGATCGAGTCGTAGGCGCTCAGGTCGTGGCACCAGAGGAAGCCCTGCTGGCGCAGCTCGATGGAAGCCGGGAAGAAGCGGAACATGGCCCACAGGATCGGGAACTGGAGCAGGATGGGGAGGCATCCGCCCCACATGCTCACGCCGGCCCGCTTGTAGAGGTCCATGGTGGCCTGCTGCTTCTTCATGGCATCTTCCTGGCGGGGATACTTCTCGTTGATCTTGTCGATCTCGGGTTTGAGCACCCGCATCTTGGCGGTGGACGCGTAGGATTTCCAGGTGAGCGGCGAAATCACAAGCTTGATCATGATGGTCAGGATCAGGATGATCAGGCCGTAGCTGCTGATGAAACGGCTCAGCCAGTTGAAGGTCGGGATGATGACAAAGCGGCTGATGGTGCCGATGACCTTGCCGCCCAGCGGAATCACCTTCTCAAAGTCTTCGCCGTAGCTCTTCAGGGTGTAGAAGTGGTTCGGACCGAAGTAGAAATTGAAGGGGAGGGTGAAGTCGGCGCTGCGGCTGTCGAGGGCGACGCTCATCTCGGCGCCCGACTGCATCAGGTTGCCTTCGGGATCCTTGTCGGGATAGAAGCGGTTGACCAGCTTGCCGGCGGGGAAACCGTTCTCCGATACGAAGATGGCCGAGAAGAACTGCTGCTGGAAGCCGAACCAGCGGATGGTGGAGTTGAAATTTTCCTCCGCCATGTCGCGGCGCTTGCCCAGTGTCTTTACTTCGTTGTTGGCCAGATATTTATAGGCGACACCCGAGTAGTTGCGCTCGTTCTGGTAGCCTTTCTCGAGGCGGGGCACGTCGAGCACCCACTTGAGGGTCATCTGTCCGGTGCGGCGGTCAAGTACCTGGTCCATGCCCACGAAGTGCAGCCGGTAGCCCAGCATGTAGCTGTCGCTGGCCAGGGAGTACACGGCGTCCACCCAGGCATGCTCCTCGAACTGGAGGCGCAGGGTAAGGGTGCTGTCGGTGCTCTCGACGGGGCGGAAATGCAGGTCGCTGGTATTCACCCACTGGTTGGTGTTGAGCTCCAGGTCGAAGAGACTCTTGTTGGGACGCACCAGGAAGAGGGCGGCGCTGTCATAGGTGTAGTAGTCCTTGATGCGCACCTCGTAGGGCTGGGCGCCCTTGGAGCTGATCCGGATGGCGACCTTGTCGTTTTCCAGGGTATAGTAGGCGGTTTCGGCCTGACTGGCCTGGTTGAGGTACTGGTCCTGATAGTCTTCACCGGCTTCCGGGACGATTTCGTCGAGGCCGGTGGTGTCGGCGTCTGCTTCCTCGCCGCGTTCAAGGGCGGCGACGGTGGCCAGGGAATCCCGCAGGAGAGCCTCCTGCTGGCGCTGGTTGACCTGCTTGGTGTTGTACCAGCTGAACAACAGCAGGATAACGCCGATCAGGGCAAAGCCGATGATGCTGCTTCTCTTGTCGTTCATGCGCTACTCCTGCTCGTGCTGACGGTCGAATTCCTTGATCTCTTCTTCGAGCTGGGCAAGTTCCTGTCGGGCGATGTCAATCTTCTTGTTGAGCTCTTCCAGCAGGGCCTCGGCGTTCTTCGAAGAGGCGAAGAAGCCCATGTTGTTCTCCCAGGTGGCGATCTCCTGTTCCTTCTTCATGAATTTCTGGACCAGACGGTCGCGTTCGCTGCGGACGGTGCGCTCGGCTTTGCCGGCGAAGCGGCCGGCCGACTCGCGGAATTCACCGAATTTTTCGCTGACAGCCTTGCGGAACGCCTCCTGGATGCGGGCCTTTTCCTTGAAAGGCACGAAGCCGATGGCATTCCAGCGCTCCTGGAATTCGTGCAGGGCTTCGCGGGCTTCTTCCTTGCCCTCCACCTCGAAGGCACGGATCTCGTCGATGAGCTCGCGTTTCTTCCGGAGGTTTTCGGTCTGCTCGGAGTTCATGCTGCCGAAGTGCTTGTCGCGATTGTCGAAGAAGGCGTCGCAGGCGGCGCGGAAGCGCTTCCAGACCTGCTCGGATTTCTTGCGGGAGACGGGGCCGATCTCTTTCCACTGCTTCTGAAGTTCGATGAAGGCTTCGGAAGTCTTCTTCCAGTCGTCGTTGTCTTTCAGGGCCTCGGCCTTCTCGCAGAGTTCCAGCTTCTTGGTCAGGTTGTCCTGCATCTGGTTCTTGAAGTCGGAATAGAATTCACGCTTCTTGGCGAAGAACTCGTCGCAGGCGGCGCGGAAACGGTCGTATACTTTCTGGTTGTCTTTCTTGGAGGCGAAACCGATCTTCTTCCATTCTTTCTGGATGTTCTCGATATCCTTGGTCAGGGCGTTCCAGTCGGTGGAATCCTTGATTTCGGTCTGGGCGATGGCTTCCACCTTCTCGCAGAGGGCCGTCTTGGCTTCCAGGTTCTCTTTCTGGTTGCCCTTCTGGCTCTCGAAGAAAGCCTGGTGTTTCTTGTTGATCACGGCGGTGGCGGCGCGGAAACGCTCCCACACCGATTCGCGGAATTCCTTGCTCACCGGACCCAGTTCCTTCCACTGCTCGTGGAGTTTCTGCAGGGTGCGGAAGGCGCCCACGACATCTTCCTGCTCGGCGAGATTCTCTGCCTTCTCGCAGAGGTTCTCCTTCGCTTCGAGGTTCTTCTTGAAGTCGAGGTCGCGGAACTCCTTGTTGATCTTCACATAGTCGTAGAATTTCTCCACGTAGTGCTGGTAGGTGTCGTACAGGTCCTTGACCCTGGCCTGCGGCACGGGGCCGATGGCACGCCAGCGGTTCTGGATCTCGCGGAAGCGGGGGAAGGTCTGGTTGAGGTCTTCGCTGGCTTCGACGAGGGCCTTGAGGTCTTCGATCACGGCGAGCTTGGCCTGGTAGTTTTCTTCCTTGTTCTTCTCGAGTTCCTGGGTGTAGGCGGAACGCCTTACCTTATATTGGCTGTAAAGATCCTTGAATCCGCGTTCGATCTCGGCGAAAGGATTGACGGAGACGGGCTCGTCGGCCGGCGCTTCGGCGTTTTCAGCCGCTTCGGCGGGCTGCTCGAGGCCCGAGGCGATCTTTTCTTTGCGCAGGTTCTTGTAGAATGCCGCCTTGAGGGCTTCGGCATGCTTGTAGAGCTGCTGCATGTTCTCGCCGTCAATCAGGCTCTTGAACGTGTCGACAATCTCCTTGAGACCCTGGTTCGAAAAATCCGTCTTTTCGTTTTCCGTTTCTTTTGCGGTTTCCGTTTCGGTTTCGGCCGCCGGCTCGGCAGGGGTTTCCACTTGCGTTTCCACTTGGGGCTCCGCCTGGGTTTCGACAGCTTCTTCCTTTACTTCTACGGGCTGTTCCTCGATGGGAGCAACCGGGTTCAGATCTTCACTCATGACTTTACATGTTTTTAATAGTAGCTTGCAAATATAGTCTTTTTTTATAAATAATCGCTATTTTTGTGGGACCGAAGAAAAGCCTATGAGAATCGATATTCTGACCGTCGTTCCGGAACTGCTCGAGAGCCCGCTGGGCTATTCCATCGTCAAGCGCGCCCAGGACAAAGGGCTCGTTGAAATCCACGTCCACAATATCCGTGAATACGGCAAGGGCCGCTGGCGCCAGGTCGACGACTACAGTTTCGGCGGTGACGCCGGCATGGTGATGATGATTGAGCCGGTCTATACCCTGATGGAGAAGCTCAAGGCCGAGCGTCATTACGACGAGATCATCTTCACTTCGCCCGATGGGGAGCCTTTTACACAGGCCGTTGCCAACGAGCTGTCCATCAAGGAGAACCTCCTGATTCTCTGCGGCCATTACAAGGGCGTGGACCATCGCATCCGCGAGCATCTGATTACGCGCGAGATCACGGTGGGGGATTACGTGCTTTCCGGCGGTGAGATCCCGGCCGCCATCATTACCGACGCCGTCGTACGGCTGCTGCCGGGCGCCCTCGGCGACGAGACCTCCGCTCTTTCGGACTCGTTCCAGGATGGCCTGCTGGCCCCGCCGGTCTACACCCGTCCCGCCGAATTCAACGGCTGGAAAGTGCCCGAAGTCCTGTTGTCGGGCGACCCCAAAAAAATCGCTGCATGGCAGGACGAACAGGCCCTCGCCCGCACGAAGGCCCTGCGCCCGGAATTGCTGAAATAGCCTTTACCGTAACTGGATGGGAGCAGAGAGCTCCTCGATGCGCTGCAGTTCCGCGGCGCTGAACGCGGTATTGTCCAGGGTCTGGAGGTTGTCCGCCAGCTGGCTCACGGAGCTGGCGCCGATGATGACCGAGGTCACGCGGCTGTCGTTGAGCAGCCAGGCCAGGGCCATCTGGGCGAGGCTCTGCCCGCGCTGGAGCGCCAGTTCGTTCAGCGCTTTCAACGCTTCCAGCATGCCGGACGTAAGCATTTCTTCCCGCAGGGAAGACCCGCGGCGCGCCATGCGGGAATCGGCCGGGACGCCGTTGAGGTAGCGGCCCGTCAGCAGGCCCTGCTGGAGCGGCGAGAACGCGATGAAGCCGGCGCCGTGCGCATGGCAGAGGTCGATCAGGCCCTTTTCCTGCGGAACGCGGTCCATGATGTTGTAGCGGTCCTGATAGAGCAGGCAGGGTACGTCGTGCGCCGCGAGATAGCGGTACGCTTCCTGCGCCTTGTCGGCGGGATAGCGTGACAGACCCACGTACAGCGCCTTCCCCTGGCGGACGGCATCCACCAGCGCCTGCATCGTTTCCTCAATGGGGGTTTCCGGGTCCCAGCGATGGGAGTAAAAGATGTCCACATAGTCGAGCTTCATCCGCCGCAGGCTCTGGTCCAGGCTGGCCATCAGGTACTTGCGGGAGCCGAAATTGCCGTAGGGACCGGGCCACATGTCCCAGCCCGCCTTGGTGCTGATGAACAGCTCGTCGCGGTAGGGGCGGAAGGAGGCCTCCATCAGCCGGCCGAAATTCTCCTCCGCCGTGCCGTATTCCGGGCCGTAGTTGTTCGCCAGGTCGAAGTGGCAGATGCCCTTGTCGAAAGCGTAGTGGGCCATCGCCTTCACGTCCTGGAAGGGTTTGTAGGAGCCGAAGTTGTGCCACAGACCCAGGGAAAGGGCGGGAAGCTGGATGCCGGAACGTCCGCAGCGGCGGTAGTTCATCGTTTCGTACCGGTTGGAGGAAGGGGAGTAGACAGGTTCAACCATGATGGATTCTTTTTTACTTGCTACAAATATAATCTTTTTCTGATAGCGCAAGTGGGGAGTTTTTTGTAATTTTGGCTTCGCTTATGACGCTCAGAAAGGGAAAAATCCTTATTGTAGATGACAACGCCGGCATCCGCCAGGCGTTGCAGATCCTGTTGCCGGCGCATTTTTCGGAGGTGGAAACGCTGCCTTCTCCGAGGACACTGGTCGGCATGCTGGAGCATTTCCGGCCCGACGTGGTGCTGCTGGACATGAATTTCAACACTTCGATCAATACGGGAAATGAGGGCCTTTACTGGGCCGGGGAGATCAAGAAGATGATGCCGGAAGTGGAAGTGGTGCTGTTTACGGCCTATGCCGACATCCAGCTGGCGGTGGAAGGCATGAAGCGCGGCGCTTTCGATTTCATCGTGAAGCCCTGGGACAACGACAAACTCATCGAGGTGCTGACCGCAGCGCGGGACAAGGCCCGGAAGGCGATGGGGCGGGATGAACGGAAGGCCGATGCACCGGCTGGCGACAGCCCGATGTTCTGGGGCAGTTCCAAGGCGATGGCAGCCATCCGGAAGACCATCGACAAGATTGCCCCGACCGATGCCACCGTCCTGATTACGGGCGAGAACGGTACCGGCAAGGATGTGCTGGCGCGGGAGATACACGCGCACAGCCTCCGAAGCGGGAAGCCGATGGTCGCCGTTGACGCAGGCGCCATTACGGAGACGCTGTTCGAAAGCGAATTGTTCGGCCACGTGAAAGGCGCTTTCACCGATGCGCACACGGATCATGTGGGCAAGTTCGAACAGGCCGACGGCGGCACGCTCTTCCTGGATGAAATCGGCAATATTCCGTTGCACCTGCAGGCCAAGCTGCTGCGGGTGATCCAAAACCGCAACGTGGTGCGCGTGGGTGGCACGCAGGCCATTCCGGTGAACATCCGGCTCATCTGCGCAACGAACATGGACCTGGCGGCACTGGTCCGGGAAGGACGCTTCCGCGAGGACCTGTATTATCGAATCAATACGGTCCATATCGCACTGCCGTCGCTCCGGGAACGCCGGGAGGACATCGTGCCGCTGGCGGAGCTGTTCCTGGAACGCTTTGCCCGGAAGTACCACCGGCCTTTGCGCGGCATCGCTCCCGATGCGGCAGCCATGCTGACGGAAGGTCGCTGGAACGGCAATATCCGCGAACTGCAGAACTGCGTCGAGAAGGCGGTCATCCTGTCGGAAGGAACGGTCCTGGCTCCGAAAGATTTTCAGTTGGATGTCCGGGTGGTACCTGACATGACGGGAGACGAGGAACGGCAGGTCCGCGAAGCGGTCGCACGCTGCAACGGCAATATCTCTGCTGCCGCCAAGATGCTGGGCGTCAGCCGCCCTACGCTCTACGCCAAAATGAAGAAATACGGGCTGTAATCTATGTCCACCTGGCAAATCATCCTTCTCTGCGTCATCGTTGCCGTCATCGCGGCAGTGATTGCGACCCTCCGGACCCGCCGGAGGGACATCAAGAAGGTGGCCTACATGATGGATGCGATGGAGGACGGGGAACTGAATTTCCGTTTTCAGGACAGAAATAAGTTCAACCGTACGCTGAACCGCATCCGGACCATCTTCGAGAAACAGCGCCAGGCCCACGAGCAGGATTCCTGGACCAAGCTCATCCGCGTGCTCACGCACGAGATCATGAATACGGTGTCGCCCATCGCCTCCTTGAGCGATTATCTGTCCAAATCGATCGAAGAGGACGACTATCGCAAGGAGGATATCCGGACGGGGCTGGACACCATCAGTGATTCGTCCAGGAACCTCATCAAGTTTGTGGAGACCTACCGGCAGCTTTCCGGCGTGGCCAAGCCGGTCCGTCACGCCATCGATCTGCAAGAGCTGATGGACAAGGTGATTTCGCTGGACAGCGAGTATGCCGCCAGCTGTGGCGCCACTTGCCTGTATCGTCCGGAGGAGGACGACTTGATGATCTATGCCGACGAAGGCCAGATTTCCCAGATACTCATCAACCTCATCAAGAATGCCCTGCAGGCCGGGGCCCGGCACATCGACATCAGCGCGCGGATGGGGGAAGAGGATGAGACCATCATCCTGGTGGCCAACGACGGCGAAGCGATTCCGGTCTCCGCGCAGGAACAGATCTTTGTGCCGTTCTACACCACCAAGCAGGAAGGCTCGGGCATCGGCCTCTCCCTGGCCCGCCAGATCATGCGGCAGCACAACGGCACCATCGACCTCGTCCGGAGCGACGCGGAGCGGACGGTCTTCCAGCTGGTGTTCCGATAGGCGAAAGTGTAAAGACAGTTGTAAAGAAAGTGTAAAGTCTTGACAGGCTTTACACTTTTTGTTTTCTAATTAGTTGATTGTAAATCAGGTTGTTACTTGTTTTGGCACGGCGGGTGTTGTTTTCCGGGTGTAAAGGAAGAAAACAACATGAACAGAATCTTTTTTTTCATAGGAATTGCTTTAGTTGCCGTGGCCTCCGTCATCGGGACGGAGGCCCGGGGTCAGGAGATGACCCTGCGCGACTGCATGACCTATGCCATTTCGAACTCGACGAAAATCCGGATCCAGCAGGCGGAGATAGGGGATGCACAGGTGGCGCGGCGCAACGCCGTGCTAAAGGCGTTCACGCCGACCATCAACGGCAGCACCTATGCCTACTACAATTTCGGCCGCAGCATCGACCCGGAGACCAATATCTATGTCACGGAAACCTCTTTCCACAACGGCTATTCCCTCGGAGCGGGCATCACGCTGTTCGACGGGTTCAGTGCGGTCAACAACATGAAAATCACCAAAACCGCGCTGGCTATCGGCCAGACGAAAGAGAAGCAGGTGGAAGCCGATATCTGCCTGGCTGTCATGGAAGCATACTACAATGTGGTCTATTACAAACGCTTGTGTGATATCTATGAAGCACAGGTCTCGGTGGCGGAAGCCACGCTGCGGAAGCTGCAGAAACAGGAGGGACTGGGCCAGAAAAGCCACGCCGACGTGGTGCAGGCGGAGGCTGAGCTGGCTGACCGGCAGTACGATGCCATCGAGGCACGGAACCACTATGCCGACCAGCGCACCAACCTCGGCGACCTGATGTTCTGGCCCGTGGAGCAGGAACTCGTGATCGTGACGGATTTCAATTCCTTCGCCAACGTCCAGGATGACATCGCGGCCCTTCTGCGGGAGCCCGGTGCGACCGAAGAGTCGCTGATCGTCGATTACGCCCTGGCCAACGATCCCGGGGTGAAGATTGCCGGCTGGCAGGTGGAAAATGCCCGGCGCGAGCTGGCGACGGCCCGCTGGCAGCTGCTGCCGAGCCTGAGCCTCAACGCGGGCTGGAGTACCAGCTACTTCAACTATCCCGGCAAGGACATCCAGGTCGCTCCCTTCCGCGATCAGTTCTGGAACAACCAGGGTGAATACATCCAGTTCTCGATGTCGATCCCCATCTACAACCGTCTCCAGGGCCACGACAACATCGCGCGCAAACGCAACGCGCTCAAAAAGATGAATGCAGAGTACGACCAGAAGCGGCGCGAGGTGGCCTCCGAGGTGCAGCGGGCCGTGCAGGACCGGGACGGCGCGTTGTCCGCCTATGAGCAGGCGCTCCGGAAAGCCTCTGTGCAGGAAGAAGCTTACCAGCTCAATGCCAAGAAGATGGAGCAGGGCCTGATCTCCTCCATCGAATACCAGACGGCAACGAACAATTACATCCGCGCCCGTGCTGACGAGATGAACTCCCTGTTCAAGTATCTCATCAAGCAGGCGGTGGTGCGGTATTACAATGGTGTTGAATACATTAACCAATAGATCCTTCGCTACGCTCAGGATGACATCATTGTCATTCTGAGGGAACGAAGTGACCGAAGAATCTAAAAATATGGATAAGATTATCGAGAAGAAAACAGGTTGGCGCGTGGCGTTTACGAAAAAAGCCCTGCCGTGGTGGTTGGGAGCGCTGCTGCTGGTGTTTATCGTGTATCTGATTGCGCGGCCGAACAACAAGACGCTGCGCGTCGACAAGGACGCGATCTCGGTCAGCACGGCCGTGAAGGGCGAGTTCAACGACTATATCCGCATCAGCGGGCGCGTACAGCCGATGACGACCATCCAGCTTTCGCCCCAGGAAGGCGGTATCGTGGAGAAGATCCTCATCGAGGAAGGTTCCCCGGTGAAGGCCGGCGATGCCATTCTCATCTTGAATAACGACAACCTGGACCTGCAGATCCTGAATTCCGAAGCCGAACTGGCCGAGAAGGAAAACATCCTCCGCAATACGCAGATCCAGATGGAACAGCAGAAACTGGACGTGCGCCAGAATGTGCTGGAGTACGGCACGCAGGTGGAGCGACTGAAGCGCGCTTACGAGCAGCAGAAAGCCCTCTATGAGGACAAACTCATCGCGAAGGAAGATTACCTGAAAGCTGAAGAAGACTATCGGCTGGCACAACAGAAATATGAACTGATCCGCGAACGCTCCAAGCAGGACAGCCTGTATCGCGGCACCCAGATTGACCGCATGGAAGAAAGCCTTGACAATATGCTGCTGAACATGCAGATGATCCGCAAGCGCAAATCCAACCTGGTCGTCAAGGCCCCCATCGACGGTGAACTGGGTTTGCTGGACGTGGTCCTGGGCCAGTCCATTGCTGCCGGCACGAAGATCGGCCAGATCAACAGCGTGGGTCTGTATAAGGTTGAGGCCCAAATCGATGAACACTACATTGACCGCGTGATCGCAGGCCTGTCCGCCACCTTCGAGCGCCAGGGCGAAACCTACTCCACCCTCATCCGGAAAGTCTATCCCGAGGTCCGTGACGGCAAGTTCAAGGCCGATTTCAAGTTCGACGGCGAGCAGCCCGACAACATCCGCGCCGGACAGACCTACTACCTCAACCTCCAGCTGGGCCAGCCCGAAGAAGCCGTCATCATCCCCCGCGGCACCTTCTATCAGAAGACCGGCGGCAAGTGGATCTATGTCGTCAACAAAGAGGGCACCAAAGCCGTCAAAAGAGAGATCCGCATTGGCCGCCAGAACCCGCAGTACTACGAGGTCCTCGAGGGCCTGGAGCCCGGTGAGAAGGTCATCACTTCCGGGTATGACACGTATGGTGATAGTGATGTATTAGTATTCTAAGCTATGAAGAGTTTCTGGAATTTTCTGAAAAAGAATAAGTTATACGGGGCTATCAACCTTGTGGGTCTTACGGTGTCGATGGCGTTCGTGCTCCTGCTGGCGGTGTATATCCAACGGCAGCTCTCCACGGATTCTTTCCAAAAGAATGCGGACCGGATCTATGCTGTTGCCAGCGAAGATAACGTAAATATGGGCTATTGGCTGGACAAGCATCTTAAGAACAACTTTCCTGAAATAGAAAAGGGGTGTTGCGTGGCCAACATCGCATCGGCGGCAGCATTCAACATTAACGGAGAACGAGTCTATGGCAGCACGATGGCGGCGGACAGCACCTTTTTTGAGATGTTCAGTTATGATTTGGTGGAAGGCAATAAGGCCGACTGGCTCGTGTCCTGGGACCGCTGCATGGTGAGCCGGGAGTTTGCGAATGCCCATTTCGGGGACAAGGATCCTATTGGCCAGGTCATAACCTTGAATGATAATGCGGATTATCCGCTTACTGTCTGCGGCGTCTATGAAGATTTCGGGAACTCCATCCTGAAAGCTCCGGACGTACTGATGCGGGGCGAAATTATGCCCAAGATCAATTCGGCCCATAATGAAAGTATGAGCAACGCCGGAGGCGGCATCTGCTTTGTGATGGCCTATCCGGGCGCCGACCTTCAGGCTAGGCAGAGTGACATCCTGGATTGGTGCGAAGAGAATTTCTGGGTGTACAAGAGCCAATACGATAATGTTCGGCTGATTCCTCTCAGGAACATGTATTTCCTGGATGATGGGAATAAAGATTGGACGGAGACCATTCAGTTCGGGAACCGCAGTTTCGTAAACCTGCTGCTGGCGATGTGCATCCTGCTCCTTGCATTTGCAGTGCTCAATTATATCAATATGACCACCGCCCTCACGGGCTTCCGTGCCAAGGAAATGGCCACCCGGCGGCTGGTGGGTGCCGACAAGCGCAGCATCTTCCTGAAAGTCATCTCTGAGAGTACGCTCATCTGCGGCATCTCGATGCTGCTGGCCATCCTGCTGGCGGAGGCGCTCTGTCCGGCGGTTTCCCGCCTGCTGGAATACCAGGTGTCCATTTTCAAGGCAATTACGCCTGTCAATGTGCTGCTGGTACTGGGCTTTATCGTGATACTCGGTGTTTTGTCAGGAATTGTACCGGCCCTGCTGATTCAACAGGCGCAGCCCATCGAGATTGTGCGCGGTACGCTCAGGCTCAAGACCAAGACGGTCTATAGCAAAGTCATCATCATCATCCAGAATGTGGTGGCCGTCGTGATGCTGGTGAGCGCTCTCACGATGGGCCTCCAGATCCGGCATATGATTTCTGCCGACCTGGGCTACAATACGAAAGACATTCTTGTGGTTGACAATGCCTTTGGCCAGACCGGGCAGATCCGGCCGCTGCTGGACCGCCTGCGCACGGAACCCTGCGTGGAGGAAGTTGGTCAGGGCGACGGCATTCCGCTGGGAGGAACGAACAACTGGACGATGGAACTGCCGGATGGCCGTTGGGTATCGTTCCAACAGATCCAAGGAGACGATAAGTATTTCGAAATCCTTGGTCTGAAAGTGAAACAGGACAATCATCAGCGTGCCTACTGGCTCAATGAATACGCTTTCAAGCAAATTGGCATAGACGAGACAGCGACGGAATTCCAATCTGCCAAGAATGGTACACGCCTGATTGGGGGCATCTATTACGATTTCAAGATCCGTCCCCTGGAGGCCGACCAGAGCGCTGCTATGATTTTCAATCACGGGGAGTATCCCGATGACAATTACCCCTGGGTGCTGATTGTAAAAACGACCGGAGACCAGGTAGCCGCGAAAAAGCGGGTGGAAGCCATAGCTGGGGAAGTATTTCCGGGCAGGCTCTTCGAAGCCCAGTATATTGAGGAAATGATCGAAGACGGCTTCGGTGACGAAAGCCGGGTGCTCAAGATTGTCATCATCTTCACGCTGTTGTCCATCCTGGTGAGCGCCCTTGGGCTCTTTGCCATGAGCTCATACTATATGCAGCAGGAGATTCGTAGCGTATCAGTGAAGAAGGTCTTCGGAGCCGATTATTCCGGCGTGCTGAAGGAACTGGTGCTGTCGTTCATGAAGATGGTGGGCATCGCCTTCGTCATCGGCGTGCCGATTGCCTGGTTCATCATGAATCGCTGGCTCTCCGGCTACGGCCATCGTATTGACCTCCACTGGTGGATATTTGCCCTCGCCGGACTGGCGGTTGCCATTATTGCTGCGATTAGCGTACTCTACCAGAGCATCAAGACCGCACAGACCAATCCCGCCGAGGCCTTGAAAAAAGAATAAATTCTATGAAAGTATTCAGAAAGACAGGCGTTTCGACGCTGATCAATATCCTTGGGATGAGCGTGGCCTTCGCCGCTGCGATGATCCTGATGGTGCAGGTCCGCTGGGACACGACCTATGACGCCAATTTCGAAGGGCACTCTCAGGTGTTCCGGATGGAGAACAACTGGATGGATAAAGGGCTGTATAGTACCTTTTTTTCCCGGCCGATCATAGAGGCCGCCAAGGCGGCCAGCCCCAATATCGAGGCGGTGGGGACCTTTGGATGGATGCCCCAGGAGGCGACTCTAAACAAAGACGGTGAAGAGACGGTACTAACCGTTCCTTCTGCAAGAGTTGACAGTTCTATGTTCTCCGTGTTCCCATTTGAGTGGGTAGAGGGCTCGGCGCGGGAATTCACCGCAGGCGAGACAGCTGTCGTGAGCGAGGAATATGCGAAGACATTCTTCGGAAACGAGAGCGCCATCGGCAAAAATTTTAAGGCCGGTAGTGGCGAGCAGGTCCGTGTGATTGGTGTCTTTAAGGATTTGCCCCAAAATTTCAGCATGCACTATGGCGTGCTTGTCAATCTGGGGGACGATTGCCTTGATTCGCCCAATGAGTGGTCATTCGCCGCTTATTTGAAAATAAAAGACCCGTGCCGGGCCAAGGAAACGGAGGGGATGATGGTGAATACCATTCTGGAACAATACGGTGACGATCACGATGCCGATGAGACAGATGAATTCCGCAGAGGATTCCGTATCGTTAACCTGCATAATGCCCATTTTGAGCGTGATGTGAGGGCCAATATCGCCAGCGCCAACAAGGCGATTACCATTACGCTGGCCGCGATTGCCATCCTGCTCATTATCATCGCCATTATCAACTTTATCAATTTCGCTTTCGCGGAGATTCCTTTCCGCATCAAGAGCATCAATACTCGAAAAGTGCTGGGCGAAGGACGAGGCTCGCTGATTGGACGGCAACTGATGCACGCCGGGCTTATCGCGCTCATTGCATTTGCGGTTGCCTGCCTCATCATGCACGTAGTGGCAGGAACTTCCTGGGCATCGTATGTGTCGGACAGCTTGTCACTGAAGAATAATGTCGGCATCCTGGCGCTGATGCTGGGCGTGGCGCTGATCTCGGCCGTCATCGCCGGTCTTGCCCCGGCCCTGTATTCCACATCCCAGCCTGCCGCATTGGTCTTGAAAGGTTCTTATGGAACCAGCGTGAAGGGAAAGGCTCTTCGCAATATGCTTGTGGGGCTTCAATTTGTATTGTCGTTCCTTTTCATCCTGATGGCCCTGTTTGTGGGCGTGCAGACCAAGTTTATGATGGGGAAGGACATGGGCTTCGACGAAGCGCGCGTCCTTCAGACTTGGTGCGGATATCAGGCCGGGAACCAGAAAGACGCCCTGAGGAGCCATTTGCTTCAGAATCCTTCCATTGAAGCCGTGACTTTCGCTGACGGTCAGATTGTCTCAGACCAGAAGATGGGTTGGAGCCGTCCCGGGGACGATGGCAACCAGGTATTTATGGAAGTGTTGCCCGTCGATGTCAACTTTATGGAATTCTTTGGCCTGCAACTGGCAGATGGCCGCGATTTCCGTGAGTCTGACAACCAGAATGAGGCCGGCAGCATCATTCCCAATGAGACCTTCATGCAGATGTTTCCACAGTACCACGTCGGAAGCCTGATGTACGGCCACGTGGCTAGTTGCGAGATTATCGGTGTTGTGAAGGATTTCAATTTCAAGAGTTTGCAACATGCAATGGGCCCGTTGGTACTTTATAACTGGGGCAAAGATGGGTGGCGGTCTTTCGCACAAATGTACGTGCGGGCTACGCCCGGGGCCGATTTCAAAGAGGTATCGGATTACATCAAAGAGGCCGTCTGCAAGTTCGACCCCAGACGGGAACCCCATATGGTGTCAGTCAGCCATCTGGATGAGAGTATCGAGAAAATGTACCAGAGCGAACAGTCGCTGGGAAAACTTATCACCATCGCCTCCCTTGTGGCGCTCCTGATTGCCATCATCGGCATCATCGGCCTGGTGTTCTTTGAGACGCAGTTCATCCGCAAAGAGATTGCCGTACGGCGTGTGAATGGCGCTACTGTGGGCAGCATCTTGAAGATGATAAACAAGAAGTACTTGATAATGGCCGGTGCCAGCTTCGTGATTGCAGCGCCCGTTGCATACTGGCTGATGACCGCCTGGCGGAAGGGATTTGCCTATCAGGCACCCGTGCCAGTGTGGATCTTCCTGGTGGCGCTGCTGGCAGTTGCCGCCATTACCCTGGCCGTCGTCACGCTCCAAAGTTGGAGAGCGGCCAATGCCAACCCCGTAGAATCGTTGAAGAATGAGTAGATCCTTCGCTAACGCTCAGGATGACAAAGAGGTGGCTCAGGATGACAAAGAGGTGGCTCAGGATGACAAAGAGGACAGTCTGAATGTTGGCCTGTCATTCTGAACGAAGTGAAGAATCTTTAACAATAGAACAAACAATTATAACACAAATAATTATGATTAAAGTTACCAACCTTTCCAAGATCTTCCGGACGGAAGAAATCGAGACCACGGCGCTTAATGGCGTCAGCTTTGAAATCAAGGACGGCGAGTTCGTCGCCATCATGGGCCCGTCGGGCTGCGGCAAGTCCACGCTGCTGAATATCCTGGGCCTGTTGGACAATCCCACCAGCGGCAGCTATGAACTCCTCGGCACTGAAGTCGGCGGCCTGAAGGAAAAAGAGCGCACCAAGTTCCGCAAGGGCAACATCGGCTTCGTGTTCCAGAGCTTCAACCTGATCGATGAACTCAATGTCTATGAGAACATCGAACTGCCACTGCGTTACCTGAACATCAGCGCCGGCGAGCGCAAGCAGAAAGTCACCGAAATCATGAAGCGCATGGCCATCAGCCACCGCGCCCAGCATTTCCCGCAGCAGCTCTCCGGCGGTCAGCAGCAGCGCGTGGCCATTGCCCGTGCCGTCGTCGCCGGCCCGAAGCTGATCCTCGCCGATGAGCCCACCGGTAACCTGGATTCCAAGAATGGCAAGGAAGTGATGGACCTCCTGAAAGAGCTCAACGCTGAGGGCACCACCATCGTCATGGTGACCCACTCCCAGAAAGACGCCGCCTGCGCCCAGCGCACGATCGACCTGTTCGACGGCCAGATTGTCTCCGACGTTAAGAATGAGCTTTAAGTGCTGTTGTCGTCCCAAAATATGGGACGTCGGCGGCGAAATAGGGGGTAAAATGCTTCTGTCGTCCCCTCATATTGGACATCAGGAGTACTGTACAACAAGCAGCTGAATAGAGAATGAAAACAAAAAGCGATATCATCATCAAGGTGCTGTCCCTGGGAGTAGGGCTGGCCGTGGGCATCGTGCTCATTGCCAAGGTGTTCTTTGAGCTGAGTTACGACAGCTTCTACAAGGATATCGACCGGGTGTACACCATTCGGACCTGGTACTCACAGAATGGGGACGAGAAAGATTATGGCCAGGTCAGTGGCGGCGTAGCCGTGGGCTTTATGGAGGAAGTTCCAGGCGTAGAGGCGGGTACGCGTACGACGTTTATTTTCAACGGCGACACCTACCTGGACGAACAAGGGAACAAACTCAAAGGGACCCTTGTCTGTGCCGACACGTGCTTTTTCAAAGTATTTGACCGGCCTATTCTGGCAGGAGATCCGGTGAAGGCGCTGGGGAAATGGGGCTGTGTGGTGGTAAGCCGGAGCTTTGCCGAGAAGTTGGCCGAGGAGATTCCGGGTCAGGCCCGGAATGACGTATCTTCCGTCATCGGCAAGCAGATCGCCAATGCCGATGTGGAAGAGTTGAAACTGACCATCGAGGGTGTCTTTGAGGACTTCCCGAAGAACGGCAGCCTGGACTACGACATCCTCCTTTCGATGACCACCTACAACAAGGAGAGCACGGACAACTGGCTGGGTAACGACCGATATCGGGGCTATGTAAGACTGATGCCGGGCATTGATCCCACTACGCTGTCCGATGCCATTCGCAAGATGCAGGAGGCACACCAACCTATGGAACAGATTGAGGCGATGGGCCTTCAGCTGAGCTATTTCCTCTCCCCTTTCAGCACGATGCACACTTCCTCCCGGGAAGTAAAGACGCAAGTGATCCTCTTGTCCATCGTCGCTGCGCTGCTGATCATCATCAGCCTGCTGAACTACATCCTGATCGTGATTTCATCCCTGGTGAAGCGCTCCAAGGAAGTGGGCGTACGGAAGTGCTATGGCGCTGAAAGCAAGCATATCTACGGAATGCTGACGAAGGAGGCCCTCTTGCATATCATTCTTTCACTGGGCCTGGCCGCCATTATCATCTTCGCTGGACGCGGGATTATTGAGAACCTGCTGGGCGTGCCGTTCCAGACGCTGCTGGTGCCGCAGAGTATCGTGGCCATCGGCCTGCTGGTCCTGTTCGTGCTGATCATCTCGATCGTCGTTCCAGCCGAACTCTACCAGCGAATTCCGGTCTATGCGGCGCTGAAGAACTATACAGAGAATTCCCGCCGCTGGAAGCTGGGTCTGCTGGGCGTGCAGGTGCTCATCAACGTGTTCCTGGTGGTGATGATGATCCTCATCGGCCGCCAGTACCAGAAGGTGTCCCACGCCGACACAGGTTATGACTACAAGAACCTGTACTACTTCGACCTGTTTGACAGAGACCGGCAGGCACTGTTAAGGGCCTACCAGACCCTGAAGAGCCTCCCCGAGGTAAGCGGCGTAGCGGCCAGCTACAATCTGCCTTATCAAGGATCCAGTGGGGACAACGTCTCTCTTCCCGGCGAATATAAAGAACTGTTCAACATCGCCGATCAGTATGAATGCTCTCCGGAGTTTTACGAGCTGTTGGGCATCCAGTTCCTGGATGGCCGGGCGCCGCGGGACTCCAGCGAAGTGGCTGTTGACGAGAAATTTGTGGCCCGGATGTCCGACTTTACCGACTGGTCCGACGGCGCTGTAGGCAAGCAGGTGTTCATCACCGGCCACGACAGCCAGGAAAATCCGGAAATGAGCTATTTCACCATCTCCGGGGTTTACAAGAGCTATCTGATCGGAAACCTGCAGTATGTGGATGAACGGCCCAGTGCCCTGTTCTATGGTGAGATTGGAAGTATGAACTCCTGGTTGCCGCACACCCTCTTCAAGGTACGCCCGGATGCGCTCGAGAAAGTGCGCGGCGCTTTGAAGGAAGCGTTGCCGGACAAGGAAATCAACATCGTTTCTTATGCAGAGCAGATGCGTTCCGCCTACGCCGACAGCAAGAAGATGCGCAATACGATGGCGCTGGGCGCCGTGTTTTCCTTGCTGATCGCGCTGCTGGGACTCATCGGCTTCATCCGTGACGAATCGCTGCGCCGCAGCAAGGAGATGGCTGTCCGAAAGATCAACGGCGCCACCACCCGGGACATCCTGCGCGTATTTGCCAGGGAAATCATGAAACTGTCCGCCGTGATGGCTGTCATCGCCTGCATCGCCGCCTACTTCGTGGCGCACAAGTGGCTGGAGCAGTTTGCCGAAAAGGTATCGCTCAATCCGCTGTATTTCATCGGCGGAGCCGCTCTGGTGCTGCTGATTGTACTGGGCGTGGTAGTCCTGAACTGCCTCCGCATTGCCCGGGCCAATCCAGTGGAATCGCTAAAGAATGAATAAGATTTCCATCCTCATATTAGACCTGTCTTGAGGATGGAAGCCGAAAAAACAGGCCGCCATCCTCAAATAAAGGCCCAAATGAGGATGGAGCCAAATTTGAAGCAACGACATGAAAAGCTATCTGAAGTTTCTCTCCCGCAACAAACTCTACACCGCCATCGAGGCGGTGGGGCTGGCCGTGAGCCTGGCGTTTGTGTTGCTGACCGGGCATTTTGTGTGGCAACAGCGGCTGATGACGCGGAACGTGCCGGACTATCAGGATGTCTATACCTTCTACCGGTCGACCGGAACACGCTCTGGCATCGGCCAGTCCTGGGGTTTCGCCTACCAGGCCAAAGAGAGCATTCCCGAAGTGGAAAAAGCCGCGATGTTCTGGAAGGCGCGACAGAACGAGGAAGATATAGCTGAAGTTGGCGGGCAGAAATACCACGTCAGCAGCTATATGGTGGGTGGGGATTTCTTCGACATCTTTCCGGCCGAGTTCGACTACGGCGGCCCCGAAGTGCTCACGGATATCTCCAATGTCATCGTCAGCCGCGCCTTCGCAAACAGCTTGGGCGGGGTGGAGCAAGCCTTGGGCAGGACCCTCGACGGAAAATATACGATTGCGGCCATTGTCAAGGAGACGCCCAATCCCATCTTCGGCGATGTCGATATCATCTCCAGCATCGAAAACCTGACCAACCGGAAAAACGCTCCGTATATGCTCGACGTCATTCCCTTCGTCAAAGTCCGGAAGGGAACCGACCGGGCGGCGCTGGAGGTTAAGGCCGACACGCTGGTCGCCCGGGCATTCGAGGTATTCGGGGCCAGGGAGTTCCTGAACGACAGCGGCCTGATCCGTTATGACGAAATCTGGTTCTCGCCCGCCAACAACCAGTCCCTGCGACAGGGAAACCCGCTGTTCACGGGCGTCATCCTGCTGGTCACCATCATCCTTCTGTTGTCGGCGATATTCAATTACATCAACCTCAACGTAGCGCTTTCCAGCAAGCGCGCCAAAGAGATGGCCACCCGCAAGATCCTCGGGGCGGGAGAAAAGGCCCTGATCGGTGGCTACCTCCTGGAATCCTTCGCCTTCACAGCGATCTGCTTCCTGCTGGCAGTGCTGCTTGCCGAGGCTTGCACGCCCTGGTTCAACCGGATCATCGGTGCCGTCGTGCCTGTGATGGTACAGTACACCCCGGGATGGCTGGCTGTTTATGCTCTGTTTATTGTTCTGATCTCAGTAATCCAGGGTCTCCTGCCGGCCTGGCTCGGCACGCGGATGCCAGCCATTGCCGTGGTCAAAGGAGAGTACCGCGCCCGGCACAAACACGTGTTCAGCAAGGTGTTCATCGTGTTGCAGCAGGTCTTCTCCATTATCCTGCTGGCCCTCGCCCTGATCCTCGGCCTGCAGGTCTCGCACATGGCCCATCGCCCGATGGGTGTCGATGTGGATGGTGATTTCTACATACAACTTGATAACTGGGATCTGCGTGACATCTTTGCCGAGCAGGCGGCATCCCTATCCTGTGTCAACCGGATCGGTCGCAGCACCTATTTCCCGGGAATGGCAGAAGAATGGGAATCGGAAGACAAGGACAAGGGTAAGATCAAGATGGCCATCATCACCTGCGACAGTACGGCGTTTGACATCTTCGGTTTCGATGTCCGGGAAAGGTACCAGGAACCGGTGGAAGGTACCGTGTGGATTTCCGAGCAGGAGATGACGCGTTTCGGCATCGACCGGAATACCGAGAACCTGAAATACCACCACGTGCTGGGCGAATCCCTCGGCGGCATTATCGGCGACTTTGCGGCGATCGATGTGCTTTCCTATGGCTCGGACGTGGGCAGTTACGTGATCATCAGCCCCGTGGAGGAGTTGTACGGCCTGCTGATCGAGACGACCGGTGACCGGGCGGAGGCCGAACGCCAGTTGAAAGATCTTCACCAGGAACTATGTATGAAATACCTGGGAATCGAGGAGAAACCCTATATGTTCGGCTACATTTCGGATATCCTTTCGGAGGGCCTGACGGAGGTACGGGCGCGCCTGAAGCTCGTCGAAGTGTTCATGCTGCTGAGCCTGCTGCTTTCCGTATTGGGCCTGACCGCCATGAGCAGCTACTACGCAAACGAGAGCGCGAAAGATATCGCCATCCGGAAGGTCTTCGGCAGCACGATGCAGGATGAGGTCCGCAAGTCGGTCCTGGAGTATCTCACGCTGCTGGCAATCGCGGCGTTTGTCGCTGTCCCGATCGCCATTTATCTGGCCGCCCGGCTGCTGGAGCCGTATCCGTACCGGGTATCCGGCTGCGGCTGGGTCTTTATCGCCGCCGTGGCCATCGCAACGCTCATCGCTTTCGCCTCCGTCCTCTGGCAGACCTTGAAAGCCGCGAAGACGGATCCGGCTGTAGAGTTGAAAAAAGAATAGTATGAAAAGTTACCTTAAATTCCTCTCCCGCAACAAGCTCTACACCGCCATCGAGGCGGTGGGGCTGGCCGTGAGCCTGGCGTTTGTGATCATCATAGGTTCCTATGTATGGCAGCAATATGCCGTGACGCGGGAGCATCCGGACCGGGAGCGGGTTTATGTGCCTGGGACGCCGGGATTCCCTGCGCTGACGTATGGTTTCCCTGATGCCATTGGGGACATTCCGGAAATTGAGTCCGTTTCCAGGATGTGCAATGTAGCTGTACATCCAGTCATTCGGGGAGAGAATACGGAGGCAGAAAGCGTTGGCGTAGAACCGGCGTTCTTTGAGATATGTCCTCAGTTTCGTTTTGTAGAAGGCTCCGCAGATGTGCTTTCAGCTCCGACCCATGTCATTCTTTCGGCCTCTTTTGCCAAAAAATACAGCCTTTCGATGGGTGACGCCCTTGACATCAGCGGGAACAGCTATGTGGTGGGTGCCATATTGGACGACCTGAA
Source organism: uncultured Bacteroidales bacterium (assembly GCA_947168065.1). Taxonomy (GTDB): domain Bacteria; phylum Bacteroidota; class Bacteroidia; order Bacteroidales; family UBA932; genus Cacconaster. Next base: position 126,091 of record CAMVKH010000002.1, read on the forward strand.
GGGCACGGTCATCAAGCCTTATGATATATTCCTCAATGCTGCTGTTTACAAAGACGACTGGCAGCCTTTCGACAACTATGGCAGCACGGTCACGTTACTCAAGGTCCGGCCCGGGACAGACAGGAAAGTATTCTATGACAAATTGGAAGCCGTTTGCAAAGATGTTTATTCAGGCATCTATGGGCAGGCTTTCTTTGAACATCTGGAACTTTCAAGGTATGATGAATTGTTTTTCAAGGAGACGGAGGGATTTTTCAGACATGGAGACAAAGCGACACTCAGAATTCTGATGCTGGTTGGGCTTCTGCTCCTTCTTTCGGCCATTCTGAACTACATCAACCTGTCTGTCGCTCTCACCGGAAAGAGAGCGAAAGAAATGGCTGTGAGACAGTTGTCAGGAGCATCAAAAGGCGGCATTATCTGGAAGTACGTAGCTGAATCCATCGCCTTTACCGCCATGTGCTTTGCTGCCGGTCTCTTGCTTGCGGAGGCCTTCTGCCCGGCCATGAATGCGCTCTTGAACAATCCGGATATCCCGATAAAAGTCATCTGGTCTCCGGGGTATGTATTGGCATATATCGTCATCATTCTGCTTGTGGGAGCGCTCTGCGGCATCTTCCCGGCCCTGATGGCAGGCCGCTACAAACCCGTGGACGTGATGAAAGGCGGATACCGGCGCAAGAGCAAAATGGTGTTCAGCAAGGTTTTCATCGTGCTGCAAAACACTTTGGCCGTCATCCTGATAGCGCTGGCCGTCACGATGGAGGCGCAAATGCGAAAGACACAGGAGCGACCGATGAACTGCAACATCGAGAACATCTTCTTCCTCAAAGTTTTTTCCGGCGAAGACGATGCTCCTTTGAAAGATGCCCTTGAGGCGCTTCCCTGCGTAAGACGGATCGGAAAGAGTTCAGGTGTGCCAGGCAGTATCAATATGGGCCAGTACAGCACAACCCGGGAAGGACAGGACATCCTCTACATGCTGATCAGGCTGGACAGTACTGCATTCTCAATGTTCGGATTTGAAATTCTGGAGGATTTCCATGCGCCACAATTCAACAGCGTATGGTTCTCGGACAAGAGTTTTGCCGCTACTGGGTTCGATACTGACTATCATGACATCAGCGGCACGTTGAGCAGACGGACGAAGGGATGCGAACAGGTTGCCGGCGTCTTCAAATCCTTTCCGACCAACAGTGCCAATATGGGAGAAGAAGACTATGCCATTGTTTCGTTGATGCGCTCTGATGACATTCCTTTCGCCGGATGGGTCATAGAAACCACCCCGGACCGGAAAGCGGCGAAAGCGCAGATCATGGACGCTTACGAAAACTATATCAAGGGCAAGCAGAACTACGGCAGCTTAGCTTTCTGGATTGACGAGAATATCGCTGAGGCCTGGAGACCGGCCCGTAACAATATGAGGCTGGTGGAGATCTTTATGCTCCTCTCCATTATCATCGCTCTGCTGGGCCTGGTGGCCATGAGTACCTATTATGCCGATGAAAAATCCCGTGACATTGCCGTCCGGAAGGTCTTCGGCGGTACAATGGACACCGAGGCATGGAGAACGATACGCGAATACATGGTGCTTGTAGGGATAGCCTGCATCATCGGCATTCCGATTGCGGTCTATGCCGCGCAGGAATACCTCAAAGATTTCATTTACAGGCTGGAAGGCTATTGGTGGATTTTCGTGGTGGCCGTGCTGCTCACCGGGCTTATCGCTTTTGTCTCCGTCATCTGGCAGGTATTGAAGTCGGCAAAGACGAATCCGGCCATAGAATTGAAAAAAGAATAAAGAGATTCCGGGTCAAGCCCGGGATGACGAATGTGATATGATACTACGAAACCTAAAGAGTCTGATCTGCCGGTATCCAGTAGCGGTGGTCCTGAACTTCACGGGACTGGTGGCGGCGTTGCTTGCCTTCGCCCTGATATTCCTGCAGGCGGATTATGAGCTGTCTTTTGACAAGTGCCATCCGACGGCCGACCGGGTTTTCCGGGCCGATAAGAAAGGTGATGAGTCGCTGTTCAGGAACATCCTGCCGCGAGGCTTTGCTGATGATATCATCGGTTCATCGGCCCACATCGAGGCGGGGTGCACGCTGGTCCCCTTCTTCGGAGATGTCTTTTTCAGTGTGGCCGAAGAAGGCAAGATGTCGACTGGTTTCAAGCGGGAGCTCCTCTTCGCCTCGGAGCGCTTCATTGATGTGTTTGGACTTCAGATGGTCGAGGGCGACGCACGAGCGTTGGAAGGTCCCAACTCCGTGATCATCCCCAGATCGCTGGCTGAGAATCTGTTTCCCGGTGAGCCTGCAGTCGGCAAGCTGTTGAAGATGGATGTCAAGTATCGGGAACTTCCCGGCGAAACCACGGTGACGGGCGTCTATGAGGATTTGCCGGCCAACACGCAGATCGGAAACAACTTGTACATGGCCGTCGGAGACGTGCAGAAAGGATCCTATGGCGCAGCCAATTTCTTATGTTACCTGCTGCTCGACGATGCCGCCAATGCCCAGGCCGTGGCCGACGAATTCAATACCCGTTTCGACTTCGCTCCGCATGAGGGCTGGCTGACGCCCATCGAACTGGTGCCGCTGACCAGCATATACTTCCGGAACGAAGGCAACATCTACAAGAGCGGCAGCCGTTCGCAATTGAACCTGCTCATCGCAATCGCCATCCTGATTCTGGGCATCGGCCTGATCAACTTCATGAATTTCTATGTGGCCCTGACGCCGCTGCGCATCCGGAGCGTGAACCTCCAGAAGATCCTGGGGTCATCGACACGAAGGCTGCGTGCCTTGGTTGTAGCGGAGGCGGTCATTTGGTGCATTTGCGCCTTTACCGTGGCCGCCCTGTTGCTGGGGCCGGTTTCCGATGCACTGCTGACCCGGGGTGTGCTGATGCAGTCTTTTTCCTTCGGCAAGCATTGGAGCCTGCTGCTGTTCGTCGGGACAGTCGCGGTGGCCACCGGTTTCATTGCCGGTATCTGGCCGGGCATCTATTCGACCTCTGGGCAACCGGCCTTGATCCTGAAAGGCAATTACGGCCTTTCGGCTTCAGGAAAGAATCTTCGGGCCATTCTAGTAGGCGTTCAGTTCGTCATTTCCACGGCACTGCTCATCTTCGTCCTGTTCGTGCAGCGGCAGAGCGAGTTCATGCAAGAGTATCCCTGCGGCTACGAAAAGAATAACCTTGCCGTGGTGGATATCGGCGGAGAAAACGGCCGGAACAAGGCAGACTGGCTTCGGGAACGATTGTGCACCCTTCCCGAAGTGGAAGACGTAGCTTACGCCATGGATATCGTCGGCGGCTCGGACATCTATTCCACAGACGGCGTCGATTTCGGGAAAGGGCCGGTGATGATGAGCATGATTTACTGTAGCTGGAGCCTCCCGCAGGTGTTGGGATTGAACATCCTTGAGGGGCGTGGCTTCCGGGAAAATGATTTGGGTCCGATCCTTTTCACCCAGGACATGAAGGAATACGGAGCAGAGGCAAAGGTATATCCGGAAGAATTCGGCGAAGGCGCGCCCATCGTGGGCTTCGTGAACAATGTGAACATCACATCCCTGCGGAAAGCCGACGGGCCAGTGGGTTTCCAGGTGGTCGGGCAGGATTACTTTTCGATGCCTTTTGCCCATATCCGGCTGGCCGAGGGCGCGGACCGTCTGGCAGCCGTGGAGAAGATCCAGACCGTCCTGACCGAGATGGACCCGACAATGCAGTTTGAAATCCTGTTCTACGATGCCATCGGCAAGAACCTGTACAGCGGCGAGGAGCGCCTGCGTCTGGCCGTGTGGCTGTTCTCCTTGCTGGCGGTGTTGCTGTCGCTGGTGGGCATCTGGGGCCAGGTGCTGATGGACGTGCAGTACAAGCGGATGGAGATTTCCGTAAAGCGGGTGTTCGGGGCCGATATGGGGCAGATCACGTCGGAGGGCCTGATGCTGTATCTGCGGACGGTGGCCATCTGTTACGTGATTGCGGCGCCCGTGGGCTGGCTGGTAGTGCGATACTATCTGCAGCAGTTCTCCCACCGGGTAGGCTTCCTGCCATCGGTATTCCTGCTGGCGCTGGTGATTGTGGGGGCGTTGTGTTCTGCCGTGGTGCTGTATCACTACCTCAAGACTGCCCGGGCCAATCCAGTGGAATCATTGAAGAACGAATAAGTGACGGTAGCGTCCCAAAAAGAGGGACGTTACCGTCAAAAAAGGCCGAATTTGAAGGTACCCTGCAAAATAATGGGACGCTACCCGCAGTAAAAACGAAAATATGAAAAGCTATCTGAAGTTTCTCTCCCGCAACAAGCTCTACACCGCCATCGAGGCGGTGGGACTGGCCGTAAGTCTGGCGTTTGTGATTTTGATTGGCTCCTACGTGGTGCAGCAGTATGAAGTGGCGCACGAGTCACCGGAATGGAAACGGACCTTTGTGCTGGGAAGCGACGAGTTCCTGGGCCTGACCTATTGGGACAAGGAAGAGCTGGAGATGAATATCCCGGAGGTCCAGGCGGCTACCCACGTCGCTATGCTGTGGCAGCCGCTCATCCGCGAAGAAAACCAGTTGCTCCAGTGCTCCGGCATGGAGGCCGATGCCGACTTCTTCAAGGTGTTCCCGGAATATGGCTTAGTAGAAGGCAGTGCTGAGGGCTTTGTGGGTAAGAATGATGTTCTCATCAGTGAATCCCTGGCCAGGAAACTATCCAAAGATGGAGGGAGCCTTCTCGGCAGCACGATTCATATAGACGAATCGGAACGCACCATCAAAGGCGTTTTTGCCGATTTTGACGGGACCTTCTTCCTGCCTTACGACATCATTACGCACATTTCGGGAACCTGGGCCGCAGAGGGGGAACGGAACTTCGGCAGTATCGGCAACTATACTACTTGGTTCCGTATACGCGAAGATGCAGATCCCGCCGATGTGCGGGCCAAAGTGAAAGCGCTGCTGCACAAGAACTACGACGCCATCTGGAGTCAAGAGAAGGTGGATTTCTGGAAAGCTTACCGCATGGACGAGGCCTTCTTTGCCACAGGGAACAGCAACGGACTCACCCGGCAAGGCAACGCCCAGATGCTCAGGCTCCTGACGGTGGTCGTACTTCTGCTATTATTGTCGGCCATCTTCAACTATGTGAATCTGAGCCTCGCGCTTACGGGCAAGCGGTCCAAGGAAATGGCCACCCGGCGCCTGCTGGGAGCCGACAAAACCGGCATTCTTTGGAAGTATATCAGCGAATCCGTGGTTTTCACCGCAGTCTGCTTCGGAGCAGCGCTGCTGCTGGCCGACCTGTTGGTGCCGATGATGAACAGCCTGGTCTCCACCAGCGACCCGGACGAGTTGATGCTGGGCATCGGAGACACCAGCGTAAGACTGTCCTTCATGATGACGCCGGGGTATATCCTGGCGTACATCGTCGGTATCCTTCTCTTGGGCACCGTCTGCGGTCTTCTTCCGGCCATCGTTGCCTCGCGCTACGAGCCCATCGACGTGATCAAGGGCACGCTCCGGCGGCGTAACAAAATGGTACTGAGCAAGGTATTCATCGTGGTGCAGAACGTCCTGTCGGTCTTTCTGATTGCCCTGGCGCTGGTGATGGAGGTTCAGATGCGCCATATGCTCACCCGGCCTATGCACGCTGCCACGGAGAATCTCTATTACATCGAGTACTCGGCGCGAGACTACGATATGATGAAACTCTTCAAAGACAAGGTGGAGCAGCTGCCTTTTGTGACAAAGGCAGGCGTGGGGCGCGGTATTCCGGGACTCATCAATATGACCATGGGGGTCAGGCTGGACGAAGAACATCGCGTGAATATGCCCATCATCCTTTGTGATTCCACATATTTCAAACTGCTCGGACTGGAGGTGGAGGAAGATTTCGGTCATCCGCTGACGTATTCGCTTTGGATGAGTCGCAGTGCTTTCAACGCAGCCGCCGTGTCGGATACCTCTACCGTATTCCCGCGGAGAATCAATATGAACGGTGCCCAGCCGGAATTCATTGGCGGTGTGGTAACGGATTTCCCCGCCCGGCCAGCCTCCGAGAGTAGTCAGAATCCCAATGGCAGCGTCATTGTGACCCGGGCCGAAGAGCTCAGATATGCCAACTGCATGCTCATCGGCACCACGGGAGAGGACGAATCTTACGACAAAGCCATCCGGCAAGCTTACCGGGAATACCGCCTGGAAACTGCCGGCGTGGAAGAACCAGCCTGGCGCTATGGTTTTGTCCGCGACCTCAATTACAAGCAACTGGAACCGGAACGCCGGACGCTCAGGCTTGTGGAACTCTTTGCAGTACTTTCCGTGCTGATTGCGCTGCTGGGCCTGCTGGCCATGAGTACCTACTTCGCTGACGAGAATACGAAGCAGATTGCTATCCGTAAGGTCTTTGGCTCTGATGTGACGCACGAGACCTGGCGGAATGTCCGCAGTTATATGATTCTGACCGGGATTGCCTGTGCTTTGGGTATCCCGCTGGCCATCTGGGCCGCGCAGGTATACCTGCAGCGCTTTGCCTACCGCGTTGAAGGCTACGGATGGGTGTTTGTGGCGGCGATCATCCTGTCGCTGGCCATCGCCTTCGGCACCGTGCTCTGGCAAACCTTGAAGGCCGCCCGGACCAACCCGGCGACGGAACTTAAAAAAGAATAGAAGTCAGCGATTATTTGATGAGGATCCTTCCGGCAGATTTTCCGTACTGGGCGGAGCGGATGTTGCCGTGGAGATCGTTGACGATATACTTCTCGAGTTGCTCGACATCGGGCGTACCTGTGTCGTGGCCGATCCCTTTCAACATCTCGTAGCCGTCACCGCCATCCCGGAGCAGATAGTTCGTGCTGCCCACCGAGTAGCTACGCTCCGGATCGATCGGCTCATACTGGCCGGAGGCGCGGTTGAGGACTTTTACGTCGCTCACGCGGCGCGGCCCGCCGTCCATCTTGACGAAAGCCTTGTTCACGTCGAAGACCACGGGACTCTCAACCGAAGGATCGAAGGTGTAGACAAGGCCGGACACATGCAGGAAACCACCGAAGTCGACAGGGTAGGCCGCCACGCCGTATTCCAGCACGTCCAGGATCATCTGGCCCGTCAGGTTCGCGGTGCAGGTCGTGTTGTTGAAGGGAAAGACAGAGAAAATGTCGTCGTAGCTGATATCGCCGGCCGGCAGGTCCTTGCGGAGCGAGCCGCCGCCCAGAAGCGCGATGTCCGTGCCCAGCGTGACACGGAGCGCGTCGGCGCAGAAGTCACCCAGCGACGTCTCGCCATTGCGCACCAGCCAGTCGCCATGTTCATTCTTGGCCGGGAGCATGACTTCTGAACGGCCGATCTTGCGGGCGCCCAGCAAGGCGTATTCCTGCCTCAGGCTGTCCGTGACCGCCTTGACGCGCGGATCTTCCTTCGCATAGTCCTTGGTCGGGATCAACTGCAGGCTGATTTTGCCCTTGGGCGAGATCGTCAGTACGCCCAGGTTGTCGAAGAACGCGCCTGTCTGGGAATAGAGCACGGTCTTGCCGTCCTTGGCGGTAAGCTTCCGCTCCGGCACGAGGCTGTGCGAATGCCCGTCCAGAATCACGTCGATGCCGTAGGTCTGCCGGGCCAGCTCCTGCGAGTTGATGGGATCGAATTCCACGTCGTCGCCCAGGTGCGTGATGGCGACCACGTAGTCGGCGCCCTGGTTGCGCGCATCGTTGACATAGTTCTGGAACATGTCGTAAAACGTGTCGGCGCAGAGCGAGTAGATGTAGTTGCCCTTACTGTCCTGGAAAAAGGCGGGCGTGGACGAATTGAAGCTGTAAGGCGTGACGGCGCCGATGAAGGCGACCTTCGTGCCGCCGTAGTCCACGAGCTGGAAGGCCTTGTACATGCGTCGGCCCGCTTTCAAGTCGATCAGGTTGCTGCAGAGCACGGTGGCGGAGAGCATGCCGGTCAATTCCTTCAGGCGCGGGATGGCATAGTCGAATTCATGGTTGCCGAGGGTGACGAAGTCGTAGCCCACGGCGTTCATGATCGTGACGATGTAGCCGCCTTTCGAAACGGCGCCCATACTGCCTCCCTGCACGAAGTCTCCCGCGGAAATAAGGGTCACATACGGCGTCAAGGCCTGTTTGTCTGCTTTGAGGGCGGCCATCTTGGCGTAGCCGTCCACGGCGCAATGCACGTCGTTGTCGTAGAGGATGACAATGTCGGAATCCCGCTGGCTGCCGGCCGGTGCCGTTTTCGGACTGCAGGCGGCGGCCGCAAGGAGCAGAAGAAGGAGGCAGATTCGTTTCATGATTGCAAAATTATGAAATAGATGCATCGCTTCGCCCGGAATGACAAAAAAAACTGCGCCCGGGACCACACCCGGGCGCAGCGAAAACTCTGTAAGGAACGATTACTTGTTGGCGGTGTAGGCCAGCATATCGAGCAGTTTGTTGGAGTAACCCCACTCGTTGTCGTACCAGGAGATCACCTTCACGAAGGTGTCGGTGAGGTAGACACCGGCGTTGGCGTCGAAGATGGAAGTGCGGGCGTCGCCGAGGAAATCGCTCGAGACGACAGCGTCTTCCGTGTAACCCAGGATGCCTTTGAGTTCACCTTCCGAAGCCTCTTTCATGGCTTTGCAGATGTCCTCCTTCGTAGCGGGTTTGGCGAGGTTGACGGTCAGGTCGACCACGGAAACGTCGAGGGTAGGGACGCGCATCGAGATGCCGGTGAGTTTGCCGTTGAGCTCGGGAATCACCTTGCCGACAGCCTTGGCAGCACCCGTGGAAGACGGGATGATGTTGCCGGAAGCGGCGCGGCCGCCACGCCAGTCCTTAGCGGACGGACCGTCGACGGTCTTCTGGGTAGCGGTGGTGGAGTGGACGGTCGTCATGAGGCCGTTGACCACGCCGAACTTGTCGTTGAGCACCTTGGTGATCGGCGCAAGGCAGTTGGTGGTGCAGGAGGCGTTCGAGATGATGGCCTCGCCGTTGTATTTCTTCTGGTTGACACCGTAGACGAACATCGGGGTGTCATCCTTCGAAGGAGCACTCATGATGACCTTCTTGGCACCGGCGGTGATGTGGGCCTGGGCTTTCTCCTTGGTGAGGAACAGACCGGTCGACTCGACCACGTATTCTGCGCCCACTTCGTTCCAGCGGAGGTTAGCAGGATCCTTTTCAGCAGTCACGCGGATGCAGTTGCCGTTGACCACGAGGTTGCCGTCTTTGATCTCGACCGTACCGTCGAACTGGCCGTGCATCGTGTCATACTTGAGCATGTAAGCCATGTACTCCACATCGATAAGGTCATTGATGCCGACGACGACGATGTCGTTTCTCTTCTGGGCGGCTCTGAAAACCAAACGGCCGATACGTCCGAAGCCGTTGATACCTACTTTAATTTTTTCCATTGTGCTAATATTGATTAAGTTGATTCTTCCTTTTTTCAGGCGTGCAAATGTAAGAATAATTTTTGTTATTATTCTTATCTTTGTGGGTTGAATAAAAAATTTGAACGCTGCGTGAACAAAACGAACCCCCGGAAAGAAATACTGGTGATTAATGACGACGGATTCAGGGCGAAAGGCATTCAGGTATTGTACCAGATGCTGCGGGAATTCGGCAACGTAACGGTCGTGGCTCCTTACGAAGCCCAGTCCGGCAAGTCCGCTTCTCTTACGCTCGACCGGCCGCTGATGCTTGAAAAGCCCGTTGAGGAACCCGCGACAGAAGAGCTCGGATCGCTGCGCGTCTATACGCTGACAGGCTCCCCTGTGGATTGCGCCAAGCTGGGTATCAACGGCTTCAAATGGGAAGGCCGTATGCCGGACCTGCTGGTTTCGGGTATCAACCACGGCTCGAACGCCTCCGCCGCTTCGATCTACAGCGGGACGCTGGGCGCCACGACGGAAGGGACCATCTATGGCATCCCCTCCATCGGCTTTTCCATCAATACGCACGACGACGATCCCGACTTTACGGCGGTGCTTCACTATGGCCGACGCTTTGTCACCCGGGTCCTGGAAGACGGCCTGCGCCAGGGCGTCTACCTTAACATCAACTTCCCCAACCTTCCGCTGGAACAGATCCGGGGCATCCGGGCCGCCCGGCAGGGCAGGGGCCGGTGGATCAATGAGTTTGACCATCGCGTGACCAAGCGTGGCAAGCACTATTTCTGGATGGTGGGCGAGTTTGAGGACGAAGAGCCGGTGGGCGATCCCGACGCCGATCACCACGTGCTCGACGCGGGCTTCATCTCGGTCGTGCCGCACCAGATCGACACCACCGACTACGAAGAGATGGAGCGGCTGCGTGAACTCTGGAATTTCGACAACGAACTGGAAAACAAGTAACAGGCAAGATGAAATATTACATCATAGCCGGTGAGGCCTCGGGCGACCTGCACGCCGCGCATCTCATGCGCGCCCTCTACGCGCAGGATCCCGCGTGCGACGTCCGCTTCTGGGGCGGCGACGCCATGGCGGCGGCCGGTGGCACCCAAGTGCGCCACTACCGCGAAACGGCTGTGATGGGTGCGGTCGAAGTGCTGAAGAAGGCCCGGCCGATCCTGCAGCGCCTCTCGTTCTGCCAGCGCGACCTGCTCGCCTGGCAACCCGACGTGCTGATTCTGGTCGACTATCCCAGTTTTAACCTGAAAATCGCGCGTTTCGCGCACCGGCACGGTCTTCGCGTGGCCTGGTACATCGCCCCGAAGGTGTGGGCCCACAAGGCCTGGCGCGTAAAGGCACTCCGCCGCGACGTCGACGCGCTGTACAGCATCTTTCCCTTCGAACTGCCCTGGCTCCGCGAACATGGCCTGGAACCCCGCTATTTCGGCAACCCGCTGGTCGAACAGCTGGCTGCCAGGGATTTCCAACCGGTGGGCGAGGACCCGGTGGTGGCGCTTCTGGCCGGCAGCCGGGAACTGGAGCTAGAATTCCTGCTGCCCCGTTTCGTGGCGCTGGAAAAGCTGATGGCGGCCGATCCGCGCATGGCGGGCTTCCGGCTCGTCCTTGCCGGCGCCCCGTCGCTCACGGAGGTGCAGTACCGGCGCTACCTCCCGGCAGACTCGCGCATCGAACTGGTTTTCGGACGTACCTGTGACATCCTTCACCAGGCCCAGGCGGCCCTGGTCTGCTCCGGAACGGCCTCCCTCGAGGCAGCGCTTCTGGGGACGCCGCAGGTGGTGTGCTACGGCTTCCACCCGCTGACCTTCGCGATTGCCCGCCTTACCGTCCATGTGAAATACATCAGCCTGGCCAATCTTGTGCTGGACCGGCCCGTCGTCCCCGAGCTGATTCAGAACGACGCCACGCCGCAGCGCATGTTCGGGGAGCTGGAACGGCTTTTGCGGGACGATGCCTGCCGCAGCCGGATGGCGGCGGATTATGCGGAACTGAAACAGGTGCTCGGCGGCGCAAATGCGTCGGCGGGCGTTGCAAAAGACATGTATGAGACCTTTGCACGTATATAAATATCAGGGTGCCGGCAATGATTTCGTGATTGTCGACAACCGGCGCGGAGAAGCGGATTTCCTCACCCCGCAGCTGATCAACCGCTTGTGCGACCGCCGATTCGGCGTGGGCGCCGACGGCTTGATGACCTTGTGCCACAGCGATGCCGCCGATTTCGAGATGCATTATTACAATGCGGACGGCCCCGAAGGAACCATGTGCGGAAACGGCGGCCGCTGCCTGGTGGCATTCGCCGCGCTCATGGGATTCCACCGCTTTGAATTCGAGGCCTGCGACGGCCATCACCGCGCCGAGCTGCTGGCGTTCTCGCCGGACCGCTGCACCGTGCGTCTGAAGATGATTGACGTGGACCAGGTACAGAAATATGAAGACGGCTGGCTGCTGGAGACAGGTTCGACCCACTTCGTGCAATGGGTGAAGGAACTCGCTTCGTTCGACGTGGCCACGGAAGGGAAGCGGCTGCGCTGGGACAAGCGTTTTCCGCGCGGTGCCAATGTGAATTTCGTGGAAGCGGAGCCCGACGGACTCTTCGTCCGTACCTACGAGCGGGGTGTGGAAGCGGAGACATGGGCCTGCGGCACGGGCTCCACGGCGGCGGCCATCGCTTCGTGGCTTCGCGGTGTCCCCGGCTGTACGGTCATCGACGAGAACGGGAAGCAGCGTGTCCGCTATGCCATCCGTACCCTGGGCGGAAACCTGGCCGTCGATTTCCTGGCCGGAAACGACGGACGCTGCCAGGACGTCTACCTGACCGGCCCGGCCACCAAAGTATTTGAAACCGATATCGACCCTGACCGTATATAGAACAGTCCATATCATGAAGATATTGAAACCCAGAATCAGATTCAAGCGGATGGGCGTCAAGCGCAAGGTGTTGCTGGGATGCATTATCCTGGCTGCCATCCTGTTCTTCTCCAGCCTGATTTCCGTCTACGAATTCACGCGGATGAACCGCTATGTGACCGGCGTGATCGCCGACAACATCCGCAGCATCAATTCGGCCCGCAAACTGCTGTCCGTGTCGGAACAGTACAATGTCAGCCTGATGAACAACCTGGTGCTGGCCGGCGAATCGTCCCGCCCGGACATCTCGGTATTCCAGGGCGAAGAACTGGTGGCCTCGTTCGAGAACCTGAGCCACAGTTTCGTCACGCCCGCCGAACGGGCGGCCGCCGATTCGGTGTTATATGCGTATTCCGCATACATGCAGGTGGTTTCCGAAGCGGAGCAGATGTGGGAGCAGGACTATGCGGAGCGGCAGCACTGGTACTTCAACCGCCTGCAGCCCGTGTACCTGAAGTTCCGCGGCTATATGACACAGCTGACTTCCATTTGCCAGGACGCGTTGGTAGAGAACTCGCAGGACATCCGCGAGGGCACATACCGCAGCCTGATGCCCGGTGTGGTGTCGGTGCTGGTGGGCCTGATCATGGTGCTGCTCTTCAACTATTACCTCAACTATTTTGTGATCAATCCGCTGCTCCGCGTGACGGCCGGCATCAAGGGATACCGCTATCACGGCCGGAGCTATGCCGTGAAACTCGACAACGACGATGAGCTGGAAGAGCTCAACGAAGCGGTCGGCGACATCGTGGAGCAGAATCAATCGTATAAACGGGAACTGGAGCGATGAACTGGGGCGTGATATCGCGGAATGTGGGCATCGCACTCATCTGCTGTGCGAGCTTCATGTTTCTGTCGGCACTGGTATCGGTGCTCGACGGTTTCGACTCTTCGTTCTCGCCTCTGCTCCTCAGTGCCATCCTGACCATGATGGTCGGCATCTTCCCGCTCGTTTTTGTCCGTCGCCATCGCGATATCAATACCCAGGAAGGTCTGGCCATCCTGCTGATATCCTGGTTCCTGTGCTGCATCTTCTCCATGCTGCCCTTCGTGCTCTGGGGCGGGGAGTTCTCGCTGGTGAACGCCTGGTTCGAGAGCGCTTCGGGCATCACGACCACGGGTGCGACCGTGCTGGAGGATATCGAGGCCCTGCCCAAAGGCCTGCTGTTCTGGCGTTCTTCCACGCACTACATCGGCGGCCTGGGCGTCGTGGTCTTCATTGTGATGATTCTGCCGTCCTTCGGTACGGTGCGCTTCAAGATGAGCAAGATGGGCGTGGACGACATCTCCAAGAACAACTACCAGTACAAGTCGAACAAGTTCGTCCGCGTGGTCGTGACCGTCTACGCCGGCATCACCATCTGTTCGTTCCTCAGCCTGCTCCTGGCCGGCATGCCGCTCTTCGACGCCGCCAACCACGCCCTGAGCGTGACGGCGACGGGCGGTTTCAGCACTAAGAACGCGTCGATTGCGGCGTATGACTCGCCGCTGATCGAGTGGGTCCTGATCTTCTTCATGATTGTGGCCAGCCTTCACTTCGGCTTGATCTATGCATCCTTCGCCACGCGCAGTTTCAAGGTGCTCAAGAACCCCGTCACGAAGTTTTACCTGTCCACCATCCTGGCCGTGTCCCTCCTGATCGCGGTCAATCTGGTCACGAGCGGCACCATCCCCAACGTGGCGGAGGCCCTCCGGCACAGTTTCTTCACGGTGGTCTGCACCATCTCGACCTCGGGTTTCGGCTCCACCGATACGAATGTATGGCCGACCTTTTCGATCATACTCCTGCTCTATGTGGCCCTCCAGTGCGGTTGTTCGGGATCCACGACGTCGGGTCTGCGCTCCGACCGCGTCTACCTGACGCTCAAGGCCGCCTGGGCCCAGGTCATCAAGATGGCCTATCCGACGGCCGTGGTGCAGGTCAAGTCCGACGGTCAGGCCGTCGACCGTGAAATGCTTTCCAGTGTTTCGCTCTACGTGCTGCTCTACCTCATCCTTACGTTGATCATGGCCGTCGTCTATTCGGCTTTCGGCATCGACCTGCTGACCGCTGTGAGCGCTTCGGTGTCGATGATGAGCAACGTGGGTCCGTGCTTTGGCAGTTTCGGCTCGTCGATGAGCAATTTCGCCATGGCGCCGGAAGCCGTCAAGGTGCTGATGGGCTTCCAGATGATCATCGGTCGTCTCGGCATCTATTCCATCCTGCTGGTGTTCGTCCTTTATAGAAAGCGTGCCTGATGGGAGTGGCGCAGTTTTTTTCTGAGCGGCTCCGGCATCACCTGGGCTATCCGCCGACGCCCTGCCAGGAGCGTCTCTTCGACACGCTGGCCGACTTCGCCATGCAGTACGAGACCTGCGACCTGCTGCTGGTGAGCGGTTACGCGGGTACGGGCAAGACGTCCGCCATCGCGGCGTTCGTCAGGACGCTCAAGGAACTGCAGTACCGCTTTGTCCTGCTGGCGCCGACCGGCCGTGCGGCCAAGGTGCTGTCGGGCTTTACAGGCGAAAAGGCCTCGACCATCCACCGGCACATCTACCGCCAGAAGTCCATGCACGACGGTGTAGGGGAGTTCCAGCTCGACTTCAACAAGGCCAAGGATACCTTCTTCATCGTGGATGAGGCCTCGCTCATTTCGGTCGACACGAGCCAGGGCGGGGGCGTGTTCGGCTCCGGCGACCTGCTGGACGACCTCGTACGCTTCGTCCGCAGCGGCGTCGACGATAAACTCATCATCATCGGTGACCGCGGCCAGCTGCCGCCGGTCGGACTGGATCACAGCCCGGCCCTGGACGAAAGTTATCTGGGCCGCTACGGGGCCCTGATGACGGCCCATCTCGACACGGTGGTGCGGCAGGCGGCCGGTTCCGGCATCCTGACCAACGCCACCATCCTCCGGCGGCTCATCGAGGCGCAACGGGTGGAGACGCCCAGGCTCCGGCTTGCGGGTTTCGACGACGTGGAGCGGATCGACGGCAGCCAGCTCATCGAGAAGATCGGCGATGCGGTAGGCCGCTACGGGCTCGACGACATCGTGGTGCTCTGCCGTTCCAACAAACGGGCGAACCGCTACAACGCGGGCATCCGCGCTTCGGTGCTCTACCGCGAGGAACGGCTTTCCCGCGGCGACAAGCTGATGGTGGTCAAGAACTGCTACCAGTTCCTCGACGGCGTGCCTGAACTCGAGTTCATCGCCAACGGCGACGTGGCGCGCCTGATGCGGCTGTCCCGCCACGAGGAACGTTATGGCCTGCATTTCGCCGAGGCGGTGCTCTCGTTTCCCGATTACAACGATGTGGAGGTGACGGCCAAGGTGGTGCTCGACACCCTCGAATCGGAACAGCCCTCGCTGGGCAGTGAGCAGCAGCGCGCGCTCTGGGAGGGGGTGAACGCGGACTACGCCGACGAGCGCAACGCCCGCAAGCGCTACCAGAAAGTACGGGAGGATCCGTATTACAACGCCCTGCAGATCAAATACGCCACGGCCATTACGGCCCACAAGTCGCAGGGCGGACAGTGGTCCTGCGTGTTCATCGACAATCCCTTCTGGAAGGAACTCACGCTGGACGACCTGAAATGGCTCTATACGGCGGTGACACGCGGTGTGGAGAAAGTATTTTTTATTAACTTTAAGGATGATTTTTTTGAAAAGGAATAAGCTATGAGTATGTATTGGATCTTGTTCATCGGTGTGGCTGTGCTGAGTTATGTGGTGCAGTACTCTTTTCAGCGGAAATTCAAGAAGGCCTCCGAACTGCCTGTCCTGAGCGGAATGACCGGGCGGGAGGTGGCGCAGCAGATGCTGTCCGACCATGGCATCCGTGATGTGAAGGTCATCAGCACCCGGGGGCAGCTGACCGACAACTACAACCCGACCAACCATACCGTAAACCTGAGCGAAGCGGTCTACAACCAGAACCATGTCGCCGCAGCCGCCGTCGCGGCCCACGAATGCGGCCATGCCGTGCAGCACGCCACGGGCTATCTCCCCGTGAAACTGCGTTCTGCGCTGGTGCCCGTCATCTCGGTCACCAACCAGGTCGTTCCCTTCGTCCTGCTGGGCGGCATGCTGCTCATCAATGTCTTTCCGCACCTGATCTGGGTGGGCATCGCCATGTTCGCACTCTCGACGCTCTTTTCCTTCGTGACGCTGCCGGTCGAGATCAACGCCAGCCGCCGGGCCCTCGCCTGGATGAGCGAGAAGGGGATTGTGGATCCCTCCAATGAAGACGAAGCCCGCGAGGCGCTGCGGGCCGCGGCCTTTACCTATATCGCGGCGGCGCTCAGCTCGCTGGCCACGCTGCTCTATTATTTGTCCATCGCATCAGGAAGAAGAAATTGATATGAAACGATTCTTTGTCATCGCACTGGCGCTGTCGCTGGCTTTTCCGCTGGCCGGACAGCAGGCCCTTCCGGGCAAGCATTTTACCGATGAGGAACTGCTGGGCCGCATGCCCGAGGGTATCGTGAAGCCGACCCCGTTCGTGGCGGATTTTACGGACGAAGCCCTGCGCTACAGCGTGGGCCGCGACGCCTATTCCTATTCCCTCAAGACAGGTGTCTCGACGCCCGCGGCCCTGCCGCCGCGGATGCGTCCGGCCAGCCTGGAAGAACTGGTGCCGGGCTGGGTCAATCCGACCTGGTCGCCCGATTCCACGAAGATCGCCTTCACGCTCAATAACGACCTCTATTCGATCGACGTGCACTCGAAACACGTCACCCGCCATACCTACGACGGCAGCGAACTGATTCTCAACGGTTACGCCTCCTGGGTGTACTACGAGGAAATCTTTGGCCGTCCTTCGCGGTACCGGGCCTTCTGGTGGTCGCCCGACAGCAAGGTGATCGCCTACTACCGTTTCGACAATTCCCAGGTGCCGATGTTCCCGATTTATTCGGCCAAGGGCCAGCACGGCTCGCTCAACCAGACGCGCTATCCCAAGACCGGCGACCCGAATCCGGAGGTGAAGCTGGGCTTCGTGTCCGTAAACGGGGGAGAGACCGTCTGGGCCGACTTCGATCCGAAGGAGGACCAGTATTTCGGCACGCCCTTCTGGAGCGGAGACGGCACCAAGCTGATGGTCAGCTGGATGGACCGCGCCCAGGACAATTTCCGCCTCTATTCCGTCACGCCGGCCACCGGCAGCAAGGTGATGGTCTACCAGGAGCACCAGGACAGCTGGATCGACTGGATGGACGGCATGCTCTTCTCGAAGGAGGGTATCTACATCGTGCGGGATTTCAGCGGCTGGCAGCAGCTTTATTTCCTTTCGTACGACGGGAAGAAGTTCGAACAGCTCACCACCGGCGAGAACTGGGGCGTCACCCTGCTCAAGGTGGATAAGAAACACCTCTATTTCACCGCCAAGCGCGAGGCTTCCACCCGTGTGGACATCTACCGGGTGAATCTCAAGAGCAAGGCGCTGCAGCGCCTGTCCTACGGCCCGTACAGCTTTGCGGGCGTGCGGATCACCGAGGACGGCAGGTACATTGCGGCGCAGGCTTCCAACTACCGGACGCCCACGCAGCTGGTGCTCATCACGGTACCGGCTTCCGGCGACGTCGATCCGTCCAAGCATGTGAAAGTGATCTACGATACGAAGGGCGAGCAGTTTGACGACTACGCCATCGCCCTGCCGGAATTGATCTACGTGACATCGCGCGACGGACACCGCATCCCGGCCGCCGTCACCTGGCCGGTGGACTTTGACAGGAACAAGCGTTACCCGGTGAAAGTCAATATCTATGGCGGCCCCGACAATCCGCAGGTCCGCGAGGGCTGGCGTGGGGTCAGCATGGGCAGCCAGTGGTGGGCCAACCACGGCGTGATCCAGGTTACGCTCGACAACCGTGCCGGCGGCCACTTCGGCAAGAAAGGGCTGGAGGAGGTATACCGCCAGCTGGATATCCTGGAAGTGCAGGATTTCTGCGACGGCATCGACTACTTCCGCCAGCTGCCCTTCGTCAACCAGAACAAGATCGGCGTCGAGGGCTTCTCCTTCGGCGGCACCATGACCACGCTCTGCGTGACCGAGGGCAACGAGCATTTCCAGTACGGCATCGCCGGCGGCGGTGTCTACGACTGGAGCCTCTACGATTCACACTACACCGAGCGCTATATGGACCGCCCCCAGGACAATCCGGAAGGGTATGCGAAGACGCGCGTCATGGGCCGCGTATCCAACTACAAGGGGGATGCGACCAACATGCTGCGCATCACCCACGGTACGGGCGACGACAATGTCCACTTCCAGAACACCCTGCAGCTGATCGACCAGCTCCAGAAGGACCACAAGGATTTCGAGCTGATGATCTACCCCGACGGCATGCACGGCTACCGCGGCGACCAGGGCATGCACTCCTCCATGCAGGACTACAAGTTCTGGTACCGCTATCTGCTGGACCAGCCTCTGCCGGAGATACTGGTTGAGTACTTCAAGAAAAAGTAGCCTGTCCTGCGGGTCAATCGGGCTGGCTGATCGTGCGGGCGATCTTCTCGATGTTGAGGCTGCGGGCCGAAGCATCGATGATGTCCTTGTAGATGCCGCCTTTCCGGTACACTTCGTCCGGATGGCCCGACTGCTCCACGCGGCCGCTCTTCATGGCATAGACCATCTCGCTGTCAATGATCTGGGAGATGCTGTGCGAGATGATGATGACGGTGCGGTCTTTCTTGATGGCGTCGATGCTGTTTTTGATCTGCTCGGTGGCGACGGCGTCGAGGCTGGCGGTCGGCTCGTCGAGGAAGATGATGGGCGGGTTCTTGAGGAACATGCGGGCGATGGCCACACGCTGCTGCTGGCCGCCCGACAGGTCTGAAGCCTTGTTCTCGAACTTTTTGGGAAGTTCCATGATCTGGTCCAGGAGATGGGCTTTCCGGGCCGCCTCGACCACTTCTTCCTCCGTTGCATCGGGTTTGCCGTAGCGGATGTTCTCCGCGATGGTACCGTCGAAAATGTGGTTCTTCTGCAGCACGAGGCCGATGTGCTCGCGCAGGTACCGGGTGTCGTACTCCCGCAGGTCCACGCCGTCGAGCAGGATGCGGCCGCTCTGCGGCTCGTAGAACTTGTCGAGCAGGTTGACGACGGTGCTCTTGCCGGCGCCCGACAGTCCCACCAGCGCCGTGATCTTGCCGGGCTCGATGGTCATGTTCACGTCGAAGAGGGCCTGGTTGCCGTTGGGATAGGTGAAATTGACATCCGTCAGCTCGAACTTGCCGTGGATCTTTTCGGGACGGTAGCTGCCGGAGGGCTCGATGTCCTTTTCGGAGTTCAGGATGCTGAAGAAGCCTTCGGCGTAGATGAGCGCGTCGTTCACATCGTCGAAGATGCGCTGCAGCTGCGTGATCGGGGCGATGACGTTGCTGAACAGCATCACGTGGTACATGATTTTACCGATGGTCATGCCCGGATATTCCTTGAGTACCAGGTAGGCCGTCAGGATGATGACCAGCACGGTACCCACCTGCCTGACGAAACCCTTGAGGCCGTTGTAATAGAAGGCCACCTTGCGGGTCTTGATCTGGTTTTCCGTCACCTGGTTCTGGATGTCCAGCTGCTTCCGGGCTTCGATCTTCTCGCGGTTGAAACTCTTGATGACGTTGATCGAGTCGATGATGTTCTTGATGCCCTGGCTCTTGGTCTCGAGATGCCCGCGCATCTCGCGCCGCCAGCCCTTGAGCCGTTTGGCCTGCCGGTAGGTGATCCAGAAGTAGACCGGCACGATGGCCAGCGCCACGAGGCCCACGTACACGTTGGCTGCGAACATCAGGATGAGGGCGAGCAGGGCCGTGGTGAACAGCGGCAGCAGGTCGATGAAGAAATTCTGCACGGTACGTGACAGCGAACTTACGCCTTGGTCGATGCGGGCCTGCACTTTGCCGGTGGCATTCTCGTCGGTATTGAAATAGGCCATCCGGAAGGTCAGCACCTTTTCGATGACGCTCTGCGCGAGGTCGCGCGAGACAAAGATGCGCATGCGCTCGCCGTAGTAGTTCTGGGCGAAGGTAATCAGGGCGGACAGGATCTCCTTGCCCAGCAGGACGATGGAGATGATAGTCATGATGCGGGCGGCCTGGGCCCAGGTGAAACTGGTGCCGATCAGGGCGTTGATGGCATCGACCGTTCTGTCGAGCACGATGGCGTTGACCTGCGCCATCAAGGATCCCACCAGCGTGAGGATTAGCGTAATGACCACCAGCCACCGGTACGGCTTGACGAAGGGGCGGATGTTCTTGAAGAGTTGGAAGAGGTTCATAATTCAAAATCAGAAGCATGCCCGGACCACGGGTGGAACGGACGGTGGAAGTCCATCAGATAGCGGATGACATCGCCGGTTTCGTCGGTAATGGACAGCAGCAGGTTCTGGTACCGGCCCCTGTCCTGCAGGTCGCGCAGCAGGGAGTAGATGGGCACCTCCTCGGTATAGTACTGTTTCCCCAGGAAGACCATGGGGCTGGCGGTGCCCACAGTCTTGTAGTGGTTCTGCGCGGCGTCCTGGAAGATTTCCTGGAAGGTGCCGGCGCTGCCCGGGGTGTAGATGATGCCGCCTTTGGGAAGCGAGATGATGCAGTCTTCGCGGAGGCTGTTGTCGAAAAACTTGGCAATCTGTGAGGCGAAGGGTGTGGCGGGCTCGTGCCCGTAGAACCAGGTGGGGATGCCGAGGCTGTGGAACTGCGGGTCGCGGGGATATTTGTCCATCACCTGCCAGGCCGTGGTGAGCCAGCCTTTTTCCCGGAACGTGGGCGTGGGCGCCAGGATGGAGAGCGAATCCTCCACTTCGGCGTCGCTGCGGCCTGCCAGCCAGGCCCCGAGGTGCACGGCTTCCATCGCGCCCGGACCGCCCCCGCTGATCATGAGCTTGCCGGCTTCGGTCAGGCGCTTGCTGATGTCGACGATCTGGTGATACTGGGCGTCGGTGCGCTTGACCGCATGTCCGCCCATGACGGCCACGATGTCCTTCTCGTCATACTCGGAAACGAGCTGTTCGATGGCGTTGCTGATGGAATGGTCGTGCAGCAGGCGGCACAGCGTCTCCTTGATGTCGCTGGTCTCCTTGCCCATGGCCATGTACCGGTCGTAGACGATGGTGTCGTAGCAGGTATAGTAGGTCTCGTGGTAGCCGGGCTTGTAGTGCAGGTAGAGAGACTGGGCATCGTAGAGTTTGTTGGGGAAAACCTTGTAGGGCATCTTCACGCGGGGCAGGACGATGCAGGCTTCGTCCATCGCGTAGAACATGCGGGGCGGGATGGTGCAGCCCATGAAAAGGCAGTCTTCGAAACGGTATTTTTCCATCGGGAAGCCGCTCTTCTCGAAATTGACGGACTGGAAGGCGTAATGGCGCAGGGTCTCGTTGTGGGAAAGCACCTGCCGCAAGGCGTACAAGGATTCGATTTCGGTATAATTCTCTCTCATGGCTGGCAGAGGATCAGGATTTTCGTTTGGTTGAGGGTGGTGGCGAAGAGGTGGCGGTTTCCGCCGCCGGGGATGCCCAGACGCTGCCGCAGCGCGTCGGTGGCGAGGGGAAAATTCAGGGCGGTCAGTTCAAGGCGGTCGAAGCGGCGTCGGAGGTCCTGGATGGCCGCCTTGCTCCAGGGAATGACCTCTTCCACAGTGAAGCGTCTGCCGGGGAACCCGTCCACCGGCGCATCGGCGGTGTAGAGCTGGGTGCTGGGGGCGAGCTTGGCCACGCCGTAACGCGCGGAGAGCAGGCGGAAGGCGCCGGCCTTGCGCAGGACCCTGGCGGGCTGGAAGAGAAAGTTCCCGATGTGCGCGGCATAGCGGACTTCCGCGGCAGGCTCCTCGTCAGGATGGAAGGTGAAGCGGATGCCGCCTTCCGCGGCGACGATCAACGGCGCGGCGGGCCGCGCCGGCTCCAGCAGGAGCAGCAGTTCCTTTACCTCTCCACCGGCGCCTACGATGTGCAGTTCGCGGGTTTCGGGCAGTTGCCGCAGGGTGCGGGAGATATCGGCCATCGGGGAAATCTTGGCCAGGACACGCGGCGCGTGCTGCAGAAGGAGTTCTTTGACTTCGAGCAGGTTCGGTTCGCAGTCGGCGATGTCGTAGACCCGTTGCGCGGCTTTCCCGCGGCGGGCCGGATCCAGGTAGATGAGGTCGAAGCCCTCCGTGTCCTGCGCCAGCCAGGCGATGCCGTCGCCTTCGTGCACGCTGATGTTGCCGGCGCCCAGCAGCGGAAAGTTGTGGCGGGCGGCGGCGCAGAGTGCGCCGTCCCGTTCGCAGTAGTCCACGCTGGCCGCTGCCGCGCTCATGGCCCAGCTGTCCACGCCCAGACCGCCGGTCAGGTCGGCGATGCGGCCGCCCGCCGGCACGAAAGCCTGCTTGTAGCGGGCCGTCTCCTCGGAGCTGCACTGCTCCAGCGGCAGACTGGCCGGGTAGTCGAGCGCCGGGCAGGCATGCCATGCCGGCACCTTGTCGCGCAGTTTGCGCCGCGCCGCGATGATCCGCGCCGCCCGTCGCACGTCGAGCGCCGGCCAGCGGTCCGCCGACAACAGCAGCCGCTCGGGCTCGTCGCCCTCGTGCTCCAAGATAAATTGGATGAAGTTTTCTGCCGACATCTCTACAAAGTTACCGCTTTTTTATTATCTTTGAAAGATTAAAGGTCAGAACTTAAAGATCAGAACTATGGCAAATTATCTTGAAGTGGCCAAGTCTTGGCTCAGCAACAGTTACGATGTGGAAACCCAGCGCGAAGTGCTGGAAATGATGAAGGGCGATCCGAAAGCCCTGGAAGACGCTTTTTACCGCACGCTGGAGTTCGGTACGGGCGGCCTGCGCGGCGTGATGGGCGCCGGCACCAACCGGATGAACCGCTACACTGTCGCCATGGCCACCCAGGGACTGGCCAACTATCTCAAGAAGAATTTCAAGGATCAGAAGATCTCGGTGGTGATTTCCTACGACAGCCGCAACAACAGTCAGCTCTTCGCCCGGGTATCCGCCGGGGTGCTGATCGCCAACGACATCTTCGTCTATATTTTCGACAACATCCGTCCCACGCCGGAACTCAGCTTCGCCATCCGGCACCTGGGCTGCAAGGCCGGCATCATGATCACGGCTTCGCACAATCCCAAGGAGTACAATGGCTACAAGGTGTTCTGGGAGGACGGTGCGCAGATCATCACTCCGCACGACAAGAACATCATCGAGGAGGTGGGCAAGATCACCTCGATGGATCAGGTCAAGTACGCTGAAAACAGCTTCCCGCAGGGCATCGGCGCTGAAGTCGACCAGGCTTTCCTCGACAGCCAGCTGTCGCTGCTCCTTTCGCCGGACAGCGTCAGGCGCCACAGCGACATGAAGATCGCCTACACGCCGCTGCACGGCACGGGTGTCCGCCTGGTTCCTGCCGGCCTGAAGCAGGCGGGCTTCACGAATGTGTTCCATGTGGACGCGCAGGATGTGAGCGACGGCAACTTCCCGACGGTGGTCTCGCCGAACCCGGAGGAGCCGACGGCCATGCGGATGGTCATGGAACGGGCCGACGCCGTGGGCGCCGACATCGCGCTGGGCACCGATCCCGACGCCGACCGCGTGGGCTGCGCCGTGCGCAACGACAAGGGTGAAATGGTGCTTCTGACCGGCAACCAGATCGCCACGATCGTCACGAGCTACATCCTCACGCGCTGGCATGAACTCGGCCGGATCGACGGCCGCCAGTTCGTGGTCAAGACCATCGTGACGACGGACCTGCTGAAGAAAATCTGTGCAAAATACGGCGTTGAACTCTTCGACGTGCTGACCGGTTTCAAATACATCGCCGACAAGCAGCATCTGTACGAGGGCAAGAAGACCTTCATCTGCGGCGGCGAGGAGAGCAACGGCTTCAATGTCGGCAGTTTCGTGCGCGACAAGGATTCCGTCATCACCTGCTGCATGCTCTGTGAATGTGCGGCCTGGCTGGCCGACCGGGGCCAGTCGCTCTACGGCTATCTGCAGGAGATCTACGCGGAGTACGGCTACTTCAAGGAGAGCCTGCTTTCGGTCACGAAGAAAGGCAAGAGCGGCATCGAGGCGATCCAGCAGATGATGGTCGACTTCCGCGCCCAGGCCCCGAAGGCACTCGCCGGCTCGCCGGTGGTGAAGGTCGTGGACTACAACAAGCCGGAAGAGACGGGTCTGCCGAAGTCGAACGTGCTGCAGTTCTTCAGCGAGAACGGCTGCAAGGTGACGGTGCGTCCTTCGGGCACGGAGCCGAAGATCAAGTTCTACTTCAGCGCCTGCGGCCCCGACGCCGACGCCCTGAACGTCGCTCTCCGCGAGCAATTCTCCGTTTAATTTAAGTCCGGTTTGCTTGCTGGGCGCTCTGGTTATTACTCCGGAACCGTCTCGCTACGCTCGACCCCTCCCATGCTGACGCATGGGCCCCTCCCTCTTACAGTGCCGAGGGTGGCATGGGTTCCGGAGTAATGAACCACCCGCGCCAGTGACGCAAGCAAACCCTGTCCATGAAATGAAATCATACGAGGATAAAATAAACTGGCTGTTCAGTCAGTTTCCCTCCTACCAGAAAGTGGGGAAAGTGGCGTACAAGCCGGGGATCGAAACGATGGAGGCGTTCGATGCGGCGCTCGGGCATCCGCACCGGCGCTTCCGCTCCATCCATGTCGCCGGAACCAACGGGAAAGGATCGACCTCCCACATGCTGGCGGCGGGCCTGGCCGCTTGCAGCCTGAAAGTCGGCCTGTATACCTCACCGCACCTGGTGGATTTCCGCGAACGGATGAAGATTGTGGAAGGCGATGGCTTCCGGATGGTTCCGAAGGAATTCGTCGAAAGTTTCATCGATCGCTGGCAAGGCTTTTTCGAGGAGCACAAACCGTCGTTCTTCGAAATCACGACCGGGATGGCTTTCGCTTTCTTTGCGGATGAGAAGGTGGACGTGGCCGTTATCGAGACGGGTTTGGGCGGGCGGCTCGACTCGACCAACGTCATCACGCCCATCCTGAGCATCATTACCAATATCGGCCTGGAGCACTGCGAACACCTGGGTTATACGCTGGCGGCCATTGCCGGCGAGAAGGCCGGCATCATCAAGCCCGGCGTACCGGCCGTCGTCGGGGAATTCACCCCAGAGACCCGTCCGGTGTTCGAGGCGAAGGCCGCTGCCTGCGGCAGCCTCCTTACCTTTGCCGTGGAGGCGCCGCCGTGTCTTTCGCTGAAGGTGGCTGACCTGGATCTCCCCGGAGACTACCAGGAAAGGAACCTTTGCACACTCTCCGCCGCCGTCGGTATCCTGCAGCCTATGCTGGGCTTCGACCTCGAAGCCTTCCGCACTGGTGTCCGCCACGCCGCCCGGAACACGGGCCTGCATGGCCGCTGGGAGACGCTGCGTGCAGCCGATCCCGTTCAGCACAAGGCACAAATCATCTGCGACACGGGCCATAACGCACATGGCCTTCGCTGGGTTGCCGAGCAGGTGGACCGCATCTCCTGCGACTACGAAAACGTTTTCTTCATCCTGGGCCTGGCCCGCGAGAAAGATGTCGACGCCATCGCACCGTTGCTGCCGCGCAACGTCCATTACATCTGGACGCAGGCCTCCAGCTCCCGCGCCCTGCCGGCGGCGGAGCTGGCCAACGCCATGTCCGACCACGGCTTGAATGGCCGCGTGACCTGTCGCGTCGCCGACGCCCTGACCCTGGCGGAAAGCATGGCCGCCGATAAAGATCTGATCTTCATCGGCGGCAGCAACTTCGTCGTGTGCGAAGTCCTCTAGTTTATCTGAGAATGAATTTGCGCGCGAGAGCGATGCCGATCCGGTAGGGGAGCGGACGCAGGGCCCGGTCGGCTTCTTTCAGCTTCTCGCGGATCGGAATGCCTTGCGGGCAGTGGCTTTCGCACTTGCCGCAGCCGATGCACTGCGAGGCGAAGGTGGGCTCTTTGGTCATGGCGACGTTCTGGAAGTACTGCCAGCGTCCGGACCATTTGGTCTCGGCATACATGGCATTGTAGGAACGGAATACGCCCGGGATGTCGACGCCCTTGGGGCAGGGCATGCAGTAGCGGCAGCCCGTACAACCGACTCTTTCGGTCTTCCGTATCAGTTCCCGGACCTGTTCGATCACGGCGTGATCTTCTTTCGTGAAAGCACCGGCGGCGGCCTCGGAGGCTGTTGCGACATTCTCTTCAATCATCTTCAGGGAGTTCATGCCCGAGAGGACGACCGTGACGGCGGGCTGGTTATACAGCCAGCGGAATGCCCATTCGGCGGGTGTCCAGCCTCTTCCACTGCGCGCCATGGCATCCTTCGCTTCTTCGGGAAGCAGGTTGACCAGCTTGCCGCCGCGGAGCGGTTCCATGATGATGACGGGGATGCCCTTGGCGGCGGCCGCCTCCAGTCCCTTGACGCCGGCCTGGGTAGACTCGTCAAGGTAGTTGTATTGGATCTGGCAGAAGTCCCAGTCGTAGTTGTTCAGGATTTTCAGGAAATTGTCGGTATTGCCGTGGTAGGAGAAGCCGATGTTGCGGATGACGCCCGTCCGTTTCTTCTCCGCGATCCAGTCGAGGATGCCCAGGGACTTGAGCCGTTCCCATTCCGCCACATCGGTCAGCATGTGCATCAGGTAATAGTCCACATAGCTTGTGCGGAGACGGCGGAGCTGCTCGTCAAACAGGCGGTCGATGCCCGATGACTTCAGGATGAGATAATGGGGCAGCTTGGTGGCGATGTGCACCTGCTCCCGGATGCCATTCTTCTCGAGAATCTGGCCCAGGGCCATTTCGTTTCCCGAGTAGATGTACGCGGTGTCGAAGTAATTGACGCCGGCCTTGAAAGCGGCCATAATCTCGCTTTCGGCCTTTTCGATGTCAATGGATCCACCCTTGCGGGTAAGACGCATGCAGCCGTATCCCAGCAGGGACAGCGCTTCTCCGTAGCGGTTCTTTCTGTATTGCATGGCTCAACAAATGTCTATTTGCCGGACATGATCCGGCGGACTAATGCGATAGGATCGCCCTGCGGCTTCGACGGGAAGCTGCCGGGACGTTCGGCCCACCAGTTGTATTCGTGGTCTTTCATGGCTTCGAGCAGGGTGTCGAAGCGTTCGCCCTCCAGCTTTTCGCCTGCGGCTAAGGCTTCATCCACGGCCTCGAAGAACATCTCCCAGCGCGGCTTGTAGTAGGTTTTCACCAGACCAGCCCAGGAGCGGTCCGCGTAATCCGTGAGCAGATTACCCCTGTCGCCCCAGGAGGTCAGCAGGTTGCGGGCGTTGGACTCGAAGTAGTCGGCCTCTTCCGGCGTGGCGCCCCAGCTGCGGGCATCGGCGATCCACTTGCCCACCAGGAAGTAGTCCTGCGAAGCGAGCAGCTCGTCGAGGGTGTCGAAGCAGGCCAGCATCTCTTCTTTCAGCGCGGCCATCTGTTCCGTATCGCCGTTCTCATAGGCCGTCTTGTATTCGGCGAAGCGCTGCTCGAACTGGTTGCTCAGGTATTGGCGCGTGAGGTTCACCAGGTCGAATCCGTACGAAGGACCTTCGCCGTCGGCGGCCAGCAGCCGGTCGATCACGGAGCGAAGCTTCTCGTTTTCATAGTTGAAACGGACGCTGGAGTGGTAGGAGGTCGAGCGCTGGAACGAGGGCCGCAGGTTCATGATCGGGCTGTGGCCCGGGACGGAGCGCTGGATGTAGATCTCGTCGAAGAGTTCCTTCCAGGCGGCCCTGGCATCCGCATTGCTCACGCCGGAACGCATCTGCGCCAGCGTGCCCGCCCAGGTGTCGAGGTTCTGGTGCTGCGGCATGTTCCATGCCTTCTCAAAGACGAACTGGTACATGAAAGGATTGCAGTCGAAGCCTTCGAGTGTGGAGCCCAGGCCCTGGAAACTCGGCCCGGCCTCGGCAAAGGCTCCTTCAATCAAGCCATTGATCTCCTGGATGTTGCCTGCCAGGAAGGTGTTGCCGCCGAAGTTGCCCAGGTAGCACCAGATGAACGGAATGCCGTAATAGCTCTGGGTCTTGCGCCAGACCTCCATCCGCTCGCAGTAGTAGTCAAGCAGGATTGATTGTTCGGCCGGATAGGACGTCAGGAAGGCTTTTACGCGCTCGTCGGAGTCGCCCTCGAACCAGTATTTGCGCTCGTTGTAGAAGAGCCAGGTCATCTGGAGCCAGACGGCGTTGGGGTCGGCGGCGGCGAGCGATTCATACACGCCGTGGCTCACGCGGCCCAGGTAGGCGGGATCCCAGCTCTTGGGGATCATCTCGTTGAAGATGTCGATGCCATAGACATGGTCGGTTCCGTAGATCGCAAGCTCTTTCTCGAGGAAACGCTGCTGGATCTCGGGGAAAAGTTTGTCTTCCGGATCGAGGAACCAGGGGTAGTCCTCCAGGGCGAAGCCCGCCCAGTCGCTCATGCGCTCGATCTTCGCGTCGGGGTAGATGCGCTGCAGCTCCGGCGGCACGTGGCCGGCGAAGGCCGGCAGCACCGGCTTCATGTTGAGCTCGCGCTCACGCGCCACGATCTGTTTCTGCAGGGCTTCCTGTCCTTCGAGCCAGGATTTCGGCAGCGGGCCGCCCCAGCGGTCGATGTTCAGCATGCGGTGCCAGGGCAGGTGGGCGGGTCCGGTAAAGTAGCTGCGGACCTCTTCGTCGCTCAGGCCCAGTTCCGTCCAGACCTGATACCAGATGGATTCCTGGCCCGTGATGGCCAGCGGCAGGTTGATGCCGTTGAGTGCCATCCAGTCGATGAAGTGCTCCCACTCCTTCCAGGTCCACCAGGGCATGGTGTAGCCGTAGGTGCAGTAGTTCAGGAAGAAACGCTGCGGCACGCGTGCGTCGATCTTGACGGGCGTCTCCACGGCGGGCAGCCGCTTCGGCATGTCTCCCTTGTCCCAGTCGAACCAGCCGATATTGACGTGGCAGTAGTATTTCAGGTAGTAGTTGAGGCCCACGGCCATCGAGTTGGCATTGTTGCCGCCGATGACGATCTTGCGGCCTTCGCTGCGCAGGGTGAAAAAGTCGGATGCTTCTGCGGGCAGGGCCTCGAAGACGAAATGGCCTGCCTGCCTGGGGAGGATGCGGTGGGCCAGCGCCGTGGCGGCGTTCACCTCAGGGTTGTCGCTGGCAGGTGTGTTCTGGCAGCCGGATGTCATGAGCAGGAGGGCGGCCAGGGCCAGAACGGAAACAAACAGTTTTTTCATGGTTGAAGGAGTTTATCGGAAGAGCTTTTCTATTTTTTCGACGATGCCAGGGTCGGAGGCGTTGCCGATCAGGCTGGGTTTCAGGTAGTGGCATTTGTGCTCGCGCTGGAAGCGGGCCTGACCGCCGCCGGTGACGTTGAGCAGGGCCACGCTATCGCGCGGCAGCTTGCCGGCTTCGAAGGCGTTGATCATGCCCTGGAGCGCCACGGCTGCGGCGGGATGGATGTCGATGCCTTCGGTATCGAGAAAGAGTTGCTGCATGGCGGCGATGTCGGCGTTGGTGGCGCATTCGATGTCGCCGCCCGCGTCACACAGGGCATCGTAAACGCCGCCCTTTACGCTGTAGGGCGGCCGCCGGTTCGAGAGTACCTTGGCATCGATCTCAAGGGCCTGCAAGCGGGCCTTTTCGTCGTCCATGGGCAGCAGCGCGCGGCTGCCGGCCTTCCAGGCGTCGTACATGGGCAGGAAAGGCACGTTCTGCGAGGGAAAGAGCTTCATCTTGTGGCTGCCGAAACGCCCGTCTTCGATCAGGCGGAGATTGGCCTCCCACGCGGCGATGGTGCCGGTGCCGGAGCCGATGGCCTGGAAATAGGCCTCGGGGATGCGCTGCAGAACCTTGGCGGCAGACAGCACGGTGGTGGCCATGCCGTCGCGGCGGGCGACGTTCTTGGCGCCGCCTTCTGCGAAGAAGCGCGGCGAACTGCAGGCCGCGTCGCCCAGGGCGATGGCGTCGAAGTAGTCGGTGCCGCGTGGCGAACAGACGAGTTTCACGCAGTCGTTCAGGGGTTTTTCAAACCAGAGCGCGTCGATGTTCTCTTCCGGCACGCTGAGCAGCAGCGGGATATTGTTCTCCGAACAGACCTTGGCAAAGGCCCGGGCCGTGTTGCCGGCCGAGGCCACCACCAGTACGCGCTTCTCTCCGTCGGGGATCCGGGCGCACACGCTGTAGGCTTCCGTTTCCTTGAAGGAGCAGGTGCTCATGGCCGCGCCGATTTCGGGCCACCAGCCCGAGAAGGCGATGTGCAGGTTCGGGAGTTTCAGCCTGGCGGCGAGTTTCTCGCTGCGATAGGTAATGGTCGGTGCGGAACCCTTCAGCATCCGCCGTACCGGCATCCAGTCGGCAAACTGGTAGATGCCCCGGGTTTCGGGGCCGAAGGCAAGCTGTTTTTTCGCATAGATGGCCCGTACCAGCGAAGGCTCCTGGCACTGCGGGTCTGCCAGCGTCCAGCCGGCATCCTCGAAGCACCGGCCGGTGGCCACGGTCTCCAGCACGTATTTCGTGGGTTCAAATCCGTTCATTTCGTATCGTTTTTGTTTGTTTCCAGGTTGAGGACGAGCATTTCGGCGAAGTCCCTGACGGGGACGGGGGCGAAGCGGCCGAAAGTCTTGAGACAGAGGGGGCAGGCGGTGACGATCTGTTCGGGGTTGTTGGCCGTCAGATTCTCGATGGAACCACGCGTGATGGGTTCGCGGTCTTCGTAGCGCAGCGTCAGCGAGCCCACCGAACCGCCGCAGCAGACGCTTTCCTCCCTTTCTTTGAGGGCCGGCACCAGCTGGCCGACGGCGGCAAGGGCCTGACGCGGTGCGTCGTAGATGCCGCAGCCGCGGCCCAGGTCGCAGGGGTCGTGGTAGACCAGGGTCTCGTGGCTGTTTTTCAGGGAAAGCCTGCCCGCTGCGATGAGGCGGTTGAAATACTCGGTATAGTGCACGACCTCCACGCCGATCAGCTCGTATTGCTCCTTGAAGATGCGGTAGCAGATGGCACAGCTGACGAGCAGGATCTGGGCGCCGCTCTTTTCGATGAGCTGGCGGTTCTTCTCGATCAGCTGCTGGGCCTCGTCCCGGCGTCCTGCCAGGAGGAGCGGGCGGCCGCAGCAGATGCTGCCGTCCCTGTCCATCAGCTCGAAAGGCACGCCTGCCGCCTGCAGGACCTGCTGCACCGAACGGGAAATCACCGGGGTGAGCGAACTCATGCAGCCGGCGTAGTACAGCACTTTCTCTTCTCCGACCTGCTGCGGGGCGATGGCGTTGAGGTAACTAAAATCGGCGGGAAGCCGGTTGTTCTTCTTTTCCTGCGCCGTGCGGTAGGCGAGGCGGATGCCGCAGGCGTCCATCTGCACCTGGCAGAGCGATGCGCATTTGCCGCACATCAGGCATTTTTCCGCAATCTCCAGTGACCGCTGCTGGTTGCGCCGCTTGAGGTTGCGCACCATGTAGACCGTCGCATCCTGGACATTCTTCTTCTGCACGCCCATCGGGCACGCGTCGATGCAGACGCCGCAGCTCGGGCAGGAATAGAGCATCGCCAGCGTGAAGCCCTTGCGCGTGTGGCGTACCGGCAGTCCGGCGTTGCGCATGGGAATCAGCAGGATTTCTGCAGGGATGTGCATGTAGCGCGTGAAGGGAAGGACTGTCATGAACGTACCCAATGCCAGCGAATAGGCCCACCAGGCCACCGTGATGTTTTCGGGTTTGCTCATGAAGTTGTGCAGAATCCAGTTGATCGGGATGGTCATGAAGCTGCCGCCGGCCACGCCCGCGGTGAAGCCCTCGGCGATCCAGCGCAGCGGGAAGATGGCCCAGAGGCTGTAGAGCCCGATGAGGTCGGTCAGGGTGAGCTTGGTGGTGCGTCGCATGCCCACGATGCGCGAACGGAAGCGCTTGATGATGGCCAGGGTGATGCCGCTCAGGATGATGAGCAGGAAAAAGTCCATCAGGAAGAAGAAGAACGAACCCTGCAGGGTCTGCTTCTGCTCTTCCATGAAAAAGCGGAAGAAGATGGGGTAGTAGAGTTTATGCAGCCGCTCCGGGATGTAGAGAACGGTCTCGATGTGGCCGATGACGATGATCATGAACCAGCCGAAGGCGATGCTGGAATGCATGTAGCCCAGCACCTTGTTGCGCTTCCATAACTTCACGTGGAGGAGGCAGTCGCAGAACAGGTCGCGGAGGTTCTTCAGGATGGCAGAAGGCGTGATCAGCGAGAGCGCGAACTTCCTGCGGTCAGCAGGGGAGAGCTGCACCAGGACCTTGAACAGCGCCAGCAGGCAGTAGCCTATCACGAAGGTGATGCCGAAGACAAACGGCAGGACGAAGGGGTCGTAAGCGGCGAGGATGCGTTCCTTCATGGCCGTACCTCCTCTTTTTGGTCCGCCAGCCCGTAGACCTTCCCGATGCTCAGGATGAGGTGGCGCGTGTTGATACCGCGCGGACAGACGAGCTGGCATTTGCCGCAGAGCATGCAGTGCTGCAGCATGGGCAGGATCTCCTTCTCACGGCCACGCTGGAGCGACAGGATCACGCGGCGAAGGCTCATCTCCGTGAAGCAGCCCGCACTGCAGCTGGCTGTGCAGGAACCGCACGAGATGCACTTCACCACGTCGGGCTCGCGGCGGTGCAACTCCTCGAAAAGAGGGTTCTGCACGTTCTCGATCCGGAGCGTGGCGCTCGGTGTCAGTCCGTAGCCGAAGTCAATCATCGCCGGGCAGGGGTTTTGAGATAACGGTCGATGGCCAGGGCGGCGGCAGACGCTTCGCCGAGGGTCTCGGGGATGGTCTTGGGACCCGTCGACGTTCCTGCGAAGAAGATGCCATCGCGCGGCGCGACGCAAGGCGCGCCTACGATGCTGGCGGGCACGAGGAAGCCGTCTTCGCCCACCGGGATGCTGACCATCCGGGCCAGTTCGGACGTGCCGTCCGCCGGTGCCATGCCACACATCAGCACCAGCATGTCCATCTTGATCTTCAGGGGCTTGCCGAAGAGCGTGTCTTCCGCCTTGACGAAGAGGTGCCCGTCAATGTCTTCCGACACTTCGGAGACGCGGCCCCGGACAAAGCGGACGCCGTGTTCCTTCTGGGCCTTCAGGTACAGGTCTTCGAACTTGCGCCCGAACATGCGCAGGTCCATGTAGAAACAGTAGACCGTGACCTCGGGATACTTTTCCTTGAATTCGCAGGCCTGTTTGACCGCCGTCACGCAACACACCTTCGAGCACTGGCGGTTGCCGGCCTTCTCGTCGCGCGAGCCCACGCAATGCACGAACCCGATGGTGTGGACG
Organism: uncultured Bacteroidales bacterium; assembly: GCA_947168065.1. Lineage (GTDB taxonomy): Bacteria > Bacteroidota > Bacteroidia > Bacteroidales > UBA932 > Cacconaster. Next base: position 159,589 of record CAMVKH010000002.1, read on the forward strand.
CCGTCGAACTGGGGCGCTGCGCCGGCCTTGAACCAGTCTTCCAGCTCGGCGTTGGTGATCACGCGCTCGTAGATGCCGTAGCCGTATTCTTCTTTCTTCTCCGCCTTGAACAGGTCGAAACCCGTGCTGAGCAGGATGGCGCGCACCTGGGCCGAGAGTCCGTTCGATAGTTTCACCACCCAGGTGTCCTTGAGCCGGTTGATCGACGAGATCGTCGTGTCGGTGAAATACTTGATGCCGTCCAGGTCCTGGAGCATGGGATCCAGCACGGTGTGTGCTTCCACGCCGTCGGGGAAGAGGCGGTCCCAGCGGGCCAGGTGTCCGCCCAGGACGGGTTCTTTTTCGATGAGGATGGGAGTGTATCCCAGGTCGCGGAGCCTGCGCGAGGCTTCGATGCCGGCGGGGCCACCGCCGATGACGACGACATTCTCGCTCATATCAGCAGCATTTGATGTTCATGGGTAATTCCGGCCGCTGGAGTTGCTTGCCGTTCAGACCCTTGTACTTGTCTTCGGGTTTATAGGGGACGCCCATCTTGTCGAGCAGCGGTTCGACGGCCACCTGATGGGTCTGCAGGCCCAGGTCCCAGGGGTCGTAGCCCAGGACCAGGCCGGCCACCTCTTCATAGGTGAACACGGGGATGCCGTAGCCGTTCCCGCCGTAGGTCTTGCCCGTCTGCTCGGCGATGACGTATTGCCAGCGGTCGAGGAAGTAGGGGCAACCCGGGCAGTTGGTGATGATCATGTCGGGCTTGAAAGGTTCCATGCTCTCGAACTTCTTGTGGGTGTTCGACAGGGAGTAGCCGCGGTTGGCCCTGACCAGGTACTGGCGGAAGCCGAAGCCGCAGCAGTGGCGCCGCTCCGGGTAGTCGATGACCTCGCCGCCCCACGATTCCACCATACCGGCCAGCACGTAAGGGTATTCGGCGCCGCCCACGCCCTTCGAAGGGAACATCTTGGCGTAGTGGCAGCCGATGTGTTCCACGACGCGGAGCGGCTCACCGGTGGCTTTGTTGACCAGCCGGAACTTAGCCTGCTCGGCAATTGCGTTACGGAACTTGTAGATCAGGTCGCTGGCGTGGGCCAGGCAGGCCGGAATCTTGAATTCACGCCGCGTTGCCTTCCAGAGGTTCTCGCGTATCTTCGCCTCCAGTTCGGGGAAATTGCGCCAGTCCTCCATCACTTCCGTGTAGAGGCCGAAACTCGTGATGCAGCTGCACACGTAGTTTTCGTAGCCCGCCTCGGTCATCAGGGCGAACTGCCGCGCGATGATGGTCATCACCGTTTCCTGCGGGATGGCCTCGCTGTGGTAGGCGATGCCGCCGCAGGTGGTGTGGTGCGGGGTTTCGTAGACATCTTTGCCGAGCCGCTTGCGGAGAATCTCCAGGAACATCTTCTCGGAAGCCGGGAAGAAGCTCTGGCGGATGCAGCTCCGCACGTAGAACCAGTGGTCGTCGGGTATCTCTTTCTGGTACTCGGACCAGATCTTCTGTTTGCCTTGGTAGATCATACGCTAGTCATTCCTGGGGGTTGAGGTGGCAGGAACTGCTCTGGTTGAAGGCCTGCGCTTCGTATTCCTCCATCGAAAGACCCATCTCGGCGGCCTTCTCGCGGGATTTTTCCTCCACGATATCCATCCAGCGGGTGGCGCCGGTCAGGTCGAAGATGGCTTTGAGCTCGTCGAGCGACTCCTGGGGAATCCGGCGCAGCGCGCCGGGACCGACCTGGCCGAGGTGGGCGCCGAGGCGCTCGTACACGTCCTCCATGTGCTCCTGGGTCCATTGTCCCACCGTGCCGTATTCGGGGTGCTTTTCGTACAGGAAGGTTTTGGGGTAGACGCAATAACCGTAGTCGAGGATGTTGCGCTGCAGGGCATGCATGAGCGGGAGCATCTGCCGGCCCTTCTCGCTTTCCACGAAGCAGCCCAGTTCGATGGACAGGGCGCGCAAGGCCATGATGACGAGCCCCGGCGCGTTTTTGCGCGGGCAGCGTGTCACGCAGGACAGGCACTCGCCGCAGTACCAGATTACGTCGCTCTTGAGGAGTTCGGTGATGGCGTTGTCGTCGCGGCTCTGGACGATCGTGACGATTTTCTTCGGATTGTAGCGGTAAAACTCCGCGGCGGGGCAGATGGCCGTGCAGGTGCCGCAACTGATGCAGGCTTTGAGTCCTTCCTTGATGCGGTAGTCCTGTGCGAGGCGCTCGTAGATTCTTCCCATGGATAGAAATTTGTCGGGTAAAATTACAAAAAATGACAGAATATTGCCACTTTTTCCTATCTTTACATATTAATGTAAATTGGGCATTTTATGCGATACGACTTTGACAAGCTTGTCAACCGGCGCGGATCCGGTGCCATCATGACCGATGTGCTGCAGGAACGCTACGGACGAAGCGACCTGCTTGCGCTCTGGGTGGCCGACATGTACTTCGAGACACCGGCACCCGTCCGGGAAGCGATCGAGCGGCGTCTCTCCCACCAGATCTACGGATATAGCATCCCTGCCGCCTCCTACTGGTCTTCCGTCATCAACTGGGAACGGGAACTGCACGGCTGGACGTTCCGTCGCGAAGAGATGAGCTTCATCCCGGGAATCGTGCGGGGCATCGCCTACGTGCTGCAGTGCTTCACGAAGCCCGGCGACAAAGTGGTGGTGCAACCGCCCGTCTACATGCCCTTCCTGAACCTGCCGCGCAACAATGGCCGGCAGATCGTCGAGAATCCGCTGGCGTGGGATGCCGCCGCCGGCACCTACCGGATGGACCTGGCGAACCTGGAGGAAGTCTGCCGCCGCGAATCGCCCAAGCTGCTCATCCTTTCCAACCCGCACAATCCGGCCGGCATTGTCTGGCCGAAAGAGGACCTGGCGGCCCTGGCCGAGATCTGCCGGCGCTACGATGTGCTGGTGATTTCCGACGAGATCCATGCCGACATGGCGCACCGGGGCTTCGTCCACCATCCGTTCCCGACCGTATCGCCGGTCGCGGCGGAGGTCTCCATCACCTTCGCGGCGCCGAGCAAGACCTTCAACATCGCCGGCCTGGTGAGTTCGTTCTGCGTGGTGCCCAACCCGCGCCTGCGGGAGCCTTTCTTCCAGTATCTGTCGAGCAACGAGTTCGGCGAGCCGCTTTTCCTGTCGGCCATCGCCACCGAGGCGGCCTTCACCCAGTGCGGGGAGTGGCGCCGCCAGATGCTCGACTATGTGCAGGGCAACGTGGACTTCGTCTGTGACTATCTCCGCCGGAACGTGCCCGGCATCGTGGCGGTCCGCCCGCAGGCTTCGTTCCTCATCTGGCTCGACTGCCGGGGACTGGGGCTGGACCACGACGCCCTCATCGACTTGTTCGTGAACAAAGCGCAGCTGGCCTTCAATGACGGCGAGGCTTTCGGCCGCGGCGGCGAGGGCCATATGCGCATGAATGTAGGCGCACCGCGCGCCATGGTCGCCGAAGCCATGCGGCGCATCGAAACAGCTGTCAAAAGTTTGAAATAGTAAGCCATGAAACGATTCAAAGACTGGGGACTGCTCCCGAAAGTGTTGATCGCCATCGTGCTGGGTATCCTGTGCTCGTTCTTCTTCCCGAGCGGGCTTGCACGCTGCTTCATCACCTTTAACAGCATTTTCAGCAATTTCCTGGGTCTTTTCATTCCGATCCTCATCATCGGGCTCATCGCCCCGGGTATTTTCGAACTGGGAAAAGGGGCGGGGAAGCTGCTGCTCATCACAGCGCTCATCGCCTATCTCTCGACGGTCCTGGCGGGCTTTTTCTCCTACTTTACCTGCCGTGCCACCTATCCTTCGCTGCTGGGCAAGGCGGCGGTCTCGCTCGGCAATATCGACATGAACGGCAACATGCTGAAGCCCTTCTTCACCATCGAGATGCCGCCGATCATGAACGTCACGACCGCGCTGGTGCTGGCCTTCGTGCTGGGGCTCGCCCTGGTCGGATCGAAAGGCGATACCTTCAAGCATATGATGCTGGAACTGCGCGAGATTGTCTTTCTGGTCATCCAGAATGTCATCATTCCGCTCCTGCCGCTCTTCATCTTCGGTATCTTCCTCGAGATGGGAGTGGAAGGGAATGTCACCCCGGTCCTGGGGATGTTCGTCAAGATCATCGTCATCATCTTCGTGATGCATATCACGGTGCTGGTGCTGCAGTTCTGCATCGCCGGCGCCATCGCCCATAAGAATCCTTTCAAGGCGCTCTGGACCATGCTGCCCGCCTATGTAACGGCGCTCGGTACCCAGTCTTCCGCCGCCACGATTCCCGTGACGCGGGCCCAGTCCATCAAGAACGGCGTCAATCCGGACGTGGCCGACTTTGTCGTCCCGCTTTGCGCCACCATACACATGTCCTGCAGCATCCTGAAGATCGTTGCCTGTGCCTACGCCATCTCGTTGAGCATGGGGCTCAACGCCAGCTTCAGCATCTACGCCGGTTTCATCATGATGCTCGGCATTACCATGATCGCCGCGCCGGGCGTTCCGGGTGGCGCCATCATGGCGGCGCTCGGCCTTCTCTCCAGCATGCTGGGCTTCGATGCCGCCATGCAGGGCCTCATGATCGCCCTCTACATCGCCATGGACAGCTTCGGTACGGCCGGCAATGTTACGGGAGACGGTGCGATTGCATTGATTATCAATAAGATTAAGAATAAGAATACGAACAGTGGAAAACCTCAAGATAGCCCTCTGCCAGCATGATATCGTCTGGGAAGACGCTGCCGGGACGCTCGCACGGATCGAGGGCCCGGTGCGGCGCTTCATCGCGAAATACCGGCCGGACCTGCTGGTGTTTCCCGAGACGTTCTCGGTGGGATTTACCATGAACCCCGACCAGTCCGAGCCCGTTGACGGCCCTTCCGCCAGCTGGCTGCGCGCGCTTTCCCGCTCCTGCGGCGTGGCGGTGGTGGCGTCCGTTCCCACCCTGGTGGACGGGCATCGCTACAACCGCTGCTATTTCATCGCGCCGGAAGGGGAGGAGTGGCACTACGACAAGCGCCACCTATTTTCGCCCTCGGGCGAGAGCGGAGCCTACGAAAAGGGCCGGAGTCGTTGCACCGTCCCCTACAAGGGCTGGAACATCGAACTCAATGTCTGCTATGATCTCCGCTTCCCGGTCTGGAGCCGCAATCCGGACTGCGGCTACGACCTGCTGCTGAACATCGCCAACTGGCCGGCCATCCGCATCGACGCTGCCGATATCCTCCTGCATGCCCGGGCCGTGGAGAACGCCTGCTATGCCGCTTTTTGCAACCGCATCGGCAAAGACGCTTTCTGCAAATACGACGGGCATTCGATGATCGTGAATTTCTTCGGCCAGGACATGGCGCGCCGCCGCCGTGTCGGGGGCGTCCGCTTCCTGACGGCCGATTTGTCCTTGCCTAAGCTCCAGCATTACCGCAGCCGTTTTCCGGTGAGCGAAGATGCTGATGAATATATAGTGAAACTTTAGATAAAGAAAAATAATTCCAATGAGAAAGAGTATAGTAAGGATTATTGCAATTCTCATCGCTCTCTTTGGTATCGGCTTCGGTATCGGCTGCCTGATCTCCCTCATCTCCTCGAAGGAGTCGCTGGCCGACGGAGAATACCGCGTGACCATCTGTGCCACGACGGACGTACATGGTGCCTTCTTCGATTCTTCGTATGTCGACGACAAAGCCAACCGCACGTCGATGGCCAATGTGGCTTCCTACCTGAAGGAGCTGCGCGCTTCCGGCGTGGAGCCGGTCCTGATCGATGTGGGCGACAACCTGCAGGGCGACAACGCTGCGTATTATTTCAACTACGTGGCTACCGACGTGCCGCACATCTTGCCGCGCATCATGGAATACCTGGCGTATGACGCGGTGATCGTGGGCAACCACGACCTGGAGACCGGCCATGACGTATACGACCGCATCCAGCGCGAGCTGACCGTCCCGTATATAGCCGCCAATGCGGCCCTGGACCGGGACGAGAACGGCAAGGCCGACATGGATGAAGACCCGAACAACAAGCTGGTGTCGGATTCGTATTTCCTGCCGTACTGCCTCATCGACCGCGGCGGCGTGAAAGTAGCCGTGGTCGGCATGACCAATGCCAACATCAAGAGCTGGCTCTCGTCTTCCTACTGGCACGGCATGGATTTCCAGCTGATCCACGACATCGCCCAGCCGCTGATCGACAAGATCATCGCCCGGGAACGGCCGCAGCTGGTGGTGCTGGCGGTCCACTCGGGAACGGGCACCGACCTGCCCGACCGGGAGAACGAAGCCCTGTACCTGGCTTCCTCGCTGGCCCATGTGGACCTGGTGCTCAGCGGCCATGACCACCGCCCCCTGGCCAAGGAAGTGGACAATCCGAACGGCAGCGTGGTGCTGCTCGACGAGGGCACGAAAGCCCAGTATGTCGGGCAGGCCGATTTCACCCTGCGGATCAAGAACGGAAAGCTGATCGAGCGCAATGTGGACTACAGGCTGGTTCCCATGGAGCAGTATCCTGCCGACTCCGCGTATGTGGCTGAATTCAAGGACGATTTCCGGGCCGTCAAGGCCTTCTCGTCCCGGCCCATCGGACGGCTCGCCGACAATATCTTCCTGGCCGATGCCCTGGACGGCCCTTCCTCCTACATCAATCTCGTGCACTCGGTGCAGCTCGATGCTTCCGGCGCCGACATCTCCTTCGCCGCACCGTTGACCAGCGGCGGCGTGGTGCCCAAGGGTGTCATCGAGTTCCAGGACCTGGTCTCCATCTACCGTTTCGAGAATACGCTCTACGTGGTGGGCATGACCGGCCGGCAGGTGAAGGACTATCTGGAGTATTCCTACGACAACTGGGTGCGCCGGACCGGCGCGACCTACAACTGGGATTCTGCCGACGGCATCATCTACGAAGTGAGCCGGAGCGCGCCGAAAGGGGAGCGGGTGAGGATCCTCTCGATGAGCGACGGAACGCCCTTCGACCTCGATAAGACCTACAAGGTGGCCATGACCTCGTACCGCGCTTCCGGCGGCGGCGACCTGCTCCTGCTGGGAGCGGGCGTGCATCCGGATTCGCTGGTGGTCTATGAGAAGATGAAGGATATCCGCTCGATGGTGGGCGATTACATCGCCGGTCAGGAAGAAATTGTTCCAATGGTATCATCCAATTGGAAATTTGTAAAATAATACTTAACTTTGTACGAATATTTTTCGTTATGGAACAAGATCTCGCCGTCCGGTTGAAAAGCAAAGTGGAAGAGTTGATTTCCCGCTATGAATCACTCGCCACGGAAAATGCCGGGCTGCGGGCTTCGCTGGCCAAAAGCGAAAGTGACAACCAGAAAAAAGAACAACGAATTAAAGAATTAGAAAAAAAAATAGATAGCTTACGATTGAAGGATGCATTCCTGGGAACGGCCGTAGACCGGACGCAAGCCAAGAAGAAAGTGGCCAGATTGATGAAAGAAATTGATGCGTGCGTAAGTTTGCTGAACGAGTGAGGCGATGAAACAACAGATCACATTGAGAATTGCCGGAAAGGAAACGGTCCACATGGTGGATCCGGAGCGGGAGGAGATTATCCGCCGCGCCGCGAAACGGATTAATGAGGAGATTGACTCGCTCCGCTTCGATTTCCGGGATCAGGATATGAGCGATGTGTTGAGCATGATTCTCCTGTCCGAGGAGACGCGTCTGCTTGAGCTTGAAGCCAGGAGTTCAAAAGAAACCAACAGCGTGCTGCAGCGCCTGGGCGACCTGGATGCGGCACTGGGAGAATACCTTAGCCGTTAGTCCTGCTCTTTGCCAAAATCAACACTATAACTCAAACCGAGCCTACTCGGTCGTCAAAGACAGGCCTGGGTGACCCTCCGGGGGATTCTGTTTCGACAGGACGTTGGAAGTCTGCGATAGGGCCGGAGCTCAAATCTTGTATTTCAAGATTTTCGAACAGACCAGGACTGACGGCTTTTTTCCTTCGACCGTAAGTATTGCGTGAAACCTTAAACCACTCAATATATTACGATCATGTCAACTGCATTAGTAATCATCGTAACAGCACTTATCTCTGCGGGCCTGGGTGTCCTCGGTACCCTGCTCGTCAGGAACGTCATACTGAAGGGAAAGCGCGACGATATTCTCAAGAACGCGCAGGCCGAAGGTGAAGCCATCAAGAAAGAAAAGATCTTCCAGGCCAAGGAAAAATTCCTCCAGCTCAAGAGCGAACATGAAGCTTACATCAACGACCGGAACGCGCAGGCCCTCCAGATGGAGAACAAGCTCAAGCAGCGCGAGATCAGCCTGAACCAGCAGAACTCCGAACTGGGACGCAAACAGAAGGAAGTCGAAGCCATCCGTGAAAACCTCAAGGGCCAGATGGATATCGTGGCCAAGAAGCAGGAAGAATACGAAAAGCTGCGCGGCAAGGTGATAGAGAAGCTCGAAGAAGTGGCCGGCATGACGGCCGCCGACGCCAAGAACCAGCTGGTCGAGAACATGAAGGCGGAAGCGCGCACCGAAGCCATGTCCTATGTCAACGAGGTGATGGATGAAGCCCGCCTGAATGCCGCCAAGGAGGCCAAGCGCATCGTGATCAACACCATCCAGCGCACGGCGCCCGAGACGGCCATCGAAAACGCCGTCACGGTCTTCAACATCGAGAACGACGAGATCAAGGGTCGCATCATCGGCCGAGAGGGCCGCAACATCCGCGCCCTGGAAGCTGCCACGGGCGTGGAGATCGTGGTCGACGACACGCCGGAGGCCATCCTGCTTTCCTCCTTCGACCCAGTTCGCCGCGAAGTGGCGCGCCTGGCGCTGCACCAGCTCGTGGCCGACGGCCGCATCCACCCCGCCCGCATCGAGGAAGTGGTGGAGAAAGTGAGCAAGCAGCTCGACGACGAGATCATGGAAACCGGCAAGCGCACCTGCATCGACCTGGGTATCCACGGCCTGAACGTGGAGCTGGTCCGGCTGGTGGGCCGCATGAAATACCGCAGCTCCTACGGCCAGAACCTGCTGCAGCACGCCCGCGAGGTGGCCAACATCTGTGCGACTATGGCCTCCGAGCTGGGCCTCAATACCAAGGCTGCCAAACGTGCCGGCCTGCTGCACGACATCGGCAAGGTCTGTGAGGAAGATCCTGAACTCCCGCACGCACTCCTCGGCATGAAGGTGGCGGAGAAATACAAAGAGAAACCCGACATCTGCAACGCCATCGGCGCGCACCACGAAGAGATCGAGATGACTACGCTCATCGCCCCGCTGGTGCTGGTGGCCGACGCCATTTCCGGTGCCCGTCCGGGTGCCCGTCGCGAGGTCATCGAATCGTACATCAAACGCCTCAAGGACATGGAAGGCATTGCCCTGTCGCATCCGGGCGTCACCAAGACCTACGCCATCCAGGCCGGCCGCGAACTCCGCGTCATCGTGGGTGCGGAGAGCGTGACCGACCAGCAGTGCGAGGAACTCTCCACCGAGATCGCCCGCAAAATCCAGGATGAGATGACCTATCCGGGCCAGATCAAGATTACCGTGATCCGGGAGACCCGGGCCGTCGCATTCGCCAAATAAGTGTCCGCCATGGATAAGAAGATTGACATCGAGATCAAGCCCGAGGTGGCGCAGGGACGCTACGCCAACCTGGCCATCATCACCCACTCTTCGAGCGAATTCATCCTCGACTTCGCGCAGAACATGCCGGGCATGCCCAAGATGCAGGTGGGGAGCCGTATCATCATGACGCCGGAGCACGCGAAGCGCCTGCTGGGCGCCCTGACCGAGAACATCCGGAAATACGAAAGCCAGTTCGGCGAGATCCGTCTGCCGATGAACCCGATGATGATGCCTCCGCTCAAATCCGACGCCGAGGCCTGACGTAAAACCAAAACCTACATAGCAAATATGAGCAAGTACCCGCATTATCTGGAAAGACTGCAGGCGGCTACCCGCAAGTTCTGGGACAAGCCGGCCCTCAACAATATCGGTGGCGAGACGTTCAACTACGCCCAGATGGCCACGCAGATCGAGAAATTCCATCTCGTATTCGAGAAACTGGGCTTCCAGAAAGGCGACCGTATCGCCATCTGCGCCCAGAACGGTGCCCGCTGGGGCATGGCGTACCTGGCCGTCAATACCTACGAGACGGTGATCGTGCCCATCCTGGCCGATTTCACCCCTGATAGCGTCAATCACCTGGTCAACCATTCCGAGAGCATTGCCTTGTTCACCAACGAGGCCAAATGGAAGAAGCTCGACATCGCGAAGATGCCGCTCCTGAAGCTGGCCGTCGACGTGGATACCTGGGAGCCGCTTTGGACGGCCGACGACAAGGTGAAGGAGGTCTATGGCCAGATGGACGCCCTGTTCGCGGCCAAATACCCGAACGGATACGGTCCCGACGACGTCGTCTTCCCGACCGACAACTGGGACAATCTGTCGACCATCAACTATACGTCCGGCTCGACAGGCGACCCGAAGGGCGTGATGCTGACCTACCGGAACTTCTCCGCCAACGTGGACTACAGTCAGCGTAACGTGCCGGCCGGCGACAAGATGGTCTCCATGCTTCCGATGGCGCACATGTACGGACTGGTGATCGAGTTCATCTATCCGCTCTGCAACGGCACGTCCATCTACTGGCTGGGCAAGACGCCTACGCCGGCGGCCCTGCTGAAGGCCTTCGCCGATGTGAAGCCCTATCTGCTGATCACCGTTCCGCTGGTGATGGAGAAGATCTACAAGTCGAAAGTGAAGCCGACGCTCGACAAGCCGGCTATTAAATTTTTACTGAAGGTACCTGGTGTCAATAACCTCATTTACAAGAAGGTAAAAGATGGCCTCGTACAGGCGTTCGGCGGCAATGTCCAGGAGTTCATCATGGGCGGTGCGGCGCTGAACCCCGAAGTGGAGAAGCTGTTCAAGCGCATCAAGTTCCCGTATCTGGTGGGCTATGGCATGACCGAGGCCTGCCCGCTGCTGGCCTATGAGCACTGGACGAAATATGTGGCCGGCTCCTGCGGCAAGTGTGTCGACGTGGCCGAGGTGCGCATCGATTCGGAGGATCCCCAGCATGTGGTGGGCGAGATCCAGGCACGCGGCGAGAACATCATGATCGGCTACTACAAGAACGAGGAAGCGACGAAGAACGCCTTTACCGACGACGGCTGGCTGAAGACCGGCGACCTGGGCATCATTGACGCCGAGGGCAACATCTTTATCCGTGGCCGTTCGAAGAACATGATTCTGGGCCCGTCCGGCCAGAACATCTATCCGGAGGAGATCGAGGCCATCGTCAACAACCAGGAATATGTTGTCGAGAGCGTGGTGGTCGACCGTGGCGGCAAGCTGGTCGCGCTGGTCTTCCTCGATGAGCAGGCCATCGCCAAGGCCCTCCTCGACGTCGAGGCCCGCAGCGACATTCCCGAGAACATCCGCGCCGGCGCCAACCGTCAGCTCCCCAATTACAGCCAGATTTCGAAAGTCGAGCTTCAGGCCCAGCCTTTCGAAAAGACGCCGAAGATGTCCATCAAGCGCTTCCTCTACAAATAGAAGCGTATCTGCCGTCATTCCGGGTCAGTCCCGGAATCTTACATCGTCATGCCCGGCTTAGGCCGGGCTTTTTTTTATGCTTTTTGGGAATGCTTCCTGCTGTTGTTCTGCCGATAACGCTTGTTGGCAGTTTCCAGGTAATATTTTAGATCGTCATTCTTCAAGATGGCATCCCGGAAGCGTTCGAACCACTCGGCAAAACTCTCCAGCGTCTCTCCCACGAAGAAATCCTCATCCAGTTCACGTTCATAAGTGCCACCGCCGGAGTTGCTGGCCGCCCAGCCGGAGCATACGTCGTCATAGAAACGATAGGGCTTCCCTTCTTCATTGAAGCGGATCTCCAGCCGGGTGCTGGTATCGTGTTCTTCGTCTCTTGTCCACCCCACGACGATATCTGCGTGACGGAACGCGAGGCCGTTCTCCTGGGCAAAGCGCTCCCCATAGCTGTCATACCATCCTCTGATGAGCACGTTCCTCTGCTGCAGCATGGCCTTCAACTTCGGCGTTACCGCAATGGACCGGAGGGTATAAGGGATCACTAAATACTTCAGGTTCGGGAATCCTTCCAGGAAACCGGCTTCCACCCCGGTAATTCCCTTGTCGAATTCCACTCCCACATATTCCTCCGTCCATCGGCGGCCCTTCCCCTGATCGTATTTGACATCCAGGTCCCTTTCACAAACCTTTCCTTCTCCGAGCACTTTCAGAGGCCGCCCCCAGGTGAAACTGTATTCGATTTTTGGGTTATATAACGAGAAATTCATGATAAGGAACTGTGTTTAATGCTTCACACAGCGATAGGAGGCGAGAATGCTGTTGAGGGGGTTGGCCGGGTCTTTCCAATGGAGGCTGAAGATGACATTGCCCGATGCGTCGGCCTCGGTGACCAGGCGGTGGGAAGGGTCTGCGTTACCGGGGATGCCCCAGCCGGCAATGATGTGGCCGTCGCTGAAGGTGAGGGCGCCACAAGCCCGGGAATAGTAGTCGTCATCCATCAGTTTCCGGCTTCCGGAGACCGCGCCGGTCTGGAGGTCGACGTCCAATTGCAGGAGCGTCGTGGTGTTGGTCCCGTTGCCGTTGTTGAAGAGCGTGAGGCTGCTGTCGTCCGCATGCCAGCGGGCGTAGTGCTGGCCGTGGAAGTCGAAGTCCTGACCAGGTTTCCAGCCATTGACGGTCCAGAGGATCTCACCTGACTTGCGGTCGATTTTGGCCACGCTGCTGAGGTGCCGGAAAGAGCAGAGCAGGTGACCGTCGGGCAGCACGTCCACGGAGTTGATGTGGACATAATCTGCACCTGCAGCCTGCGCGAAGATGGGATCCTGCCACCCGGTCAGCTCCGGATAGTCGGTGCTCCACCAGTCGAAGACCACCCTGCCGCGCCGGACTTCCTGAATGTAGGCGGCATGGAGCGTCTCTCCGTCGACTTCGCGGTCGAGGTAGCTCAGCAGGATGTAGTGGTGGGGATTGAAGAAATAGAAGTCGTGACCGTCCGGCGGGAAGTCCTTCCTGACATGCCTGGCGGCTTCCAGGCGGATCTCGGCGATTGGGTTGTAATGCTCGTCGAGCAGGATGCGGACGCCCGGGTTGTGGCCGGCAAATACCCAGGACTCATACTTGGGATCGAGCGCATGGTAGCTGTAGTAAACCTTTCCGTCATCACCCACATGCTTCTGGAAATCCCACCAGCCGGTGTTGTCGTCGCTCCCGCTGATGGCGTGGGGTTCATAGCGGTAATAAAGCAGCCGGCCCTCGTTGTCGTATTTCTCGATCAGGCGGAGATAGACGAACGATAGGTAGAAGTCGCCGGGCGCGGTGGCCGTTCCCGTCGACACGGTCTCCGGCACCTGGGAATGGAGCGTACGCAGGAAGAGCGTCCCGCTTTCGCCCAGCATCGACCATTCCAGGGTCAGGAACGCGTCCTTCGCGATCCGCTCCACGGGTACCTTCGCCTTGCCGTATTTCAGCGGCATGCCGTTGACGGAGAGGCGGGAGAACAGCGCGTAGGAGGACACCTGCAATGTCGCCTCAAACTCGGTGGAGAGCGTCACCAGATCGATGGTGTCGCAGACGGTCCCGTCGGCAGTGTAGGACACACCGTTGACCGTGATTTGAAAAGGGGTTGACGGAATGCCTTCGCAGGCGGCGATCAGAACCGCCAGGGCGGCCCAGACAAGCAAACTGAAGGATTTATTCATGATGGGCAGGGATATAGCGGAAGGAGACTTTGTATTGCGGCTCTCCGTCCCGGTTAGTGTAGAAATAGATTTCATCGACTTCGATGCGCTCCTCTTCGTGGAGCTGGTACAAGTCAGGAAAGTGCTCCTGAAGGATGGCCATCATCTGTTCATGGTCGGTGATGACGGTGGCGTCCCGCGGTATCATGGCTCCGCAGGAGGCCGCTGCGACCAGCAGCCATCCGGTCAGGAAGGAGGTCAGGATCTTTTTCATCGGATGGCTTTTCCTTGCAGGTACACTTGCCGGATATACGGCGTATGGTGGAGATAGGGGATTTTCGTCAGGTTCCAGCCAGGCTGGGTCAGGATGAGGTCGGCGCGCTTGCCGGCCGTGATGGAGCCGCACTGGTCGCTGACGCCCATCGCGTAGGCGCTGTTGAGCGTTACGGCGTTGAAAGCCTGGGCCGGCGTGAGCCGCATGCGTATGCAGCCCAGAGCCCAGATCCAGCGCATGTCGCCCGCCGGCGAGGAACCGGGGTTGTAGTCGGAGGCCAGGGCAAGGCCCAGCCCGGCGGAGATATAGTCTTTCGCCGGACCGTCGGGAATGCGCAGGAAGAAGGCCGAACCGGGGAGGAAGGTCGGCATCGTCTCCGTGCCGCGCAACGCTTCGATTTCGGCCGCCCCCGATTTCTCCAGATGGTCGACCGACAGGGCGCCATACTTGACGCCCACCTGCACGCCGCCGCTGACGGCCAGCTGATTGGCATGGATCTTCGGCCGCAGTCCGGCCCGCAGCCCGGCTTCCAGCACGCGGGCGGCATCCTCGACCGTAAAGAAGCCCTGCTCGCAGAAGATGTCCACGAAATCAGCGTAGCGCGCTGCGTCCGGCATCATCCGGCAGACCGCGTCGACATACGCTTCGTGCGTATAGCCGCGTCCCACGGCATGCGCGCCCAGGAAGGTGCTGCGGATCAAGGCGGGGGAGGCCGCCTTGATGCGGTCGATCACCCGCAGCATTTTCAGCTCGTCCACCGGATTGAGGCCGTAGCCGCTCTTGATCTCGATGGCGCCGGTGCCTTGCGCGACCATTTCGTCCACCCGCTCCATGGACTGCCGGAAGAGTTCCTCTTCGGGCGTCTGGTGCAGCAGCGCGGCCGAATTGAGGATGCCGCCGCCGCGGGCGGCGATCTCCTCATAGCTGAGCCCGTTGATCTTGTCGAGAAATTCCCCGTCGCGGCAGCCGGCGTAGACGATGTGCGTATGGCTGTCGCAGAAAGCCGGCATCAGCAGGCCGCCGGCGCAGTCGACCGTCTCGTCGACGCCCTCCGGCAGCGGTTGGGAAGGACCGCCGAAGGCGGCAATCTGCCCATCGTCGGTCAGCAGCCAGGCGTCGGCCAGCGTGGCGACCTCGTCCATGGCAGCGCCTTCCTTGCGGCGGATGTCTGCGGGAACGATGCCCGCCAGCAGCCCGATGTTGCGGAACAGCCTTCTCATGACGCTAAATGTATTGTTTTTCCCGGATGAATGCCGCAGAACGGATGATCAGCGGATGCATGTAAGTGTCGACGTCGAGGAAGGGGACAATCTTGCGGTAATCGGCGTGAATCTGCTCCAGCATCGGGGAACTGTGCGCCGGGCGGCGGAAATCCAGCGCCTGCGCGGCGTTGAACAACTCGATGGCCAGCACGGTCTCCACGTTGTCGATGATGCGCACCAGCTTCGTGGCGGAGTTGGACCCCATGCTCACGTGGTCTTCCTGTCCGTTGGACGAGGGTACGGAGTCGCAGGAGGCGGGCCAGCAGAGGCCTTTGTTCTGGCTCACGATGGAAGCCGCCGTGTACTGCGGGATCATGAAACCGCTGTTGAGGCCCGGATTGGGGGCGAGGTAGCGCGGCAGGCCGCGGTAGCCGTGGATGAGCAGGTAGACGCGGCGCTCGGAGATGCTGGCCAGCTCCGACAGGGCGATGGCCAGGGTGTCCATCGGGATGGCGATGGGCTCGCCGTGGAAATTGCCGGCCGAGATCACCATGTCCTCGTCGGGGAAGACGTTCGGATTGTCGGTGACGCCGTTGATTTCGTTTTCGAAGACCCACTTCACGTAGGTGATGTTGTCTTTCACGGCGCCGTGCACCTGCGGAATGCAGCGGAAGGAGTAGGGGTCCTGTACGTGTTCCTTGGGGCGGCGGATGAGTTCGCTGCCATCCAGGATATGCAGGAAGCGCTCCGCGGTGGACAGCTGTCCCCGGTGCGGGCGGATGCGGTGGCTCAGGGGCAGGAAGGGCTCGATACGGCCGTCATAGGCCTCGAGCGACATGGCGCCGATCAGGTCGGCCCATTTCGAGAGGCGGCGGGCCTGGATGAGCGACCACACGGCGTGTGCGCTCATGAACTGGGTGCCGTTGAGCAGGGCCAGGCCTTCCTTCGACTGGAGCCGGATGGGCTCCCAGCCCAATTCTTTCCAGACTTCCGCGGCGGGGCGTACCTGCCCTTTGTAGCGGACTTCGCCCATGCCGATGAGGGGAAGGCTGAGGTGGGCGAGGGGCGCGAGGTCGCCGGAGGCGCCGAGCGAGCCCTGCTGGTACACCACAGGCAGGATGTCGTGGTTGAACATGTCGATGAGACGCTGCACGGTGACGAGCTGGGCGCCGGAGTGGCCATAGGAGAGGCTCTGCGCCTTGAGCAGGAGCATCAGGCGGATGATTTCGGGGCGGACTTCGTCGCCGGTGCCGCAGGCGTGCGACATGACGAGGTTGTGCTGGAGCTGCGACAGGTCTTCGGCCGGGATCGTCACGTTGTAGAGGGAACCGAAGCCGGTGGTGATGCCGTAGACCGGGCGGTCGAGGTCTTCCATCTTGGTGTCGAGGTAGTGGCGGCATTTTTCGATGGCCGCTACGGCCTCTTCCGACAGCGCCAGCTTTTCGCCGCTCTCGACGATCTGCTGCAATCGCTCCAACGTCAAATGATCATGAGATATGTAATGCATTATAATACAGATTTAATCAGTTCTTCGTCAGCGATATTCGGTAAAGTTACGCGGAGGCCGGGCGTGCGGGACATTTCGCGTTCAATGGCGAAGCGGGCGCCTTCGTTCCGGGCCCAGCTGCGGCGGGCGATGCCGTTGTTGACGTCCCAGAAGAGCATTTCGCGGATGTGGCGGGCGGAGTCGTCCGACCCGTCGATCACCATGCCGAAACCTCCGTTGATCACTTCGCCCCAGCCGACGCCGCCGCCGTTGTGGATCGAGACCCAGGTGGCGCCGCGGAAACCGTCGCCGATGACGTTCTGGACGGCCATGTCGGCGCAGAACTGGGAGCCGTCATAGATGTTGGACGTCTCGCGGAACGGACTGTCGGTGCCGGAGACGTCGTGGTGGTCACGGCCGAGGACGACGGGACCCTTGAGGCGCCCGCTGCGGATCGCTTCGTTGAAGGCCAGGGCGATCTTCGTGCGTCCTTCGCAGTCGGCGTAGAGGATGCGTGCCTGGGAACCCACGACGAGGTGGTTGCGGCCGGCCTCGTCGATCCAGCGGATGTTGTCGCGCATCTGGCCGGCAATCTCTTCCGGCGCCGTGGCGGCGATCTCGCCCAGCACCTGCATGGCGAGCCGGTCGGTCAGCGCGAGGTCGTCCGGATCCTCGCTGAGGCAGACCCAGCGGAACGGACCGAAGCCGTAATCGAAATACATCGGGCCCATGATGTCCTGAACGTAGCTCGGGTAGCGGAAGCGGCCGTCGGGCAGCAGGATGTCGGCGCCGGCGCGGGAACTCTCCAGCAGGAAGGCGTTGCCGTAGTCGAAGAAGTACATACCTTTCGCCGTCAGCCGGTTAACGGCAGCGACATGCCGGCGCAGCGATGCCTGGACGGCCTCCTTGAACTTTGCGGGATCCTCCGCCATCATCTTCTTGGATTCTTCGAGACTGTAACCGGCCGGATAATAACCGCCTGCCCAGGGATTGTGCAGCGAAGTCTGGTCGGAGCCGAGGTCCACAGGGACGTTCTCGTCCGCGAGACGCTCCCACAAGTCGACGACGTTGCCGACATAGGCGAGGGAGACCACCTCCTTCCCGGCGACGGCCTTCCGGATACGCGGAATCAGCTCATCGAGGTCGCGGTGCAGTTCATCCACCCAGCCCTGTTCATAGCGTTTTTCAGCGGCTTTGGGGTTGATTTCGGCCGTCACGCTTACCACGCCGGCGATGTTGCCGGCCTTGGGCTGTGCGCCCGACATGCCGCCCAGGCCCGCCGTTACGAAGAGCAGGCCGCCGCGGTCGTCGGTGTCCGCAGCGCCGCGCTTCCGCAACTGCTTGCGGGCCGCGTTCATCACGGTGATGGTTGTGCCGTGGACGATGCCCTGGGGACCGATATACATGTAGGAGCCGGCCGTCATCTGTCCGTACTGGCTGACGCCCAGGGCGTTCATGCGCTCCCAGTCGTCGGGCCTGGAATAGTTCGGGATGACCATGCCGTTAGTGACGATGACGCGCGGCGCATCCTTGTGGCTCGGGAAGAGACCGAGGGGATGGCCAGAATACATGACGAGCGTCTGCTCGTCGGTCATGGTGGCCAGATACTGCATGACCAGGCGGTACTGGGCCCAGTTCTGGAAGATGGCGCCGTTGCCGCCGTAGATGATGAGTTCGTGCGGATGCTGCGCCACGCGCGGATCCAGGTTGTTCTGGATCATGGCCATGATGCCGGCCGCCTGGCGGCTCTTCGCAGGGTATTCGTCCACGGGCCGGGCGTACATCTCATACGACGGGCGGAAACGGTACATATAGATGCGGCCGTAGTTCCGGAGTTCTTCGGCAAATTCCTTCGCGAGGGCAGCGTGGTGGCGTTCGGGGAAATAACGCAGGGCGTTCTTGAGCGCCAGCACCTTCTGTTCCGGCGTCAGGATGTCCTTGCGTTTCGGAGCATGGTTGATGGCCGGATCGTAGGCTTTGGCCTCCGGCAGTTCAGCCGGGATGCCCGCCAGAATTTCTTCTTGGAAAGTCATAATAGCTTTCATGCTGAGCGAAGCGAAGAATCTGTCATCCGTTGATGTGTCCGTTCACGGCGTCGAGCACCAGCTGTTCAAGCGCCTCGGCTTCCAGAAGCACTTTGGCGGCCCGTTCAATCAGCGGTTGTGCGGGCGCGGGGTCTTTCAGGCCGGATGCGTTGATACGTACGTTGAGTTCGGCGCCGCGGCAGGCGGCACGCGCGGCGAGGGCGGCGACACCCGCGTCGGAGGCGGACGCCGGATTGCCCTTCTGCGCCATTTCCAGCGCCAGCGGCAGGGTCTTCAGCGCAGCCTCCATGGTCTTCAGCGGCACGGAGGCCGCGTAAAGCGTGGCTTCCTCGATGGCGGCGGCACGGGCGGCCTTCTCCTCGTCGGTGCCCTTGGGCATGCCTAGGCAGGCCATGATCCTGTCGAACGCGGCGGTGTCTTCGTCCACGAGGTCGAGCAGTTCCTGCATCAGGATCTGCCCCTGTTCCGCCACGTCGGAAAACTCTTTCCAGCGCTCGTCCCAGCCCCGTTTGTGGGACGAGAGATTGGCGACCATCGTACCGAGGGCAGCCGCCAGGGCGCCCATGTAGGCGGAGATGGAACCGCCGCCCGGTGCGGGGGATTCGGAGGCCGTCTCGCGGGCGAAGCCTTCGGCCGTCATCCGCACGAGGCGGTGCTTGCGGGCTTCTTCCTCCTCGTCCTGCATCAGGAATTCGATGACTTTCTCTTTGGGATCGAACGGCTTCAGGTCGTCGAGCGACATGGACTTGACGGCGATTTTCAGGATCTCGCTCTCGTCGATGCCGAGCGAACGCTGTTGTTTCTCCAGATAGAATCTGCCGGCTTCGAGCAGCACGCGCTTGGGCACCAGTCCCACGATCTCGGCGCCCGTTACGCGCAGGCCGCGTGCGGCAGCCGCGCGGGACACCTCTTCATAGGCCACGTGCAGCGGCGTGGCGTCAATATCCGTGATGTTCATGGACACCTGGGCGATGCCGTATTCGTCAATGTACCAGCCGATGGCCTTGCATCCCTTGAGGGTGCCGGGAATCCAGATCTGCTCGCCTTTCTCATCCTTGAGCAGCTTGCCGGTCAGGGAGCCGCCTTCGCGGGCCTTGCGGCCCTTTTCGCGTACGTCGAAAGCAATGGCCATGGCACGGCGGGTGGAGGTGGTGTTGAGGTTGTAGTTCACCGCCACCAGGAAGTTGCGCGCCCCTACGTTCGAGGCGCCGCAGCGGGCCACGGTGTCGTTATAGCTGTCGGGACCGAAATCAGGCCGGCGGGCCGGGTCGGCTATCTTCTCGGGCAGGGCTTCGTATTCGCCGGCGCGGCAGACCGCCAGGTTCTTGCGCTCGGGCTTGAAGGCGGAAGCTTCGTAGCAGTAGCAGGGGATGCCCAGCTCTTCATACATTCGCTTCGCCAGGTCGCGGGCCAGGGTGGCGCACTCCTCGAGCGTGATGCCCGCAACGGGGATGAGCGGCAGCACGTCGGTCGCACCCGAGCGGGGATGGGCGCCGTGGTGCTTGCGCATGTCGATGAGTTCCTGCGCTTTGGCCGCGCCGCGGAAAGCTGCTTCGCAGACAGGAGCCGGTTCGCCCACGAAAGTCACGACCGTGCGGTTTGTGGCCTCGCCGGGATCCACGTCGAGCACCTTCACCCCCTCGACGGAGGCGATGGCCGCCACGATGTTGTCAATCACTGATCTATCGCGCCCTTCACTGTAGTTGGGGACGCATTCTACGATTTGTTTCATAAGATAGTATTTCTATGGATTATAACGATTATCAGTATTTTCCGCTTAGTGGACGAAGCTGGCGAAATAGCCCGCAAACAGGACGTTCGTCATCAGGTAGCCGATGATGGTCGAGACGGTCACGCAGATCAGGCCAGGCATCATGAAACTGTGGTTGAGCAGGTATTTGCCGATGACGGTCGTGCCGGAGCGGTCGAAGTTGACGGTGGCGATGTCGGACGGATAGTTCGGGATGAAGAAGTAACCGTACACGCTGGGCAGCACGCCGAGGAGCACGGGACCGGCGATGCCGAGTTCGTAGGCCAGCGGCAGCATGGCCACCACCACGGCACCCTGCGAATTGATGAGCACCGAGACGATGAAGAACACCAGCGCGATGGCCCAGGGATAACTGGTGACCAGGCCGGTGAGCATGGCTTTCATCTCGTCCATGTAGTTGCCGAAGTAGGTGTCGGCCAGCCAGGCGATGCCGTAGATGGCCACCACGGCCACCATGCCGCTCTGCCACACGGCGCCGGCCACGGCTTTCTTGGGAGATGCCTTGCAGAACATGATGTTGGCAGCGGCCGCCATGAGCATGATGATCTGGATGCAGATGTTCATCTTGGGCAGTTCGATGGCCTGGGCGACGGTGCGACCGTCGGCCGTGTGCAGCATCTGGCAGAATGCGAAGGCTACGATGATCAGCAGCGAGCCCAGAAATACGAAGACGGAAGCCTTGGCTTCTTTCGTGATGACTTTGTTGAGGGTCGTAGCAGTGTTTCCGTACATGTAGGCGTATTGCTCGGGGTCGGCTTTCCGGCGCTGGAAGAGCGGGTCCTTGTCGAGATCCTTGCCGCGTTTGTATGAGGCGAGGGCTGCGCACAGAAGGCCGCAGATACAGGCGGGGATGGTGACCATCAGCACCTGCGGGATGGTGACCATGTAGCCGTTGGCGTTGGAGATCGTGACGAAGGCCACGACGGCGGCGGCGATGGGAGAACAGGTGATGCCGACCTGCGAGGCGATGGAAGAAACGCCGCAGGGACGCTCAGGACGAATATTCTTCTTGAGGGCGATGTCACAGATGATCGGCATCACGGTGTAGACCACGTGACCGGTGCCCACCAGGACGGTGAGGAAGAAGGTCACCAGCGGGCCGAGGAAAGTGATGTGCTCGGGGTGCTTGCGAAGGATCTTTTCGGCGACCTGGATCATCCAGTCCATACCGCCGGAGGCCTGCAGCGTACCGGCGCAGGTGACGGCGGCGATGATGATATAGATGACGTCGGTGGGCGGGGTGCCGGGTTTCAGGCCGAAGCCGAAGACAAGGATGGCCAGGCCGATGCCCGAAATGGCACCGAGCGCCAGCGAGCCGTAGCGCGATCCCACATAGAGAGCTGCCAGCACGATGAGCAACTCGATGATCATGGTGAAGGTCATAGTTTCGTATCAGTTATCCGGTTATTCTTTCAAAGATAGCTTTTTTTCGCTACCTTTGCAACAATACCTTAATCATATACTGCAGTTGATTATGAAAAACACACCTACACCCCATATCGGGGCCGAAAATGGCGACATTGCACCCATCGTGCTGATGGCTGGCGACCCCCTTCGCGCAAAGTTCATTGCTGAGAATTATCTGGAGAATCCTGTCCAGTTCAACGATATCCGCGGCATGCTGGGCTTCACGGGAACCTATAAGGACCGTCCGGTGAGCGTGATGGGCCATGGCATGGGCATCCCGTCCATCGGCATCTACACCTGGGAGCTCTTCAACTTCTTTGGCGTGGAAACTATCATCCGGATCGGCTCCGCCGGCGCCTACCATCCGGATCTGAAACTGGGCGACCTGGTCCTGGCACAGGCTGCCTGCACCGATTCCAACTACGGCGCGCAGTTCGAGTTGCCCGGCACGTTCGCGCCGATCGCCGACTTCGACCTGCTCCGTCGCGCCGCCGATGCCTGCGAACAACTCGGCTACCATTACAAAGTGGGCAACGTGCTCTCGTCCGATGCCTTCTATTGCCAGCACTCGAAAGAAGGCAACTGGCGGAAGATGGGGGTATTGGCGGTGGAAATGGAAGCCTCGGCCCTCTACCTGAACGCGGCATTCGCCCATAAGAAAGCGCTGACGATCTGCACCATTTCCGACATCGTCCTTACCGGCGAAGGCCTCTCGGCCGAAGCCCGCCGCACTTCCTTCACCCACATGATGGAAGTCGCCTTCACTTTGGTTTAGTGTAAACAGTCTGTAGCCTGTTCGCCCGGCGCGGGTGGTATTCGGCGAAGCGACCTTTTTTCGGGAGCGAGACGAATACCAGAGCGCCCAAGAACAGGTCAGTAGATCAATATCATTCAGGACGATGATCGGCGTTGGCGACATCGAGACCAACGGCGAACATCATGCGGATGTGAGCAAGCGTACCGGCGAAATCCCAGTCATCGCGATACTCATCACTCGGCTTGTGATACCAGTCCGAACGAGGATACTTGTTCGGCCGTGAAGGATCCACCAGATCCTTGCCGTACTCGATTACCACGGCCGGAACCCCCTTCTTGACAAAATTGAAATGATCGGAACGGAAATACCAACCGTCCGAATTGTCATTGTTCCAGACGACATAACGCCCCTGCGCACCCGCAGCACCCTCGATGTAACGGTCGAGACCACACTTGCCGCCGCCGAGCACCACCACGTCATAGGTGAGCGGCTCAGGCGCAATACAGTCGAAATTGATGCACGCCGCCGTCTTGTCCATGGGGAAAGCTGGGTGGGCACAGTAGAATTCCGTTCCGAAAAGACCACTCTCTTCCAGCGTCGGAATCAGGAAAAGCATGGAACGGCGGGGACGAACCGGCAGCTCCGCGTACTTTTTGGCCAGCAGCAGCACCGCCGCCATGCCGGAACCATTGTCAGAAGCCCCGTTGTAGATGCCGTCGCCCGTCTCGTCGGGAGAACCGATGCCGAAATGATCCCAGTGCGCGCTGAACACCACCGCTTCGTCTCTCAGGTCGCTGCCGGGCAGGACACCGGCCACATTGCAGGTCTGCTCGATCTGGTAGTCGACCCGCATCTCGAGCGAGGTCCTGGCTTTGAGCACGAAAGCGCGGAAGCCGGGCTGCTTGGCTGCGTCGAGCGTAGCTTCGAAATCGACGCCGGCCGCTTCGAAAAGCTTGCGGCAGCCGTTTTCATGCAACCAGCCTTTGATGGCCAGGGCGTCGGCATTGCCCGTGGCCGCATCGTAGAGAGCCAGATTGCTACCGGTGTGGTTGGCGGCCACGTTCCAGCCATAACTGGCAGCCGCGGTGTTGTGGAGGACCAGACAGCCGGCCGCGCCCCTGCGCTGCGCCTCCTCGAACTTGTAGGTCCAGCGCCCGTAATAGGTCATGTTCTTCCCCTGAAAAAGCGACGCGTCGTAGAACCCCGGGTCGTTAACCATGGCGATGATGATTTTGCCCTTGACGTCGACGCCGTCGAAATCGTTCCAGCCGAATTCCGGGGCATCGATGCCGAAGCCGCAGAAGACGAACTCCGTGTTCGGAAGCTCCACCTTGCCGCTTGCCCGGGCGGTCCAGATCACCAGGTCGTCGGGGAAGAGCAGGTCCACGCGCCGGCGGCTGCCCTTCACGCGCACCTTGTCGCCCACAGGCCGGCAGACCGTGGAAATTGTCTGAACGGGCTGGAAATAACTGTCGCCGAAGGCAGGCTGCAGGCCGATCGCCTTCATCTCACCGGCGAGGTAATCGACGGTCTTGGCTTCGTATTCCGTCATGGGCAGGCGACCGCCGAAATCGTCGGACCCGAGCGTCCGGATCCACTCGCGTAGGAGCGCTTCCTCCCGGGAAGGGTGGGTGAGGGTCTGGGCGGTGGCGGGAATGACCAGGCACGCCGTCAGCGCAAGAAGTGTGAGGCAGAATTTTTTCATGGGGACAGTTTTTATGTTATGGCTGATTCTTCAGGATCGGAAGGAAGAACTGCAGATTGTCGCGGCAGGGCTTCAGTTCTCCCCGCTCGATGCGGTGGATGACCTCCACGACCTTGTCGTTGAGCGGCGTGGGGACACCCAGTTCCCTGCCGGAAGAGCAGACGACGCCGTTGATGGCGTCTATCTCGCAGCGCTTGCCTTTCTCAATATCCTGCAGCATACTGGCTTTCAGCCGCATGTGCTTGCGCATGGTCAAGGGCAGGATGGCGAAGGCAAAGGATTTCTTGATGGGGTTGTTGAAGTCGAGCAGGGTGATGACGTCCTTGCCCTGGACAGGCTCGAATCGGATGTTGCCCTTTCGAGCGACTTCGATGCACTCTTTGATGAGGGCGAGGGTGACCCTGCGGGAATCTTTCGGCCTGATGACATCGCCGAAGGTGCAGCCCAGCGCCGTGCTCAGGCCGGAGAACGAGGCGTTGATCAGCAGTTTGGTCCAGCGGGTGCCGATGAAATTGTCTTCAATGACGACGGGCCCCATCAGTTGGAGGAGATCTTTGACATCCTGCAAGTGCCGGTTGGGGAGAGGAGAGAGGGATCCCAGCTGGAAGGTGAGGCTGTCGGGATCGCTGGTGAGCTCGCTGACGCCGGGCTCCAGCAGGGTGGCACCCCAGGCGACGGTGCAGCCCAACACATGATCGGCGCCGACGATGTGGCTGATAAGCAGTTCGGGGATACCGTTCTGCAGTGTGACGATCACCCCGTCGGGTGTCAGGTAAGGAAGCAGGAAACGGACGATCTGCTCATTCTCCATCTGCTTGGTGAACAGGATGATGATATTGTAGGTGCCGGCCATCTCCAGGGGCGTGATGGCCTTGACGGGCTGGATGAAATCGACAGTTCCGACGACATGGGCACCTTTTTCCTTCAATGCGCGCACATGGGCGAAATTGTGGTTGACCAGGTCGATGCGCCCGCCGTTCTTCGTGATATAGGCACCCAGAATCGTTCCCATGGAACCGGCACCGTAGATGGCTGCTCTCATACGTTCGTATCGTTAATCTGACAAAGTCGCTAGGACTCCAGGGCAAGCTGTTCTGTTTGGCGGTGCGAAGTACCGAGACGGGCCTCGACGACGTTGATGATGTAGTCGCCGGCTTTTTCCGCCTCGTTGATCAGGTCCATGTAGATGCTGCCGCTGTCGTAGCTGTATACGTGCGTGTCGACGTTGCGCAGGTTTTCGTCTTTGAGTTCGTCGCGGCATTGGTTGATTCTCGCTTCGATCTCTTCCGAAGGACCGAAGTCGAAATCTTCGCGCCGGCCGTTGAGCATCTCGAGCATCCGCGCGCCAGCTTCCTGCGACAGGGCGAACATCTTCTTGATGCCGTCTTCCTGCTGCTCAGTGAACTCAAGCTTGGCCTCGTGCTTGCGACGGATGACGCGGGCCATGTTGTATCCCGCATCGCCTATACTCTCCAGCTCGCCGATCTGGCGCAGCATGGCACGGATCTTCTCCTTGGTATCGTCGCTCAAGTGTGCGTCGCCCACCTGGCCGAGGTACTTGCCGATCTCGTTCTCCATGTTGTCGCTGATCTGTTCGTATTTCTGGATGCGGTCGAAGAGCTTCTTGAACTCGGCTTCGTCGGTCATGCTGTAGAGGTCCTTCACCATGTACGACATCTTCATCATCCGTTCGCCGAACACGGCGATTTCTTTCTGGGCCTGCAGGACAGAGATCTCAGGCGTCTTCATCAGACCGCCGCGGATGAATTTCAGGCGGAATTCTTCCTCTTCCTCACTGGCCTTCGGCTTAATGATCTTGCAGACGAATTGCTCAATCTGCGGTATGAACCAGATGAGGATCAGGGTATTGGTGACGTTGAAGGCCGTGTGGAACATGGCCAGGGCGAAGGAAAGCTGAGTAGGGTCCTGGGTCTCGGCATAGGGGTCGACGCCCACGAGGCCACAGACTAGGCGGACGAAGGGGAAGAACAGAGCCAGGATCCACAGCACGCCGAAGACGTTGAACAGGAGGTGGGCTGCTGCGGCCCGTCGGGCCTGCGTGTTGGCGCTCAGTGCGGCGATGTTGGCGGTCAACGTAGTACCGATGTTCTCACCCATGACCAGCGCGATGCCCTGGAAGATGGAAATGGCACCTGTGGTGCAGAGCACCATGGTGATGGCCATCAGGGCGGCGGATGACTGGGCGATGAAGGTCAGGACCGTACCGATGAGCAGGAAAAGCAGGATGGTGCCGTAATTCGTCTTGAAACTGGCGAAGAAGTCAACCACGGCCGCATTGTTGGCAAGGTCCATCTCCGTGCCTGTCTGTTTGAGCATTCCCAGGGCGAAAAGCAGGAAGGACAAGCCGAACAGGAAATCGCCCAGGTAGCGGTGCTTGCCGATCTGGATCAGGATGATGCCTGTCAGGAAGGCCGGCCAGACGAGGTTGATGATGTTGAACGAGAAACCGGCCGACATGATCCAGGCCGAGAGGGTGGTGCCGATGTTGGCACCCATGATGACGGAGATAGCCTGGGCGAGGGTGAGAAGGGCGGCGTTGACGAAAGAAACCGTCATGACCGTGGTCGCTGCCGAAGACTGGACGGCTACGGTGACCAGTGCACCGGTGGCAACTCCCGTGAAGCGGTTGGTGGTCATTGCGCCCAGCATGTGACGCAGTTGCGGTCCCGCCATTTTCTGGAGTGCCTCGCTCATCACCTTCATGCCGTACATCAGCAAAGCGATGGACCCCAGCAATTTCAATGCTATCAACATAAATTCTGTCAAAATTTACACAAAAATACGGAGCATTCTTGAAAATGCAAAAAAAAGGGCAGCCGAAGCTGTCCTTTTTATCATAATGGTTGCAAGGGTTAAGCCTGCTCGATGGCACCCATAGGGCAGACGCCGGAGCAAGTACCGCAGTCGACGCATGCGTTCGGGTCAATCTTGTAGATGTCGCCGGCGGAGATGGCTCCAACGGGGCATTCATCAATGCAGGTGCCGCAAGCAGCGCAATTTTCAGTGATTTTGTAAGCCATTTTATAAAAGTTTAAGTGTTGTTGTTGCGAAATCGTTGACAAAGATAATACCAAATCTTGTCTTTCCCAATTAATAACCGAAAATTTCTTCGGTCGACACCTGCTGGATGGTTCCGTAGTCGAGCAGTGTCTTGAGGTCCATGTCGCTCTTGCGGCCCACGATGCCGTAGCGGTGGGGCTTGCCTTTCACATAGGTCTGCTGGAATTTCACCACGTCGTCGAGCGTCAGGGCGGGCACCTTCTCGTAGATTACCTTGTTGAGGTCGTAGTCAAGGCCGCGCTGCTGCGCGTTGAGGTAGGAGCTCAGCACGCGGCTCTTGGTGGTGCGCGCGGTGCGGATGTTGGAGATCAGCGACTCTTTGGCAATGTTGAAGGCATTCTCGGAAACGGGCATCTCGTTGATGATCTCGTCGAAGGCCGAGAGGGCGTCGATCAGCTTGTCGTTCTGCGTGCCGATGGTGAAGGTGAAGACCGACGGATGGTCGAGGTCGCCCGGGATGGAATAGTTGGCACGGGCGCTGTAGGCCAGGCCGCGGGCCTCCCGCATCTCCTGGAAGACGATGCTGTTCATGCCGCCGCCGAAGTATTCGTTGTAGAGGGTGATGATCGGTGCGGTCTCGACGTCGAATTTCAGGCCGGTGTTGTAGACGCCGATGAGGTTGAGCTGGTTGGCGTTGTACTGGGCCAGGACCACCTGGTTGCTCTCGGTGGGTACGTAGGCGAAGGGATTGCCCTTGACCACGGGTTTGAGCTCAGCGGGCACCTGGTGGATGCGGTTGATGGTCTCCACCGCCTCAGTCTCTGTGAGAGGGCCGTAGTAGAGCACCTTGTGCTCGTTCTCGAACAGATGGTGGATTTTCTCGAGCAGGGCCTCGTCGGAGAGTTTCATCAGCTCGGCCGTGGGGATGATGTTGGTGGCCGGGTTCTTCGGACCGTAGAGGGCGTAGCTCTGGATGCGTGCGGAATTGCTGCGCTGGTCCAGTTTGGCGTTGCGACGCTCGTAAACGGTGTTGCCCTTGAGCATCATCAGCGCTTCAGGGTTGGCCTGGGCGTGGGCGATGACCTTCTCGACGAGTTCCATGGCTTCCTCCATGTTCTCGGCCAGGCCGTTCAGCGAGACGTAGGTGCGCTCGCCGCTGCAGGCGACGCTCATGTTGACAGCCATGCGGTAGAAGGCCTTCTGCACTTCTTCCGGCGTCATGTCGTCGGTGCCGAGGAAGGTGAGGTAATCCGCTGCGAAAGGCATCACGTTGTCGGCGTAGCTGCCGGTCTCGAAGAGATACTGGAGCTCGAAGACGCCGTTGGTCACGTTCTGTTTGTAGAGCACGGGAATGCCGCTCTTGGCAGTAGCGATCGACATGTCCTTCTGGTAGTCGACGAAGACGGGCTCGATGGGCTGGACGGCAGCCGCCGAAGCCTGGATGTCGCGCAGGAACTGGCTGGCGGCGTCACGGTTCATCATGATCGGGGTGATGGACGGTTTGGCGATCCGGGTGTCGTTCGGGTCGGGTTTCTCCAGCTTGTTGATCTGCACGTAGTTGTCCTTGAGGTACTCGTTGGCGAAGGCCACGAGGTCATCCTTGGTGATCTTCTCGAGTTCGTCGATTTCGTGGACAAAATCTTTCCAGTCGATGTCGTAGATGAAAGCGTTCACCTCGGCGCGGACCAGGGCGCGCGGCATGTCGCAGATGCGCATGAAGGTGAGCTTCTCGTTGTTGATGATGGAGGTGAGGAGTTCTTCGTCGAATTCGCCTTTCTTCACCTTTTCGATTTCAGCGAGGGCGATCTGCTTCACCTCTTCGAGGCTCTGTCCCTGCAGCGGCTCGGCTTCCACGAGGAAGGCGCAGTAGTCGGCCAGGCTCTGCCGGTAGGCCATCATGCCGAGCGTCTTCTGCTGCTGGTTGACGTCGAGGTCGATCAGACCGGCGCGGCCATTATAGAGGATGCTGCTGATCAGGTCGATATACCTTGCTTCAGGGCTGTTGGCACCCGGGAAGCGCCAGGCGAGGAGCAGGCTGGGGGATTCGAGGCCCAGCACGTCCTTGACGACCGGGGCGGTGATGGGATCTTCCGGTTCGAATTCCATCTTCTTGAGGTCCTTGTTGGGCTTCAGGGGACCGAAATACTTGTCGACCACTTTGATGGCTTCGTCAGGGTTGAAGTCGCCCACGAGGCAGACGGCCATGTTGTTGGGCACATACCACTGGTCATGATACTTCTTCACGTTGGTGATGGAAGGGTTCTTCAGGTGATCGCCCCAGCCGATGACCGGCGTGTGGTACGGGTGTTTCGGGAAGAGGGCGGCGAAGGCTGCTTCAGAAACTTTCTCCTGGTCCATCACGGCGTACATGTTGTACTCCTCGTAGATGGTCTCCAGTTCGGTGTGGAAGCCGCGGAGCACGCAGTTCTCGAAGCGGTCGGCCTGGATCTTGGCCCAGTTTTCCAGCTGATTGGACGGGATGTTCTCGGTGTAGCAAGTCACGTCGTTGCTGGTGTAGGCATTGGTGCCGCGTCCGCCGATGGCCGCCATGGCCTTGTCGTATTCATTGGGAATGAAGATCTTGGACGCTTCATACGAGATGGAGTCGATCTGGTGGTAGATGGCCTTGCGTTCCTCGGGGTCCGTGGTCTTGCGGTAGACCTCGAAGAGTTCCTCGATCTGGTTGAGCAGGGGCTCCTCGGCGGCGTAGTCCTGGGTGCCGAGCTGCTTCGTGCCTTTGAACATCAGGTGTTCGAAATAGTGGGCCAGGCCCGTGGTCTCCTGCGGGTCGTTCTTGCTGCCGACCTTCACGGCCACGTGGGCGTCGATGCGCGGTTCGTCTTTGTTGACGATCATGTAGACCTTCAGGCCGTTGTCCAAAGTGTAGATGCGGGCGTTCGTAGGATCGCCCTTGACGGTCTCGTACTTGTACTTGCTGCAGCCGGTCGTGGCCAGCAGGGCGAGCACCGCCAAAACAATCAGAGAAAAGCGTTTCATCATAGTATGATAGTTAAAAAGTATTGGCTTGATTCTTGATGAATACTTTATAAAAGTATTTTTAGCAAAAATAATCAAACAAATGGTATCTTTGCAATTTAATGGAGGAAAAATGAAAAAAGCGATCCTGTTCCTGTCCGCCATCCTGTTGTCCCTGACGGCATTGCATGCGCAGGAGAACTTATACAAGGAGTCGGACGTCATCCGTTTCGACAAGAAGGTCCATGACTTCGGCGACGTGCTGATGGCAGAGGGCCCTGTCACGTGTCTTTTCACCTTCACCAATACCGCCCGGCAGCCGATTGTCATCCACAACGTCATCTCGTCTTGCGGCTGCACGACGCCCGAGTGGACGCGCGAACCGGTTCGTCCGGGCGCCACGGGTACCATCCAGGCCACCTTCAGCAACGACCAGGGCCCGTATCCTTTCGAAAAGACCCTGACCGTGTATGTGGGCGTGGGCGCGTCGAGCCTCGACCGTCCGGTGGTCCTGCGCCTGCGGGGCGTCGCTCATGAAAAGAAGAAAGACCTCGACGAACTGTTCACCACGCAGATAGGCCCCCTGGGCCTCCGCAAGACCGAAACATCCATCGGTTATCTCGACCAGGGCGTGGTCAAGTCTGACCAGATGCAGGTGGCCAACCTCTCGCGCAGCGAGCTCAAGGTCGAGACAGGCCAGGTGTCGCCGGGCCTGCGCATCGACGTGTCGCCCAACCCGATTCCGGCCCGCAGCATGGCCCGCCTCACCTATACGGTGAATCCCGCCGAGATGGGGGAGACCGCCTGGGGACGCCGGCATTTCGTGGCGACCTTCCGTCTCAATGGCAGGGAGTATCCTGACAAATTGTCAATCTCCGGCGTCATCAAGGATAATTTTGAAAAACTCAGCAAGGCGGACATCGAACAGGCCGGCGTGCCGGTCATCGACCGCAGCTACTTCGAATTCGGCGAGGTCCGCAAGGGCCAGGCCGTGAACGCCACCTACAGCATCCGCAACAAGGGCAAGCGCCCGCTCGTGATCCACCACATCGACGGGCAGGGCGACGCCGCCACCGTGCTGACCCAGCTCCCGCTGACCATCAAGCCGGGCGGCAAGGCCGATGTCAAGGTCCGGCTCGACACCGCTGCGCTCGAATACGGCGGCGAGGTCATCGAAGTGCTGTCCGTCATCACCAATGCGCCGTCCAAACCCATCCTGAACCTCTTTATTACCGGAAACGTCCAATAAGATATGGCCATCGACAAATCACACCAGGGAGACTTCTTCGACGACTACAAGAACGAAGATTCGAGCCTGATCATCAACCACGGGGTGAAGCAACCGCCCATCGTCAATCCCTATCTCAAGAAAGTCTTCAAGAAACGGCCCGCCATCAAGACGGCCGACGAATATATGGAAGGTATCGAGCGCGGCGACACGACCGTGCTCAGCCAGGCCATCACCCTGGTGGAGAGCTCGCTGCCCGAGCATCGCGACGTGGCGCAGCAGATCATCCAGCGCTGCCAGGCCCTCTCCAACGAGAAACAGACCATGCGCATCGGCATCACCGGCGTCCCGGGTGCCGGCAAGAGCACGTTCATCGAGGCCTTCGGCTCTTACCTGACCTCCGAAGGGCACAAGCTCGCCGTGCTGGCCATTGACCCGAGTTCCGAGAAGAGCAAGGGCAGCATCCTGGGCGACAAGACGCGCATGGAAACGCTCTGCAACGACCCGAACGCCTTCATCCGCCCCAGCCCGAGCGCCGGTTCGCTGGGCGGCGTGGCCCGCAAGACCCGCGAGACCATCCTCCTCTGCGAGGCGGCGGGCTTCGACGTGGTGTTCATCGAGACGGTGGGCGTAGGCCAGAGCGAAACCGCGGTCCACTCCATGAGCGACTTCTTCCTCCTGCTTATGTTGTCCGGTGCAGGTGACGACCTGCAGGGCATCAAGCGTGGCATCATGGAAATGTCCGACCTGATCGCCATCACCAAGGCCGACGGCACCAACGTGGAGAAAGCCCAGATGGCCCGGGCCCTCTACGCCAATGCGCTGCATCTCTTCCCGCCCACGGAGTCGGGCTGGACACCCACGGCGGTCACTTCTTCCGCGGTGACCAAGGAAGGCCTTCCGGAGATCCTGAAGAAAATTGAAGAATATTTCGCGCTGGTGAAGGAGAACGGCTTCTACCGGAAGAAACGGCGCGAACAGGCCCGCTACTGGATGTATGAAAGCATCAACGAGAGTCTGAAGAACATGTTCTACGAGGATGAGCGCATCGAGCGCCTGATGCCCGAATACGAAGAAGCCGTGCTCCGGGGCGACCTGGAGTCTTTCTCCGCAGCGACGGAACTCATTGAAAAATACCAGAAAAAACTGTAGACTACGATATGGCAAACCTATTGAAGAAACTGTTCGGTTCCAAGGCGGAACGCGACATCAAGCAGATCAATCCCACCTTGAAACTGGTACTGGCGGCCTATGACCGCATCGACAAGCTCAGTGACGACGATTTGCGCGCCGAGAGTGCCGCCCTGCGCGACAAGGTTCGCGCCTACACGGCGGCGGAGGAAGAGAAAGTGGCGCAGATCCGAGAGCAGCTCACCGATCCGGAGATGGAAGTCTCGCGGAAAGAGAAGCTGGCTACGGAGCTCGACGAGCTGGTGAAGACCATCGACAAGAAAATTGAAGAAATACTCGACCAGGTGCTGCCCGAGGCGTTCGCCATCATGAAATCGACGGCGCGCCGCTTCAAGGAGAACGAGCGCATCCGCGTGAAGGCCACCGAATTCGACCGCAACCTGAGCGCCAACCACGACTTCGTGAACATCGACGGCGACTATGCCGTCTGGCGCAACAGCTGGATGGCCGGCGGCAACATGGTCACCTGGGACATGGTCCATTACGACGTGCAGCTGATCGGCGGCATCGTCCTGCACCAGGGCAAGATCGCCGAGATGGCCACCGGTGAAGGCAAGACCCTCGTGGCTACGCTTCCGGTGTTCCTCAATGCCCTGGCGGGAAAGGGTGTCCACGTGGTCACCGTCAACGACTACCTCTCGAAACGAGACTCCGAGTGGATGGGCCCGCTCTATATGTTCCACGGCCTGAGCGTCGACTGCATCGACAAGCACCAGCCCAGCACCGACGCACGCCGCAACGCGTACCAGTCCGACATCACCTTCGGTACGAACAACGAGTTCGGCTTCGACTACCTGCGCGACAACATGGCCATCAACCCGAAGGACCTGGTGCAGCGCAAGCACCACTTCGCCATCGTCGACGAGGTGGACTCCGTGCTGATCGACGACGCGCGTACCCCGCTCATCATTTCCGGTCCGGTGGAGCGTGCGGGTGACGAGACCTTTATTCAATACAAGCCTTATGTGGAGCGCCTCTACAACGCACAGAAGAACTTCGTCAACCAGACCCTCAACGAGGCCAAGCGCCTGATCGCCGCCGGCGAGATCAAGGACAAGGGCGAGATCCTGCTGCTTCGTGCGCACAAGGGACTTCCGAAGTACCAGCCGCTGATCAAGTACCTCAGCGAGCCCGGCATCAAGCAGATTCTGCAGGAAGCCGAGAGCAAGATCATCCGTGCCGCCTTCCAGGACAAGGACATCGAGCAGCGCGTGGTGACCAATGAACTTTACTTCGTCATCGACGAGCAGCAGCGCAGCGTGGAACTCACCGACAAGGGCAACGAGATCCTCGCCGAGGCGGTGGGCGACAAGGACTTCTTCCTGATGCCGCGCCTGGGCGACGAGGTGGCCCGCATCGAGAAAGGGGAGGGCAGCCCGGAAGAAAAGCAGCGCCTCAAGGACGAACTTTACGCCAACTACTCCCTCAAGGCCGAGCGCATGCACACGGTCGACCAGCTGCTCAAGGCCTACGCCATGTTCGCCAAGGACGTGGACTATGTGATCATCGACGGCAAGATCAAGATCGTCGACGAGGGAACGGGCCGTATCATGGAAGGCCGCCGCTGGAGCGACGGTCTGCACCAGGCCGTGGAGGCGAAGGAAAACGTGAAGGTGGAAGCCGCCACGCAGACCTTCGCGACCATCACCCTGCAGAACTATTTCCGCATGTACCACAAACTCTCCGGTATGACCGGTACGGCCGAGACCGAGGCCAAGGAGTTCTGGGACATCTACAAGCTCGACGTGGTGGTGATCCCGACCAACCGGCCGGTAATCCGCCAGGACATGAACGACCTGATCTACAAGACCAAGAAGGGCAAGTACGCCGCGGTCATCGAGAAAGTCCAGGAGTACATCTCCCAGGGCCGTCCGGTGCTGGTGGGCACGACTTCTGTCGAGATATCCGAACTGCTGAGCCGCATGCTGAAACTCCGCGGCATCAAGCACCAGGTGCTGAACGCGAAGCAGCACGCACGGGAGGCCGAGATTGTGGCCCACGCCGGCGAGCCGGCGACCGTGACCATCGCCACCAACATGGCCGGCCGTGGTACCGATATCAAGCTGACCCCCGAGGTCAAGGAAGCGGGCGGCCTGGCCATCATCGGCACGGAGCGGCACGACAGCCGCCGTGTGGACCGCCAGCTCCGCGGCCGTTCCGGCCGTCAGGGCGACCCGGGCAGTTCCATCTTCTACGTGTCGCTGGAAGACGACCTGATGCGCATCTTCGGCAGCGAACGCATCTCCAGCCTGGTGGACCGCATGGGCATGGCCGAGAACGAGGCGCTGGAAGCCTCGATGCTCTCGGGCGCCATCGAGCGCGCGCAGCGCAAGGTCGAGGAGAACGACTTCGGCACCCGCAAGCGACTGGTGGACTATGACGACGTGATGAACAACCAGCGCGAGGTGGTCTATACGAAGCGCCGCAACGCCCTCACGGGCGAGCGCATCGACGTGGACGTGCTCAACATGACCACGGACTACTGCGAGATGTTCGTCGAGCAGAACAAGGACCTGGATTACGACAGTTTCTGCGAGGAACTGCGCCAGACGCTTTCCGTGGAGCCGGACTTCGACGAGAAGTTCTTTGAGAAGTCGAACCGGGCCCAGCTGACCGAAGCCCTGCAGCAGTCCCTGCTCTCCGTGCAGCAGCGCCGTTTCGACGCGCTCGTGGAGCGGGCCTGGCCCATCATCAAATATGTCTACGAGACCAAGCGCATGTTCTACCAGAACATCGCCATTCCGGTCTCGGACGGCAAACTGGTCTACACCATCCTGGTCGACCTAAAGAAGGCCTACGAGTCGAAGGGCCGCGAGGTGATCCGCGCCGTCGAGAAGACGGTGACCCTGCGCGTGATCGACGAGTACTGGAAGAACCACCTGCGCGACATGGACGACCTGAAGCAGTCCGTGCAGAACGCCGCCTATGAGCAGAAAGACCCGATCGTGGTGTACAAGACCGAGAGCTACGACCTCTTCATCACCATGCTGGAAAACCTGAACAAGGACGTGCTGGCCTTCCTGCTCCGCGCCCAGATCTATCTGCGGCAGGAACAGCAGCCGGAAGACGTGGTGACGGAAGGCCATGAGAAGCGCTCCGACCTGAGCCGCATGCAGACGAGCCGTCCCGACCTGCTGACGAACAGTTCCGAGCCGAAGACGAATGCGCCGATCCATGTGGAGAAACGTGTCGGCCGCAACGATCCCTGTCCTTGCGGCAGCGGCAAGAAATTCAAGAATTGTCACGGCAAAGAAGCGTAGCTTTTGCAAGATTGGGCACGCTGGCATTTCGTCACGCTTGCGAAAAAATGACACTTTGTTAGTGTCATTTTTTTTGCTTATATTTGTAGAAAATGAGCAAGTTAGCAAAGAAAATGCATTTGAAATGGAAAAGGGGACTATCCTCTTTTCTGTTGGCTCTATTCCTTTGTCTGTTTTGCTACCTTTCAGAAAGCATCCCTTTTTCTGTGGGGGAACCGATCTGGCAATTCTTCGTCATTGAGCGACTGATTCAGGAAAATGTGGGCAAAAAGGATCAACTTGATGAAGGATTCTTCATCAATGTGGGGTATGACAAAGTCATCGCTGACATCAGCCTCTACAATGGTCTGTTTACAGGCAGTGTCGCGATTACGGACCGCCAGGCTTTGGATGATCTGTTGCGTAGGCTGCAGGAAGATGATACATACAAGTATATTTTTCTCGATGTCCGTTTAGAGAAGGGTATCAATACACCACAGGATTCGCAATTGTTCCATCGTATTTCCCAGATGCGGGACATTGTCATCGCCGACCATCACGAAATAGAACTGGCTTCTCCCGTCCTGCAGGAGAAGGCGGCCCTGTCGGATTACAAGATGGCGACATATTCCACGGGTTTCTCCCGCTATCAGTTTCTTCAGGGTGACAGGGAAACCGCTCCGCTACGGATCTACCGCGATATCACGGGTAACAGTATTCGAAAAGTTGGCTTCCTGCCATTCTACGCCTCTGAAGGGAAACCCTGCCAGAACACGCTTTTCATCCGGATTCCCGTTGACTTTTCGAACCGCCGCCCGAATCGCGAAAAGATGCTCTATTATGATTATGGAGCCCAGATTGTTGAAGATTTTCCGCTGAAGACACTTACCAACGGCAAATATGTCATCATCGGCGACTATGTAGAAGATAAATCAGGCACGTATCTCGGCGAACAACCCAATCCATACATCGCCTATCTGGCCACCCTGAGCTTGTTGCGGGGATATCACATCTATCGTAGTCTGTTCATCATCTTTGTTTTCGTGCTGTTCTGGTGGTTGAGCTGGTTCGCTATCCAGGGAAAGCAACCTTCCATAACCTTATGGCTGATGTCCCTTAAAGGGAAGCGGATCAAGAATGTTTATGTTCGATGGTTCCTTTCCTTCTTCTCATACGGTTTCTACCTCTCCATTGCATGCCTGGTTTTCTTCCTGATATGGAAAACCACGTTCAGCATATTTTTCTCCTCACTCATTCTGACGCTCGTGACCAACGCGGGCTCCATACGCGCGACAAACGATGAAGAATAAGTATAGCATCCTCTGTTTCATTCTGATCGGCCTTCTCTGGTCCATCGCAACCGATTCTTTTGCCGACGGAGATGAAGTCGTGGTAATCAAGAAAATGACGACTCCGTCTATCGTGATCGGCCATTCCGTTAAAACGGTAGGGAGCAAATTCAAGATGAACGAAGTCATCGAATGGGAAAGCGACGATCAGGCGATGTACGTACAGATTGAGAGCTCAAAGGAATATCTGGTCCTGACCAAGGAGGCGTTTGAAAGCAAATCCGCCAGAACGCTGGATAATTATATCCTGACCTGCAAGGCATCGACGCGTTCGGTTGCCAACAATAATAAAAAAGAAGGCAGGAACAAGGAATTGTATGGCGGGCAGAAGCGTATAGCCCTTGTCATAGGCAATTCCAACTATCAGTATGCGGATCCGATCAAGAATCCCATTTATGACGCCCTGGCCGTTACTTCCCAGTTGGTTGAATGCGGGTTTGACACATATCCTTATTTTGATTGCATCGCCAATGAGATGAACGGCGCAATTGCCCGCTTCATCGAAGATGCGAAAACCTACGATGTTGCCTTGTTATACTACGCGGGACACGGGTTGGTTCGGGGTAAGAACAGTTATTATGTTCCGGTTAATGTAAATTTAGGCGATCCCTCGGAATTGTCCAGATGCATTGATGGTGCTGAACTGTTGGGGCAATTGCAGTCCAACGAGCGAATGACACTTGTCGTATTGGATGCCTGCAGGACCATGTTCGGTAATCAAGAGATAAAAAAGGAAGAGGAGTTGAAGGTTCAGATGGAAGCGCCGCACAATATGGCCGTCGTATTCTCGACGATGGACGGTGCCTTTGCACTGGACGGAGATCATGATATGAGTCCTTTTGCCGAAGGCTTTGTCGCATTTATGGAGAAGCCGGGGATCTCATTCGCCGACTGCTCAACAGACATTAACACATATCTTTTCAAGACGGCCGGTCGTCTCCAGACCGCAACGCAAAGCACCTCGTTGGCTATGAAGTTTTATTTCCAGCCCAATGAAGCAAATGGTCAGCGTATCGCGGAGCCTTCTGGCAAGAAAAAGATAAATACTTCCTATGTCCGCCCTGAAAGGCAGTATGAGATGGGAATGTATTTTTACGAGGAAAAAGATTACGCGAAGGCCTTTGAATATTTGAAGCCGTTGGCCGAGAGTGGTTATCAAGGTGCATATTTCCCCGTTGCCGACATGTACCACCGTGGGTTGGGCGTCAAGAAAGACAGGAATGAAGCGGAGAAATGGTACAAGAAAGCAGCCGAAGCCGGCGATGCAAAGGCTAAACGTATTTTATACGACAAATTTTAACAAATTATGAAGTACTTTTTTTTAACCTCCGTCATCCTGCTGTTTTCGCTGGCCCCTTCTTTCGCACAGGTCACGGTCAGTACGGAGTCTATGGAACTGGATGTCGTCGCTAAAAGGGCTGTGGCCAAGGGTAACAGCGTTTTTATCGACTTGGTCATTACCTGCAACGCTGATTGGGATCAGGTCGGCGTCGACCGATGTGAAGTTTACGATGATGAGGGAAATTACTATAGCCTGTGGGATGCTTACGGGAACGGGGGATTTCGTATCGATATCCTGGAAAACGGTGAGCGGATTCCCAATCCCAGCGGGGCATGTCCCATCAAAATCGCGAAGGGCATTCCCCGGAAAGTCAGGATCTTGGTCAAAGCGGTGGACGAGTATGCCACCGAGTTCAAACTGATCAAAATCCAATGGCGGGGTAACATGGTTTTCCGTCACGACATTAACACAACCATCAAAGACCTTCCCATCACAAGAGAGTGATCTTCTAATAAATGTTTGTAATGAAGCGGTTCCTTTTATTGTTCGCATTAATATTTCCTTCACTCACGCTTTCAGCACAAGTGAAAGTCAATTCCGGTTCGCCCGATGTTGAAGTTGAGGTGAAAAGAGCCGTTGAAAAAGGCGGTGACGTCTATGTAGACTTGATCTTTACGACGAGCGCGGGCTCATTGTCATACATCGAAATCAACACGCATAACGCACAATCGACAACACCGGGATGCCGCTTTTTTGATGATGAAGGAACGATGTATCAAAGCGGGGAGGAGTCCACGATGCTCTTTGAAGTTGATGGAAATCGAACACATTGGTTCCCGCGACTTCAATTGGAAAAAGACGTCCCGCGAAAAATGCGCATTGTCATAAAAAACGTTGACGAGTACGCCACGGCATTTCAATCTGTCCGTATTCCTTATCTTTTATACTATGGCCGTTATCGAAAGGCGGATGCAGAGATAACGATCAAAAAATTGCCTGTCTCCAGATAGGCTTCGATGCAAAACAGTCTGCCGTTATTCCACCAGATCCAGGAATTCCAGTGCCTTGCGCTCGTTTCCGAGCGCCCGGTACTGCTGCGCGATGTCGTAGCAGATGCCACTGAGGTAAATCTCTTCATTGAAAGGGGCTCCCTGGCAGCTTTCATAGACATTCAGGAGTAGTTCCAGCGCCATCCGATGGTCGTCCAACTGGTCGTAGCAGTGGGCGGCCAGTTGCAGGTCGTCCACCAAATCCGAACACATACCCCGGAGGGACCGGGTGATGTCGGCCGAATCTAGATAGTGCCAGGCTGCGGATCCCCACTGTTCGAGATCATAATAGTATTCTCCGGCCTTTCTATGGGCTTCTCCTACTGCGATATGCCGGGGGCCGTATACCTGGGTAGCCAGGTCGATATCCAGCAAGATGTATTTCTCCGCCGCTTCGATGAAATCATCCCCGAACTGCCAATGATTGATCAATAAGCCGGCATAACCGCGCACCAGCCTTTCGTAACAGGACAAATCGCAGTCATGTGTCTGGGCATAGGCAACGGCTTCTTCATAGAGCGCTACGGCCTTTTCCAACTTTGTGTCGTAATCGCCGGGGCCTTCTTCCAAAGTCTCCTCTGCCTGCTTTGTAAGCTTTTCGATGTGCCACACCGCCTCGTCATGGGGCCGATGATACTCCGGCAGGCAGTGCAGATACACCGGCTTGTCCGTACTGCGCGGAGGGTATCCCAGCCGCTCCACATACGACCGGAGTGTCGCCCGCTCTTCCTCCGTCAATCCGCTGATTCCATTCAGCCATTCTTCCGGAAACTGCACCAGGTCGATCAGCACCTCAACCTGATTATAGCTCAGCCACTTGATCAGCGATTCCGGCAAGTCCATGTCCTGCCGCTTCGTCGCCAGGACCGGCTCACGCACAAGGGCTTCCTTCAGCGCCACGGAGCAGAGGAAGGTCTCCCATTTCAGTCGTTCATTCTCCTTTTGTGCCTCCTGGTACCGTGCACGAAGCTCTTCTTCCGGGTGATTGGAAAGAAGCAATTCCACCTGCTCGGCAAGCCAGGGATTGGGGCCCCTGCGGGGTTTCTGATGGCGTGTGTTGTCGCTCATAGTTTTTTGAAAAGCCAGTGCACCATGCCGCCGCGGATGTGCTGAAGCATCTTCGTGCGGTGGTTGTAGAGATAAATGGGGCGGATGCGCCACGGCTGGTTGTACAGATTCTGCCAGTCGAACAGGCAGTACTCCCAGTAAGCGCCGTTCCACCATTCGCAGGTCGTGTAGTGGTTCTCTTCGGCGAAGCGGTTGATCAGGGAGTGCCGCCCGCTGCCTCCGGTCGCGTGGTACACATATGAAGGCGCCAGCGCCAGGTTGATAACCCGTCCGGGGGTCACGCGGCAGACAATGGTTACGGGATTGTCGTCATCCAGCTTGCGGTATTGCGCATAATCGTCGGCAATCGTGCGCCGGGGCGCGAAATACACGCCGACGCCCGCCCAGCTGTCGACGCTGGCCCGGAAGGTACCACTGTCAAACTCCCGCCGTCCGGCGATGCTCTGGCCGGCGGTCAGGTCGGTACCGTGGTACAGGGTCGCTGCGGGCAGGAAAACGTCGATGACGGTCCAGATCACCCCCTCAAGCAGAGTCAGCAGCACATCCCAGACCAGGTAGCGCAGGATGCGCCACGGGAGCATGAGCAGCCAGCGCCCGAGATCGCCCCGCCCTTCGCTTTTTTTGCTGGGAGCCAGGACTTCCAGCAGGAAATCGTAGATTTCCGACACGCCATGAATCAAGATGTTGAAATAGATGGCATTCAGCAGCCTGAGCGGCGTGGCGGCGATGTAAAGAATAACTTTCAGCCCTTCCAGCAGGGGACGGACCACGTTCTTGCTGTCCTCAGAGAGGCGGTTTCTCTTGAAGAACATCCGCCAGGGCTCCGCCAGGAAGATCTGCAGCCAGTTCAGGATATAAAAAGGCAGGGAGATGAGCCAGTAGGCCGCCCGCATCAGCCAGCGGATCACGCCACCCGCCTGGCCATAATCAACGAAGTCACGCAGCCCGAACAGCACGCCGGCAACCAGGCCCAGCACGAAGCCCAGGCTCCCGTTGTGGAAGAGAATCCAAAAAAGCAGCGCCCCAGCGCCGCCGAAAGTGAGTGCCGGCGCCGCGAGCTCCAGCAACTCCTCCTTGAAAGTCAGCACCAGCACCACCAGCAGCCCGATCAGAATCCACTTGAGCA
The DNA here is from genome assembly GCA_947168065.1 of uncultured Bacteroidales bacterium. Classification (GTDB taxonomy): domain Bacteria; phylum Bacteroidota; class Bacteroidia; order Bacteroidales; family UBA932; genus Cacconaster. The sequence continues at coordinate 201,456 of CAMVKH010000002.1, forward strand.
CTTTCCAGATCGCCGCGAACACGTCACGGAGCGGGCCGGACTTCTTTTCCGGTGCCGGCGGATTGATCTGGTTGATAAAATGCAGGTATCCCGCGTGCACATAGCCCTCCATCGGGCCCCGCTCATGCTCCCGAAAACTGACCTTCACCCACTCGCTGTTCGGCACCGGCGCATCCACAATCACCAGGGCACCCGGATCAAAGACCCCCAGCGAAGCATAATGCTGCCCCGGCCCCGCTCGCAAATGCAGCTTCGTCGTCGTCTCCGCCCGCCACGGATACGTCCCCGCCGGTGGAATCTCCTCCGCCATCACAGGATGAAAAACGCTGGCAAGCAGAAACAGCCAGAGTGCCAGTTTTCCATTCAGGAGGCTGGGATTAAGACGGTCGGATCGGGCCATAATGATGATAATAAAAGAAAACCGGCGGGAGAAGTGTCATTCCTCCGCATACAAAAATAATGAATTCTCTTTACAATCCCACTTGCAGAATCCGTCAATATCGCATATATTTGCAGCCAGAAGCAGTTTCTATGCACACCTGATTTTCCATTCAGTCCTGACAGACATTTGTATTTCAGCGCCGGACGAAGGTCCACTCCCAGGGCATATTGTGTCCTGACGCGGGCGGGCCGGGGAGCCGGTCAAGTTCATTGAAATACAAAACTGTTATGGTAAAATCTTCACAATTGGTGGCCTGGACCGAGAACGGCCGGGTCCGCATGCTCCCCTCGCTGGTACGCCAGTTGGCACAACCGTACATTGAGCAGATTGAGGATATCGAAAGCCTTCGCCCGTTCCACTTCCGGGAACAGCCGAAGTATCTGATCGAGCTGAGCCGTGCCTACGAGAATCTGGGCGTCTACTATGAATGCGTCGGCTACATCCGGGATGCCTTCGATGCCTATGCGGCGGCAGCCATCGAGGTGACGGACGTCGATGACTTCTGGTGGTGCGACTGTGATGAAGGCTTCGTCCTGAGTCAACCCTTCCGGGGCCGCTTCTTCACAATGTACGGCCAATGCCGCAGGCTGCTGCGGAAACATCCCGCTCTCAGGAATACGGCCTCCTTTGCAGCCCTGATGGACGACTACAAACGGGTCACGGCAGTCCTCGAAATCTGGCACCAGGAAAATGTGTAGGAATCCCGCAAAAAATGCTTAATTTTGTTAATTGCAATGATTCCTATGAAATATGATGTGATCGTCATTGGCGCCGGCCCGGGAGGGTATGTCGCCGCTATCCGGGCCGCACAGCTCGGATTCAATACAGCTGTTGTCGAACGCAGTGAACTGGGCGGCATCTGCCTCAACTGGGGCTGCATCCCGACCAAAGCGCTGCTTAAGAGCGCCCAGGCGCTCCATTACGCCGAACGTGGTGCCGACTACGGCTTTACGGCGGAGAACGTGACGCCCGACCTGGCCGCCATCGTCGCCCGCAGCCGCGGCGTCTCCGCCACGATGAACAAAGGCGTGGAATACCTTTTCAAGAAAAACAAGGTAACGGTGATCAAGGGTAGCGGCAAGGTGCTCGCCGGCAAACGTGTCGAGGTGACGCCGCTCGAAGGCGCCGTCGAGGTCCACGAGGCCGACCACATCATCCTCGCCACGGGTTCGCGTCCGGCCGAACTGCCGTTCGCACCTATTGACGGCGAGAAGATCTGGTGCTACTACCAGGCGCTCGTGCCTGAGGCGCTGCCGAAGTCGCTGGCCGTCATCGGCAGCGGCGCCATCGGCAGCGAATTCGCTTTCTTCTATCGCTCGCTGGGCGTCGAGGTGACGATCATCGAATTCATGGACCGGGTGCTTCCCATCGAAGATGACGACACCTGCGCGCAGATCAGCCGCAGTTTCCGGAAAATGGGCATCAAGGTCATGGTCTCGTCGGCGGTCCAGAAAGTCGATACTTCCGGTGACATCTGCCGTCTGACTGTCCAGACAAAGAAAGGCGAAGAGATTGTCGAAGCAGAAAAAGTGCTGTCGGCCGTCGGCGTACGTCCCAATACGGAAAACCTGGGCCTGGAGGCGCTCGGCATCGAGCTGAACCGAGGCAAAGTCCCTGTAGACAAGAACTATAAGACTTCTGTCGACGGTCTCTACGCCATCGGTGACATCATCGCGACTCCTGCGCTTGCGCATGTGGCTTCCGCCGAAGCCATCTGCTGCGTCGAGGCGATCGCCGGCCTGGATCCGGCGCCGGTCAACTACGACAACATCCCGGGCTGCACCTACATTACGCCCGAGGTGGCCTCGGTCGGCATGACGGAGCGCAAGGCGAAGGAACTGGGCATCGACTACATGGTTGGCAAGTTTCCGTTCACGGCTTCCGGCAAGGCCACGGCCGCCGGTGCCCGCGACGGCTTTGTCAAACTCGTGGTCGATGTCCCGACCGACAAGATCCTGGGCGCCCATCTGGTTGGCGATAACGTCTCGGAAATGATCGGCGGCATCGTCGCCGCCCGCAATCTGGGTATCACGGCCAAGCAGCTCGCCGGTTCCATGTTCCCGCATCCCACGATGAGCGAGGCGCTCATGGAAGCCGCCGCTGCGGTTCATAACGAAGCCATCCATATCTAAAAATCATTATGAAACGTTTTCTTTCAACCCTCGCTCTTCTCTGCCTGGCGACCGGTCTCCTGGCGGCGACGAAGATCAATGTGACAACCAATGCATTCGGCACCTACGACTTCAAGGGCAAGCACTTCTACATTATCCCCGGATCTCCTGCAATCGATCCGAAAGATACTGAGTTCAAGGACTATGCAAACCATGTCGCTTCCATGTTCAGGACGGTCGGTGCCATTGAAGTCTCCGACCCTGCGATGGCGGAGGTCTGCGTCCTGGTCGATTATCTGATCACCAGTGATTCTTATACTGAGCAGATCCCTGTTCCGATCCGGAAAGCGGTCGGTTCGGTGACTACCACTCAGCTTGCCAGTGACCAGCTGCAGGGGAGAACGTATCATGGAAACCACTACACAACAGGCGATTATAAGGCCATTGTGGCACACAAGACCATCTACGAAACGGTCGGCTACAAAACGGAAGAGCGGCAGGTTGACGGTTACCGCCGCATCCTGAATGTCTATGCTTATGACAATGTGGACAACGACGGTGAACCCGACATGCTCTGGAAGTGTAATATGATGAGCTTCGGGTCCCGCAGTAATCTCAATTCGATCATCCCCGTGATGACATACCTGAATCTTTTCTCTCCGGGGAAACGTATTGTGGAGCACAAATCCTGGGTAAATGACGAATATGGCTGGGCGCTGTATGAGGCGTATTCCAATGTGATGAGGGACTACGCGTGGTCCTTTTTCCCGGGTCGGAAAGTGGAGAACGACGCCTGGGTCTACTTTGTGACCAAAAAACGCGGTGAACTGACCGTCATCTGCCGTCAGGCCGGACCCAGCAAACGGGTTGTCACGAAGGATACCTATCTCGTGATGAACGGCGAGACCTATCCGATTGCTTCGGTCGACCACATCAAGATGGATCGGACGGAACGGGTCAAGAAGGACGAAAACCTTTACTACACGATGACCTTCCTCGGCGTGCCCGATGATGTCAAGGTCTTCGACATCGTCTGTCCCGAAAAGTTCACCTGGAAGAACATTCCTCTTCAGTAGAAGCACAGCGCAAAAGAAAAAGTAGCCGCATCGAACGGGATGCGGCTACTTTTTCTTTTGCGAAAACTGCTAGCGGATCTTCCGCCGGATATTGTACTTGTTGCGATCCTGAACGTTGCGGGCGATGAGTTCGCCGAGGAAGCCGGTGAGGAAGAGCTGGGCGCCCAGGAGGACGGCGACCAGGGCCAGGTAGAAGAGCGGCTGGTCGGTGACGGCCCGGAAAGGCGCGCCATGGGTCTGGGCAATGAGCTTGGCCGCAATGAGCCAGATGGCCAATACCGCACCGATGATGAAGATGAGCGTGCCGAACGCGCCGAAGAGATGCATCGGCTTCTTGCCGAATTTCTGCAGGAACCAGATGGACAGCAGGTCGAGGAAGCCGTGGATGAAACGGCTCATGCCGAATTTGCTCTTGCCGTATTTGCGCGCCTGGTGGTGGACCACCTTCTCGCCGATGTTTTCGAAACCGGCGTTCTTGGCGAGGTAGGGGATGAAACGGTGCATTTCCCCGTAGACCTCAATGTTCTTGACGACCTCGTTGCGGTAGGCCTTCAGGCCGCAGTTCATGTCGTGCAGCTTGATGCCGGTCACTTTGCGGGCCGTGGCATTGTAGAGTTTGGACGGCAGGTTTTTCGTGGCTACGTTGTCGTAGCGCTTCTTCTTCCAGCCGGAAACCAGGTCATACCCATCCTCCTTGATCATCCGGATCATCTCCGGAATCTCCTCGGGATTGTCCTGCAGGTCGGCGTCCATCGTCACCACAATGTCGCCCCGGGCGGCTTCGAAGCCGCAGTAGAGCGCGGCCGACTTGCCGTAGTTGCGGCGGAAGCCGATGGCCCGGATGCGGGGATACGTCTTGGAGAGTTCCTCGATGACTTCCCAGGAGCGGTCGCGGCTGCCGTCGTCGACCATGATGATCTCGTATTCGTAATTCTGGGGCGCCAGCGCGCGGTCAATCCATTGGACGAGCTCGGGCAGGGACTCCTCTTCGTTGTAGAGGGAAATGACAATCGAAAGGTCCATGGGCTTAGAAATTGAATTCGTCGTCGTTGTTCTGCTTCAATTCTTCGTCGGTGAAGACGCTTCGGGGCCTGCCGGAACGTGACAGGATGGCGCTGAAGATCAGGCCGAGGAGCGCGCACCAGAAGAAGGTGGTGATGCAGCTGATCTGGGCGTAGCTGTCCTCCAGCTTGAGCATCACATCTTCGAAGCCTTCCGGCATGGCGGCGCCCATGCTCTCGAAGCTGGCAAAGGTCTGTTCAAAGGCCTTCGCCACCGCATCAGGAAACAAGAACTGATACTCGACGAAGGCCCAGACGGCACAGACCAGGGCAGACAGCACGCACACGATGACCCCGTAACTGAAGACCGGTTCATCCGGATGGTCGATGGCGTATCGTTTCATGATGATACGCAGCAACCAGATGCTGCCGGCCAGCTTGACGAACCAGAGCAGTCCGCTCAGGATGGCGTTTTCGGTCAGGAAGGTGAGGGTCGAAACGACGACGGTGACGGCGGCCAGGATCAATCCGTCCCTGGCGGCCAGGCCCCATTTGGAGCTGTTGGTGCTAACTGTCTGTTCCAAAGTGTTTGTGTTAAGAGATTATTGCTGGATAGCTGTTTTGAATGCTTCGACCTGTTTCTCGAACTTCTTGATACCCACGAGGGCGACAAGGTAGGAGACGCCGAGGGCGATGATGCCGATGCCGATGAGCGTGGAGAGCGTCACAGCGGAATCCACCGGGTTGCGGGCGAAGAAGATGCTGAGGATGACGGCGCAGATGCCCAGCAGGAGCATGACCCACCAGTACGGGAAGCCCACGCGTTTGTAGTCGAAGCTCTGGACGGCGATGATGATACCCTCGACCATGACCCAGATAGCGAAGATGATGGGCAGGGAAGCGGCCAGGGCGCCGCTGAAGGCCAGGAAGAAGATACCGAGCAGGATCTGCAGGATGGCCGACAGCATGCGGCTGCCGCTGTTGGGGAGAAATCTTTCCGTCCGGAAGGTGAAAATCAGCTTGAACAAACCCGAGAAAAGGGTGAAGCAACCGATGAGCCAGGCGGTAGCGAAAAGGGTGCCGGCGGGCCGGGCGATGCAGATAATACCGAGAACCACAAGCAGGCAGCCTGCGATTCCGAGCCATATTTTAGAAGTTTTAGACATAGTAATAAAATAGTTTAATTCCACAAATATACACATTTTTAAGAAAAAACCCGTTGGAGATTGGAATGATTCGTCGTAACTTTGAAGCCACTATGAAAAAGCTTCTGATCCTGATGCTTGGCCTGTTGGCCATTGCTGCCTGCCAACCCCGGCAGGATGAACCCGCGTATATCGTCCAGGTGTCGCTGGGCGGCTGGCACACGCCCGATTATACAGCGGACCAGATCATCGGCCGTATCGATTCCGTCCGACAGATGATTCCTGTCAGAAAGGTCATCATCGGCTGGAGCCTGGACAAAGCGATCTACCGGCAGGTAGGGGACTACCTGCATGAGAAGAACATCCAGATGCTGCTCTGGCTTCCGGTCTTTGCCGAGACCGAAGAAGTCTGCGACAATACGCCCGCCGTGGACCTCTGGGGTCATGTGCCGGCCCATTACGATCTGGCGGCCGGAGAGGGCTTCCGTTTCAATTGTCCCTCCGATCCGCTTAATGCCGCCCATGTGGTCGCGATCTATGACGATCATTTCAGCGACTGTGGCTTCGACGGCGTCTTCCTCGACCGCATCCGCACCCAGTCGTTCGTCAGCGGTGTCGGAGGCGTGCTCAACTGCGGCTGCCCGCACTGTGCGGAACGATTTGCCGCAGAAGGCGTTGACCTGGAAACCGTGCGAAAGGCCTGGGAGGCCAAAGGCGATGATTTCCTCTCGGTCAGCGGCTATACGCCGCAAGGCGGATTTACCCTGAAGGATACCCTGGCCACCCGCTTTTTCGAGGCCAAAGGCCATATTGTCAGCGGCGCGGTGGCGTCCATTGCCGACAGCCTGCGCAGCCGCGGCCTCGAGATCGGCATGGACCTCTATGCCCCGTTCATGGCTCCGTTCGTCGGACAGGACTACGCCATTCTCGCCCGGCACGCCGATTTCATCAAGCCGATGCTCTACCGCATGACCTTCGCGCCGGCCGGCATGGGCTTCGAATACGATTTGCTCCGCAAGGCTGTTCCGGGCGCCACCGGCTATCCGGACTTCAGCATGGACCGGGCTTTTCTCTCGTCGCAGCTGGAGGCCATGGCGCCGTATCCCTGCGCCAAGTTTCCGGGCATCGAAATCAATTACCGGGAGGGAGTCGTGCCGACCTCGCCTTCCTATGTGACGGAATCCCTGGACGAAGTCATGCGCCATCATTTTGACGGTGCCGTGCTCTCCTGGAACATCATGGAGGCGCCCGATTCCCATATTGTCATCCTTAATAGAAAGTAATATGAATAAAATGAACATCCCCTTGATGGCCACGTTGCTGGGCCTGTCGCTGGTCGTTTGCCCGCTGCTCTATTTCCTGGTCGGGCCTGCCCTGGACGCCGTGCAACTGTCCACCCTGAAGATTCTGCTCGTGATTATGGGTTGCAGCGCCTTGTTCTGTTTCGTGACGGGCGAGCTGACCGGCAACAATTCCCAGATGGACAAACTCTGGAGCCTTCTCCCGGAGGTTTATGTCTGGATCATTGCCGTGCAGGGAGGCATGAAGCCCCGCCTTGTGGTAATGGCCGTTCTGGCCACGCTCTGGGGAATCCGGCTGACCTTCAATTTCGCGCGCAAGGGTGCCTATCACTGGAAGTTCTGGGAAGGCGTGGAAGATTACCGCTGGGCGATTGTCCGCACCGGGGCGCCTTTCAACGGCAAGCGCGGTCCCTGGATGCTCTTCGACCTGTTCTTTATCTCCATCTATCAGAATGCACTGATCCTGATGACCACGTTCCCGGCCCTGGTGAGCATGAACTCGACGCGGCCTTTCGGCGTCATGGATGTCGTGGCGGCCGTCCTGATGTTCTCGTTCATCCTGTACGAGACGATTGCCGACGAGCAGCAGTGGGCTTTCCAGACACGGAAATGGAAGATGATCAAGGCCGGCCAGAAGCTGGAAGAGCTTCCCGCACCTTACAACCTGGGCTTCAACACGCGGGGCCTCTGGGGCGTCAGCCGGCATCCCAACTATTTTGCGGAGCAGAGCATCTGGGTGTGCTTCTATCTTTTCTCCATCGGCGCCGGCATCGGTGTCTTTAACTGGAGCATCATCGGCGCGCTGCTGCTCATCGTGCTCTTCCTGGGCAGTTCCACCCTCGCCGAGCAGATCAGCGGCGGCAAATACCCGGCCTACGCCCGCTATTGCCAGCAGGTTTCGCGCTTTTTCCCTGGAAAGAAGTTTTCCCTCTGATCCGTACGGCGGCTCAGTCCTCGTGGATCAGGTGCACGTCGCACTGCGGGAACGGGATGGTGATGCCGGCGTTGTTGAGCGCTTCGTAAATCACCTCTTTTGAACGGTCGATATAGCCGATCCTTTCGGGGACCAGGACATACTGCTTCACGGCGATATCCACGGAGCTGTTGCTCATGTTGTCGACAACTACGTAGACACCATACTGGGGATCTACGATTTCGCGGCCGTACTTGTCTTTGGTACGCATCTGCTGCATGGCTTCCACCAGCACTTCGCGCACTTTCGGGACGTCGCTTCCATAGGCGACGCCCACGATGATTTTCGTGAACTCGTAGGAGTTGTTGCGCGTGAGGTTGTTGAAGTTCTTGCCGAATAGGGAGGCGTTGAGGAAGGACATCTCCGTGCCTTCCAGGGTCTCCACGACCACGCACTGGTAGTTGATGGCCACCACCTGGCCCCGCACGCCGTCACATTCGATCCAGTCGCCGACGCGCAGACGGCCGCCCATGAGCTGGATGCCGTAGATGAAGTTGTTGAGGATATCCTTGAGCGCGAGACCGATACCGGCTGACAGACCGCCGGCCACCATGGCCAGGGAGCCGGTCGGAATATTCCAGACGGTCACCACAACCACCGCATAAGCCATCCAGATCAGCACGCTGATAATGCTGTTGCCCAGCGAAAGGTTGATCTCGTTGTTCCGGATTGCGGTGCGTTTGTGCTTGCGCATGAAGGCCGCGTAGCTCAGATACTGCCAGATGGCGTGAATGGCCCGGTTGACGTAGCGAAGGATGAAGTAGAGGGAGAAGAGGCCAATGATGCTTCTTGCCGAGATCCGCAGGGTTTCGATACCGTCTTTGTCGAACAACTGGACGAAGGGCTGGTAATAGATCCTGTCGTACAGATCCTCGAAGTCGAAGACATTGAGGGTCATCTTCACGCAGAAGGGCAGGGACAACAGCAGCATCACCGGGATGCCTGCCTGCCGGATCAGGTCGTAGAACCAGGTGGCGCCGAAGAGCAGCGACTCCCGGTCGGTTCCGGCCACATAGGTGATGCGATTGCGCATGTCCTCGACCTGCTTGTCCAGCCACCGTTGCTTGTAGCGGCCCAGGAGGTCGGCAATGCAGACGATGGTAAGCAGGATGGCCAACTGAAAATACCACCAGATCAGGATGAGCAGGGCGACAAAGGTGTAGCCCAGGAAGGCGGAGACGAAGGCGATGAGATAGATGGCCAGTGACACCCAGCCCAGCGTGCTGTCGATCTGCGTGGCTTTCCCGCTTTCCCGGATGCAGAAGAACAGTTGCCGCACGACAATCAGCAACAGGAGGGGCGGGAACAGCAGTACCAGCGCCTTGTCCGGAATGAAGATATTGCGGCAGACGATGATGACCAGCGCGGTGAGGAAGGTGGGGAAATACAGCCGCAGGCCGTTTCGGATCTGGTCGGGTTTCACGCGCAGCAGCAGGGAGCCGGAGATGGCCATGAGCAGCCACAGGAAGGTATTGATGTGCTTGACGCCCATCTGGACATATTCGCCTCCTTTCCAGACGAAGCCGAACACCAGGAAATACAGGAAGGTTCCCACCAGGACGCAGAAGAGGGATACCTGTTTCCGGGAGAAGATGCGCTTGATCTTGCCGATGCGGCGGATGAGCAGGAGAAGCAGGTAAGTGACGACCCAGAATGCGACCAGGAGAACCAGCTGGATGGCGCAGACCAGCACCAGCAGGGAATTCACGCCTTTGCTGGAGAGACTGTCAAAAAACGATTTGTCTGCTTCTTCCTCGTTGCTGTCGACTTCGTTGCTGTCGCTTTCATCGCTATTGAGTTCATTGAAGTCGTACTGCCCGTGTATGTCTGCCATCATCTTGTCCCAATACACCTGGGGGCTGGCCATGATTGTCAGGAAAGGCGTCTGACCGGTGACGAAGAAGTAGTTTTCCAGATCCTTGTAGCGGGATTCCGCATAGTCATAGGTCTCCTTCATGCGCAGGTAGGCTTCCTGGTAGTGCGTACTGTCCGCCAGGATGGTGGCCCGGTTGTCGGCATACATCTTCAACAGTTCGGAAGCATACTGGATACAGGAATCCCGGTAGACTTCCCCTTCCTCATCCAGAACGAAGGGCGCCGAGAGCGAGTCCTTGAAGGCGATCCGGATCACTTCCTTTTCCAGGAAGGAATCCTCATAGGAAAAGTGCAGGTCGAGCGAATCGTTGTGGTAGAGCAGACTGTCCGGCAAGATCTCGATTTCAATCTCCTTCATCACCGGCGGGAGGCGGCGCAGCGCCTCGATGAGACGGGCATAGCGGTCGACATTCAGGTCCAGGCTGCTCATGATCTGGTCATAGGGCCGGGTGTCCTTGCTGAAATCCTTGTAATCGGAAGTGACCTTTTTCAGGGCATAAGACAGGTCGAAGGTCATTTCCTCTTCCTGGGTGTACAGCAGGATGGAGAGCTCGTTCGAGTTCGTGATGACATCGATCATCTTCTTGTGCTGGCGCTCGAAATCCTCGTCGAAGCGACGCTGAGTCTCATTGCGCTGTGCAAGGCTAAGGCCCAGCTCGGTGTACAGATCTTTGAGGGTTTTGGTCAGGGAGCGCCCGTTCACGATCGCATAGACCGGAAGGGACAGCGCGAGAAGGACAAGGACAATCGTCAGAAATCGTTTTTTCATAGGAAAGACTCGGACAAATAGTAAGGGAGACTCAATGTAAAAATTCAGGAAATAATGTTCAGCGGCTCATGACGAACAGCAGGTCGGCGCCGTCCTGGATGTCCTCGTAGCGCAGTTCTGTGCCCTTGAGGCGGGTCCCGTTCAGGTAAACGGCCTTCACATAGACGTTTTCCGGACTCCAGTTCTGCGTGCGCACCGTGAGTGTGCCGCCGCCGGAAAGGCGCACTTGTACGCCTGGCAGGCAGGGCGACCCCAATTCATAAGTGTTGCTGCCCGGGCACAGCGGATAGAAACCCAGACAGTTGAAGATGTACCAGGCGCTCATCTGGCCGCAGTCGTCGTTGCCGCTCAGGGCGTCCGGGGTGTTTCCGTAGAAATGGTCGGCCACGTACCGCACCCATTTCTGGCACTCCTGCGGCTTGCCCAGCTTGTTGTAAAGGTAGAGCACATGGTGGCAGGGCTCGTTGCCGTGCCAGTAGCCGCCGATGCGGCCCCAGATGTCGTGGGCGCCGGGGATGTCATCGCTCATCTCGATTCGGAACATATTGTCCAGCCGTTCCGTGAGGAACTTCTTCCCGGCGATGGCCATATAGTCTTCAAAGGCATGCGGCACCGTCCAGGTGTATTGCAGGGTGAAGCCCTCGGTGATGTCGCCCCAGCCGTTGTCCGATCCGGGGCCCTCATAGGCGATGTCGGAGAAGGGCGTGCGCCAGTTGCCCTTCGAGTCGCGGCCGCGCATGTACCGGGTCTCCGGATCGATGAGATTGCGGTAATTCCGGCTGCGCTTCAGGAAGAATTGGTAGTCTTCCTCATGTCCCAGCAACTTCGCCGCCTGGGCGATGCACCAGTCGTCGTAGGCATATTCCAGGGTCTTGGAGACCGATTCCATCTCCTTGTCGAAAGGCACGTAGCCCAGCGCCGTATACTCCGGCAGACAGTCGTAGTGCGGGTTGGTGGCCGTGGCTTTCATGGCCTGGTAAGCACGCTCGTAGTCGAAGCCTTTTACACCCTTTACCATCATATCTGCAAGAACTGAAACTGCGTGATAACCAATCATGCACCACGTTTCACCTCCATAAAAGCTCCAGATGGGAAGCATGTGCTCCGTGCTCTTGTCGTAATGCTCCAGCATGGAGTTGGCCAGGTCGGCCTGCAGCGTTTGGTTGACCAGGTTCAGCAGCGGATGGAACGCCCGGTAGGTATCCCAGAGGGAGAAGGTGGTGTAGTTGGTAAAGCCGCTGGCCTGCCCGATGGTTCCGTCGTGCGCGCGGAAGCGCCCGTCCACATCCTGGAAGAGGAAGGGGTGCAGGGCGGTGCGGTACACGCTGGTATAGAAGGTCTCTTTGTCTTTCCGGCTGCAGGCCGGGTCGAGTTCGTAGCGTCCGAGCTCGGCTTCCCACAGCGCTTCGGCTTCCCGGCGGACGGTGTCGAAGTCTTTTCCTTCGATTTCGGCCAGGTTCCGCAGCGCACCGTCCGTGCCCGTGCCCGACACGGCCACCCGGACGGAAAGCTGCTGGCCCGCACGGGTCGGGAAATACAGGCAGGCCTTGATGCCGGTGCCCCAGGCCTCCAGACTGCTGCGGAAGCGGCTGGTGTTGTAGATCACCGGCTTTCCTTCCTTGTAGATGACCAGGTCGCGGATGGGTTCGGAGAAGCGCGCGGCAAAGAAGACCTGGCGGTTCGGATTCCATCCGTTGACGAGTTTGCTGCCTACGATCGTATAATCGTCCACTACGCGGATCGACGACCAGACGCACTTCCAGCGCAGCGTATGGTTGAGGTCAATGACGAGTTTCGACGTGTCGCAGGCCGGATAGGTGAAGCGAAGGATGCCGCTGCGTGCCGCTGCCGTCACTTCGGCCTGCACGCCATAGTCGCTCAGATCAACGCTGTAATAGCCGGGACGGGCGGATTCCCGTTCGTGCGAAAAGCGGGACGGCGTGAAGCCGGGTGCGAACAGGAAATCGCCCAGGTCCGGAATGCCCGTACCGCTCAGGTGGGTGAGGCTGATGCCCATGATCGTTTCCCGGGTATACTTGTAGCCGGCGGCGGTGTCATAATCATAGTCATCCGTGTCGGGGCTGATCTGGATGCCGCCGAAAGGCACTTGCGCACCCGGATAGACATTGCCGAAGCCGGCGGTGCCCACGAAAGGGTTGACGTATTGGATGAGATCCTGCGCCGCGGCTCCGAGGGTCAGGAACGACAGCAGTGCGGCCAAAACGAAGCATCTGTTTTTCATACGCTGGATTTGCAAGCGAAGTTAGCCATTATTCTGCAATCCCGGTTGTCGGGTGCAAAAATATTTGCATATCAAAAAAAATCCGTATCTTTGCATTCCCTTGGTGCCTGGGCCGGGAGGTTAGGCACTGGTCTGCAAAACCAGGTAGAGCGGTTCAATTCCGCTAGGCACCTCCAAAATAAACGAAGCCGTGTGGCTTCGTTTTTATTTTGGAGGTGCCTGTCGGCACCTTTCTGTTTTATTTCCAACCGGTTTTCGGGAGGACGAAGACCATCCGGCGGCCATCGGAAGGGTGGCGGAAACGCAGCTCGGCGGCATGGAGCATCAGCCGTCCGGCAGACTGGCCGCCATACAGCCGGTCGCCGATGATGGGCCGGTTCAGCCCGGCAGGATGGGCGCAGTGAACGCGGAGCTGGTGGGTGCGGCCGGTGTAGGGGATGAGTTTCACGCAGGCCGTTCCGTCGGCGCGGAGTTCCAGCACTTCGTAATCGGTGACGGCGGGTTTTCCCTGCTGCTCATCGACCATCTGCCGGGGACGGTCGTACCAGTCGGGCGCGATGGGAAGCGTGATTTTTCCGCGCTCGCCGGCTGTCAGGGCCTTGCCTCCAGCCATGATCCAGGCCAGATAGGCCTTGGAAACTTCCCTTTTTTCAAATTGCTGCTGCAAAGCGGCATGGGCTTCGGGCATCTTGGCGAAGACCATGAGGCCGGAGGTGTCCATGTCGAGGCGGTGGCAGGCCAGGACCGGCGTGCCGCAATAGTCGCTGAGCCAGTCCTGCAGCGATCGGCGGGGCGGGACACCTTCGACCGGACGGCCGGGTACGGCCAGCATGCCGGCGGGTTTTTCAACGACGATGAGCGAGCTGTCTTCGTAGTGCACGACGGGTTCGGACAGCTGCCAGTGGACGTCGCTTTCGAGGGGATTGGGCTCGACATCCACGCCCTGGAGCATGTAGCCGAGCAAAGGACCGCACTTGCCGGTGCAGGCCGGGTAGAACGCGCCGGCGCGGCGGATTTCGCGGGCAGGGGAGGCGCCGTACCAGAATTCGCCGATGGCCAGGGGCTTGAGGCCGTGGGTCAGGGCGTAGTGCAGCAATTTGGGTGCGGCGCAGTCGCCGGTACCGCCCGGGGGTACGAGGCCGCGGTCGGCGAAAATCTGCCGGATGCTGCGTCGCTCTCCATATCCGTTGACGACGACATATTGTTCGAAGAGCCAGTCCTGCAGTCTTCTGGATTCTTCGGCCGAGGAACTCCGGATGTCTTCCGGCTTCCAGTCAAAGATCGGCGGCACGAATCCTTCGACATAGGCGCTGCCGCCTGCCAGTCCAGAAAAAGCATACAAGAATGATCGGGCTTCGCTTGCTCTGGCATCGTTCTGTTCGGGCGAAAAAAAGCCCTCACATCCCGATACCACCCGCCGCTGCGCCCTGTCGTAAGCGAGCGACGCAGCGGGTGTTGTTTGGTGCAGCGACCTTTTTTCGGGAGCGAGGCAAACACCAGAGCAGCATAGCGAGCGCTCTACTTCGAGAACGCCCAGCATCTTGCCTTCGGAAAAGAGCGCGCGGAGCGAGGGCGAGGCATCGATGCGGGCGGTCAAAGCCCGGGCGGCTTCGACGATGGCGGGAGCGGGCGTGTAGCAGAAAGGATTATTCAACATAGAGGACCAGCCCCTTGAGGTAGGCGCCTTCGGGATGGAAGATGTTGACGGCGTGGTCGGCAGGCTGGTTGAGACGGTCGATGATGCGGACCCGGCGACCGGTTTCGGCGGCAGCGCTGAAGACGGCCAGCGCGAAAGCCTCGCGGTCCACCACCTGCGAGCAGCTGAAGGTGAAGACCAGACCGCCCGGTGCGACGGCGCCGATGGCGGCGGCGTTCAGCCGCTGATAGGCACGCAGGGCGTTGGGAAGGGCGCCGCGGTGCTTGGCAAAGGCCGGCGGGTCGACAATCATCAGGTCGTAGGCATCTTTCGGCGCCTCTTTGACAAAATCAATGGCATCGCAGCACAACGCGCGGTGCGGGGCGTCGGCACCGAAGTTCAGGTCGATGTTCTCCTTCACCAGTTCGACGGCCCGCGCCGAACTGTCAACGGAGTCGACGGAGACAGCCCCGCCCGCCAGGGCGTAGACGCTGAAGCCGCCGGTGTAGCAGAACAGGTTGAGGACACGCCGTCCCCGGGCGTAGCGCTCGACGAGCGCACGGTTTTCCCGCTGGTCGAGGAAGAATCCGGTCTTCTGGCCTTTTTCCCAGTCCACCAGGAATTTGTGCCCGTTTTCCAGGACGGTGCGCGGACAGAGCGCCGTAGCAGGACCGGCCTGCCACAGATAGCCGTCGGCCAGCGCAAGACCGGCCTTGAAGGGCGCCGTCCCTTCACTTTTATCGTAGACAGCCAAGAGCCTGTCGCCATAGATCTTCCTGAGGGCTTCCGCAATGTCCGTGCGGGACAGGAACATGCCTGCGGAATGGGCCTGCAGCACGCAGACGCCGTCGTACCAGTCGATGATCAGGCCAGGCAGGCCGTCGCCCTCGCCATGGACGAGGCGATAACAGTTCGTGGCAGCGGCATCCGCGAGTCCGACCGCCTTGCGCGCGTCGAGACAGCGCTGCAGCCGTCCCTGCCAGAATGTGGCATCTGTCACTGCTTGTTCGTTCGGGTCGAAGCTCAGCATCCGCACGGCAATCGAGCCGATCTGGTAGTGTCCCCAGCCCAGGAATTCCTTCCGGGTGGAGTAGACGCATACGATGTCGCCTTCGGCCGGGTCGGGACCTTCGATGCCGCCGATGGCCCCCGAGAAGACCCAGGGGTGGAAACGCAGCAGCGATTCTTCGCGTCCTTTCTTGAGGTAGAGACGTGTCATAGGCGTTGGGAGGCGAGCAGGGCCTTGTACATCTTGACGCAGATCCAGGCGTCGGTGGCGGCGTAGAGCTGCTGGGCGTCGGACAGGGGCTCCGCTTCCCAGTTGGAACACTGCTGTGCCTTGGAGACCTTGCAGCCCAGGATGATGGCGGCCATCTTGCGCACACTCTTCTCCTGGATGCCGTAGTCGCCGCCGAAGGACTGCAGGTCCATGAAGCGGTGCGGTTCGAAGGACCGGAAATACTGGAGTCCGTGGATGTCTTCATGGACGGCGGCACCGATCTTCGTGATGTAAGGATCGGCCATGATGTCGGCGATTTCCTGGGGCAGGCCGAGTTCGTGGAGACGGAACAGGAAGGCTTCCGTCTCGCTGGAGAGCTGCAGGAGCGCCGTGTGATGCCGCGGCTGATGAGCCTGGAACACGGGCTTGGTCTCCGTGTCGAAACCGATGAAGCGTTGGGCCGAAAGGTGCTTGATGGCGTGGGAGAGGTCGCGTCCGGGGCGGGTGATGACGTGGATCTTGCCAGGGAAGGCGGCCAGTTCGAGCTGCTCTATTTCTTCGGGTGTTATGGTCTCTTGGAACATCGGGTCTACTTAAGCGTGGGAGCGATCAGCGCGTAGGAATAGGGAAGGAGTTCCTTGATCCGCTGCAGGTTGTTCTCGTCGATATTGTCGTGGGAGAAAGGCACCTGCTTGGTGCTCAGCTCCTCGGTGCCGGGCTGCCGGCCGTATTTGAAATCGTGGGTGAGATAGCCTTCCGGAGTCAGGCAGTTGTCTTCCAGGAGGCTGCTGGGAATCGAGATGTAGGATTCGACCTGGGTGGGGGTGATGCGGAAGGCCAGGTTGCCGTCTTCGCGGAGGGTCTGGTAGCACTCGAGGGCCGTGTAGACAGCCGGATCGATGAAGGTGACCTCGTCGGCAATCAGTTCCCGGTAGGGATAACGCCCGTCTTCGCGGTATTCCCGCAGGTATTCGAGCATCTCCTTCAGGGTCTCCAGGTAGAAGGGGTAGTGGGTGCAGCCCAGGATGATGGCGCGGATGGGCGTGGACTTGCCGCTCTGGCGGTGACGCTCGAGCAGCGTCACGATGTTGTAGCGGGCGTAGTTGGCGGCACTGTTGAGCTGGATGGAAGCGTAAGCGCCGCCCGGTTCGCGGCGGGCCAGGATCTGGTTGCCGGAAAAGTCGAAGTTGTAGGCGCGCAGCAGGCCGGGACGGATGTCGTCCGGTCCTTCTCCCAGCACGGGGCCGAGGTAGTTGTTGCTGGGCGCAAAGAGACGGGGATTGACGTAGTCGGGATTGGAATCCACGGCTTCCGCGAAGCCGTCGCCGCCCTCATTGACGATGTCGATGGCCGTGGTGATTCCCCGGCGTTCCATTTCAGCCCGCAGGGTACGCTCGTAGACACCTGAGGAAATGGTGCCCGGGGTGGCCAGCACGCCGATGGCGAAAGGCGCCGTATCGGGCTGGATGTCCAGTTCGTCGAGCGTGGCCTTCACGCCGGCGTCGATCACGCCGATCACCTTCACGCCGGTCCCGGACTGGTAGAGCATCGACTTGATGAGGTTGAGGCCGTAGGCCGTGGCGGTGTTGCAGGCCACCACGATGATCTTGGCCCGTGGCTTGGTGCCGCTGGGCTGCTCCTCGATGCCGTTGACGAAGTAGTGGTCATTGAGCAGGAAAAGGGCGTCCTTCAGGACCAGTTCCTGGAGGTAGGCGGTGTTGCCCTCGGCTGCGTAATTGCCGTAGGGCATGTTGGCCTGGTCGGCCAGGTACACGAAATGTTCGCCGGCAAAGTCGAGGATGCTGTCGCGTCCGCCGGTGCCGGTGATGTTGTCGAAGTGGTCGAGGCAGAGCAGTTTTTCCAGGACGGTAAGTCCGCCGGTGCCCGAGTCGAAGATGCCGATGGGCAGATTCCGCATGTCTGCGGGATACTGTTCGAAGTCCACGTAGAAGCGGGAGGCGGTATCGTACAACGCCTTGTTGACGATCGGAGGATTGTCGATCGGGATCTGTTTCTGGCCGCAGCCTGCCGCGAAGAGCAGCAGGAGGGAGGCGGCTGCCAGCATGCCGGAAAGAGAAAAACTGCGATGCATGATTTTTGGTTTTTATCTGGCAAAATTACTAATTTTGCTGAATATAAAGAAACGGATATGAAAAAGTCGCTTGCGGCAGTTCTGCTGCTTCTTCCCCTGGCCCTTTTCGGGCAGAACCGTGTCCAGCAATATATTGACGGGCAGATGAAAACCGATTCGCTGCTGATCAACGCCGTCGTCGGCATCCTGGCCGTCGACGAGAACGGCGCGGAGATTGCCGCCTGGAATCCCGACATGCCCATGCTGACGGCTTCCACGATGAAGACCATCACCACCGGCCTCGGCTACGAAGTGCTGGGACCGGACTACCGTTTCTCCACGCGGATCGCCTATGACGGATGGATCGACAAGGGTGTGCTGCACGGCAACCTCTACATCGTGGGCGGCGCCGATCCGACGCTCGGCTCCCGCGACACCATCGCCTTCCCGATCGATTCGATCTTCGGCATCTGGGCGAAGGCGGTCACGGACGCCGGCATCCGACGCATCGACGGCCGCATCATCGGCGATGACCGCATCTACGAAGAGGAGTCGATTCCGAGCAGCTGGTCGTACGGCAACATCGGCTACGACTACGGCAGCGGCACATCCGGCCTCTCTTTCTGCGAAAACCTGTCCTATTTCGAAATCGAGGCGGGGGAGGTGGTCGGCGACCCCGTGCGCATCACGCCCGTCGGTCCCCATTCCCCGAACATGACGTATATCAACGAAGTGACGACGGGCGAAAAGGGTGACGGCGACAATACCGAGTACTACGCTTCCAGCATCTCGCCGATCGGCAAGTTCGTGGGTACTTTCGGCATCGACGCCCGGCCGCGCACGCTGGCACAGTCCAACAAATATGGTCCGGTCACCTGCGCCACCGAATTTGCGGCCTTCCTGCGTACGCTGGGCATCGGCTGCAAGGGTACCACCGACGTGCGGGAGATGGCCTATGACTACTCCGTCCCGCCGCAGCAGAGCCTGACGTACATCGCAGAGACTTTCTCGCCCGAACTCCGCCACATCGTCAAGGTCACAAATACCATCAGCAACAACTTCTTCGCCGAGACCATCTTCAAGATGGTGGGCAAGACCCTGCTCGAACGGAAGACGGGCGGCGAGTGGATGAACGTGTCCTACAGCCAGGCGAGCCAGATCATCGCGGAGTACCTCCAGGACCGCGGCGTCTCGACCTACGGCTACACGCAGGACGACGGCAGCGGCCTCTCACGCCAGAACTACGTGTCGCCCCGCTTCTTCACGCGCTTCTATGCGATGATGGCCCAGAGCCCGGACTTCCCGGAGTATCTGGCGAGTTTCCCCGGCCCGGGCCGTCCCGGCACTCTGCAGACGGTGCTCCGCAAGGCGGATCCGGAGCTCAAGAAGACCATCTTCGCCAAGAGCGGCTCCCTGTCGAGTGTCCGCTGCTACGCCGGCTACGTCGATTCCAGGCGCGGCCTGTTGCGTTTTGCGATCCTGGTGAACAACTATGCATGCCCCACCAGCCGCGTGCAGCCCAAGATCGAGGGCTTCATGGAAGAGCTGGCCAAATACGGAGACAAACAATAACAAACATAACCCTTCTTTATAATGCTTACCTTATCTAAGAAAGCGCAGGCCATGCCTGCTTCGCCGATCCGTAAACTCGTTCCCTTCGCCGACGCTGCGAAGAAGCGCGGGATCAAAGTCTATCACCTGAACATCGGCCAGCCCGACATCGAATCGCCGAAAGAGGCGCTCGATGCGGTGAAGAACAACGACCTGAAGGTCGTGGCGTATGCCAAGTCCGGCGGCAACGACTCGCTGCGGGAAGGCCTGGCCCGTTACTACAAGGGCATCGGCATTTCTGTGGAAGCCGCTGACATCAACATCACCAACGGTGGCAGCGAGGCCCTGCAGATCGCTCTTTCGGTGACTTGCGATCCCGATGACGAGGTGATCGTCTTCGAACCTTTCTATACCAATTACAATTCCTTCGCGCTGCAGAATGACGTGAAACTCGTGCCCATCACCACGCGCATCGAAGACGGCTTCGCGCTGCCGCCGATGAGCGAGGTCGAGAAGCACATCACGCCGAAGACCAAAGGCGTGGTGATCTGCAACCCGGGCAACCCCACGGGCTGCCTCTACACGAAAGAAGCGTTGCTGGAGCTGGGCGAAATCGCGAAGAAATACCAGTTGTTCATCTACGCGGACGAGGTGTATCGTGAATTCTGCTATACCGATGCGCCGCACTTCTCCTGCATGCATATTCCCGGCCTGGAGCAGAACGTCATCCTGCTCGACTCCGTGTCGAAGCGCTACAGCCTCTGCGGCGCGCGCATCGGTTACCTCGTGTCGCGCAACAAGGATGTAATGGCCGCCGTCATGCGTTATGCACAGGCCCGCCTCTGCTCGCCGTCCTACGGCCAGATTGCCGCCGAAGGTGCACTCGACGCCCCGGCTTCCTATTTCAAGGCTGTGCGTGACGAATACATCCACCGCCGCGACGTGCTGATCGACGGCCTGCAGAAGATGAAGGGCGTCATCGCCCCGCGCCCGATGGGTGCCTTCTACGCCGCCGCGCAGCTCCCGGTCGACGATGCCGAGAAGTTTGCCAAATGGCTGCTCGAAGAGTTCAACTACAATGGAGAGACCGTGATGGTCGCCCCGATGGCCGGCTTCTATGCCACCAAGGGCTTGGGTACGAACCAGATCCGCCTGGCCTATGTCCTTAAGGAAGAAGACCTGAAGCACGCCCTGGTGTGCCTCGAAAAAGCCCTTGAAACCTATCCGGGCCGCGTTTAGCGGCACAATTGCCCGAATGAAACACGTATCCGCCTCATCCCAGTTTATCCATCAGGTTCTTCCCGTCAAGGGAATCGCCAATGCACGGGATTTGGGCGGATACGAAGTGTCGGGAGGCTATCGCGTCAAATCGGGGATGCTCTTCCGGTCCGCCCACCTGGCCGGGGCGAAAGACGCGGACCTCGCTTTCCTGAACTGTCTTTCCATCGGAACTGTCGTGGATTTCCGGATGGACAGGGAAAAGTTGAAGAAACAGGACCGGGTGATTCCCGGGGCCCGGTATAGGGACATGCCCCTCGACGCCGGCGGCGCCATGTCGGCCAGCATCACCGAAGAGGAGGCGCGGAAGTTCATGGGCAGGAAGAAGGAGTTCAACGTCCGGAAACTTATCGTGCCCGCGGCTTTCAATGAAAAGGCGAAAGCCATCGCGCGTGAAATGTATCCCACCCTCTTCTTCTATCCGGACTGCCAGCGTCAGATGGCCGCTTTCCTGCACCTGGTGGTGGAGGAGGGCGACAAACCCATCCTCTTCCATTGCACCCAGGGCAAGGACCGTACGGGTATCGCCTCGGCGTTGCTCCTGGCGGCGCTCGGGGCGGACCGGAAAACCATCGTGACCGACTTCGATATGACCAACCGTTTCTATGAGAAGGATGTCAGGAAATTCACCCGCCGCGTGCGATTCTGGGGAGGCAGGGAAGAAGAAATAGCTGTGGTCAAGGCGTTCATGGGGGCCAATACGGAGAACTTCATCAAGGCCCTGGACGCGGTCGACGCGCAGTACGGCTCCATGGAGGCTTACCTGAAAGGTCCCATGGAACTGACGGACGCCGACATCCGGACATTGAGGACACGCTATCTCGAGAAATAATTTTGTGTATTTCAATTTATTGCGTATCTTTGCAACCCAAAACATTGATTAGAAAACCGTTAAGCTAGTGATTAAGAGATAGTTAAAGGCTATCCGCTTACGGTTATAAATTTTTAAACAAAATTTATTTATGTACGCAATCGTAGACATTGCAGGACAACAGTTCAAAGTGGAAGCCGGCAAGCAGATCTTCGTCAACCGTCAGGCTGCCGAGGTCGGTGCCGCCCTTTCTTTCGACAAGGTATTGCTTCTCGACAACGAGGGTGATGTCAAAGTCGGTGCTCCTTACGTGAACGGCGCAGCCGTGAAGGCGACCGTCATCGAGCACTGCAAGGCTGACAAGGTGATCATCTTCAAGAAGAAACGCCGCAAAGGCTATCAGAAGAAGAACGGCCACCGCCAGTATTTGACCAAACTTCAGATCGAAGGCATTGCTTAACTAACCATTAAAAACAAGAACGAGTTATGGCACACAAAAAAGGTGTAGGTAGTTCCAAGAACGGCCGTGAATCACAAAGCAAACGTTTGGGCGTCAAATTGTTCGGTGGTCAGATTTGCAAAGCCGGCAATATCCTCGTACGCCAGAGAGGTACTGTTCACTATCCGGGTGAGAACGTTGGTATGGGCAAGGACCACACCCTGTTCGCACTGGTAGACGGTGTTGTCTCTTTCAAGAAGAAACTGGGCGACAAGTCCTATGTGTCCGTCGTCCCCATGCCGAAAGCAGAGGCGTAAGCAGTTTCACGCTTGACATCGATAAAAGAGAGGAAGACCGGACAGGTTTTCCTCTTTTTTTGTATATTTGCGCCGCTATAAACCGAGACAAAGATGTTAACCCTCAAACTCCTCCGCGAGAATCCCGAATTCGTCATCGAACGCTTGCAGGTCAAGCATTTCGACGCCAAAGAAATCGTCTACCAAATCCTCGATATGGACCGTCAGCGCCGTGCGGCGCAGACCGAACTCGACGCCTGCCTGGCCCAGCAGAAAGCCAGGTCCGCCGAAATCGGCTCCCTGATGAAACAGGGGCAGCGTGCCGAGGCTGAAGAAGCCAAGAAAGCCGTCGCCGAACTGAAGGAGAAATCCAAAGCCCTCGAAGAGAAAATGGCAGAAGCGGAGAAGAAACAGCAGGAACTGGTCGTGCTGCTGCCGAATCTTCCCTGCGCGCTCGTTCCGGAGGGCCGCACCGCTGAAGACAACCTTGTCGTGAAGATGGGCGGTCCCGAACCGCACCTGCCCGAGAATGCGCTGCCGCACTGGGAACTCGTCAAGAACCTCGACATCATCGACTTCGACCTCGGCGTAAAGCTGACCGGCGCCGGCTTCCCCGTCTATAAAGGAAAAGGTGCCCGGATCCAGCGCGCGCTGATATCCTGGTTCCTCGAGAAGAACACCGATGCCGGTTACCTCGAATACCAGCCGCCGTACATGGTCAATGCCGACTCCGGTTTCGGTACCGGCCAGCTGCCCGACAAGGAGGGTCAGATGTATTACGCTCCGCTGGACGGCTTCTACATGATTCCGACGGCCGAAGTGCCTGTGACCAACATCTACCGCGACATCATCCTCAAGAAAGAGGATTTCCCGGTGAAAATGACGGCCTATACGCCCTGCTGGCGCCGTGAGGCCGGCTCCTACGGCAAGGATGTGCGCGGCCTGAACCGCCTGCACCAGTTCGACAAGGTGGAGATCGTCCGCCTCGAACTGCCCGAGAACTCCTATGCCGCTCTCGACGAGATGGTGGCCCATGTGGAGACTCTCGTCCAGGACCTCGGCCTGCGTTACCGCATCCTGCGCCTCTGCGGCGGTGATATGAGCTTCACCTCCGCCATCACCTATGATTTCGAAGTGTACTCCGCCGCGCAGCAGCGATGGCTGGAGGTCAGCTCCGTGTCGAATTTCGAATCCTACCAGGCCAACCGCCTGAAGCTCCGCTACAAGGACGAGAATGGCAAGACCCAGCTCGCCCACACGCTCAACGGCAGCTCGCTCGCGCTTCCGCGCATTCTGGCCGCCATCATCGAAGACTACCAGATGCCGGACGGCCACATCGTGGTGCCCGAAGTGCTCCGCAAATACACCGGTTTCGACATCATCTGATGGCCGCGCAGCAACGGATTATCCTGGGAATCGACCCCGGAACCAACATTCTTGGTTACGGGGTCATTCTCGTAGATAAAAAGAGCGTCCAGTACGTGGACATGGGCGTGCTGGACCTGCGGAAAGAGAAAGACCACTTCCTGAAGCTGAGCCTGATTTTCGAGCGGGTAGGGGCGCTGATCGAGCGCTACACCCCCGACGACCTCGCCATTGAAGCGCCTTTTTTTGGAAAAAACGTGCAGTCGATGCTCAAGTTGGGTCGGGCGCAGGGAGCTGCGATCGCCGCAGCCCTGCACCGCCAGTTGCCCGTGTTCGAATATGCGCCCCGCAAAGTCAAAATGGCCATTACGGGACGGGGTGACGCCTCGAAGGAACAGGTGAAGCTCCTGATGGAGAAAACCCTCAAGGTCAAACTCGACGCCAAGTTCCTGGATGCCTCTGATGCACTGGCAATTGCGATGTGCCACTATTACCAGCTCACCAGCCCGCTGACCGACACCAGCACGTCGAAAAACTGGAAGTCTTTCATCGAGGCACACCCCGGCCGGGTGAAGGAAGGTGAGAAGGCTGATAAAGGCTGAAAAAAAGTGAACGATTTTTGCAAGGGCGATGTAACTTTTTATTCTTCGCTCAGTCTAAGAAGCGTTACTTTTGATTGACACTACTTTTTTTATGAAATATCGTCTCTTCCGAGCAGCCCTTCTGATGCTGCTCATCGCATGCGGGGCCTTGAATGCGCAGGCCCAGAACTATTCACTGAAAATTAAACTCCAGGACAAGACGAACGGCGAGCCGGTGGGTTACGCGACGGTTGCCTTGACGCCCGACGGCAAGACCGACGTGCTCAAGTACACCCAGAGCGACGAGAACGGTGCCGCCGAGATCAAGGGTATTCCGGCCGGTAAGTACAAGGTGGCCGCCATCCTCATGGGCTATGAA
The DNA here is from genome assembly GCA_947168065.1 of uncultured Bacteroidales bacterium. Taxonomy (GTDB): domain Bacteria; phylum Bacteroidota; class Bacteroidia; order Bacteroidales; family UBA932; genus Cacconaster. The sequence continues at coordinate 226,017 of CAMVKH010000002.1, forward strand.
ACCTACGAGGAAGTGGTGACCATCAACAAGGACATCGACTTGGGCACCAAGAAGATGGCTGTCGAGGCCAACTTCCTCAAGGGCGCCACGGTGTCGGATGTCGGCAACCCGATGATCGTCAAGAAGGATACCATCACCCACAACGTGACCCTCATCAAGTCGGGCGACAACGATGTACTCGAGGACCTGCTGAAGAAGCTCCCGGGCATCGAAGTCTCTTCCGACGGTACGATCACCGCCAACGGCAAGACCATCAACAAGATCAAGGTCGGCGGCAAGCAGTTCTTCCTCGACGATCCTTCCATCGCCAGCAAGAACCTGCCCGCCAATATCATTGAGAGCATCAGCGTCATCGACGAGAAGTCCGAGCAGGCCCAGTTCACGGGCATCGACGACGGGGAAGAGGAAACCATCCTCGACCTGGGTGTCAAGAAGGGCATGATGAACGGCTGGTTCGGCAACGTGATGGGCGGCGGCGGTTATGACGTCCAGGGCAAGAATGCTGTCAACGACTTCCGTTACCAGGGTGCCGCCATGGTGGCCAACTTCACCGAAAGCGCCCAGCTCGCCTTCATCGGCAACGCCAACAATACGAACAACCGTGGTTTCAACGACATGGCCGCCAGCTCCATGGGTGGCATGCGCGGCGGCGGAATGCGTGGCGGCATGGGCGGCATGGGCGGCGGCTGGGGAGGCAACGGTATCTCCAGTTCCTACATGGCCGGCTTCAACGGTGGCTACACCTGGAAAAACAAGTCCGAGATCACGGGCAACGCTATGTTCAACGGTAACGAGCGCTATGTGGAAGAAACGACCCACCGCGAAACCGAAGAGAAGAGCGGTTCCACGCTGATCGCTGACAACGACGGTTACGACCGCACCAGCACCTGGGGCGTGCGTGCCGGCGTCCGGGCCGACTGGAAGATCTCGCAGAACACCTCATTGCTCTTTGAGCCTAACTTCAACATCGGCTGGGGTGATTTCGACGAAGCAAGCACCTTCTCCACGGACCGGCAGACAGGCGGTATCATCCGGAAAGTGAATGACGGTGAAAGCAAGTCCTTCGGCGACAGCCACAACCAGAGCGCCAACGGACGCCTGCTGTGGCGTCAGCGCCTGGGCAAGCCCGGCCGCACCATTTCGGTCAACGCCCGCTACAATTTCAACAACAATGACATGGAAGGCTACAACCAGTCGACGACCCGGGTCCAGAACTGGTATGAAGACCTCCCCGCCGGCGTCACGACGACCGTCGTCGACCAGATGTACACCACCAAGTCGCAGACGCAGGGCGCCAATGGCCGTGTGTCCTACACCGAGCCGCTGGGGAAGAATTTCTACATTGAGGCCAACTACATGTATAACTATACGTACAGAATCTCCAATAAGGAAACCTTCGACAAGGATGCCGCCGGCAACTATACGGTGCTCGATCCGCTCTACAGCAGCCGCATCACCAACGAGGTGCACCGCCAGAACGCCGGCATCAACTTCCGCAAGCAGGAAGAGAAATACAACTTCACCATCGGTGCCAGCATCCAGCCGCAGAAGACCATCAACCATACGGCCAATGGTACCGTCGACACCACGCTGACCCTCAAGGTGATCAACTGGTCGCCGAACGCCCGTTTCGACTACAACTTCAGCGATGCCCAGATGCTCCGCATCAACTACCGCGGTAACTCGACGCAGCCGAGCCTGACGCAGATGATGCCGGTGCCCGATAATTCGAACCCGCAGCGTGTGACCCTCGGTAACCTCGACCTGAATCCTTCGTTCTCGCACAACATGAACGTGATGTACAACTCCACGAGCATGAAGACCTACGCCTCGTTCAATGTCAACCTGAACGCCACCCTCAGCACGAACAACATCGTGAACGCCAGCTGGAACGACGCATCCGGCGTACAGTACACCGTGCCGATTAACAACAACAAGGGCGCCTGGTCTACCCGTCTCTTTATGATGTTCAACTCACCGATCGCCAAGAGCCGCTTTTCGATCATGTCGTTCACCAATGCCAGCTTCAACACGGGCGTTTCGCTGGTGGGCAACGAGAACATCGACAGCAGCGACCCGAAGTCATATCTCAATCTGGCCAACTACACGCAGAATGACTACCGGACCGTGTCGGCTGGCGAAAACCTCCGCCTGACCTACCGCGACGACATTTTCGAGGCTTCGCTGGGCGGCGGCACGCGCTACTCCCAGACCTGGTACTCCATTACGACGAAGAACGTGAAGCCGACCTTTACGAGTAACGTGGAAGGCCGTTTCATGGCCAAGATCCCGAACATCCTCAATATCTCGACGGACGCGCGCTACACCTTCTATAACGGTTACAACGCGAATTACAACGATCCGACCCTTGTCTGGAACGCCGAGATCAGCAAGCAGCTGTTTAAGAATCAGTTTACGCTCTCGCTCAAGGCCTACGATATCCTGAACCAGTCGAAGAACACTTATCGCCAGCAGCGTGACAACTACACCCTGGATACCCGCAACAACACCCTCGGCCGCTACATCATGCTGAGCCTGACCTACCGCTTCGGTACCTTTGGCGGCCAGCGTGGCAACCGCATGGGTCCCGGCGGCCCTGGTCGTGGTCCGGGTGGTCCTGGTCCTGGTGGCTGGGGTGGTGGCCCTGGAAGAAGATTCTAGAGGGTATCGTCCTCCTCTTCGAGGACATTGGAACCCGCATAGCGGCGCCATTTTTCCAGGAGCGCCGTCATATCAGAAGGGATCTCGCTGTCAAACGAGATCTCTTTTTTTGTGCGCGGGTGTACGAAGCCCAGCGTCTTGGCGTGCAGGGCCTGGCGTGGGCAAAGGGCGAAGCAGTTGTCGATGAACTGCTTGTATTTGGTGTAGAGGGTTCCCTTGAGGATACGGTCGCCGCCGTAGCGGGCGTCGTTGAAGAGGGGATGTCCGATATGGTTCATATGGACACGGATCTGATGGGTACGGCCCGTTTCCAGTACGCATTCCACCAGCGTGACATAGCCGAAGCGTTCCAGCACGCGGAAATGCGTGACGGCGTGCTTGCCCTGCGTCTCGTCGGCGCAGACGCGGAAGCGGAGCCGGTCGTTGGGATCCCGGCCGATGGGCGCGTCGATGGTACCCTCGTCGTCGGCGATGTTGCCCCAGACCAGAGCCCAGTAGCGGCGCTCGATCGTGTGGTGGAAGAACTGGCGGGCAAGTTCAATCTGGGCTGCGTCGTCCTTGGCCACGACCAGCAGTCCCGAGGTGTCCTTGTCGATGCGGTGCACGAGCATGCCCATGCGCTCGTCCCCCTCGGGGTCGGGATGGACGCCCAGATAGTACGCCAGGGCGTTGACCAGCGTTCCGCTGTAGTTGCCGTGTCCCGGATGGACCACGAGGCCGGCGGGCTTGTTGATGACCATCAGGTCGTTGTCTTCGTAGACGATGTCGAGCGGAATGGGTTCGGGCTTGATCTCGATGCCGCGGCGCCGGTAGGGCATCATCAGCGTGATGACGTCGAGCGGCTTGACTTTGTAATTGGCCTTGACCACGCGGTCGTTGACACGCACGTATTCGGCGTCGATGGCGAGCTGTACACGGTGCCGCGAGGTGTCTTTCAGGTGGTCGGCCAGGAATTTGTCGACGCGCAGCTGCGCCTGTCCGCTGTCGGCGACCAGGCGGAAATGCTCGAACATCTCCTGCTGTTCTTCGTCTTCGGACAGGATGTCGGGTGCGAGGTCAAGCTGCAGGTCTTCGCTCATCGGGTGGCGATCTTGGCCTGGCTGGTGGTCAGCTTGAGATGGATGGTAGTGCCCATGCGCACCGGGGAGCCGGCGCTGTAAGACGGGTTCTGGTGATAGACCACGGCGCGGAGCGTATCCTGGTAGTTCTGGACAGTCTCGTCGTAGGTGACGTTGCCCAGATTGAGGGAGTTCTCAAAGAGGTTGTCCTTGGCCACCGGCAGGGAGAAGCCCACCAGATAGGGGACGTAGGTATTGCTTTCATCTGGGGAGAGGCCCAGCAGCAGGTCGACGGGGCTCTCGGCCTCGATTTCAGTGCCGGGGGCCACATAGCGGCCGGCAATGAACTGGTCGAGCACGTTGTTGGTGGCCAGGTCTTCGCGATACATCAGCCGTCCCACGGTCAGGCCGCTGGCCAGGATCTCGGTCTTGGCCTGGCGCAGCGAATAGCCCACGAGGTTGGGCATCTTCACCATCTTGGTGCTGTGCGCGTTGATGGTGAGCTTGATGTTGCGGTTTTTCTTCACCTGGCTGCCGGGAGCGGGGTTCTGGGAGAACACGTGTCCCTTCTCCATCCGTTTCACATACACGGAGTCGGTGACTTCGGTGCGGATATGGTAGCGTTTGGCCACGATCTGGGCATCGGAGACCGACAGGTCGGTGAAGTCGGGTACGACGATGACCTGGTTGTGCCGGGTGATGGCCTTGAGGCTCAGCTGGGTGATGACGAGCAGGGCGATCATGAGCGCCACTGCCAGCACCAGATTCCTGATGATCCAGCGTCCGATCGGTTTATTGTTCTGGTCTACTTCCATAACCCGACAAAGTTACGAAATAATTTTGATAAACAAGTTTGAAAAAATATTTTCAATTGTATTTATTATTGCATTATATTTGCAATACATTTTATGAAATTATGATCGCCATATGACTTCTATGACTATACGAGTGGACGAACAACTCAAGAAGAGTTTTGATATCCTATGCGATGAATTCGGGCTGAGCAACAGCGCAGCCATGAATCTGTTCATGAAGGCCGTGGTCAGGGAACGCAGGATTCCCTTTGAGATCAAGGCCGATTCTGAAGCTGACATCCGTCGTCATGGCTGGGCAGCCTTCTTGCGGATGCGGGAAAATGCGCTTGCATCTGAAGCCGCAGATATGAGTTTGGAGGAGATTAACGAGGAGATCAATGCGGTGAGAGATGAAAAAGGACACTAAGATTTACGCAGTCATTGATACGAATGTCATCGTATCTGCTTTGATTTCCAAGCATCCGGGTACCGCTCCGTTGACAGTGCTGGCAAATGTCTTTTCTGGAGACATCACCCCAGTCTTTAACGACGAAATCATCGAAGAGTATCAGGGTAGTACTCTCCCGGGAGAAATTTCATTTGAATCCACAAGATATCGATACAGCGTTATCGGCCATTACTAACTATGGCCTGAACCTCGAAAGGACGCCTGACGCCGACGAATCTTTCCCCGATCCCAAAGATCTCGTCTTTTACGAAGCAAGAGCCGGCAGATTAATACCGGATTGAGATTCCGGCGTGGACGACGGCAACCCGATAATAGTTGTCCATACCATTACCTGCTGCAATAACTTGTAGCAGCGGCCTCTCTGGACAACCCCGCCATCATGGCCCCGTTGAGCAGACAGAACACCGTCATATGACATGTAGCGACAATGATCCCGGACAACGAATTTCGGGTTGATCAGCTACGACGCAACGATGATCCCTTGTTTTGCATCTACTTATTACTGAATTGCTGTTACATTTCCGACCTTCGCGTGTTATATAAGTAGAATGGCGAAAGACTATCTGACTGATGCATTCGTGCGGCTTCGGCAGAAGCTGAAAGGGATCTCCGGCGGGATGCTGCCGGATCCCGGCGGGGCGGAAGATGTCCTGCAGGACAGCTTCGTGCGGCTCTGGCGACGGCAGTATCCGATCGGATCGGAGAAGGAGGCTGAAGCGCTGCTGGCCCGGACAGTCCGGAATGCAAGTCTCAACGAGCGACGACGAGCGCGGACAGTTCCGCTGGAGAAGGATTTCGTGGATGACAGCCCCGATCCCACAGACAGAGAAAAGGCTTACGCCGAAATGAATCGGAAAATTCAAACAGAACTAACAGAAACACAACGATACATACTGGAGGAGAAAGAATATGGTGGTCGAACACTGGAGGAGATTGCAAAAGAATTGAAGATGGAGTCAGCGGCTGTGCGAATGCAACTCTCCCGCGCCCGGAAAACACTGAGAGAAACCTTGAAAAACGCTTTGAAAGATGACCGATAAAGATAAATACACAGCCCTGCTGCAGCGCTACTGGGAGGCGGAGACCACGCCGGAAGAGGAGCGGGATCTGGCTCTGTATGCGGCACGGGTGGATGATCCGGATTTCACGGAACTCCGGGGCGTGCTCGGTTACCTGTCTATTGGCCGGGAGCGGAAGGCCCGCAAGCAGCGGACCATGCGTATCTACTCCTGGACGGCCGCGGCCGCGAGCATCGTGGCAGTACTGGCCGTCAGCCTGAGCCTCCTTTTCCGCCCGGCACAGCGCACCGATGAACGTTGCGTCAGCTATGCGTATGGCGTACAATCCAACGACAGCGAGGCGATCATGGCGTCCGTGGCATCTTCGTTGTCCGATTTCTTCGCGGGTGACACACCTGCAGAGGTTCAATTATTTGAAATGTTCCAGCGATGAAAAAAACAGTACTTTGCTTTGCGATGCTGCTCCTGCTTGGTGGTACGGCCTTCGCCCAGCGGGGCCTGAACACTTACCCCGTTTTCCGAGGGAAAGTGGTCCCTACCGAGCGGATGGTCACGACAGAGGTTCGTGGCGGCGGTATGGCCACTTACAAACTGGATTATTACCGAGGGATTTCCTTCCGGGCAGATACGGCCACGGCCCTGAAGGTGGCGGCATTGGTGGCCGCCGATGCCGAAACCGCCGTTTCGTGCGAGACAGAGAAGGAAGGCGCGTTGCTTACCTATGCGCTGATCGTACTCAAACCGGACCGGAAGATAAACCGATACCTCTGCTATCAAGCCCGGCCCGAAGGGTTTATCTGGAAGATCACCATCCTCTACCTGGAGGGATCGGCGACCCTGGAGGACCTGCATTCGATGTTTGAAAAACAATAAAAATAAAAGATAAGAAGATGAAAAATGTACTTCTTTCGCTGATGGCAGCCTTGATCGCGCTGTCAGCCAGTGCACAAAACAATAAACTCAATTTCGAAGCACCGCTGTTCGGTGTTACCAAAAAGAATGTCAAGCCCAAGTGGTCCGTCGTAGCATTCGGCGGTATCCAGGCAGGTTACAGTTACCGGAACGTGGAATCGCCAATCCGGTCATCCGGCTTGTACGGAGAATTGGATCTGGTGGATTTTCGTCTCCGCCCCTGGCGCAACGGCCATGTCTTCTCATGTGGCCTATCTCGTTCTTTTGACGTCCAACGGCTTGCGAAAGGAACGGTTTACGGCCAAGATGGCAGTTTTATCGGAAAACCCGCTTCATGGATCTGGGCTCGTTCACATGCTGCCGAGTCGGTTACATCCCTGAATATCGGCTATATGCATGAATTCGGCGACTGGAAGGCCGGCCTCTTTGTCTCACCTGGAGTGGGCACAGGTATCCGTCACAACCGGTATCTTGTGGGTTCACCGCTCTATCTGGAAGAGGGAACAGACTATACACCTGTCGGTGGTACCCGACACACCGATAATATGTATGCGAACGCAGGATGGCGCATGGGCATCAGCGCCGGCATCTGGTACAGAATTTTTGGCTTGACTGTCGGCTGGCATTACCGCAGTATCGCTCCCGGCCACCAGAATGTCTTCCACGCCGGAATCTCAATACGATACTGAGTGCGTGTACCACGCGTAATCAGGAAAGAACCCGATAGAAACTGTCTCTTTCCACCGCTTTCCAGCCGGCGGCGGTGGCGCGGGCGGACAGTTCGGCGACGGTGAGGGTGGGGCGCTGGTCTTCAGCGCCCGCCAGGGAATAGATGCGGGTGGAGTCGTTGATGGTGCCGTCCAGGTCGTCGGCACCCCAGGCCATGGCTTCGAGGGCCAGGTCTTTGCCGAGCATGGGCCAGTAGGCCTTGATGTGCGGGATGTTGTCGAGGGCCAGCCGCGCGATGGCGAAGGTGCGCAGCACTTCTTCGTCCGACACTTCGCCCAGGCTGGAGAGCTGGTTGTCGCGGGAGCGGAACTTCAAGGGAATGAAGGCGTTGAAGCCGCCGGTTTCTTCCTGCAGTTCCCGCAGGGCGAGCAGGTGGTCGACGCGGTCTTCGCGGCTTTCGATATGGCCGAAGAGCATCGTGCAGTTGGTGGGGATGCCCATGCGGTGGGCCGTACGATGAATGTCGAGCCAACGTTCTGCGTCACACTTGTCGGGGCAGAGCTGCCGGCGGACGGCCGGCGCGAAAATCTCGGCGCCGCCGCCCGGCATGGTTTCCAGGCCGGCTTCCTGCAGCCGCTGCAGGCAGGTTTCGGCCGTCAGACGGTTGTAACGGCACATGTCGTCGATCTCGACGGCTGTATAAGCCTTGACGGTGACGGGGCGTTGCGGCGTGCCGTGTTCGCGGGCAAAGCCGTGCACCCTTTCCACGATCTGCCGGTAATAGTCGAAGGGCTTGTCGGGCTGGACGCTGCCCACGATGTGGATTTCGGTCATGCCCGGCTCGAATTTGCTTTCGCAGTAGGGGATGACCTCGTCGAGCGCCATGCTCCAGGCGCCGGGCTGTGATGCGTTGTCGCGCCGGTAGGAGCAGAACTTGCAGCGGTGGGCGCAGATGTTCGAGGGCTCGAGGTGGAAGTTTCGGTTGTACCAGATACGGTCCCCGTTCAGGTTTTTGCGTACAAAAGAAGACGCCGCCTGCAGTTCGGGCAGGGGCGCCTCATAAAGCTCCAACAGTTCTTTCCGACTCGTTCTTACCAAAGGTCTTCGGAAGAGACGGTCAGTTTTTTGCGGCCGTGACGACGGCGTGCAGCAAGGACGCGACGTCCGTTGGGCGTGGACATTCTTTCACGGAAACCGTGTTTGTTGCGGCGCTTGCGCTGGGAAGGTTGAAATGTACGTTTCATATCTGATGATTTCTTGTATACTGATTTGGGAGCGCAAAGATAAGGCTTTTCCTTTAATTTACAAATATTTTTAGCGGGAGATTGTCACAATCTTCTTCTCCTCGAACCAGGGATCGTCGAACCAGTTGGAAACCGGTGCCACATAGAACTTTCCGCGGTCGAGGCGGCAGCGCCGCACGCAGTCCGCGATCTCGGTATCCAGGTCACCGCCCTTGAGGTAGCAGATGGCCTTCGTGAACTTGCCCCTGACCCAGGGATAGAAGGTCGAAAGGTCGGTTACGGCCCGGGACACCACATAGTCGAAGGGACCGGGCAGGCTTTCGGCGCGGGCCTGCACGCAGGTCACGTTGTCGAGCGCAAGCCCGTCTGCAACGGCTTGTGCCACTTTGACTTTCTTGCCGATGGAGTCACAGAGCGTGAAGCGGGCTTCCGGGAAAAGGACTGCCAGGGGAATGCCGGGGAAGCCACCGCCCGTGCCCAGGTCGAGCACCGTGCTGCCGGCGGGGAAATCCACGAGCTTGGCGATGGCGAGCGAGTGCAGGATGTGATGCGTCATCAACTCGTCCATGTCCTTGCGGGAGATCACATTGATGCGTTCGTTCCATTCGCGGTAGAGCGCTTCCATCGCACGGAACTGGGCCAGCTGGCGTTCGCTCAGCTGCGGGAAATACTTAGTCAGCGCTTCCATCGGCAGGGTTCTCCACCATTTTTTCCAGGAGTTTGCGGGCCCGGTTGATGCGGGTCTTGACGGTTCCCAGGGGCAGCTGCAGCTCCCGGGCGATATCTTCGTAGGCGTAGTCTTTGATGAAGCGCAGCTCGGCGACCTGCCGGTAGCTGTCGGGCAGGTTCTGGATGCCTTCGATCAGGTCGCGGACGGCCTGGATCACGATGTAGTCTTCTTCAGGGGTGCTGCCCGAAAGTACCTCGAGGGCCTCCCGTTCCGACGAGATGGGCACGGAGTTGATGGTTGCCCGGCTGCGGCGCAAGTGGTCGATGGCTTCGTTCTGGGCGATGTTGTAGAGCCAGGTGGAGAAGGCGTACTGCGGGTTGTAGCGTTCGATGTTCATGAACGCCTTCTCAAAGCTGCGCTGGCAGATGTCCTCGGCGTCTTCCGTCACGGAGACGTATTTCAGGATGTGGGCCATCAGCGAGCTGCGGTACTTCTCCAGCAGCTTGGAGAAGGCCCCCTGGTCGCGTTTCAGCGCCAGTTCCACGAGGGCGTGGTCTTCCATGCGGACCTTAGTGGGCTTCTCTCCAGTTTTTGCCATAGTTGCATTCGGTAAGCAAGGGGACTTTCAGGGTACAGACCTGCTCCATCTCCTGTTTGACAAGGTCGACGATGCGGTCGCGCTCCTCGGCGACCACGTCGAACACCAGTTCGTCGTGGACCTGCAGTACCATGCGGCTGCGAAGGCCCTCGCCGTCGAGCCGGCGGCTGACGGCGATCATGGCCAGCTTGATGATGTCGGCGGCGCTGCCCTGGATGGGGGCGTTGATGGCGTTGCGTTCGGCCAGGCCGCGGGCGACGGCGTTCTTGCTGTTGATGTCGGGCAGGAAACGCTTGCGGCCGAAGATCGTCTCGACATAACCCTTCTCGCGGGCTTCTGCGATGACGCGGTCCATGTAGGCCTTGACGCCGGGATAGCTCTTGAAGTATTCTTCGATGAAGTCGCGGGCCTCGGTGCGCGAAATGCCCATGCGCTGCGAGAGGCCGAAGGCGGAGATGCCGTAGATGATGCCGAAGTTCGCCACCTTGGCGTGGCGGCGCTGCTCGGCCGTGACTTCGTCGGGATCGAGGTGGAAGATGCGGGCGGCCGTGGCGCGGTGTACGTCGGCACCGTGGGCGAAACCGGCCACCAGGTGCTCGTCGCCGCTCAGGTGAGCCATCAGGCGGAGTTCGATCTGCGAGTAGTCGGCCGAGACGATCCATCCGCCGGGATCGCTGGGTACGAAGGCCTCGCGGATCTTCATGCCACGCTCGGTGCGGATGGGAATGTTCTGCAGGTTCGGCCGGACGCTGCTGAGACGCCCTGTCGCTGTAAGGGCCTGGGTATAAGTGGTATGTACTTTTCCGTCGCGAGGGTCGGCAAGGGCCGGCAACGGGTCGATATAAGTCGAAAGAAGCTTCTTGACGGCCCTGAATTCCAGAATCTTGCCGATGATGGGATGGCGGTCGGCCATCTCGGTGAGGGTCTCCTCGTCGGTCGGGTAGTTGTCGCGCTGGTTCTTCCTGGCTCGGGAGTTCAGGCCGAGTTTCTCGTAGAGCACCACGCCGATCTGGCGGGGGGACGACAGGTTGAGTGCGGGTTCGCCCGCCAGGTCGCGGGCTTCCTGCTCGATCTGTACCAGCTCTTTCGAGAGGACGCGGCTGTACGCGCCCAGCATCGCCGGGTCAATCCGCACGCCGTCGGCCTCCATGCGGGCCAGGATGCTGATCAGGGGCATTTCAATGCGGGTGTAGAGTTCCCACAACCCTTGCTCCTGCAACTCTTTGCGGAGCAGGGGCTCCAGCTGGCCGGCCGCCACGCATTCCCGGGCGGCGGACTTGTCTTCGAAGTCGAAGAGCGTCATCTGGCCGTCCCGGGCCGCCTCGCTGAGCTCTGCATCGAGATAGTGGGCGGCGAGCATGTCGAGTTTATGGCTCCGTTCGGGGTTGAGCAGATAGTGCATGATCTCCACGTCGTAGAGATTTCCCCGGAGGGCCGTATGTTTGAGTCCGAAGCCGCATTTCGCGATGGCCGGGTCGGCCAGCAGGGGAGCGGCCTTGGCGAGCGGAAGACTGCAATATTTATCTCCGCAGGCGAGGATGACCTGCTCTCCCATGCGCACGGCCACGCGACCGTTGCGGCGGGCTTCCTGCAGGATGGCTTCGGCGGAAGTTTCGGCGCAATGCAGGGTTTCGCGTTTCTTTTCAGATACCGGTGCCAGTTTCGGCACCAGCCCGCGCAGCGAGTTGAATTCAAAGTGGTTGAACAGTTCGGCCACGCGCTGCTGGTCAGGCTGGCCGAGCTGCAGGCTGTTTTCGTCCGCGTCGATGTCGACGTCGGTCTTGATGGTGACCAGGGTCTTGCTCAAGCCGAGGTGGGGGAGCGCGGCGCGGAAGGCCTCCTGCCGTTTGGGTGACAGCTCGTCGAGGTGGTCCACGATGCCCTCCAGGCTGCCGTATCTGGCTACCAGCTTGCGGGCGCCCACTTCGCCGATGCCGTCCACGCCCTTCACGTTGTCGGCGGCGTCGCCCCAGATGGCCAGGATGTCCACGATCTGCATGGGATTGTCGATGCCGTAGTGGCTGCAGATGGCTTCTTTCGAGACGATCTCGTTCTCGCCGCCGCCCTTGCCGGGCTTGTACTGGAAGATGTGGTCGTCCACGATCTGGCCGAGGTCCTTGTCGGGGGTTACCATGTAGACGTCGCAGTCGGGGGCGGCGAAGCGCCGGGCCAGGGTGCCGATCACGTCGTCGGCCTCGAAGCCGGGCTTCATGAGCACGGGAATGTCGAGGGCGCGCACGATGTCGGTCAGGGGCTCCAGGGCGGCCTTGACCAGTTCGGGTGTTGCGGTGCGGGTGGCCTTGTAGTCCGGATACAGTTCATGGCGGAAAGTCTTGGCCGGCGGGTCGAACATCACGGCCAGGTGGGAGGGCTGCTCCCGGGCGATGAGTTCGAGCAGGTATTTGGTGAACCCGAAGAGGATGGAGGTGTCTTCCCCCTTCGAATTGATCATGGGCCTGCGCAGGAATGCGTAGTACATCCTGAAAATCAAGGAGTGGCCGTCGATCAAGTAAAGGTTTTTCATATCCTGCAAATATAACATATTTTTTAACAGTTCGGGAACAAAAAAATTTCGTTGAAAAAATGACGAAAGATGCTGGATTTTGCTTCTGATTTGTTATATTTGCTGAGAAATTGAAATAAAACTTTAAAAATCATGGATATCACACCGCTTCTTTCCAACAATGCTTTGAGTATGCGCCGTTCGCAGATCCGCGATCTGCTCAGTGTGGCGACCCGTCCCGAGATCATTTCTTTTGCCGGAGGCTTCCCCAATCCGCAGACCTTCCCGATGGAAGACCTGAAGAAGATCATGCAGGAAGTGCTGGACACCGAAGGGCACGCCGCGCTCCAGTATGGTTCCACCGAGGGCGTGCTGGCGCTCCGGCAGGAGATTTCGAAACTCTACAAACGGGAAGAAGGGCTGGATGTCCCGGTCAAAAATATCCTGATCACGACGGCGTCGCAGCAGGCGCTCGACCTCATCTCCCGCATCTTCCTCAACCCGGGGGACGTGGTCGTCTGCGGTCTTCCGTCCTATCTGGGCGCCCTGCAGGCCTTCTGGTCCTACCAGGGCCAACCCTACGGCCTGCGGCACAACCTGGGTCTCGACGAAGCCTGCAACGTGCTCTGCGCAACGGGCAAGAAACCGAAATTCCTCTATTCAATCCCGGACTTCCAGAACCCGTCCGGCGAGACCATGTCGGTCGAAGAGCGTGAATATGCCGTCGAAGTGGCCCGCAAGTACGACCTGCTCATTGTCGAGGATACGCCCTACAAGAACATCCGCTTCTCGGGCGAACGCATCGCGTCCATGTATTCGATGGATCCGGAACGGGTCATCATGCTGGGCACCTTCTCGAAGACCTTCGTGCCGGGCTTCCGCCTGGGCTGGGTGGTGGCGCCCGACAACGTCATCGAACGCCTCATCGTGGCCAAGCAGTCGGCCGACCTCTGCACGCCGGCTTTCTCGCAGCTGGTGGCGGCGAAATACCTGGCTTCCGGCGCTTACGACGAGAATCTGAAGAAGACCTGCGCGCTCTACAAGCGCAAGAAAGAACTGATGATCAAGGCCTTCGAGGACTATATGCCGGAAGGTGTGAAGTGGACGAACCCCGACGGCGGCCTGTTCCTCTTCCTCAAGCTGCCCAAACAGTACGACACCCGCGAGCTCTTCGACATCGCCATCAAGGAAAACGTGGCCTTCGTCATCGGCGAGGCCTTCCACTGCGACGGCAGCGGCAAGCACACGATGCGCCTGAACTTCTCCTTCGCTTCGGACGAGAAGATCGTGGAAGGCGTGAAGCGCCTCGCGAATGCCATCAAGCAACTGTACGCGAAGTACGAATAACGAAACTCAGTTCCGGTAAATGACGCTGCCGCTCGCCTGGTGGGTAGCGAGGATCAGCACCTCGGCTATCTGCACATGGGCGGGCGCCTGCGCAGCGTAGAGCGCCACGTCGGCGATGTCGTCGCCGCTGAGCGGCTGTATTCCCTGGTAGACCTTCGCTGCCCGCTCCGCATCACCGTGGAAGCGCACCTGACTGAAATTGGTTTCCACCAGGCCCGGCTTCAGGTTCGTAACGCGCACGGGTGTTTGGGCCAGGTCGATGCGGAGACCGTCGGACAGGATCTTGACGGCCGCTTTCGTGGCGCAGTAGACCGCGCCGCCTGCGTATGCGGCATCGCCGGCCACCGATCCGATGTTGATGATGTGGCCCTGCTGCCTGGCGATCATGCCGGGGACGATGAGCAGTGTCATGTACAGCAGGCCTTTGATATTGGTGTCGATCATGGTCTCCCAGTCGGTGAAGTCACCGGCATATTCGGGCTCCAGGCCCAATGCCAGACCGGCGTTGTTGACCAGTACGTCGATGTCGCGCCAGGCGGCAGGAAGCGAGTCGAGCGCCTGCTTCACGGCGTCGCGGTCACGCACGTCGAAGCACAGCGGCAGAACCGCTGTGCTGAATTCCTTTTCCAGTTCGCCGGCCATTGCGGCCAGCTGCCCGGAGCGACGTGCAGTAATGATCAGACGATATCCGGCACCCGCGAATTTCCGGGCGCACGCGGCGCCGATTCCGCTCGTGGCGCCGGTAATCAGGACGGTTTTCATTTACCAGGCCTGGGCGATGGCGATGAAATCGTCGGCTTTGAGGGAAGCGCCGCCGATCAGTCCGCCGTCGATGTCGGGGCAGGCGAAGAGTTCCTTCGCATTGGAAGGCTTGCAACTGCCGCCGTAGAGGACGGTGGTGTTCTCAGCGATCTTTTCGCCGAAGTGGGCGGACAGCGTGCTGCGGATGAACGCGTGCATTTCCTGTGCCTGTTCGGCCGTTGCGGTTTCACCGGTTCCGATGGCCCATACGGGTTCGTAGGCAATGATGACATTCGCCATCTTCTCCGGCGCCAGGTTGAACAGTACTTCGGAGATCTGCTGGGAAACCACGTCGAAATGATGGTTGAAAGTGCGATCCTTGAGCTTCTCGCCCACGCAGAAGATTACCTTCAGGCCGTTCTCGAGGGCCAGGGCGATCTTCTTGGTCAGTTTGTCCGCGTTCTCACCATAATACTCCCGACGCTCCGAGTGACCGAGGATTGTATAGCTGCAGCCGATGCCCTTCAGCATGGCGGCGGACACCTCGCCGGTGAAGGCGCCCTTCGGCTCGGTTGCGCAGTTCTGAGCGGAGAGTCCGACGGGACTTCCCTTGAGGACTTCGGCCACGGGAACCAGGTGGGTGAACGGCGGAGCGATGATGAGCGTTACGCCCTTGGCGATTTCATCAACTTTGGCGACGATACCTTTTGCGAGTTCGACACCTTCGGCAACGCTGGTGTTCATCTTCCAGTTGCCGGCTACGATTTTCTTTCTCATGATATGACTATTAGTTATGATTTCTTTTCCCTTCTGTCTTGACTTGTATTCCGTGGCTCCAAAAATCCCTTTGCTACCATGTACAAGACAATCTGCAAATATAGAAAATTATTGTATTTTTGCGGCAAAATAGACGACAAAGAAATGAGTTTCAGCTTCAAGGAGATCATCAGCGCGTTCATCGTGCTCTTCGCCATCATCGACATCACCGGCTCGCTGCCCATCATCATCGACCTGCGCAGCCGCGGCGCCAAGATCGGCCCGATGAAGGTGGCACTCATCTCTTTCGCCATCCTCGTGGCCTTCCTCTTCGCCGGCGAAGGTCTCCTGTCCCTCTTCGGCGTGGAGATCAACTCCTTTGCCGTCGCCGGTGCCATCATCATCTTCATCTATGGCATGGAGATGATCCTCGGCCGGGAAATCATCAAGAACGACGGCCCCGCTTCCGCCGCCAATGTCGTGCCGATCATTTTCCCGCTGATTGCCGGCGCCGGCGTGCTGACGACCCTGATATCGATGCGAGCGGAGTATGCCATGCAGAACATCATCGTGGCCATCGCCCTCAACATGGTGGTGGTCTATTTCGTGCTCAAATACGTCGACTGGGTCGAGCGCGTGCTCGGCCCGACCGTCATCTACATTCTTCGCAAGATTTTCGGTATCATTCTGCTGGCCATGGCCGTGAAGCTCTTTACGACCAACATCGCCACGATGATCTGAGCTTTGAACCATGGATTATATTGCCGTACATATCCGGATCGAGCCCTTTCAGGAAGAATGGGCTGAAATCATCGAGGCGGAAATCGCCGACCTGGGCTTCGACAGCTTTACGGTCGAAGATCCTTTTCTGAATGCCTTCATCCCGAAGGAACAATTCTCAGAGCCCATGCTCAAGACACTGCTCGGCGCGTTTGACGCAGCGGAGTTCCGAGTTTCCCACACCGTGGAGCTGGTGAAGGAACAGAACTGGAACGCCGTGTGGGAAAGCGATTTCGAGCCGGTTACGGTAGGGGATGAAGTCACGGTCAAGGCCGTGTACCACAAGAACTTGCCCAAGACCCGCTACAACATCGTCATCGATCCCCAGATGAGCTTCGGCAGCGGGCATCACCAGACTACGTCGATGATCATCGAGCAGCTGCTGGAAGACCGGAAAGCCTTGAAAGGGAAGACCGTGCTCGATATGGGGACCGGCACCGGCATCCTGGCCATCCTGGCCGCAAAGCTGGGCGCCGCCGTGCCCGTCCATGCCGTGGACATCGATCCGCGCTGCGTGTTGTCGGCCAAGGCCAACGCGCGCCGCAACCGTGTCCCGCACAAGGTCATCACGGTGCTGGGCGATGCGTCCGTGCTCATCCGGGGCCAGTACGACTGGATCCTGGCCAACATCAACCGCAACATCCTGCTCGCCGACATGGATACTTATGTCCGTTCCCTCAAGCCACAGGGCGGCCGCATTCTGCTCAGTGGTTTCTATACCGCCGACATTCCGCTGCTGCTGGAAAAAGCGGCTTCGCTGGGTCTCATGGAAATCTCCCGCCGCACCCGCGACGACTGGGCCCTTCTAGTATTGAAAAAAATTCCCGCGGCATCAGCCGCTAGCGGAGGCCGTTGTGCCGGCCTTGAGTGATAGCAGGCCGAAGCGGCAGGGTTTGGGGCAGCGCCCCAGTAAACACAAGTACGGGTGCGGGGAGTCGAACCCCGACGCCTTTCGGCACCAGATCCTAAGTCTGGCTTGGCTACCAATTACAACACACCCGCAGGTAATCCGCCGCAAAGATAACGATTTTTCATCGTCTACCACTTGATCTTGAAGAATTCCGGCGTGACCGAAATCATGATCCAGGCCCAGTGCAGGCGATTCTTGTTCTCGGAACTGGAGCGCTTGAGGACTTTCATGGTTTCCGTTCCGTGCATGAACGAATAACCGGCCGACAAGGATACATCTTTCATGATCTTCCAGGAGGTGGACAGCTCAATTTCATGTCCCAGGCCCCGCTTGTAGTCTCCGGGAATCTTGACACTGGTGGCCAGATAGTGGTAGGAGGCATTGATGTCCCACGGATCGGAGGGCGACCACTTCATACCGAGGTGCCAGTCCTGCAGACCCGGCGTGTTTCCACCGTAATAAGTTGACACATAGAAGAACTCCATGGCCCCGTAGAACTGGTGGTGCGAACCGAAGATGGGGTTGAAACCACAGACTTCGGTCTTGCGCATCATGCCGATGCTTCCCTCCGGCGGAACGAAGAAATACGGGTCGCCGCTCATGTGGAAATAACCGCCGTTCAGCCGGATTCTGGGGTTGATCGTCCAGGCGGCCTCCGCACTCATCATCCAGGCATGGATCGGGAGCTCGTGCTCTTCGATACCTGTCTGCCGGTAATAGGAGCCCTGAAAGCTGAACGAACCGGGATGCCAGTCCAGAAAACCACCGAACAACTGTTGGAAATTGGTGACGTCTTCCTTGGTCATCAGGTTCTGCATGCCCGTGTTCATGAACAGCAGGGACGCACCGAACTGCGGCCAGGGATCGAAATGATACCAGAGCGTCTGCATCATCTTGTAGGTCTGTGAACCGTCGACGTAATAGGTGCCGCCGTTGGTGTTCTCGTCGTTCTGGTTATAGGCGAACAGCAGATGCAGCTTGTGCTTGCCCATTTCCAGGCCCAGCTTGAGCGCGTCGTGCCGGCTGGTCGTCATCACCCAGTCATCGGTACCGATGATGCGCTGGTCGTCGTAGGCAAAGTGCTGCCGGCCCAGTTTGAGGAACAGGCCCTTCTTGTGCGTGAGGGAGAACCAGCCCTCTTCCAGATTGATGCCGCCGCTGCCCTTGGCCCCCCAGACGCCGATGTGCTTGGGCGCGAACATGACTTCCAGCCCTTTATATTTGTAGTTGAACGAGAGCTGGGTGCTGCTCATCACGAAGAGGGCCATGTCCTTGCCATTGTCGTTCTCCATGCCGCCGTCGCGCCACTCGCCGCGGGTCCAATGCTGGGTGCTGATGCTGAATTGATTGGCTTTTTCCGGCTGTTCCGAAGCCTCGGACTGGGCAAAGGCAGGCAGGAAAAAAAACAGCGCGCTGATCAGAAGAAGTGTCTTTTTCATGGGCGAAAGATACTGGTTATCCTACAAATATACTGTTTTTCAGTCGAAAAACCAGCGTTTCCGCCATTAATGCCAGTGATAACCGGTCCGGATGGAGTATTGGTCGTCCATCGCGTCGAAACTGCCTTTGGTGTCGGGAGAGAGGAAAAAATTGTTGAAATGGGCACCGAGGCGGGACCAGAAGAGCGGAATGCCCAGCTCGCAGGCTGTCGCGCCCCAGAGGAAGTTTCCGTAATTATAATGGTTGTGCGCCACATAGCCCTCCGGGAGGGTCCGGGTGATGTAGAAGACCTGGTCGATGATGTCGTGCTGCCCGTTGACGGCAAAGTCGAGCAGGCCGCCGTAGCCGCTGTTCCTGTACATGTAGGCGGAGCCTTTGAAAAAGCCGTGGTGCCCGGGCAAGAAGGCGCCGACCTTATCCAGGCTGGCCCGGATTTCTTCCGGCGTCACCAGATGGACTTGCGTATGCACGTCGATGATCGCGGGATCATGGGAGGGGTCTGCGAAGCGGGCCGAAAGAGGCGGGTTGCCGTATCCCTGCCAGAGAAACAGCCGCCGTCTGCTGTGGGGCGCCTGTACCCGGCTCAGAAAAACCCCGCTCTCGTCAAAGAGGTAGTTCTCGCCTTCTTCCGGATCGACACGAAGTTCGGGATCGGCGGCACAATAGTCATAAGCACGCAGCACGCCGCGGCGTTCCGCCGCAGGATCAGGTGCCATCCAGACCAGCTGCTGCGGGTCCATGGCCCGCAAGTGCAGCCCCCGGCGGTCGTGGACCTGAAGCGGCTGCCGTCCCAGGGAGTCGTAGGCCATGTAACGGACGCAGGTGTCCGGATTTCCCTTGTCCGTAATGCGGACGATGGCGGCGGGGCGGAGGTAGCTTGTGTCCGTTCCCGGGAAGCGGTCATAGACCACGACAGTGGAATCGGTCCGGACCGTATCCCGCCAGTGCGATAGGGACAGGATGGCCCAGGGCATCGCGCGGGCGAGCAGGGAATCGGCCGTAGGCCGGAAGGCCGGGCCGGCACAGAAGGGATAGGTGTAGGTCGTGCGTTCTACCTGGCCGCCGCTCTGCCAGCGGGTGATTTCCAGCGGGTAGTGATATCCGTCCTGGTCGGAGTAGGCGATCGTGTGGCTGTAGAGGTGCGGGGTGGGTTGGAAGACTTCGACGGTCTCTTCCGCGGGGTAGGATTCCCCATCCAGCGTGACGAAACTGTATTGCGTTTTTTTCAGGAAATGGCCCTCTCCGTCGTATTCTTCTTTCTGTACCAGCTTTGCGCCTTCATAACGGTTGAGGAAGACGGCGACCGGGCCGGTCGTGTCGCTGACCGTCTCGCGGACCCAGGCGCCGTCCGCGATGGAATCCGGCTCATAGGTGAATTCCCGGATCCGCAGCAGAGTGCCCGTGCTGTCGCAGTAGGTCAGCCGGCCGATACGGACGGCCTGTTCCGGGTCTCCTTCCAGCATTTCCTGTGCTCCGAGAGGACTCGCCGGGATCAGAAAGGCCAGGCACAGAAGCAGGTAAAGTCGCCGCCCGGGACTCGCCATGTTTACTTGGTTTCGATGCGGGTCAGGACTTCCGTGGCTTCCAGTTTCATGTCCTTGTCGTAGATATCGTGACGGACATAGCCGATGCCGCGTACGTACCAGTTGTCTGACCAGTTGTCATGGTGGCGCAGGGGCCCTTCTTCAATCTTGCGTTCGCGTGCGACGATGCAGTCGAAGGTCCCGGCCGGGGTGGTGATGGTCTCGTAGCGGAGGACGGAGCGTCCTATGATGTCGATGGTGAATTTCAGGCTTCCGGCGTAGATGTCAGCATGGGCGCCCGGGATGGTATCGCCAGGCTGTATGCGGGAGGGCATGACGGCCAGGGTCCCTTCCGAGCGGACCTTGGCCCGGGGAAAGAGATTTTTCATGGCCTGCTCTGCGAATTTGCCCATGTCGGTCATGACGTCACCCTGCCAGTTGATGTCGACGGACTGGTCCATCTGCCCGCCGTAGAGGTCGCGTCCGTTTCTTTTTTCGAGCAGCAGACTGTAGAAGACACGCTGTCCGTCCGGCTTGTTGACGATGGAATCGACTTCGATGCGGGTGGTCTGGATCAGTTTGCCGGAGGAAGCCTTGTAACGTTCATAATGCAGGACCGTTCCCGCTTTCGTGATATAATAGGGCTCCTGGGCCAGGCATGCGAAGGCCGGAAGCAGGAGGACAAGGAAAAGGAATATCTTTTTCATGAGGCCGCAAAGATAATTAATCTGAGCCAATTAAGAGAATTTTTATATCTTTGCCGCCGAGTTGCGGGCACCGCCCGCGGCAAGTGTGCTTGGTACCACTATAAAAACAAGAAGGAAATGTCTGATTCTCAAAAAAGTGGACAGCAAGGGCTGTCCCTGGTTTATGTTTGGCTGGCCGTCACGTTCTGTGTGTGCCTGATTACCTCGAATCTGTTTGTTCCCCGCCTGTGGCAGGTCGGCAAGCTGCCCCTGCAGCTCTCCGGCGCCGTGATCATTTTCCCGATTTCGTACATCATCAACGACCTGCTGACGGAAGTCTATGGCTACCGCAAGGCAATGCTTGTCATCTGGATGGGATTTATGCTCAGCGCCTTCGTGGCCGTAGCTGCCCAGCTGGTGGCCTGGCTGCCCGCGCCCATTTACCCCGAAAACCAGGAAGTGGCGGCGAGTTTCAACCGGCTCTTCGGCCTGGTTCCGCGTACCACTGCCGCCTCGCTGTTTTCATTTGTGCTGGGTTCGCAGGTCAATGCACGCGTGATGTCCCGGATGAAAGTGCTTCAGGGTGGACGTGGCTTCGGCTGGCGTGCCATCGTCTCGACGCTCTTCGGAGAGCTCTGCGATTCCCTGGTCTTCTACCCGCTGGCCTTCCTCGGCGTGATGCCGCTGGGCGCCATCTTCTCCATCATCCTGACGCAGGTGACGGTCAAGACCCTCTACGAAGTGGTGATGCTGCCCGTGACGACGCGCATCGCCCGTCGCCTGAAGAAAAGCGAAGGCATCGACACGTACGACTACAACATCTCTTACAACCCCTTCTTCAGCAAACTGGACTGATATGAAAAACGATAGAAAACAGGAAGGCCTGCAATCCCTGGGCCGGAAGACCGAATACCATTTTGACTATGCGCCCCAGGTGCTGGAGGCGTTCACCAACCAACACCAGGACAACGATTACTGGGTGCGCTTCAACTGCCCCGAGTTCACGACGCTGTGTCCGATCACGGGCCAGCCCGACTTCGCGGAAATCCGCATCAGCTATATCCCGGACGTGAAGATGGTGGAGAGCAAGTCCTTGAAGCTCTATCTGGGCAGTTTCCGCAATCACGGCGGTTTCCATGAGGATACCGTCAACACCATCATGAAAGACCTCAAGGCCCTGATGGATCCCAAATACATCGAGGTGACGGGTTTCTTCACCCCGCGGGGCGGCATCTCCATCTTCCCCTTTGCCAATTATGGCCGGCCCGGAACAAAATACGAAGCGCTGGCGGACCAGCGCTTCGCAGTTCACGAATAGAGGTTTCGCAGGGCTTAGCGGACGATCTCGACGGCGTTCATGCCGACCGTGATGGCCTGCTCGTTCATCGGAATGAGGTTGTGGTGACGCGGCGGCAGGGACTTCTTGAGTCCTTTGAGCACGTTCTCCATCGTAACCACCGGTTTCATTTTCAGGTAGGCACCCAGGACCACCATGTTGTAGGCCTTGGCATTGCCCATCTTGATGGCTTCTTCCGCGGCGTCGAGGCGGCAGATCTTGATGTCCGTGCGCTCGGGATGGCGGGTGATGCCGTTGGTGTCGTAGATGAGCAGTCCGCCCGGTTTGACCTGGTTCTCGAACTTGTCCATCGACTGCTGGTTGAGGATGATGGCCGTGTCGAAGCGGCTCAGCACGGGGGAACTGATCTTGTTGTCGCTCAGCACCACGCTGACGTTGCAGGTACCGCCGCGCATTTCCGGGCCGTAGGAAGGAAGCCAGGAGACTTCCTGGTCCTGCATGATGCCGCCGTAGGCGAGGATCTTGCCCATCGAGAGGACACCCTGTCCTCCGAATCCGGCTATGATGATTTCTTCTTTCATGTTGTCGCTGTTTTTATCTGTCTTTCATGTCACCCAGCGGATAGAACGGGAACATGTTCTCTTCCATCCACTTGTTGGCCTCCACGGGGGAGACTTTCCATCCGGAGTTGCAGGTACCGACCACTTCCACGAAGGAAGTGCCTTTCTTCATCATGGAGTTTTCGAACGCCTTGCGGATCGCGGCTTTGGTCTTGCGGACGGCCGCCGGATTCTGGACGCTCTGGCGCGTGACGTAGCAGGTGCCTTCGAGCTGGGCCAGGAGCTCCGTGATCTTGAGGGGATAGCCGTTGAGTTCGGCTTTGCGGCCGTACGGCGTGGTGGCGGTTACCTGCCCGAGCAGGGTGGTGGGGGCCATCTGGCCGCCGGTCATGCCGTAGATGGCGTTGTTGATGAAGATGATGACGATGTTCTCGCCGCGGTTGCAGGCGTGCATCGTCTCGGCGGTGCCGATTGACGCGAGGTCGCCGTCACCCTGGTAGGTGAATACGTATTTGTCGGGGTTGAGGCGCTTGATGGCCGTGGCCAGGGCCGGTGCGCGGCCGTGGGCGGCTTCCTGCCAGTCGATGTCGAGATAGTTGTATGCGAACACCGAGCATCCCACCGGGCTCACGCCGATGGTCTTGTCCTGGATGTCCATCTCCTCGATGACCTGGGCCACCAGTTTGTGGACCACGCCGTGGGAGCAACCCGGACAGTAGTGCATGATGTTGTCGGTCAGAACCGACGATTTGCCGTAAACCTTGTTTTCGGGCTTGATGATATCGTTGATGTCCATAGGTCGTCCTGCTTATTTGATGAATTGGAGGAATGCTTCGTAGATCTCGTCGGGGTTGGGAACCACGCCGCCCTGGCGTCCGTAGAAGCCCACGGGGACGCGGCCGTTGGCCACGAGGCGTACGTCTTCGACCATCTGGCCGGCATTGAGTTCGACCGACATGATGGTCTTGAGTTGCGGTACGAGGGCGTCGATGGGTTTCTTCGGGAAGGGGAAGAGGGTGATGGGACGCAGCAGGCCGAGCTTGATGCCGGCTTCGCGGGCCATGTCCACCACGTTCTCGCAGATGCGCGACATGCAGCCGAAGGCTACGATCAGATGCTCGGCGTCTTCCGTCTTGTAGGTGCTGTAGCGGACTTCCTTCTCTTCGATCTCGGCGTATTTTTTCTGGAGCTTGATGTTGAAGTTCTCCATCACGACCGGGTCGAGGGCCAGCGAGGTGATGATGTTGCGTTCGCGGGTCTTGGGTTTGCCCAGGGTGGCCCAGGAGTCGCAGAGTGCCCGGATTTCTGCATCCGTGCGGCGCGGCTTGGCAGGGCGGAACTCTACTTTTTCCATCATCTGGCCGATCACGCCGTCGGCCAGGATCATGGCCGGGTTGCGGTACTTGAACGCCAGTTCAAAGGCTTCGTCCACGAAATCGTACATGTCCTGCACGGAGGCCGGCGCCAGCACGATGAGCCGGTAATCGCCGTGGCCGCCGCCCTTGGTGGCCTGGAAATAGTCGCCCTGGCTGGGCTGGATGGTACCCAGTCCCGGGCCGCCGCGCATGACGTTGACCACGAGGCAGGGGAGTTCGCTGCCGGCCAGGTAGGTGAGGCCTTCGCACATCAGGCTGATGCCCGGGCTCGAGGAAGAGGTCATGACCTTCTTGCCGGAGCCGGCGCCGCCGTAGACCATGTTGATGGAGGCGGTTTCACTTTCTGCCTGAAGAACGACCATGCCGGTGGTTTCCCAGGGCTTCTCCTTCATCAGGGTCTCCATCACTTCTGACTGGGGAGTGATCGGGTAGCCGAAATAGCCGTCGGCGCCGCAGTTGATGGCTGCGTAGGCGATGGCTTCGTTACCTTTCATCAATACTTTTTCTGCCATATTGTCGGATGTTTAGATTTTTGCACGATACACGGTAATGACGGAATCCGGGCAGACGGTCGCACAGCTGGTGCAGCCGGTGCATTTGTCGGGTTCCACCATGGTTAAGAAATGATAGCCTTTGCTGTTCACCTCGTGGGAGAGCGCAATGACACCGAACGGACAGTTGACCACGCAGACATTGCATCCCTTGCATTTCTCCGTGTCAACGACGATGGTTCCTTTTACTGCCATAGTGTTTAGATTTATAAGTATTTTTAATGTTTTTGATTGAATTTGTCTCGTCCATCATGCAAATATAATAAATCAAATAGAAGATTCCAAACTTTTGCTTACGGCTTTTTTATAATTCCATTCATTTTCTTTTTTTATATTTGTAGAGTAAAAACCTTATCCCGATGAAAAAGAATTTTGTCCTTGTATCGCTGCTCGCACTGTGTCTGTGCGGCGGCACCGCCCAGGCGCAGGTAGCGGAGTCTGCCGAGTGGGCTTCCAAAATCAAAGCCGAAGGCCTGAACGACTCCAAGATCGAAGAAATCTCCCAGTACATGACCGACTACCTCGGGTCGCGACTGACCGCTTCGAAGCAGAAGCGCCGCGCCGACAGCCTGGTGGTCGTCAAGCTCCGGGAGCTGGGCCTTTCCAATCCCCGCTCCGCCTTCGCCATGCCGTTCACCCGCGGCGGCTGGGATGTCGTCAAGACCTACGCGGCCATGACCGCGCCGTACTACTGCGCCTTTTCCGTCAACCCCAGGGCCTGGTCAGGCAGCACCGACGGCCTGGTCAGGGGAGAATGCATCCTCTTCAATGTCCAGACCAAGGAAGACCTGGAGCAGTACCGCGGAAAAGTGGCCGGCAAAATCCTGCTGATGCCTTCCATGCAGAACACGGACATCAAGTTCGAGCCCCTGGCTTCCCGCTATACGGAAGAAGAGTTGGAAGAACTGACCCGGGACAACCGCGCGAATGGACGTGGCGGACGTTTCGGCGGCCGGTCCAACTTCGACTTCCGCGCTTATATGGAACTTCGCTCCCTGGTGGCGCAGTTCTATGCAGAGGAGAAGCCGCTCTGCGTCGTCAACGGCAGCGGATCCTTCAACGTGCCGTCCGGCTCAGGCGTCAACTACAAGTATGGTGATCCAGAACCTGTTCCCGAGATCAATATGCCGGTCGAAGACCACGCCCGCATGGTCCGCCTGATCCAGAATGGCCAGCAAGTGGAAATGGAACTGGAGCTCATCAACCGGTTTACCGACGACTGCGAAGTGCACAACATCTATGCGGAGATCCCCGGCACCGATCCGAAGCTCAAGGACGAGATCGTCCTGCTCGGCGGCCACTTCGACTCCTGGCACGGCGGTACGGGTGCAGCCGACAACGCATCGGGCTGCATCGTCATGATGGAGGCCATGCGCATCCTGAAGGAACTGGGCTTCAAGCCCAAACGCACCATCCGCCTGGCGCTCTGGGGCGGAGAGGAGCAGGGTCTCTATGGCTCGCGCGGCTACCTCGAGCAATATCTCTACAAGGACCAGAAGAAGCTTCCCGGATTCGACAAGTTCGCCCTCTACCTGAACATGGACAACGGTTCCGGCCGTTTCCGCGGCATCTATCTGGAGCGCAACGACGCCGCCTTCGCCTTTTTCCAGGCCTGGATGAAGGCCGTCGAGTCGCTGGGCTTCAACTATCTCTCGCCCCGCACGACCGGCGGCACGGATCACCAGACCTTTACCCGCTTCGGCCTGCCGGCCTATCAGTTCATCCAGGATGAGCTGGAATACGGCCGTACCTACCATACCATCATGGATACCTACGAGCGCCTGTCGCTGAGCGACCTGCGGGTGGATGCCACCATCGTCGCCTGGCTGGCCGCTTGCGCCGCGAACGACCCGGGCCGCATCCCCGTGTATCCCGCCGTCAACTTGAACCAGCCTCAGCGGCCGTTCTAGCATGGATCTCCCCTCCATTGCACAACGCTATCTGCAGCTCGCCGAGGCTATTCAGGCATCCCCGCTTGCCAACAAGCGGGAATGTCTGGATGCACTTTACACCTCTTTCTTTCTGCTGAACGAGGGACAGCAGGCCGCGGTGCCGTCCGTACAGCCTCTTTCCCGCGCCGAAGACGTTTTCAGCCGATTCATCCGCCTGCTCAGCGAGTTCCACCTGCGTGAGCGGAACGTCGGTTTCTATGCCGGCAAGCTCGCACTGAGCCCCAAATATCTGTCCAAACTGATCAAGCAGGCCAGCGGGCGCAGCGCGCCTGAATGGATCGATTCGTTCGTGATCCTGGAGGCCAGGAATTACCTTCGCTATTCCGATCTGTCCATCAAGGAGATCGTCTTCCGCCTGAACTTTTCAGACCAGCCGACCTTTACCAAATTTTTCAAGTCCCATACGGGCCTGACCCCGGCCCAATTCCGCAAACAATTATGAAAAACGACGAAACCCCCATTCCCATTTCCCTGAATGATTATGTGCTCACCGGTGGCGGCTTCAATGGTGAAAGCTATGACCACAAGACCAATCCGGAGCTGATGCTCAAGCTCTATATGCCGGGCAAGATCGAGCAGCCGCTCTACGAATTGCACATGGCCCGCCTGGTGTATGAAATGGGCATTCCGACGCCGAAGCCGGGCGATTATGTCGTGACCGACGACGGCCGCTATGGCATCCTCTTCAACCGGATCATCGGCAAGAAGTCGTATTCCCGTGCCACGAGCGACCATCCGGAGCGGGTGCAGCAATATGCGGAAGAGTTTGCGCACATGTGTCTGGACCTGCATGCGGTGCATGTGGATACGACGAAGCTGGAAAGCGTGAAGGAGCGCTTCTACCAATATCTGGCCAGCAATCCTTTCTTCACGAAGGTCGAGAAAGACAAGATCGGGCGTTTCATCGCAGACGCGCCCGATACCGACACGGCCTGTCACGGTGACCTGCAGTACAGCAATGCGATCTTTGCCGGCGACCGGCGCTATTTCATCGACCTGGGTGATTTTGCCTACGGCTACAATTTGATTGACGTGTCGATGGTCTATCTCTGCTGCTATCTCAGCGATCCGGCGTTCATCAAGGAGACCTACCATCTGGATTCTCCGTTGGCGCGCAAGTTCTGGGACTATTTCGCGCCTGTGTATTTCGGCAGTGACCGTTCGTTGAAGTCGATCGAGGAGGAGATTCTTCCGTATGCGGGTTTGCGGACGCTGATGATCGAATACAACTCGGGCTGTCCGATGCCCGAATTCCGGGCCGCCATGACCTTCTTACGATAAAATCTGGGTATTACGAAAGGCGAAGCAGAGCTCAGCGGAGCTTTTCGGCTATTCCGTTTTGTGTTCTTTCCGCCACATCTGCCAGCTGTTGAAGAGGTTCTGCCAGATGGAGTAGAGGGCGATGAAGACCGATGCCAGGGGCAGGAGGTAGGTGTTCGCGATCCAAATGCCCATGGCGCTGTTCTTCTGGCCCAGGATCTGTCCGCCCGCGATGCGGTCGCCGTAGCGGCCGCCCAGCCATTTTCCGACGGCGAACTGCAGGATGCAGTAAAAGATGGAGGCGGCGCCCATGATCAGGATGTTGCTTACTTCGTGCTTTCCCTCCAGAAACAAGAAATCGATGGTCTGGCCCAAGGTAATGGTCAAGGCGGCGGCCCATAGATAGAACGACAGCCCTTTGTAGCGGCAGAGAAAAGCATTGACCCCCGGAAGGGCCCTCTGCAGGAAGAGCGCGGTGAAAAAAGGCAGGGCGATGGTCGGGGCGATGCGTCGGAAAATCAGCCAGACCGAGTCGAGGAAAGGCAGTTCCTGCAGGGTGCCGATGAAGGAAAAATAGACGGGGGCTACGAGGGCCACCATCAGGTTGCCCACGATGGTATAGGTGGTCACGGTCTCGCGGTTCGCGCCCAGGATGGTGGCAATCACCACGGAAGAGGCCGCCACGGGGCAAAGCACGCCTGCCAGCACGCCCTGCGCCACCAGCTCGCTGGCCCCGAACGCCTTGAACAGGAAGTAACTGCCCAGTGAAACGACCACCTGGAAAAGCATGATCCACACATCCAGCATCGTGATTTTCAGCTTTTTCATGTCGACCGCCACGTTGTTGAGCAGCAGGATGGTGAAGATCAGATACGGGGTGGTCTCCCGCAGGTAGACGAGCGGGCTGTGAAAGAACAGGCCGACGACGATGGCGAAGGGGAGGACGTAGCTGCGGAGCTTGTGGAGCTGCATGGCCTACAGAATCAGGTCGTCCGTCACGATCTTGGGCACGAAGTGCGTGCCGTTTGCACGGTAATACTTCAGCGGTGCGCCGGCGTGGACCGGCACGAGTTCGATCTTTTCGGCGGGCTTGCCGATGGCCAGCACGAGCACGGGTTCGCAGGGGAGGGCGAAAGTATCGACCAGGGCGTTGCGGTTGAAGGCCCCGATGCAGATGCCACCCAAGCCCATTTCGGTGGCTTTGAGCAGCATGCTCTGGGCCGCGATGCCCACGTCCATGTGAACCCATTTGTCGGGTTCGACGCTGCTGCAGAGGATGATGAAGGCTTCGGGCTCGGTGCCGGGGAAAGGCAGGTGGAGTTCAGGCAGCGCGCCGCCGAGTTTATAGAGGCCTTGCATACGCTCCGAGCCGGTGGCTTTCGTCAGGAGCTTGAAACGCAGCACCTGCTGGTTGCGTCCTGAAGGAACCTTGGTGCAGACTTCCACGATGCGGCGCAGCTGGGCTTCGGTCACGATGCAGCTTTTGTCGTAGCCGCGGTAACTGCGGTTGCGACGCAGCAGCGTACTGAGCGAGGCCGCCGTCTTCTTGCCGGCCGTTTTTTTCTGAAATTCTTCGAACTTGTATTCTAAATAGTTGTCAGCCATGGTTATATGTATAAAAGGATGCCGGCAACCGCCGACAGGCAGATCAAAAGGATGGAATCGACCTTGAACCAGGTGGCGGCGAAGCAGAGGACGAAGATGAGGTAGCTCTTCCAGTCGATGAAGGTTTCGCCGTTGAGGAAGAGGAGCGCAGCGGCGCCGATCATGCCGCAGATCATGGGCTTCATCCATTTCATGGCGCCCTGCATGTATCCGTTGTTCTTGAGCCGGTTGTAGAAGACGGTGATGAGCACCATCAGGGTCAGGGGCGGCAGCGAGACGGCGAAGGTGGTGAGCAGGGAGCCCCATACGTTGCCGGTCACGGTATAACCCACATAGGTGGCGCAGTTGATGGCGATCGGGCCGGGCGTCATCTGCGACACGGCCACGATGTCGGCCAGTTCGGTGGCGGTCATCCAGCCGTGGCGGGTCACCATCTCGTTCTGGATGAGCGACAGCATGGCGTAGCCGCCGCCGAAACCGAAGAAGCCGATCTTCAGATAGGAAAGAAAGAGTTGCAGGTAGATCATTTCGCTCCTCCTTCTTCGGGTTTTTCATAGAAGGTCAGCACCACGCCGATGAGGACGCCT
The DNA here is from genome assembly GCA_947168065.1 of uncultured Bacteroidales bacterium. GTDB lineage: Bacteria > Bacteroidota > Bacteroidia > Bacteroidales > UBA932 > Cacconaster. The sequence goes on from CAMVKH010000002.1 coordinate 255,985, forward strand.
GCCAGGATGAACCAGATGGGGGACACGCCCAGGTAGCAGATGACGGCGGCCACCACGCAGCCCAGGATCATGAAATACCAGGGCAGACGTTTGAGCATGTTGATGAAGGGGACGGCAATCAGGGCGATGACGGCGGGGCGTATGCCTTTGAAGGCGGCGATGACGTAGGGATTGTCGCTGAATTCGGTCAGGTAGATGGCGATGACGAGGATGATGACGAACGAAGGGATGACGGCGCCGAGCACGGCGACAAGGGCGCCCCACCAGCCGGCCATTTTATAGCCGACAAACACGGCGGTGTTGAGGGCGAAGGGGCCGGGAGCGGAAGAGGCGAGGGCGAACTGGTCGTAGAATTCTTCTTTATCGAACCATTTCTTGCGGTCGACGACTTCTTTCTCGATCATCGGGATCATGGCGTATCCGCTTCCGAACGTGAACGCTCCGATCTTGAAAAAGGCCCAGAATAACTGAATAATAATCTTCATAGTTTATCGCTCTGCTGAGCTCTGGTTTTTGTCCCGCTCGCAGAAAATGCTCGCGGCTCCAAAAACCACCCGCTCAGCTACGCTTGCATCTCGTGTATCCAAATATCTTCTAACAGGGCGTCCATCGCCTGTTCATCTTTCATCATCGTGCGCAGTTCCTGGAGTTTGCGGGCGTTCGGCGAATCCTCGAACCAGAGTTTCAGGTAGCCGCGTTCTCCGTATTTTTCGGCCAGGTGGGCCTTGGCGCGGGCCAGATGGCCGCTTTTGTCGAGCTCGGGATAGTGTTCGAGGCCGTACTGGACGGTGCGGACGACGATGGTCCGCGGGTCGATCTGCCGGTCGGCTTCGGCCACGATGCGACCGTAAAGGGAACGGGGCGCGGTCTTGGCGGAGGCGCGATGGTCTTCGACGGCTTCTTTCATCGTCTGGAGCTGTTCCGGCGTGAAATAGCGCGGAAGAACGGGGTCGGCCAGCAGGATTTTGCCCGAGTCGATGTGGTGGTTCTCCCGGCCGTTGACGATACCCAGGTCGTGGAAGGCGGCGATGATATAGACCATGTCGCGGTCCACCGCGACACCCTGCGACGCAAGCAGGTCGGCCAGGGCGTCGCTCTGTCGGATCACGGTCGTGATGTGGTCGAGTTGGTGCGCCTTGTCGAAATGCGTGTAGCGCGGGAGGATTTCCGTCTCGACGTAGGCTTTCAGCGCGGGATTCATGGACGGCGGAAGCGGCTTATCGGACGACCTGCGTGAATACGGGCGCGGCACCTTCCTTCACGGTGACATACACCTTCATTTCCCGTGCGGGAACGCCCTGAGGCGCATCCGGACGCGGCTGGTCGACGGCGGTAAACAGGTATTCGATGCCGTCCGGCAGGGCGCGGGATGCGACGGCGGCGGCCTTGGCGTTGATCATCGGGTAGTCTTTCACGGCTGCGTCGAAGATGGCGGCTTCAGCCTCCGTGACCGGCTGCTGCTCCGGGAAATCCGCTAGCTTCTCCACGAAGCCTTCCATGAAACCGCTTTCGATCAGGAAGCGGTCGATTTCCTCGGGGACGGCGTCCAGGCGGGCGGCGCGTACGCCGTAGCCGGGCAGGACGGACGCTTCGGGCTGTGCTTTCATGAGATCCTTGACGCTGGCATCCAGTCCGCCGCTGCCGAAGGTGCAGAAGGGGACGATTTTCCGGCCGCTCAGATCGGTGTCACGCAGCCAGGTGATCACCGGCCGGGCGTAGGTGCCGAACCAGATGGGGTAGCCGAGGAAGATGACGTCGTAGGCGGCGATGTCCGCCTTGAGTGTCTGCACTTCGGGCAGCGTTTCTTCTTCACGTTCCTTCAGGCAGCGGGCGATGGTTTCCTGGTAGGTCCCGTCATACGGATTTACGGCCTCCAGGGCTTCGATATCGGCATTGAGCCGGGTGGCAATCGCTTCGGCGACCACTTTCGTGCTGCCGGTCTGGGAATAATAGAGGACGAGCACCTTCGGTGTTTCTTTCTTTGTGCCGCAGGAAACGGCGGCGAGCAGGACGACCATGGCGGCCAGGATCCATTTCATGTTTTTCATATCGGTTTTCTAAAAAATTTTCACATGACTTTGGGACACAAATTTATACAACTTTTTGGGCAGGAGGAAATAAATATGTATCTTTACAGAGATAAGTCCTTTATAGCCATGTTCGTGCGCAGAAAAACAAACAAGTCGGGCTCGCTCAGCATCTATGTCGTGGACAAGAGCCGGGGCCGTTACACGGTGGTCAAATCGTTTGGCACGGTCCGGACGGAAGCTGCGGCGGACCTGCTGGAAAACAAGGCCCGCGAATGGGTGCGAGAGCAGGAAGGCGATCCCGAGACACTTTTCGACCGCATGGACGAAGTCCAGTTGCGCGAGTATGCGGCCACGCTGCCCGAAGGGCGGTTGGAGCTGGCCGGTCCGGAACTGCTCTATGGCGAACTGTTTGACCGGCTCGGCCTGGGCGCAGGGGAGGAGCCTCTCTTCCGTCACCTGGTCATCAGCCGGGTCTTCGCACCTGGCAGCAAACTGAAGGTACGGGACTATCTGCGCCGCTATCTGGGCGTAAAGCCCGAAGTGGAAGAGATCTACCGGGTGGTCGACGGTTGCCAGCTCGCGGAAATGACGGTCTCTTCCCAAATGCCTGCACGTTGTTATGTGCTGGCGACAGCCCTTCCGAAAGTACCTTTCTGCCTTCTGACGGCGGCTGACGGCACGCCGGTGGCGGGCAAGTTGATCGAGCGCAAGGGAACGTTGGCGAAACACAACCTGGCGATTCAGCGCTTTGCGAAGAAATACGGTTCCTTGGAACCCGTGACCATTGTCCGGCGCGGTGAAGAGGCCCGGCGCCTGGCCGCCTTCTTCAAGATCGGCAAGAAAGACCTGGCGTTCAAGCCGCTGCTTCGCCGCCTGAAAGGCCGGGTCGAAGGGCATCTGTGCATCTGCCTGGCGGCCTGTGCCGTTGAACATGCGTTGGCGGCGCTGCTGGCAGACGCCCGCCTGTCTGTCTCTCCGGCAGCGGTCCGTGAATCCGCCTGCACCATGTTCCGCCTGAATTACCGCTCGAACTACACCAACCGTCCCAAGTCGGTCCTTCTCCCGATGTCTCCGCAGCAGAAAGATCTCTACGATCTGATTCATTAAAATAAGCCAATTACTCTTTTTGTAATTGGCTTATTTCCTATGGATTGTAAATTTTATCAAAAGTATTTGTAGAACAGTGCGATCGACTCCATTCCTTTGAAGAGCTGGTCGAGCAGATAGCTCTCGTTCGGGGAATGGATGAAGTCACGCTCGAGGCCGAAACCCATCAGGAGCGGGTCGGCCTTGAGGGCGCGTTGCATCTCCGCCAGGATGGCGATGCTGCCGCCGCCGCGGCTCGGCACCGGGTCGATGCCGTAGACTTCGCCCATGGCTTTCGAAGCCGCCTTGTAGGCCTTCGAGGAGATCGGGATCAGGAAGCCGTCGCCGCCGTGGCGCTCTTCGACTTCGACCGTCACGCCCTTCGGCGCGATGGCCTTGAAATGCTTCGCGAAAAGCCTGGCGATGGTCTTCGAATCCTGGTTCGGCACCAGGCGCATCGAGATCTTGGCGTGGGCCTGGCTCGGAATCACCGTCTTGGAACCTTCGCCTGTGTAGCCGCCCCAGATGCCGTTGACATCGAGGCACGGGCGGATGCCGATGCGCTCGAGGGTCGTATAGCCCTTTTCGCCCGTCAACGCCTTGACGCCCAGGCTGTCCATGAATTCCTTCGCATCGTAGGGCGCCCGGCCCAGCATGCGCCGGTCCTTGCGGCTGAGCTCGATCACGTCGTCGTAGAAGCCCTTGACCGTGATGTGCCCGTTCTCGTCGATCAGCGAGTCGATCATCTTGCAGAGCGTGTTGATCGGGTTGTAGACGGCACCGCCGTAATGGCCCGAGTGCAGGTCCTTCTTCGGTCCCGTGACCGTGACCTCCATGTAGGTGATGCCGCGCATGCCGCAGTTGATGGAAGGTATTTTTTCATTGAGCATCGTCGTGTCGGAGACCAGGATGATGTCGCAGGCCAGCAGCTTCTTGTGCGTCTTGATCCATTTCGAGAGCGCTGCGGAACCCATCTCCTCCTCGCCTTCGAAGATGAACTTGATGTTGTGGCGCAGCTTCTTCTCGCGCACCAGGTATTCGAAGGCCTTGATGTGCATGAAGGTCTGTCCCTTGTCGTCATTCGCACCGCGGGCGTAGATGGCCCCGTCGCGGATCTCCGGTTCGAAAGGCGGGGAGACCCAGAGGTTCAGCGGATCGACCGGCATCACGTCGTAGTGCCCGTAGACCAGCACGGTCGGCAGCTTCGGGTCGAGCAGCTTTTCACCGTAGACCACGGGATGGCCGGTCGTCTCGTAGACGGCGGCCTTGTCGGCGCCTGCTTCCAGCAGCAGTTCGGTCAGCCGCTTCGCGCAACGGCGCATGTCCGGCTTGTGTGCCTCTTCGGAACTGATGGAGGGAATGCGGAGCAGGGAGAACAATTCGTCCAGAAAACGCTCGCGATTTTTTTCAATGTATTGTTTCATAGAGATTTTGTTAACGATTTCCTACAAATATAGGTATTTTTTTTGTATATTTGCGACCCTTTATGGAAAACCATCATCCTGAAAATATTTTATAAGCTATATGAAAGTAACGAAGAAACAGCATGACGCGCTCAATATGACCGTCAGCATCGCCCTCGAGAAAGAAGACTGGGCCGAACTCAAAAAGAAGAAACTCAACGAGTACCGTCGCAATGCCGATATCCGCGGATTCCGCCGCGGCATGGCGCCGATGTCGCTGATTGAAAAGGTCCACGGCGGCCAGGCCCTGGCTGAAGTGATCAACAAGCTCGTCACCGACGAATTGAACAAATACATCGAAAAGAACAAGCTCAACATCCTCGGCGAGCCGCTGCCCACCGAGAAGCCTGTCGAGAATGACTGGGACAACCCCGACCGTTTTACCTTCGACTTCGACCTGGCTGTCGCCCCCGAAGTCAATGTCACCGTCACGGCCGAGGACAAGTTCCCGTATTATACCGTGACCGTCACCAAGGAAGCCCTTGCCGACTACAAGAAAGGCCTGCTGAAGCAGTTCGGCCAGCTGGAAAGCGGCGAAAAGGCCGGTGCGGACGACTTCGTGATCGCCGATTTCGTGAGCGGCGAGCAGAAGGTGGAAGGAGCTTATGTGGCCCTCCGCAGCATGGCCGACGATGTGAAGAAGAAATTCGTGGGCCTGAAGAAAGGTGACAGCAAGCAGGTGGACATCGTGAAGAGCTTCCCCAACGAGGCTGACCGTGCCGCCATGTTCCATGTGAAGAAGGAAGAACTCGACACCCTTCCCGTGAAATGGACGATGACCGTGAACGACGTCAAGACCTTTGTCGACGCTCCGCTGACCCAGGCCACCTTCGACCAGGTCTTCGGTGAAGGCAGCTGTAAGGACGAAGCCGCGTTCGACGCCAAGGTGAAGGAGCGCCTCCAGGCCGAATATGCTCAGGAGAGCGACTATCGCTTCATGATCGACGCGAAGGAATACCTCCTCGACAAGGCGGCCATCCAGTTGCCCGACGCCTTCATGAAACGCTGGATCAAGTTTGCCAACGACGACAAGTTCACGATGGAGCAGATCGAGGCCGAATACGATCTCTTTGCCAAGGATTTCCGCTGGAACATGGTCCGCGGCAAGATCATGAAGGATCAGGACCTGAAGCTCTCGAAGGATGACGTGATGAACCAGGCCAAGAGCATGGCTGCCTACCAGTTTGCCATGTACGGCATGCAGAACGTGCCGGAAGAGCATTTGACCAAGTATGCGGAGCAGTTGCTCGGCGACCGCCAGCAGGCAGACCGCATCATCGAGAAAGTGCAGGACGACATCGTCCTCAGCTGGGTGCGCAAGACCGCCACGATTGAAAAGAAGAAGATCTCGCTCGACAAGATGCGCGAACTCACCAAATAAAGAAACCCATGACAGAATTTGAAAAATATGCCATTCGCGGCCGCGGCATCAGCTCGCTCAGCCTGCATCGGTTCAACTCGCTGTACGCCAGCTATATGAACCCGATGATCATCGAGGAACGCCAGCTCAACGTCGCCCAAATGGATGTGTTCAGCCGTTTGATGATGGACCGCATCATCTTCCTGGGCTGCCCCATCAACGACGATGTGGCCAACATCATCCAGGCCCAGCTCCTCTTCCTGGAGAGCAACGACCCGAAGGCCGACATCATGCTTTACATCAACTCCCCGGGCGGTGTGGTCTATTCCGGACTGGGCATCTACGACACGATGCAGACCATCCAGCCCGATGTGGCCACCATCTGCACCGGCATCGCCGCCTCCATGGCTTCGATCCTGCTGGCTGCCGGCGCTCAGGGCAAGCGTTCCGCGTTGCCGCACTCGCGCGTGATGATCCATCAGCCGATGGGCGGCGCCGAGGGACAGGCTTCCGAGATGGAAATTACCGTCCGTGAGATTCTCAAGCTGAAGCAGGAACTCTACCAGATCCTTTGCGACCACACCGGCAAGTCCATGGACCAGATCGTCAAGGACGCCGACCGCGATTTCTGGATGACGGCTGAAGAGGCCATGCAGTACGGCATGGTGGACCGCATCGTTGAAAAGAGCAGGCATGGCAAAGAAGAAAGATAACCACGAGGGTTCTGACCATTGCGCATTCTGTGGACGCGGACCGGACGAGGTGGAGCTGATGATCTCCGCCGGAAACGTGTCCATCTGTTCCGACTGCGCCCGCATGGCCTATGAATACGCCAAGGAAGCCCTGAACCAGGGTGGCGAGGAGCACATCCGGACGAACGGCAAGATCGTGGGGGAGAGCAAGCTGTACAAGCCGGCCGAGATCAAGGCCTTCCTCGACGAATACGTCATCGGGCAGGATGAAGCCAAGCGCTTCCTGGCCGTGGCGGTCTACAATCACTACAAGCGCATCAATCTGAAGGATGATCTGGTCGAGAAATCCAACATCCTGATGGTGGGCCCCACCGGCACCGGCAAGACCCTGCTGGCCCGGACCATCGCCAAGATGCTCAACGTGCCTTTCGCCATTGTCGACGCCACGGTGCTGACCGAGGCGGGCTATGTGGGCGAGGACGTGGAAAGTATCCTCACGCGCCTGCTGCAGGATGCGGACTACGACGTGTCGAAGGCTGAGAAAGGCATCGTCTTCATTGACGAGATCGACAAGATCGCCCGCAAGAGCGACAACCCTTCCATCACACGCGACGTGTCGGGCGAGGGCGTGCAGCAGGCCCTCCTGAAGATCCTGGAAGGCAGCATCGTGAACGTTCCGCCCCAGGGCGGCCGCAAGCACCCGGAACAGCGGATGATCTCGGTCAATACCGAGAACATCCTCTTCATCTGCGGCGGTGCTTTCGAGGGCATCGACCGTTACATCGCCCAGCGGCTCAACACCCAGGTGATCGGTTACGGCGCGCGCAAGAAGCACGAGACGATCGATACCGACAACCTCATACAGTACGTGGCACCGCAGGATCTGCGCTCCTATGGCCTGATTCCTGAGATCATCGGCCGTCTGCCGGTGCTCTGCCACCTCGATCCGCTGGACCGTCCGACGCTGCTGGCCATCCTGACGCGGCCGAAGAATGCACTGGTGAAGCAGTACCAGGAACTTTTCGCACTCGACGGCATCAAGTTGCGGATCAAGCCGGAAGTACTGGAATTCATCGTGGACACGTCAATCCAGTACAAGCTGGGCGCCCGTGGCCTGCGCTCGATCTGCGAGGCCATCATGACGGACGCGATGTTCGATGCGCCCACGAGCCGCCGGAAGCAGCTGACGATTACGCTCGATTACGCGAAGGAGAAGATTGAAAAGTTTGCGGGCCGGATGATCGGCCTGGAATCCTGACAAGCGAATCCATTACGAAACCTACTTTAACCATAATGAAAATCAATTCTGCCGATGCTCTCGAAAGCATCCGACGGAAAGCGTCCAAAGCGCTGACCGTCCGGGAGGCCAGCAAGCGCTCCGGTACCATCGCTCCCTGCGGCCTGGACACGGGAACACCCCACATCCAGATCCTCTGTTGCGGCGGTACGGGCTGCAAGGCTTCCGAAAGTGCGAAGATCGTGGAAAACTTCCATGCATCGATCCAGGAACACGGTATCGCCGACAAGGTGGACGTGATCGTGACCGGATGCTTCGGTTTCTGCGAAAAGGGTCCGATCGTCAAGGTCATGCCCGACAATACCTTCTACACCTCCGTCCGCCCCACAGACGTGGAGGAGATCGTCAGCTCCCATATCATCGGTGGCCAGCGCGTCGAGCGCCTGCTCTACCTTGATCCGGGGAACGGAAGGCATGTGAGCGATTCCAAACACATGAATTTCTACCGCAAGCAGATGCGCGTCGCGCTTCGCAACTGCGGCGTGATCAATCCGGAAGACATCACCGAGTACATTGGCCGGTACGGCTACCGGGCCCTGGCCCAGAGCCTGAAACGCCCCAGCCAGGACGTGCTCGACGACATCAAGGCCTCCGGCCTGCGCGGCCGCGGCGGCGCCGGTTTCCCGACCGGTACCAAGTGGGAGATTGCCCGCAAGTTCAAGTCGGACGAGAAATACGTCGTCTGCAACGCCGACGAGGGTGACCCGGGTGCTTTCATGGACCGTTCTATCATGGAAGGCGACCCCAACTCCATCGTCGAAGCCATGACCATCTGCGGTTACTGCATCGAGGCGCATCACGGATTGATCTATATCCGCGCCGAGTATCCGCTGGCTGTGGAGCGCCTGAAGATCGCCATCGCCCAGGCCCGCGAATACGGCCTGCTGGGCAAGAACATCCTCGGATCGGGTTTCGATTTCGACATTGAGATCCGTTACGGCGCCGGCGCCTTCGTCTGCGGCGAGGAAACCGCCCTCATCCACTCGATGGAAGGCAAGCGCGGTGAGCCGACCCTCAAGCCGCCGTTCCCGGCGGAAGCGGGCTTCATGGGCAAGCCGACCAACGTCAACAATGTAGAGACCCTGGCCAATATCCCGGTCATCCTGACGCGCGGTCCCGAGTGGTTCTCGTCGATCGGCACCGAGAAGTCGAAAGGCACCAAGGTCTTCGCCCTGGCCGGCAAGATCAACAATGTGGGCCTGATCGAAGTGCCGATGGGCACGACCCTGCGCGAGATCATCTACGACATCGGCGGCGGCGTGAAGAACGGCAAGAAATTCAAGGCTGTGCAGACCGGCGGTCCGTCCGGCGGCTGCCTGACCGAGAAACACCTCGATATCCCCATTGATTACGAGAGCCTGACGGCAGCCGGCTCGATGATGGGCTCCGGCGGCATGATCGTCATGGACGAAGATGACTGCATGGTGTCCGTCGCCAAGTTCTACCTGGAGTTCACGGTGGGTGAGTCGTGCGGCAAATGCACGCCCTGCCGCATCGGCAACAAACGCATGCTCGAGATCCTGACCCGCATCACGGAAGGCAAGGGCGAGATGGCCGACCTCGACCAGCTCCAGAACCTGGCCTCCGTCATCAAAGATTCCGCCCTCTGCGGCCTGGGACAGACCTCCCCGAACCCGGTGCTCTCGACGCTGGCCAATTTCCGCGACGAGTACGTGGAGCACGTACGCGCCCACAAGTGCCGTGCGAAGAAGTGCAAGGCCCTGCTGACCTACACCATCGACCCGCAGCGCTGCAAGGGCTGCTCGGCCTGCCTCAAGTCCTGCCCCGCGCAGGCCATCATGGGCGAGAGCCGCAAACCGCACGTTATCAACCCGTATGTCTGCATCCGTTGCGGCATGTGCACCTCGCGCTGCCATTTCGGTGCGATTTCCGTTATCTAGTCGCGTATGGAAAAGAAAATCAATCTCAGTATCGATAAACGTCCCGTGCGCGTAGCGCCCGGAACGACCATCCTCGACGCAGCGGCTTCCATCGGCATCGCCATCCCCACGCTGTGCCACATCGACCTCAAGGGTACCTGCGTCAAGAACAATCCGGCTTCCTGCCGCATCTGCGTCGTGGAAGTGGAAGGCCGCCGCAACCTGGCGCCTTCCTGCGCCACGGTGTGTACCGAGGGCATGGTGGTCTATACCAACTCGGCCCGCGTGATCCGCGCCCGCAAGACGATTGCGGAACTCATGCTTTCCGACCACCCGAACGACTGCCTCACCTGCCCGAAATGCAGCGACTGTGAACTCCAGCGCCTGGTGATGCGCTTCAATATCCGCCAGATGCCGTTCCAGGGCGGGGAACAGTCGGCCCGCAAGAAAGAAATCACGGCCGCCATCACGCGCAACATGGACAAGTGCATCCTCTGCCGCCGTTGCGAAAGCGTGTGCAACAAGGTCCAGTCCGTGGGTGTCCTCGGCGCCGTGCGCCGTGGTTTCGACACCACCATCGCACCGACCTTCGACCGCATGTTCAAAGATACGGACTGCACCTATTGCGGCCAGTGCGTCGCCGTCTGCCCGACGGGCGCTCTGACCGAACGTGACAACACCGACCGCCTGCTCGACGACCTGGTCGATCCCAACAAGATCGTCATCGCACAGCCGGCGCCCGCCGTCCGCGTGGCCCTCGGTGAGGAGTTCGGCATGAAACCGGGCTCCATCGTCACCGGCAAGCTGGTGACGGCGCTCAAGTACCTGGGCTTCACCAAGGTCTTCGATACCGATTTCGCCGCCGACCTGACCATCATGGAAGAGGGCGCCGAGATCCTGAAGCGCCTGAAGGCCCACCTGGCCGGCGACAAGAATGTCAAGCTCCCGATCATGACCTCGTGCTGCCCGGCCTGGGTCAACTTCTTCGAGCACAACTATCCCGACCTGCTGGATTACCCGTCTTCCGCCAAATCGCCCGGCCAGATGTTCGGCGCCATCGCCAAGACCTGGTGGTGCGAGAAGCGGAGCATCGATCCGAAGAAGGTGGTGGTGGTCTCGATCATGCCCTGCCTGGCGAAGAAATATGAGTGCGAACGGCCGGAATTCACCCACGACGGCCTGCCCGACGTGGACTATTCCATTTCCACCCGCGAACTGGCCCGGCTCATCAAGCGCGCCAACATCCGCTTCCCCGAACTGCCCGACAGCGAATTCGACACGCCGATGGGCGAGTCGTCCGGCGCCGGCGCCATCTTCGGCGCATCCGGCGGTGTGATGGAAGCTGCCCTCCGTACCGTGTACGAAGTCTATACCGGCAAGGCCCTGCCCAAGCTCGAGTTTACGCAAGTACGTGGCTTCGAAGGCATCAAGGAGGCGACGGTCGACCTGGCGGGCTTCCCGCTGAAAGTCTGTGTGGCCCACACCCTGAGCAATGCGCGCATCTTGATGGACAAGTTGCGCAAGGGCGAGCTCGACTACCATGTGGTGGAGGTGATGGCCTGCCCGGGCGGCTGCATCGGCGGCGCCGGCCAGCCGTACCACCATGGCAACATCGGCATCCTGCAGGCGCGCGCGGCGGCTGTCTACCGCGAGGACGAAGGCAAGGAAATCCGCATGAGCCACAAGAATCCCGATATCATCAAGCTGTACGAGGACTATCTCGGCGAACCGCTGAGCGAACGTTCCGAAGAACTGCTGCATACCCATTATTTCAACAAACAGATCCAGTAGTATGAGTGAGATGAAATTATCCTGCGAGGCCGTCCGCCAGGTGGAGGAGGTCTGCGAACAATTCAATAACGATCCCGGTGAACTGATCGCCATCCTCCATGAATGCCAGTCGAAGCTCGGTTATCTGCCCGAGCCGGTGCAGCGCATCGTGGCCTCAAAACTCGGCATTCCGGCTTCGAAGGTCTATGGCGTGGTGACGTTCTATTCGTTCTTCACGATGACGCCCAAGGGCAAGTATCCGATTTCGGTCTGCCTGGGAACCGCGTGCTACGTGCGGGGTGCTGACAAACTGCTGGAAGAGTTCAAGCGCGTGCTGGGCATTGACGTGGGTCAGACCACGCCCGACGGCAAGTTCTCGCTTGACTGCCTGCGTTGCGTGGGTGCCTGCGGTCTGGCTCCGGTGGCCACGATCGGCGAGAAGGTCTACGGCCGGCTGAATCCGGCGGACATCAAGAAGATTGTTTCCGAGTTCGAGAACCGGGAATAACGATTCGTTCAAGCATGCCCTGCAGTTTCGCCAGGGCGATGCCGTAATTGGTGATGGGCACTCCCGAAAGGAGTGCCTTTCTCGTACGTGCCATGACCCGTGTCCGCGTCGCCATGCAGGCGCCGCAATGGATGATCAGGTCGTAGGGGGTCAGGTCTTCGGGAAAGTCGTTTCCTGCCGCGATATCGATCGTGAGCCCTTCTTCGCTCCGCTGCTCTGGTATTTCCGTGCGCTCGCTGAAAAGAAGCTCACGCCCGGAATCACCACCCGCAGCTACGCGACGTAGCAGGGCCGGAATTTTCACACGGCCGATATCCTCTGTGTCGGGGACATGCGTGCAAGCTTCTGCGATGAGCACGCGCGACCGCGCGGTGAGGCGGTCGATGGCCCGGGCGCCTTCGACAAAGACCTGCATGTCGCCTTTGGCAGCGGCCAGCAGAACGGAAAAGGCGGTTAGCGGGGCTTCGGGGGGCAGGAGTTCGTTGACGGTACGGAATACCGACGCGTCGGTGATGGTCAGTGCCGGCAGGGAGCGCAGGCTGGCCAGGGCGTCGGGCAGCGACGCGGGCGTGCAGCAGAGCGGCGTGCAGCCGCGGTCGAGCAGTTCCCGGATGACCTGGACTTGCGGCAGGATGAGGCGTCCCTTGGGGGCTTCGCTGTCCTGGGGCATGACCAGCAGCACGGTGTCGCCGGCTGTCACCAGGTCGCCGGTCAGGAAATGTTCCTCCTGTTTCGGCACGGCCGCCGCGATGCGTTGCAGCAGCAATTCGACGGACTCTCCGTGCCGGTAGACGACGACGGGTGTCGCCGATGTCCCAAATTCGGGGACATCAATGGCAATTTCACCCTCTTTTTGCGGCTGTTGTCCCTCTTTTGGGGACATCGGCGGCACATAGACCGCCACTTCCGTCTCTTCCAGAATGGACAGGGTCAGGCGCCGGCGTTCGGCCCCGAGGACGGAGTCGTCGTCGAGGCCCGCCGTGTCGATGAGCACGCAAGGTCCCAGGCCGGGAAGTTCGATGGGCTTCCGGACGGGATCGGTCGTCGTGCCGGGCATGGGGCTGACCAGCGACACCTCCTGTCCGGCGATGGCGTTGACCAGCGTCGACTTGCCGCTGTTGGCAGGCCCGAAGAAGGCGATGTGCAGGCGTTCCATAGTATGTGTCAGGCTTTTAGAATCGGAAATCCCGTTCGCCGGCCTCGATGCGTGCCAGGCGCTCGACGGTCTTTTCCCGCACCCGGCCTTCCGGGATGTCGCTCAGCGATGCGGCGATGAGCCGTTCGCCGGCCGCCCGGGTCGCGGGCGAAGCGTAGTCCATGAGGTATTCCTTGAGGGTCATCAGCGCATTGGGCGTGCAGCAGAGGCTGATCTTGCCGCTCTTGCACAGCGCCATGAAGCGGTCGCCGGTGCGGCCTTCGCGGTAGCAGGCCGTGCAGAAGCTCGGAATGTGGTCCATCTCCAGCAGCCAGCGTACCACGTCGTCGAGCGGACGCGTGTCGGACACGTCGAACTGCGCCGTCTCGTCGTGGCGCTCCTCGGTCGTGTAGCCGCCCACGCTGGTGCGGGAGCCGCCGCTGATCTGCGAGACGCCGCAGTGCAGGAGCTGTTCCCGCATCCGGGCCGACTCGCGCGTGGAGATGATCATGCCGGTATAGGGCACGGCCACGCGGAGTACCGCCACGATCTTGCGGAAGATGGCGTCGGGCAAGGCGTCGGGGAAACTGTCGAGCGACACGTCGTCGGCCGGGCAGATGCGGGGCATGCTGATGGTGTGCGGTCCGACGCCGAAACGGGCTTCCAGGTGCTCGGCGTGCATCAGCAGGGCGGTGAGCTCGTAGCGGTAGCCGCCCAGTCCGAACAGGACGCCGACGCCCACGTCGTCGCAGCCGCCTTCCTGTGCGCGGTCCATGGCTTCGGTGTGCCAGTCGTAGTTGCTCTTTGGACCGGTAGGGTGCAGGCTTTCGTACTGCTGCCGGTTATAGGTTTCCTGAAAGAGGATATAGGTGCCGATGCCGGCTGCCTTGAGTTTCCGGTACGATTCGACGTCGGTGGCGGCGATGTTCACGTTCACGCGGCGGATGCTGTTGCCGCCCTCGCTGACGGAATAGATCGTACGGATGGATTCCAGGATATAGTCCAGCGGGTTGCGCACGGGATCTTCTCCGGCTTCGACGGCGAGGCGCTTGTGGCCGGTGCGGATGAGGGCGCGCACCTCCGCCGCAATCTCTTCCTGTGTCAGCTTCTTGCGGGGGATGCTGCGGTTCTTGGCGTGGTAAGGGCAGTAGACGCAACCGTTGATGCAGTAGTTCGAGAGGTAAAGCGGCGCAAAGAGCACGATGCGGTTGCCGTAGAAGCGCTGCTTGATCTCGCCGGCCAGCGCATAGAGCCTTTCTTCCAGGACGGGGTCGTTGCAGTCGAGCAGGATGGCCGCCTCGCGGTGGCTGAGGCCCTTGCAGTGGGCTGCTTTTTCCAGGATTTCGCTGACGCGCAGCGGGTTCTGACTTTCTCGCCGGGCTTCGGCCAGGGTCTCGAGGACTTCGGAGTGGTCGATGAATTCGTCGGCGTGGGTGGATAAAGGATTATACATGGTATCCGATAGTGTCTAGTTCTTCAAGGATTTGGGTAAGCATGGCGGCGTTTTCGACGGCGACGCCGTTCTTGCCTTCGTAGAGGGCGTAGGCGGCACGCTGCCGGGCTGGTGTGAAATTGGGCATCAGCACGTTGGCTCCGGCCAGGATGCCGGCGGTACGGCCGTCCGGGCGGAGGGTGGACAGGGCTGTGGTGGAGGGGATCCAGGCACCGGGCAACATGAGGCGCAGGATAGCGTAGAGTCGCAAGGTTCGTTCGGCGCTGCCGGCAGGGTAACGGCCCAGCGGCGTATCGGGATGGGGAATGAAAGGCCCCAGGCCGATCATCTCGGGGCGGAAGGCTTCGATGAGCCGGATATCGGCCACCAGGTCGTCGAGGGTCTGGAACGGGCTGCCCACCATCATGCCCGTACCGGTCTGGAAACCCAGCGCCCGCAGTTCGTGCAGGCAGGCAATCCGGTGTTCGAGCTGCATGGAAGCAGGGTGCAGGCGGGCATAGTGGCTGGGGTTGGCGCTTTCGTGGCGCAGCAGGTAGCGGTTCGCGCCGCTGCGGCGCAGCAGCGCGTAGCTTTCTTGCGGCAGTTCACCCAGCGAGAGTGTGATGGCCGCTTCGGGCCAGGATGCACGCATCTCGGCCACGGTTTCGGCCAGGGCCCGTATGGCTGGCGGATTCTCTCCGCCTTGCAGCACGAAAGTCCGCAGGCCCAGTTTCCAGGCGCGGTCGCAGCAGGCAAGGATGTCTTCGCGGGAGAGGGTGTAACGCGGCAGCCGGGTGTTGCTGCGCCGGATGCCGCAGTACAAACAGTCGTTGCGGCAGACGTTGCTCCATTCGATCAAGGCGCGCAGCCAGATGGTCCTGCCGAAGCTGTCTTCCGCCACTTCCCGGGCGTTGCGGTACAGCTCCGCGGCCACGGACGGGTCGTCGCTTTCCAGCAACGCCTTCAATCCCTGGTCATCCAGCGTTCTCCGCTCCCGTAATATATCAACAAGATGGCTCAAAGCATTCCATTTATCTTACAAAGATAATCAATCGCTCGCTTTTCTGCTCTGGTTTTGGTATGTGCGGCCAGAAAAAATGGCCACCCCTTCCAAAACCACCCGCAGATACGCTCGCTATAGATTTATTGGAGTCATCAACATAAAGCCCGCTTTAGCGGGCCGGGCCAAGGGCCCGCGGGGTCTGGGGCAGAGCCCCAGAAGAAAAGATGCGACCAAAGGAGCACGCGAAAATAAGAAAACTCAGCCTAAAGCTGAGTTTTCATTTTAGCGTGCTCCCTCAGGGGCTCGAACCCTGGACCCCAACATTAAGAGTGTCGTGCTCTACCAACTGAGCTAAGGAAGCATGTCCCTTTGTTTTGGGACTGCAAATGTAGAAACTTTTTTTCTACTTGCAAAATAAAATTAACTTAGTTTGTCTCCATTCATCGAGATCAGGAACTCTTCATTGTCGCGCGTCTTTTCGAGGCGGCTCTTCATGAATTCCATGGCCTCCAGCGAAGTCATATCCGCCAGGTGATTGCGCAGGATCCAGATGCGGTTGACATAATCCGGATCGTAGAGCAGATCGTCGCGGCGGGTGGAACTGAGCGTAACGTCGACGGCCGGGAAGATGCGGCGGTTGGAGAGCTTGCGGTCGAGCTGTAGCTCCAGGTTGCCGGTACCCTTGAATTCCTCGAAGATCACGTCGTCCATCTTCGAACCGGTCTCGGTGAGAGCGGTGGCCAGGATGGTGAGCGATCCACCGCCTTCGATGTTGCGGGCGGCGCCGAAGAAGCGTTTGGGCTTGTGGAGGGCATTGGCGTCCACACCGCCGGAGAGCACCTTGCCGGAGGCAGGCTGCACGGTGTTGAAGGCGCGGGCCAGGCGGGTGATCGAGTCGAGCAGGATCACGACGTCGTGGCCGCATTCCACCAGGCGTTTTGCTTTTTCCAGCACCATGTTGGCCACTTTCACGTGGTGGTCGGCCGGCTCGTCGAAGGTCGAGGCGATGACTTCCGCCTTGACGCTGCGCTGCATGTCGGTGACCTCTTCCGGGCGCTCGTCGATCAGCAGGACGATCATGTATACTTCCGGATGGTTGTCGGCGATAGCATTGGCGATATCCTTGAGCAACACGGTCTTACCGGTCTTCGGCTGGGCGACGATCAGGCCGCGCTGGCCTTTTCCGATCGGGGTGAAGAGGTCCACCACGCGGACCGAGATGTTGTTGTTGTGCCCGTGGCCGGTGAGGTTGAATTTCTCGTCCGGGAAGAGGGGCGTCAGGAAATCGAAGGGTACGCGGTCGCGGATGAATTCCGGGGAACGGCCGTTGATGCGGTTGATCTTGACCAGCGGGAAATACTTGTCGCCTTCGCGCGGAGGACGGATTTCGCCGAGGATGGTGTCGCCCGTCTTGAGCGCGTACATCTTGATCTGGTTCTGCGACACGTAGATATCGTCCGGCGAATTCAGGTAGTTGTAGTCGGAGGAACGCAGGAAGCCGTAGCCGTCGGGCATGATCTCCAGCACACCGGTCGCTTCGACGATGCCCTCGAATTCGATGCGGGGCTGTTTCGGTTGCTGCGGCTGGTTCTGCTGCTGATTTTGCTGATTCTGCTGATTCTGCTGCGGCTGGTTCTGCGGATTATTCTGCGGGTTCTGATTATTCTGTTGTTTGCGCTGCTGCTTTTGCTGTTGCGGCTGGTTCTGCGGCTGTTTCGGCTGCTGCTGGGCTTCGGCCTTGGCTTCGGCCTGCGGAGCAGCCTCGGCTTTTTCGACGCGGGGGCGCTGCTTCTTGCCGCCCTTCTTGGACGGCTGATTGTCAGCTGCCGGCGTTTCCGGGGTTTCCGGAGCCGGTGCGGCTTCCGGTGCGGCCGGAGCCTCGGCGGCGGGAGCGGCCTGTTCGTCGCCCGTCTCGGCGGCATTCTTCTTGGGACGTCCGCGTTTGCGCTTGGCGGTATTTTCTGTGCCTTCTGCAGCGGGTGCGGGGGTATTGTCGGCCTGTGCGGCGCTTTCGCCGGCTTCCGCTTTCTTGCTGCCGCCTTTCTTGCGCTGCTGGCGCTGCTTGGCAGGGGATTCCTTGCTCTGGATGGCCTGTTCGTCGAGGATGGCATAGATCAGGTCGTCTTTGCTCAGCGAAGCCGGTTTGCGAACGTTCAGTTCTTTGGCGATTGCAACAAGGTCTTCCTGGCTCTTGCTGCTCAATTCAATTATGTCTAACATCGAGTTGGATTGGAAACCGGAAGGCAGGAACGCGTCCCGGTCAGATTTGATACCACAAAGATAGGGAATATTTTTTATTTATCCCAAAAACTGGCGGATTTCTTGAACTGAAGGATGTCGCTCAGGGCCGAAGCCTTGGCGGCGATGCGGAAGCTCCAGCTTTCCCACTGGCCGGTCGGGACCCAGGAGACGGAGATGGCGAAGCAGTGCAGGTCGTATGTGGCGCTGATCTGGGTGGTGCTGAGCTTCATCTGGGTCAGGTCGAAACCGGTGTTGACGTTGATGTTCAGGGCCTTGGTGAGACGGATCTGTCCGGCCACGCTGAGGGTCTGGACATGCTTGTGCTTGACGTCGAGATGCTCGTTGGCGAACTGGTAGGAGCGGGAATACGAATAGTTGTAGTTGAAACTCAGCGACCAGGGGATGTTCGGATTGAGGTAGTAGACCCAGCCGCCCGGGATGTATTCGCCCGTGATCGGATGATAATATACGCGTGCGTAGTCGGCGTCTTCGCCGCTCCGTTTGGTGCCGCCGCCCTGTCCCTGGTCGTTGTGACCGTCGTTGCCATTGTATTTGCCGTCGCCGTTGATGGAGTAGGAGAGCGAAGCGCTGGCATTGACCAGGCGGGCCGGGATGCCGGTCTTGATCACGTTGAGCTTGTTGATGCGCTGTCCGCGCTCGTTGACGGCATAGGGGTCGAAGGCCATGTTGCCGTTGATACCCAGCTTGCCGAAAATCGTGGTGCTGGCCGTCAGGTTGATGTTCGACAGGCGCATGGAGTCGGCCAGGAAGTTGTAGGATCCGCTGATGTTCAGCTGGTCGATCAGCTTGATTTTCTCGTATTTATCCTTGGGATTGTCGGGTTCCTTGGCCATGGGGTCGGTGTTTTTCAGCACCTTGGCCTCAAGGTTGTTGGCGAAGCCGAAGGAGAGGGAGGCGTTGCGGCCGCCGCTCGGCGGAGCATAGAGCTGACCCGCATATTTGTTGTAATCCACGCTGCGTTCCACACCGTCCTTGTCTGTATAAGTATAGGTGGTGTAGCCGTTCATCTTCGTGGCCAGGTTCGGGCTGAAGGAGAAGCTCAGGGTCGGCGTGATCATGTGCCGGATGGCCTGTAGCTTGCTGCGCTTGCCGAACTGGAACATACCGTAGATGCGGGTGTTCATGGAGATACCGCCCGAATAGGT
Organism: uncultured Bacteroidales bacterium; assembly: GCA_947168065.1. Lineage (GTDB taxonomy): Bacteria > Bacteroidota > Bacteroidia > Bacteroidales > UBA932 > Cacconaster. Next base: position 275,048 of record CAMVKH010000002.1, read on the forward strand.
CTGGGTGACGCCGAACGTGCTGAACTGGTCGCCCCAGACGGTCTCCACCTTGTCGGTATCGGGGTTGTAGCGGCGGGACTGCTCCCGGAAGAACCAGTTCATGCCGTAGCTGACGCTCGGGGTGAACTGCAGGTATTTGAAGAGCGTGAAACCGGGCAGGCCGATGGAGAAGCTGTGGTTCATGCCGTTCTGCATCCGGTTGAGCATGTCGCGGTTGAAGCCGAACTCACTGGCCTTGAACGCCACCTTGTTCTGCAGGGTCGCACCGTAGCTGAAGGAGATCTGCTCGTAGAAGCGCTCCTTGCCGACACGGTTCTTCCGCTTGAAAGGATAGAAGCGGTTGACGTTGAAGGTGATGTTGGGCAGGGTGAAACTGTAGGAACTGTCGCGGGAGTTCTGACTGTGCAGGAGGTTGGCCGAGAGCGAGATGCCGCTCCAGGTCTTGGACCAGGAGATCGAGGAGGATGCCTGGTTCTGGAGCGCGTCGCTCACGCTGGTGGAGTTGTAGCGGTTGTTCGACGGGCTGGAGAAGTTGACCGAGGCGCGGAAGGAGGTTCCCGGGCGCGCCTTGGCGTCCTGGGAGTGGCTCCAGTTCACGCCGAAGTTCCTCGATTCGCTGAAGGTGTCGGTGCCGCGCTCGCCTGTGATGTCGTTGGAGTAGTTGATGGACAGGGAGCCGTCGAAGGCGTAGCGTTTCTTGTAGCGCGATGTCAGGCGGGCCGCCCACGAGCCGTAGGAGTAGATGTCGCCGGTCAGGGCCAGGTCGAGGTAGTCTCCGATGACCACGGAATAACCGAAGTCGCGCAGGTAGAGGCCGCGGGCTTTCTCTTCGCCGTAGCTCGGGATCAGGATGCCGCTGGCACGGTCGGGCCGTTCCGGGACGAAGCCGAAGGGGATGATGAACGGAATCGGCACGTCGCCGATCACGGCGTAGGCAGGGCCGAACATGGTGCGCTGCTTGGGCTTGGTCATGACCTTGGCCGCGGTCATCTTCAGGTAGTAATGCGGATGTTCCGCGTCGCAGACCGTGTACTTGCCGCCCGCGATGTTGATGGACTGATCGGGCATCATCTTGAGCTTTTCGCCGACCAGCTTGCCTTCCTTCTGCTGCGTGGCCATGTTCTTGATGCGGGCCTTGCGGGTCTCGAAGTTGTAGTACACCTCGTCCATCTCGTAGCTTTTGCCGCCGGTGGTCATTACGGGGCGCCCTGTCACCTCGTTGGTGATGGTGTCGGTCGTGCCCTTGGCGTAGACGACGTTGAGCTTGGTGTTGTAGGCCATATAGTCGGCCTTGAGCTCCATGTCCTGGTATTTGGCGGTGACGTCGCCGAAATAGTAGATGATGTTGTTCTCGATGTCCTCCATCACGGAGTCGCGTGCAGTGGAGAAGGCCGGACGGTCAATCATGCCCTTGGGCTGGATGGCGATGGTATCGGCGGGCCGGGTTGTCGAGTCGGGGAGCGCCGGTGCGTCCTGCAGTTCCAGCGTGTCGCGGGAGAATACCAGCGAATCGCGTGCGGGGAGCGAATCGCGGACCGCGATGCGGGTCAGCGTATCGGGCTCCTGCGCCCGGGCCGGCACGCTTCCCGCCACAAACAGGAGCAGGACGGTCAGCAATCCCATGCACAAAGTTCCGGCTGATATTCTATTATGGAACAAAATTCGTATATTTGCTAATTAAACGGCAAAAATATAAAAAATAAGCAAGTAATATGCCACCGTGCTCAAATAAAGCGCTGTTTCGGCCGGGAATGATCCTGCTGGCTTTTTTCGTGCTTCTGACGCTGCCTCGTCCCGTTTCCGCCCAGGAGGGAGGGTTGCGGCTCAAGACCGTGGTCATCGACGCCGGGCACGGCGGGCACGACCCCGGCGCCGTTTCCAAGCAGAGCAAACTGAGCGAGAAGCAGATCAACCTCGACCTGGCCCTGCGCCTGGGCGCGCGGATCCAGAAAGAATACCCCGATGTCAAGGTCATCTACACCCGCAAGACCGACAAGTTCGTGGAGCTGGCCGAGCGCGGCAACATCGCCAACCGCAACCATGCCGACCTTTTCATCTCGATCCACGTCAATTCCGCCAAATCGACGGCGGCTTCGGGCACCGAGACCTTCGTCATGGGTACCGACAAGAGCGAGTCGAACATGGCCGTCTGCAAGCGGGAGAACTCCGTGATCCTGCTGGAGGAAGACTACTCCACGACCTACGAAGGCTTCGATCCGGACAATCCGGAGTCCTACATCATCTTCAACCTGATGCAGAACGCCCATTTCGAGCAGAGCATCGCTTTCGCGTCGCTGGTGCAGCAGCAGTTCATCAGCCACGGCCCCATCAAGAAGAGCCGGGGCGTTCGCCAGGCGCCGCTCATGGTTCTCTGGCGTACCACGATGCCCTCCGTGCTGATAGAGGTGGGTTTCCTCTCCAACAGTTCCGACCGCACGAAGCTCAACAACGCCGACAACCGGCAGAAGATCGCCGACAATATCTTCGACGCCTTTGCTTCTTTCAAGCATACCTATGATACGGACGGTTCCTTTGATTTCGATCCCGCTGTGCTCGAAACCTCCGAGGAGGACCTGGAACCCGTCAATCCGCCGGCTCCTTCGCCCGCCGTCGTGGGCCCGCACTACGAGATCCAGATCCTGGCGTCTTCGAAAAAGTTGAAAAACGGCTCTCCCGAGCTCAAGGGCGTGCTGGAATACCGGGTCCGGTTTATCAACGGTTTTTACAAGTATTCTGTTGGTAACTATCCCTCCAAAGAGGAGGCGGCGCGCCGTCTTCCGGGCATTCAGAAAAAGTTCCCGGGCGCTTTCGTCGTGAAGATCGATTGAGCCCCTTTGATTTTTTAAGCATTGTGAGGGTTATAAGTCTATAAGCGTCAGTAAAATATGCGTTTTATAACTTTACAAGTGTCTGATTATCAACATAGAACAAAAACGGAAAAAATTTTTTCTTGATTGTCAGCACATTGCGGAAAAATTGAAAAAAACAACAAAAAAAATTTTTTTTAATCACCAATTTTTCCCCAATTTTGTTGTTGGAAAGTAACCTGAACCGATGACTTCCGACAACCCCGTCATAGCAGTTTGGAACCGCTGTCTGGAGATTCTCAGGGACAACCTGAATGAAGAGTCTTTCAAGACATGGTTTGGCCCGATCAAGCCGATCGCGCTCGATGCGCAACGGCTGACGATCGAGGTCCCTTCCGACTTTTGGCGCGAGTATATCGAGGAGCATTTCATCGGTATCCTGAGCAAAGTGCTCCGCCGGGAGATCGGACCGGACGTCTCGCTCGTCTACAAGGTCCGCATCCTCGATGACATCTATGTAGAGGAGCGGCCGAAGGGCGGCAAACCCCGCAACGCCGAGATTCCGTTCCCCGACATGGGCGCCCACTACACGGGCAGCCCCTACATCATCCCCGGCCTGCGCAAGCTCAACATCGATCCCTGCCTCAATCCGATCTACAATTTCGAGAACTTCATCGAAGGCTCGTGCAACCGGCTCGGCCGTTCGGCAGGGGAGAGCATCGCCGCCAATCCAGGCCGCAGCACCTTCAACCCGCTGTTCATCTACGGCGGCCCCGGCCTCGGCAAGACGCACCTGGCCCAGGCCATCGGCATCGCGGTCAAGGCCCGCTTCCCCGAGAAAGTGGTGCTCTATGTCAGTGCGAACACCTTCCAGAACCAGTATATGAATGCCGCTTGCTCGGCCAAGAGCGCGAACAACGGCAACAAGGTGGCGGATTTCCTGCGCTTCTACCAGCTCATCGACGTGCTGATCATCGACGACGTGCAGGACTTCGCCGAGAAGAAAGGCACCCAGGGTGCCTTCTTCCACATCTTCAACTACCTGCACCAGAGCGGCAAGCAGCTGATTCTCACCTCCGACAAGCCCCCCGTGGAACTGCAGGGACTCGACCAGCGCCTGCTGTCCCGCTTCAAGTGGGGTCTGAACGCGGAATTGCTGCCCCCGGCCTATGAGACGCGGCTGGCCATCCTTAAGGCCAAGTGCGCGCGCGAAGGCGTCACCATCTCCGACGAGGTGCTCTCTTTCGTGGCCCAGAGCGTCAAGACCAATATCCGCGAACTGGAAGGCATTCTCTATTCCCTGATCGCCAACGCCACCTTCAATAAGCAGGAGATCACCATGGAACTCGCGCAGCGCCTGGTCGACCGCGTAGTCACCGACCCGAAGAGCGAGATCACCGTGGGCAAGATCCAGGAAGCCGTCTGCAACTATTTCAACATCAGCAACGACGTTTTCCTCTCGAAGACGCGCAAGCGCGAGATCGTACAGGCCCGCCAGATCGCCATGTTCCTGAGCCGCAGCCTGACCAAAACCTCCCTTTCCTCCATCGGCGCCCAGCTGGGCGGGAAAGACCACGCCACCGTGCTCCATGCCTGCAACACGGTGAGCGACCTCATGGACACCGACCGCAGTTTCCGCGGCTTCGTCCACGACATCGAGCGTCAGCTCAACAGTCCCGAGTAACCAAACGCTAAACATAAGGCTATGATGAATACAGAAAAAGTCCTGGATTTTTTCCGTGAGATCACCCGTATCCCGCGTGAATCCGGTCATGAAGAAAAGATGGTCGCCTACTTGCAGGCGTTCGCGAAGCAGCGCGGACTCGAATGCAAGACCGACAAGGTCGGCAACGTGATGATCGCGAAGCCGGCTTCGAAAGGCTATGAGGACCGTCCTACCGTGGTGCTCCAGGGCCATACCGACATGGTGTGCGAGAAGAAGAGCACCTCCAATTTCGATTTTTCCAAGGATCCCATCCATTTCGTGATCGAGGACGGCTGGATGATCGCCCACGACACGACGCTCGGTGCGGACAACGGCATCGGCGTGGCGTCGGCGATGGCCATCCTGGACGACGATACGATCGCGCATCCGCGGGTGGAGTGCCTGTTCACCGTTTCGGAAGAAACAGGGCTGGACGGCGCCCGTGCGGTGAAGAAAGGCTTCATCACGGGCAAGACGCTCATCAACCTGGATGACGAAGACGAAGGCTATTTCTGCGTCGGCTGCGCCGGCGGCATGGATACGGTCGGTACCTTCAGCTACCGCGAGAAAAAGCTGGCGCCGGGTGCCGTGACGATGAAATTCACCCTCGGCGGCGGCCTGGGCGGACACAGCGGCGACGACATCGACAAGGGACGCTTCAACGGCGTGCAGCAGACGGCGCGTTTCCTGAATGAAATCTGGCCGCTCAACGTGGACCTTTGCCACATCGTGGCTGGCAACAAGCGCAATGCCATCGCCCGCGGCGGCGAGGTCGTGCTGGCCATACCTGCCCACAGCGAAGAGGAGGTCATGGCCCGGTTCAACAACCTGGCGGCCCGCCTGAAAGCCGAATATGCCGTGACCGATCCGGGCCTGTATTTCCATGCGGAACCGGTTGAACGGCCGGCTTCCGCCATTGACCGTGCGACGGCCGGCCGCGTCATCCGCGCCCTGCTGGCCATCCCGCACGGCGTGATTGCCATGAGTGCCGACATCCCGGGACTGATCGAGACCTCGACCAACCTGGCTTCCGTCAGGATGGACAGCGGGGAGAAGATCGTCGTGGGGACCATGCAGCGCAGCGCCGTCGACAGCCAGCGTATCTTCCTCTCGCAGCGAGTTGCTGCAGTGCTTGAGCTAGCTGGCGCAGAAGTAAGACATTCAGATGGTTATCCTGGATGGAAGCCGAATATGAATTCGCATATCAAGGACGTTTGCGTGGCTTCCTACAAGCGGCTGTTCGGCCGGGAACCGGTCGTCCGGGCCATCCATGCCGGCCTCGAATGCGGCCTCTTCACGGAGAAATTCCCCGATGTCGACATGATCGCCTTCGGCCCCACGCTGCGCGGCGTTCACGCGCCGGGCGAAAGGCTTGACCTGGCTTCCCTCGAACGTTTCTGGGCGGTCCTGCTCGACGTACTTAAAACGATCTAGCCATGCCCCGCGTCATCGCTCCCTCCATGCTTTCCGCCGACTTCGGCCATCTCGAACGGGATTGCCGCATGGTCAACCGCAGTGCGGCGGGCTGGTTCCATCTCGACGTGATGGACGGCATCTTCGTTCCGAACATTTCCTTCGGCTTTCCGGTGTGCCAGGCGATTGCCCGGGTGGCGCAAAAGCCGCTCGACGCGCACCTGATGATCATCGAGCCCTGGACCTATGTCGAGCGTTTTGCCAAGCTGGGCGTCCAGTACCTGAGTTTCCACTATGAGGCCTGCAATCTCCGTCAGCTCCGTTCCACCATCCGCCTGGTGCGTTCCTGCGGCATGGGAGTGGGGGTGGCGATCAATCCCGAGACACCGGCCGAGGTGCTGATACCCTGGCTGCGGCAGATCGACTACGTGGTGGTAATGGGCGTGCATCCTGGCTACAGCGGCCAGAAGTACATTCCGGAGACGACGGAAAAGGTAGGGGTCCTGGCGGAAATGATCGCCGCCCAGGGCGCCGACTGCTTCATTCAGGTCGACGGGGGTGTCAGTACGGCGAACATCGCCGAGCTGGAGCGCCTCGGCGCCGGCGTCTTCGTCGCCGGTTCCGCCGCCTTCTCCTCCGCCAACCCCCTCGCAGCCATCCGCGCCCTCAAGACCGTTAAATAATATACTTGATCTCTTTCGAGCCGTAAGTGTGAATGGTGCCGTCGCGGTGCTCGAGCAGGAGCCGGGATTCCGGATCGATGCCGAGGATGCGGGCCTGGATGCGGCGGCCCGAACGATGCTCCGTCGGAACGACAGTGGCCGGCATCTCCTCGAAGTCGCGCCATTCGCCGCGACGGTACAACTGGGCCAGGTATTCCGCATCATAGCCGTTGCGCGCAAACGGTGATCCGAGCTTGTCGCAGCGGGCGAAAACGGGCGCCAGCACGCGCGGAAGCGTCTCCTTGACATCGTAGCGCCGGCCCGTGACCAGCCCCAGCGACGTAGGATTGGGCAGGGAAGGGTCGAAGTCCCGCTGGTTCAGATTCAGCCCGATGCCAGCCACGGCGGATGTCACCCGGCCGTCCGCGAGCGTCGGCTCGATCAGCGTGCCGCAGATTTTCCTGTCACCCACATAGATGTCATTGGGCCACTTGATGGTGGCCTGTACGCCTTCATTGCGCAGGAAATCCAGCAGACCCAGCGCGACGACCTGCGAGAGAATGAACTGCTCGCGGGCCGGCAGCGCCTCCGGCTTGAGGAGGATGGAAAAGGTCAGATTCTCACCGGAACGGCTCTCCCAGCGGTTTCCCTTCTGGCCGCGTCCAGCTGTCTGGAACAGAGCAGCGTAGACCGTCCGGTCGGGCAGGGGTTCCTTGTCTGCCAGCAGGCGCGTGTTGGTGGAGTCGATGGTGTCAAACCAGTGGATGAAATCTGCCATATTTTCAGTTGTATCCGGATGGCCGGATATTTGTAAGAAAGTTCTATCTTTGTAAGTTCATTTACCTTGCAAAGATAGTTCAATTATTGATGAAGACCAAGAGTGAAGTCGGCGTAATCGCCGACGCGATGTTGGAGAAAAAGGCCCAGGATGTGGTTTCGCTCGACCTGACGAAGATCGGAACCGCCATCGCGGACCATTTCGTGATTTGTAATGCAGACTCGACGACCCAGGTCGTCGCCATTTCCGACTATGTCGAAGAGATGATGGAGAAGGAATACGGCCGCAGCGTCCTGCGCAAGCAGGGCCGCGAGAACGCCTTCTGGATCATTCTCGATTACAGTGATATCGTGGTCCATATCTTCAAGACCGACCAGCGCCTGTTCTACCGCCTGGAAGATCTGTGGGCCGACGCCGTGAAAACCACTTATACCGATTCAGAAGCGTAATGGAAGACAACAACTACAGGCCGGATGACAACCGCCGTCCGCGCCCCGCACGGCAGCCGCACCGGGGCTTCAACTGGTTCTCGCTGATCTATATCTTCCTGCTGCTGGGCCTGGCCTACATGTGGTCGTCCACGGGTACGGCCAATCCCCTGAAGAAAGAGTGGATCGACGTCAAGGACGGCCTGCTGGTCAGCGGCGATGTGGACAAGCTGGTCTACGTGCGCAACGAGCACAAGGGAGAGATCTACCTGCGGCAGTCCGCGCTCGAAAAATACAAGAACCTTTATGGCGGCCGCGAGCCCAAGGCCGGGCCGCATTTCTACTTCCTGGTGTCGGAGAAATTCGATGCCGAAAACCAGCTTGACGCGCTCGTGGAGTCGCTGCCCGCCGAGAAGCAGTTCAAGGTGGTCGTCGACGAGCACAAGAGCTATTGGGGACCGATCATCGAATGGGTGATCTTCCCGCTGCTCCTGCTGGGCATGTTCTTCATCTTCATGCGCCCGATGCGGAACATGGGCGGCGGCCCCGGCGGCGGCATCTTCAATGTCGGGAAATCGCAGGCCAAGCTCTACGAGAAGTCCAACAACGTGAAAGTTACCTTCAAGGACGTGGCCGGCATGGAAGAGGCCAAGGTCGAGGTGAAGGAGATCGTGGATTTCCTGAAGAATCCGAAGAAATACACCGCCCTGGGCGGCAAGATTCCTAAAGGTGCGCTGCTGGTGGGCCCTCCGGGCACCGGCAAGACGCTCCTGGCCAAGGCCGTGGCCGGCGAGGCCGACGTGCCCTTCTTCTCCATGTCGGGTTCCGACTTTGTGGAAATGTTCGTGGGCGTGGGCGCTTCCCGCGTGCGCGACCTTTTCCGCCAGGCCAAGGAGAAAGCCCCGTGCATCGTCTTCATCGACGAGATCGACGCCGTGGGCCGCGCCCGCAGCAAGAATGCCGGTTTCACCTCGAACGACGAGCGCGAGAACACGCTGAATCAGCTCCTGACCGAGATGGACGGTTTCGGCTCCAACTCGGGCGTCATCATCCTGGCTGCGACCAACCGTGCCGATATCCTCGACAAGGCCCTCATGCGCGCCGGCCGCTTCGACCGCCAGATCCATGTGGACCTGCCGGAACTCAAGGAGCGCCTTGAGATCTTCAAGGTGCACCTGCGCGGCATCAAGCTGGCGCCGGGTTTCCAGATGGACTTTCTGGCCAAGCAGACCCCGGGCTTCAGCGGCGCCGACATCGCCAACGTGTGCAACGAAGCCGCGCTGATCGCCGCCCGCAAGAACAAGCAGGAGGTGGAGAAACAGGACTTCCTCGATGCCATCGACCGCATCGTGGGCGGCCTGGAGCGCAAGAGCAAGATCATCACGCCCGAAGAAAAGAATACGATCGCCCATCACGAGGCGGGACACGCCACGGTCAGCTGGCTGCTGCCCAACGCCAACCCGCTGCTGAAAGTCACCATCATCCCGCGCGGACAGAGCCTGGGCGCCGCCTGGTACCTGCCCGAAGAGCGGCAGCTCACCACCACGGAGCAGATGATGGACGAGATGGCGGCCACCATCGGCGGCCGCGTGGCCGAAGAGATCGTCAACGGCCGCATCTCGACCGGTGCGCTCTCCGACCTGGAGAAACTGACCAAGCAGGCCTATGCCATGGTCACCTATTTCGGTATGAGCGAGAAAGTGGGCAACCTGTCGTACTACGACTCGACGGGCAGCCGTGACATGGCGTTCAGCAAGCCTTACAGCGAGAAGACGGCGGAACTGATCGACGACGAGGTGAAGCGCCTCATCGAGCAGGCGCACGCCACGGCGCTGAAGGTGCTGACGGAGAACCGCGAAGGCTTCGAGCAGCTGGCGAAGCTGCTGCTGGAGCGCGAAGTGGTGTTCTCGGAAGACCTCGAAGCCATTTTCGGCCCGCGGAAGGGCGGGGTGGACCCCAACAAACTCCTGCGCGAAGAAGAAACGCCTGAGGCCCAGGAAACCCCTCAGGAAGAAGAACAAAAAGACTGACCGATGGGGAAATCGACATTGGTACAGCGTATTGTCAGCGGCGTGATCCTGATCGCCGTCGTGGTGGGCTGCCTGTGGCTGCCCTGGGGCGTGCCGGCGTTGGCCTGCCTGATGACGGTGACGATCTCCCTGGAGTTCTACCGCCTGGTGTCCGGCGCCCGCTACCGCAAGGAGCAGGTGCTGGTGGTGCTGGCCATGCTGCTGGCCGTGGTGCTGACCTTCCTGCACCTGGCCTATGACATTCCGGTTCGCTGGCTGGCCCTCAGCGTGTTGCCGCTGGTCGCAGCGTGGTTCTGCATGCTCTTTGACGGAGCGGCGGACCATGCCTTTTCCACGGAACCCTTTTTCCCGCTGGTGTACGTGCTGCCGGCGATGCTCTCGCTGCTCCGGATCGCCTGGCCCGGCGGCGCCTTTTCCTGGCGCCTGACCCTGGGCCTGATCGTGCTGATCTGGATCAACGACATCGGCGCTTATTGCGTGGGCATGCTCTTCGGACAGCGGACCAACAGCCGCAAACTCTTTCCGGCGCTCTCGCCCAAGAAATCCTGGGTGGGTGTCTACGGGGGTACGGCTTTCACTTTCCTGGCTGCCTGGGCGGTCTGGGCCCTGTGGGGTGCGCCGGTGCTGACGCTTCCGCACTGGATGGCCCTGGCCCTCATTGTCTCGGTCGTCGGCGTCCCGGGCGACCTCTTCGAGTCGCTCATCAAGCGCCATGCCGGCGTGAAGGATGCCAGCCAGATGATTCCCGGCCACGGCGGCATGCTCGACCGTTTCGACGACCTGCTGTTCATCCTGCCGGTAGCGGCCACCTATTTGCTTGTATTTCAATTGATCTGATATGCGCCTCGACAAAAACACCTATGGAACGGTGCTGGCGGTTTACCTGTTCAGCGCGGCGGCAGCCTTTGCGCTATGGCGCTGGGTGCCCGTCTGGTGGGTCAACACGCTGCTCACCATTTTCCTGCTTTGGTTCTGCTCCTGGCAGACCTATTTCCACATGGTGCCCGACCGCACGCCGCTGGGAGACGAACACCTGGTATCGGCAGTTTCCGACGGGAAAGTGGTCTTCATCGGCCCTGTCTTCGCCGGCGGCTACCTGCAGCGCGACTGCCTGATGATTTCGGTTTACATGGATTTCTGGGACCTGCACGCCAATTTCTGGCCGGTGACGGGGACCGTGTCCTATGCCCAGTATTTTCCCGGCAAGCACCTGCTCGCTTTCAAACCCAAGGCTTCTGAAGAAAACGAACATTTCTGCACGGCCATCCGCACCCCGGAAGGCAAGGAAGTGCTCTTCAAGCAGCTGGCCGGCGGGTTTGCGCGCCGCATTGTCTGTTATGCGAAGAAAGGCATGGCGGTACGGGCCGGCGAACAGTGCGGTATCATCAAGTTCGGTTCACGCATCGATTACTACCTGCCGCTCGACGCGAAGGTTCGCGTCCAGGTGGGAGAGCTGGTCAAGGGCGTCAGCTCCATTCTGGCTGAAATCTGACAGGAAGCGCCCGCTATTCGGGGGCGTCGATGGCCAGGAAACGTTCCGGTCCCAGCATGTCCAGGGCACGCTCGATGAGCGCGCTCTTTTTTTCGTCCTTCAGCCCGGCGTGGATGTAGAGCAGGGACTCCAGATACAGGGTGAGCATGGACGATTCGTCGCGCCGGCGGAACGCGCTGCGGTCGATCTGCAGGCCCGTGGCTTTGAGAAAGCCTTCCAGCCGGTCCTGCGGGAAGAGTTCGCCGCCCCGGTAGATATTGATATAGAAGAGGATCTTGCCGTTTTCCACATAGGCGGGCACAAAGCCGCCCGGGAAGCAGAGCAACTCCACGGAGAGGCCGGCGGACTGGCAGATGGCCAGGTAGATGTAGGCCAGCACGAAGGGATTGCCTTCGCGGCTGTGCAGGGCGTTGCTCAGGAAGGCGTGCTGCGGGTCCTTGAGCTGGACGTCGTAGAGCGTGAACTTGAGCCGCCGGTAGAACACGTGGTTCAGGATACGGATGTTCTCCACGCCGGTCCGCATGTCGGAATGCTCCACCTGGTAGGCCTCCAGGCCGGCGTAGAAGAGTGCTTCGTAGCGCTCCCGGCTCAGGGTCCAGTCGAAGAGGGAACTGATGAACCAGCCGCCCTCGAAGAGGGAGAGGGGGGCCGGGGAGCGGTTGATGAAATCCTGGAACTCGTCGAGCCGGAACGTGGCGTTGAGCCGGCGGGCGCGCTCGACGATGGCGGCTTTCTGCACGGGGTCGGACTCCCGCTCCGCGCGGTTGTGGAGGGAACGCACCACCTCCGTGCCGAACGAGGCGAGCCGCTGGTCCACCAGGTCGGTCACCACGTTGTCCCGGTCGTCAAACAGGGCGACCAGCGGTTCCAGTATTTCGGGATCGACGGGCATCTTAGGAGGTGATGGCATCAAGTGACAGCAGAAGCAGTCGATCCATCAGCGGTTTATAGTTCGGATTGCTTTCCTTGATGTGGCGGTTGGCGATGGCCAGACAGACGGTGGCGGCCCTGTGGCCGAGGAGGGCGGCGAGGCCTGCAAGGCAGGAACTCTCCATTTCGATGTTGGTCACGCGGTAGCCTTCATATTCGAAGCTCTCCAGTTTCTCGATGAGGTCGGGAATGGTCAGCTCCAAGCGGACAGAACGGCCCTGCGGTCCGTAGAAACCGGGGGCGGAGACAGTCATTCCTCTAATCGTGAAAGGGCTGAACTCGTCGATGAGTTCCTGGTTGGCACGGACGAAATAGGGTTTTGCAAAGCGTTCCGGCCAATCCATATGCTTGACGAAGGCTTCTTCGAAATCTTTCAGGAAAATTTTCTCACCGTCTTTGTACCAGTTCAGCACGCCGTCGAAACCGATGGAGATGTGGCTCAGGATGTAGCTGCCGAGGGGAATGTAGGGCTGAGACGCGCCGCAGGTACCGATACGCAGGATATTCAGGGTCTTGTGCTCGGGTTTGGGCAGTCGGGTCTTGAAGTCGATGTTGGCCAGTGCGTCGAGCTCGGTCATCACGATGTCGATGTTGTCGGTTCCGATGCCGTGGGAGAGGGCGGTGATACGCTTCCCTTTGTAAGTGCCTGTAATCGTGATGAACTCTCGCGACTGCTTGGTAAGCTCGATCGTGTCGAAATGCGATGCCAGCGCGTGCACGCGCGTGGGATCACCCATCATAATGATGTTGTCGGCGAGGTCTTCGGGGGTGATATGGAGATGGAACACAGAACCATCGTCATTGATGATGAGTTCAGAACTGGGTATGGGTTGATTGTTCATAAGCAAGGATACGCTTAAAAAACAAATATACGAACTTTTTTTCGTAATTTCACAAGGTCAAACCCGCGTGTCATGAAATACCCCCGCATCCTTCTTTCCCTGTTGACGTTCCTGTTGACCGCCGCTGCCTGCACGGTGCGTCCGCCGCTGCCGTTCGGCGCGTGCCCGACGCCGCAGCAAGTGGCCTGGCAGCAGATGGAGATGAATCTTTTCTGTCACTTCGGTCCCAACACCTTCACCGGGGCGGAATGGGGTGACGGGACAGAACCGGAAGACATCTTCCAGCCCACGGACCTCGACTGCCGCCAGTGGGTGGAGACGGCCCGCGCAGCCGGTTTCAAGGGCGTGATTCTCACGGCCAAGCACCACGACGGCTTCTGTCTCTGGCCGTCTCCCGAGAGCGCGCACACGGTGGCGCAGAGTGCCTGGCGCGACGGGCAGGGGGATGTGCTGCATGAGCTTTCGGAGGCCTGTGCGGCGGAGGGTCTCCGTTTCGGCGTATATATCTCGCCCTGGGACCGCAACGATCCGCGCTACGGTTCGCCGGCCTACAATGAGGCCTTTGTCCGGACACTGGAGAGCGTCCTGGACGGCCGTTACGGTCCAGTGTTCGAGCAGTGGTTCGACGGTGCCTGCGGGGAGGGACCCACAGGGCGCCGGCAGGTCTATGACTGGCCGTTGTTCAATGCGACGGTCGAGCGCCTGCAGCCGCAGGCCGTGATCTTCAGTGATGTAGGCCCCGGCTGCCGCTGGGTGGGCAACGAGCGGGGGGAGGCCGGCCGCACGAACTGGTCGACGCTTGCGGTGGACGGTTTTGAGCCGGGAGCGGGGAGTCCGCCCGTGGAGGTACTGAACGGCGGTTCGCCGGGCGCTCCGCACTGGGCCGCCGCCGAGACCGACGTGTCGATCCGGCCGGGCTGGTTCTGGCGCGCGTCCGAGACGGCGCAGGTGAAGCGTGTGCAGGAGCTGCTGCAGATCTATTATGAAAGCGTCGGCCGCAATTCGCTGCTGCTGCTCAATGTGCCGCCCGACACGCGTGGCCGCATCGATGCCGTCGATTCGCTCCGGCTGATGGAGTTCCGTGCCGCGCTGGATGCGGTCTTCGCTATCGATCTGGCCGCCGGCGCCACTGTCTCCGGCCCGTCCCGTGGCCGGGGTTTCGCTCCGGCGAACGTTCTTTCGGGCGACTATGACAGCTACTGGGCGTTGCCCGATGACCGGACGACGGCTTCCCTGACGCTCGAATTTCCCGAGCCCCGCACGTTCAACCGCATTCTTCTTCAGGAATATATTCCTCTGGGGCAGCGTATTGCGGCCTTTCACGTCGAGATGCTGACGCCGGAAGGCGTCTGGCAGGAGATCGCCCGCGAAACCACCGTCGGCTACAAGCGCATCGTGTTGACGCCTACCGTCACCACCACTGCCCTCCGCCTCGTGATCGACGACGCCCTGGCTTGCCCGACCCTGACCCGCCTCGCCCTCTACCACGACACTGTTTATTGTGCGCAATAGCTTGAGCGCCCAAGCACAAGCTAATTATTTGCGCACAAGCGGTTGATGAAGTTGAAGATGACGAGGGTTCGTTTGCGCAGCAGGTGATAGTTGATGATGGCGGGGGTGTCGCTGCGCTTGAGTGTGTGCTGGTGGAAGGCCGAGGTGAAGAGCACCGCCGGGATGCCCGCGCGCGCAAACGGATGCTGGTCGGACGTCTCGTACATCATGCGATAGAAATCGCGGCTCCCGTAGAACGTCAGGTCCAGGTCGAGCTTGTACGCCGCCCGGTGGCAGAGATAGGAAAGATAACCCTGATAGGTCTCCGGCAGCGTGTTCTCGCCGATCGCGAACAGATATTCCGGATTGCGCCCTGGCGGCACCAGATCGGTGCCCAGCATGTCGATATTGATCATCGCCTTGATCTTTTCCCGCGGCACCGGCAGATGCTTCACGAACCAGCGGCTGCCGGCCATGTCCAGTTCCTTGCCGTCGAACGCCACGAACAGCAGGTTCTTGCGCGGCCCGTTTCCGTCGGCCTTCATCGCGCAGAACATACGGGCGAGGGACAGCAGCGCGGTTACGCCCGACGCATTGTCATCCGCCCCCGGGTAGACAGTATGCCCCAGCCGGCCCAAATGGTCGTAGTGCGCCCCGATGACCAGGTATTCGTCGGTAGGCGTCGTGGCGGGGAGCAGCCCCACCACATTGCGGACGGCGATGGAATCGTCGTAGCGGAAACTCTGGGTGTATGCCCAGTCGACGGGCTTGAGTCCCAGCGAACGGAACTGTTCGATGAGGTAGTGCTCAGCCAGATGCTTGCCATGGGTGCCCGATGCACGGCCCTCGGTCATTTCGTCCGCCAGGTGGGTGAGAATCCGGCGCTGACCTTCCGCCGAAACCAGGTTCTCATAGGGCCGGAGGCTCTGCGCCCAGGCCCCGTTCCGGCTCGGAAAGCACAGAAACAGACCCACAAGGAGCAGAATGGCACAACTTTTTCTCATTTAGTTTCAAATGACATGCAAAAATAGTACTTTTGCAAAGATGTTCAAACGCGTTATCGCATTTCTTGCGCTCCTGTGGCTTTCTGTGACGGCGGCATGGGCGCAATACGATCTCGACCACTTCTATTACAGCGGCCGCCAGTTGCTCATTGACGGCAAATATGCCCAGGCCATCGAGCGCTTCAACGTGCTCTCGCGCCTCGACAGCACCGTGTACGAAGCCTATTTCTTCCGCGGCATCGCCAAGTACAACCTCGGCGACTTCGTGGGCGCCCAGCGCGACTTCGACCGCACCCTGCACTTCAATCCCATCTATACGCCGGCCTACCACTACCGGGCCATTGCGCTGAGCCGCATCGGCAAGTACGACCTGGCCCTCAAGGATCTCGAGGAAGCCGTGGACCTGCGCCCGAGCTACACCGACCTGTATTTCAGCCGCGGCGTGACCTATTTCCTCTCTCAGCAGTTCGAGAAGGCGGTGCAGGACTTCAATACCTTCATCCGCAAGTCGCCCCGCGAGGCCAACGCCTACCTGAACCGCGGCGCCTGCTACCTCTACCTGAAAGATACCGTCCGGGCCCTGGAAGACTACAACAAGGCCATCTCGCTCAACCGCTACGACCCCGAAGGCTATGTGCGGCGCTCCCGCGTGTATGCCATGCAGGACCGCACCGGCGACGCCATTGAAGACCTCGACACGGCCCTTCGCATCGACAGCACCAACACCTTCGCCTTCTTCAACCGCGCCATTCTCAAATACGACCGCAAGGACATCTCCGGCGCGCTGGACGATCTCAACCGGGTGCTGGAGGAGGAGCCGGGCAATGCCCTGACACTCTACAACCGGGCCCTGATCTATTCGCAGGTGGGGGACTACCGGGCCGCACTCGACGACTACGACCGGGTGATCAACATCAACCCCAACAACGTGCTGGCCTACTTCAACCGGGCGGCCGTCTTCATGGAGCTGGGCCGCTACCGCGACGCCATGGACGACTACTCGCAGGCCATCAACCTCTATCCGGACTTTGCGAAGGCCTACATGAACCGCTCGTATGCCAAGAGCCAGCTCGGCCAGTACACCTCCGCCAAGCAGGACTACGACATCGCCCAGAAGAAGGTGCGGGAATACCAGGCCCTGACAGCCGATTCCACGGGCAAGGCGGCCTTTGCCGACACCACCCGCAAGTACGACCGCCTGCTTGCCCTCGACGCGGAGTTTGCCAAGAAGGATTTCGACAATGAACTGCTCCAGTACCGCGACGTGGACATCCGTCTCAAGCCGCTCTACAAGGTGCAGCCCGCCGATACGGTGAGCGGATTCTCCTCCATCGCCCACAAGTTCGAGGACGAGGTCCTCGACAGCTATATCGCCCAGAGCCCGCTGGCCGTGAAGTTCGCCGCCGACGGCCGGACCCACGTCCGCGACGCCGCCCGGGTCCGGGAAGAAGTGACGCGCCGGCTCCGTACGGACCGCAGCAGCGACAACCTCTTCGCCCGCGCACTGGTGGAAGCGGAGAACAACCAGTTCAACACCGCGCTGGTCTGCTATGACGAGGCCATCGAGAAGTCGCCCGAGACCTTCTTCTACTACATCAACCGGGGCGCCCTGCAGGCCGAGATGATCGATTTCATCTCTTCGATGGAGAACAACGTGCAGGTGCTTACCCTCGACAATGCCAAGACCGTCAAGACCCGCGTGCAGGACCAGGTGACCCGCAGCTACGACTACACGCCGGCCATCCACGATATGGTGAAGGCGACCACGCTCAATCCCGCATTTCCGTACACCTACTATAATCTCGGTAACCTGTACTGCCTGTCGAACGACCTTCCCGAGGCCATCGTGCAGTACACCCGCGCCATCGACCTCTATCCTTACATCGGCGAAGCCTTCTATAACAGGGGACTCGTGCTGATCTATCTGAAAGACAAGGAGAAAGGATGTATCGACCTGAGTACGGCGGGCGAACTGGGCATCCAGGACGCTTACAGCGTCATCAAGAAATATTGTAAAACCGAAGAAGAACTGTAAACCATGTGGCTTTGGGCTGCCATCGGATCTGCCATCCTGCTCGGCATCTATGACGTTTTCAAGAAACAGGCGTCGACACGCAACGACGTGCTGCATATCCTTCTCTATGTAACCGCACTTTCCACGCTGATCCTGAGTCCCTTTGTGCTTACGTCAGCGTTTGGCTGGCATTGGCTGGAAAATACCTCGTTCAATGCGTCGCCAGGCTCGCTGCGCGACCATCTGCTGGTTATCCTCAAGGCCTTCGTCGTCACCATCTCCTGGGTCACGGGCCTGATGGGCCTCAAGCACCTGCCTATCACGACGGCCGGCACCATCAAGACCTCCCGGCCGGTGTTCGTGCTGCTGGGCTCCATCCTCATTTTCGGCGAGAGACTGAATCCCTGGCAGTGGGTGGCCGTCCTCGTCGCCTTCGTGGCTCTCTGGCTGCTGGGCCATACGAGCCGGCGGGAAGGCTTCGACTTCGTGCGCAACCGCTGGGTCATCTGCATGTGGGTGTCGGTGGTCTCGGGCGTGGCGAGCGCCCTGCTCGACAAGCACCTGATGGCCTCGATGCAGCCCATGTTCGTCCAGGGCTGGTGCAATTTCTACATCACGCTCATCCTGGCGATCACCCTGCTGGTCGTGAAGTATTCCGGAAGCCCGTACTACAAGCCGTACAAGCACGACTGGCTCATCCTCGTCATCGCGCTCTTCATCACCTGGTCGGATTTCCTGTACTTCCTGTCGCTGAGCGGCGAAGGCGCCATGCTGTCGGTGGTCTCGATCCTGCGCCGCAGCTCGGTGATCATCACCTTCATCTGCGGAGCCCTCTTCTTCAAGGAGAAGAACCTACGCTCGAAAGGACTGGCCCTGCTGATCCTGCTGGTCAGCATGGTGATCCTGGTACTGGCAAGTTAAGCGCTTATTTCTTTCCTGCTTTTTGCTCGAAAGCCCGCGCGATGCGCTGGGCTGTGCCCTCATTGGCGGCCAGGCGGACGGCAATCACCAGCAGGATGATGGCCAGCAGCGGGAAGATGCTGCCGATGGACAGGGAGTAGACCGTCGACATCTTCAGGCCGGACGGCAGTTTCGTGGTGAAGAAATCCACGATGATCCAGCCCTGGAACCCCAGCAGCACGATGGCGTTGGTGATGGACAGAAACACCTGGTAGAAAGGCTGTTTGGCTGAAACCAGCGTCACGTCGGAAAGGATGAACGACAGCACGATGAAGATGATGTAGATGAGGCGGTCCTTGAAACGGACGGCGTAGCTGATGCCGGTTTCCGGATTGAAAGCGTGGCAGACATCCATCCCGAGCAGGACGATGACGAGCAGGGCAGCGGCGGCGATCAGCCAGTTATGCGGTTTCTTCCACATGGTTTTGACGGTTCAGGGCATCGCGGAACATGGCGATCATCTGCTCGACGGAGTTGGCGATGTTGTAGGGTTTGACGGAGGCGGCGTAGCGCTTGCCTTCTTCCCAGCGTTGTTCGGGGTGCGATAGCCAGTCGTCGATGCGTTCGGCCAGCGCCTGGGCGTCATGGATGGGGAAGAGGCTGCGCTCACTCAGTGCAAACTGGGCGGATCCGGTGTAGGGTCCTTCGGCGATGACCGGTACGGCGCCTTGCTGGATGGCCTCGAGGATGGAGAGGCCTTCGATCTCGATGTATGCGCAGTGGACGGTCAGGTCGGCCTTGGCGGCGAGCCGGCAAAGATCGTCGTGGTTTAGGAAGACGAAGGAAGGCTCGTAGCTGAGAATGCCGTCGCGATACAGCTGGCTGGCTTTCTTTTTGAGTTTGCCGGCCAAAGGGCCGTTTCCGGCGAAAACAAGATGGATGCGGCGGGCGAACTGGCTGTAGTGCATGGCCCGGAGCAAGGTGATCTGGTCTTTTTCGTTGGCCAGGCGCCCGATGCATATGACTTCCAGCGGACGTTCGGGATCCAGATAGTTCTGCGGGGGATCGGCCGGCCGGAGACAGGTCTCTGGGATCAGGCCGTTGGAGATGACGCGCAGATCAGCGGTGTAGTGGTTGTCCTGCAGCCGCTGGCGCACTTTCTCCGTAGGGCAGTGGATGTGGGAGCAGGCGCTGTAGATATATTTCTGCCAGAGATGCAGCAGGGCCTTTGCCGGCCATTCCCAACGCGTGATGCCCAGATTGTTCAAGATGTTTTCCGGGAACAGGTGGAACGATGCCGTCAGGGGCTTGCCCAGCCGTTTCGCGATGCGGATTGTTTTGTACTGCAGCACGAAATTCTCTTCCAGGTGGACCACGTCAGCCCAGCGGACGGCCTCCTCGATGCGTTTGGGATCGCCGTTGGCATAGGAGAAGCCATTGGCTTCGATGATGGGCTGGAAGATCGGGAACTTGAATTCCTTCAGGGGAAAGTCGGGGTGCTGGCCCGGATTGTCCGGATTGCACCCGGTCATGACGCGGACATCCTCGCCGGCGGACTTCAGTTCATGGATGGTCCTTCGCGCCGAGGCGGAAAGGCCGTTTCCGCGGACATACAGGTTATTGATGACAAACAGAATTTTCATGGGTTCAGGTTTATTCTACTTTGCCGATTCCTGGAACACATGTTCCATCATCCAGGCATAGTAGTAGCTCCAGTTGTACCATTCGTGGCCACCCCTTGTCCGGATGTAGGTGTACGGGTAGCCGTGCCGGTCGAAGTAGCGCCGGAGGTTCTGTACGTGCAGGTAGAAGAAGTCGCCGCCGCTGGTCATGACGTAGTAGCCTTTGGGCGGGTTGGGGGAGAACTGCTGCTTCCACTTCTTCTTGACGTTGAAATAGAAGAGGTTGTCGGGTCCCGGATGAGTAATGATTTTCCAGAAGGGACTGAAAAGACCGATATAGTCGAAGGTCTGAGGAGAATCTGCAGAAATGTACATGCTCTGCAAGGCGCCCACCGAGAGGCCGCAGATGGCGCGGTGCGCCTTGTCGGGGATGGTGCGGAAGTGGCTGTCCACGTAGTCCACCACGTCGCGCACGAAAGCAGTCTCCACGGTTCCGTCGATCTCGAAGAGCGACTCCAAAGCGTCCTTGTAGCGGGAGTTCTCGAAGTCCTTGTCGTCTCTGTACTGGTTGACGTTGGGCATGACGACGATGGCAGGAACGGAATGGCCCTGGCAGTAGAGGCTGTCGGTGATCTGGAACATGCGGCCGCGTTGGATCCAGACGGTCTCGTGGCCGCGTGCGCCGTGCAGGAGATAGACGACGGGGTAGCGCTTCGTGCCTTTTTCGTAGTCCGGGGGCAGGTAGACGATCATGCGTCGCTGCGTCGGCCCTTTCACGGAACAGGGGTACCAGGCTTCCACCACCTTGCCAAGCGGCTGGTAACCTGACTCTTCTACGGGTTCACCCGCATAATAGTAGGAAACGCTGCGGTTGCGAAAAACCCCGCAGGAAGACAACACGCCCACTGCGATCAATAGCGCTATAAGGATCCGTTTCTGCATAATCGGCCGCAAAGATACAAAAAAAAGCGAGGCTGGCCTCGCGCTACAAAAAAAGGAACTCAAGTATTGAGCTCCTTTTTTTGTAGCGCTACCGGGATTCGAACCCGGATTTCAGCCTTGAGAGGGCCGCGAACTAAACCCTTATTCGATAGCGCCATGGGGTTTGGGACTGCAAATGTACGTCAAACTTTTGATTTTCCAAAAAAAAATGCAACATCTGCCAATTTGTCCTGTTTTTTCGGATGGCAGGTATTTTGATTATCTTTGTGACCGGAAAAAATGTCCATATATATCATGGAAGAAGAGAAGAAAAACCATATAGAAAATAACGAACCCGCTAGCGGTAAATCCGCCTCGGAGAAAGACAAGAAAAAACGGAAGATCGCCGAACAGGCATCCGAGATCAAGCAGCTGACCGAAGAGCTGGCCAAGGCCCGCGAAGAGGCTGCGGAAGCCAGGGACCAGCACCTGCGCCTGCAGGCGGAATGGGACAACTACCGCCGCCGTACCGCCAAGGAGCGGCTGGAACTCATCGACAGCGCCGGCAAGGATATCCTCAAGGGTTTCCTGCCTGTGCTGGATGACTGCCAGCGTGCCCTGCAGGTTCTGCGCGAATCCGGCGCGGACGCTGCGGCTATTGAAGGCACCGAGCTCATCTACAACAAGTTGATGAACTACCTCAAGTCGCGCGGCGTGGAGCCGATCGCCGCCCGTGGCGCCGCCTTCGACACGGATTACCACGAAGCCGTGGCCCAGTTCCCGGTCGAAGATCCGGCCAAGAAGAATACGGTGATCGACGTGACGCAGGAAGGGTATACGCTCAACGGCAACGTCATCCGCTACGCCAAAGTCGTGGTGGGCATTTAAGCCAGGAAGGAGAATTGCAACATGGCAGAGAAAAGAGATTATTATGAAGTGCTGGGCGTCGAGAAGAACGCCTCGGCCGAAGACATCAAGAAGGCCTACCGCAAGAAGGCCATCCAATACCATCCTGACAAGAACCCCGGCGACAAGGAAGCCGAGGAGAAGTTCAAGGAGGCTGCCGAGGCCTACGATGTGCTGAGCGACCCGCAGAAGCGGGCCCGTTACGACCAGTTCGGCCATGCCGGCATGAGCGGTCAGGGCGGCTTCAGCGGCGGCGGCTTCTCGATGGAAGACATCTTCTCGCAGTTCGGCGACATTTTCGGCGGCGCCTTCGGCGGCGCGTTCAGCGGTTTCGGCGGCGCCCGCAGCAGCGGACGGCGCGTGGCCCGCGGAACGGACATCCGCATCAAGGTCAAACTCAGCCTGGCCGATGTGATGAAAGGGGTCGAGAAGACGGTCAAGATCAGCAAGATGGTGACCTGTCCCGACTGCAAGGGCAAGGGTGCCGTGAGCGAGGCGGACATCAAGACCTGCGACCACTGCCACGGCACGGGTGTGGTGACCAAGATCGCCAATACCATCCTGGGCCAGATGCAGACCTCGTCGCCCTGTCCGTATTGCGGCGGCGAAGGCAAAAAGATCACGAACCCCTGCCGCAAGTGCAGCGGCTCCGGCCTGGTGAAGAGCACCGAGGAGATTACCTTCAAGATCCCCGCCGGCGTGCAGGAAGGCATGCAGCTGACCATCCAGGGCAAGGGCAACGCCGCCCGCAACAACGGTGTCCCGGGCAACCTGCTCGTTGTCATCGAAGAGGAAGGCCCCAAGGACAATGGTCTGCAGCGTGATGGCAACGATCTGATTTACAACCTGAATCTTTCCATCCCCGACGCCGTGCTCGGCTGCTCGGTGGAGATTCCCTATATCGACAGCAAGCTCAAGATCAAGGTCGATCCGGGCACGCAGCCCGGCAAGATCCTCAAGCTCCGCGGCAAGGGCATCCCCGATGTCAACGGCTACGGCAGCGGCGACTACCTCATCTATGTGCAGGTCTACATGCCGAAAAAGCTGGACCGCAAAGAAAAAGAGATCATGGAAGGCTGGCGCAGTTCATCCTCGTTCACGCCCAAGTCATGAAGAGGTCTCCCGCACCGGTTCTTGCGCGGGTTGTCGCGCTGGTTCTCACGCTGGCTCAAGGCGTGAACGCATGGGCACAGGAGCAGGCCATCCGGCCGCTCGATGTGCCCATGTCGTTTGCAGGTACCTACGGCGAGCTTCGGCACGATCACTTCCACAGCGGGGTGGACTGGCGCGTGGGCGGCAAGGTGGGGGATGAGATCCACGCCATCAAAAGCGGCTACATCTCGCGCGTGAGCGTGTCGCCCTGGGGCTATGGTAACGGCATTTATGTGACCCACCCGGACGGCACGACCTCGGTCTACGGGCACTTGCTCCGTTTCTGTGAGCCCGTGGCGCGGCGCGTGGAGAAAGAGCAGTACGCGACGGAAAGTTTCAGCGTGAACCTGCGCTTCCATCCCGATGAATTCCCTGTGAAACAGGGGGATGTCATCGGTCAGGTGGGCAACTCCGGCTCTTCGGCCGGGCCGCACCTCCACATGGAAATCCGTGACACGGAGCAGGACCTGAGCCTGAACTATATCTCGCGGGGCGTATACAAGCCTCTCGACAAGACGAGTCCCCAGTTCCACCGGATTTGCTTCTATGCGCTCGACACGCTGCCCCTGAGTGGCAGCTGGCGCATCCACAACCTGCAGCGCCCGGAAGCGGTGCGCGACACTCTGGTGCTGCCGCAGCGCAGTTACGTGGCCATCGACGCCACGGACCGCCAGGAGGGGACCGGCGCCAAGCTGGCCGTGGAGCAGTACCGTGTCAGCCTTGACGACACGCTGCTCTTCGCCTTCAAGGTGGGTGACGTGCCTTCGGACAAGGGCCGCTACATCAAGTCGCTGATCGAATACCGCGAGAGCAGCCGCAGCGGCCGGGATCTGGTGAAGAGTCTCGTGGAGCCGGGCAACCGCCTGACCGACCGCATCGAGAGCCGGCGGCGCGGGATTATCGAGCTTCCGGACGACGCGGTGCACACCCTGCTGCTCGAAGCCATCGACGAACACGGCAACCGGGCCGCGCTGCGCTACCGGGTGCGGCGCGATGACGCCCGTTTCCAGGCACCTGCGCGCGACTCTTCGCAGCAAGCTGTGCCCTGGCTCTGGTACATGCAGAACTGCGTGATCGACAGCTCGATGAGCTATTATCTGCCGGCGGGCGCGCTCACGGACAATATCTATTTTACCTGGCGCAAGGTGGCGGGGCCCGACCCGGAACGCGGCATCGTGTCCGACGTCTGGCAGATCGGTTCGCCCGATATTCCGCTGATGAAGGCCGGTGCGCTGGAGATTGCGGCCGACCTGCCTGCCGGTCTGGCAGAGAAATCCTACATGGCCCATTACGGGCAAACCCTGAGCTATTCGGGCGTCAATGTGCGCTTCGGTACCTACTGCGTGGCCATCGATACGGTTGCGCCCACGATCCAGTTCCTGGAGCGCAAGAAGCAGATCGTCAACGGCAGCACCATCCGCATCCGCGTGCGGGACAATGCCTCCGGCATCGAATCGGCGCGCGTGGAGATCGACGGGAAGTGGTACCTGTCCATGCTCAAGGGCGGCACGGTCTCGCTGGAGCTCAAGCCCGAGCGCGTGTCGCGCGGCAAAAAACACGAAATCAAAGTCATCGTAACGGATATTTGCGGAAATGAAGCGTATGAAACCCGGGAATTTTCATATTGACGTGGTGGGGCTCATGTCGGGCACTTCGCTCGACGGTCTCGACTTATGCTGCGTGCATTTCGATTATGACGGAAGCTGGTCGTACCGGATCGTGAAGGCGGAAAGCGTGGACTATCCGGCGTGGCTGCGCGAGCAGCTGGCGACGGCCCAGTCCATGTCGGCGCTCGATTATGCGCGCCTGCATTCTGACTATGGCCTGTTCCTGGGCGGACAGGTACGCGATTTCATCGCGCGCAATAGCCTGAAGGTCGATCTGGTGGCCTCGCACGGGCAGACGGTCTTCCACCAGCCTTCGCTGCGTTTCACGGCGCAGATCGGTTCCGGGGCGGGCATTGCCGCCACCTGCGGCATCGACACGGTCTGCGATTTCCGCACGACGGACGTGGCGCTGGGCGGGCAGGGGGCTCCGCTGGTCCCGATTGGCGATGCGGTGCTCTTCGGCGACTACGACTACTGCCTGAATCTGGGCGGTTTTTCGAACATTTCGTTTGCGGAAGGTGCGCGCCGGCTGGCCTACGACATCTCGCCGGTTAACTATGTGCTGAATCATTTCGCCGGGAAGCTGGGCATGGCTTATGACAGGGACGGGGCGACGGCGCGGGGCGGAAGGGTCTGCTCTTCACTGCTTGCCGCGCTCAACGCGCTGCCGTTCTACACGCAGGCGGGTCCCAAGTCACTGGGCCGCGAGTGGGTGGAGGAAACGGTCTATCCGTTGATCGCTTCCTACGATCTGTCCGTGGAGGACGTGCTGGCCACTTTTGTGGAGCATGTGGCGGTGCAGGTCGGGCGGAACGTCCGCGGGGGCCGGGTGCTGGTGACGGGTGGCGGTGCACGCAACCTTTATCTGGTGGAGCGGATGCGGGCGGTGGCGCCGCAGGCGCAGTTCATCGTGCCGGACCCGCTGACCATCGATTTCAAGGAGGCGCTGATCTTCGCGCTGCTGGGTGCGCTCTATGTGGCGGATCTGCCGAACTGTCTGTCGTCGGTGACGGGTGCGGCGCGCGACAATATCGGCGGTTGTTTATACAAGGGTAATCAATGAGAATAACTATGAAACGTTTGTTTGTTTTGACCTGCGCGCTGCTGGCTCTGGCTGCCTGCTCGCAGAAGAAGGCCGATCCGGTGGCCGATGCCATCGTGGCCGAAATGATGAAGGATGTGGAGCAGCCCTACAGCATCCAGATCACGGACTTGAAGTTGCTGGATTCCACGACCTTCGCTACGGAGTTCCAGCGCCGCATCAGCATCTACGACACGCGGCTTGACCAGAACGCGGCCCGGCTGGAGAAATACATGCAGCAGGGCATGCAGAAGAATGCGACGCTGATGTTCGAGTCGTTGCAGAAGGACACGAAGATCTTCAACGAGCTCAACGCGATGAAGGAGATGATGGGCGACGACACGCTGAAGGTGGCTTATTACGACTATTCGTACACCTACAGTGGCAAGGTAGGGAAGACGCGTGTCCCGGCGCAGCCGGCTTTTGCGACGGTGACGCCCGACGGCCGCGTGATCACCTTCGTGTCGGACAAGCGCGACCTGCACAAGGCCACGGGTCTGGTGATCCCGGGTTACAAGGAGCTGCTCGACAGCTTCAAGGAAAGCGAATCTGAAACCGAATAATAGCAGTATCCATGAATCCTGGCGACAAACTTCTGGTCATCAGCGTTGACAGCGCCGATGGCCGTGATGCGGCCGCATCCGACCTCACGGGTGTCGAGGCCCGCATCGAACGGGTCACCGACGACGGCGAAATCTATCTTGAAGGGCATTCCTGTCCGGTCCTTTCCGGCCGCGATGTCTATACGATCACTGAAGTAGGGTAGACGGCGATGAAAGTGCTTGGTAACATTGTCTGGCTGCTTTTCGGTGGCCTGCTCATCGCCATCCTATACTACCTGGTAGGACTGATGATGTGCATCACGATCATTGGTATTCCGTTTGGCGTCCAGCTGTTCATGCTGGGCACATACGCACTCTGGCCCTTCGGTCACGAGATCGTCGACGGCCCGGGCCAGCCCGGCTGTCTTTCCATACTGATGAATGTCATCTGGATTCTCGTTGGCTGGTGGGAGATTGCGCTCCTGCATCTCTTCTGCGGGCTCATTCTCTGCATCACGATCATCGGCATCCCTTTCGGTCTTCAGCACTTCAAGATGATCATCCCGTCCATCCTTCCCTTCGGAAAGGTCATCCACTAACCCGGGATCCCAGCGCTTCGGCGGGTGCGCGACGTGGCTGCTCCTCATGGTTCGCGGCAGGCGTGTCCTGCGCGTCCGTCCCTTGACGGCGAACTTCTCCCTTTTAGCCGCCGCTACGCGGCGTCTAACGGTCGAAGAACCTGCGCCGTCACGAGGCGGGACTCCCGCTTGGCCGCGTTTTTCCTGCCGCTCACAAATCGTCGCAGCCATCATCGCGCCGCCGCCTTTCGCGCTTTCTTGGGGACAAAAAGAAAGGCACCTCACTTGGGATAAGATGCCTTTTATTGTGCCTTATATCATATGTACTATGACAATGCAAATTTACAAAGAGTTTTGATAGAAACAACACCAGATGCAAAAAATGATAGACGGAAGACTCGGAGTGCATTCGAAGATGGACTGAAAAAAGGGGAGAGCCGAAGCTCTCCCCTAAGCCATCGGGACGGAAGAAGACAACCCTATCGGGTACTGATCCGAATGGTGACTACGTCAGCATCCCAAGCGCGTCGGTAGTACGATCGGACTTTCACTGGCTTTCCGTTCTGGATCCGTGTATACGACTCCACCCGAAGAAAACCGGGCAATCTAACTTCTACTTGAAGTTTCTTGCCAGCAGGGGAATTCTCGTTTCCTTTCATAGTATTAAATATAAGGCTTGAGAAACGAATTCCGGCGGTAACAAACTAGACCCTCAGGCTCTAACTCTTCTTGGGCGGAGAAAAAAAGGGCATCTCACTTGGGATGGGATGCCCTTAAGTTTGCTTAATTACCATGTCATCTATGATGACAATGCAAATATACAAAGAGTTATGATAGAAACAACACCTGATGCAAATAATGATAGCCGGAAGGCTCATAGTGCATTCGAAGATGGACTGAAAAAAGGGGAGAGCCGAAGCTCTCCCCTAAGCCATCGGGACGGAAGAAGACAACCCTATCGGGTACTGATCCGAATGGTGACTACGTCAGCATCCCAAGCGCGTCGGTAGTACGATCGGACTTTCACTGGCTTTCCGTTCTGGATCCGTGTATACGACTCCACCCGAAGAAAACCGGGCAATCTAACTTCTACTTGAAGTTTCTTGCCAGCAGGGGAATTCTCGTTTCCTTTCATAGTATTAAATATAAGGCTTGAGAAACGAATTCCGGCGGTAACAAACTAGACCCTCAGGCTCTATCTCTTCTTGGGCGGAGAAAAGAAAGGCATCTCACTTGGGATGGGATGGATGCCCTTTAGTTTGCTTAGATACGGTGTCATCTATGATGACAATGCAAATTTACATTGAGTTTCGAAAGAAACAGAGTCAATTCATTTGCAGATTCCGAATATTGCCGTATATTTGCAATAGGATTCGTCGAAGAGGAATTTCGTTAGAAGGGATGACAACCCTCTCAATGTAACTTGGTCCGAGCCTCATTCAAAAGTCGCTGCCTGGCGGCTTTTCTTTTTTTTGTCCGCCACTGATATAATATAACACATATTCGCCTTTCGATTTCTGAAAGCCGACCAACAAACGACATTGTCTCCATTTGAGTAGAAATACCTTTGAGAATACCTTTTGGTTTTTATCCCCGTGTTTAGGCGGCCATTGGTCAACCAGCCTGGCATCTGACAAAATCTTAGTCAAATGAAATTGAGCAGCAGTTGCCTCAACAGATCTGGGCGCATGTCCTAATATCTCATTGATAGAAGTATTCTTGACGTGTATGAATGCTTCTAACGATTTGTTCCAGACCATCTTATCTTGATGTTCTGAAATCCATTTTGCATAGTAGTCTTTAATGATTATTCTCCGGGCCTTAATGTCTTCCCGGCTATTACCCCTCGGAATCTCCATGGCACATATCTTTTCTACAAAGATGGGTAAAAGAATCAAATTGCAATCCGCAAAAAAGCAAAATTCGATTGGGATCTTCAGCGCTCAGGTGGCGGCGCGATGAGGCTGCTCCTCATGGTTCGCGGCAGGCGCAGCCTGCGCGTCCGTCCCTTGACGGCGAACTTCTCCCTTTTAGCTGTCGCTACGCTCCGCTAACGGTCGAAGAACCTGCGCCGTCACGAGACGGGACTCCCGCTTGGCCGCGTATTTCCTGCCGCTCACAAATCGTCGCAGCCATCATCGCGCCGCCGCCTCCACGCTTATCCGTCATTCCGATCGTGTCCTGGAATCTCTATGCTCTTTCGGCCGACTGGCAAGGCTGTATCCGCTCTGCGGCTGCTTTGATACGATCGGCGAGTTGAGTCAGCCCTTCGGAAAGTTGTTTCATCTCTTCCTCTGTGAAAGCGCCTATGCCCCCATTACCGTCAACACCTCGCATCTTGTTGTAGAACCAGGATACAGAATGGTCGGGGAAGAAACACCTGGCAAAATCGCCCCAGGTAATCAGATCGTAAATATCATCCACCAAAGGGATGATCGAAGAATTTTTGTAACGGTTGGCAATATCTTTCATAATAACTCCTTATTCGTTTAAAAGTCTATCAAACAATTCTTTGGCATATCGCCGAAGTTCCTTAGAGGGATTATGTTTACTCTTTTGGACATTCCTGATGGCATCAATCAACTCCTGCTCCTTCACTGTCAGTTGTGTCATAAACGGTTCCTTTTACAAAGTTACTATAATATTTTATACTACAATTCTTTTCTATACTTTTTTATAGTTTTCAAGTTGTTTATGTCGGGCTTTCGACAAAGATAGTTTGAAAGACCTTCAAGAAAAAACTCGGATATGCGATTTTTAGAATCTCGGCTTTTTGCGAAATAATCAATCTTTATAATTGGGGAGTAGGATAGGGAGATGATGCCGGATACCTATTGTCATCCCGGGCTTGCCACGGGGTCTCAACGCTTCGGCGGCTTGAAAGGCTGTTATGTATGGCTATCCGAAATACTAGGTTGAAATACTCGTATCGTACCTCAGAAAAATGGAGAAGTTATTATAAACAGACTCTTTCCTTTCTGCTGCTTATCGTTGGCGAAGATATTCGGTCAAGGTTGTCACCAGGTATGTCACGGCGGCGATGCACAAAACGATGGACAGGACAAGTGTGATAATGATCCAGACGCGCAGCCTGCGCATCCGCTGCGGGTCTGCGGCCGCCTCATCGTTCTGCGACTTGATAAAATAGACCACGCTGAGGACGAAGGGCACGACGCCGAGGAACTGTGCTATCATCAATGCGAGTGACGACAGGATGAGGTACAGCGTCGCCTCTTTACTGATTTTTTTGTTCATAAGGATTCATGGTTGATGGGTTAGATTGAATTGGTACGATAGAAAGGTATCAATGGAAGGTAATCCACTCAGCCACCGCCTTTTCAGGCTAAAGAAGACAGGCACGGAAAGAGTCTGTATCCAAAAATATGCATTTGTTTCGGATATTCCAAATCGGCCGGGACCTCTTGGTGGCCACAAGCATAGACCATGAAACTGGAGAAAGTCGCAGCCTGCGCGTCCGTCCCTTGACGGCGAACTTCTCCCTTTTAGCTGTCGCCCCGCTGTCATCTCCGCGGTTGTCCGCGCAATATCGCCCACCCGTTTTTTTCCGCTGAGCCTAACAAACTAGGCCCTCAGGCTCTCTCTCTTCTTGGGCGGAGAAAAGATAGGCACCTCACTTGGGATAAGATGCCTTTAAAATGTGCTTTATGTCATTCTACTATGACAATGAAAATATACGACGAGTTTTGAAAGAAACAACCAACTATGCATGATGCCTCGACCCCTATGGGGTCGGGAGATTCTTTTGTATTTTTTCTGATTATTTAGTTTTTCGTTCGCTTTTTTGTAAATTTGACCTTAATACAGAGAAAAATTTTTATTATGGCCAAGAAAAATACGGCTGATGTCGGATTTGAGAAGCAAATCTGGAATGCAGCAGATGTCTTAAGAGGAAGTATGGATGCATCCGAGTACAAACACGTCGTACTCGGACTCATTTTCCTCAAGTACATTTCCGACCGTTTTGAGCAGCGCTACGCTGAACTCGTTGCCGAAGGCTACGGCATGGAAGAAGACAAAGACGAATACACCAGCGTCAATATCTTCTGGGTTCCTGCCAAAGCCCGCTGGGAAGAAATCGCAGCTGCGGCCCACACTCCGGAGATTGGACTTGTCATCGATGAGGCAATGCGCATGATCGAGAGCGAGAACCTCAAGCTCAAAGGCATCCTCCCGAAAAATTTCGCCCGTCCCGAACTGGATAAACAGCGCCTGGGTGATGTGGTGGACCTCTTCACCAACATCAACATGAAGGAACACGGCGACAGCAAAGATATCCTTGGCCGCACTTACGAGTACTGCCTCTCCATGTTCGCCTCTCAGGAAGGCAAGAACGCCGGCGAATTCTATACGCCCGCTTGTATTGTCCGCACCCTCGTTGAAGTCCTGAAGCCCTACCACGGCCGCGTATTCGACCCTGCCTGCGGCTCCGGCGGCATGTTCGTGCAGTCTGCCAAATTCATTGAGCGCCATCAGGGAAGAATTGCCGACATCTCCGTCTATGGTCAGGAAAGCAACCCCACAACCTGGAAGATGGCCCAGATGAATCTGGCCATCCGCGGCATCGATGCAGATCTAGGCAAGGCCAACGCAGACTCCTTCTTGAACGACCAGCACTCCACCCTGAAGGCCGACTTCGTGATGGCCAATCCGCCGTTTAATATGAGCGACTGGGGCGCCGACAAACTCCAGGACGATGTACGTTGGAAATACGGTATCCCTCCGGCAGGAAACGCCAACTTTGCCTGGCTGCAGCACATGATTCACCACCTCTCGCCGGTTGGCAAGATTGGTATGGTGCTCGCCAATGGCTCCCTCTCTTCCCAGAGTGGCGGCGAAGGAACCATCCGTGAGAACATCCTGAAAGCAGACCTCGTGGAATGCATCGTAGCGCTGCCTGGCCAGCTCTTCTATTCCACCGGCATCCCCGTGTCGCTGTGGTTCCTCAACCGTAACAAGAAGCAGCCCGGCAAGACCCTCTTCATTGACGCCCGCAACCTGGGCACCATGGTAACCCGACGTCTGCGCGAACTGATGGAAGAGGATATCATGAAGATTGCTGAGACCTATGACAAATACGTGGCTGGTGAACTGGAGGATGAAAAGGGCTTCTGCGCCGTGGCTACCCTTGAGAACATCGCGAAGCAGGACTACATCCTTACACCCGGCCGCTACGTGGGAATCGCTGAAACAGAAGACGACGGTGAACCCTTCGAGGAGAAGATGACGCGCCTCACCGGTGAACTCTCCGAGATGTTCAAGAAGTCTCACGAACTTGAGGAGGAAATCCGAAAACAGCTCGCCTCAATAGGTTTTGAACTGAAATAGTGTATCTTATCCTCTTTGTTCAATTTAACACAGAGGATATGAAAGAAACATTTATCACCCAGATTACCGAGGCAATGTCCGGAACATTGACAGTAGACCAGATGACCCAGCTGAGCAGCGTCTTATTGCAGACGCTCTCCGGCTATACGCTCATCGATGAAGGTGGCAAAGTCCAGGAGGACATTGTCTCCAACAACCGTCTGCTGGAGATATTCCTGTCCGCCAAGCTGGTGGAGGGCTGCTCTGCCAAGACCATCAAATACTACGAGACCACCATCAAACAGCTGTTCCGGTACATGCCCCGGGCCGTCAAGGATTATACCACCGATGACCTCAGGGCATACTTGGCCGTATTCCAGAAGAAGCACAAATCCAGCAAGGTCACCATCGACAACATCCGGAGGATATTCTCGTCCTTCTTCTCCTGGCTGGAGGACGAGGATTTCATCCTGAAAAGCCCTGTACGCAGAATTCACAAGGTGAAAACCGGAGAGCAGGTAAAGGAAACCATCTCGGATGAGAATATGGAAATCCTGCGGGATAACTGCAAAAATATCCGGGACCTGGCTATCATTGACCTGCTATCCTCAACCGGGATGCGGGTCGGGGAATTGGTCAAGCTCAACCGGGCGGATGTCAACTTCAACGAACGTGAGTGCATTGTCTTTGGCAAGGGCAACAAAGAGCGTGTGGTTTATTTCAACGCCCGGGCTAAGATACACCTGCAGCAATATCTCAAGAGCCGCAAGGATAAGAATCCAGCCCTGTTCGTAACGCTGGACAAACCGCACGAGCGGCTCCAGATCTCCGGCGTTGAGGTTCGCCTCCGCCAGCTGGGCCGCAGCCTCAAGGTGCCGCGCATCCATCCGCACAAGTTCCGCCGTACACTGGCCACCATGGCCATAGACAAAGGAATGCCCGTGGAGCAGGTACAGAAACTCCTGGGGCACGTCAAGATTGACACCACCATGCGCTACGCTATGGTGAACCAGACCAACGTCAAACTCTCACACCGTAAATTTATCGCCTAATGACCGCACTTCGTACATACGGCCGTTGGGGTCGTCGTTTCTTGACTTCAAAGAGGCGAAAAAATCATAATTTAGAGGAGCAGGCTCAAGCACTGTATAAGTCCTGGTTCGTTGAT
>CAMVKH010000003.1 GCA_947168065.1 uncultured Bacteroidales bacterium
TCCCGCAGAACATCGCCGACCGCGACCCGCTCAACGTCGATGTCCGCAACTACCTCGAGCCGATCTGCTCCGACGTCATCCGTCAGTATGCTGACAAGGGTTACGACATCACGCAGAACCCGGGCTGGTAGGATCCCGGATTCCCGGTCAAACCGGGAATGATGCAATGATGAAAGAGCCGCTCGTTGGAGCGGCTCTTTTTATTTACAGGAATTTGATGATATAGAAGATCATCACGCCTGAAGCGGTCAGCTTCAGGCCGGTGCTCAGCAGGAAACCGAGGAAGGAGCCGAAGGCGGGTTTGACCGAATCGACGACATCGCGTCCGCTCACGAAGACTTCCGCGAGCAGCGCGCCCAGAAAACTGCCGACGATCATACCCCACGGGGGGAAGAACAGCAGACCCACGATCAGGCCCACGAAACTGCCGCGACCCGCGGCCTTGGATCCGCCTGTCTTGGTGGTAATCCAGGAAGGGGCCAGGTAATCGACAATCGTCACCACGACGGCGACCACCAGCCAGGCGATAAGCAGGCCGCTGGTCATGCCTTCCGGATGGGTCAGGAACACCAGCAGCATGCCGACCCACGACAACGGCGGCCCGGGGAGTACGGGAAGTACGCATCCCACCAGGCCGGCGATGCCAAGGATGACAGCGATAATTTTAAGAATAATCATTTAAGTGTCTAAATGCGCCATCAGGCGCTAGCGGAGGCCGTTGTGGGAGCCTGTGCAACAGCAGGCCGAAGCGGCGGGGTTCGGGGCAGCGCCCCGTCAAAACATATAATCCCAGGCGGGGAGCTGGACAGGCTTGGTCTTGAGCGCGTTGAGCGCCTTCTCGCTGAGGTACTTCCGAGGGATGACGATACGGAACAGGTATTCGTTGAACCATTCGTCGGTGAAGGTCACATAGCCATGGTTGCCGCTGGCGGGGCCCCAGCTGTTCTCGAGTTCCCATTTCACGGGAACGTCGTTCTCATCGGTATCGCAGCCGATCAGCAGCATGGCGTGCGAGGAACCGCTCTGGCGGGTGAGGATACGGGCCTTCTTGTCCATATCGAGCGTGATGCCGAAGAGCGAGGCGTAATCGTAGTAATCCACGTCCATGATGCCTTTCGCCCGGTCGCTCTGCTTGCCGACGTCGCAGGAGATGTAGAGCGGGTTGTTGTCCTTGATCGAGGCAAGGGCCGCCGGTTTGATCTCCTCGTTCGGCAGGTTCAGGTAGCACCAGTTGACGCCTTCATATGTATTGCGGTACGACGCGATGTCGTAGACCTTGTAGTATTCGCGGGTCGGGTCGTTCATGATCATGATGAACGTGTCGGGATTGTAGTCTTTCGGAACGATGCTCTTGTAGAACTCCAGCGGGGTGGTCTTGAGCGTCTTGACATTACCCTTGGCATCCCGGTAGCGCCATGTGAACTCCGTCGGCGGCTCGCCGAGGCAGAGCGCCAGCACGCGGTAGACCTCTTTGAGGATTTCTATCTTCTTGGCTTCGAGCGCTTTCTTTTTGGCGCCGGATGCGGCCATCTCGCGCAGATGCCAGCCACCGGTACGCAGCAGCTCGTTCAGCACGCCGCGCATCTGGGCCGTGTTGTTGGAGTGCTCGGTCTCAGGCATGATCTCCTGCGGTACCACGCCGTATTTCTCGGCGATGTCCCAGAAAAGGTTCCATACGCCGCCATCTGCAACGGGCGCCTTGAAATAGAACTCCACGTCCCGGTCGGTGATGTCGCGGTCAGTCGTAGCGATGACGTTCTCCAGGAAGAGGTTCGCCTTCTCGAACTGGTCCCAGAAGAAGGAATAGTTGTGCGAGAAGTCGAAATTGTTCAGTTCGAATTTCTTCATGACGGTCGGGCGCAGCACGTTCATCGAGGTGAACATCCAGCAGCGTCCGGAACTCAGCTGGTTCGTGATGCCCTTGACATCGCAGCGATACTTGAAGAAGTGGTCGATCTTGCCGGCCTTTTCGTGGTTGTAGGTGAAGGCCTTGATGTCGCGGTCGGTCGTCAGGGCGTTCTGGATGGCTTTGGTGGAGGCGTCCTTGACGAAGCTGCCCTGGATCTCCTTGAGTTCGGCCTGGCCGATGCTCTGCGCACCCGCTGCAATCCAGAGCAGCAGGGCGGCAAGGGTGAAGAGGCTCTTTTTCATATTCATATCAGTCAGTATACATAGTATTTTCAATTTCTTCCACCGTGATGGGGATGCGCTTCACGCCGAGGATGCGGGCGCCCTGCGCCGTGATCAGCAGGTCGTCTTCGAGGCGGATGCCGCCGAAGTCGTAGTAGCTCTCCAGTTTGTCGAAGTTCACGAACTGTGCGTTGTGGCCTTCGCTCTTCCATTTCTCGATCAGCGCGGGGATGAAGTAGATACCCGGTTCATCGGTAATCACGTGGCCGGGGACGAGCTTGCGCGCCATGCGCAGCGAGCCCAGGCCGAGCTGTTTGGCGCGGGTCTGGTCGGGATCGTATCCCACGTAGTTCTCGCCCAAGTCTTCCATATCGTGCACGTCGAGGCCCATGTTGTGGCCCAGACCGTGCGGCATGAAGAGGCCCTGCACGCCCGCGGCCACCATCTCGTCAACGTCGCCCCGCACCAGGCCCAGGTTCTTGAGGCCCTGCACGATGATCTTCGAGGCGCCCAGGTGCACTTCGCGGTAGGTCACGCCGGGGAAGGAGGCTTCGCGCGCATAGTCGTTCGCGGCCAGGACGATATTGTAGATGTCTTTCTGCTTCTGGGTGAACTTTCCGCCCGTGGGCAGGGTACGCGTGTTGTCGGAGCAGTAGTGCGAGGCGATCTCAACGCCAGCATCGATCACGCAGAGACGGCCCTCCGTGAGCACGGCGTCGTGGCAGTGGTTGTGGAGCGTTTCGCCGTGCTGCGAGAGGATGGTGGGGAACGAGGTCATCACGCCGCCGCTGTGGCAGACGCCTTCCATCACGCCCACGATCTCCTGCTCCACCATGCCGAGACGCATCATCTTCATCGCGGTCACGTGCATTGTGTAGCCCAGGTTGCAGGCCTTGTCGATCTCAGCGATCTCGCACGGCTCCTTCACCAGACGAAGCGCCACCACGGCTTTGATGAGCGCCACGCTGGCTGCTTCCTTCAAGCCGTCGAGCGGGATGCCGAGCATCCGGTGCAACAGCATCTTGTTGTGGTTGCGGTAGGGCGGCAGGATGTGGATGGTGCGGCCCTTGGCTTTCGCTTCTTTCAGGCAATCAGCCAGTTTGGCAAGCGGCGCCGTTTCGCGGACGCCGACTTCTGCCGCCTGGTCGGCAACGAGGGGCTGCGGGCCCATCCAGATGATGTCGTCGATGTCCACGTCGTTGCCGAAAATCACTTCCCGGCCCGTATCGGCATCGATGACGGCGGCCAGGTCGGGCTTGTCGAGCCCGAAGAAGTACAGGAACGAGCTGTCCTGACGGAACTGGTACTGGTTATCGGGATAGTTGCAGCTGGCTTCGCTGTTGCCCAGCAAGAGGATCACGCCTTCCTTCACGCTTTCCAGAAGCCGTTTCCTGCGCGAGATATAGATTTCTTTTTCGAACATATCGATGGTATTTGGGTTTGCAATCGGTAAAAATACACAAATCCCGCGAGAAAACAAAGCGGCTCCCTATTTTTGGGGAGTATATCGTTACGGCAAAACTCCTATATTTGCACAGATAAAATACAAGGATATGAAACGCGATCACTTTACCCTCCCCTATGATGGCGGCCTGATCGAGAAAGACCTGCCGAAAGGAATCCTTCACTCCTATGAAAAAGTCTGGACCCACATTTTCGACGACGCCTTCCCGGCCTCGAATGCCGTGGCCGACCTCATCGTAGATGCCATCCGGAAGACCGAAGGGCGCCTGTTCCGCCTCGGCCTGACCACCGGCTCCACCCCGACCCCGCTCTACAACGAGCTGGCTCGCCGCTACCAGGCCGGTGAAGTGTCTTTCAAAAACGTGGAGGTCATCTCGATCGACGAGTATTATCCTTCCACCCGCGAAGAGCGCCAGAGCCGCAACTACCAGTTGCACGAGGCCCTGCTCGACAAGGTGGACATCCTCGAAGAGAACATCCATATCCCGGACGGCAGTGTCCCGCAGGACAAAATCACCGAATACAACGCCGCTTTCGACCAGATCGCCCGCAACCTCGACCTGCTGGTGATCGGCATCGGCGAACAGGGACAGGTCGGCTTCAACGAAGCCGGCACTACGCCCAAGAGCCGCACCCGCACCGTGCGCCTTTCCTATCCTTCCCGCAAGCGCCAGGCCCGCTTCTTCAACGGCGACATGGCCTCCACCCCGACGATGGCCCTGACCATCGGCCTGAGCACAATGCTCTCGGCCAAGAAGATCGTCCTGATGGCATGGGGCGAAGACAAGGCCGCCGCCGTAAAAGCCATCGCCGAAGACAACCCGAACCCGGCCTGCCCGGCCTCCTATCTCCAGGCCCACGAAGACATCAGCTTCTTCGTCGACCAGAACGCCGCCGGCAAGCTCACCCGCGTCGTCGCGCCCTGGCTCATCGGCCCCTGCGACTGGACGCGCAAATTTGTCCGCGGCGCCGTGGTGTGGCTCTGCCAGACCGTCCATAAACCCATCCTCAAGCTCACGGAAAAAGACTATCTCGACAACTCGCTGGGCGAGCTGATCGAACGCTTCGGCCCTTACGACAAGATCAATATCGACGTCTTCAACGACCTGCAGCATACCATCACCGGCTGGCCCGGCGGCAAGCCCAATGCCGACGATTCGACCCGTCCGGTTTCCGCCAAGCCTTTCCCGAAGACCGTGCTCATCTTTTCGCCGCACCCCGATGACGATGTCATCTCGATGGGCGGCACGTTCATCCGCCTCGCAAGCCAGGGACACAATGTCCACGTAGCCTACGAAACCTCCGGCAACGTGGCTGTCCACGACGACGTGGTGCTCCAGCATATGGACGCAGCCTACCAGCTGGGCTTCGCCGACAAGTTCGACGAGGTCAAGGCACTGGTCGACAGCAAGGTCCCCGGGGAACCGGAGCCGCGTAAGCTCCTGGAAATCAAAGGTGCCATCCGCCGCAGCGAAGCCCGTGGCGCCGTCCGGTCCTTCGGACTGGACGACAACACGAACGCACACTTCCTCAACCTTCCGTTCTACGAATCGGGCGGCATCAAGAAGAATCCGCGCACGCAGGCCGACGTGGACATCATCAAGAAGCTCATCTCCGACCTGAAACCGCACATGATCTTCATGGCCGGCGACCTGGCCGACCCGCACGGCACGCACCGCGTCTGCACGGAAGCCGCGCTGGAAGCCGTTGAGCAGCTCCGCGAAGAAGGCTGCCCGTGGATTGCCGACACGCACATCTGGCTCTACCGCGGTGCCTGGATGGAATGGGAACTCGGCCGCGTGGACATGGCCGTCCCCCTGAGCCCCGACGAGGTCATCAAGAAACGCCATGCCATCTTCCGCCACCTCTCCCAGAAGGACATCGTGCCCTTCCCGGGCGAAGATCCGCGCGAGTTCTGGCAGCGCGCCGAAGAACGTACCCAGAACACCGCCCGCCTCTACGACGAACTCGGCATGGCCGAATACCAGGCCATGGAGGTGTTCCTGAAACTCTGCTAGCGGCCCACCCGGGCCTCCCGCCAAACAGCCGAAACCTGATCGGCCCTACACGCTCTGTAGGGCCGTTTTTTTTTGCGCCAAGCCCCGGTCTCGGCCCTTGGCGCAAAGGGAACACCGCGAGAAGGAGCCGGAAGAAGGACGGACTTGCGGCTATTTGGCAGCGTTAGGCGGGGAGGCAGCTTGCTTAAGCCAGCCAGGTAAGATGTCAGGTCGTGGTGGAACAGATCAGGTGTCGCTCGATGACCGTCTGGCCGTCGAGGATTTCGAAACAGTCAGTGCTGCCCGTTGTGCCAGCGCTCCTGCGCCGCTGGAAACGGTAGGAGGGATGCTCCTTGATGGCTTTCTTGGCTGCCGCCAGGGCTGACTCTCCGTCGGGATGTCTGAAGATCAAGGGGTCGTTGGTCGAAGCGGTCGTGGACGACGAAACCGGCGAGACCGTTGAAGCCGTCTGAATCTCTGCTGAGGCCGTCTGATTGTGCGTGCGTTCATAGGCCAGCAAACGGGCATCTTCGGCAAGCGCCCGCTGCTCGTCGTACTGCCGGTCCCATTCCCGATAGTATTCCATCTTCGGGTCCTCGAACAGCGACATCTGGACGACGGACTCGTGGGTGAGTTTGCTGACGCCGAGGCCGACGAGCCGC
Source organism: uncultured Bacteroidales bacterium (assembly GCA_947168065.1). GTDB lineage: Bacteria > Bacteroidota > Bacteroidia > Bacteroidales > UBA932 > Cacconaster. Next base: position 6,254 of record CAMVKH010000003.1, read on the forward strand.
AGGGGCGTAACCCCGTCCCAGACTTCTGACAGCATCCGGCGGGCCTCATTCAAGATTACCGCCGTCACGTCGGTAGGCTGCGCAACTTGGCACTGCTTCTGTGCGACGGTGAAATCCTTGTACTTGATTGTGAGCGAGATGGTCGATGCGCGGAAGGAATCGCGCCGGATACGGTGGGCCACGATGCAGGCTACGTTGAACAGCTCCCGGTCGAGGGCTTTCGGGTCGGAAAGATCGCCTTTGAATGTCCGCTCGGCGCTGTAACTCTTGGCTTCGGCCATTTCGGTTTCCACCGGGGAATCGTCGCGGCCGTTGGCGTTGTCGTGAAGCTGTTGGGCGAATTTGCGGCCGACGAGTCGTGTCAGCTGACCCGCCTCCAGCCGCGCCAGGTCGCCGATGGTATTGATGCCGTAGGCCACGAGGCGCTCTTCGGTCTTGCGTCCGACCCAAAGCAGGTCGCGGACGGGCAGCGGCCACATCTTTTCAGGGATTTCATTTTCCCAGAGCGTATGCACCCTGTCGGGCTTCTCAAAATCCGAGGCCATCTTGGCCAGCAGCTTGTTGGGGCCGACACCGACATTCACGGTAAATCCCAGCCGGGACTTGACTTCATCTTTCAGCCGGGTGGCAACCTCCGCCGGGTCGCGGCCGCCGCATCTGAGCGTCATATCGATGAAGCATTCATCGATGCTGAATTGCTGGAGGACGGGACTGTATCTGCGGCAGATTGCAATGAAAGCGTCGGAGCACTGCTTGTACCAATGCCAGTCGCCCCGCACGATGACCAGTTGCGGATACTTCCGAAGCGCCATCGACAGGGGTTGTGCGGACCGGATTCCCAACTTTTTGGCCGGAATCGATGCGGCGGCGATGATGCTCCGCCGGTCGTCCGGGTCGCCCGACACCACCGAAGGCACCAGCCGGATGTCGGGCTGGCCTTCCTGGATGAGTTTGACCGCCGTCCAGCTCAAAAAAGCCGAGTTGACGTCGATATGGAAAACAATGCGCGCCATGGGCCGAAAAAGACCCCGGGTCAAGCCCCGGGGTCACATCGTTTGTCATGCCCGGCTTCGACCGGGCACCTTGTCTTATTTGCAGTACTGGTCGAGCCAGGCGAAGAACTCGCGGTTCCAGTGGACGGAGTTCTGGGGCTTGAGGATCCAGTGGTTTTCGTCGGGGAAGAGGATCATCTTCGAGGGGACGCCCATCATCTGCGCGGCATTGAAGGCTGACATGCCCTGCTCGACGGGGACGCGGTAGTCCAGTTCGCCGTGGGTGACCAGGATCGGGGTGTCCCAGTTCTGGACCAGTTTATGCGGCGAGTTGGCGTAGTGGCGGACGGATGCCGGGGTCTTGCTCCACGGCGAGCCGGCCATATAGACGCCGGGGGTCTTGCAGCCGCCGTTGTCCCAGTCGGGGAACCACATCTCTTCGGTCGACATATACATCGATTCCTCGTTGAAGATGCCGGCGTGCGCCACGAAGGCCGAGAAGCGGCCCTGGTGGATGCCCGCCAGGTAGTACACGGAGTAACCGCCGTAGCTGGCGCCCGCGGCCGCCATCTTGCTCACATAAGGCTCTGCCTTCAGCGCATCGGCTGCGGAGAAGTAATCCTTCATGTTCTGACCGATGTAGTCGCCGGAGATCTGTTCGCACCACTCCTGGCCAAAGGCCGTCGTGCCGCGGCGGTTCGGCAGGACCACGATGTAGCCCTGTGAGGCCATCAGGCGGTAGTTCCAGCGATACGACCATCCCTGCGTGATGGCGCCCTGAGGGCCGCCGAGGCAAATCAGGATGGCCGGATACTTCTTCGAAGCGTCGAACTTGGGCGGATAGACGACCCAGGTAAGCATCTTCTTGCCGTCGGTGGTCGGAATCCAGCGCTCTTCGACCGAAGGGACCTCAAGCTTGGCAAAGATCTCGTCGTTCTCGTGCGAGAGCACGTTCCAGGTGCCGTTGGCCAGCGAGATCGAAACGATCTCGGCCGGGCGCAGCAGCGAGGTCTGGGTAGTGATGATGCGGTCGCCCACGAGGATCGGGGTACCGTAGTCATACCATTCGTGTTCCTTGGTCACGCGGCTGAAGTTGCCCTTCAGGTCGGTTTTCCAGATTTCCTTGACGCCTTCCACTTCAGCGCTGAAGTAGATTTCCTTCGAGTCGGGCGACCAGACCGGTGAACCGACATTGTACTTGAAGTTCTTCGACAGCTCGATACGTTCGCCAGAGACGATCGGGGAGATGAACAGGCGGACCTTGTCGGCCTCGTATCCATCGCGCTCCATGCTCAGCCAGGCGATGGTCGTCCCGTCGGGCGACCACACGGGCTCGGTGTCGTAGCCCATCATGCCGGCCGAAGCGTTGTATTGCGGATGGCCGACGCCGGCCTGCTCCTCCATGTTGTACACATAGATGTCGGTGTTGGTGGAGAAGGCGTAGTCACGGCCGGTGAGCTTGCGGCAGGAGTAGGCGATCTGGTAGCTGTCCGGGGCGAAATCGAGCTGTTCGAGGCCGCCGAAAGGCTCGGTGGGGAGCTCGAACGGCGCACCGTCGAGAATATCCACCCCTTCGCCGAGCGTTTTGCCGTCGAACTTGGCGAAATACGTGTGCGGGATGTTCTCCACGAAGTGGTCCCAGTGGCGGTACATCAGGCCCTCGATGGTACGGGCCGTGGATTTGGTCAGGTCGGGATAGATGTCGACGGGTTTCTTGTCCACCTTGAACTCGGAGACGTACATCACGTAGTCGCCTTTCGGGTGGATCTTGAACTCGGACATGCCGCCCGGTACATCGCTTACCTGGCGCGCGCCGCTGCCGTCGGCATTCATCACATACATCTGTCCGCCCTTCAGGTAGGCGATGCGCTTGCCGCCGTCAATCCAACGGGCGTTGGAAAGACTCTTGGGTGAATGCGTCAGCTGATGGTTGTCGCTGCCGTCGATGTTCATTACGAAGAGGTTGCGGTTGCTGCGGTTCTCTTCGATGGAGGTGTAGGCTACGCCGTAGAGGATCTTCGATCCGTCGGGCGAGACCTGCAGGTCGGAGACCTTGCCCAACTGGTGCATGATCTCGGGGGTAAAATGGCCGTCAACGATGGCCACGTCGTGCTTTTCGAGCACCGGTTCCTTCGGCGCCTTCTCACCGCATGCGGTCATAAGAGCCATGATGGTCAATGCAAATACGAATCGTTTCATCGTTTAGTCCTCATCATATCCATAACCGTATTCGATGCCCTTGAGGGTGGCGGGAACGCCCTTCGACATCCACACGGGCATCGGAGCGCCCTTGAGGAAGTGGTCGAAGAACTGGCTGAGACGGATGCTCAGGTCCTTGCGGTTGCGGCGCTCGCGCAGGTTGTGCGCTTCGTCGTTGTACTGCAGCAGCCATGCCTGCTTGCCGCAGCGGCGCAGGCCGTTGTAGAACTCGATGCCCTGCCACCACGGCACGGCGCCGTCCGCATCGTTGTGCATGATCAGCACGGGCGTGGTCACATTCGGCACGTGGAACAGCGGGGAGTTCTCCACATAGAGGTCGAAGCCGCTCCACAGGTCCTTGCCGATACGGCTCTGGCCTTCCTCATACTGGCCGGTACGGGCAATGCCGCTCTCCCAGCGGATGCCGCCGTAGGCGCTGGTCATGTTGCTGACAGGAGCGCCGGCGCCGGCCGCCTTGAAGCGGTTCGTCTGGGTAATCAGGTAAGCCACCTGGTAGCCGCCCCAGCTCTGGCCCTGGATGGCCATGTTGTCGCCATCCACCCAGGGATACTGGCACAGCATGTCAACGCCCGGCATCAGGCACTTGAGGCAGCTCTGGCCCGGATGGCCGTCGGTATAGACGAGGTCGGGTACGAACACCAGGTATTCGTTGCTGACGAAATACGGGATGTTGATCGTCGAAGCGCTCGGTGCGGGGACGCGGCTGTTGTAGAGGGTCTCGGAATTGCGCTCGTAGAAGTAGATCATCATCGGATACTTCTTCTTCGGATCGAAGTTCTCGGGTTTGAAGAGCAGGCCTTCGAGCGGCTTGCCGTCGGCGCTGGTCCAGCTCACGAGTTCCACCGTACCCCAGTTGTAGTCGCGCTGCTGCGGGTTGATGTCGCTCATCTGCTGCTGGGTCTTGAAATTGTCGCGCGTCATCCAGACATTGTTGCCGTCTTCGAAGTTGCCGCGGGTATAGATATAGGCGTTGCCCTTCTTGCCCGCCGAGACGGCCAGGCTGCCGAAGCTCCAGGGGCCTTCTACCATCTTCTGCAGCTTCGCCTTCTTCTTGGTGAGGTCCTTCATCGCGTAGCCGCGCTCTTTGGTCGTATGGTTGAACGTCGTGAACCAGGCGGGTTTGCCGGCCTTGACCTCGGCGCCGCCAAAGCCCATCGGGCCGCGGGCTTCAGGATCGGAGTAGGGATTGGTATAATTATAGGTCGTCTTGGTATTGCGGCCGACACCTTCCGTCACGCGGAAAGGCGCAACGGCACCCGTGGGATCGAATTGCCAGATGTCATACTGGTCCGGAATCCAGAAGAACTTCGAATCTTCCGACCAGACGGCGCGTCCCCAGGCACCCGGATCGGCCGGATGGTCGTCCTCTTCATTCCAGAAAGTGACGCCGAGCTGGGAGGTCAGTTCCTTGAACTGGCCCGTGGCAAGCGTATAGAGATACCAGTTGTTTTCCTTGGTCTGGAAACCTACGGCATAGGCGCCGTCGGGAGAGATCGACAGGTTGCTGAACGGGGCGTCCTTGCAGATGAGTTCGCGTTTGCCGTCCTTGAGCGACATCTTGTAGATATCGCTATGCGCCGCATAGCTCCAGCTGCGCTGCACACGATACGGCTTGTCGGTGGAGACGATGATGTAGTCCTGCTTGTTCTTGTCGGTGAAACTGACATTCGGAATCTGTTCGTCGGCCAGCTGCACGAAGCCGCTGCCGTCGAAGTTCACTTTCGCCAGATAGGTCTTGGCCTGGTCACGGCGCAGGTTGTTCTTCTGCACGGGCTGGATGTACTCGTCGTTCCACACCCAGATGTCGAGCTTGGGCTGCTCGAATTCCACCAGCGTGGTGTCTTTCTCGCGCGGGATCGGGCAGGTGCCGAAGGTCACGAAATCATCGTAGAAACGGACGGCGGCCGCATCGCCCAGCTTCCATCCCTTCGGAAGCTTCGACGAGTCGTGAGCCACGGCCTTGGTAGCCTTGGCGCCGTCATACAGATAGAGATCGAGGCTCTTCTTGGCATCTTTGGCGGTGTCGAGCGTGGCGAAGAAAGCCAGACGGTCGGCCTCGTCGTTGAAGGCGAGGCTCTTGAAGGTCGCCTGCTTCTCGCCGGTCAGCACTTCGGTCTTCGCCCGGGAGGCGGGATTATAGAGGAAGACGCCGCGCACGTTCACGCTGTCCTTCTTGTCGGGCTTGGTGATGTAGGCCACCTTGTCGCCCTTTTCCGAGACGATGAACGACTCCACGCAGGCAATCGTATCGATGGCCAGGGTGTTGATGTTCAGGATATAAAGATTGTCCTTGGGCTCGGCTTTCTTGGGTTCGGGCTTGGCCGGCTTCTCGCCTTCCTTGGTTTCACCGGCTTCCTTTGCCTTCGGATCCTTCTTCGGGGCCGGCTTCTCGGCATCCTGGAAGGCAACGTAGTCGTTCATCTTGTCGCCCATCTTGAGATTCTTTACAAAAGGATACTTCTCGATCCGGCCGCTTGTCAGGTCGAGGATGCCGAGACTGTCCTTGGGCATCTCGTTGGGTTTCTTCTTGTCGATCTTCGCCTGGCGGGTTTCCTGGAACTTCGGAGTGATGCGGTACACGAGCTTGGTGCCGTCTTCCGAAATCCTGGCGCCGGTGGCGCGTTCCAGGTCGAAAGTCTTTCCCGTCTTCACATTATAAAGATGGAGTACCAGGTCGCCCTCCTGCGGAGCGACGGTCCAGCGGGCCCAGTCACCGTCGTTCTGCACGGTGAGGCCGCTCACGCTCTTCCAATTGTCATAGACGGAGTGGTCGAGCGGGGGTTTGGCGGCAAATGCGCTGAGCGTCACCATCAACGCAGCTGCCAGAAGGATGATTTTTTTCATATGAGGATGGATTAATTCTATTTTTGCCAAAGCAATTTTCAAAAATACGAAATTTCTTTGGGACAGCCAAACAGCCGCAAGCCAGTCCTTCTTCCGGCTCCTTCTCGCGGTGTTCCCTTTGCGCCAAGGGCCGAGACCGGGGCTTGGCGCAAAAATAACGGCCCTACAGAGCGTGTAGGGCCGATCAGGTTGCGGCTGTTTGGCGGGAGGAGAGGCTCCCCGGTCAAGCCCGTCGAACCGGACACGCCGGTGGCGTCAGAGATGTCGGAGATGCCGGAAGGGGGTGACGGTTACCAGTGGACGAACCACCAGCCGTTGAAGTGGAGGAGGTCGGAGGCGGGGTCGGGGGAGCCGGGGAAGCTGATGGTGTTTTCTTCGCGGTCGAAATGGGGATCACCGTCGTCGGGAAGGCGAGGGTGGTCTTCATCATATTCGATCGGGAAGAGGTTCGCGTCGCCTTTAGGGGCGTACCACCAGAAAACCTGGTTGCCGTAGACGCCGACGCCGTCGTCGCCGTCCCAAAGGGGCTGATAATTGAGACCTACCAGCCAGGTGCCGATGTTGACCTGCCAGGCTTTGAGTTCGAAATGATCGTCAAAGTTGCCCATCGGGTCCTTCCAGCAGCCACCGATGAAGAAGTTGTCCTGGTCCCAGTAGATTTCGGCCTTCTTGCTTCCGGCGGCAGGGGTACCCGCATTGTTTCTGCCCCATTGGACGAGCATCGGCAGCGGGAAGACTTCGACGATGGCGTCGAGGATGGCCTTGATGTCCGGTTCATCTTCGCCCTTGCCTTTCTGGCCCGTCACTTCGATTGTGTGGTTGCGCCACTCTTTGGGGAACTTGTGCTCGTAGTCGTCCATCGACATCGCTCCTGCGAGGCCATCACCGGCCACCGCCGCGAGATCGTCGGCCGCCGCTTCCGCGACGGCCGGCGCTTCCGCCGCCGGCTGTTTTTCATTTTTACCGCAGGAAACCGCCACGACGAAGGCCGCGGCCAGCAAAATCATAAGTGTCTGTTTCATAACTACAAAAATACAAAAAAGTTTGGCCATTTGGATAATTCTCCGTACATTTGCAGCCCTGCGAAAAATGCGCAGGACTATTTAACTTATTAGTAAACACCAAATTAAGCACCAAATGCCTGGTATTATTGGAAAGAAAATCGGAATGACTTCCGTGTTCAGTGCCGAGGGAAAAAATCTTCCATGCACTGTGATTGAGGCTGGTCCGTGTGTTGTTACGCAAATCCGTACAGTTGAGAAAGACGGTTACGCCGCTGTACAGCTTGCCTATGACGAAATCTCAGAAAAGCACGCCAGCAAGCCCCTGAAAGGGCACTTTGAAAAGGCAGGGACCACTCCCAAGCGCAAGCTCGTCGAGTTCAAGAACGACTTCCCGATGGAGCTCAAGCTCGGTGACAAGATCACGCTCGAATCCCTCACCCAGCGGGAACTCAAGTGGATCGACGTTACCGGTATCTCGAAGGGTAAAGGTTTCCAGGGCGTTGTGAAACGCCATCACTTCCAGGGCGTCGGCGGACAGACCCACGGTCAGGACGACCGTCTCCGTCACCCCGGTTCCATGGGTGCATCCTCCTGGCCTTCGCGCGTATTCAAAGGCATGCGCATGGCCGGCCACATGGGCGGAGACCGCGTCAAGGTCTTCAACCTCGAGGTCATCAAGGTCATCCCTGAGAACAATCTGGTCATCGTCAAGGGTTCCGTCCCCGGAGCCAAAGGATCTTATGTAATTTTGGAGGACTAAGCGTTATGAAACTGGATGTTTTGAAAATTGACGGCACTGCTTCCGGTAAGCAGGTCGAACTCGACGAAACCATTTTCGGCATCGAGCCCAACGACAACGCGATCTATCTCGACGTCAAGCAGTATCTTGCCGCCCAGCGCCAGGGTACCCACAAGACCAAGGACCGCAGCGAAGTCGCTTTCTCCACCAAAAAGATGGGTCGCCAGAAAGGCGGCGGAGGTGCTCGCCACGGCAGCATCAAGTCCAACATCTATGTTGGCGGCGGTACCGCTTTCGGCCCCAAACCGCGTGATTACAACTTCAAGCTCAACAAGAAGCTGAAGCAGCTCGCCCGCTTCTCCGCCCTGTCTTACAAGGCGAAGGAAGGCGCCATCACGATGGTCGAGCCCTTTGCAATGGAAGCCCCCAAGACCAAGGATTTCATCAAGATCCTCGAGAACCTGAAGGCCTACGGCCGCAAGACCCTCGTCGTGCTTCCTGAGAATTCCAAGAATATTTACCTGTCGTCTCGCAACCTTCCTGAAGTCAAGGTTATCACCATTGACGAAATCAACACCTATACCCTCGTGGATGCCAATCATCTGGTGATGGTCGACGGTGTGCAGGACATCATCGCTGAAAGACGCAAATAAAACTGTCAGACAATGGGAATTTTAATCAAACCCCTCGTAACTGAGAAGATGACGGTCCTGGGCGACAAGCTGGGCCGTTACGGTTTTCTTGTTGACCGCGATGCCAACAAGATTGAGATCAAGAAGGCGGTAGAACAGATGTATGGTGTTTCGGTAAAGGATGTCAATACGGTGAACTACCACGGTAAACGCAAGAGCCGTTATACGAAGAACGGTTTACAGACAGGCCGCACAAACCACTACAAGAAAGCGTTTGTCACGCTGGCCGGTGATGATAAGATTGACTTCTATAGCAATATTTAAGGAAAGCCATGGCAATTCGTAAGTTCAAACCGGTGACTCCCGGTACCAGAAATAAGGCAATCAGCGCATTCGACGAGATTACCTGCTCGACCCCTGAGAAGAGCCTCCTCCGTCCGCTCCGCGGAACCGGCGGCCGCAACAACCAGGGCAAGATGACGATGCGCTATCTCGGCGGCGGCCACAAGAAGATGTACCGCGTCATCGACTTCCTTCGTGACAAGGACAACTACACCGCAGTGGTCAAGACCATCGAGTACGACCCGAACCGCAGCGCCCGCATCGCGCTGGTCGTTTACGGTGACGGCGAGAAACGTTATATCATTGCTCCCAACGGAATCAAGGTCGGCCAGACCATCGCTTCCGGTCCCGGAGTAGCTCCTGAAATCGGCAACGCTCTGCCTTTGTCAGAAATTCCGCTCGGTACCCTCGTGCACAACATCGAACTCCGCCCCGGCAACGGTGGCGCGATGGCACGCAGCGCGGGCACTTTCGCCCAGCTGACCGCCCGTGAAGGTGGCCACGCCATCCTCCGTCTCCCTTCGGGTGAGACCCGTATGGTTCTCGTGTCCTGCCGCGCCACGGTCGGTACCGTATCCAATGCTGACCACAACCTGGAAAGCCACGGCAAAGCCGGCCGCAAGCGCTGGCTCGGCCGCAGGCCGCACAACCGCGGCGTCGTGATGAACCCTGTCGATCACCCGATGGGTGGTGGCGAGGGCCGTGCATCCGGCGGTCACCCGCGTTCCCGCAAGGGCCTCCCTGCAAAGGGCTACAAGACTCGTAACCCCAAGAAGACTTCCAGCAAGTTCATCATTGAAAGAAGAAAGAAATAACGGAATAAAACTGTAAAAGATTATGAGTCGTTCACTTAGAAAAGGTCCGTATATCCAGGAAGCTCTGGAAAAACGCGTGCTCGCGATGAACGAGGGCACGATGAAGAAAGAAGTCATCAAGACCTGGTCGCGCTCCAGCATGATCTCCCCTGACTTCGTAGGCCACACGATCGCCGTCCACAACGGTACCAAGTTTATTCCGGTCTACGTCACGGAGAACATGGTCGGTCACAAGCTCGGAGAATTCGCTCCGACCCGTACCTTCAAGGGCCATTCCGGCAACCGTTAAAATTTAAAAAAGAGTAAACAATGGGAGCTCGTAAAAGAGAAATGGCCGAAAGGCTGAAAGAGATAAAGAGACACACAGCTATCGCTAAGCTGAATGATGTCCCCACGTCGCCCCGCAAGATGCGTCTGGTTGCAGACCTGGTCCGGGGTGTCGAAGTCAACCGCGCTTTGGATATTCTCCATTATTCAAAGAAAGAGGCTTCCGTCCGCCTGGAGAAGCTGGTGCGCAGCGCCATCGCCAACTGGGAGGCAAAGAACGAAGACTCGCGCAAGGAACTTGAGAACGGCAACGTGTACGTCCAGACCATCATGGTCGACGGCGGCCGTCAGCTCAAACGCATCCGCACCGCGCCGCAGGGCCGTGCCGCTCGCATCCGCAAGCGCTCGAACCACGTGACCGTGATCGTCGGAACGAAGAATGAAAAACCCGCAGAAGAACCGGCACAGGAGGCCGAGCAGGCATAATTATGGGACAGAAGACTAATCCGATCAGCAACCGTCTGGGTATCATCCGTGGTTGGGACTCCAACTGGTATGGTGACTATCCGACCCGCATCCTCGAGGACGCCAAGATCCGCGAGTACCTGAACGCCCGCCTTGCCAAGGCATCCCTGTCGAAGATCGTCATCGAGCGCACCCTGAAGCTCATCACCGTCACCATCCACACCGCACGTCCGGGTATCATCATCGGCAAGGGCGGCACGGAAGTCGACAAGCTGAAGGAAGAGCTCAAGAACATCTGCAAGAAAGATGTCCAGATCAACATCTTCGAGGTCAAACGTCCCGAGGTCGACGCCAACATCGTCGCCAACAACATCGCACGTCAGCTCGAGGGCCGCGTGTCGTACCGTCGCGCCATCAAGATGGCCGTCGCTTCGACCATGCGTATGGGCGCCGAGGGCATCAAGGTCCAGATCAGCGGCCGCGTCGGCGGCGCCGAAATGGCCCGTAGCGAAATGTTCAAGGAAGGACGTACCCCGCTCCACACCATCCGCGCCGATATCGACTACGCACTGGCTGAGGCTCACACCAAGGTCGGCGTTCTCGGCGTGAAGGTCTGGATCTGCAACGGTGAAGTGTACGGCAAACGCGACCTGTCGCCGAACGCCGGTGTTTCCGCTGCTGCACAGGGTGCAGCCGGCGAGCGCCGGGGTGGCGACCGTCGTCCGCGCGGCGACCGCCGTGGCGGCGAACGTCGCGGTGACCGTGGCGACCGCCGTGGTGGCGAGCGCCGTGGCCGTCGCGAGGAATAATCCTCCGACACACTTTTCTTTAAAGCCGGTTCCCTTTTCGGGGACCGGTTTTTTTTATATATTTGCAAGACGGACATCGAAATCTCTTGCAAATCATGAAAAGGATACTGTTTTTCATTGCCGCCGTCGCGCTCGTGGCGGCGTGTGCCGCGCAAGTCCCGGAAGGCACACTAAAGCATGTCACCCCTGAATCGATGGGGATGAATTCCGCGAAGCTCAACCAGATCGACCGCGAGGTGGCCCGGGCCATCGAAGAGGGTAACATTCCGGGCTGCGTCGTCAGCGTGGTGCGCGACGACAAGATCGTGTTCCTGAAGGCCTACGGCAACAAGCAGGTGGTGCCCGACACGATCCCGATGACGCCGGAGACCATTTTCGACCTGGCATCCGTAAGCAAATGCGTGGGCACTACGCTTTCGTTCATGCAGTTGGTCGAGAACGGCTATGTCCGCCTGACCGATGAAGTGGACATGTACATCCCCGACTTCAAGCCCTGGGTCGATCCGGCCACCGGCGAGAAGGTGGATATCACCGTGCAGGACGTCATGACGCATACCTCCGGTCTGGCTCCCTACATCGCCACCGCCTCTTATCTGGAGCGCTTCGGCGTGAACAGCCCCGACTCGCTGATCTGGCACATCGCCAACGAGATCAAGCGCAACTTCCGCCCGAAGACCGGCTATATGTACAGCTGCCTCAACTTCGTGACGGTGCAGAACATCCTGCAGAACATCACGGGCGAGAAACTCTGCGACTACGCCGAGAAGAACGTGTTCGGCGCACTCGGACTCAAGCATACGGGTTACATGCCGAAGGAACGCCATCCGGAATGGATGCCGCTCGTGGCTCCGACCGAAATGCAGGATGACGGCAAATGCCTGCTCGGCGAGGTGCACGACCCGCTGGCCCGCCTGGCCAACGGCGGCAATTCGGGCAACGCCGGCGTGTTCTCGAACTGCGAGGACCTTTCCGTAATCTGCGCGGCCATCATGAACGGCGGCGCCGTGAACGGCAAACGCATCCTCAGTCCGATGGCCGTGAATACCATGGCTACCGTACCGGCCGACAACGACGAGTGGATCGGTCGCGCCCTCGGCTGGGACAACCGCAGTGAAGCGGCCGGCCTGCGCGGCGACCTCTTCAGCCGCACCCGCACCATCTGCCACACCGGCTACACCGGAACTTCCGTCATCATGGACCTCGACAGCAAGACAGCCGTCATCATCCTGGCTCACCGCGTCCACCCGACCGACAAGGGTGGCACGGGCAAGCTCCGCGCACGGATCGCCAACATTGTCGCCGGCAGTATTGAAGAATAATCTCTCATACGGCAGCGTCGCCGACCTGTTTCCCCGGACGGGAACCATCCTGATTGCAGACAGCTGGTTCCAGGGCCGCGGCATCCTCGAGGCCTGGGGATGTCCCGTGCTCTGGGTGCAGGCTTCCGAACAGGACAAGACCCTCTCCACGGTAGATCGGCTGGTGACGCAGTTGCTGGAACTTCAGGCGGACCGCGACACTTTCCTGATCGGTGTCGGCGGCGGCATCACCACCGACATCACGGGTTTCGTGGCTTCCATCTACAAGCGGGGCGTGAAATTCGGGCTTGTGCCCACTACGCTGCTTGCACAGGTCGATGCGGCCATCGGCGGAAAGAACGGTGTGAACTTCGACCGCTACAAGAATATGCTCGGCACGTTCCGCCAGGCGGAATTCGTGTTGATTGACACGGATTTCCTGCAGACACTCCCTTTGCGGGAACTTCGCTGCGGCGCCGCGGAGATGCTCAAGACCTTCCTGCTGGCTGACAGCCACGCCTATGAATCGGCCGTGGAGGTTTTCCGGGCTGAAAGGCCGCAAGTGCCGCAGTGGCTCGTGCGGCGGGCCGGCCAGATCAAGATGGACTTTGTATCACAGGATCCGGAAGACCACGGCGTACGCCGCCTGCTCAACCTGGGCCACACCTTCGGCCACGCCATTGAAAAATGCAGCTCCCGCTATGCACACGGTGAGGCCGTGGCCATCGGCATCGTGATGGCCGCCCGGATGGCCTGTGAAAAAGGCCTGCTGCAGGCCGAAGATGCCGAGCGCATCCGCCAGGATTTCGCGGCGTGCGGTCTGCCCGTTGAGCCGCCTGTCCCTGAAGCCGAACTGCACAAAGCCATCCTCCAGGACAAGAAGCGCTCCGGCGAGACGATCCGTTATGTGCTTCCGACCGCCATCGGAACTGCCAGGCTATGGGAAGAATCTGTTACAGCCTGAAAGACACCGGAGCAGACTGGTGCAAGTTCCTGGCCGCCTCCCGGCCCGGAGCCGCCGTGGAGGTCCGGCTCGACGAGTGTGACTTCGATACGGACGAAATCCGGGACATCTTCTCCTGCCAGCGGAAAGCCGAACTGATCGCCACCTGCCACGTTTCCCTGCCCTCCCAGGTTGCAGAGGCTGCCGAAAAGCTCTCCGCAGCCATCCTCGCGGGCGCGGATTACGTGGACATCCCGCTCGATTTCCCGGAAAACTCCAAGCAATGGCTGCTGAACCTGGCCCTGAACCACGGGACCCGGATCATCCTTTCCTGGCACAACTACACGAATACCGAGCCGCTCCCGCGGCTGCGGGAGATAGCCGCCCAGGCCCTGCGGGAAGGAGCCGACATCGTGAAGATCGTCACCACGGCCACCCGCCCGGAAGATGCAGCGACGGTCCTTGCCCTGTACGACGGCTTCGAGCCCGGCAGGCTGCTGGCCTTCGCCATGGGACCGCTCGGACGCGACTCGCGCTTCCAGGCCCTGGAAAAAGGTGCCCCCTTCCTTTTCGTCGCGCCTTCGCGGGAGGGCGCCACTGCCTCCGGCCAGCCTTGTGTGGCCGACCTGCTGCCGGAAAGTGCCTTCAAGCTGCGGGGAGAAGCCGCACTGCCCGCTTCCAAAAGCTACGCCCAGCGCGCCATCCTGCTCGCCGCCCTGGCTACCGGCACCACGAAACTCTACGGCGTGACGCTCTGCGACGACATCGTTTCCGCTATCGGCGTGGCGCAGTCGCTGTATGCCGACGTATCCCTCGACGGCACCATCCTCACCATCGAGGGGCATCAGGACATCCTGCACGACGGACTCCGCGTACGCGACAACAGCCTGTTCGTAGGGGAATCGGGACTGCTGGCCCGCCTCTGCATCCCACTGGCCGGTCTGACGAAAGAAGCCATCGAAATAAGCGGTGAAAAGACCCTGCTGCGCCGCAAGGTCGACGACCATCGCGCCGCGCTGCGCAAACTGGGCCTCCGGCTCACTTTTACGGACCGGAGCCACCTGCCCGTCACCGTCCGGGGCCGGCTCAAAGCCGGCGCGGTGGAAGTGGACGGTAGCAAAGGCTCGCAGATGATCTCAGGCATGCTGATGGCCCTCTCGCAGTGTGATTCCGAAAGCACGCTGGTCATCTCCGGCGTTACGAGCGAACCCTATATCAACCTGACCACCTATATCGCCTCGTTCTTCGGGCTGACGGGCTACGACTGCCCCGAGCTGGCCGACAAGAACACGCAGGAAGAAGATAATTATTACCGGACCTGGTATATCGACCCGCACCAGCGCATCACACCCGTGCTGGGACTCGAAGTGGAGCGCGACTGGAGCGCGGCCGCCATGCTGCTGGTCGCCGGCGCCGTAGCCGGCGAGGTTACGCTTCGGGGGCTGGACCTGCTTTCCCGTCAGTCCGACGCCGTGATCTTCGAACTGCTCCGGCAGAACCACGTCGATATCGTCCGTGACCCCGAGAAGAACACGATTTCCGTCCGCCGCTCGATTCTCTGTCCTTTCTATTTCGACATCAACGATGCGCCCGACCTGTTCGCTCCGCTTTTTGTCCTGGCAGCCTTCTCGCACGGCGAGAGCGTGATCTCCGGTATCGGACGGCTCAAGAACAAGGAAAGCAACCGGGCGGAAAGCTTCGCCGAAGAATTCGGCAAGCTGGGCGTAAGAACCACGGTCTCAGGCGGCGAGATGACCATCTACGGCGAGGAGAACCGGCGGTTGTGGAAGGCTTCCTGCTCTTCGCACGGCGACCATCGCCTGGCCATGGCCCTGCTCGTAGCCTCCCTCTTTGCCGACGGACCCGTCCGGATCGACGATACGGACTGCATCGCCAAGTCGTTCCCGGGCTTCCTCGAAAACTTTGAAAAGCTCAAACGCTAAGACTATGGATACATTCGGCCAACGCTTCCGTTTGGAAATCTTCGGTGCTTCGCACGCGCCATCGGTAGGCGTCACGCTGCGCGGCGTGCCGGCGTCGCTGCCGCTCGCGGCCGGCGACTTCGTCGCCGACCTTCAGCGGCGCAAAAGCGGCGCCAAGGGCACCACGCCGCGCATCGAAGACGACCTGCCCCGAATCGACGACCGGCGCGAAAGCGACGGCACGCTGACCATCACCTTCGCCAACCGCAACTACCGCAAGGCCGATTATGCCGCCTTCACCGATATCCCACGTCCCGGCCACGCCGACTTCGTGGCGTTGCGCAAGTACGGTTCGCTGCGGGACGGCTGGTTCTCCGGCCGGATGACACTGCCGCTGGTGGCAGCCGGTGTCGTAGCCAAGAAAATCATCGCACCCGTCTCAGTCCATGCCCGCCTGACGGAAGTAGGCGGCATCTCCACCGACGATGCGGCAGCCGTTGACCGGCTGCTCGAGGAAACCGCCCTCGCTGGCGACTCGCTCGGCGGTATCGTCGAGTGTCGCTGCAACGAAGTTCCCGTCGGCTTGGGTGAACCCTTCTTCGACTCGCTGGAGTCGCTCCTTTCGCACGCCCTCTTCTCGATTCCCGGTATCCGGGGCGTGGAGTTCGGCGATGGCTTCGCCGCTGCCCGGATGAAGGGTTCCGAGCACAACGACCCCTTCATTGACGCGGCCGGACACACCGCCCGCAACGGCGCCGGCGGCATCAACGGCGGCATCGCCAACGGCAATCCCATCGTGCTGCGCGTGGCCGTCAAACCCACGTCCAGCATCCGCAAAACCCAACAAACCTTCGATTTCACCCACGGCCGGATGACCGGCTTCTCCGTTCCCGGACGGCACGACGTGTGCTTCGCACTCCGCGTCCCGCCCGTGGTCGAAGCCGTCACCGCCTGCGTCCTGGCCGACCTGATCTTATGAAACGCTTTTGTCTGATCCTCCTGGCAACCGCCCTGCTGGCCGGTTGCGCCCGCGGGCCGAAACTCGACCCGATTGTCCAAGCCTACTACCGCGATTCGCTCGCATCGCTGACCGCCCGCTGCGAAAAGGTGCTCGCTGCCGCCTATATGGCCGAGAACCTGCTGGGCGAGCGGGACGATCTCCCCGGATGGGAAGGCTATCCCGTCCAGCTCTGGGAATACCATACGGGCGAAGACATCTATCTGCACGCCCCGAAAAGAGGGCTCGTCTATATGCTGAACCCTTCCCCCGAACAGCTGGCCAAATGGGTGGTCAATGCGGTATTCGACGCCACGGGCGAACTCGACCCGGCCAAGATCGAGCAGACCTGCTCCTTCATCCAGTGGCAGAGCGGCGCCCAGTTCCCGGTCAGCGGTGTCGTCTATGAAGATATGTACACCGCCGGATTCTACGAGCCCTACGTATTCAAGGACGGCGTGACCGTTTACGTGGCCGACTCCACTTATCTGACGCGCGACAAGCATCCCACCGACGAGATGCTGGAATACTATCTGAGCCTGAAGAACGACCAGCTCAAGCCCAACACGGGCCGCTATGCGCGCATCTCCTCCACGACGCGGGAGATGTACTATGCGGCAGGCGGCACGGCTGACGTGGGCCACAGCGACGACGGGCAGCGCTCCCAGGCCTGGCTCGGCGAAGTCGGCCGGCTCTATCGCGAAGCCTGGAACAGCGACCGCAACTTCCTGATCTATGCCTGGGCCAAGGCAAATTTGTAAAGTTGCGCAAAAATCCATACATTTGCACCCTCTACGATCTGCCCGGATGGCGGAATCGGTAGACGCGCTGGTCTCAAACACCAGTGGCCGCAAGGCTGTGCCGGTTCGACCCCGGCTCCGGGTACTGAATCGAAGTCTTCCCTATTGTGGGAAGACTTCTTTTTTTTCGCCCCGCCAAGTGTTTGGTTTCTTGGAAGATGATGTCAAGCATTTTGTTGTAATTCTTGGTTCGATATTTTATTACCTTTACATAGCATTTTAGCCATATCAAGGTATGAAACGTTTCTCCATTTGCAACAGCGACGCATCTATCCTTTTCGAACTAATTCAAGCACCTGAATTAAACTTAAACGGGATGGATTATCTGGCAAAAATCAAATACACTCATTACGAAAGGTCTATCTTCTCAGAGCGCATTTGGGAACTTAATCCAGGAGATATTCACTCTTTCCTATACGCTATGCAGTCCATGAATCGCTATCTCAAAGGACAAGCGGTTTTATCTTCCCTTGGTGATGATACGCTTCGTTTGACTATTGATAAGATTGGGCATATTTCCGTTGAGATACAAGATGGAATACCAAGTTACGATGGTTATGTCCAGATTTGTTTTGAGATTGACCAGTCATTTTTACCAAACTTGATTGACCAGGTCACGGCTCTCTGCACAAGCGAGTAATTCTTTTCCCTCCACTCTATCCCCTCTGTTTTTTGGCCGTAACAATTCGGGTCTGGAATGATGTCACGCAGGGCCCAAATCTTTTCCAAGTATTCTAACAAATAATTTGTTGCATATTTTGGAAATGTGCAACTCTTTGCTACCTTTACGAAAATCCTTGCTTATGGCTGATTCAAAGAAACAAGAACGTGCTATCGTCCACCTTGAAATAGATGGAAGGCACTACTATTATGGCAACTTAAAGGCGTTGACTGACCACTGGCCCAAAGAAACACTCGGCGTTTCCTACACCTACTTAAAGAACCTCAACATTGATGAGAGCAAACCATACCAGAACGACAAATGCATTATCCGACGCGGCATCATCATCACATCACCAAGAAAAGACAGGTTTTAGACGCAGCCACATCTTATTAACACATTGTATTAGTTACCTTCACTGACGATTTAAGAGATGAAACATTTTTTCATACCCGCAGAACAGATTAAAAGGCTCATTGGTCCTATGGGTTACTGTATTGCCTCGGACCGCATTACCGTAGAGGGAGGAAAAGTTGGATATATGTATCGGGAGGAGGGTGATGAACCAGCCGATAGCGGATGGAGATTTTTTGAAGGAAGCGAAGACCAAGAGTACGCCGATGATGCCAGTCACTTTGAAATTTACGAGGTCAATACCATCGCAAATTATGATATGGACATAATCCCGTTATTGGATTCGCCCATCGGCAGTGCTTTTGAAAGAACCCCCACGGGTCTTCAAGAGATTCCAGAAGGTTTTGAACCATTACCTGACCTATAGTATTTGCACAAACGAATCTGCTTTTTCTCATTTGTCAAGCAGTTTAATACAAAAGCATAAGGTGACACATCCGACCCTGGGCGTGTCACCTCTTTTTATACTTAAATTGAATCGCTGGACGATTCGATACATTACGCCATCTTTGCCAGCAGGGTCTGGTAAAATTCAGGATCTGCAGAAAACGCGGGTGGGCTGTATTAAAACGAAATGCGTTGTCCATAGCGTTTGCCCTTGGAGAGCCTATTATGAGTCTCGACGAGGACAACGCCACCTTTAAGGTCCCATTGTCCATGACCGGCAGTGTCCGATTGCCCTTGAACAAGGATTATTGTGGATACCCTTTTTCTATTTCAGAAAAAGAGGCCTGGACACATCCCCAGGAAAAACGACGGGAGCGACTCAACATTTCAAAAAGGATTGCATCTTTTATGATAGACACTCACTTTTTGATTGATACAACTTATGAAAAAGATCAACTATTTATGGTTTTGTTGCCTGCTTTCTTTTGTGGCCCTTTCCTGTGAACAAGGGGAGCTCAGCCCTGAAAGTCATCTGTCGACGAGAAACGATCCTTTTGGCTTCCATTGGACAGGCGGCAGTGGTGGCGTCACCCTCCATGGCGTCTACAATGATTACACCGCCACCCTTAACTGTGACTGGTGCACCGTCACGTATCCAAGCAATAAACTGGGCGACGGCCATCCGACACTTCATTTGTCCTGTTCGGAGAATCCGACGCCCGAACGTCGCGAAGCCGTCCTGACGATTTACACAGAAGACGAGGCCGTCCAGGTCCAGATCTTTCAGAATCAAGGCAACCCCATGACCGTCTCTCAAACGGAATTCTCCCTGCCAGCAGACGCTACGGAAGTTTCTGTGACCTTCCAGACGTACTATCCGGTTTATTGCTCGACGGACTTCTACGACGAAACCACTTATATCGTCTCGACTGAGCCTCCTTTTGGAAAGACCTTGAATCCCAATCGCCGTCCCCAATGGATCTCCGTCAAGACCTGGGAGGTCGCAAGTGAAAACTCGGATAATCCCCATCAACAATTGGTAACTCTCACGGTAAACGCCAACGACGAAAAGACCTCGCGGGAAGGATGCTTTGCCATCTATGACAAAGAAGACTCCATCCATCCCATCGAAATCAAAGTCCGGCAGAGCGGGCGATAGCTGCTGGCGGAAACAAGGCCATAGAATGAAGATTCGCCCTGCAGCGTTCATACTGTGGCCTTGTTTTCAGTCAAATCGCCGTATATCCGGCCACAGAATGGAAAACCAGCCTCAATTCTTCTTTCTGTGGCCAGAACTAACGTGCCTGGAAGACAACAGGGAAGGTATATACCGTACGAATAGGTGTACCGTTGCTGGTTGCTGGTAACCATTTCGGCGAACTGGAGACGACCCTGACAGCTTCCTCATCCAGCTTTGGATGTACGCTTCGCAAAACCTTGACATTTGTGACCTCTCCGGTTTCAGAAACGGTAAAGCAAAGCGTTACTCTTCCTTCGAGGGGTACATTGTTTTCATCGAATTGTTGTTGTAGATGCTTGTTTACCCAGACAGAAAAGGTATTGGCATCGCCTCCTTGGAACTTTGGTTTAGTCTGGGATAAAAACGCCTCTCGATCCGTTGTCTCCCGAAACTCCCAATCTAAATAATTGACAAGTTTTTCTAAACCTGTTATAAATGTTGCTGTGTCTACTTGATGCTGTAACTCTTCAATTCTTTGTTGAAGGGAGTCGATGATCTGTTGTTTGGACTGGGCACGCGCTAGCTGTCCCGCCATCAGAAATAAAGCTAAAACAAAGAAAACCAAGGAACGCTTCATAGCACGTTTCTATTTAAACTGTGATGTTGGTTTCGTACCGCAAAAAAGATACCTTATCGAGACGAATCATACTTCATGCAAAGACAACGTGCGAGTTGGGCTTCCGTAATCGTTTTGCCTCCGAACAACGAATCTTTCCGTTGGTATCGCATAGCCAGATACTTCTGCCAGAGGATGTCGTATAGCTTTGCCCGCTTGGAAAACGGAAGCGCATAGACAGAAGCCTCCTCAGGATTCCTGAACAGGTTCGGCAAGACCTGATTGTCGATCAACCCGCAGAGTTCCAAATCGGTCATCCGGCCGTAATTGACTTTCCCCTGTTCAAAGGTACGCGTGAAGCGGGGGTCAAAATCCGGAACACCGTTCTCAATGCTTTCCAACGTGACAGGCTCGGTGTCATTCTCCTTGCGCTGTTCCTGAAGGTCCCGTTCCTCATCGGACTGCCGGTTCATCTGGAACACGAAATTCCTCGGGGAAATATAGAGTTCTTCGACATAAGCCGTGTCCAGTATATCTTCCGGAAGCAACATTCCGGAGGGACCCATTCTGTATTGAGCCGGAAGGCTGATGTTTGAAGGCAGATAGTGGTAACGTTTTGATGAAGGAAGCGATTCGTGCGTTATTTCTTTCCCCAACTGCTTTCGGAAAAAAGCGTTGGCCGAACAGTGCGGATAGTCGAAAGGCGTCGCAGCCAGACCATGGTGTAATCCCTGACGATTGACATAGTTGAGCGCTGCCAGGGTGTGATAGAGTCCTTCGACCTCCAACAGGAAGAAATGCTTTTCACCCAGCCTTCCTTTTCGTTTGTATTTTGTGTTGAAATAGCGGGAATACGCGTTCCTGTTGCGGAACATCAACTCCCGAGGGTTGTCTGACTGCGCCATGCTATGATGGTGCGTTGACATCCGGCCCTCGGCCAGTGCACGGGACTCCGTCGTCAAGGCAGCGACGGCAAAACAATTGAAACCGACAGCCAGGTCGGTTTCGTTGCGAAACAAAACTTCGTCGTGGGACGAAAGACAAAGATGAACCGTCTTTCTCATGGCATTCCTTCCTCCATCTTCAATCTCCTGCACACCACCCCGCTCCGCGAACCATTCGCTTCATCAGGAATGCTGTCAGATGCCCTCACGCCTTGCAAAAATTGTGCTGCAACCACGACTGGCAGCATAATTGTTATAGTGGCCATTGGGGTGTTGTTACTACCCGATTAGAACAGCTTGTTATGAAGTGGACCCGACTGCTTCTCGTTTCATTATTATTAATTACCCACAGTGTTTCCGCCTGGGGGCAATGTGACTTGCATATTGACTATTCTGTCATGGATTTGCCTGCTGATTCACACGGGATACTGAGATTGCTGCGACCGGATGGGACGGAATCCCTATTGTTTAGTGATTCCTGCAGGCAGACGGAAATAGTCTCCCCCTTGGATCAACTTGGGGAATATCGGCTTGAAGCGACTTTTGTAAATGACTCAAACCAAAATGAGTCACTGGAACAGATTTTCAGTCTTACGGGTGAAGAGTATCTTGTAGAATCGATGGTTCGTTTTCGACGGGAACCTATGGATTTGTCAGATTGGCGTTGTAAAGATTCCATTCCCTCGGGTTTCTTCACAATTACCAAGTGTTTACGCCCCTCCCCTTTAGTCAAAATCAAGTACCTATACACAAACGGAAGAAAAGGAGACGAGTTTCCGGGGCCATTTTTTTCAATTATAAATGAGAGTCAGGATACCCTCTACGGAGAGAGGCTTCCTGGCTATTTCTGGGGGTCACTTTCCCGATGGGAGGAGGGAGAATACGTCGGTTATTACGTTGGAAATATTGACACGGATTGGGTTGAGGAACCGCCTTTATTCCCCGGTCAAGAGAAAACAGCCTGGGTAGCGAGTTTTGGAAGATTCACTCCGCCAGGAAAATATCGTTTCTGTTTGTATTACACTACGGACAGTCCCTATGCCCCTAAACAATCGGCTGGGCTTACAAGGGAAACAAAGACCTTCAGATGGTGGAGTTCCGTCTCAAATTGGTATCTCCTCACTTGTGATTTTGAACTGGCCACAGAATGAAGATTCGCCCTGTAGCGTTCATTCTGTGGCCTTGTTTTCAGCCAAATCGCCGTATATCCGGCCACAGTATGGAAATCCAGCCTCAAATCTTCATTCTGTGGCCAGAATCCCCAGAAAGGGAGCCTTTTCTCGTACCCGGAGCCCGGAGGTTATCCTTCCGGGCGGTATTCAAATAACTACTTTCTTCATTGGTCTATATCCTTTCTTTATCTAAAGCTAAGGTACAACTAAAAAAGGATAAAAACAAGTTTTTATGACAAGTTTTTTTGAAATTTTGCAAAGTTTACTTGTTATTATGAAAAATACACTTACCTTTGCAACAGAAAACAAAAAAACTCATGCAATGAACAACAAAAGTATTCTTATGCCACACCTTTGCCAAAAGATTGGCTGGTGTCTATTACTCCTTTCCGTACTTGTGGAGGTCATCAAAGCTCTGTTCGTTCACAACATTGATGTAGCTTGGTTCTTCGCTAAAACAACCCATATCGGGGTGCTTGTCTCATTATTTCTTATCTCTCTGTCAAAGGAAAAAGTAGAAGACGAAATGATTTCCGCATTTCGACTAAAAGCCATCGGTATTACGGCCTATGTGTTTTATAGTCTCCTAATCATTCTGAGTTTGGTTCTGGAACTGAAACCTAATTTCATTTTCTCAAACACAGACACCACCCTAAGTGCTTATATTTGCGAGTTGTTTCTTATAATCCTTCCTATTCTCCTTTCTGTATTGTATTATACATTATTCAGAGGGTTGCTCTGGAAGTCCAAAAAGCAGTAAACATTATGAAGAATACAATAAAAGTTGAGAGGGCAATCCTCAACATCACCCAGCAACAACTGGCAGATGCCATCGGGGTTAGCCGAAACACAATCAATTCCATTGAATCCGGCAAATACATTCCATCTACGGTCCTAGCCCTAAAAATCGCACGACACTTTGGTAAATCCACTGATTCAATATTCCAATTGGAAGACACAGATTAAAACAAAATAATAAGGTGATACGCACTGGTTCTGCGTATCACCTCTTTTTTTATTTTAGAATGATACGGTTTTTGGAGGGCAAAGGGAAGAAAGGGAAATTATCGAAACGGGCTACTGGCCATGAATACCGGCCTTTGTTATGGCCGACCCAGTTAAAATAGCCATCTGGCCATAAAATAATAGGGCTTTTATGGCCGACAGATCTGTTCCGGGCCTCCATCCTTTCCTGAGGCATCAAAAGATAACATCTCCGAGTATTGGTAAAAATTAAAAATCGTCTTTTCGGATTATTTGTCAATTATTTGTATATTTGTAGGGTATATACATTTAAACAATTCACGCTATGGCAAAATTTGAAATCTCCGTGAGAAAGAACGGCGAATTCCAGTTCAATCTCAAGGCCTCGAACGGCGAGGTCATCCTCACCAGCGAAGGCTACACGACGAAGGCCGCCTGCCTCAACGGCGTCGAATCCGTGAAGAAGAACTCCGCTACCGAAGAGCGCTACGAGAAACTCGTCGCAAAGAACGGCAAGCCGTATTTCAACCTGAAAGCCACCAACGGCCAGATCATCGGCCAGAGCCAGATGTACGCTTCGGAGCGCAACCGCAACAACGGCATCGCTTCGGTGATGAAAAACGCTCCCGTGGCAGAAGTCGTGGAAGTCTAGCGGACCCCCGCCCTTGGCACATAAAGCCGGCCCCTTTTTCATAGGGCCGGCTTTTTTCGATACATTTTTGAAAAAATTCAAAATTATTTATTGTTATTCAATAATTATTTTCTATATTTGCAAAAACTTAAACGCTACAGTCATGATCTCAACCTGGTGGGCATCCCTTTCCGTGATAATGAAGATCCTTTGGGGCGTTACCCTGACCGCTTCCCTGATCTTCCTCATCCAAAGCATTATGACCTTCATCGGAGCCGATGCAGGTGAAGGCGGCATCGACACCGACGTCGACACGGGCTTCGAATCCGACGCCGCCGACGCGACGGTGGAAGGCGGAACCAATCTCTACACTTTCCGCAACTTCGTAAACTTCATCCTGGGCTTCGGCTGGTCGGCCATCCTCCTGCAGGACAAGATCCAGTCCGTCCCCCTGCTGCTGATCGTATCGGCCGTCATCGGCGTGGCGCTGG
Organism: uncultured Bacteroidales bacterium; assembly: GCA_947168065.1. GTDB lineage: Bacteria > Bacteroidota > Bacteroidia > Bacteroidales > UBA932 > Cacconaster. The sequence continues at coordinate 30,823 of CAMVKH010000003.1, forward strand.
TCGCCGTCGTGATGTACCTCTTCAAATGGCTCAGCAGCATGCAGCAATCCGGCAACATCAACGTCTATAAATCGGCCGTGGGCTGCATCGGCTCGGTCTACCTGACCATTCCCGGCGAGCGCAAGGGCGAAGGTAAGGTACAGATCTCCATCAACAGCGCCGTCCGCGAATACAACGCCCTGACCGACGGCGATCCGCTCAAGACCGGCACCCAGATCCGCGTGGTCGAGGTGCTCAGCCCCGACACGCTGCTGGTCGAACCGCTCGAATCACTGATTGTCTAATCCTCTATAAAGAATAACCATGGAACTCTATCTGATCCTGATTCTCGTGGCGGTGATCTTCGTGACCTTTACCGCCATCCTGCGGCGCTACAAACGCTGCCCTTCCGACAAGATCTTGGTCATCTACGGTAAAACCGGTAAAAACAAGGAAGGCGGCATCTCCTCAGCCCGCTGCATCCACGGCGGCGCTTCCTTCATCTGGCCTGTTTTCCAGAGCTATGCCTTCCTCGACCTGACCCCGATCTCGATCGAGTGCAACCTGACCAACGCCCTTTCCAAGCAGAACATCCGCGTCGACGTGCCCTGCCGCTTCACCGTGGGTATCTCCACCGAGCCCGAGAACATGAACAACGCGGCCGAGCGTCTGCTGGGCCTGACCACCGAACAGATCCAGAACATCGCGACCGATATCCTCTTCGGTCAGCTCCGTCTGGTCATCGCGACCATGGACATCGAGGAGATCAACGCCGACCGCGACAAGTTCCTGGCCAACGTCTCCACCAACGTGGAGGCCGAACTCCGCAAGATCGGCCTGAAGCTGATCAACGTCAACGTAACCGATATCCGCGACGAATCGGGCTACATCGAGGCGCTCGGTAAGGAAGCCGCCGCCAAGGCCATCAACGACGCCAAGAAGAGCGTGGCCGAGCAGAACCGTTTCGGTGAGATCGGTAAGGCCGAAGCCGACAGGGACAAGGATATCCGGATCGCCGAGACCACCCGGGACACCCGTATCCGTACCGCCGACGCCAATGCGAAGGCCGTCGAAGGTGAGAACAACTCGAAGATCGCCATTGCCCAGTCCGATGCGGCACGCCGTGAAAAACAGGCCGAGGCCGAGCGCCTGGCCGTGGCAGCCGAGAAGGTGCAGGCCGCTAAGGCGCTCGAAGAGGCGTACAAGAGCGAACGCGACGCCGAACTCGCCCGTGCCGAACGTGAAAAAGCCACGCAGCAGGCCAATATCGTGGTGGCCGCCCAGATCGAGAAGGAGAAAGCCATCATCGACGCCGAGGCAGAAGCCGAGCAGATCCGCCGCAAGGCCAAAGGTGAGGCCGACGCCATCTTCGCCAAGATGGACGCCCAGGCCCGCGGTACCCTGGAGATCCTCTCTAAGCAGGCGGCTGGTTTCGGTCAGTTGGTAGCGGCCGCCGGCGGCGACGCCCAGCAGGCCATCACCATGCTGATCACCGACAAACTGCCCGAACTGGTGGCTACGCAGGTCGAAGCCGTCAAGGGCATCAACATCGACAAGGTCACTGTCTGGGACACCGGCAACGGTGCCGAAGGCAAGACCGCCACGTCCAACTTCATCTCGGGTCTGATGAAATCGGTACCCCCGCTCGAGGACCTCTTCAAGCTGGCCGGCATGGAACTGCCGTCCTATCTGAAAGGAAAATCCGTCGAAACCGTTGAAGTAAAAGAAGAGGAAGCGTAAGTCATGCCTATCATCATCAACGTTGACGTCATGTTGGCTCGGAGAAAGATGTCTTCGGGAGAATTGGCTCAAAAGATAGGCATTTCTGCAGCTAACCTTTCCATTCTCAAGACAGGCAAGGCCAAAGCGGTGCGCTTCACGACCCTCGAAGCCATCTGCAAGGCCCTGGACTGCCAGCCCGGCGACCTGCTGGAGTACCGGCAGGAGTGAGTTTCCCGGCCGCGGCCGGAACCCTGGGGATGGGGCTGTCTTTAGGGACAGTCCCATCCTTTGTTCATCATTTTTGTGTATATTTGTAGGATTGATTATTATCCCTGCATGGACCTGCCTCTCTTATATCGCAGCAAAGCGCCTTTCCGGCTGGGTATCGCCGGCGGAGGAACCGACGTTTCTCCCTACTCCGACCTGTACGGCGGCGCGGTGCTCAACGTGACCATCGACCGTTTCGCCTATGCGACGATCCGGCCCACCGACGACGGAAAGATCCGTTTCGTGCACGTCAACGACCACATCGTCCAGGAATACGAAGCCGTGCCGTACCTCGATCCCCAAGGGCCGCTGGTGCTCCAGTGCGGTATCTACAACCGCATCGTGCGGCAGTTCAATGACGGCAAGCCGTTCTCGTTCGAGCTGACCACCCAGATGGACGTGCCTTCAGGCTCCGGCCTCGGCACCTCCTCGACGCTGGTGGTAGCCATCCTCGGCGCATTTGTGGAATGGCGCAACCTGCCACTGGGCAAATACGATATCGCGCGCCTTGCCTATGAGATCGAGCGGATCGACCTGGGGATGGCCGGCGGCAAGCAGGACCAGTATGCCGCCACCTTCGGCGGCGTGAACTTCATGGAGTTCCTCGGTGACGACCGCGTGATCGTCAACCCGCTGAGTCTCCCCGACCGTACCCTCAACGAATGGGCCCTCAACACGGTGCTGCTCTACACCAACAAGCGGCGCGAATCGGCCCGCATCATTGAAGAGCAGATGGCCAACGTGCAGAAGAAGGTCAGCGATTCGGTGGAGGCCATGCACAAGGTCAAGGAAGAGGCCTTCCGCATCAAGAAATGCCTGCTCCAGAACCACCTCAGGGAATTGGGCCCGGCCCTCAACACCAGCTGGGTCAACAAGAAGAAGATGGCTGGCGGCATCTCCAACGCCTTCATCGACCAGCTCTATGAGACCGCCCTCGCGGCGGGCGCCACCGGCGGCAAGATCTCCGGCGCCGGCGGCGGCGGCTTCATGTTCTTCTACTGCCCGGGCAACACCCGCTACGCCGTGGAAGAAGCCCTCAACAAGCTCCAGATCGGCGAGATCTACGACTTTGAATTTTGTAAGGAAGGTTTGACCACATGGACTGCACAGCTGTAATCGACGCCAGGCTGCGGGCGCATCTCGACACCATCGCCGCCATCGAAAAAGACGAAACCCTCAAGGCCGCCGTGCAGGATGCGGTCGATGCCATCGTAAACTGCTTCCGCAGCGGCGGACGCGTGTACTTCTGCGGCAACGGCGGCAGCGCGGCCGACGCGCAGCACCTGGCTGCCGAGTTCTCCGGCCGTTTCTACTTCGACCGACCCGTCCTGCCCGCAGACGCCCTGCACTGCAACACTTCCTATCTGACGGCCGTGGGCAACGACTACGGCTACGACCGGATCTTCGCCCGCCTCATCTCGGGCCTGGGGCAGAAAGGCGACATCCTGGTGGGCATCTCCACCTCCGGCAATTCGGAGAACATCCTGCAGGCCTTCGAGGTCTGCCGCGATAAGGGCGTCCGCACGATTGCGATGACCGGCGCGACAGGCGGCAAGATGAAAGCGCTGGCCGATCTGCTGATCAACATCCCCTCCACCGATACGCCGCGGATCCAGGAGGCGCACATCACCGTGGGCCATATCATCTGCGAGTTGGTGGAGCAAGCTATGTTCGGGGAGAAGAAGTAATGGAATGCGTAGTCCTGGCGGGCGGTATGGGCACGCGGCTGCGCAGCGTCGTGGCCGAACTCCCCAAATGTCTGGCTCCCGTGGCCGGCCGGCCCTTCCTGGCCTGGCTGCTCGATGATTTGCGGGGAGCCGGCTTCGACCACATCATTCTCTCGCTGGGATACCGGCATGAAGCCGTGGAGGATTGGGTCGCAACGCTGCCCGAACGCGATTCCATCACTTTCGTCGTGGAAAAGGAGCCCCTGGGTACGGGCGGCGGCGTACGGCTGGCGCTGGAGCAGGCGCGGGAAGAGCGGGTCTTCGTCCTGAACGGCGATACGTATTTCGGTGTGGATTTCCGCGCGATGCAATCCTTCCACCAGCAAAGCGGCGCCAAGGCCACGCTGGCGCTCAAGCCGATGCGGGATTTTGACCGTTATGGCGAAGTGGTCTGCAACCCGTCCGGCCGCATTTCGGCCTTCCGGGAGAAACAACCCTGCGCCGCCGGGTTGATCAATGGCGGCATCTATCTGCTCCGGCGCGACGCGCTCCGGGCAATGCCCGAGCGGTTTTCGCTGGAAATAGACTACTTCGAGCCGCTCGCCGCGGCAGGCGCGCTGGCAGGCTTCCGCTCGGACGGCTACTTCATCGACATCGGCATCCCGGAAGACTACGCGCGGGCGCAGCGCGACTTCGCCAGCGGCGCCTGGCGGCCTTATCCTTTCGATGCCCTGCTGCTCGACCGCGACGGGGTAATCAACGTACTCCGGCCGGGCGACTACGTGAAGACCCTCGACGAATTCGTATTCTGCGAGGGTGCGCTCGAAGCGCTGCGGCTGCTCAATCCCCTGTTCCGCCGCATCGTGATCGTGTCCAACCAGCGGGGCGTGGGCCGGGGCCTGATGAGCGAAGCCGACCTGGAAGCCATCCACGCCTGGATGTGCGGACGCATCCGCGACGCCGGCGGCCGCATCGACCGCATCTACGTCTGCACGGCCACGGACGATGAGGATCCCCGCCGCAAACCCAATACCGGCATGATCGACGAAGTCCGGGCCGATTTCCCCGACATCGATCCGCGACGCAGTTTCCTGGTCGGAGACAGTGATTCCGACCTTCTGCTGGCCGCCCGTGCGGGAATTCCGGCCGTCCGGATCACGGAAAGCGAGAATTTGCTTACATTTGCCCAACGATTGACCCAAGCAGCCCGATGAGAATCGCCTACCTTTCCACTTTCTACCCCTTCCGCGGCGGCATCGCCCAGTTCAATGCAGACCTGCTGGAAGAATTCGGCCGGCACCACGAAGTGAAGGCCTTCACTTTCACCCGACAGTACCCGTCATTCCTCTTTCCGGGCAAGACGCAATACGTCACGCCCGGCGACAAGGCGAAAAAGGTGGAAAGTGAAGCCATCCTAGACACGGCCAATCCCTTCTCCTGGCGTCCCGCCGCCCGCAAGATCGCGGCCTGGAAACCCGACCTGCTGGTCATGAAATACTGGATGAGCTACCTGGCGCCGTCGCTCGGCACCGTGGCCCGCTACCTGAAGCGGCGCGGCATTCCCGTGATCACGGTGCTCGACAACGTGATCCCGCACGAGACCAAATTCTTCGACAAGCCCTTCTCGCGCTGGTTCCTCCGCCAGAACAGCGGCTGCGTGGCGATGAGCGAAGCCGTCCTGAAAGACATGCTCTCCCTGACGCCCGACAAGCCCTACATCCTCCAGCCGCATCCGCTTTACGACCATTTCGGCCAGAAGATGGACAAGCGCGCCGCGCAGGAAGCGCTGGGGCTGGATCCCGGGAAGCGGACCCTGCTGTTTTTCGGCCTGATCCGCGACTACAAGGGACTTGACCTGCTGATCGATGCCCTGCCGCTGCTCGGGGAAGAATACCAGCTCGTCATTGCGGGCGAAAGCTACGGCAGTTTCGAGAAATACCAGGCGCAGATCGCCGCTTCGGGCTGCGCCGACCGTATCCACATCTTCAACCGCTACATCGACGATGAGGAAGTGCCGCAGTTCTTCTCCGCCGCCGACCTGTGCGTGCTGCCCTACAAGAGCGCCACGCAAAGCGGCATCACGGCCATCTCCCTGCACTTCGACCTGCCCGTAGTGGCCACGCCCGTCGGCGGCCTGGCCGAAAGCATCGAAAAGCCCGGCATCGGCCTGATGACCTCCGGCATCAGCGCCGACGCCATCGCCGACACCGTCCGCGCCTTCTACGCCGCCGGCCCCCAAACCTTCGTCGAAAACATCCGCCAGGCCAAGGCCACCATGACCTGGGAGGTCTTTGCCGGCAAGATTCTCGATTTTTATACGCAACATTTTGCCCGTTGAGGTATTCTATTGATATGAAACGTTCCGCATTTTCTTTATTAATCGTGTCGGCAGTACTGATGCTGTCGGCCGTCAACTGCCATGAGATCGATCCTCCCGTGGACCCTACGGAGATCATCTTCACCTATGGCGGCTATTTCCTCAATGCCGGCATGCCCGGCCGCAACGATGCCGAGCTCTCGCAACTCAATACGATGCAGAGTTCCATCACGCCCCGGGCCTACTCCATCTACAACGACGGCAAATCATTCGGCGACAGCGGTAGCGACCTCCATATTCTGGGCAACAACCTCTATGCGACCCTGTCCGGCTCCAAACTGATCCGCGTGCTCAACAAGTTCAACTGCCGGGAAGTGGGAACCATCAAGGTCGAATCGGAAAGTGGAAGTACGCTGACACCCAGCTATCTCACCTCCTTTGAAGGAGCCCTGATCGTCTCCTGCAAGGAAGGCTACGTCGCCCGCATCGACACCACGTCCCTGAAACAGTCCCTCCTGCAGGAAGTGGGCGGCACGCCCGGCAGGGTCGTCATCGCCAACCAGAAACTCTACCTGTCTGACGGCGACCGTTCCGTGCTGATGCTCAATCCGGTGGATCTCCACGTGATGAAGACCGTCGCGGTGGAGCCGGACCCGGCACAGATGGTGGTGGATCCCACGGACGAAAGCCTTTACGTGATCTCCACCGGAGACAAGGCGACGGGTGCCTGCCTGCAGCGCATCAACACCGATACGGAAGAGGTAACGGTCATTACCAGCGTCAAGGAACCGGTGCTCATCGCGGCTGGCAACAACAAATCCCTGGTTATCTATGTGAAAGACGCTTCCGCTGACCTGGGCGGTACCTTCCTCGTCTATAACACCGAGAATCAGCGGGTGGAAGGTGAGTTCATCCGTGACGGCAGTTTTGTCCGTCATCCCTGTATGATCGCCATCGACCAGAACGCCGGCAACCTGTATATCGGCGAGAACGCCGACACCGACTTCGGAACGGTGTATATCTATACCAGTTACGGCCAGCTCGTCGCCAGTTTCAACACCGGTGCCGCGCGTCCCTGCGCCGCGGTTTTTGTCACAGGAAAGTAGCCTGGTTGCAAGGAGCTCTTTTTTTGGAAAATCCGTTATTCTGTCCTATCTTTGCGTAAGTGACAGGTTCCGTTTGCCGGACTTCGTCCGGTACGGATCAAAAGGGAATCAGGTGAGAATCCTGGACAGTACCCGCTGCTGTTAGTTCCTGCTTTGTCGCGGCACTCTCTGCCACTGGGCCCCGCGCCCGGGAAGGCGCCGCAACGGAACGAGTCAGAAGACCTGCCTGCCACGCGTGTTGGACCTGGCCTGCGGGATTATGGGCCGTTAAAGACAGTTGCTTGTGACCAACTTAATACGTACTGATATGTTCAAGATGAACTTCAGGGGCATTCTCGGATGTCTCCTCGCCGTGCTTGTGGCCGGAATGGTCACCACGGGCTGCTATGACGACAGCGAACTTCGTTCCTCGATCAACGACCTCAAGACGCAGCTCCAGCAGTTGCAGACCCTGGTAAACACCCTCCAGAACGACGATTCCGTGACGGGTGTCACCCCCAACCCCGACGGCAGTTACACCATCAACTTCAAGAAGAGCGGATCGATGACCATCCGCAACGGTAAGGACGGTGAAAACGGCAAGAACGGTGAGAACGGAAAGGATGGCAAGGACGGTTCCATCGTCTCCGTTGCCAAAGGCGCTGAAACCTACACCTTCATCTTCGCCGACGGAACCACGGTCATACTGCCGCGCTACAGCGAAGTCCGCACGCTGACCTTCGAGGACGCCGATTACTGCGGCCCCGAGAACACCACCAATTACTGGAGCGCCAAGATTGACGACCCCCAGTACGGCGGCCCTATCCTCTACGGCACCGGCTGCACATGGAAAGACGAGCAGAACACATTCCTTTCCGGCAGCATCCTTCCTTACGACCCTGAAACATGGAGCGGCGGCATGTCCGGCGGCGGAATCGCCATCTCGAATTATGGCGACTGGCTGATGGTCAATGTCGATTACTCGCAGCAACTGACTTGCTACAACTATGACCTCGGAGACGGCGGCAGCCGTGAGAAAGCCGGCAACAATGGCTCAGACAATTTCGCCGTGGTCTATGACGCCGGCGCCTGGGGTGCAAACCCGGCAGCCCTCACGTTCAGCGATCAGGAACCCCGCGTCATAGAGTCGCTCTATGTGGTAAACACGCTTTACACCGAGTATGTCCTCTTCTACGGTAACGATTACTGCGCGCCGCTTGCCGACAACGGCTTCTTCAAGGTGACTGCGACCGGCTATTTCGGTGAGACCCCGACGGGCACGTCGGAATTCTATCTTGCCAACAAGAATCGCCAGTTCGTCTCAAAATGGACCAAGTGGGATCTCTCCGAACTGGGATATGTTGACAAGGTCGTCTTCTCCATATCCGGTTCCGAGGAACTATATGGTGACTGGGGCATCAATGCGCCCACCTATTTCGCCATCGATGATATCGCCGTGCGCGTTTATCCTGACTAAGCCATGCTATTCCGTCGCCTGTCCATCTACGTTTTCATTATAGTGTCGCTCTTCGGAGCATTGGGTTGTCACGAGGGGGGTGAGGAAGGCTTACCCCCCGAGGTGACACTGGAAGGCGGCAAGATCTTCCGTACGGAACTCGGCAGCGATGTGACCATCGCGCCGAGTTTCGCGCATCTTACCGACAACGCCGTCATCCGCTGGATGCTCGACGAGCAGTGGGTCGGAGACGGAAAAACATACACGTTCAAGGCTGAGGAATCCGGGGTTTTCTACCTCTCCGTGGAAGTGACTACGGAATTCGGAAAAGCCTGGCTCGAAGTGCGCATCGACGTAGCGCCGCCCACCCCGCCAGAGCCGCCGAAACCGCCGGTCGACAGTGCCCGCGTCAGTTTCGAGCGCAGCGAATATCACGTATCGCTGGGCCGCACGATCCGCCTGCTGCCGCTGGACGTCGATTCGACGAAAACCTATACTTTCATCTGGAGCCGCGACGGGGCGGTCGTCCAGCAGGGTGCAGAGCCGCTCTATCGTTTCGAAGCCACGTCCCAGGGACGTTTCGCCGTGGATTTCCGTATGGAACTCGACGGGCAGACCGTCTTCGACCATTCACTCACGGTTGTCGTCTGTCCGGCGGAAGGAGCCTACCGCCGCGTGGCGGTTCCGGGCAGTTCTGCCCGTTGCAACAAGGTCTATGAATACCTGCCCGCCCCGGGCCAGTTCATCAATGAGAACTACACGGCTACGACGATGGAAGAGGCTTGTGAATATGCCACCAAGCGGATGAAAGACAGCGTCTATGTCTCGCTCGGCAGTTTCGGAGGCAGCCTCGTGGTGGGCTTCGACCACAGCATCGCGGCCAGCGACGGCTATGATTTCGCCATCAAGAATTCCATCTTCACCAATTATTCGGAGCCGGGCATCGTCTGGGTGATGCAGGATGAGGACGGCAACGGCCTGCCCGACGACACCTGGTACGAACTCAAAGGTTCTGAATACGGTCTGGACTGCACGGTGCAGGACTATGCCGTAACCTGGTACCGGCCCGCTGCGCCGGGACAGCCCGTAATGTGGACCGACAACCGGGGCGGCAGCGGCAAAGTAGATTACCTGCCCGCCTACCACAAGCAGGACTACTATTATCCGCTCTGGGTCAAGGAGGACAGCTATACATTGCGTGGCACCCGGCTCGAGGCGCGCAATTATGATTCCTCCGGCCGCGGTGTACTCTGGATCAATCCTGACTACGGCTGGGGCTATGCCGACAACTTCAGCGAAATCGACATGCAGCCCGGCGGGACTACGGGCGCAACCGCCGGCTGCAATCATTTCCGGATCTCAGACGCCGTGACCTTTGACGGGAAACCCGCCCAACTGCAGTACATCGATTTCGTCAAGGTGCAGACGGGCCTGATCGCCAAGAGCGGCTGGCTCGGAGAACTGTCCACCGAAGTGATGGACGTCATCGACTTTCATCTCGTCCAATGATGCTCGCGCTGCTCCTGACGCTTCTGCTCCAGACGCCCGACACGACGGAAGTCCTGAAAGGCTCGGTGGTGACCGCTTACCGGCAGCCCGACAAGGTCATTCCGGCCCAGGCGCTGCAGGGCGAACAGCTCCAGCGCCTCAACGCCCTGTCTGTGGCCGATGCCATCCGCTATTTCTCAGGTGTGCAGATCAAGGATTACGGCGGTATCGGAGGCCTGAAAACCATCAACGTCCGCAGCATGGGCACCCAGCACGTGGGCGTCTTCTACGACGGCATCCAGCTGGGCAACGCCCAGAACGGCCAGATCGACCTGGGCAAATACTCGCTCGAGAACATGGAGTCGGTGACGCTCTACAATGGGCAGAAGGGAACGGCCGTGCAGTCGGCCAAGGACTACGCTTCGGCCAGCGCCGTCTATCTCCGCACCCGCACGCCGGTTTTCCAAGACGGTCGCCGCACCAATCTCAAGGCCACGCTCGCAGGAGGTTCGTTCGGTACCGTCAACCCTTCGGTGTTATGGGAACAGAAACTGGGGGAGAAGGTCTCGAACTCCTTCAACGCGGAATATCTCTATACCACAGGAAAATACAAGTTCACCTACCGCAAGCTGAACGGTTACGACACCACGGCTGTGCGGCAGAACGGCGATGTGCGGGCCCTCCGCATCGAGGAAGGTCTCCACGGACGCATCCCGGACGGAAACTGGAAATTGAAACTCTATTTCTACGATTCGGAGCGTGGCTATCCGGGTGCGTTCGTGCGCGAGGAACCGGGCAAGTTCCGGCATGAAGACCGGCAGTGGGACACCGACTTCTTCGCACAGGGATCCATTTACAAAGAGCTGGGAGACTGGCACTTGAACGCCAGTTTCAAGTATGCCTACGACTACCTGCACTATCGCTCCGACCCACGGTTGGACGTCTCCACGATGTATGTGGACAACCGCTACCGGCAGCAGGAAGCCTATGCTTCGGTTGCGCAGGAATACAAGATTACGAACTGGTGGGACGTAGATCTGGCTGTCGACTACCAGTTCAACACGCTCGACGCCGACCTGATCAACTTCGTGTACCCCTCCCGGCACACGGTCCTCTCCGCTTTGTCCTCTTCTCTGCGCTGGGAAAAACTCAAGCTGCAGGGGAGCCTGCTCTACACCTTCGTGGACGACAAGGCGCGCGAAGCCGGCGCGGCGGCGGAAAGCCGGCACCACTGGACCCCGACCGCGGTGCTGCAGCTGATCCCTTTCCGCGACAAGAACCTCTCCTTCCGGGCCTTCTACAAACGCATTTTCCGGATGCCCACGCTCAACGACCTCTACTACACCTTCATCGGGAACAAGTACCTCAAGCCCGAATTCACCACCCAGTACGATGCGGGTCTGACCTGGGACAAGAACTGGGCGCGCGGCCTCTTCCGCAGGGTCGAACTCACGGTCGACGCTTATTACAACGAAGTGGAGAACAAGATCATCGCTACGCCCGCATCCAACCAGTTCCAGTGGACGATGGTCAATCTGGGTCTTGTCCGGATCCGGGGCGTCGACGCAGCCGTCGGCACCCAGCTGGCACTGGGCCCCGTGACCACCAGCGTGCGCCTGACCTACACCTACCAGAAAGCGCAGGACTTCACCGATCCGTCCAGCCCCTGGTACGGCGGACAGATTCCCTACATCCCCTGGCACAGCGGCTCGGCCGTAGCGGGCTTCGACTGGAAAGGCTGGCATCTGAACTACAGCTTCATCTATACGGGGGAGCGGTACGAAGCGGTGGCCAACATCCCGGAGAATTACGCCCAGCCCTGGTACACCAGCGACTTGTCACTTTCCCGCGAGTTCCCGCTCGGCGCCCACAGCCTGAAGGGCACGCTCGAGGTCAACAATCTTTTCAACCAGCAATACGAAGTTGTGCAGTGTTATCCGATGCCGGGAACGAATTTTCGATTAATTTTGTCGTGGATTCTCTAGAAACATGAAACAAACGATCATTACCCTTCTGCTCGTTGCGGCCTGCCTGACGGCCTGCCGGGTACCCGACGACATCATTCCTTCCACGCAGACCAGTGTAGGCGGCGGGGATGCCGGCGACATCGCGGGCTTTTACTTGCTCAACGAAGGAAATATGGGCAGCAACAAGTGTACGCTCGATTATTACGATTATCAGAGCGGCATCTACATCAAGAACATCTTCGCCGAGCGCAACCCCGGTGTCGTCCAGGAACTGGGCGACGTGGGCAACGACCTGGCCATCTACGGCAGCAAGCTGTGGGCGGTAGTCAACTGCTCGAATCTCGTGGAAGTGATGGATGCGTCGACCGCCCGGCACATCGGCCAGATTTCGATTCCGAACTGCCGGTATATCACCTTCAAGGACGGCTACGCCTATGTCAGTTCGTATGCGGGCCCCGTGGAAACGGATCCCAACTACCGGCTCGGTTATGTCGCCCGGATCGACACGACGACCCTTCAGGTGAAGGACACCTGCGTCGTGGGCTATCAGCCTGAAGAGATGGTCATCGTCGGCGACAAACTCTATGTGGCCAACTCCGGCGGCTATCGCGTGCCCGATTACGACCATACCGTTTCGGTCATCGACCTGAATTCCTTCAAGGAACTCACCAAGATCGACGTGGCCCCCAACCTTCACCGCATGGAACTCGACGCCTACGGCAACCTCTGGGTCTCCAGCCGCGGCGACTACTATGACATACAGCCGATGGTCTTCATCATCAACACGGAAGCAGATTGCGTCATCGATCAGATGGATCTGCTCGCCTGTTCCGATATGACCCTCTGCGGCGACTCGCTCTATGTGTATAGCAACGCCTGGAACAACTTCACCCAGTCCAGCGATATCAGCTACGCCATCGTCGATGTCAAGGAGCGCCGGATCGTCACCCGCCACTTCATCACCGACGGAACGGAAGAATGGTTCCAGAATCCTTACGGCATCGCCGTCAACCCCAACACCCACGAAATCTTCGTGACCGACGCCCGCGACTACATCACGCCGGGCAAGGTCTATTGCTACTCGCCTGAAGGAAGGCTCAAATGGAGCGCGAACACCGGTGACATCCCGTCCCGTATCGTATTTACCCATACTCCTTTACGATGAGACGAACCCGGACGGTTTCCTGCGCACTGCTGATGTTTCTGCTGCTGGCGCTTTCCGGCTGCGGGCCGCGCCAGGCCGCACACGAGCGCCAGGCCCTTTCCGCCGATACCGTCCGTTTTGCGCGGAATCTCCGCATCGAATACTTCGACGATTACGTATCGGTCCGCATCCGCGACCCGTGGGATACGCTCCGGCAGCGGCAGCACTATGTGCTGATCGACCGCAACAAGCCCCGGCCCGAAAAGCTGCCTGCCGACGGTACGCTGATCCGCATCCCCGTCGAAAAGGCCGTCATCTATACCTCCGTCCACACGGCCATTGCCGAACAGCTCGGCGCGCTCGACAGGGTATGCGGCGTCTGTGAGCCGGAGTACATCACCTCACCCGAAGTGCTCGGGCGCATCGCGGAAGGCCGCATCGCAGACCTGGGCGTGTCCACTTCGCCTAATGTGGAGAAAATCATCGACATCGGTACCGAGATGATCATCGCCTCGCCTTTCGAGAACAGCGGCTACGGCTCCGCCGAAAAGCTCGGCATCCCCATCGTCGAGGCCGCCGATTATATGGAGAACCATCCGCTGGGACGCACGGAGTGGGTGCTGTTCTACGGGCTGCTGCTGGGCAAGCGGGAAGAAGCCGAGCGCGTGTTCGACGCCACTGTCCGGCATTACGAAGAACTCAAGACGCTGGCCGCCGGCGCGGCGACCCGTCCTACCGTGCTGCTGGAACGCAAGTACGGCGCCTCCTGGGCCGTCCCTTCCGGCGGCAGCTACATCGGCGTGATGCACGCCGACGCCGGCGCCGACTATGTCTTCCGGGCATATCCCGGCGCCCGGAGCGTCCATCTCACCTTCGAGGAAGTTTATGACCGCGCTGCCGGCGTCGATTGCTGGTTTATGAAGTACGACACCCGCACACCTTTGACTTACAAGCTCTTACAGGAGGAATACGCCCCCTACGCCAATTTCCGTCCCTGGAAGGAGCGGCGCATCTTCACCTGCAACACCATCACCTCGACCTATTACGACGACATCACCCTGCATCCCGACCTGGTGCTCGAAGACCTGATCGCCCTCTATCATCCCGACCTGTTGCCTGGACACAAGCAGCGTTATTATTTCCCGATGGATGAGTAAGCAGGCACATCGTTGGATCTATCCGGCGCTTTTGCTGGCGCTCGTGACGCTGTTCTTCCTGGGACTGGTCCACGGGGCGGTGCGCATTCCGCTGCGCGACGTGCTGCAGATCCTTTTCGGATCGTACGAAGGCCGCGAAGCCTGGCGGCATATCGTGCTGGAATCGCGCCTGCCGCAGACCGTCACGGCCCTGCTCGCGGGCAGCTCGCTGGCCGTCAGCGGCCTGATGCTGCAGACGCTCTTCAAGAACCCGCTGGCCGGCCCGTCGATCCTGGGTATCAGCGACGGCGCCAACTTGGGTGTAGCCATCGCCATGATCTATTTCGGGGCAGCCAGTTACCTGACCACCATCGTGGCCGCCTTCATCGGCGCCGCCGTTGTGCTGCTGATCATCCTCGGCTTTTCCCGCAAGGTATCGAGCAACGTGATGCTGCTGATTATCGGTATCATGGTAGGTTATCTGGCCTCGTCGGTCATCTCGATCCTCAACTACCACGCCTCGGCAGACAAGGTCCACCAATATGTGATGTGGGGAATGGGCGACTTCAGCGGCGTGTCGCTGGGCAAACTTCCCTGGCTGGCGGGCTTCTCGCTGGCGGGACTGGCCGCCTCGCTGCTGCTCATCAAGCCGCTCAACGCGCTGCTGCTCGGCGAATCCTACGCCACGAACCTCGGCGTCAACGTCCGCCGCGCCCGGGTGCTGATCCTGATCTGCACCGGCGTGCTTACGGCCGTCGTCACAGCCTTCTGCGGTCCCGTCTCCTTCATCGGCCTGGCCGTACCGCACATCGCGCGCCTGCTGCTGGGCAGCGCCAACCACCGGCACCTGCTGCCCGTCACCCTGCTGGCCGGATCCTGCATCGCCCTGCTCTGCAGCATCCTGACCGTGCTGCCGGGTTCAGGCAACCTGCTGCCGCTGAGCGCCATCACGCCCATCGTCGGCGCCCCGGTCATCATCTACGTCATCGTCAACCGCAGGAATATCCACTATTTCAACTGAGTTCCATGGAAAAACGCCCCGTCATCGAAACCCGCTCGCTCTCAATCGGCTACACCGGCCGGGGCGGACGGCATACGGTGCATCCGGGGCTGGACCTGCAACTCTTCCCGGGCGAACTGACCTGCCTGCTGGGTCGCAACGGCGCCGGCAAGTCCACCCTGCTTAAGACGCTCTGCGGACTCCTGGCGCCCCTGGACGGAGAAGTGCGCATCGACGGCCGACCGCTGCGTGACTACTCGCCCGAACAGCTTTCCGCCCGCGTTGGAGTCGTGCTGACGGAGCGCACCCAGGCCGGCGGCATCAGCGTCTACGACCTGGTTTCCTTGGGCCGCTATCCGCATACCGGCTTTTTCGGAACCCTGCGGGAGAAAGACCACGCAGCCGTCCGCGCCGCCCTGGAAGCGGTCGGCATCGCGCACAAGGCCGAAAGCCACGTGGCTGAACTCAGCGACGGCGAACGCCAGAAAGCCTTCATCGCCAAAGCCCTGGCCCAGGAATGCCCCATCATCCTGCTCGACGAGCCTACGGCTTTCCTCGACGTCACCAGCCGCCTCGAGACCATGCTCTCGCTCCGCCGCCTGGCCCACGAGGCCGGAAAAGCCGTCCTGCTCTCCACCCACGACCTCGATACCGCCCTCCAGACCGCCGACCGACTCTGGCTCCTCCCCGCCATCTCCCCCGAAGGATCTGCCACTCCCAACAGCTCTGCCGCCTCTGATGGCTCCACCTCTCCCCTGATCTGCGGCGCCCCCGACTCCCTCATCGCCGACGGCTCCCTCGAACGCTTCTTCGGCAACGACACCCTCCGCTTCGACCCCGTCACCCGCCGGCTCGTTGCCCGGAAATAGAATGGCCTACACGGTGTCCCACAAAAAAAAGCCGGCCCCAAAGCCGGCTTCTCAATTTGAAGCGCTCTCGCTGTCGATACTCTCCTAGTTATTCTCGCCGTCGGTCGGAAGGGCGCTGGGGATTTCCGGGATGCCTTCCACGGGAACCGTCTGTTCGATCTGGTTCTTGATGTTGGAGTGGCGGCTGCTGCGCTCGGGAATCACGAAGGTGGCTACGACGCTCAGGACGATGATGGCGATGGCCAGGGTCCAGGTCGCTTTCTCGAGGAAGTCGGCGGTCTGACGGACGCCGAAGGTCTGGTTGCCGGCTGCGAAGTTGGCGGCCAGTCCGCCTCCCTTGGAGTTCTGGAGAAGGACGACGATCGTCAGGAGGATACTCGCAATCACGATGATGATGGAGAGTGTGATATACGCTGCTTGCATGGTTTTATTGTTTTTTTTCTTTTACTTTTTCGATAAGAGTCGCAAAATAAGCACTTTTTTCTGGAAATAACAAAATTAGTTTCTTGTAAATGTCTATGGATCGTTGATAAAGCTCCTGTTCAGCGTAGATCCGGGCCAGCGTTTCGCTGACCAGCGTCTTGTCGGCGTCCACCTCTTCGGCCACGGCCGGGGCGTATTCCTCGCTGCCCGCACGGGCGCCGAAGACCGGCGTGGTGACGGAAAAACCTTCCTGTTCCAGCCGCTCGAAATCTTCCTTGCCGAAATAATCGCCCCCCACCACATAGTACTGGGGACGCGCAGGACGGGCAGCCACAGGCTCTTCCGCCACGGGAACCTTGCCCGTAAGCAGACGGAACACTTCATCGCGGGAGAGGAAGAAGATGGCATCGCGGCCGACGGCACGGCGGAGCGCTGCTTCGTCACCGCCCTGCCGGGCGATCGCCTCGCGACGCGCCACGGTAAACCACGGGTGGTCTTCCAGCAGCTGCTGCAGTTCGGTGGATGTGATCCGGCTCAGGTCTACCATTGTGCGACGGTTGCGTTGAAGATGTCTTCGGCCAGTTTCTTGACGATGGTCTCGCAGAGCTGTCCCTCCACCATGTCGAGGGGATTGTTGGAATCGTAGTCTTCGTAGGAGGCGAAAGACTGCTCCAGATTGTCCTCCTCGTGGAGCTTGTTCTCGAAATGGACCTTGCAGGTGACGGTCAGGCGGTTCATGGCGGCCACTTCATCGGCCGTCACGGCCGTGGCCCGCACGTCGTAGGAGTCAATCGACACTTCCAGGACCAGATGTCCGTCTTCTTCGTCGACCACCTGCTCCAGTTTGGTGAGTTTGCGGAATTTGTCGTTGAGCTCCTCGGTCAGCTGGTTGGCCAGGGCCGGGTTGACCTTGGTCGCCTTGTTGACCACCGGCTTGATGCAGATGGTTTTCACATCAGCCTGGATCGAGGTGCCGCTGAAGGTATAGATGCCGCAGCCTCCGGTCAGGGCGAAGACTGCCGTCAGGATGAGCAGGATGCGGGAGAGCCGTTTCATTGGATGCCGAGTTCTTTGATTTTGCGGTAAAGGGTGCGTTCCGAGATGCCGAGTTCTTCGGCGGCGGGCTTGCGGCGGCCGCCGTGCCGTTCCAGCGCCTTGCGGATGAGCTCCGCGCTGACGTCGTGGATTGAGGCGGGAGCGTCATGCACGGGATAGTTCTCTTCGTGCGGGACGGCGCTATGGACGTCTTCCGGGCTGATCAGCAGATGACCCGACTGCTGCGGTTCAGCTTCATCCCTTTCGTCCGGCAGCTGTTCCAGCTGTGCCTTGATATGGTCGATGTCGCGCCGGAGCTGGTAGAGGATCTTGAAGATGATGTCGCGGTCGCTCAGGTAGTCGTTTCCGGCCTCGCCGGTCCGCACGGGGAGGTTCGAGGCGCCTTCGGAAGGAAGGTAGCGCGAGAGCACTTCGGCCGTGATGGTCCGGTTGGTCTCCAGCACGGAAATGCGGTTGGCCACGCTCTGCAGCTGGCGGATGTTGCCTGGCCAGCGGTAGGAGCGGAGCAGTTCCTGCGCCTCGGGCGTCAGCCGGACGGCGGGGACCATGTTCTTGTCGGCGAAATCCAGAGCGAACTTGCGGAACAGCAGGTTGATGTCGCCTTTACGTTCGCGCAGGGGCGGGATGGTGATCGGGACGGTGCAGAGCCGGTAATAGAGGTCTTCACGGAATTTGCCGTCACGGATGGCGTTCAGGAGATTGACATTGGTGGCGGCGACCACGCGCACGTCGGTCTTCTGCACTTTGGCCGAACCGACTTTGATGAATTCACCTGTCTGCAGGACGCGGAGCAGACGCACCTGGGTGGAGAGCGGAAGTTCCGCCACTTCATCGAGGAAGAGCGTGCCGCCGTCGGCTTCTTCGAAATAGCCTTTGCGCGTCTCGATGGCGCCGGTGAAGGAGCCCTTCTCGTGTCCGAACAGTTCGGAATCGATGGTCCCTTCGGGGATGCCGCCGCAGTTCAGGGCGAGGTATGCTTTATGTTTGCGCGCGCTGTTCTGGTGGATGATCTGCGGAATGACCTCCTTGCCCGTACCGCTTTCACCCGTGACCAGGACGGACAGGTTGGTGGGGGCCACCTGACGGGCGATTTCGAGGGCACGGTCGAGTTCGGGGTCGTTGCCGATGATACCGAAGCGCTGCTTGATCTGATTCAAATCCATATTTGCAAAGTTAGGAAAAAAAGCATACATTTGTATGATAAACCGCAAAGGAAGACATACCGATAAAAATTCACAAATAAAGACGTTTTTATGAAAAAATTAGTTTCCAACCTGCTGCTCATCGCAGTCATCGCTTTTGGGATGGCGTCCTGCACCAACGCCCAGAAGATGATCGACGCTGCCGACCAGATCAACATCAAGTGCAATCCGGAAGTGCTTGAGGTGATCGCCGGCAACATCGACGCAACCGTATCCGTGACCTTCCCGCCGGAGTACTTCCTCCCGAAGGCCACGCTCGAGGTGACCCCCGTGCTCCTCTATGTCGGCGGTGAAGCCGTCGGCAAGCCGTTCGTCTATCAGGGCGAGAAAGTCACCGACAATTACAAGACCGTCACCAAGGCCGGTGCCACCATCACCGAGAAAGTCCACTTCGACTATGTCCCGGGTATGGAGAAATCCGAACTGGTAGGCCGCGCGAAGGTCTATTATAAAGGTGCGGAATTCGTGTATCCCGCCGACATCAAGATCGCCGACGGTGCCAACACCACCTATATGCTGGCCGACACCGAGGGCAGCTACCACTACATGGCCGACGGCTATCAGGAAGTGATCCCCGAGACCGCCGAAGCCCAGATCATGTATCTGATCAACAGCTCCGACGTCCGCAATTCCGAGCTCCGCAGCAACGACGTGAAAGACTTCCAGGAAGCCCTCAAGGCCCTGGCCGCCGACGAGCGCCGTGAAATCAAGGGCACCGAGATCGTGGCTTACGCTTCCCCGGATGGCCCCGAAGCCCTCAACAACAAGCTCTCCGCCAACCGTGAGAAGAGCGCCAACAAGGCCTTCAACACCATCACCAAGAAACTCGACGCCGGTAACGTGACCTCCCGTACGATCGGTGAGGACTGGGAAGGCTTCCAGGAACTGGTGAACAACTCCAACATCGAAGACAAGGAGCTGATCCTCCGTGTCCTGTCGATGTACAGCGACCCGAACGTCCGCGAGCGTGAGATCAAGAACATGTCCGCTGTCTATTCGGCCCTGAAGACCAATATCCTCCCGCAGCTGCGCCGCGCCCGCTTCATCACCAACGTGGAGTACACCAACTACACCGCTGAAGAATTGGCCGACCTCGTGGACAACAACATCGACGTGCTCGACGAGCCCGCTCTCCTGAGAGCCGCCGCCAACGCCAAGGACATCGACAGCAAGATCGCCATCTACAAGCAGGCTGTCAAGAAGTACGGCACCGACAAGGCCAAGTACAACCTCGGTGTGGCTTACCTCGACAAGGGTGACAACAAGGCTGCCAAGGATGCCTTCGACAAGATGGAGAAGAAGGAAGGCAACTGCTACAACAACGTGATGGGCGTTCTCGCCATGCGTGACGGCAAGCTCGACGAAGCCGCCAAGTGGTTCGCCAAGGTTACCTGCAAGCACGGCAAGATCAACCAGGGTACGCTCGACATCCTCAACGGCAAGTACAACGACGCCGCCACCAAGCTCGCCGGCTCGGGTACGCACAACGAGACCATCGCCTACATCCTGACCAACCAGCTCGACAAGGCCTCCGCAACGATCAAGGGCAACTGCCCGTACTGCAACTACAAGAAAGCCATCATCGCTGCCCGCAAGGGTGATGTGAACGCCTACAACGCCGCCATGGAAATCGTCAACAAGAACGAGAAACTGGCCGACCGCGCGACCAAGGATGTGGAGTTCCTGAAGTTCAGATAACAAAAACATTTTTGTTACAAAAAAAGACCGGTTGTCGTATCAACCGGTCTTTTTTTTGTTAACTTTGTAATGGCGGATTTCCCGAAAACCGAACACATCACCTCATAATGCGCTCACGCGCAAATGTTTATGGAATATACTGACCTTTACATCATCAAAAGGGACGGCAAGCGTGCCCCTTTCTCTCTCGAAAAGATCAAGAATGCGATCCGCAAAGCTTTCCTCGCCTCCGGCAGCTTTGCGACTGAAGAAACCCTGACCAACATCCTCAGCCGCGTCCACATCTCCAACGGGATGCACGTGGAAGAAATCCAGAATCAGGTGGAAATCTCCCTTATGAGCGAGCGCTACTTCGCCGTGGCGAAAGCCTACATGCTCTATCGCCAGCACCACACGGAAGACCGTGAGGTCCGCGACCGCCTGAACTTCCTGATCGATTACTGCTCGGCATCGAACCCTGCCACCGGCAGCAAATACGACGCCAACGCCAACGTCGAGAAAAAGAACATCGCCACCCTCATCGGCGAGCTTCCCAAGGCCAGCTTCATCCGCCTCAACAGACGCCTGCTCACCGACCGCATCCGTGAGATGTACGGCAAGGAGCTTTCCGACCGTTACCTCGACCTGCTGAACCATCACTTCATCTACAAGAACGACGAGACCAGCCTGGCCAACTACTGTGCCAGCATCACCATGTACCCCTGGCTCCTGCAGGGCACCATCCCGGTCGGCGGCAACTCCACGCCCGCCAAGAACCTGAAGAGCTTCTGCGGCGGCTTCGTCAACCTGGTATTCATCGTCTCGAGCATGCTCAGCGGCGCCTGCGCGACCCCCGAATTCCTGATGTACATGAACTACTTCATCGAGCAGGAGTATGGCGAGGATTACTACCTGCGGGCCGACGAGATCGTGGACCTTTCCAAGAAACACCGCAGCATCGACAAGGTCATCACCGACTGCTTCGAGCAGATCGTCTATTCCATCAACCAGCCTACCGGCGCGCGCAACTTCCAGTCCGTGTTCTGGAACATCTCCTACTACGACCGCTACTACTTCGAGAGCATCTTCGGCGACTTCCGTTTCCCCGACGGCAGCCGTCCGCACTGGGATTCCCTCAACTGGCTCCAGAAGCGATTCATGGTCTGGTTCAACGCCGAGCGCACGAAGACCATCCTCACCTTCCCGGTCGAGACGATGGCCCTGCTGACCGAAAACGGCGACGCCAAGGATCCCGAATACGCCGACTGGACCGCCAAGATGTACAGTGAAGGCCACAGTTTCTTCACCTACATGAGCGACAACGCCGACTCCCTGGCCTCCTGCTGCCGCTTGCGCAACGAGATCCAGGACAACGGCTTCAGCTACACCCTGGGCGCCGGCGGCGTGAGCACCGGCAGCAAGAGCGTGCTGACCATCAACCTCAACCGCTGCGTCCAGTACGCCTTCAAGAAGGGCATCCCGTACCTCGAATACCTGGAAGACGTGGTGGACCTCATGCACAAGGTGCAGCTGGCCTACAACGAGAACCTGCGCGACCTCATGGAGAAGGGCATGCTCCCGCTCTTCGACGCCGGCTTCATCAACATCGGCCGCCAGTACCTGACCATCGGCGTCAACGGCCTGGTGGAAGCCGCCGAGTTCCTGGGCATCAAGATTACCGACAATCCCGACTACGTGGCCTTCGTCCAGGGCGTCCTCGGCATGATCGAGCGCCTCAACAAGAAGTACCGCACCAAGGACGTGATGTTCAACTGCGAGATGATCCCCGCCGAAAACGTGGGCGTCAAGCACGCGAAATGGGACCGCGAAGACGGCTACATCGTCCCCCGCGACTGCTACAACAGCTACTTTTACATCGTGGAGGACCCGAACCTCAACATCATCGACAAGTTCCGTCTCCACGGCAAAAAGTACATCGAACATCTGACGGGCGGCAGCGCGCTCCACATGAACCTGGAGGAACACCTGAGCCAGAGCCAGTACCGCCAGCTGCTCCGCGTCGCAGCCAAGGAAGGATGCAACTACTTCACCTTCAACATCCCCAACACCATCTGCAACACCTGCGGACACATCGACAAGCGCTACCTGCACGAGTGCCCGAAGTGCGGCAGCCACGACGTGGACTACGCCACCCGCATCATCGGCTACATGAAACGCGTCAGCAGTTTCTCGCAGCCGCGCCAGAAGGAGGCCGCCCGCCGCTTCTATTACAACATCAACCGGCCGGCACCCCAGCCGCTGGAGCCCGAGCCGGTCGCGGAGCCCGTGGCCCAGGATGCTTAAGGTTTACAACTACGACATCGTATTCCAGGAGATACCCGATGAGGTGACGCTGGCCGTCAACCTCACCGGGTGTCCCGTTCATTGCCCCGGCTGTCACAGCCCGCACCTGTGGGAAGACATCGGCATACCGCTCGACGAAACGCTGCTCAAGCGCATCTACCGGGAATATGCCGGCGAGGTGACCTGCATCTGCCTGATGGGCGGCGACGCCGATCCGGCCGCCGTAGAAGAATTCTGTGCCTATATCAAGCAGGAGATGGGCCTGCGCAGCGCCTGGTGGTCCGGCCGCGACTACCTTCCCTCAGCCGACGCCCTCTGCCACTACGATTACATCAAGACCGGCCCCTACATCGCTTCCCTCGGCGGCCTCAAGAGCCGTACAACCAACCAGCGCCTCTACCGTGTGACGGGAGAGACGCTGGAAGACATCACTTCGCGATTCTGGAAATGAGGCCAGGTCGGGTCAGGTCCAGATCTCGGCGTTGAAGAAACCCATGATGGTCAGGACAATGAAGACTACCAGGGCGATGACCCAGAGCAGGAAGATCACAAGGCCGGGACGCCAGGAGGGAGACTTCAGATTGAAGACCATCATGATGCCGCCGTACACCATGCCCAGCATCGGGAGGAAGTAGATCAGGAGCAAGACGATCTTGTAGGCCACCGATCCCAGCATGGGCAGCACTGACGGTGCGCTCTCGGCAATTTCATCATACACTTCCTTGAGCATATTCCAGTCGAAAAGACGGTAGCCGAAAATGGCGGCGATGCCGAAGGTCAGGCCACTCACGCCGATAATCAGCAGCAGACAACCGATGAGCACGCGCAGCACACGGCCCAGGTCGCTGCCGACCGGCTGACTTCCGGCGGGCGGATTGGTGACGCCCATCTCCCAGCGCTGTTTCACGGTTCTGGCCTCGGGCATCGCAATCCAGAGGATGATATAGAGGATCGGCATCCAGGAGCCGAAGTCCCATCCAAAGTGCCAGCTGCCGTGGCCCACGTGCCAGCTGAGCGCGCCGGTGAGCAGCCACAGGCCGATGAAGATGATGCGGATCAGGACCACATCACATTTGAAATATGCCGCCAGACCGCTGCAGACACCGCCCAGGATCTTGTTGGTGGGATCGCGGTAAAAACGTTTCTTTTCTTTCGGCCTGGCCGAAGTCCCGTCGACGAAGGATTGCGGCTGTGGATCGTCCTCCGATTCAATGGCAGAAGGTTTGCCGAGGGTGGCGATGATGTCCTGCACCTCAGCGACCGAGGCCACGCCGTCGTCGGCGCATTTCTCGTAGAGCAGTTCAGCCATCCGCTCCTCGATGCCTTCCATGATTTCCCCACCGCCTTCGCGCGAAGCATAGTACTCGTTCAGTTCGTCGAGATATTGCTTGACGATGTTGTAGGCCTCCACTTCCAGGGTGAAGGCGTATCCGCCGATACTAACTTTCTGTACTTCCGTCATTGCTTCAAGGTTTTAATGGTTTCAACCAAATCGTTCCACGAGGCATCCATCTCCTGCAGAAGTTTCCGTCCATCCTCGCTGATGCAATAATACTTCCGCGGAGGTCCCTGCGGGGATTCCTCCCAGCGGTAAGTCAGGGATCCCTGGTTCTTCAGGCGGATGAGCAGCGGATAGAGGGTTCCTTCCACCACGATCATGTTGGCGCCTTTGAGCTCCTCGATGATCGACGAGGCGTAAGCTTCCCGCTTGTCCAGAATGCTCAGGATGCAATACTCCAGCACCCCTTTCCGCATCTGCGACCGTACGTTCTCCGTGTTGATTTCCATCTTCTCAGCGTTTTGAACTGTCGGTGAATTTTGCCAGGTTCTCGGCCGTTGTCTCCCAGCCGCGAAGTTCGCACTTCTGCGCAGGAGTCACAGCCTTCGGCGCCACGATCCAGATGATCAGGTAGAGCCAGAATCCGAAGCTGCCGCAGAGCAGCAGCGCCAGGAAGATGACGCGGATAATCGTTACATCAATGTCGAAATAGGCGGCAAGGCCGCTGCAGACACCGCCCAGTTTGCGGGATTCTACATCCAGATACAGTTTTTTGACAGGGTTCATGGTTTGTTCCTCCTTATTTTCGTTGTTTTCTTCAAATTCGGGTTTGCCGTCGGGCATGCCCAGTTGCTGCGTGATACGGTTCACCAGGGCCAGGCTCACGGATTGCTGGCCGGAACCGAGATTCGAGAGCAGAAGCTCTGCGATGCGGGCTTCGATTTCGCCCATCACCTCTTCGCCCTGCCCGCCCGTGAGCCGCGAGCGGAACGTTTCGAGGTATTCCTGCAGGCGAGCGTATGCGTCTTCATCGATGATGAAGCCTTTGCCGCCGATACCGATGTTGAGGGTCTTTT
Organism: uncultured Bacteroidales bacterium; assembly: GCA_947168065.1. GTDB lineage: Bacteria > Bacteroidota > Bacteroidia > Bacteroidales > UBA932 > Cacconaster. The sequence goes on from CAMVKH010000003.1 coordinate 55,937, forward strand.
TCATAGGATTATAACTGTATGTCTTTTCCGCGATAAAAATCAATCAGTGCAGCCTGGTACAGGGCCTCGCAGCGTGCCTGCGCGAGGTCGGATGCGGCTTTCAGGTACTGGTTCTTCGATTCGTTGAACTGCGTGATGGTAGCCTTGCCGTTCTCGTACTTGGCCTGCATCAGGGAAAGGCTCTGGGAGGCGGCCGCCTCGGCCTCGACGCTGCTTTCGAACTTGGTCCGGGCAGCCACGGCATTGTACCAGGCCTGCTGGATTTCCTTGAAGAGCTTTTTCTTGGCCTGGTCGAGCTGCAGCTGCTGCGTCGAATAGTTGAGCCGTGCGCTACGCACCTGATTGCGGTTGTTCATCCGCGAGAAGATGGGCACGTTGAGCGAAAGTCCCACATACTGGCTGAAATTGTTGCTCAGCTGTGTCCAGAAGTCGGCTCTGGGGTAACCCGAGCTGGTATAGTAGTTTGTACCCAGGCCGCCGTTGAGCGAAAGGGTCGGGAGATAACCGCCTTTTGCATACGCAATGTTGCGCGACGCATAGGCGAGCCGGGTCTCTTCAGCCTGGATGGCAGGCTTGATGCCGACCGCTTCCGCATAGATATCTTCGGGGCTGATGAGCGGCAGCACTGGATCCCGGAGTGCCGGAATCGCCACCATAAAGCCTTCAGGCGAAGGAAGCTCCAGCAGTTGGGCCAGGTCCAGCCGCGCCAGCTGCAGGCTGTTGGCGGCCTGCACGGCGGTCAGCCGGCTCTGGGCGAGGGTGGCTTTCTGGGCGGCGAGGTCGGCCGGAGCGGCCTTCCCGTTGTGGATCATCGCATCGAGGCGCTCCACCTGCAGCGAGTCGATTCCTACCTGACGTTCAGCCACCTCCAGAATCTCCTGCTTATAAACTATTTGGATATAGGCCTGGGCCACCGCGATGCGGATGTCATCGCGCGCTTTCTCCAGGTCCTGCGTGGCAGCCTCCAGGTTCAGCTTGCTCAGGGCGATGTTGTTCTGGTGGCGCATACCGTTGAACAGGACCATGTCGGCACCCAGACTGAAACCCGTGTTGGTGGTATTCGTGTTGGCGTAGGTATTGTCGGCGGTCAGGCCGCGCCCGAACGAAAAGTTCTGGGAAGCGTTGGCCGACACGCCGGGCAGGCGGCTGGCACGGGCCGTGTTGAGCGCGACTTCGCGCTGCTGGACCTGCAAGGCACTCTGCTGCACGGTGAGGCTGTGCTCCAGTGCGTAGGCGATGCACTCCGAGAGGGTCCAGGGAGAGCCTCCCAGCGGCTGGGCAGCTGCCTGCTGTCCGGTAAGACCGGGCAGGATGGCGGTCAGCCCGAGCAGGACGAATAGGATCCTTTTCATATTACTTCTCCTCGATAATCTGGTTGCCGCGGACGATGTCGCCTTCCTGGAGACCGCCCTTGATCTCGATGTTGATGCCGTCGCTCACACCCGTAGTCACGGCCGTGCGGACAAAAGTGCCATCAGCACCTTTCTTGTAAACGAAGGTCGAGTCGCCGGAGAATTCCAGGGCGCTCTCCGACACGGAAAGCACCTGCTCGACCCGCTGCAGCACGATCTCCGCATTGGCGCTGTAACCCGAGCGGATCTTCCGGGCCGGATCGGCCTTGACGGCGGCCTTGATCTCGAACTGGTTGGCACCGTTGCTTTCCACGGCCTTGGGCGAAATGTACTCGAGCGTAGCGTCGAACGAATAGTCCTGCAGGGCGCCGATACTGATGAGCACGGGCATTCCTTCTTCAAGGGCGCCGACCTCGGTTTCGTCGATATGGCCGTCGAAGATCAGGTCGTTCATGTTCGCCACGGTGGCCACGGTCGTACCGTCGTTCATCGTATTGGCCTGGATCACGGAGTTGCCCACCTTCACGGGGATGTCGAGAATCAGGCCGGTGATGGTCGAGCGGACCAGCGTGGAGCTCGACTTGGCGTTCGACTTCGATACGCCGTCACGCACCACTTCCAGGGCTTCCTGCGCGGCGGCACGCTCTTCCTTGGCCTGGTTGAGCTGCTGCTCCACCTTGTCATACTCCTCGGCACTGACCAGGTCCTTTTCGTAAAGAGCCTTCTCACGGTCGAGGTTGGTCTGGGCCTGCTTGAGGTTGATCTCGGCCAGACGCACGCGGCTCTGCGCGGCGCTCAGGGAGTTCATGTCGGGAATCACCGTCAGTTTGGCGATGACCTCGCCGCGTTCCACCTGCTGCCCGGCTTCCTTGTAGAGCTCGGCGATGATGCCGTTGATCTGCGGCTTGACGTTCACTTCGTTGCGCGGTTCAATCTTGCCCGTCACCACGGTCGTCCGCTGGATGTCCCCTTTCCCCACGGTGAGTTCGTGATAGACCGCTTCCTTCGGTTTGGACTTCACGAAGAGGAAGATGAACGTGCCCAGGAACACGATGGCGACCAGGGCGACCAGCAAGTACTTCAGAAACTTTTTCATATTGTCGTTTATTATATTGTTCTTCAATCCGTCATTCCCGGCTTGACCGGGAATCTATTCATCCCGCATGGCATCGACCGGTTTGATCTTCATGGCCCGCAGGGCGGGAGCCAGGCCCGCCAGCACGCCCAGCACGCTGAGCAGCAGGGCTGCCAGGATGGCTGTCCAGAAACTGATCTGGAACGCGGCCTGGTGTTTGGTGAGGGCCTCCACCACATTGAGGATCAGCACCGAGAACACGATTCCCGTGCTTCCTGCCGCCAGGGTCAGGGCCACGCTCTCCCAGATGATCTGCGAGAGGATGTCGCGCGGCACGGCGCCGATGGACCGGCGGATGCCGATCTCCACGGTCCGCTCGCGCACCGTCACCATCATGATGTTGCTCACGCCCACCGCGCCGGCCAACAGCGTACCGATGCCCACCAGCCAGATCAGGAAGTTCACGCCGCGGAACAGGTTATCCACAATGCTGAATATCTGTTCGGTATTGAGCACCATCACAGCCTGGTCGTCGGTCGGGTCGAAAAGATGCTCGCGCGACAGGATGCTGCGGATACGGCCTTCCAGCGTACTCATCTTCACGCCTTTCTTGCCGGTCATGCAGATGATGTCGACATTGTTGCCGCGCTTGTAGAGTTGGGCTGCCACCGAGAAAGGCATCATGACAGACTCGGAAGCACTGCCGTTGATGCTGATGTTGCCGCTCGAGTAGTCCACACCGATAATCCGCAGGAATACAGAGCCCACCTGGATGTAGCGGCCGCACGGGTCGTCGCCTTCCGGGAAGAGATCGTTGTAAACCCGTTTGCCGATGACGCAGACCTTGCGCTCCTGCTCCACGTCCGCATCGCTGATGGTGCGGCCGTATTTGAGCAGCGGTGCCTCTACTTTATGATAGTCGCCGGAAATACCCTTGATGGAAACCGACGAGGAGTTCCCTTTATACGTGGCCGTCTGACCCCAGTTGCTCACCTGCGGTGCCACTACGTCGAGTTCGGGCATCAGCGTGCGGAGCCGTTCGACATCCTTGCGGTCGAGCTGCCAGTAACGGCCTTCCTTCATTCCCTTCCAGGGCTTGGAAGTATTCGAGGAGATGATGACGATCGTATTGGTGGCGAATCCCTCGAAATTCATCGAGAGCATCTGCTTGAGTCCGTTTCCGCCGCCGACCAGGAACAGGAGCATGAACAGGCCCCAGAAGATACCGAAGCCGGTCAGCAGCGTGCGGCGCTTGTTGCGGAACAGCGAATCCCCGATCTCGCGGAAAGTATCTATGTCCAGACGGTGTCTCATCTTATTCAGCCCTCAATGCTTCAATGGGTTTGACGCGGGCGGCCTGGCTGGCCGGGAAGATGCCCGCCAGCGTTCCGGCTATGATCAGGACGATCGTGGCGCCCAATGCCGTTCCGATGCCGACCGTCGGATTGTCGAGCATCTTGATGCTCTGTCCGAACATTTCGACTTTCGACTGTCCGACCGTCGCGTCCAGGATCCGGCAGGCCACCATACCCAGCAACATGCCGATGTAGCCGAAAAAGGCCGTAATCAGGATGCTCTCGGTGACGATGAGCTTCAGGATGCTGCCCGGACGGGCGCCGAGCGCCTTGCGGATCCCGAACTCGTGCGTCCGCTCTTTCACCGTGATGAGCATGATGTTGCTCACGCCCACGACACCGCTCACCAGCGTGAAGAGGCCGATGATCCAGAGCGCCGTAATCAGGATGCCTTTGGCCTTCTCCATCTGCAGGTTCTGGGAAAAACGATTCCAGACCCAGATGGCGCGACGGTCGTCGGGTGCAGCGCGATGGGCCGTCGCGAAGGCCGTACGCACTTGGTTTTCAAAGGCATCGCTCTCGGCTTCGGTCGTCAGGCCGTGGAACGAGAAGGTGATGTCGTCCACCTCGTCGCCCAGGCCGAAAATCGCTTTGACGGCCGTATAGGGTACATACAGACTGCGGTCGTCCCTGTTTTCCTCCGCGTGCCGCACACCCACGATGGTGAACGACAGATTGCCGACCTTGACACGCTGACCGAGCAGCTTGTCGTAATCCGTGTCGCCGGAAAGGAAGTTCTTGGCGTGCAAATGCGTGATGATGATGACCTTGCGCTTTTCAGCGATATCCCTGTCGTTGATGAAGCGGCCGGCGAGCATCTGCACCCGGTTCATTTCCACGTCGCCCGGGAGCGTTCCGTTGAGCGATACATTGTTGAAATAGCGGCGGCCGTAGGTCATCGTGTAACCGCTCCGGCTGAGGGAGGTCGATACCAGGTCCACCTTATCGGCGAACCGGGGCTGGCGGAGAATGTCGATATCCTTGTCCGTGATGCGGATGCGGCGTCCCTGCTTGAGTCCGTCGTACGGCTTGGAGGTTACACCGCCGCCCACCATCATCGTATTGGAGGCAAAGCTGTCGCCGTCGTTCAGGAAGGCGTTGAGCAGGCCGTTGCCGGCGCCCAGCAGCACGATCAGCATGAAGATGCCCCACGCGACGGCCAGGCCGGTCAGGCAGGTACGCATCTTGTTGCGCCGCAGTGACTCCCAGATTTCTTGCAGAAGGTCTCTCATCGCCGGGAAAATTATTTCATGATGGTCGTTGTGCCAAACACGGAGCTATGGTGCTGGCGGTTATCTTCAATCTTCTCGATCAGACCGTCTTTGATGTGGACGATCTTGTCGGCACAGTTGGCCACGCCGCTTTCGTGGGTGACCACGATGATGGTCACGCCGTCTTCGCGGTTGAGCCGGGTCAGGAGTTCCATCACCTCGACCGAGGTCTTCGAATCCAGGGCGCCGGTCGGTTCGTCGGCCAGGATGATCTCAGGATGCGTGATCAGGGCACGGGCAATCGCCACGCGCTGTTTCTGGCCACCCGACATCTCGTTGGGATAGTGGGATGCCCAGTCCGTGAGGCCCATCTTCTCGAGGTAGGCCATCGCCGCCTCATGACGGCGATGGCGGTTGACCCCTTGATAGAACAGCGGAAGTTCCACATTTTCCACGGCGGTCTTGAAACCGATCAGGTTGAAGCTCTGGAACACGAAACCGATCATCTGGTTGCGATAGGTGGCACCTTCGCGTTCGGTCAGGTTCTTGATGAGCTTGCCCGCCAGATGGTATTCTCCCTCGTCATAGTTGTCGAGGATGCCCAAGATGTTGAGCAGCGTCGATTTCCCCGAACCGGATGCACCCATGATCGAAACGAATTCTCCCTTTTCGATCGACAGGTCGATCCCCTTGAGTACGTGGAGCGGCTGCCCGTTGTCGTAGGTCTTGTGGACTCCCTTCAGTTCAATTAACATACAGTGCTTATTTTGACACCGCAAAGATATATAAAAAATTTGGTACCTTGTATCACAAAGTACCAAAAATTTAAAAATATTTTATATACCTATTATATATTGCGCCGCAATTATTGTTTCTTACGGAAAAGGATGGTGTCAGTCGAGCTTGAGGACGGCCATGAAGGCCGACTGGGGAACTTCGACCTGGCCGATCTGGCGCATGCGCTTCTTGCCTTGCTTCTGCTTTTCGAGGAGTTTGCGCTTGCGGGTGATGTCGCCGCCGTAGCATTTGGCTGTCACGTCTTTGCGAACCTGGCGGACCGTTTCGCGGGCGATGATTTTGGCGCCGATGGCGGCCTGGATGGCGATGTCGAACTGCTGGCGGGGGATGAGTTCCTTGAGCTTTTCGCAGATCTTGCGACCGAATTCGTAGGCGTGGTCCTGGTGGATGAGCGTCGAGAGGGCGTCGGCGGGCTCGCCGTTGAGCAGGATGTCGAGTTTGACGAGCTTCGCGGGGCGGAAGCCGATGACGTGGTAGTCGAAGGAAGCGTAGCCCTTGGAAATCGACTTGAGTTTGTCGTAGAAGTCGAACACGATCTCGGAGAGCGGCATCTCGTAGGTCAGCTCCACGCGGTCGGCCGTCAGGTAGTGCTCGCTCTTGAGGATGCCGCGCTTGTCGAGGCAGAGTTTCATGATCGGGCCGTAGAACTCGCTTTTGCTGATGACCTGCGCCTGGATGAACGGCTCCTCGATGTGGTCGATCAGCGTGGGGGCAGGCAAACCGGACGGGTTGTGCACATCCACGACCTGGCCTTGCGTGGTATAGACTTTATAGGAGACGTTGGGGACTGTGGTCACCACGTCCATGTCGAACTCGCGGAAGAGGCGCTCCTGCACGATCTCCATGTGGAGCAGGCCCAGAAAGCCACAGCGGAAGCCGAAGCCCAGGGCCAGGGAACTCTCGGGCTCGAAGACGAGCGATGCGTCGTTGAGCTGGAACTTCTCGAGCGAGGCGCGCAGGTCTTCGTACTGGTCGGCCGTCACGGGGAACATACCGGCATAGAGCATGGGCTTCACGTCTTCGAAGCCGGCGATGGCCTCGGTGCAGGGTCGGGCCACGTGGGTGATGGTATCGCCCACCTTTACCTCAACGGCCGTCTTAATGCCAGATATGATATAACCCACTGATCCGCAGGGGATCTCCCCTGTAGGGCAGAGTTTCATCTTGAGCGTACCCACTTCGTCGGCCGTGTATTCCTTGCCCGTGTTGACGAACTTCACTCGGTCGCCGGTGCGGATCGAGCCGTTCTCGACCTTGAAGTAGGCGATGATGCCGCGGAAGGAATTGAACACCGAGTCGAAGATCAGGGCCTGCAGCGGAGCTTCGGGATCGCCCTGGGGTGCGGGGATGCGCTCCACGATGGCATCAAGCACCGCGTCCACCCCTTCGCCGGTGCGGGCAGAGGTCAGCAGCACATCTTCAGGGTCGCAGCCCAGGAGATCGACTACCTGGTCGCGCACGACATCTACCATGGCGGCCTCCATATCGATCTTGTTGAGCACGGGAACGATTTCCAGGTCGTGCTCGATGGCCAGGTAGAGGTTCGAGATGGTCTGGGCCTGGATGCCCTGCGTGGCATCGACCACCAGCAGGGCGCCTTCGCAGGAGGCGATGGCGCGCGAGACTTCGTAGGAGAAGTCCACGTGCCCGGGCGTGTCGATCAGGTTGAGGATATATTTTTCACCCTTGTACACATATTCCATCTGGATGGGGTGGCTCTTGATGGTGATGCCTTTCTCCTTCTCCAGATCCATCGAATCGAGCACCTGGTTTTCCATTTCCCGCGCCTCGAGCGTATGCGTCCGCTCGAGCATGCGGTCGGCCAGCGTGCTCTTTCCGTGGTCAATGTGTGCGATGATGCAGAAATTGCGAATGTGCTTCATTCCGCAAATATACGAAAAAAGACTCGTCAGGAGTCTTTTTTCGGATAGGAGGGGCCCGGATGCTTGCGCAGGTTGTTGATCATCCGCATCTGGAAGGCTTCTTCAGCCTGGTAGAGCTTGGATACCTTTCTGATAGGCAGCACCTTCTTGAATTTGGGATACCAGTCCACGAGCACCTGGTTGGTGGCCTGGTAGGCCTGGATGTAGGCGTCAAGTTTAGCCTCGATCTCTTTTTCAGAAAGCTCCTCGCCTTTCTTGCCCCGCAGTTCACCGAAGGCATCCCGCATTTTTTTGTTCGCTTCCCGGGCTTCCTTCCAGCACTGGTTGTAAACAGGCCAGAATGCCTGCGCCTCTTCGGGCGAGAGATCGAGTTCCTGTGTGATAAAGGCGATTTTTTCCGCCTGGATGCGCTCGAATTCCTTCTTGCGCGCGTCGTCATTCCGTTTCTGGCCCTGCTGCGGCTGGGCGAACGATACGGCCGCCATCAACAGGCAGACCGCCAGAGTAAGCATTTTTTTCATTTCAGATTGGCTTGTGCGTAAATCTCAGCCAGTTGGGTGAAGGAGAGTTCACTCGCCAGATAATTCACCAGGGTCTCCTCGTCGATCTCTTCCTCGACGGGCTGAGCGTCCATTTCGTAATAATTGATGAGCGAAGCGGGGGTGATCCACTCTTCCACGGTCGTGGCGTAGCCCGGCGCTTCGGGGGTGCCGTTTCCGCGTTTGAGCGTCTGGGTAAGCGAGAGAACGCCGTAACCCATGCCGAAGATCAGCGCGAACGTGGCGGCCAGGGCGAGGGCCGGCTTGATCACGGTCCAGACCCGGCTGCGGCCCGTTTCGGGCGCTTCTTCCATCGCGATGCGGGCCATGACACGGTCCTCCAGTGCGTCGAAATAGCCTTCCGGCACCCGGAAGGGCTGTTCCGCGTCGCTGCGGCGGCTCAAAAGATCATCGATTGGTTCGTTCATACGGTCTTTAGACTTGCAAGTTGCACAAAAGTTTAATACTTCACGTCCATTTCTTCCTTCATCCAGGCCTTTACCTTTTCATAGGCGTGATGATACGAAGCTTTCAGGGCGCCCTCGCTGGTTTCCAGCACCTGGGCGATCTGCTCGTAGGGCATTTCCTCGAAGTAACGGAGCAGGAATACGGCTTTCTGCTTGGGCGGCAGCTTGGCGATGACCCGGTGGAGGGTTGCCTGGAGCTGGTCGCCGTCGAACCAGGGGTCGGACGACAGCCGGGAGGCGGCATCCAGCTCCAGGCGGCCGCCGCGGGTCTGCTGCCGCGACAGGAATGTCAGGGCCTCATTGGTGGCGATGCGGTAGAGCCAGGTATAGAGCTGGGCATCGCCGCGGAAGCGGTCGAGCGAGGTCCACGCCTTGACGAAGGTGTTCTGCAGACAGTCGTCGGCATCGTCGTGGTCGAGCACCATCCGGCGGATGTGCCAGTAGAGCCTTTCCTTGTAGTTTTGCACAAGAAGGCGGAACGCCTCCTGGCGTCCGCCTTCACGGTACAGTTTGAGAATCTCCCGGTCGGTCATCAGAATGACAGCGCGGCCTCGACTATGTGCGCTGCGTCGAGTCCGTAGGCGGCCATCAGTTCGGCGGGCTTGCCGCTCTGACCGAACTTGTCGTCGATGGCTACGAAACGCATCGGGGTGGGGCACGCTGCGGCCAGTACACCTGCAATTTCCTCGCCAAGTCCGCCGGCGACCAGATGTTCTTCCGCAACCACGACCTTGCCGGTCTTGCGGGCAGAGGCGATGACGGCCTCCTTGTCGAGCGGCTTGATGGTGGCGATGTCGATCAGATCGACACCGACGCCTTTCTCTTCGAGGATCCGGGCGGCCTGGATGGCTTCCCACACGAGGTGTCCCGTGGCGAAGACCGTCACATCGGCACCGTCGTTCAGCTTGATGGCCTTGCCGATTTCGAACGTTTGGTCCGCAGGCGTGAAGTTGGGCACGCCGGGACGGCCGAAACGCAGGTACACAGGACCGTCCCACGCCGCAGCGGCAATCGTGGCGGCTTTGGTCTGGTTGTAGTCGCAAGGATTGATGACCACCATGCCGGGGAGCATCCGCATCAATCCCATATCCTCGAGGGTCTGGTGCGTAGCGCCGTCTTCCCCCAGGGTGATGCCGGCGTGCGAGGCGGCGATCTTCACGTTGGTCTGCGAGTAGCAGACCGACTGGCGGATCTGGTCGAGCACGCGCGCGCTCGCGAAATTGGCAAAGGTGCCGATGAAGGGAATATAGCCCGCGATGGCCATACCGGCCGCCATGCCGACCATATTGGCCTCGGCGATACCCACTTCAAAGAAACGCTCGGGATGCTCGGCTGCGAACTGGTCCATCTTGAGCGAACCTTTCAGGTCGGCGGTCAACGCGAGGACCTTCGGATTGGTATTGCCCAGTTCGGCCAGGCCTGCGCCGAAGCCCGAACGGGTGTCTTTCTTACCGGTATCTACGAATTCTTTCATAAGGCAAAGTCTCCCATCGTTTCTTCGAGTTGTTTCATCGCTTCCGCACACTGGTCGGCGGAAGGGTTCTTGCCGTGCCATTTGCAGGTGCCGGCCATGAAGTCCACGCCGTGGCCCATCTCGGTGTGCCAGAGAATCATCACCGGACGGCCCAGGCCTTTGCGCCGGTTGGCCTCGGCAAAGCCCTGCTCGATGGCCGTGAAATCGTGGCCGTCGGCTTCGATGACGGTCCAGCCGAAGGCCTCCCATTTGGCCCGCAGGTCGCCCAGCCCGGCTACGTCTTCGGTCGTACCGTCGATCTGCTGGTGGTTCCAGTCGGTCATCGCAATGAGATTGTCCACTTTGTAGTGGGCCGCCGACATGGCGGCCTCCCAGATCTGGCCCTCTTCGCTTTCACCATCGCCGATCAGGACGTAAACGGTGTTCGGATCGCCGGAAAGTTTCTTGGCCAGGGCGGCGCCGATGGCGACCGAAAGCCCCTGCCCCAGCGAACCGGCGGCCTGGTTGACGCCCGGCAGGCCCTTGTCCACGGACGGATGGCCCTGGAGCCGGGAGCCGAAACGGCGGAACGTGGCCAGCTCGGCGACCGGGAAATAGCCCCGGCGGGCCAGCAGGCTGTAAAGCACGGGGGAAATGTGTCCGGCCGAGAGGAAGAACTGGTCGATGCCTTCGCCACTGCGGCACCAATTCTCCGGCGTGACATTCATTTCCTTGAAAAACAAGTAGGTAAGAACATCTGTGGCGCTCATCGAGCCACCCGGATGGCCCGAAGCGGCCGCGGTGACCATGCGCACGATGTCCCTTCTCACCTGGGATGCGATTTGAGGGAGCGTATAGTTCATAAAAAGGAAACAGTTTGGAAAATGCGTACTACAAATATACGCAAAATTATTCGTATCTTCGTACATTCTGAAAAAGACCAGACGACCATGAAACGTTTTCTCGCAACCCTTGCTGCCGCCTGTCTGCTGACCGGCCTTTTCGCGCAGCCGCAACTGAACAAAGACAACATCGAGGAGGTGATCGCTGCCATGACCCTGCAGGAGAAAGCCTCCCTGCTCGTCGGCGGTGCCCGTGCCGCGATGGTGAACGGCGTGACCTCCGGCGTTGCCGCCGAAGTGCCCGGCGCCGCCGGCAACACCCGTCCTGTCGCCCGCCTGGGCATCCCCGCTACCGTACTGGCCGACGGCCCTGCCGGACTCCGTATCAATCCCACCCGTGCCAAAGATAAACAGACCTATTACGCTACCGGATTCCCCGTGGGCACGCTCCTGGCCAGCTCCTGGGACACGGCGCTGGTGGAAGAAGTGACCAAGGCCATGGGTAACGAGGTGCTGGAATACGGCGTGGACGTGCTGCTCGCCCCGGGTATGAACATCCACCGCAATCCCCTCTGCGGCCGTAACTTCGAGTATTTCTCGGAAGATCCGCTCCTGAGCGGCAAGATGGCCGCCGCCTATGTCCGCGGCATCCAGAGCAACGGTGTAGGTACTTCCATCAAGCACTACGCCGTCAACAACCAGGAGACCAACCGCAACGAAAACGACGCCCGCGTCAGTCCGCGCGCCCTCAGGGAAATCTATCTCAAGAACTTTGAGATCGCCGTCAAGGAATCCGATCCCTGGACCGTGATGTCGTCGTACAACCAGCTCAACGGCGAATACACCCAGCAGAAGAAAGACCTGCTGACGACCGTCCTCCGCGACGAGTGGGGCTTCAAGGGCATCGTGATGACCGACTGGGGCAACAAGGCCGGCACCGTGAAGTCCGCCAAGGCCGGCAACGACCTGATGGAACCGGGCAACCAGAACGAGATCGACCGCATCATCGCCGCCGTGGAAGACGGTACCATTTCGCAGGAAGAACTCGACCGCAATGTGCGCAAGATGCTGCAATACATCGTCCGCACGCCGCACTTCCGCCACTACAAGTATTCGAACAAGCCGGATCTGAAGGCCCACGCCGCGGTGGCCCGCAAAGCTGCCGGCGAGGCCATCGTGCTCCTGCGCAACGAAAACAAGGCCCTGCCGCTCAAGGGTGATGAGAAAGTAGCGCTCTACGGCGTCTCTTCCGTCGACTTCGTGGCCGGCGGCACGGGCTCCGGCAATGTGAACAAAGCCTATGTCGTGACGATGGACGAGGCGCTCAAAGACGCCGGCTTCCAGCTCGACGCCGCGCTCGAGAGTTTCTATCGCAAGCACAAGGAATACGATAAGGCCACCCGTGACCTGACCGCAGGTGCTGGCTGGTCCACCTGGGGCGGCACCAAACTCGCCGAGACGGCCATCCCCGTCCAGGCTATCAACCTCGAAGCCGGCAACAACGACGTGGCTGTGGTGGTCATCGGCCGCAACGCCGGTGAAGGCGCCGACCGCAAGATGATGGACGATTTCGAACTGACCGCCGTCGAGCGCGAACTGCTGCAGAACGTCAGCACGGCCTATCATGCCCTGGGCAAGAAGGTCGTGGTGGTCCTCAACATCGGCGGTGTCATCGAGACCAATTCGTGGAAAAACCTGGTCGACGCCATCGTCCTGCCCTGGTCGCCGGGACAGGAAGGCGCCCGTGCCGTAGCCGATATCCTCACCGGCAAGGTGAACCCTTCGGGCAAGCTGCCGATGACCTTCCCGGTCAACTTCATGGACCATCCGTCCTCTGCCAACTTCCCATACAACTACACGCCGACCACAAACCGCGGCTTCGGCCGGGGTCCACGCGTGCCGCAGAAAGACGTGGACTACACCGACTATGCCGAAGGCATCTGGGTGGGCTACCGTCACTTCACGACCCGTGGCGTGGATGTCTCCTACCCGTTCGGTTTCGGTCTGAGCTACACTACTTTCTCTTACACGAAACCGGTCGTCAAGGCTACCGCCGACGGTTTTGAAGCCTCTGTGACGGTCACCAACACCGGCTCCGTCGCCGGTCGCGAGGCCGTCCAGCTCTACGTTTCCGCCCCGGCGGGCGGTCTGGAGAAACCGAAGTGCGAGCTCAAGGCCTTCGCCAAGACCCGTGAGCTGAAACCCGGGGAAAGCCAGGTCCTCACGATGAAGGTATCGGCCTATGAACTGGCTTCCTTCAACGAAGCGCACAGCGCCTGGGAGACGGCCGCCGGCCCTTACACCCTCCTCTTCGGCGCCTCGGTCTCGGATATCCGCACCACTGCCATTTACAAACAAAAGACCGCACAGAGCTGGCCCGTCCACAACGTGCTCGCCCTGCAGCAATAATCCTGAAAGCATGAACGAATCCCAAATCCTGAAAGCCTATGAATATGCGCGGGAACGCTACGCCGCGCTGGGCGTGGACACCGACAAAGCTATCGAGGTCCTGGAGAAAACGCCGATATCCCTGCATTGCTGGCAAACCGACGACGTGATCGGTTTCGAGAGCGCGGCCGGGCTCTCCGGCGGCATCCAGACCACCGGCAACTATCCCGGCCGCGCCCGCAACATCGACGAAGTGCGCGCCGACGTGCTCTTTGCCAAAAGTCTGATCGCCGGCCACCACCGTCTCAATCTTCACGAAATCTACGGCGATTTCGGCGGGCAGTTCATAGACCGCGATCAGGTGGACGTTCGCTATTTTGAAAGCTGGATCGAGTGGGCCCGCGAAAACGGAATGAAGCTCGACTTCAATTCCACGTCGTTCGGCCATCCCAAGAGCGGCGACCTGTCGCTGGCCCACCCCGACCCGGCCATCCGGAAATTCTGGATCGAGCACACGAAGCGCTGCCGCCGCATCGCGGATGCGATGGGGCGCGCCCAGGGCGATCCCTGCATCATGAACATCTGGGTCCACGACGGGTCGAAAGACCAGACCGTGGAGCGGCTCCGCTACCGCGAGATCTTCGCCGAATCGCTCGACGAAATCCTCGCCGAGAAGCTTCCCGGTATGAAGACCTGCCTGGAAGCCAAGCTCTTCGGCATCGGGCTGGAAAGCTACACCGTAGGCTCGCACGATTTCGTGGCAGGCTACTGCGCCACCCGCAAATTGATGTACACGCTCGACACGGGTCACTACGAAATGACGGAGAACGTGGCCGATATGGTGGCTTCGCTCCTGCTCTTCGTTCCGGAACTGATGCTGCACGTCTCGCGCCCCATCCGCTGGGACTCCGACCACGTGACCATCATGAACGATCCCACGCTCGAGCTGTTCAAGGAGATCGTCCGCGCCGACGCGCTGGACCGCAGCCACATCGGCCTCGACTACTTCGACGCCGCCATCAACCGCATCGGAGCCTACGTCATCGGCACACGCGCCACGCAGAAGTGCCTGCTCAGCGCCCTGCTCGAACCCCTGGCCCGTCTTCGCGCATACGAAGACGCCGGCAAGGGCTTCCAGCGCCTGGCCCTCCTCGAAGAAGCCAAGACCCTCCCCTTCGGCGCCGTCTTCGATTACTTCAACCTCAAGAACAACGTCCCCGTCGGCGAATCTTTTATCCCTGAAATCGAACGCTACGAACGGGAAGTCACCTCTAAACGATGATTCCTCCTGCCGTGGCACCTATCACCCCGATATCCTGCAATTTACAACAAACCGTGTGCGTAAAATCGCGCATACGATTATCAGGAAAACTCTGTTCATCAGGATCTTAAGCGCCACGCACCTTAAACACGAGAATTATGTACATCTTCATCGGTTTGCTTATCATCGCGATCGGGGCTTTCTGCCAGAGCAGCAGTTATGTACCGATCAATAAGATAAAGGCTTGGAGCTGGGAGAGTTATTGGATTGTGCAGGGGGTCTTCGCCTGGCTTGTGTTTCCACTGTTGGGAGCGTTGCTGTCGCTTTCGGGTACGGGCGGGTCGTTCGGCGATCTGCTTGCGCTGATGCAGGCCGATCCCCGGGCTACCTGGCTGACTATCTTGTTCGGTGCCCTTTGGGGCGTCGGTGGACTGACCTTCGGCCTGAGTATGCGCTACCTGGGCGTCGCACTGGGCCAGAGTCTGGCGCTGGGTACTTGCTCAGCGCTGGGAGCCATTCTGGGGCCGGTGTTTACGGGCCATGCGCACGACCTGACCTCGTCGGTCATTATCGGTGTGGTGGTGACGCTCATCGGTATCGCCATCATCGGTATTGCCGGCGCGATGAAGGCAGCGGGATTGCCGGAGGAGGAGCGACGGAAGGCCGTCAAGGATTTCAATTTCGGCAAGGGCATCTTCGTGGCGCTGCTGGCCGGTTTTATGAGCGCCTGCTTCAACATCGGCCTGAACTTCGGTCAAGACCTGTATCTGCCGGGGACGCGGACCATCTTCCAGTCGCTGCCGGCTACGATGCTGGTGACCTTCGGCGGATTCCTGACCAACGCCTGCTACTGTTTCTTCCAGAACGCCAAGAACAAAACCTGGGGAGATTATCGCAAGAAGGCCCTGTGGGGCAATAATTTACTCTTCTGCTGCCTGGCGGGCCTGCTCTGGTACAGCCAGTTCTTCGGCCTGAGCCTGGGTAAAGGCTTCCTGACGGATTATCCGGTGCTGATCACCTTCAGCTGGTGCATCCTGATGGCGCTCAACGTGACTTTCAGCAACGTATGGGGTATTATCTTAAAGGAGTGGAAAGGCGCGTCGAAGAAGACCGTCACGGTTCTCCTCATCGGTTTGGCCGTCCTGATCTTCAGTACGTTCCTGCCTCAATTGATTTAGTATGAAAAGTATCTTGGAAAACAGACCGGCGCTCAAAGCCGAGATCGACAAAGTGGCCGAGGTGGCCGGCTATCTCTGGCAGAAAGGATGGGCCGAGCGGAACGGCGGAAACATCACGGTCAACATCACGGAATTCGTAGACGATGCGATGCGGGCGATGCCCGCCATCGAGCAGCCCCGCCCGATCGGGCGGGTGCTGCCCCTGCTGGGCGGCCGCTGGTTCTACTGCAAAGGCACCGGCCGGCGTATGCGCGACCTGGCCCGCGACCCGATGGCCAACGGATCCATCATCCGCATCTTGCCGGACTGCGCGCACTATGAAATCGTGGCCGACCAGCCTGTCGCCCCGACTTCCGAGTTGCCCTCGCACCTGGCCGTACACGACTACCTGCTGGCCAACGGCTCACCCTACCGCGCCTCGCTGCATACCCATCCCATCGAGCTGGTGGCCCTGACCCACAACCAGAAATGGCTGGAGAAAGATGCCGCCACCAAGATGCTCTGGTCCATGATTCCCGAGACCCGGGCCTTCTGCCCGCGCGGTCTGGGCATCGTACCCTATATGATGCCTTCCAGCCACGAACTCGCCGAAGCCACCATCAATGTCATCGACGAAAACTACGACGTGGTGATGTGGGAAAAGCACGGCGTCTTCGCCGTCGATACCGACATCATCAACGCCTTCGACCAGGTGGACGTCCTCAACAAAGCCGCCCAGATCTACATAGCAGCCCGCAACATGGGCTTCGTGCCGGACGGCATGACCGCCGCCCAGATGCGCGAACTAGGCATCACTTTCGGCTTGCCGAAATAGCCAGATTCCCGGTCAATCAGTTCAGGATTTGGCCGTCGCGGATTTCGACGGTGCGGTCGCTCATGGCGGCCAGGTCTTTGTCGTGGGTCACGATGACGATCGTGATGCCGAAGCGGTCGCGCAGGTCGAAGAAAAGACGGTGCAGTTCGCCCTTGGTCTTGCTATCCAAGTTGCCGGACGGCTCGTCGGCAAAGAGGACTTTGGGCTGGTTGACCAGCGCGCGGGCGATGGCGACGCGCTGCTGTTCGCCGCCGCTCAGCTCGGAAGGCTTGTGCGTAAAGCGTTCGCCCAGACCCAGAAGGGTCAGGAGCTCTTCCGCCCGCTTGCGCGCCTCGGTGCGCGGCGTATGCGCAATCAGCGCGGGAATCATCACATTCTCCACAGCCGTGAATTCGGGGAGCAGGTGATGGAACTGGAATACGAAACCGATCTTGCGGTTGCGGAAAGCGGCCAGGGCCTTGTCGGAAAGGGAGAAGATGTCGGTCCCGTCGATCTCGACGGTTCCGGCATCGGGGCGGGACAGCGAGCCGAGGATCTGCAGCAACGTACTTTTTCCGGCACCGGAGGCGCCGACGATACTTACCACCTCGGCAGGAGCCGCCGTAAAACAAACATCCTTCAGGACCCTGAGGGTCCCGAAGGATTTGTCGATATGGTTGGCTTTGATCATCAGGAAGCTTAGTCCTCTTCCTGCTGCTCGGCCTCGTAAGCCTTGAGCAACTTGTCCTGGACGTCGGCCGGCACCTGCTGGTATTCGATGAATTCCTGGGTGAAGGTCGCACGGCCGGAGGTCAGGGAGCTCAGGGTCGTCGAGTACTTGTAGAGTTCAGCCAGCGGAACGCGGGCGCGGAGGATCTGGAAGCCCTTCTCGGAGTTCATACCCTCGATCATGCCGCGGCGGTTCTGGAGGTCGCTCATCACGTCGCCCATGCAGTCGGCGGGGACCATCACTTCCACCATGTAGATCGGCTCGAGGATCTTCGGCGCAGCGTTCTTGAAGGCCTCGCGGAAGGCGTTACGGCCGGCGATGATGAAGGCGATTTCCTTGGAGTCCACCGGGTGCATCTTACCGTCATACACGAACACGCGGATGTCGCGGGCGTAGGAACCGGTGAGCGGGCCCTCTTCGAGGCGCTGCGTGATACCCTTCTTGATGGCAGGCATGAAACTGGCGTCAATGGCGCCGCCGACCACGCAGTTGATGAATTCCCACTTGCCGCCCCACGGCAGTTCGAATTCTTCACGGCTCTTGATGTTGAGCTGGGTCTCCTTACCGTCGATCTTGAACTTGGCGGTGGTGTCCACACCTTCGACGATCGGCTCGACCACCAGGTGCACCTCACCGAACTGGCCGGCGCCGCCGGACTGTTTCTTGTGACGGTACATCGCGTTGGCGACCTTGGTGATGGTCTCGCGGTACGGGATCTTCGGCGCGAGGAACTCGACGTCGATCTTATAGTTGTTGTTGAGGTTCCACTTGAGGATGTTGATCTGCTGCTCGCCCATGCCGTTGATGATGGTCTGCTTCAGTTCGCGGGAGTACTCGACGCGGAGGGTCGGGTCTTCGGCGCTGGCGCGGTTGAGGGCCTCGCCCAGCTTTTCTTCGTCCTTCTCGTCCACGGCCTTGATGGCGCAGCGATACTTGAACGGCGGGAAGGTGATCGGATCGACGACCTTGTCGTAGCCAGGGGCGTTGAGCGTCTGGTTCGTCTTGACGGCCTTCAGCTTCACGGTACAGCCCATGTCGCCGGCCACCAGCTCGGTGACGCGCTCTTTCTTCTTGCCGGCCACGGCGTAGAGCGTGGTGATGCGCTCCTTGGTTTCGCTCGACATGTTGATCACGTCCTGACCCTCGGTGATCTTGCCCGACATCACCTTGAAGTAGGTGACGTCGCCCAGGTGCTGCTCGAGGGCGGTCTTGTAGACGAACAGCGAGGTCTGGCCGTTGACATCCATTTCGGGAGCCGGGCAGAACTCGGTGACGAACTCCATCAGGCGGCGGACACCCACGTCTTTCTTCGCGCAGACGCAGAACACGGGATAGGTTTCGCCCTTGTCGAAGCCCACGCGCAGACCCTGGTGCATCTCTTCCTCGGTAAGTTCACCTTCGTCGAAGAATTTCATCATCAGATCCTCGTCGCCTTCGGCGGCTTTTTCCATCAGTTCGGCGTGCAGGTCCTCGGCCTTGCCTTTGAGGTCGGCCGGAATCTCGCACTCTTCGAACGCGCCGTTGTCATCCTTGAACTTGAACATCTTCATCTTCAGGACGTCGACGATGCTGTCGAAGTTCACACCCGCGTTGACCGGGAACTGGATCACGACCGGCTTGCCGCCGAATGCCTGGTGCAGGCTGTCGAGGGTGTTGTCCCAGTTGGATTTCTCCGTGTCGAGCTGGTTGACGGCCAGGACCACCGGTTTCTTGTACTGCTCGGCGTAGCGGCCGTGGATCTCGGTGCCCACCTCGACGCCCTGTCCGGCGTTGACCAGCATGATAGCCGATTCGCACACGTTGAGGCCCAGGATGGCGCCCTCGACGAAGTCGTCGGCGCCCGGAGCGTCGATCACATTGATCTTGTGGTCTTTATACTCGGCATAGAGCGGCGTGGAATAGATGGAACGCTGGAAAATCTGTTCGACTTCCGTGTTGTCAGAAACGGTGTTCTTGCCTTCGACGGTACCGCGGCGATCGATCACTTTGCCCTCGAAGAGCATGGCTTCGGCCAAAGTGGTCTTGCCGGAACGCGTGCCTCCAAGCAGGACGACGTTTCGGATCTGTTCAGTGGTGTAATTCTTCATATTGATATAAACGTTTATATTATTGTTTTCGTTACGAATAGCCTGCAAATGTAACGATTCTTTTTCATTAAAACAATATTACACACCACGCACAATCTGTTCGGCACAAGCTTTCATCGCATCATGGAGCGGACCGTCTTCCAGCGCGGCCGGTGCACCCTCGTCGCCGCCTTCCCGGACGCTCTGGACGAGCGGAATCTGTCCCAGGAGGGGAATGCCGTATTTGTCGGCCATCATCTGTCCGCCGTCACGGCCGAAAATGTAGTATTTGTTGTCCGGCAGTTCAGCCGGCGTGAACCACGACATATTCTCGACAATACCGAGAATAGGCTTGTTCACCTTCGGATTACGGAACATGTTGACACTCTTCTCCACGTCGGAGAGCGCCACGGCCTGCGGCGTGGTGACGACGACGGCGCCGCTGAGCGGGATGTCGTGGACCAGGGAGATGTGGATGTCGCCGGTTCCCGGGGGCAGGTCGATCAGCAGGAAGTCGAGCGCGCCCCATTTGACTTGCAGCAGCATCTGTTTGAGGGCGTTGCAGGCCATCGGGCCGCGCCAGATGAGGGCCTGCTCCGGACGGGCGAAGTAGCCGATGCTCATCCATTTGACGCCATACTTCTCGATCGGGACGATGATTTCCTTGCAGCTGTCATCGATTTCGGCATCGATCGGCAGGGGGTTGCCCATCTCGTCATAGACTTCCACTTCGGGAATCGCGTTTTCCGTCCCGGTCATCTTGGGGATGGAGGGACCGTACACGTCGGCATCGGCCAGGCCGACCTTGTAGCCCATCCGGGCCAGGGTTACGGCCAGATTCACAGCTACCGTGGACTTGCCCACGCCGCCCTTGCCGGAGGCGACGGCGATGATGTGGCCCACGTCCATCAGTTGTTCCATACCGAGTTCCAGCGGTCGTTTTTTCGGCTGGGGCTTGGGGGGATTCGGGTTATAGGGACCCTTGATTTCGTAAGGATTCATGGATTATTTCGTAAATTTGTGAAGATTGTCGTGCTTTATGACAAAGATACGGAATATTCTGATAGTTCCCGATAAATTCAAGGGTTCTCTTACGGCGGCGGAAGTGGCGGATTCGCTGGAGACGGCGGTCCGGCGACAGCTTGTAGGCGGGCCCCAGGCCCGGATTGTGAAGCTGCCGATGGCCGACGGAGGCGATGGTTCGATGGAAGTGGTCGAAGCGGCCCTGCAGGGCCGCTGCCGCCGGATGTCGGTTCCGACCGTCGATCCGCTGATGCGCCCCATCGAAGCACCGGTCCTCCTGTTCGACGACGACCGGCAGGCCTTCATCGAAATGGCAAAGGTCTGCGGACTGGCGATGCTGGCCCCCGAAAAGCGGAATCCGGAAAGGACGACAAGCTACGGCCTGGGCATCCTGATGGCTGCCGCCCTCGACCTGGGCTGCCGGCAAATCACCGTCGGCATCGGCGGCAGCGCCACCAACGACGGCGGAGAGGGGATGCTTTGCGCGCTCGAAGAGACTTCGAAGATGCGCTGGCCTGGTGGAGCGGCAGGTTCTTTCGAACCCAAGCGCCCCCGCTGGGTTCGAAAAGGTTCTGACGCGCTGCGGTTTCTTCGAAGTCTCTTCGAGCGTGCAAAGCTCACGGTAGCGAGCGACGTCGACAATCCGCTGCTGGGGCCGAGCGGGGCGACGATGGTTTTCGGGCCGCAGAAGGGAGCGGATGCCGCCATGCTCGCACGCTTGGAGCAAAGGATGGAGCAATTTGCGGCAGAGGTCGGGCTGGACACGCTGCTGCCAGGAGGCGGAGCCGCCGGCGGAGTCGGTGCGGCGTTACATCTGCTGGGTGCCAGGATGGTTCCCGGCTGGCAGCTTTTCGGCGAAATGGCCGGCCTGGAGGAAAAGATCGCTGCGGCCGATTTCATCTTGACCGGAGAAGGCCGCTTCGACAGTCAGAGCCTGGACGGAAAACTCATCTCGGGCATCCTGACCCTTTGCAAGAGCTACAAGAAAAAACCCATCGTGGTCTGCGGATGCTGCTCGCTTCCGGCATCGGTCTGGAAAAAGGCGGGCATCGGCGACGTGTATGCACTCGGTGAAGTGGAATCCGATCCCAAACGGAGTATGGCCGAAGCTGCTGCGTTGCTTTCAGGCAGCCAGACGCGGGTCGCGGGCTGCGACGAGGCCGGCCGCGGCTGCCTCGCCGGGCCGGTCTTCGCCGCAGCCGTCATCCTGCCGGAAGGATTCTCCCATCCCCTGCTCAACGATTCCAAGCAACTGACGGAAGCCCAGCGCGATGAACTGCGCCCCGTCATCGAACGCGAAGCCGTCGCCTGGGCGGTGACGGCCGTCGATGCCGAAGAAATCGACCGCATCAACATCCTCAACGCCTCGATCGAGGGCATGCGCCGCTCGCTCGACAAACTGTCGGTCAAACCCGACCTCGTCCTGATCGACGGCAATCGTTTCTCTTCCTGGAACAACACCCCGGCGCACACCGTCGTCAAGGGAGACGCCACGGTACAGGCCATCGCCGCCGCCAGCGTCCTGGCGAAGACCCATCGTGACGAATATATGCGGAACCTGGCAAAAGAGTACCCGCAATACGGCTGGGACCGCAACGTAGCCTACCCCACGGAAGAACACCGCGCAGCCATCCGCCAATACGGCATCACCCCCTACCACCGCCGCTCCTTCAACCTCCTGGGTTCAGACGACAGCCTTTTCTGACACCATCCCCTTAGACGTCTATCGGCCATCCCCTGGCCTCCATTTTTGCGCTGCAACGGACACAATTGACTATCAGCTTATTACGCAAACTGATCCCCCTCAAAACGAAGGGGATCAGTTTGCGTAAAGACCTGACTGACTGTTGCGTCCGTTGCAGCGGAAAAATCAGCAGGAGGAGTCAGCCGGCAGAATTTGCGAGCGATTACTCGGTCGGGGCGGTGGACTTCAGGAAGAGTTCGTCCATCTGGACGTCGTCGATGCGGGAAGGGGCGTCGAGCATGACGTCGCGGCCCATGTTGTTCTTCGGGAAGGCGATGTAGTCGCGGATGGTTTCCTGGCCGCCGAAGAGGGCGCACACGCGGTCGAAGCCGAAGGCCAGACCGCCGTGCGGCGGTGCTCCGAACTTGAACGCATTGATGATGAAGCCGAACTTGTAGTCCGCATCTTCCTTCGAGATGCCCAGCACCTCGAACATCCGCTGCTGTACGGCGGCGTCGTGGATACGGATCGAGCCGCCGCCCAACTCCACGCCGTTGAGCACGAAGTCGTAGGCGTTGGCGCATACGCGTTCCAGATCTTCCTTCTTGTTGCTGTTGAACCAGTCCATGTGTTCGGGCTTGGGCGCCGTGAAAGGATGGTGCATCGCGTAGAAGCGCTGCGTCTCGTCGTCCCATTCCAGGAGCGGGAAGTCGACCACCCACAGCGGTGCGTACTCGCGCGGGTTGCGCAGGCCGAGGCGGTTGCCCATCTCGATGCGGAGCACACCCAGCATGGTCTGTGCCTTGCGCTTGGCGCCGCACAGGACCAGGACTAGGTCGCCCTTCTGCGCCTCGACAGCGGCGGCGAGTGCCTGCAGGTCTTCCGGCGAATAGAACTTATCGACCGACGACTTGATTGAGCCGTCTTCGTTCATCTTGATGTAAACCAAGCCTTTGGCGCCGACCTGCGGACGCTTCACCCAGTCGGTGAGCTCATCGGTCTGCTTGCGGGTATAGCCGGCTGCGCCGGGAACGGCGATGGCACCGACATATTCCGCATCGTCGAAGACGCCGAAGCCGTGGCCTTTCACCAGCGAGGTGATCTCGTGGATCTTCATGCCGAAACGGATATCGGGCTTGTCGCTGCCATAGTTGTCCATGGCGTCGTACCAGCTCATGCGCGGGATCTTCGGGGCGATATCCACGCCGATGACCTCCTTGAAAAGGTGGCGCATCATGCCCTCGAACAGGTCGAGCACGTCTTCCTGCTCCACGAAGCTCATCTCGCAGTCGATCTGCGTGAACTCCGGCTGGCGGTCAGCGCGCAGGTCCTCGTCGCGGAAGCAGCGCACGATCTGGAAATAGCGGTCGTAGCCGGCCACCATCAGCAGCTGCTTGAAGGTCTGGGGGCTCTGCGGGAGGGCATAGAACTCGCCGGGATTCATGCGGCTGGGAACCACGAAGTCGCGGGCGCCTTCCGGCGTCGATTTGATCAGGAAAGGCGTTTCAATCTCGAGGAAACCCTTGCCGTCAAGATAGTTGCGGACCTCGTGCGCCATCCGGTGGCGGAGCATCAGCGCGCGCTTGAGCGGACCGCGGCGCAGGTCGAGATAGCGATAGCGGGCGCGGATATCCTCGCCGCCATCCGACTCGTCCTCGATGGTGAAGGGCGGGGTCATCGACGCGTTGAGTACGCGGAGGTCCGTAAGCCGGATCTCGATGTCGCCGGTCGGCAGTTTGGCGTTCTTGCTTTGGCGTTCCTCGACCACGCCCGTGGCCTGGATGACGAACTCACGGCCCAGGGAGGCCACCGTCTGGCTGACCTTCGGGTCGGTCGAATCGTCCACGCGCAGCTGCGTGATGCCGTAGCGGTCGCGGATGTCAACGAAACTCATACCGCCCATCCGGCGGCTTTTCTGTACCCAGCCCGCGAGGGTCACGGTCTGACCGACATGGCTGATTCTCAGTTCTCCACAAGTGTGTGTGCGATACATATCTCTAGCAGTTTTATCAGAATTGGACCATCATCCGGGAACCTCTCGCCAGTTCGGCGGACCAGACGAAGTAACCGGCAGCGCTCAGGTGGATGCCGTCGGTCGTATAGTTGGCATCGAGATCGCCTTTGTCGTCGCTGAGTTTCGAGGCGATGTCGATGTAGAAATATTCGTAACGCTCTTTGCCGGCCTCGATCAGCTTGTTGATCTCGCTCACGCGGCTGTTGAACCCTTCATAGAACTTGCTCATGGGATTGATCGGCAGCATGCTCTGGACATAGAGTGCCGTGCCGGGCAGCTGGTCGCGGATTTCCTTGATGAGCTTCTCATACCGGTTCCAGGCCTCGACGGCGGGCAGTTCCGGTTCGTTGACCAGGTCGTTGGTACCGGTGATCAGGAAGATTTTCGAAGGACGGTCAGGGATGATTTCGTCGAGACGCTGGCGGACACCGTCAATCACGTCGCCGCTGATGCCGCGGTTCACGACATAGCCCAGCGGGAAGAGCTCGGTCCACGGCGCGTTGTTGTTCAGGCTGTTGCCCAGCATGATGATCTTGAATTCCGTCTCGGGGAGCGAGCGGAACATCGACACGCGATGCTTGTAGTAGTCCGATACTTCGAGGGGATACTCCCGGTCGTTGGCATGGTTGAGATGCGGCTTGCCGATCTGGCGCTCGATGGCCTGGGCCAATACTTCATAACCCGCGCCGTTGAGATATTTGCCGTTATCCCAGGAATACTTGCCTTCCTCAATCCCTTCGCGGAGCACCGCATCGATGTCGATGACCTCGAATCCACCCTTGCCAGCCATATCCGCAACCTGCTCGTTGACAGCCTCCAGGCATTCTTCCTGGGCTTCCGTAAGGTCTTTCGTACCCACGATGTTGAGCCAGTAGCACTTGGTCTTGGGGGAAGCCTTGTGGATGATCTTGAAGATCTGGTCGATGTTGCGCACGATTTCATCGGCAGGCGTGCCGTGCAGCACGTCGTTCCAGCCGACGCTCACGAAAATCTTCCAGGGTTTCTGGGCGGCGATGCGGCCGATGCGATAGAGCACGTGCGGCGTGGCGTCGTAGGTGATGCCGCGGTTCTTGATGGTGGTATCGGCATAGAACTCGCTCCAGATGCCGCGGTCGATGTAGTCGTCGCCGACCATCACGATGTTCGACGGATAGACGGGCAGCTCCTCATACATGCCGTTCTTTTCGGTGAAATAGGCTTTATTGGTAAACCATTCAGGCTCGGAGACGGGGGCCACACGGTTTCCGGTGCAACCGGCAGCCAGGGCGGCCGCCAAGGTCAAGACAAAAAGGATTCTTCTCATTATCAGTTTGTTTTACTTATTATACATTGAACAGGAAGTGCATGATGTCGCCATCCTGCACGACATACTCCTTGCCCTCGCTGGCGAGCTTCCCCGCCGCGCGGCAGGCCGCCTCGCTGCGGAGCGCCACGAAATCTTCGTACTTGATGACTTCGGCGCGGATGAAGCCCTTCTCGAAATCGGTATGGATCACGCCCGCGGCCTGCGGGGCCTTGTCGCCCTTGTGGATGGTCCAGGCCCGGCATTCGTCGGCTCCGGCCGTGAAGAAGGTCTGCAGGTTGAGCAGTGCGTAGGCCGACTGGATGAGCCGCACCACGCCCGACTCTTCGAGCCCGATCTCGCCCAGGAACATCGCGCGCTCCTCGGAATCCTCCAGCTCGGCGATCTCCGACTCGATCTTGGCCGAGATGACCAGGATCTGCGCGTTCTCCCCTTCCACGGCGCGGCGCACCGCCTCCACATAAGCGTTGCCGGCCGCCGCGGCACCTTCATCCACGTTGCACACGTACAGCACGGGCTTATTGGTCAGCAGGCAGAACTCGCGGGCGATCTTGCGGTCCTCCGCATTGTCGAGCTCCACTTCGCGTGCGTTGCGGCCCTGTTCGAGGACCTCCTTGTAGCGGAGCAGCACGTCCACGGCCTTTTTCGCCTGCTTGTCGCCGCCCGTCTGGGCCTGCTTCTGCAGCTTGGAAAGGCGGTTGGTCACCGTTTCGAGGTCTTTGATCTGCAGTTCCACGTCGATGATCTCCTTGTCCCGGACCGGATCGACCGTGCCGTCCACGTGCGTCACGTTCGGATCGTCGAAGCAGCGCAGCACGTGGAGGATGGCATCGGTTTCACGGATGTTGGCAAGGAACTGGTTTCCAAGACCTTCTCCCCTGCTCGCACCTTTGACCAGGCCCGCGATGTCCACGATCTCGACCGTGGCGGGGATGGTCCGTTTCGGGTGGCAGATGTCTGTCAGGACGCCCAGGCGAGCATCAGGCACCGTAGTGGAGCCGACGTTCGGTTCGATGGTGCAGAAGGGAAAGTTCGCCGCCTGCGCCTTCGAGGAGCTGATGCAGTTGAAGAGGGTCGATTTGCCGACGTTGGGCAATCCCACGATTCCGCATTTCAAAGCCATTTTTCTCTCTTAAATTTTATAACCCGCAAAGATACAAAAATGTAATTGAAATTTTTACTAACTTTGGCATCATGAAAAAGATCCTTACCACCCTCGCCCTCCTGCTGGGCTGCCTGGGACTCTCCGCAGCGCAGGATTACAATTGTTTTTCCGTCATCGCCGGACGCGACGCCACCGTCGACGGCTCGGTCCTGATGGCCCACAACGAAGATGACAGCGGCGAACAGATGCTCAACATCTATGTCGTGCCCGGCGGCGAGCGCAACCTCCGCTACATCTGGTGCGAATTCCCCGGCATGGAAGTGTCCGACGTGCTGATGAACCAGTTCGGCGTCTCCATCGCCTCCAACGGCTGTCCTTCCCGCGAAGACAAGGGTGAATTCACGGGTGAAGGCGTTCTCTACGAAGTCCGCTTGGCCGTAGCCAAATACGCCCGTACCGCCCGCGAAGCGGTCTCGGTCATCGGCTCGATGGTCGAAACCTTCGGCTACAAGGGCAGCGGCCGCTCCTACATCGTGGCCGACCCGTCGGAAGGCTGGGTCGTTTCGGTGGTCAAGGGCAAGCACTGGGTCGCCCAGCGCGTTCCCGACGACAAGGTGATGACCATCCCCAACTACTACGTCATCCAGGACGTCGATCTGGACGATGAGGAGAACTTCGCCGGCAGCGAAGACATCATCGAATACGCCATCTCCCGCGGCTGGTACGATCCGGCAAAGGACGGCGCCTTCTCCTTCGCCAAGGCATACGCCTCCGAAGCGTCCGTCTCCTCCCTGAACAACAGGAGCCGCCACCACGAAGCCTGGACCTATTTCTTCGGACAGGACCGTCCCGGCGAATTCGCCGCCGTCCCCCGCAAGAAAGTCTCGCTCCGCGACATGATGAACGTCCTCGCTCTCCACGAGACGGTCGGTGCCGACGGCAAGCTCGAGAACAGTATCTGCAACGACCACACCGTCCTCTCCTCGATCTTCCAGCTCCGACCCAATCTGGGATTCGACACGGGCTGCGTGATGTGGAACGCGATGGGCCACCCCTGCTGCCAGACCTTCGTCCCCTGGTACGCCGGCATGACGGAAGCCCCCAAGGGCTTCGGCCGTTTCAAAACCGCTGCAGAAGCGGAAAAGAAGCACATGAGCGACGCCAAGGACAAGCGTAAGAAATACCCCAATCACTTCTACTGGAACTACGCCGACAACTGGAACGTCCTGGACGACCCCTCCGAACAGCAGCGAGAAATCTTCCGCGCCCGCAACAAATTCGAAAAGGAGAAAACCAAGAACTACAACGCCTTCGTCGCCAGCTTCTACAAATAGCTTTGTATCTCGACTGTTGACGAAAAGCTGTCAAAGTCTTGCAGTTATCGGTCAAAAACCTTCCGCAATAAAGCGGCATCAGCCGCTAGCGGAGGCCGTTGTGTGAGTTTGTGTGATAGCAGGCCGTAGCGGCAGGTCTGGGCAGAGCCCAGTAGACACAGATGTCTATGGGTTTTTGACTCGATAACTGACGCGACAACAGCTTTTCGTCTGCAAGCAGATTACCGCAATCGTTTTACGTACGTGCTCAGGGTGATGACGTGGTCGTTTTTGGCGGCGTAGAAGCCGGTTTTCGGCTTTTTCTCAAGACCTTCGACAATGGTGGTCAGCGGTGTGGAGCCGAGGACGTCGTTATAGGCACGGATCTGGTCGAGGTCATAGGTGTTGACGGCGTCCCAGAGACCTGCCAGGGCGGGAATCTTTTCCATCTCGTCGCGATTCCAGCGATTGTGCGCCGCCAGATATTCCACACCTTGTGCGATGTCTGTCTTGGAGGGTTTCGGGGTCTTTTCGGGCTCCGGCTCCGCGGGAACGGCTACGGTATCGACAAGAGCCACGACGAGCGTGTCGACCGGATCGACGGCGCCTTCCGGGCCGGCCGGTTCCGGCCGGTTCCGGTCGCCGAACTGCAGGCCCAGCACGAAGCCGATCAGCACGGCAACGACCAGCCCTGCAATGCTCAGCAGGTGCTTGAACAGCCCCGGATTCTTATGTACATCGTCGGTCATAGCCGCAAATGTACAAATAAATTTGGCAATTCTCAGAAATCAACCTATCTTTGCATTCCCCCGTCAGCAAGCGGCATAAGCCGCTAGCGGAGACCGAGCAGGGCTAGCCCTGTGTGATAGCAAGGTCGTAGCGAGGGGTCTGGAGCCAAGGCCCCAGTAAATACGGTGAGGTGGGTGAGTGGCTTAAACCACCAGTTTGCTAAACTGACGTACGGGATTACCGTACCGGGGGTTCGAATCCCCCCCTCACCGCAAACATTGATACACAGCTGGTTGCAAAGCGACCAGCTGTTTTTGTTATGCCCCCGTCGAGAGCTTGCTCCCGTAAGGGCGTGTACACCGTTGGATTATTGTAAACAATTCTTTAACTTTGATTCACGGCTAAATACTCAAAATATGTCTCTCTACCGTTTTTTCCGTGCCTGCTGGGTTGCCCTTCTCTTTTGCCTGGCCTTGCAGGCTCATGCACAGCCCCTCGATACCCTTGCCCTCCGCGCCAAGGCAGATTCGTTGAATCAGGCCGGTGCCGAACACTATGCGAATGGTGACCCCGTGGCTGCGGTGGCTGCTTTCCAGGAAGCCATCCAGATCCGGGAGACACTCCTGCAGGAGCGGAACGCCGCCCTTGTGAGCAGTTACAACGGCTTGGGTGTCAATCTCCTGTTTATGGGAGACTACGAAAGCGCCATCGTGCCGATCTCACGGGCGAAAGATCTCGCCCGGGAATTCCTCGGCGAGCAGCATCCGCTCTATGCGAACTGCCTCAACAACATAGGTCTCTGTTACTTGCGATTCTGCGACTACAACAAAGCGCTCGATTACATTACCCAGGCGGCGGAGATCCGTCGGGCCTTGGGCGAACAGACGCTGGAATATACGGCCTCCCTCGTCAATTTCGGCAACTGCTACCACGAACTGGGCGACTACAACAAGGCGATCGCGTACTTTACGGAAGCTGCCGACAGATATCGGAATACCGTAGGCGAGTTGTCGCAACAATTTGCCGGTACGACCAACAACATCGGCAACGCTTATTTTGATGAAGGAGAGTATGCCAAGGCTATCGAATACCTGACCCGCGCATTGGATATCTACGAGCAGCTCGTGGGCGTGGAGCATCCGTTTTACGGGAATGCCGTCAACAATCTGGGCCGCTGCTATTCCGACCTTGGCGACTATGTCAAGTCGAGCGAATATTTCGCAAAAGCTACCGAAATCTATCGGAATGCTTTCGGCGAACAGAGTCCGTACTATGCGTTGGGCCTGGGCAATCTCGGAAACACATATTACGAGATGGGTGAATTCGACAAGGCCATTGCGTATTTCAACGATGCCCTGGCGATTTATCGCGCCACGGTGGGCGAGAAGAATATGTATTGTGCCGGCTTTTACTCAGGACTCGGCATCACATATACGCTTCTCGGCGACTTTGGGCAATCGTATCCGTATTATCAGCAAGCGCTGGATATCACGCGGGAAATCGTCGGCGACAAGCATCCCGATTATGCGAGGTATCTCAACAATCTCGGAACCTACTACCACAATGTGGGCGACGATGCCAAGGCAATCCCGTGTTTTCAAGAAGCCTTGAACGTCTATCGCGAACAGTTCGGCGACCGTTATCAGGAAAACATCACGAGCCTCTTCTATCTCGGCAGTGCCTATGCAGCGCAAGGCGACCGGGATGCCTCGTCCTCCTGTTACCGCGACTATCTTTCCCTTGTTTCCGGAACCGTGCTGGAAGCTTTCACCTATCTCTCGCAGAACCAGCGGAGCTTGTTCTGGGACAAGTATAAAAACGATTTTGCGAAAGAGATCGCACAGCAGACACGCATCCTCTCTGACGACAAGCCCTTCCTGTGCGCCTCCTACGACGCCGCATTGTTCTCGAAGGGACTGTTGCTGAATGCGGAGACGGAAATGCGCCGGCTTATCCTTGAGAGTGGCGACGAAGCAGCGCTGTCGCTGTACGACCGGCTCCACATGGAACGCCTGCAACTGGACAGAGTCCTCGAGTTGCCCATTGCGGAGCGCCAGATGCCGGCCGACTCGCTTGCCCGAGTCTGCGAGACGCTCGAGCAGGAGCTCCAGCAGAAAAGCAAAACGTTCGGCGACTATACGAGGAACCTGTCGATCAATTGGAAAGACGTGCAGTCCGCTCTGGGGAAAAACGACATCGCCATTGAATTCCTGGAGGTTCCGGTGTCCGAAGATACGACCGTGTACTGCGCCCTCACGGTTAAGCCGGGTTACGATGCGCCGCATTTCGTCGAACTGTTCGACTTGAAGGACCTCAAAGCGCTGAAAGCGAAATACGAAGGACGAAGGAATTCCAATGGGCTGATTTACAGCGATAAGGAGTTGTACAACCTGGTTTGGAAACCCCTTGCGTCGGAACTGAAGGGCGTTAGGAACATTTACTTCGGCCCTTCTGGCGAACTGTACCAGACCGCCATCGAGTATGCCGATCAGGGAAAGGGACCCTTCAACAACCAGAAGAATCTCTATCGCCTGTCCTCGACCCGGCAATTAGTCGTCGATCGCGGAGAGGCGGAACACAGCCGCTCAGCCGTCTTCGGCGGCCTGAAGTACGGTGCTTCAGAAGAAGTGCTCTTGGCCGACAGCCGGAAATACGCGCAGCGCAGCATTTCGGATGACCTGTTCTTCAACGTTGATTCGCTCGACATCCGCGGTGCCGGCGGCAGCCTGATGGTCGCCGATCTGCCCGGCACGGAATCCGAGGCCCGGGAAATCGATGCGATGCTCCGCCAATCCGGCCTGGACAACACGCTCCGTATGGGAGAGGAAGGCACCGAAGCCTCGTTCAAGGATCTCTCGGGAAGGCGCGAGAACATCATCCACATCGCCACACACGGTTTCTATTGGAATGGCCGGCAGGCCCGTTCCATCGGCGAACGCCTCGGTCGTATTGTCGAAGACGGCGGTGTGCACGAAGATGTGTCGATGACACGGTCCGGTCTGTTGTTCGCCGGCGCCAACAACACCCTGCGCGGCCGCGAAAAGCAGGAAGGGGTGGAAGACGGCATCCTGACAGCCAAGGAAATCGCCCATCTCGACCTCCGCGGAACGGATCTGCTGGTCCTCTCGGCCTGCCAGACAGGCCTGGGCGAAGTAAGCGGCGAAGGCGTCTTCGGTCTGCAGCGCGGCTTCAAGAAGGCCGGCGTCAATACCATCCTGATGAGCCTCTGGGAAGTCGATGACGATGCCACCCGTCTGCTGATGACCGCCTTCTACAAGCAACTGGCGAAGGGTCTTTCAAAAACCGACGCCCTGAAGGCTGCCCAGAAAGCGGTCAAGAACTACAAGGGCAAAGATTTCTCGTCACCCTACTATTGGGCCGCTTTCATCTTGCTCGACGGAAAATAGATGGAGAAAAAAACAGCGCCAAGCATGCTTGAGCGCTGTTTTTTTTAGCTATCTTTGCAGCCTATCGGGATGTGGCGCAGTTGGTAGCGCACTTGGTTTGGGACCAAGATGTCGCACGTTCGAGTCGTGTCATCCCGACGGAGAGCGCCGTAAAGGCGCTCTCTTCTTTGTTAGACCTTGTGGATCTGTTTGAAAAGGGGTTTCATGCTCACTTTCTCGGAAACGATCTCGCGCAGGCGGGCGATGGGGATGCGTTCCTGGGCCATGGTATCGCGGTCGCGGAGCGTTACGCAGCCGTCTTCCAGCGTGTCGTGGTCGATCGTGATGCAGTAGGGCGTACCGATGGCGTCCTGGCGGCGGTAGCGCTTGCCGATGGAGTCCTTCTCATCGTACTGGCAGTTGAATTCGAAACGCAGGTCGTCCATGATCTCGCGGGCCTTCTCGGGCAGACCGTCCTTCTTGACGAGCGGCAGCACGGCCAGCTTGACCGGCGCGATGCAGGCCGGCAGGCGCAGCACGACGCGCTCCTCACCGTTTTCAAGCTTTTCTTCCGTATAGGCCGAGGACAGGATGGCCAGGAAGGTACGGTCGAGGCCGATCGAGGTCTCGATGACATACGGCGTGTAGCTCTCGTTGGTCTCGGGATCGAAATACTGGATCTTGCGGCCGGAGAACTTCTGGTGCTGCGACAGGTCGAAGTCGGTGCGGCTGTGGATGCCTTCGAGCTCCTTGAAGCCGAACGGGAATTCGAACTCGATGTCCGTGGCGGCGTTGGCGTAGTGCGCCAGCTTCTCGTGGTCGTGGAAGCGGTACTTCTCGTCGCCCAGGCCGAGGGCCTTGTGCCAGGCCAGACGCGTCTGTTTCCACTGGTTGAACCATTTCATCTCCTCGCCGGGACGGACGAAGAACTGCATCTCCATCTGCTCGAACTCACGCATGCGGAAGATGAACTGCCGGGCCACGATCTCGTTGCGGAAAGCCTTGCCGATCTGCGCGATGCCGAAAGGCACCTTCATGCGTCCGGTCTTCTGCACGTTGAGGAAATTGACGAAGATGCCCTGGGCTGTCTCGGGACGCAGGTAGATGGTGCCCACGCCGCCGTCCACGTTGCCCAGCTGCGTACTGAACATCAGGTTGAACTGACGCACGTCGGTCCAGTTCTTGGTGCCGGAGATCGGGCAGGCGATCTCACAGTCCACGATGATCTGGCGGAGTTCCTTCAAATCATTGTCGTTGAGCGCCTTGGTCATACGGGCGTGGACTTCGTCGTATTTGGTCTTGCTGCGCAGGACGTTGGGATTGGTGGCGCGGAACTGCTCTTCGTTGAACGCCTCGCCCCACTTGCGGCGGCCTTTCTCGACCTCTTTGTCCATCTTCTCCTCGAGCTTGGCCAGATAATCCTCGATCAGCACGTCGGCGCGGTAGCGCTTCTTGGAATCCTTGTTGTCGATCAGCGGGTCGTTGAACGCGCCCACGTGGCCCGAAGCTTCCCAGATGCGGGGATGCATGAAGATGGCTGAGTCGATGCCCACGATGTTGTCGTTGAGATAGACCATCGCCTCCCACCAGTATTTCTTGATGTTGTTCTTCATCTCGACG
This sequence comes from uncultured Bacteroidales bacterium, assembly GCA_947168065.1. Classification (GTDB taxonomy): domain Bacteria; phylum Bacteroidota; class Bacteroidia; order Bacteroidales; family UBA932; genus Cacconaster. The sequence continues at coordinate 89,505 of CAMVKH010000003.1, forward strand.
CCCATCTGGCCGTAGTCGTAAACGGCGCTCAGACCGTCGTAGATCTCGCTGGACTGAAAAATGAAACCGTACTCCTTGGCGTGCGCCACGAGCGTCTTGAATACTTCTTCCTGTGTCATATCGTAATGTCGTTTAATAATTCTTGTACGTAAGTACGCTCCCAAATCTGTCGGTGGGGGATGTCCAACCTATCAGTATGGATTTCTAAGTCGTTGAATTTCAATATATCTATATCTATCGTCCTATCATTGTACACCCGTTGGCCGGTCTCAGGATCGAAAACAGCCTCGTGACGCGGGCGGCCCAGCCGTACCTCGATGTCCTGGCAAAAGTCGAGCAGTGCTTCGGGCTCGATGTCGCTCTCGAAACAGACGGCCTGGTTGAGGAAGGCGGGACCGTCGAAGCCTACCGCCTCGGTTTCGAGGATCTGCGAACAGAGCATGTCGGTCTTGAGCGCTTCCGCCAGCATGGCCTTGGCCTGCTCGAGATACCACTCCCGGTCGCCCAGATTCGATCCCAGTGCAAGATAGATCATAGCATTCCCAGTTCCAGTTTGGCTTCCTCGCTCATCCGGTCGGTGGTCCATTCCGGTTCGAAGACCAGTTCGACCTCGACGTCTTTCACGCCCGGTACATCAGCCACGGCTTCGCGCACCTGCGCCACCACGTCGTCGGCAATGGGGCAGTTGGGCGCCGTGAGCGTCATTTTGATGAAAACCTGCCCGTCGGCATCGACCTGCACGTCGTAGATCAGGCCCAGGTCATAGACATTGACCGGAATCTCCGGGTCATAGACCTGCCTCAGCGCGAGCACGATATCGTCTTCCAGGCCGCCCTTCCCGGCAGCCGGCGCAGCCGGAGCGGCGGGCGCCTCGCGGAACGAAGCAGCATAGGCCTTGATGGTGGCGATCATCGACACGAGGCCGTTCGCACGGGTCGGCGAAAGGTTTTCCTTCAGGCCGATCTGCTCGATGAAGGCTTCGTCGGAAGCGAGGATATCGGCGGGCGTCTGACCATCGTAAACCCTGAGCAGCAGGGAAATGATGCCCTTGGTGATGATGGCGTCGCTGTCGGCGGCAAAGCGCAGCCGGCCGTCTTCGGCCCGGCACGAAAGCCATACCCGCGACTGGCAGCCGCGGATGAGCTTGTCTTCGGTCTTGTCTTTTTCGTCGATGAGGGGCATCTCCTTGCCCAGTTCGATCAGATATTCGTATTTGTCCATCCAGTCGGTCAGGGCGGCGAAGTCCTGAACAATGTCGGCTTGTATTTCCTGTATCGTTTTCATCGTTTATCGCAGCATATCGACGGCCCGGCGAAGCGATTTGACGAACGTTTCGCATTCGGCCATCGTATTGTAAGGGGCCAGCGAGGCCCGCAGCATCGAAGTTTGTCCATAGCGGCGCAGGAGCGGCTCGGCGCACATATGGCCCGAGCGCAGGGCGATGCCCATCTTGTCGAGGATCTGCGCCAGATCGGACGGGAAGGCGCCTTCCACGGTGAAGGAAAGGAGCGGAATCTTGTGCGCTGCCTCGTGCGGCGTTCCGTAGATCCGCAAGCCTTCGATCCGGCCGAGTTCTTCGAGGAGATAGTCCTGCATGGCGTCCAGATTCGCCTGCAGGGCAGCATCTTCCGCCATTTGGCGCGCCATTTCCAGGGCCGGCGCCATGCACGCGGCCGCCACGTAGTTCTGCGTACCGGCCTCGAACTTGAGCGGCAGCGGGGCATAGGTGGTCTTTTCGAAGGTCACCTGGTCGATCATCTCGCCCCCTCCCATATAGGGCGGCATCTCGTTCAGATAGCGCGTCTTGCCGTAGAGCACGCCGATACCCGTAGGGGCGTAGACCTTGTGCCCGGAAAAAGCATAGAAGTCGCAGTCAAGGGCCTGTACGTCAACCGGTTCGTGGACGATACCCTGTGCGCCGTCGAGGAGCACCGGCACGCCGTGCCGATGGGCGGTCGCCACGATCTCCTCAACGGGATTGACGATGCCCAGCACATTGGAAATGTGGGTGACGGCCACCAGTTTGATCCGGCCCTCTGCGGCGGCCAGACGCGCTTCCAGCGCAGCGACTGAGAGCTCCCCTGCCTCATCGACCGGCAGCACTTCCAGCTTTGCGCCCGCCCGTTCACAGGCAAGCTGCCAGGGGACAAGATTGCTGTGGTGCTCGGCTTCGGAGATGAGGATGCGGTCGCCCGGCGCCACGTAACGCGCCGTGAAGCACGTTGCTACCAGGTTGATGGCAGCGGTGGTGCCGCTGGTGAAGATCACGTTTTCGCGGCCAGGTGCGTTGAGGTAGCGACGCACGGCTTCCCGGCCGGCTTCGTAGAAGTCGGTGGCATCGGCGCTGAGCTTGTGGACGGCACGATGGATATTGCCGTTCGCTTCCACGCACAGGCGCTGCTGCAGGGCCAGAACGGTATCGGGGCGCTGCGCCGTAGCGGCGTTGTCGAAATAGATCAGCGGCTTGCCGTAAACCTGCCGGTCCAGAGCCGGAAAATGTGTCCTCACATCCATAAATTAGCGCAAAATTACTATTTTTACAAGAAAATTCAAGAAAGAAACGCCATGTACGAATATATCACCGGCCGGCTCGAAGAAGTCTCCCCCACCGACGCCATCGTCGAAGCCGCCGGCGTGGGTTACGACCTGCTCATCTCGCTGAGCACTTTTTCCAAAATCCAGGGCATGCAGGGCCAGACCGTCAAACTCTACACCAGCCACCTAGTCCGGGAAGACGACGAAATGCTCTACGGCTTCGCCGACCGCGGTGAACGGAGCGTCTTCCTCCACCTGATTTCTGTCAGCGGCGTCGGCCCCGGTTCGGCCCGGATGATCCTCTCGGCCATGACCGCCGACGAAGTCCGGCAAGCCGTACTCACGGGCGACGTGAATCGTTTCAAATCGGTCAAAGGCATCGGCCTGAAGACCGCCCAGCGCATCATCGTCGACCTCAAGGACAAGATCGGCAAGGGCGGCGAAGAATTCTCGCTCGCCACGGCGCCGTCCTCTTCGCCCGTCCGCGAAGAAGCCATGGGCGCCCTGACAATGCTCGGCTTCTCGAAGCCGGCCGTCGAAAAGACGCTCGACAAACTCCTCAAGGAAAACCCCGACTGTTCCCTCGAAGACCTTATCAAGAAGGCACTTAAGCTGATGTAGCCAGCGCCTGGCGTACCAGCGCGCAGATCCGCTCTCCCTGTTCCGGCTCCAAATCGGCCGACAGCGGGAGCGTAAGCACTTGCGCCGCCATCCGGGCTGCAACCGGTGTCGCTGAAGGGTCGGCCCAAGGGCAACCCTTGTACGCCTCAACCGCCGAAGTCAGCGGCCAGAAATACTTGCGGGAGCCGATGCCTTCGGCCGCCAGTGCCTCTTTCACTCGGTCGCGAACCCCTTCGCCTTCGAAAAGAACCGGAAAATAAGCATAGTTCGGCGTGACGCCGGGCCTCGGAAACAGCATCCGCAGGCCGGGAACATCGGCCAGCAGGGCCCGATATTGCACATCCACCGCCTTTCGGCGCGCCAACTCAGCTTCCAGCAGCCGCAGGTTGCAAAGGCCCATCGCCGCCTGGAATTCGCTCATCTTCGCGTTGCCGCCCGCAGCCACGCAGGTCTCTTCGTCCCGGATGCCGTAGTTCCGCTCATCGGCCAGGCGCCGCGCCAGGGCGGCGTCGCTGCAGCACACGGCCCCGCCCTCGATGGTCGAAAAGACCTTCGTGGCGTGGAAACTCAGCATCACGGCCTCGCCCAGCTGGGCCACAGGCACGCCGCGATAGCGGACGCCGAAGGCGTGTGCGGCATCGTAAAGCACTTTCAGCCCATGGCGTTCCGCCACGGCGCCGATCGCATCCACGTCACAGACATGGCCGTACACGTGTACCGGAAGGATGGCGACGGTCCGTTCGTTGATAAGCGGCTCAATCTTCGCCGCATCCATCGTGCCGTCTTCCGGGCAGACGTCGCAGAAGACGGGGGTCAGGCCGCAGCGCACAAGGGCGTGCGTCGTAGAGACGAAGGTCAGGGGCGTAGTGATGACCTCCCCGCCTTGCGGCAAGCCGAGTGTCCGGAGCGCCGCTTCCAGCGCCAGATGTCCGTTGGTGAAAAGCACCACATGCGGCACACCCAGATACTGCTGCAGGGCATCCCGGAGAGCATCGTGCTCCACACCCATATTGGTCAGGATATGGCTGTCCCAAAGCTTTCGGATTTCCTCGCAGTAATCTTCGAACGGAGGGAGAGAAGTGCGTGTAACGTTGATTTTCATGACTTTAAAATCGATAAGAGGAACGAGCGGACCACGCGGCCCAAGGAACGGCGGATCTGGAGGAAAGTGATACGGAGCTGCCGTGGGGCGATCATCGCCACCCAGCGCCGCTGCGAAACGAAGTCGTCGGAATCGTACAGCTCCTGCCGCAGCGTTACGGCGCGGTGGAAGCGTCCTTCCGAATAGCAGTCAAACGCCTGGAGCATCGCCCGGTTCGTGCCGCGGGCAGCCTGACGGCGTCCACTGTGGCGGGCGTTCCACGAGCCCGGCACACCGACCCGATAGACCGACATGCAGTCGGCCAGATAGTACAGTCCTCCCCGCATCGCTCCTTGCAGTTGAAGGACATAATCGCTCACCAAAACGTCGCGCATCGGCGTCCAGCGGCAGAAAACTTCCGCCCGGCAGAGCAAGGAGGCGGTCGCCACATAGCGGCTCCCGCCGCCGACAATCACCTTTTCCGCCGGAATCAGTCCGCTGCGCAGGCGCGGCGCCACGAAGCCCGCCCGCTTTCCATCGCGCATCTTCAGAGCCGCATGCGCCGCCATATCCACTTCCGGCCGGGCTTCCAGCGCCGCCACCTGTTTCGCCAGCTTGAAAGGATCGGTCCAGTAATCATCTCCTTCACAAAGCGCCACATACCGGCCCCTGACTAGCGGCGCGACAAAGCGCTGCATCACCGGCTCGCCGCGCGAATACTGGTTTTCACGCTGGAAAACCGGCACAATCAGGTCGGGATACCGAGCCTGATAGTCGCGGATGATCTCCGCCGTTCCATCGGTCGAAGCATCGTCGTGGACCAGCACCTCGAAACGGAACGGTGCCCGCTGCGTCACGATGCCTTCCAGCGCATCGCGGATCCAGGCTTCGTGGTTGTAGGCCATGCAGATGACCGATACGACAATCTCATCCATCGATCAGCGTATATTCGTCGAGCATCTCGTGCAGACGCTCGCGCGGATTGAACATGATGGCATCGAGCACGGAAAGATTCGCGTGGAACGGCCCGTCGAACTGCGGGTAGGGCGAAAGCCTGGCCTTGAGGAACTTCAGCCGGATCCCCTCCCGGGCGAAAGCATCCGGATGATAAAGCGCCGTACCGCCTATGGCGTTGATATACGTGTCGGCACCCGTTCGGTGACACAAGTCATACACGCGAGCCTCCCGCTTGAGCAAGTTATTACCCTGTATATCAGACGTCCGCCCGATCGGAGTCGTAATTCCCAGATACCCGCAGACCTCCCGGATCGCATACTCCAGGAAGAGCGCGAGATTGCGCTCGGGATTGCGCACGATCCGCTGCGCCAGCTCGAATCCCGCCGCAAAACAAGGAGCCCTGTGATAGGCCATCTCCAGCGTTTTGAGCTTGTCCTCAACAGGCAGGGGCGCCAGGCGCGTTTCGCTGATCAGACGGTTGCAGCTCCTATGGTCGATTTCCATCCGGAAAAAGGTCGGACGTCCCTGCACCAGGATCCGGTTGCGCGGAATCCAGCTTCCTATCTTATAGGCGAAGTCATCGCCGATGAGGAACAGGTCTGCCGCGTGGATCAACTGCCAGTAAGGCAGATACGGGAGAAAATAAGGCTGGTTCGAGGCAAGGATCATAGCACGTCGCAATGGCGCAGGAGCGCAGGGTCATCGGTATGCAGCGGCGCAGCCTTTCGGTCGTCGACCAGGTTGGTCACGGGACAGCTGGAGGTACGGAACAAGCCCGAATCGAAGAAACGGTCGTCCACGCAGAGCATCATGCCGCAGAGATAATCGTCATACACCTGGCCTTCCCACAGCGTCGGGAAGGTACGCTGGCGCAGGAAGGGCTGCAGGACCATGGTTTCAGCACCGTACTCCCACAGGCCCTGCCACTGCCCCTCGTCGGTCAAAGGGCCTGCATGGACATTCTCACTTTTGCCCAAGTCCCAGGGCTTGAGGATGTAAGCATCTTTGTTACGGATTGCGTCTTCCACCACGGGACCCCCTTCCCGGCAGATATAGGTCGGAATAGCGTGGGCGCGGAGGATGGCCGCCTCTTCGTCCGTCAGGCAATCTTTCGTAAAAGCGTCTTCGAACCACAGGCGCATAAAGCGCTTGTCGTGAAGCAGGAAGATATTGCGCAGGTCGCTGATCATCCCCTCTTCCAGCATTACGTGCAGGGTCTCATCGTCCAGTGCCATCAGGTCGCGCTGGTTGAGGGCGCTCAAGAGCAGCGCATCGTGCGACCAGTCGCGGCGCCGTGCCGCCACCTGATCCTGCTCCAGCACCGTCACTTCGCAGCCCTGCGCCTCGTAGAAGCGCTTGTAAAGCCGGATCTCATTGGTACGGTCCGCGCTCTTGAAGACGAAGATGCGCTTTTTCCCGCCCGGCAGCTGCCGCATATACGCCAGCAGTTCGCCGTAACGCGATTCCTGCCGGGCGCCGGGAAAACGCTGCAGAAAGCGCTCTGCGGCTTGATACGCGAACCAGCTCATGAAGATGCCGTGCCCGAAGAAGCGTGAGGTGATCTCGCAGAGTTTCAGCGCTCCTTCTTCCGTAATCAGATAGTCCGGACGCCAGGTGCCGGCCCGAAACGGATAGGCTTTCTGCCAATCGAGCAGTTGCAGCGCCCTGTCACTGAGCGGCATCCAGCGCGGTACATACGCCTCGTAGTGCAGGGCGAAGTGCTCCGCGCACTTGTAGAGCACGGCGTGGAGCCTGCGCAACTCTTCGCGGCGCGGCGTCGTGATGGCCACGGGCCGGTCGTGAAACCAGCGCAAATAATAGTCTGACAGATCACTGAACATGGTCGAACAGACGGGATTGATAGCCCAGGCACTGGAAACCGTTCGCATTGATCAGCGGAATCTGCGCTTCCGTGATGCCGAGTTGCTTGCGCACCCAGTAGCAGATGCTCACAGTCAGTCCGAGCGCATCGGAATGCCGTTTCATCCGCTCGAGCAGCGCTACGCTCAACGCCCGGTCGGGCGCCGTACGGCCGCGCTGCTTGCGATGGTCGGCGTTCGTGGGCGGGAGATAATCTTCGTAAAGCTGCCGCTCCATCGCTTTGTCGAAGCGGCCCAGCAGCGGCCCGATCAGGGCCAGGTTTTCCATGCAGACGGTCAGGAATTCGGGCTTGTAGTTGCGGATACCTGCTTGACGGAGCGTCTCGAAGAAGTTCCGGATCCGCTCGTCCGACAGGAAAGGCGGGAAGATGGGCTGCACGAGCGCCGATTCGGCCAGAATCCCGCGTTCCCGGCACAGCCGCACAGCTTCCAGCCGCTCCTCGATAGGTGCCGCATACGGTTCGAGAATCTGCCGCAGGGCGGGCGGCATCATCGACACGCTGGTATTGAACTGCATACGTCCCTTCAGCTGTTCGAACAGTTCGAGCACCGAAACGCCGTCCGCCTTCACCTGCAGATGCCGTGCGCCTGCCTTCGACGCGATGAAAAGCCGCGCCTGCGAAGCAGGAAAACGCTTGAAATGCGCAATGAATGTCCGCAGGATGCCGTGTGCGATGCCAGTCTGCAGCGTAGCCTCCTGCAGTGCCTCGGTTTTCGGAGAAAAGTAATAGTAATGCCTGTCATTCGGACTGTCCGGACCATTTTCCCGCTCCAGCAGGCGGGCCACATACTCCGGATAATTCTCCAGCGCCACAAGCGGTTGCTCGTGCACGCCGTCTGTCACCAGACAATACTGGCAGCCGATGCCGCATCCGCGGACAGGATTGAGCTCGTAGGTAAGGGTCGGGCAACGGCCCGTATAGTTGTGGATTTCTGTCTCAACCGTCTCCGGATCGATGGATCCCAGACGACACCGCTGTACCGGAAAGAGGGTCTTGCCCTTGAGACGGGCACGGAACCAGGCCGAGCCGCGCGAGAGGGCTTCGAGCGTTTCGTCCGAAGGTTCGACACGGACGCCAAGCGACTGGAGATAAGCGCGATCCACGACAGGCGGCGTAAAATCCTGCAAGTCGCGAAGGCTGTCGGAAACGGGATAACAAGGCGTCAAATCGAGGGTACCAACCATGTATTTTCGTTTTGGATTGCAAAATTATACAATAAGATGCAGATTCTCGGAAAAATATTGCGTCATCCAAAATAATTTATTATATTTGCACGCTGGAAGTTTTATATAGCAAAACTATGAATACACCTGCTGAACTCAAATACACAAAAGATCACGAATGGGTACGCCTCGAAGGCGACGTAGCCATTGTCGGTATCACCGATTTCGCCCAGAGCGAATTGGGTGACATCGTTTTTGTAGACATCCAGACCGAAGGCGAAACCCTCGCCAAGGAAGAGGTGTTCGGAACCATCGAGGCCGTCAAGACGGTCGCCGACGCTTTCATGCCGGTCTCCGGCGAAGTGTGCGAGGTCAACCCCGCCCTCGAAGGCGCTCCCGAACTGGTGAACTCCGATCCCTACGGTGAAGGATGGATGATCAAGATCAAATACTCCGATCCCTCGGAATTTGATACGCTCCTTTCTGCTGCGCAGTATGAGGAAATAATCTGATTTGTAAAAATCAAAAATGTGATGTGTTCAAGGGGAGTCCCAACCGGGATTCCCCTTGGTTATTCGTGTTTACTGGGCTCTGCCCAGACCTGCCGCTACGGCCTGCTATCACACAGGCTCACACAACGGCCTCCGCTAGCGGCTGATGCCGCTGTACCCAATCGTTGTTTCGCCGCGAAAACACTGTGAGAGGCTTCAGGTTGTCGTCGCGGACCCAAAACAGCCAAAACCGCCGAAAAACACGCCGCGAAAACAACGTAGGCTCATCCAGAATGTCGTCACGGCAGATTTTCGTTAACGAGACGTCTCGCCAAACAGCCGCAAGATTATTAACACCAACTCGTTGAGAATCAACCCCTCTTGTTCTTCGAGCCTGACGCCTACGGCTTATTTCGGCCTGTGGCGCAACAAGAAGGGCTCCATATGCGTTTATGGAGCCCATGATCTTGCGCCTGTTTGGCGATTCCTTCGATTATTTCCAGTCGGTGATCGTGCGGGTTTCGGTGCCGATGCCGCGGAATTGCCAGTCGCCGAAGGAGCCGCCGCCCGTGGCGGGCTGCTTGAAGGACATGTCCTTCATCATGATCTTGCCGTTGTAGGAGTAGATCAGATAGGCTCCCTTGTAGCGGGCCGTAATGACGCCCAGTTCGTTGCGGTCGTAGTTCCAGCCGGCGTCGCGGATGATGACCTTCTTGATGTCCACACCCTGCGACAGCGCCTGGGACTTCATGGCGAGCGCCTTGAACTTGGCCTCAAGCGAAGCATCGCTCATACCGGCCTTCGGAATGTCGGCCATCTTCATCTGGCCGGCCGCTTCCTTGGCTTTCGCGCCATTTTCCCTGTATAAATCAAGGCTCTTGATATCCATGTCAGCGAGACGGTTCCTGTGCTTTTGCAGGAGAGCCTTGTACTGTTGTGCATTGGCGTCGCCGCTGTTCAGTTCGAGACTGCCTTCCATCAGGCTGACCAGCTCCCGGTATTCCCAGAAATAGAACAGGATGAACGTGCCTTTGGCAATCTGCTTCTCGTAGCGGGCATAGATGTCTTCCGCCATAAAATCGAGCAGGCCGAACGGAGCGTTTTCCACAAGCTTGCGGTGCGCCGCCGACCGCATCCGACGATTACGGGCCAAACGGTCAACATCGCTCTCAACCAGCTTGATCGTGCTGCCGTCATCATTGGGGATATCGCGCATCGTCGCTGAAGCGCCGGAGGAAGCAGACGCTTCTGTCGAATAGTTCAGGATCGAGCAGGCGTGCAAGTAATGGCTGAGCGGCCAGGTATTGCCCTGATCTGCCATGGCTTCCGCAAAACCAGCGTGCATCGCATGCTCGCCATAAGGAACCACGCGGTCGCCCTGGCCGGGAATGTTGTTGACGAAAGACGCGATGGGCTTGATCCGCACACCGTATTCCTCCTGTGCCTTCATCATATAGCCGAAGTAGCTGTTATCCAGATAGTTCTTCGTCTCATCGTCCACATAGTAGAAATACTTGTTTTCGCCTACATAATAAGGGCGGTAGATGAAGAGCGACGGATCCAGGTTCTCATAGACAGCCCGTATCTCCGAAGCGGGCTTGCTATACCCGTTCGGGACAGAATTGTCAGAAGCCTTGGGGTCGGCGGCAAGGGCCGCTGCGGAAGGCTTCAGGCCCTGGGCGCTGGCGGGAAGGGCCAGCAGCAATGCGCACAGAGACAGCATTGCGATGGTAATCCGTTTCATATTCGTTATTCTTTATAAAAATGTGAGTGTCAATTATTTCACATAGAACTTGCTTCCGCCGACACCGTAGCAGTGAAGCGGGCCGTAGGAGCCGCCCTGGTAGTCTTCCGCCCAGGACACGCGCACAGCTTGTTTGCCGCGTTTGGTCTGGACGAAGGAGTAACCGTAGATGACTCTCCGGATGGGCGTGCCGGTTGCATCTTTCTGCACTTCCCAAACATCGGAAGTAACGACACAGTCCACCACCGAACTGGTTACGGCTTTTTCCAGCGGGAGCACCTTGTCTTTCATCGAAGCATTCATCGCACCGGCTTTCGGCATCGGCTGGTATTTGATCTCGACCTTGTCGTTGTTCTCGATAGCCTTATTCACGGAATCCAGATAAAGCAGACAAGTCTGGTACGTGCGTTCAAATTGCTCCTGATCGTTCGGATACCACTCTTTCAGGATCGCCAAAGCACCCGACTCATAGATAATGCCGATGTTGCGCATCAAGACAAAGGAAACTTGCGCAAGATAGATTTCGTCATCGTCTGCAACAACGGGAATGATCCCGCCGCCGAACGGCATTTCACAGAAATAATACTTATAATCTACCATGCAGACAGTGTATCCCAATACATCGTCTTTTTTCTTTGCCGCAGGGACTTTCGTCGTCCATCTGGAGGTGTAAAACTCCGGCGTCGGGGTTACCGGATAGGTCCAATCCCCTTTAGCGGTCTTTGTCATCTTGACATTGGTATGCTGTCCGGCAATAATGCCCAATTCAAGCATAAACGACACAAAATTCTTCCGTTCATCGATCAGACGCTGAGCAAAAGCTTCATCTTCGGGCCTTTGTCCATTGATCATTTCATCGATAATCTGTTTGTCCCATTTCGCTCTGGCGCAAAGCTTGGCTGCAAACGCTTTTACCTCGTCAGGCTTCATGAAGACGAGTTCATATCCTGTTCTTTCTAGATACAGTCCGGTCTCGTCGTCCCATCTCTCCATCGGTTTAAGGCTCATCAGTTCAGGCAATTCCGGACCCTGCGGAAGCGTCTGTCCTGCGGCAGAGGCGGTGATCAGCAATGCGCTGAGCAATGCGAAGAAGAAGCGGCTCGTTTTCATGATAGAAGGTATTTGAGATTATTTATACGTATCCGCGATGGTCTGTTCGTAGCGCTTGAGCAGGTTGCGGCGTTTCGGCTTGAGGGTCTGGGAAAGCATCTCGTTGTCGGGGGTCCATTCGTCGAATACGAAGTGCGCCTTCTTGATGTTCTCATGGGCGGCGAGTTTCGCGTTGACGGCGGCCACTTCCGCATTCAGGAGCTCCATGACACCCTTGTTTTGCAGCAGCTGCTCTTTCTTTTCAACTTTGTCGCCACGCGACTCGGCGTATTCCTTCACCTTGGCGTAGGCCGGGATGATGATGGCCGAAGCAAATTTCTCGTTGGCACCAAATACGAAAGCGTTTTCAATGTACGGACTCTCGCGCAGCAGCGTCTCGATGACCTGCGGAGCGATGTATTTACCCGACGAGAGTTTGAAGATCTCTTTCTTGCGGTCGGTGATCTTGAGGAATTTACCGTCCTTCAGGAAACCGATGTCGCCCGTGTGGAGCCAGCCGTCCTCGTCGATCATCTCTTTCGTAGCTTCGGGATTCTTGTAGTAACCCAGCATCACGTGCGGGCCGCGAGTGAGGATCTCTCCGTCTTCAGCAAACGAGAGTTCCGTGCCGTCCATGGCCTTGCCCACCGTGCCGATTACATTGTACTTGTCGGCCGGCGAGTTGACGGCGATGACAGGCGAAGTCTCGGTAAGACCGTATCCCTCAAAGATATAGAGCTTGGCTGCGTTAAAGCAGCGCACAATCTTGGCCTGGATCGAGGAGCCACCGCTCACGACCAGCATCTCGTGACCACCCAGGTTCTCGCGCCACTTGCTATAGACCAGTTTGTCGAAGAGTTTCTGTTTCTGGAGATACAGCCAGCTCGTGTTTTCGTTGTCGAAATTGTTGGCGTAATCCCAGGCAGCATCGTAGATCTTTTTCTTGAAGCCCGTGAGCTTCTTGCCGGCTTCCTCGAGCTTGCCGTACATCATCTCCAGCACGCGCGGGACGGCGCAGAAACCGTCGGCGTGGCAATCCTTGAGGTCGGAAGCTATGGTGGCCAAGCCCTCCGCATAATAGATGCTGATGGCAAGTTCCTGATACTCATAGTTCATCGTGCGCTCGTACATATGGCAGAGCGGCAGGAAGCTGAGCATCTTGTGGCTGTAGTTCTTGGTCTGGCGGATAGCGTGGCCGTGCGAGTTGAACATCATATTGCGGTGCGAGAGCATGACGCCTTTCGGCAGGCCGGTCGTACCCGAAGTATAGACGATGCTGGCGCATTCGTCGGGGCTGATGGTTTTCTTGTTCTCTTCCACAACGGGAGCAAAACGCTCCTTATTCTCCCGTCCGAGTTCATAAAGTTTCGCCAGCGACATGACCTCGTCGTTGTCGTCCATCATCAGGAATTTGATGTCGCGGTCGATTTCAGCGGCGATCGGCGCAACTTTCTTATACAGCGCCGGCGTGCCGACCACGATGAGCTCCACGTCGGAATGGGTGAAGATATGCAGATAGTCGTCCTTGCTGAGCGTGCTGTAAACCGGAATATGTATCATGTGAGCGAGGTTGATGCCCATATCCATGAAGTTCCACTCCGGCCGGTTGTTGGTGATGGTGATGATCTTTGCACCCGGCTTGTAACCCAGGGCCAGCAGGCCGTATGCGACCGCGTGTGCGATTTCATAATACTGGTCAATACTGTACTTGATCCATTTTCCGCGGGTACGGCGGGCCAGAATGTCCTCTTTGGGAGGATACGTCTTCAGGTTCTCGAGCAGGTCGAATGTGCGAAGGATTTCCATGACAAATGATGTTATAGCAAAATTAAACGTTATCTAAGTGCTAACAAAACATAAAGATACGCAAAAAACACGTAGTACGTATGAATTACGGGAATCTTTTTGACGCAGCCAGTTTACTCCCAAGGGTCGTGCTCTCGCCTACAGCTCGGGTGGGGCAGAGCCCCAGTAAGTCCGCATCAGCGGACCGCCGGAGGCCGGTACTTTGCTAAACACAGCTCATGAACGCAGAATTCTCAGCATTAGCAAAGTACTAAGGCCGAGAGGCGCGGGGTTTGGGGCAGAGCCCCAGTAACAAAGACACAATCAGCGGCCGAAATAGACGAGCAGTACGGAAATATCGGCCGGCGAGACGCCAGAGATGCGGGAGGCTTGGGCGATAGTACGGGGACGGTAGCGATCTAATTTGATACGGCACTCCATCGAAAGCGCGGTCAGCTTCTGGAAATCGAAGTTCTCGGGAATCTCGAGATTTTCCAAACGGAGAATCTTTTCAGCCAGCCGCTTCTCCCGCTCAATATAACCGGCATACTTGATTCGGATCTCCGTCGCATCGAGCACTTCGCGCTCTTCCCGCAAGATCTCAGCCGGCCTCTCTCGCCCCGCCCAAGGAATCCGCAAAGCAATATCAGCAGCCGAACGGTCGCCCAGCGAGCCAGGGGTTTGGGGCAGCGCCCCAGTATGGCAAGCGGCATCAGCCGCTAGCGGAGGCCGTGAGGGGGAGCCTTGTGCAATAGCGGGCCGGAGCGGCGGGGTTTGGGGCAGCGCCCCAGTATGGCAAGCGGCATCAGCCGCTAGCGGAGGCCGTGAGGGGGAGCCTTGTGCAATAGCGGGCCGGAGCGGCGGGGTTTGGGGCAGCGCCCCAGTATGGCAAGCGGCATCAGCCGCTAGCGGAGGCCGTGAGGGGGAGCCTTGTGCAATAGCGGGCCGGAGCGGCGGGGTTTGGGGCAGCGCCCCAGTATAGAAGGTTCTACGTGGAACATTTTGCAGGAGACCTTCCAGTGTCACGAATGGACGGACGAGAAGATCGGAAGCTCTCTTGGAGGTTTCTATCGGAGCTTCACCGACCTGCGTAAGATACGTGTTGATCTCGTCGGGTTTGACCGGGCGCTCTTCCAGCCAGTGGGCAAGATCCTCGATGGAAGCTTTCTTCTCTTGAAAGATTTTCCAACGGAAATCATCGACCAGCCCGATGCTGCGGCCGATTGGCGTAAGCCGTTCGTCGGCGTTGTCCTGACGAAGCAGGATACGGTATTCGGCACGGGAAGTAAACATCCGGTACGGCTCATCCACGCCTTTGGTCACCAGGTCGTCGATCAGCACACCGATATAAGCTTGGTCGCGCTTAAGAATTAGAGGCTCCTTGCCGGCCAGCTTGAGATGCGCATTGATGCCGGCCATCAAGCCCTGCGCGGCAGCTTCTTCGTAACCGGTCGTTCCGTTGACCTGTCCGGCCAGATAGAGGCCGGGGATGACGCGCGATTCCAGCGTGGACTGCAGCTGTGTCGGATCGAAGAAATCGTATTCCACGGCATAGGCCGGGCGGAAGATCCGGACCTGCTCCAGCCCTTCGATGGCGTGCAGGGCGTCGATCTGTGTCTCGAGCGGAAGCGATGAGGAAAATCCCTGCAAATAGTATTCAAAGGTATTCCAGCCTTCCGGCTCGAGAAAGAGTTGATGCGAATCCTTGTCTGCAAAGGTGCGGAGCTTGTCTTCGATCGACGGACAGTAGCGCGGGCCAATGCCATGGATCTTTCCCGTGAAGAGCGGCGAGCGGTCGAAGCCCGTGCGAAGAATCTCGTGGACTCGCTCGTTCGTCCGAACGATGTAGCAGCACTTCTGCGACCGGCCCTGCTGGATGGCGGTCGGTACGGGAAGGAAAGAAAAGCGTTCAGGCGCACCGTCACCTTCCTGCATCTCCAAGCGGGAAAGATTGATCGACCGGACGTCGATGCGGGGCGGCGTGCCGGTCTTCATCCGGCCGACCGTCAGGCCGGCTTCTCCCAAAATCCGGGAAAGACCTTTCGACGGAAGTTCGCCCATCCGGCCGCCTTCCGCCATCTCGGTTCCGACAAAGAGCCGGCCTTCGAGGAAAGTTCCGGCCGTCAGAATCACCGATTTGGCCTGGAATTCTGCGCCCATCCCCAGTCGGACACCGTAAATATGCGATTCTCGGAGCGTTATCTCGCTCACAGAATCTTGCCAAATATCTAAGCCACAGGTATTTTCAAGCACGAAGCGCCAGTTCATGGAAAAGCCGCGTTTATCGCACTGCGCACGGGGGCTCCACATCGCGGGCCCCTTCGAGCGGTTGAGCATCCGGAACTGGAGTGTCGAGGCGTCGGTCACGATACCGGAGTAGCCGCCAAGCGCGTCGATCTCCCGGACCAGCTGTCCTTTGGCGATACCCCCCATCGCGGGGTTGCACGACATCTGGGCGATCTTGTTCATATCCTGGGTCACCAGGAGCACACGCGATCCCAGGCGCGCCGCCGCGACGGCCGCCTCGCAGCCGGCATGGCCGGCGCCCACTACGATGATGTCGTACGAAGCGACCATCCGCTTAAGCTTCCTTCATCTGGTCGAGTTCTGCCAGCGCCCGGTTCTCGGCCGCACGCATCCGGCTGCGATGCCAGTCGTCGCAATCGTCGTAGCCGATCAGGTGCAGAAGACCGTGGACGATGACCCGGTGTATCTCACGGTCGAATCCTTCTCCATAGGCCTTGCCGTTGATCCGCACGGTATCGACGCTGATGTAGATGTCGGCGCTCACACCCTTGCGGCCGGTCTCGAGCAGATAGTCTTCGGAATTGTCGAAGGTGATGATGTCGGTCTCGTAGTCGTGGCCGAGGAACTGCCGGTTTATGGCCAGCAGATACGGATCGGAGCAGAAAATGTAGTTGAGTTCGCCGATTTCAAAGCCCCGATTTTCGGCAACTTCGCGCAACCATTTGCTAACCAGACGTTTTCCTTTCAAGGTAAAAGTCGTATCTTCTGTGAAATACCGAATCATAAAAATTTATACCTTTGCAGATTAATGCAACAAAAATACATAAAATAAACTCAAACAAATAATCATTATGTCCAAAGTTACAGTCATCGGCGCCGGCAACGTGGGCGCTACCTGTGCAAACGCCATTGCACACATGAAGATCTGCTCGGAACTCGTTCTTCTCGACATCAAGGAAGGTCTCTCCGAGGGTAAGGCTATCGATATGATGCAGACCGCCAAAATGTATGGTTTCGACACCCGCATCAAGGGCGTGACCAACGACTATGCGGCTACCCGCAATTCCGACGTGATCATCATCACCTCGGGCATTCCCCGCAAACCGGGTATGACCCGCGAGGAACTGATCGGCGTGAACGCAGGCATCGTCAACGGTGTGGTCGGCAACGCGCTCAAATATTCCCCGAAAGCCATCTTCATCATCATCTCCAACCCGATGGATACGATGACCTATCTGACGCTCAAGGCCACCGGCCTGCCGAAGAACCGCGTCATCGGCATGGGCGGACAGCTCGACAGCAACCGCTTCTGCTTCTACCTGAGCCAGGCCCTCAAGGCCGCTCCGAGCGATGTGGAAGGCATCGTCATCGGCGGACACGGCGACACCACCATGATCCCGCTCATCAGCAAGGCTACCTGCAAGAGCATGCCTGTGACCAAGCTGCTCCGCAAGGCCGTGGCTGAAAAGGTCGTGGCCGACACCATGGTCGGCGGCGCCACCCTGACCAAACTCCTCGGCACCTCCGCCTGGTACGCTCCGGGCGCTTCCTGCGCTGCCATGGTCAAGTCCATCCTCCTCGATGAGAAGAAGGTGTTCCCTTGCTGCTGCTACCTCGAAGGCGAGTACGGCCAGGACGACCTCTGCATCGGCGTTCCCGCCGTCATCGGCAAGCGCGGCTGTGAGAAGATCCTCAAGTACGATCTGAACAAGGAAGAGCAGGCCGCTTTCGCAAAGAGCGCCGCTGCTGTGAAGAATGTTAATAACGTCCTTTACGAGAGCAAGATTTTAACTCGCTAATCCCTAACTATTTAGCGGTTTTTTCGGAAAAGTTGTCAACAATTTTTTTGAAGAAAAATTGGATTAAATGATTTTTTCTTCTTAATTTTGGGTACTAGTGCGTACAAAACGGCGCGATAGTTGATATTGAAACAACAAAAAACGTAACGATATGGAAAGCAAAATCACTCCCAAAGCTGACCTTCAGAAGAAGAACGCACTGTTCCTCGAGATAGGTTTGATCGTGGCCCTCGGCCTCTGCCTGCTCGCTTTCGAATGGTCTTCTACCGACAAGGTCGAAACGATGGACCTCACGGCCCAGACCGTAGCCGTCGAAGAAGAAGAGATCATCAACACCCAGGAACAACAGGAAGTCCCTCCGGAGATGCCTAAGATTCCGGTACTTTCCGACATCATCGACATTGTCGACGACGACATCCAGGTCAACGACGACCTGTTCATCGACACCGAGGACAACGCAAACCTCGGCGTGGAAATCATGGATTACCACGCAGCTGTCGAAGAAGAAGTAGTCGAAGAAGAAGCGATTCCGTTCGCCCTCGTGGAGGAGAAACCCAAATTCCAGGGCGGCGACGCGAACACTTTCTCCGCCTGGGTCAACAAGAACCTCCAGTATCCTGAGATCGCCAAGGAAAACGGTGTCCAGGGCCGCGTGACGCTGCAGTTCACGGTCAACACCGATGGTTCCGTCAGCGACGTGAAGGTGCTGCGTGGTGTCGACTCCTCGCTGGACAAAGAGGCTGTCCGTATCGTCTCGATGTCTCCGAAGTGGACGCCTGGCAAACAGAGAGAGCGTCCGGTGAAAGTGGTTTACAACTTCCCGGTCGTGTTCCAGCTCCGCTAAAAAAGGCTTTTTTACACACGAAGCGGCTACCTGAAAAGGCAGCCGCTTTTTTGTTGTTACTGGGGCAGATATTCTCTTGAAAAACCATGGCCATGCGCCTTCAGGCGCTAGCGGAAACCGTGTGGGAGGGTTTGTGTAATAGCAGGTTGTAGCGGCGGGGTTTGGGGCAGCGCCCCAGTAACTCTTATATGGGAGGGGCCCAGCGAAGCTGGGAGGGATGAGCGAAGCGAAGGTTTAAAAGAGAATATCTGCCCCCGGTCCCTAAACAAAAAAGCAATCTTTATTTCAAGATCGGCTGGCGCATGGCTTGAAGCACGGATTCGATGGGGAGGGCGGGGACGAAGTTGCCGTCGCGGCCTTTGGTGTCGGTGGCCATGAAGAGGGAATTCCAGAGGGCTTCAGCCGTGGCTTCGATGGTTGCCTCGAAGAGCGGGCTCATGTCGTCGTTGTGGAGCAGGGTCGGATAGTAGCGCTCCGTGCTCTCGTCGATCAGGTTCTCCGGATTGACGCTCACGGCAATCACGTAGTCGCCGCTGCCATTGGAGGCGATGCCGCCCGTCTTGGCGATGCCCATCATGGCACGCTTGGCCAGACGTTCGAGATTGCGGGCGTCCAGCGGAGCGTCGGTAAAGACCACCATCATGCAAGAACCGTCGGGATTCATCAGATAATCAGGATTTTCCACACTGCTCTTGAAACTGTATTGTCCCAGGCGCCGGCCTACGGGCACGCCGTCGATTTCCAGGATGCCGCCATAATTGGTCTGGACCAGGACGCCCACGGTGTAGCCGCCCAGGTCTTTCGGAAGAACGCGCGAAGACGTGCCGATGCCGCCTTTCCAGCCAAAGCAGACCGTGCCGACACCGGCGCCGACGCAACCTTCTTCCACGGGACCGCTTTTCGCGCTCACGATAGCCTTGACCACGTCGTCGGCCTTCACGTGCCGGCCGCGGATGTCGTTGAGATAAGAATCGTTCGTCTCACCCACCACCGCGTTGACGCTGCGTACCGATTCATTGCCGATCTGGCTCAGGGTATAGGATAGCACTCCTTCGATGCCCTGTGCCACGGAAAGCGTGTTGGTCAGCACGATAGGCGTCTCGATGTTGCCGAGTTCGCGGACCTGCGTCACGCCGGCCAGTTTGCCGAAACCGTTGCCCACATAAATGGCGGCGGGGCATTTCTTGCGGAACACGTTGCCGTCGTGCGGTACGATGGCTGTCACGCCGGTGCGGATATTGTCACCTTCTATAATGGAAACCTGTCCGACCCTGACACCCGGAACGTCCGTAATGGCATTATAGGTACCTGTCTTGAAAACGCCCGGTTCAATGCCGAAATCGCGGATGCGCCCGCGTCCGGCAGGCTGCGAAAAAGCGGTGAAACAAACGACCAGAAGCACGAAGGAAAGGCAAAATCTCTTCATAGGACTACATTTTTTTACAAATATAATCGTATTTTTGCAAACTGAGTCCCCGGATATTGCCGGGAGCGCCATTCCATGTACGAAACCGTTGATACACGCATACCCTCTGCCGTCTTCGTGGCGCTGATCACGCGCCAGCAGGACGAGACGCAGGTCAAGGAATATCTCGACGAACTGCAGTTCCTGGCCATGACGGCCGGGGTGGAAGGGGAACAGCGCTTCACCCAGCGCCTCGACCATCCCGACTCGCGCACCTATATCGGGTCAGGCAAACTGCAGGAAATCAAGAGTTTCGTCCGGGAGCACGAGATTGATTACGTGCTCTTTGACGACGAACTTACGCCTTCGCAGATGCGCAATGTGGAGCGCGAGATCAACGAGCACTGGCCCGACCACCACTGCAGCGTCGTGGACCGCACAGGCTTGATCCTCGACATTTTCGCCGACCGGGCGCAGACCGCGTACGCGAAGACCCAGGTCGAGCTCGCGCAATACCAGTATCTCTACCCGCGCCTGACGGGTATGTGGACGCACCTCGAGCGGCAGCGTGGTGGCAAAGGGGGTCTCAACATGCGTGGTCCGGGTGAAAGTCAGTTGGAGACCGACCGCCGCATCGTCCTCGACAAGATCACCCGGCTCAAGGACCAGCTCCGCAAGATCGACCGTCAGATGGCCTCGCAGCGATCGAACCGCGGCCAGATGGTGCGCATCTCGCTGGTAGGTTACACCAATGTGGGCAAAAGCACGATCATGAACCTGCTCTCCAAGAGCGACGTCTTTGCCGAAAACAAGCTTTTCGCGACGCTCGACACCACGGTCCGCAAGGTCGTGATCGAGAACGTACCGTTCCTGCTCAGCGATACGGTAGGTTTCATCCGCAAGCTCCCCACGCAGCTCGTGGAATCGTTCAAGAGCACGCTCGACGAGGTGCGCGAAGCCGACATCCTGATGCACGTCGTGGACATCTCGCATCCCAATTTCGAAGATCAGATCCGGGTCGTAAGCCAGACGCTCAAGGACATCGGGGCGCAGGACAAGCCCGTGTACATGGTGTTCAACAAGATTGACGCCTACCGCTACGAGCCCTACGACGAGTTCTCGCTGCAGGAGAAAACAGAAAAGAATTACACGTTGGAAGAGCTCAAAAACAGCTGGATTTCCAAGGAACACACGCCGTGCATCTTCCTCTCCGCCAAGGAGAAAATCGGTGTCGACAAGCTTCGCAACGACCTCTACAAGATGGTCGCCGAAATCCACGCCGGCCGCTACCCGTTCAACAATTTCCTCTGGTAACAGCCCATAGCAAAAGCATATTCTGTTTTTAAGACCTGTCGCTTTGCGACCCTGTCCGGGTGAATGGTCTTAAAAACAGAATATGCTTTTGCTATAAGCTGTTACGCAATAAATGCAGTCATTGCCTCGACGACGGCGTCCTGGCGTTCGATGAAGGCGTTGTGGCCGGTGTCGGGGATGAGTTGGTAGGAGACTTTCGGGAAGAGGGTTTTGAGCTTTTCAACCATTTCCAGCGGCTGGAAGTTGTCGTGGTCGCCGTGGATCAGGAGCAGGGGGACGGGCGGCTGCTGCATCACGGGCTGCAGGTCGGGGCGGGTACGGAGGCCTTCAATCGAGCTGATGATGCCTTCCGGGTCGTGGGTTTCGCAGAGTTCGATCGTTTCACGGATCTTTTCGTCGCAGGCGCGAAGATTCTCTTCGTGGTACATCCGGGGAATGGACAGGGCGGCCAAGGTCGAAAGTTTTCCGGCTGCGATGCATTTCTTTTCCTCGGCACGATCCGCGGCCTTTTCCGGTGCATCGGGGAAGGGATGCGACGAGAGCAGGATGGCCTTTTCGACCAGCTGCGGATAATCGTGGAGGAACTGCAGCGTCACGTAGCCGCCCATCGAATGACCGGCCAGGATGACTTTCTCCACGCCGCATTTGGCCATGACGCCGGCAACGACGGAAGCGCAGAAAGCCAGCGAGTTAACCCGCTGTCCGGAAGCGTCCGCAGGAGCCGAATCGGTCAGGCCGTGGCCGGGCATGTCGATTACGATCACGCGGTAGCGCGTCTTGAGGGCATCCACAAGCTCATTGAAAACATACATCGTCTCCAGATACCCATGCAATAGAAACACACAGGGTCTGACTGGCGGCAAAGCGGCATCAGCCGCTTGCAGCGCCCCAGTATTACCGGTATCCCAAGTATGGACAGAAATACCGGCGGCGGTGGTAAAGAATTCCATAGCTATTCGATCTTCAGGGCCTGGATGGACAACATCTTGCCTTCGCAGGGCCCGTCGACGACGATCTTGACCGCTTTGACGGGCTGTGCGGGCGACTCGATCACCACCCGGTTGTACATATCAAACGTGCCGGCATTTCGGAAGGAGGTCCCGTCGAACGAGACTTCCACGTGACCTTGCGTCACGCCGAAGAAATTGTTCACCGGATCGGCAGTCTGGACCGTAATCCGTTTGCAGGAAACGGGCTCTTCGAAGGTATAGAGCACGTAATCGCCCTTCTTGGGCAGGGAAGACGAGCGGAAGTTCTTGCCCGGCTCGTAATTCTCCAGAACCGCAAGGCTGTATCCGCGGGCCGGTTCCAGCGAAGAGCTGACGTGTGTCGCGGGCTTGAGATAGCGTGTGGTGCCCGGTACGCTGACCGTGATACTCTTGATGTCGTTATAGAAGGTTGCGAAGCGGAGCTTTTCCGGTTGGTCGGTGACGATCCGGCCCGTGACGACGGGCGAACTGACCGTGGGTTCCGAGCCGTCGAAGGTGTAGCGCACCACCATATTGGGATAAGGACTGCGCACGTTGCACTGCGCATCCACTTCTGGAGCCGGGATGCGGAACTTGATACCCATGTTCCACATGCGCTCGAAGTGCGCGCGGGTCATACGCGCGTCGAAGTCGGCATAGTCGCGCTGGTCCTGCGGCGTCCAGCCCACTTCCGCCAGGGCACAGAGCCGCGGGAAGATTTGATATTCAGAGAAATGCGGCGGGTAGAAGAGGAGCTCTGTCCAGAGACCGCCCTGGAGGCCCTTCACGAGCTTTTCTTTCTCGGGCGTCAGTTCGAGGCCCTGGAGCGGATCGAAGGCATACACCTTCTCGACCGGGATGATCGAGGCCCAGGTGTGGCCACGCTCTGCAGCCGACTGCTTCATGTCGAAGTACAGGTAGTAGCAGTTCTGCGTAACGGCCGGGAAACCGGCGTCGATGGCTTTCTGGAGCAGGTTCTGATTGTGCCAGACCAGCACCAGGTCGTTGCGCGAGAGTTCGTCGCCGTCGATGATGTCTTCCCAGCCTTCGAGCGTCTTGCCGTATTTGGCCAGTATCTTCTCCATCCGCCCGGTAAAATAGCCCAGGAGCTGCTTTTCATCGGTGTAACCGAGCTTCTTCATCAGCTTCTGGCAGTCGGGGCAGTGCTTCCAGGATTCCGTAACGACCTCTTCCACACCCACATGGAAGTATTTGGAGGGGAAGATGGCGGCCAGCTCCTTGATGATGTTTTCGAGCATCACGTAGTTCTTCTCGCGGCCCACGCAGATGACGTTGTGCGTCTCGCCCTGCACGCTGCGGAGTTCCTCGTCGTGCTTGCACACCACTTCGGGATAGGACACGGCCAGGGCTTTGGAGTGGCCCGGAAGGTCGAATTCGGGAATGATCTCGATGTTGCGTTCGGCGGCATAAGCCACGATCTCCTTGAGATCCTGCTGGGTATAATAGCCGCCATAACGCTCTTCGCCTGAATTGTAAGCCGGCATCAGGGCCTCATCGGGGCCGCGCCAGGCGCCGACCTCCGTCAGGCGGGGATACTTCTTGATTTCGACCCGCCAGCCGTTGTCGTCGGTCAGGTGCCAGTGGAACTTGTTGATCTTGTGATAGGCCAGGAAATCGATGTGGCGCAGGATGTATTCCTTGTCGAAGAAGGAGCGGGAGACGTCGAGCATGCTGCCGCGCCAGGAGAAGCGGGGCTGGTCGACAATGCTCACGCAAGGAAGCGTGCATTGGCGGATCAGCATGGCGTCAGGACCCGTGGCGCGGCGATATACCTGTGCCGGAAGCATCTGCAGCAGGGTCTGGATGGCATAGAACTCACCAGCCTTGTCGGTAGCTGTGATAATGATGGATTCCGGATGCACGTCGAGGGAATAGCCTTCCGCAGGGAAGCTTTTCACGCGGACGAACGAGATACTCGTCTTGCCCTGCGTCGGGTTCCAGCTGTCGCCCATCGGGTCGAACACGCGGGCCAGATGTTCCTTCAAATACTTGACATTGAAGGCATCACCGCCTTCGATGCGTACGTTTTTGTCGAGAATGAACGAACCTTCCTTATACTGCACGCTGACGGGGCGCGGTACGAAATCGACCGTCGCCGCCGCGGCAGCGACACTCAGGGTCAGAGACATCATCAAAAGAGCGAATCTACTTTTCTTCATTGTCTTGAGGAATTACCATTTCTGCAAAGAAGCTCATATACTTGCCACCGGTCGTCGTACAGACGATATTGGCGGTTCCGTTGTCATAGATCTGGAGTGTGACCGTCCATTTGTCCTTGCTCTTGCCGCCGGTAAAACGGTAGAAATACTCGCCTTTCGCACGGTTGGAAAAGTCGGTCTGCAGCGCGACTTTCTCTTTTTCGAAGACGATCGAGATCTCGTCGACACCGCCGTACGTAGCCTCGTGCGAGACGCCGATGAACGGCAGGCGGGTATCTACCACGTCGCCCTTGAGGCGCAGCATGTATTCACCCGTAGAAACCCTGGACGGGAAACCCCGCGGGATGATGCGGGTTATATCCAGTTTGAAATCAGGCTTTTCCAGCGCAGCGACCATAGCAGCGCGTTCGGCCTCTTTGGCAGCGGCACGCTCAGCGCGGGATGCCTGGGACGCGGCACCGCAGGAAGCGAGTGCAGCCACTGACAAAACCAAAACAAGGAGCTTGAGGATGTTTTTCATGATAATCTCCGTAAAAAATTGTCAGTAAAGATACAAATAATTGCAAATATCTCTGATTTTTGCGACATTTGTATGTTTTTGAAACACTTAAATTAGCTCTATATGACTGAATTGATTTCTAAGGTTCCGGAAGGACCGCTCGAACTGAAATGGTCGAAGCACAAAGCCGACATCAAAGTCGTGAGTCCTGCCAATAAGCGTAAAATGGAGATCATCGTGATCGGCACCGGTCTCGGTGGCGCTTCCGCAGCCGCCTCGCTGGGTGAGCTGGGCTACAACGTCAAAGTGTTCTGCATCAGCGACTCCCCGCGCCGCGCCCACTCCATCGCCGCGCAGGGTGGTATCAACGCCGCCAAGAACTACCAGAACGACAACGACTCCATCTACCGTCTGTTCTACGACACCATCAAGGGCGGTGACTACCGCAGCCGCGAGGCCAACGTGTACCGTCTGGCCGAAGTGAGCAACAACATCATCGACCAGTGCGTGGCCCAGGGCGTTCCCTTCGCCCGCGACTATGGCGGACTGCTCGACAACCGTTCGTTCGGCGGCGCGCAGGTCTCCCGTACCTTCTATGCCCGCGGCCAGACCGGCCAGCAGCTCCTCCTCGGTGCCTACGCGGCCCTGAACCGCGCCATCGCCAACGGTCACGTGAAATCATATCCCCGTCACGAGATGCTCGACCTGGTGCTCATCAACGGCCAGGCCAAAGGCATCATCGCCCGCAACCTGACCAACGGCAAGATCGAGCGCTTCGGCGCCCACGCCGTGGTCCTGGCCTCCGGCGGTTATGGCAACACCTACTTCCTGAGCACCAACGCCATGAACTCCAACGGCTCCGCCGCATGGCAGTGCTACAAGAGAGGTGCTTTCTTCGCCAACCCCTGCTTCGCGCAGATCCACCCGACATGCATTCCGATCCACGGCGACCAGCAGTCCAAGCTGACCCTGATGTCCGAATCGCTGCGTAACGACGGCCGAATCTGGGTTCCCAAGAAACTGGAAGACGCCAAGAAACTGCAGGAAGGCAAGATCAAGGGTTCGCAGATTCCCGAAGAAGACCGCGACTACTACCTCGAGCGCCGCTACCCTGCCTTCGGCAACCTCGTTCCGCGTGACGTGGCTTCCCGTGCCGCCAAGGAGCGCTGCGACGCCGGCTACGGTGTGAACAACACCGGCAAGGCCGTGTTCCTCGACTTCCAGGATGCCTTCAAGCGCCTCGGCCGCGAGGTCGTCGACGCCCGCTACGGCAACCTCTTCGACATGTACAAGGAAATCACCGACGTCGACCCGCACGAAGAGCCGATGATGATCTATCCGGCCATCCACTACACGATGGGCGGCCTCTGGGTGGACTACAACCTGATGACCACCATCCCGGGCCTGTACGCCATCGGCGAAGCCAACTTCTCCGACCACGGCGGCAACCGCCTCGGCGCTTCGGCCCTGATGCAGGGTCTGGCCGACGGCTACTTCATCCTGCCGTACACCATCGGCGACTACCTGGCCAGCAAGTTCAAGGAGCCCAAGACCGACACCAACGCCCCCGAATTCGAAGCCGCCGAGAAAGCCGTCCAGGCCAAAATCGACCGTCTGATGAACATCAAGGGCAAACGCACCGTCGACTCCATCCACAAGGAACTGGGCCACATCATGTGGGAATATGTGGGCATGGCCCGCAACAAGGCCGGTCTGGAAAAAGCCATCGGCCTGATCCAGGACCTCAAGAAGGAATTCTGGTCCAACGTTTACGTGGCCGGCGAAACAGGTGTCTTCAACCAGGAACTTGAAAAAGCCCTCCGCGTGGCCGACTTCCTCGAAATCGGTGAACTGATGGCCCGCGACGCCCTCAACCGCAACGAATCCTGCGGCGGACACTTCCGCGAGGAAATGCAGACCGAAGAAGGCGAAACCAAACGCGACGACGAGAACTACATGTACGTCTCCGCCTGGGAGTACAAGGGCGACGATGTCAAACCCGAACTCCACAAGGAACCGCTCAAGTTCGAATTCGCCCACGTGGCCACCCGTAACTACAAAGACTAATCTTAAGAAAGAAGTGATATGAATTTTACGTTAAAAGTCTGGCGTCAGAGAGACGCGAAAAGCAAAGGACACTTTGAGACCTATCAGGTGAAGGACATCTCGGAAGGCACTTCTTTCCTGGAGATGATGGACATCCTCAACGAGCAGCTGATCGGCGAAAAGATCGACCCGGTCGCCTTCGATGCAGGTTGTCACGGCAAACAGAGCGGCCCCGTGTCGTTCGACCACGACTGCCGCGAAGGTATCTGCGGCGCCTGCTCGCTCTATATCAACGGTCGTGCACACGGCCCGGAAAGCGGCGTTACCACCTGCCAGCTCTATATGCGCAAATTCAAGGATGGAAGCACCATCACCATCGAGCCCTGGCGCAGCCGCGGCTTCCCGGTGATCAAAGACCTGGTGGTCGACCGTGGTGCTTACGACAAGATCCTGCAGGCAGGCGGCTTTATCAGCGTGAATACGGGTGGTGTTCCCGATGCCAACGCGATTCCCATTCCGAAGAAAAATGCGGATGAGAGCATGGACGCTGCTTCCTGCGTAGGATGCGGCGCTTGCGCGGCAACCTGCAAGAACGGTTCCGCCATGCTGTTCGTCGCAGCGCGCGTCAGCTCGCTCGCCCTGCTCCCGCAGGGTAAGATCGAGGGTGCCCGCCGTGCCAAGGCCATGGTCGCAAAAATGGACGAACTGGGCTTCGGCGCCTGCACCAACACCCGTGCCTGCGAGATGGAATGCCCGAAACATATTACGGTGAGCCACATCGCCCGCCTGAACCGGGAATTCCTCAAGGCGAAGTTCAAAGACTAGTTGAAAACGGCGCGCTCTTGTTGAAAAATATTCCGACTGTTGATAAGCATCCGTTTATTCCGATCTTATCCTTCGCTTTTCAACAATCCGCCTTTCAACAGTCCGTCTTCGGATGACTTATCCACAAAACGGCACCCATTTCGGCCGAGGCTTGAAATGGGTGTTTGTTTTCTGTTGAAATCTTCCTTGATAACTTGTCGCGGATGTTTTTTCAACAAAATCAACAGGCTAAGAAATACCGGGAAAAACGTTTTTTAAATTGATTATTTATTAATTTTGTGTTGTTGACAAAGTTTGTGAAGGATGGCTGACGCATTCAATCCCCGTACGGAACAAAGCTACAAGGAAAGCGATTTCGACAAGGTGATCCGGCCGCAGCGTTTTGAAGAGTTCTCCGGGCAGGACAAGGTGCTCGAGAATCTCAAGATCTTTGTCAAGGCTGCGATGCTGCGTGGCGAGGCCCTCGACCACGTGCTCTTTCACGGCCCTCCCGGTCTGGGAAAAACCACGCTGGCGCATATCGTCGCTTCGGAACTCGGTGTGAATCTGAAAATTACATCCGGTCCTATTCTCGACAAACCTGGCGACCTGGCCGGTCTGCTGACTTCCCTGGAAGAGGGGGATGTCCTTTTTATCGATGAAATCCATCGCCTGAGTCCTGTCGTGGAGGAGTATCTGTATTCCGCGATGGAGGACTATCGCATCGATATCATGATCGATAAAGGACCTGGCGCCCGCAGCGTGCAGATTTCTCTAAATCCTTTCACCTTGATTGGCGCTACGACGCGAAGCGGCTTGCTCACTTCGCCGCTCCGTGCCCGCTTCGGCATCCAGTGCCATTTGGAGTATTACGACGCCAGCGTGCTTTTCAACATCATCCGCCGCAGCGCCGGTATCCTGGATATCGAGATTGAAGATGAAGCTGCGCGCGAAATCGCGCTTCGCAGCCGCGGTACGCCGCGTATCGCCAATTCCCTGCTGCGCCGTGTCCGTGACTTCGCACAAGTGCGGGGTAACGGTGTCATTGATTTGGAAATCACGCGTTTCGCGCTCAATGCCCTGAACATCGATACGCGTGGTCTCGATGCCATCGACAATAAAATACTGCTGACCATCATCGAAAAGTTCGGCGGCGGTCCGGTCGGCGCCGGAACCATTGCCACAGCCATCAGTGAAGATGTAGGTACGCTGGAAGAAGTATATGAACCTTTCCTGATCAAGGAAGGATTCCTTACGCGCACACCGCGCGGTCGCGTCGTCACAGACCTGGCCTATCGTCACCTTGGAAAAACAAATCTGTCCTATGAAAAAGATCTTTTCTCTTAGCCTCGTACTGGCACTTGCCCTTTTGAGCACTTTCCCCACGGATGCCTGCACTTCTGCTATATTTACTGGAAAAGCAACGCCCGACGGTCGTCCGTTACTCTGGAAACATCGTGATACAGGTGAGTTGAACAACCGCATCGAATTCTTCCCTTCCGGCAACGGCCGCAAATACGGTTTCCTCGGACTGGTCAACAGCCCGGTGCAGGATGGAGAAGTCTGGTATGGTACCAATGAAGTCGGTTTTTCCATCATGAATACGGCTTCTTACAATCTGCAGAGTGAAAATGCGGATTTCGAAGACCAGGAAGGTGTCGTGATGTATCAGGCACTGGGTTCCTGCAAGACCCTGCAGGACTTCGAAAAGATGCTCGACAAGATGAAAAAGCCCCGTGGCGTTGAGGCCAACTTCGGTGTCATCGACGCGGAAGGTGGCGCTGCCTATTATGAAGTCAACAATACGGAGTGGCGTAAAATCGATGTCAACGATCCGAAGATTGCGCCGGAAGGCTTTTTGATTTACACGAATCACTCTTATACGGGCCGCAAAGACAAAGGTATGGGCTATGTGCGCTATAACACGGCCAATGAAATCTTCCACAAAGCCTGGATCCGTGGTGTGAACGTGACGCCGCAGTGGATTTTCAACAATCTTTCGCGCAGCTACTACAACTCCCTGCTGGGCATCGACCTGAACCAGAATCCGGAACTTGCGCCGGACGGTTGGTTTGTGGACCAGGATTTCATTCCGCGCCGCAGCACGAGTGCCTCGATCGTGGTCAAGGGTGTGCGCAAAGGAGAGAATCCGAACCTGACGGTGATGTGGACGGTGCTGGGTTATCCGCCGTGCGGTATCGCCATTCCGCTGTTCGTCGCGGCTGGAAAGGATCAGCCGGCTTATATGCTTAAATCGGATGGTTACGACAACTGCGTGATGTGCGACGAAACCCTGGCACGCCGTGCCAGCATTTTCCCGCTTTCCCGTGGCAACGGCCGCAACTATTTCAACGTAGGGATGGCCCAGTACTTCATGCACATGCTTTTCCCACTGGAAGACAATAACTTCATGGTGACGGAAAAGATGATGGAGGAGCAGTACAAGAAAGGATCGATCGACAAGGCTGTCATCATCAAGCTCTACGGTGATATCCAGGCGACGGTTCCCCAGATATGATCATTTCTTCCCAAGCCGTTTACATAGCCAATGCGGTGAAGCGCGCCCCAACCGGTGCGCTTCACGTCGTGATTGCCGACACCAAGAAGCAGGCCTATTACCTGGCCTCCGACCTCGACAATTTCTTCCTGCAGGACAATCTGTTCTATTTTCCGACCACCACGGAAAAATCGGAATACAAACAGAACACCGCCCTCCTGCAACGAACCGCAGCCCTTTCCGCCATCACCCGCTGGACCGAGATTCCCGAATCTACTTCCGTCATTCCCGGCTTGACCGGGAATCTCAACGGCAGTTACGAAATCACCCCGCAACTCTATAAAAAAGAGCTCGTTCCATCGACCCTCGTCGTCACTTATACCGAAGCGGTGCAGGAGCGCGTGCTGCGTTCCAAAAAGATCAGGGATTCGATCCTTACGCTGCGAAAGGGTGAATCGCTGTCCCACGCTGTGATCAGCGACGTGCTCTTCGAGGAAGGGTTCCGGAAAGTGGATTTCGTGACGCAGCCGGGAGAGTTTGCGCTGCGTGGGAGTCTGGTGGATATCTATTCCTTTGCGGACGAGAAGCCGCTCCGTATCGATTTCTTCGGCGATGAGATAGAGACGATCCGGCACTTCAATCCGGACAATCAGCTTTCGATGGGTGAAGCGCTCCGGGAAGTATCGATCTATCCGAATCTCGACAGTATCGGACAGGATGCGGAATATGTGGGCTTTATGGATGTGCTTCCGAAAGGCACGCAGATTTGGGACCTGCGCAAGGATATCCTGGAGAAAGAAGAAGGGAACATCTTGCCGCAGCCGGCTTTCGCCAAGAATTTCGAACTGCTCGCCGATGACATCGTCAAGAAGCAGATAGAGGGCTATACCGTCACGATCCTTTCGCCCAATGAGAGCCAGACGCGCCGTCTGAAAGAGATCCTGCGCAATGTCAAGCCGCTCTTCCTGCCGCTTTCCCTCCACGAAGGGTATATCGACAAAGCCTCGAGGAATTGCTATTATACAGACCATCAGATCTTTGAGCGCTATCATAAACTGAGCATCCGGCGCCAGGTGGAAAAGGCCGAGCAGATGACCATCAGCGACCTGAATGCGCTGCGCATGGGCGATTATGTGGTGCATATCGACCACGGCGTCGGGCAATACGGCGGTCTGGTGAAAACCCACGTGGGCGGCCGGACGCAAGAAGCGGTCAAACTCATCTACAAGGACGGCGACGTGGTGTTCGTCTCCATCCATTCGCTCCATCGCATCTCGAAATTCAAGTCGCGCGACGGCGAGCCGCCCAAGATCTACAAACTCGGCAGCAAGGCCTGGGAGAATCTCAAGCGCTCCACTAAGTCGAAGGTCAAGGATATCGCCGAAGACCTGATCAAGTTGTACAGTGAACGGCAGCAGGCGCGCGGATTCGCGTTCTCGAATGATACGTTCATGCAGCAGGAACTCGAATCCTCGTTCATGTTCGAGGATACACCCGACCAGGCCGCCGCAACCGAGGCCGTGAAGGCCGATATGGAGAGTCTGCACCCCATGGACCGCCTGGTCTGCGGCGATGTGGGCTTCGGTAAGACCGAAGTAGCCATCCGTGCCGCTTTCAAAGCCGTGTGCGACAGCAAGCAAGTGGCTGTGCTGGTTCCTACCACGATTCTCGCGTTGCAGCACTACCAGACTTTTCAGGCCCGTCTCAAAGATTTTCCGGTTCGGGTCGATTACATCAGCCGTCTGCGCACTGCCAAGGAAATCAAACAGATCGGCGAAGATATCGCCAGCGGACGGACCGATATCCTGATCGGAACGCATCGGATTTTGAACAGCAGCCTGAAATTCAAGGATTTGGGTTTGCTCGTCATCGACGAGGAACAGAAGTTCGGCGTCACGGCCAAGGAAAAGATCCGTCAGATGAAGACCTCGGTCGATACGTTGACCCTCACCGCCACGCCGATTCCGCGCACGTTGCAGTTCTCCCTGCTGGGTGCGCGCGACCTCTCGATCATCAATACCCCGCCGCCCAACCGTATCCCCGTCACCACGGAAGTCATCCGTTTCGACGAAGAGTACCTGGCCGATATCATCACCCGAGAAATCGAGCGCGGCGGACAGGTGTATTTCGTGCACAACAGGGTCGATGACATCTTCGCGGTACGCGATACCCTGCACCGCATCTGTCCGAAGGCGGAAATCTGTGTGGCGCACGGCCAGATGGAAGCCAAGGAACTGGAATCCAAGATCCTGCAGTTCATCAACGGGGACTATGACATCCTGCTTTCCACGACCATCATCGAAAACGGCATCGACATTCCGAATGCCAACACGATGATCGTGGACCGGGCGCAGCGTTTCGGTCTGAGCGACCTGCACCAGCTTCGCGGACGCGTGGGCCGCAGCAATGTCAAGGCCTACTGCTACTTGATCGTACCGGAAGAGGAGCGGCTTACCGACGATGCGCGTCGCCGCATTCGCGCTCTCGAAGCTTTCAGCGACCTTGGGAGCGGCTTCAACATCGCGATGCAGGACCTCGACATCCGGGGTGCCGGCAATCTGCTGGGCGCCGAACAGTCGGGTTTCATGGCCGAAATGGGTTTCGAGACGTATATGCGCATCCTCAAGGAAGCCATGAACGAGCTGGCCCTCACCCGCACGGACGATGCCGAAGCGATACCGAACCTTACGTACGAATTGGATACCCAGGTCGATACCGACCTCGAAATGATGATTCCCGATTCGTATGTCAACGTGCCTTCCGAAAAGATCCGGCTCTACAAGGAACTCGACGGTATCAAATCGGAAGACCTGCTCAAGCGCTTCACGGCTAACCTGGCCGACCGTTTCGGATCGCCGATTCCCACGCCGGTGCTCGAACTGATCGACGTCGTGCGCCTGAGAATGATGGCCAGCAAGATGGGTATCGAACGCATCGTGCTGAAAAACAACGTGATGCTGGCTTATTTCATCGCCGACCGCAACCATCCTTTCTTCCAGTCGGCCGCCTTCGACGCCATCCTGCAGCAGATGGCTGCCCGGCGCGCCGGTATCAGTTTGTTGGAAAACAACGGGAAACTCTACTTCAAGGTACCCGATATCCGCTCGGTGAAGGCTGCCGCTCAGGTTCTCGTGCCCTTTTTGGTATAATGTTTGATTTTTATTACATTTGCAGTTCACACGCGAAAGCAAACGCAAAGGTGAGAAAGATTCAGACATTGTTGGTCGCGCTCGGCCTCCTGCTTCTGGCCCCGGTTCAGAACGTCCTGGCACAGGACGACGATCCGCTGGCCGGCAGCGCCTATTCGCCCTACTCCCTTTTCGGATTCGGCGACATGCTGCGCCTGGGCACCTCCTACAACCAGTCGATGGGCGGCATCGGCATCGCCGACCGCAACGTACGTTACATCAACATCCTGAACCCCGCCGCCGTCACGGCGCGCGAGCAGAAGTCCTTCATGATGGACTTCGGGCTGGAGAACCGCAACACGCTCTATCAGAGCGGCACCGCCCGTTCCGCCAACAACACCTTCAACATGCACCACATCGTGGCGACCTTTCCCATCGCCACGCATTCGGCCTTCAAGGTGGGCGTGATGCCCATCAGCAGCGTGGCGTATGACTTCCAGTCCAAAGAGAATTCCGACGCACTCCTCTCCGAGGTGGGCGACATCAAGTACGAGCGCACAGGACGTGGCGGCATCTACCAGGCCTTCCTGGGCGCCGGCGTGACGCTGTGGCACCGCTTGAGCCTGGGTGCGGAAGCCCAGTACTATTTCGGCAAGATCAACCGCGGCAGCAACGCCGACTTCCTGAGCAGCGCCTCGTACCGCACGCTCCTCACCGGCTGGGACTACAACATCAGCTGTTTTGGCGGAAAGGTGGGTCTGCAGTACACGCAGCCCCTGACCAACGCGCTGAGCGCCGTGGTGGGCGTCACCTATGACATCGCCACGCCCCTGCGCGGGCACGAGACGCGCTACGCGATCGGCGAAGGCAGCTCCAAAAAAGACACAGTGGTTTTCAACAAGAAATCGCTCTCGGACTACCGCATCCCCGCCGAACTGGGCGCCGGCATCACGCTGCGCTACGCCGACCAGTGGATGGTCGGTTTCGACTACACGCGCCAGGACTGGAGAGGCATCGACTTTGGCGGCTATCCGGGCGTCGATTTCACGACAGGTGTCGCGCAGAACTTCCGCGCCGGCTTGGAATTCACCCCCAACCGCTACGATGTCCGCAGCGGCTTCGGCCATTTCCTGCGTCGTCTCACCTACCGGGGCGGTGCCTACCGGGAAAGATCCTACCTGATGCTGAGCGGCGTACCCGTGGCTTCAACAGGCGTGACGTTGGGTGTCGGCATCCCCGTTTTCCGCTATTACAACAGTATCAATTTCGGTGTGGAATTCGGCCAGCGGGGCACCCTGAAGGGCAATCAGATCCGGGAAAGGTATTTTTTATTCAACATTTCCTTCAATTTGCACGATATTTGGTTCATCAAGCCATTGTATAACTAAACGCTAAACGGACAACTCAACAAAGCACGAATATGAAAAAGTTTGCCATCATTCTCCTGACCCTGCTGCTCGCAGTACCCGGATTCGCGCAGGGACGTTATGGAAAGGACAGCGCGGAATGCGTGAAGTATCTTTCCTACTATTCCGAGCTCGTGAAGCAGAACAACCTCAAGGATGCCGCTCCTTTCTGGCGCCAGGCCTTCAGCCTCTGCCCGCCGACCGCGAACCAGAACATGCTCATCAACGGTCAGCGGATCATGCGCTATGAGATTCCGCAGAACAAGAAGGATCCCGCCCGCTACAAGGAACTCGTGGACACCCTGCTCATGCTGAGCGACGTTCGTGCCCAGTACTATCCCAAGTACAGAGTAAAGAGCCTCGACAACAAGGCCATCGACGTGATCAACTACTTCGATTCCGACTACGAGACCCAGTACAAGCTCCTGACCGAGGTCCTCACCGAGATCAAGTCCGAGGCCAGCCCGGCCGTCTTCGTCAACCAGATGCAGTCAGCTGTCGCCATGTACCGTAACGAGAAACTCTCTCCGGAAGACGTGATGAACAACTACACCACCATCTCCGGCTACCTCGACGACAAGATCGACTCGAGCAACGATCCGGAATACCGCGGTGCCAAGCAGAGCGTCGAATCGATCCTGATCGACAGTGGCGTTGCTTCCTGCGACAACCTGGTGAGCCTCTACACCCCCCGCTTCGAAGCCAATCCGAACGACGAGGCGCTCCTGACCAACATGGTCAAGATGCTCTCCAAGAGCGAGTGTATGAACACCGACCTGTTCCTCCGCTCGATCGTGGCCCTCAACGAAATCAACCCGACCGCCAGCTCGGTCTACGGCCTTTACCGCCTCTACTCCTCGCGTGACGAGAACACGAAGGCCGCCGAAGCCCTCGAGCGCGCCATCAGCCTCCTCAATCCGGAAGATGTGCAGACCAAGGCCGACTATACCTTCGAACTGGCTACCTACTACTTCAAGAAGTGCGGCAAAGCCGCCTCTGCCGTAGCCAAGGCAAAGGAAGCCGCCGAGATTGACGAGTCGTATCGCGGCAAGTCCTATCTTCTGATCGGAACCATCTGGGGTGCACAGAAATGTGGTGGCGACGAAGTCAGCAGCCGCGCCCACTTCTGGGTGGCCGTCGACTACCTGCAGCGCGCCGCTTCGGCCGACGCTTCGGTCGCTGAAGAAGCCAACAGCCTGGCCGCTCAGTACCGCCGCTACTTCCCGAAGACGGAAGACGCCTTCTTCCTCGACATCACCGACGGCAGCCGCTACACGGTTTCCTGCGCCGGCATGACCGAAAGCACGACGGTCCGTACCAACAAATAGTTGAGAAGGTCCCTTCACTACAGACACTGCACGATGGCTGCTGCACTCGCGGCGGCCATCGTGTCGTTGTTTTCCTGCGGCGAACCTGAGTCGCCGGATTTCGATTTCGAGCAGACCCCTGTCCAGGTGGTCCGCGACATGAGCATCCTGCAGACCGACAAGGGTGAAGCCACGATGCGCATGCACGCGCCGCTGATGCAGCGCTTCAATTTCTTCAAGGATTCGCTCCAGCAATCCTATGAACTCTACTCCGACGGCTTTTTCGTCGATGCCTATACCGAAAACGGCCAGCTCGAGACGACCATCACCGCAGAGCAGGCCAAACACGTGACCACGCAGGGCCGCGAATCCTGGAGCGCCTTCGGCAATGTCGTGGTAATCAACCATATAAAGGGTGAGAAAATGGAGACCGACACCCTTTACTGGAACCAAGCCGAAAAGCAGATATACACCGACTGCTATGTGCGCCTGACCTCCGACAGCGGCATGCTCCAGGGCTACGGGATGACCTCCGACGAGCGAGCACGCAATTCGGTCATTTTGCGTCCCTTCGACTGGTACGCCGTGGAGCGCGATTCCACGTATTCCTACATCGATACCCTCAATCAGATGGGTCCGAGGAGAAAATAATCCGTTTTTCTGCATTTTTTCTCATTTTCCGACTCAACGTTTTACCGCCTTTTTGCATCTAATAACTGATTTTTGTGTACTTTTGCACTTCATCCCCGAAAGGGCCTGATTGGATAGTAACACAAAGATTAATAACTAAAACTAAACACAATGGCGGTATTAGAGAAAATTCGCGTCAAATTCGGAATTTTAATCACAGTACTCGTCGCGCTGGCGCTCCTGTCGTTCATCCTCGATCCGACGACGCTGCGTTCAGCCTTCGATCGCTTTTCATCAGACAACAAAGTCGGTACGATGAACGGTAAGTCCGTGTCGTACAAAGAGTTCTATGAGGAGCTCAATACCTATACAGAGATTGCCAAGATGATGGGCCAGAACCCCTCTTCCGAGGAACAGCAGGCTCAGCTGCGCGACGCAGCCTGGCAGTCCATTTTCGACAACGAAGTCTTCATCCCGAAGGCTGAGGCGGCCGGCCTGTCCGTCGGTGAGGAAGAGATGCTCGACCTCACGCAGGGAAACAACATTTCCCCGGTCCTCCTCCAGCAGGGTCTCTTCCTCGACCGCGACGGCAATTTCAGCCGCGAAACCCTGGTCGATTTCGTGCAGTCCATCGACTCCGACGATTCCGGCAACTCCGCCGCCTACTGGTCTTTCCTCGAAGAAGGCGTCTTCCGCAACCAGCTGTATGCCAAGTACGCTTCCCTCCTGGAAAAGAGCGACGTGCTGAGCGACCTTGAAAAAGCCCGCCTCGTGGCCGACGGCAACGTCACGGCCGACGTGGACTTTGTCTTCGAACCCATCTCCTTCGTAACCGATAGTACGGTCAAAGTCTCCTCCGAGGAGATCCGCCGCTACTTCAACGACCACAAGGAGCAGTTCAAGCAGCCCGCCAACCGCGACATCGAATACGTGATGTGGGAAGTAGTCCCTTCCGCACAGGACTATGCCGACACGAAAGCCGAGTTCGACGCCCTCTACGAGGACTTCGCCAAGGCCGACAACCTGAAAGCCTTCGTGACCCTGAACTCCGACAGCAAGTGGAACCCGTACTACTTCACGGAAGACCAGCTCTCCGTTACCCCGGAATTCCAGCAGACCGCCTTCCACGCGCCGGTCGGTACGGTCAGCCCCGTCGTCACGGAAGACAAAGCCTACGCCGCGATGCGCGTGGCCGACGTCCGGATGATGGCCGACTCCGCACACGTATATTATAAGGTATATCCTTACTCCCAGGAAGCCGAGGCCGACGTCTTCGTCAACGACCAGCTCCGCAAGACCGATATTTCCCAGTTCACCGAAATGGGCTGGATCACCCAGGACTTCATTCTGGCCAATGGCCTGAACGAACTCGACGCCGCTTTCGATTCCCCGCAGAAAGTCTTCAAGGTTAAAAATGTGAACAACCAGGCCATCCTCGCCGTCTATGTTCCCGAGCGGACCAAAGCACTCAAGAAAGTGCAGGTGGCAACCCTGATGAAGAACGTCCTCCCTTCCGACGAAACCTACCGCGACTTCCAGATGAAGGCCGTGGAGTTCGCCGATGCCTGTGATGGCAAGTACGAGAACTTCCAGAAGCTTTCCCAGGAGCAGAATCTGCCGGTGATACCTATTAATAATATGCTGCAGACCAACCGTCGCATCGGCCCTGCCGACAATGCACGCGAAGTGGTCTCCTGGGTCTTCGACAAGAAGACCAAAGCCGGCCAGGTTTCCGACCTCAAAATCGTCGACAACAAGTACTACTTTGTTACAGCTGTAACCAAAGTCCGCAAGGAAGGCTACGCCGACATCCAGGATGTCGCGTCCGATATCAGCTCGCTGCTCCAGGCCCGCAAGACGGTCGCCGTGAAGCTTGACGAAGTCAAAGAGAAGATCGCCGGCCTGACGACGCTCGAACAGGTAGCCGAGACGCTCGGCACCACGGTGAGCCACTATCCCGGCATCTCCTTCGGCTCGACCCAGTTCAACCAGAATGACCCCGCTCTCGTGGGCGCCGTTGCGGCCGCTCCGGAGGGAACCATCCAGACAGTGGGGGGCAATGTCGGTGTCTATGTCTTCGAAGTTTCCAACCGTACGGCCGGCAACTTCTTCTCCGAGAATGACGCAGCGACCCAGCTCGCCCGCAAGGCATCCTGGCATAACAGCATTTTACAGTCCGTAATTGCCAATGAGGCAGATATTAAAGACAACAGAGCAAGATTTTTTTAACATTTTTTCAACAATCGCTGGAAAAATTCCCCAAAAATTTGGACATCTAAAATATTATGTCTAATTTTGAGGCGATAAACTGTGTAGTAATTTATTGTTTAACCAAAAAATCATAAACACACTTAACAAATTTTTTTTATGAAAAAGATTATTTATTCACTGGTGATCATGATTGCTGCCGGCAGTCTGTTCACTTCATGTATTGACCAGGTTGAGCCTGTCGGTATCCTCGACATGCGCTCCGCCAAGGCCGAATACATCCGCGCGCTGAAAAACCTGCGTGACGCTGACGCCGAGTTCCGTCGCGCCGAGGCTCAGCTCAAGCTGGCTGATGCACGTTATCGTGACGCTGAGACGGCCTGGATGAACGCCCAGACCGAGAATCAGAACCTTCTGAACGAACTGCAGGCCCTCCTCAACGAGGCCCAGGCTATGGAGAACGAACTCCGTGCCGCCCAGATCGCTGACGAGATCGCCCGCATGGAAATGAAGATGGAAGAAGACGCCAAACAGCACGAGATCAACATGCTGAATCTCGAGCAGAACCTCAACCAGGCTGCTGAAGACCTCCGCGTCGCCCTCCGCAACATCGCCCTCCACTCCCAGGACCTGACCAACGACGAGAAACTCGCCGTGGCTGAAGCTGTCGCCATCTACGAAGGTATCTACGAGGTTTACCTGAAGCAGGCTGTTAAGGTCAAAGAAGCCCAGGCCTATGTTGACTCTCTTTATCAGCAGAAAGCCCGTTTTGCTGATAAGGATTGGGATAGCGAGAATCATAAGTATGCATACAAAGTAGATCTTTGGGAGCGCGAAATCGCTCGTGCAAATTACCGTATTGATCAAGCTAAAGCTAAGTTGGATGAGGTTCCTTCCCCGGATGAAATCGACATGAACGAATGGAACGCCGAGCTCGAGGCTATGCAGGCTGAGATCGACGCCCTGACGTACAACTTCAACACCACCACGGTCAAGGAAATCGCCGAGTACTATGTGAATAATGTCCACGACGGTGTGAAGGCTTTCAACGACGCTGTCACCGTCTTCCTGGCCCAGTTCGACGGCTACAACCTCGCCCCGCTCACCAAGGCTGAAGAAGCTCTGATCAAAGCCGGTGAGAAGACCCAGGACGACTTCAAGCAGCAGATGGCCGACTCCATCGCATTCCCGAAATTCCCGAAAGGTGAAATCAGTGCTGCTACTTTCAACAAGTTCGGTTATCTGCTCAAGAGCTACGTGCAGGCTGCTCCGAATGCCACGACCAACATCATGGCTCCGGCCGCCGACACCATCAAGATCGTCGGTCCCGTCAACCAGGCAATGAAGGACTTCATCATGGGTAAGGCTGGCAACGGTGAGAAATCGCAGAAGTACGAATACACCGACAAGAACAAAGTCAAACAGACCCTCTATGCAAACTATGGTCTTTGGGGTGCCTACGATATTCTCGAGCGTGAACTCGTGACTACTCAGGAAGAGGCTGCCAGCGAAGAGAAGGTGAAAGAACTTGAGAAGGAAATGAAGAAGCAGGACAGCATTTGGGCTAAACACCGTCAGATCCTGATCGACGGCCTTGCCAAGTTTGAACCTTATACCAAGGCAATCGATGAGTACACTAAAGCTGTCGAAAAGAATGGTAATGGTGCTAAGGGCATGGTCCAGGCCATCAAGGACATCAAGACCGCTTTCGGTCATGTGAAAGGACTGACCCAGGCTAACTTTGACTACTACGACTCCACGGAATTCTTCAAGGCTATTATCGCTTTTGCCAAGGCACGCGAAGAATATCTTGACTACACGGCTCCCAAGGCTGCGGATATTGATCCTCAGAGCGACACCAAGCGTGACTCCACCGTATTCTATTACAGCAAGGGCAAGTCTGGTGCCGGTAAGCCGATTCTCGCTTCCAAGAAATTCACGGAACTGACCTGGGAAGAACTGCGTGCCGGTGAATACGAATATGACACCACCAACCCGGGTGACAACACGCCTTATGGCAGTTCTCAGACCAACGCCTTCGGCAACATCATCAAACAGTTGATGGGTGCCAACTTCGCTACTGCGCTTACCGGTGCTACGATTGCTGA
Source organism: uncultured Bacteroidales bacterium (assembly GCA_947168065.1). Taxonomy (GTDB): domain Bacteria; phylum Bacteroidota; class Bacteroidia; order Bacteroidales; family UBA932; genus Cacconaster. The sequence goes on from CAMVKH010000003.1 coordinate 130,243, forward strand.
CCCGACCGTGTCTGACGCCATGACCAGCGCACTGTACAATACCTACACCCTCGTTACCTGGGATGATCCCAAGAAGATTCAGAAGGGTGGTGAAGATTATATGTCCGCTGATATCACGGCCAAGAAGAAGGCTGTCAAGGATGCCGTCCAGGAATACCTTGATGTATACAATTCCTTCTGGAACAAGAGCGTGACGGCTGCTGGCACCGAATACGATGCTTACTTCACCGCTGTCGAAAGTAACGCCAAGGCTGCTGACATTGCCAAGGCTAAGACGAACGCCGAGAAGGCTATCGCAGCTCTCCTCGATCCGACCCTCGATCCGAAGTGCTACACGCTCAATACCTTCAAACCGTATGAGGACAAGGCTCCGATCGTGACCTTCAGCGATGGTACGAATGTCGATAATACGGATGCCATCAACGCTGTCCTTACGGCTGTTGATCCTTCCTGCACTAACAAGGAGGACAACAAATGGTTCGAGACCAACCCGATTTCGGGAGGTGCGATCTTCAACGGCAACAAGACTGATTTCTACAAAGCCATGAAGGCTGAGTACGATTACTATGTTGCTACCAACCCGAAGATTACCGACGAACTCGCCGCTGTCAAGGCTTGGATTGAGGAAGTCGAGAAGACCTTCAAGGCTGACGCCGAGAAGACCGACAAGGCTGACGAAGCTGGTTACAAGGCTTGGCAGAAGGCCTACAAGGCTGCTACCGAGCACGCTGCCGACCTGCTCGAATTCATTGGTGCTCTCGCTGAATTCACCGGCCTCGATGAAGAAGGCGATCCGAACGGTATCGTGCAGATCCTGGGTTCCTATGACGATCCGGATTCCATCACCCCGAATAACTGGTTCGAACTCCTGAACAAGAACATCCTCGGTGACTGCGACGGTTGGATTGATGGTCTCGGCGGTGCCCAGCTCGCACTCGCTGAAGAGCTCTTCCCTGACTTCCCTGAGGTCTTCCAGGGCTGGAAGGAAGCTATCGAAGAGTACAACGATGAGAAGGCTCACCTCGAAATCCTGATGGATTCCTTCAAGAAGGCTTACTATGCTGCCGCCAAGGCTGCCGGTTATGACGAGTTCAATAAAGAAGGCAAAGCTGCAGGTGACTGGGATGCCCTGTTTAAGGCATACAAAGATGCTCGTGAAGCCTACGTTCAGTCGTTGAAGAATGAAATTGCAGCTCAGACGACAAGAATTGATAATAATGCTAAGAAGATTGCTGATTACTGGAGTGAACTTCCTGTTATCAATATTGAAATCGCTGATGCTGAAGCTAACCTCAAGATTGAACAGCATCGTCTTAATGCTCTTGAGGATGCTCTTGCACTTGCCAAGGCTAACATGGAGAAGATTCTCGAGTATGTCCAGAGCCAGGATGCGAACTTCGTGTTGCTCAACGCTTACGCTAACAATACGTCTGTCGATGCGAGCGCGCTCCAGGCTGCCCTTCAGGCCCTCAAGAGCCTCGGTATCTCGATTCCGGGTATTATCTAATCAAGCGAATAATCTTATACCCAACAAAAACACGTTTTTAAAACGGACAATATGTTGAAAAGATTAAGCATACTTATCATGACAATCCTTATGGTTGTGCCTGCAGTGGCACAACCTAAGGAGGGTTGTGAGTGTGTGTTTGCACCGAAGGCAGGACAGTTCCAGTTCCAGCTGAATGTAGGTACGGGTCAGTTCTTCAACGATATGACGGGCCTGTATTACATGCTTCCGGACGAGGACGGTACGGCGATTGGTATCGGCAGCGATGCCAACACGCTGGAGCCGGGTACGTTCGGCAACGCCTACATCAGCGGTGACCTCTCTACCCTGCTGACGAACACCGGCAGCCTCAATTTCATGACGAGGAACTGGTCGGTGGGAATGAAACTGTTCCTTACGGATCACATCAACATCAACCTGTCGGGTGCATACATCCTGAACATGCAGCCGAACAAGCCTTTCCAGGAAGGTGAGCGCTATGATATCGCCGGTCTGAACTTCAAGGACTACGATATCAGCGTTACCCCGGCCACCGTGGCCCCGGGCGACGACTATGCGCAGAAAGCCATCCTCGGTGCGGTGACGAACCGGTTGATGGTGCAGTTGGGAACGGAGTACTACTTCAACACGAAGAACGAGCGCATCTTCCCGTATCTGGGCGTATTCGGCCAGTTCAAGATGGCGCGCATCGAGAGCTTCTACCCGTACACGGGACAGTTCATGCCGACGGACTATCCGGCTGGCGAAGGCTATCCCGATATGGTGAACGAGGAGGTTGACATGTATCGTACCTCTCGCGGTGGACAGGCCCTCGGCTTCGGAGGTGGTATCAACTTCGGTGTGGAATACGCGTTGATGGAAGGTCTGTTCGTAGGTATCGAGGTCGCGCCGGTGTGCTACCAGTACACGCTCCTGCATCTGCAGGTCGGCGGCCAGGATCCGTACTACGCTTCGAACCACAATCTCCGCGCATTCGCATTCCCGCAACTCACATTCGGATTCAGATTCTAAAAACCTGACGCAAGTCAGTACTGAAAAAATAAAGGGTGATCCAATATAGATCACCCTTCATTTTTTATGTTCGTCATTCCCGGCTTGACCGTGAATCTCATCATCGTCAAGGCTCCGTTGGCTCTGGTTTTCGGGCTGGACAGCAAAGAAAATGCTGTTCAGCCCGAAAACCACCTGCCACTCCGCCCTCATCGGCCGTTTGTAATGGCTTCTACGGGATGTAGTTTTGCGGCATGGCGGGCGGGGGCGACACCGAAGGTCAGGCCGATAATAATAGCTACAATGAGTCCAGTGATGATTGCCCTTGGCGAAAACGACAGTGGTAAAGACATCTTGCCTGATAGCCGATAAGTCAGCATGAGTATTTCAACTAAAGTTATTCCGGCGCTGCCGCCCAGGAGGGAGAGGATTGTGGATTCGCCCAGAAATTCTTGTTCGATGCGCCGTCTTTTCGCGCCCAGTGCCCGGCAGATGCCGATCTGGGCCTTGCGTTCTTCTACGGAGACGTAGAGCATGTTCGCGATGCCGAAGCCGCCTACGAGGAGTGAGAAGATTCCGATGATCCAGCCTAATTTGGTGAGCAGGGCGAAGATTTCATTCATTTCGTCGAGCAGGAAGGAGAGTCGGTTGAGGGCGAAGTTGTCTTCTTGTCCGGGGCTGAGGCGGCGGTATTCGCGTATAATCGTTCGAATCCGTTCGGGGTTGGCGCCCGAAACGACGATACTGCTCCGGAGTGGCGCCTGTCGTTGCGACTTATAGGAGACCAGTCGTACCTGGTCAACATCGACCGGGCTCACAGTTGTCAAACCGGCTTTTGCAAAGACACCAATCACTTCGTAGCGTTTTCCTTCCAACCACAAGGGGTCGCCGCAAGTTATTTTCCTTCCGCCGGTGGCTTCGACCGCTGAGCCGACAATTACGACCGGCAGACCTTCTTCCAGCTCTCGTTGCGTGAAAAAACGCCCCTGCGCCAGAGACTGAGGAACCAACAGGCTCCAATTGCCATCCACACCGACCGTTTCCGGGCCGTAGGCGGCGAAGGCAATCTGGTCAAAAGCCGTTCCGTCGCCTCTTTCTTTAACATACTGATATTCTCTCCAGGTAACGGAGGGCCGTGTGGCGTATTCCCACCAGCGGAATACGCCGTCTTCGTTCAGGTCGGGTTCGAGGGGTTCTCGGTCGATGAAGAGCAGGTCGCTGCCGAAGGCGGAGAAGCCTTCGCGTACGCTGGTCTGGACGGAGTCCACCAGCGTTAGCACGGCCACGATCGAGAAGATGCCGATGGCGACGCCCAGCAACGAGAGCAGCGTACGGAAGCGGTCGGCCTTCAGTTGCCTGAAGGCTTGCGTCCAGAAATCATTCATCACACAGATCCTCCTTCTAATTTCTGCTTACAGTCCCAGTTTCTTCTTGAGTCCCCGGAGGGCGTCGAAGGCGTCGAGCGGGGATAGTTTGTTGATGTCGATGCGGGTGAGTTCGTCTTTGATGTCCAGCAGGAGCGGGTCGTCGAGCTGGTAGAGGGAGAGTTGGACGCCTTGCGAGGCGTTTGCGGCTGCGGTTTTGGCGCCGGAGAGGTCGGGCGCGGTGGCTTCCAGCTCGCGAAGTTTCTTTTCGGCGCGATAGACGACGTCGGAGGGCATGCCGGCCAGGCGGGCAACGTGGATGCCGAAGCTGTGGGCGACGCCGCCGGGGCAGAGTTTGCGCAGGAAGAGGATCTGGCCGTCCACTTCCTTGACGGCGATGTGGAAATTATGTACCCGCGGATAGCGTTTCTCCAGTTCGTTGAGTTCGTGGTAGTGTGTGGCGAAGAGGGTCTTGGCGCGGGAGTGGGTGTGGATATGCTCCACGATGGCCCAGGCGATGGACATGCCGTCGAAGGTGCTCGTGCCTCGGCCGATCTCGTCGAGCAGGACAAGGGAGCGGTCGGAGAGGTTGTTCAGGATGGTGGCCGTCTCCAGCATTTCGACCATGAAGGTCGATTCGCCGCGAGAAATGTTGTCGCTCGCACCGACGCGGGTGAAGATCTTGTCCACAATGCCCATTTTCAGCCGTTTTGCGGGCACGAAGCAACCAGTCTGGGCAAGGAGACAGATCAGGGCCGTCTGCCGCAGGAAGGCCGATTTACCGGCCATATTCGGGCCGGTGAGGATGATGATTTGCTGGCCTACAGTGTCGAGATGCAGGTCGTTGGCTACATATTCTTCGCCATCCGGCATCATTTGCTCGATGACCGGGTGCCGGCCCTGTACGATGTCGATCGACAGGGAGTCGTTCAGCACGGGGCGGCAATAGTCGTGGTCGTGGGCCAGGACGGCGAAGCCGGCGAGCACATCGAGCTGCGCCAGCGTGGCGGCGTTGCGCTGCACGGCGGGGTTTTCGGCCTGGATGGCCGCGACCAGTTCGCCGTAGAGGCGGGTTTCCAGGTCGAGGATGCGCTGTTCGGCGCCGAGGATGGTCTCTTCGTATTGTTTGAGTTCGGCCGTGATGTAGCGCTCCGCGCCGACAAGGGTCTGTTTGCGGATCCAGTCTTGCGGGACCTTGTCCTTGAAGGTGTTGCGCACTTCCAGATAGTAGCCGAATACGTTGTTGTAGCCGATCTTGAGGGAGCCGATGCCGGTGGCCTCGCGCTCGCGCTGCTGGATGTCGAGCAGGATCTGGCGGCCGCCGTGGAGGGTGTCGCGTAGCTTGTCGAGCTCGGGCGATACGCCCGGCGCGATGACGTCGCCCTTGCCCAGGGCGGCCGCCGCCTCGGGCAGCAGCGTCCGCGCGATGCGGTCGGCCAGTGCGGCGCAATCTTCCAGGGCTTCACACCAGTTTTCCAGGGCGGGAGTGGCGATAGTCGCGCGGATGGTGCCGCTGCTCTGGAGGGCGCGGGCCATCTGCAGCGCTTCGCGCGGCAGCAGCTTGCCCGCGGCCGCCTTGGCGACGATGCGCTCCAGGTCGCCGACGGCCATGAGTTCGCCGCGTACAGCGGCGCACATCTCGCCGTCGGCGAGGAAAGCGTCGATGGTGTCGTAGCGGGCGTTGAGCCTTGCGATGTCCTTGAGCGGCATCGAGAGCCATTCGCGCAGCAGTCGGCCGCCCATCGGCGTGCAGCATCGCCCGATGGCCTCGATGAGCGAACGTCCTTCCGCTCCGGCGAGCGACTCGAACACTTCGAGATTGCGGAACGTGAAGCGGTCCATCCACACGAAGTCTCCTTCGTCGATGCGGGAGATGGCACGGATGTGCCCCAGCGCTGTATGCTGGGTCATCTCGAGATAAAACAGCGTGGCACCGGCAGCGGCGATGCCGGGCAGCATCCCTTCCACGCCGAATCCTTTGAGCGAGCCAGTGCCGAGCTGGGTGCAGACTTTCTTGTAAGCCGCATCGGGCACAAAAGCCCACGGGTCGAGCGGGGTAATGCAGGCGCTACGATCTCCAAAACGTTTCCGGAAGCCATCTACGAAGGAGCGCTCCACCAGCACTTCGTGCGGAGCCAGGGTGCTGAGGAGCACCTCGGCGTAGTCGAGCGTGCCTTGTGCGAGCTTGAAGGTACCCGTAGAGATATCGAGAAAGGCCATACCGACCTGCTTTCCGCTGAAACAGAAGGCGGCCAGATAGTTGTTTTCGCCGGCCTTGAGCAGATTGTCATTGTAGGCCACGCCGGGGGTGATGAGCTCCGTGACACCCCGTTTCACCAGTTTCTTGGTGAGTTTCGGATCCTCCAGCTGGTCGCAGACAGCTACTTTGTAGCCGGCCTGCACGAGGCGGGGCATATAGTTGTCGATGGCGTGGTGGGGGATGCCGGCCATTTCGATGAAAGTACCGCTGCCGGCGGACTTGCGCGTCAGCACAAGGCCGAGCACGCGGCTGGCCGTGAGCGCATCTTCGCCGTAGGTTTCGTAGAAGTCGCCGACGCGGTAGAGGAGCAATGCTTCGGGATACTGGGCTTTGATCTCGAAGTATTGCTTGAGCATCGGGGTCTGTGGCGTGTCTTTCTCTTTCATCGATAGCAAAAATACCGAAAAATTCGACGCAGAATGCTATCTTTGTAAGAGAATTTGTGGGAACAATCCCGAATTCTCCGCCGCCGAATCTGTAAAAAAACCATAAAAATGAAAAAACGACTCTTTGCCTTCGGCCTGATGGCCGCCCTGCTGCTTTCAGGCTGCGAAACCCCTGCCCAGAAATTTGAAAAAGACATGGAGGCATTTCTTGCCGAAATCGATGCGGTCGGCGTGAGCTGCGCCGTGGTAAAGGACAACCAGATCATCTACCACCAGAACTTCGGCGTAAAGGACCTGGCCACCCAGGAACCGGTAGACGACCAGACGATCTTCCGCATCGCTTCCATCTCCAAGTCGTTCACGGCCACCGGCCTGCTGCAGCAAGTCGAGCAGGGCAAGCTCGCCCTCACCGACGATGTGAGCGACCTGATCGGTTTCAAGGTCCGCAATCCCCGTTTCCCCGACACCCCGATCACCCTGGAGATGCTGCTCTCGCACACCTCCAGCATCAACGACAGCCAGGGCTACTGGACTACCATCGATATCATCAATCCCGACTGCAACCCCGACGTAGCCCTCTGCTACAATGACTACGAGCCGGGCAGCGGCGGCTATGAATACTGCAACCTCAACCTCAATATGGCCGGCACCATCCTCGAACGCGTCTCGGGCGAGCGCTTCGACCAGTATGTGGTGAACCATATCCTCCGTCCGCTGGGCCTCTATGGCGGCTACTGCGTGGATTCCCTCGACAGCCGCCGCTTTGCGCATCTCTATGAGTGGAACGCAGAAGAAGGAAAATACGAAGATACCTATGCTGATGCTTATGCTCCCCGCAGCGAGAAGGTGGCCAACTACGTGATGGGCCACGACGCCCTGATCTTCTCGCCCACCGGCGGCATGAAGATCTCCGCCCTCGACCTGGCGCGCTATATGACGATGCACATGAACTACGGCACCACGCCCGACGGCGTAAAGATCATCTCCGAAGAAAGTTCCCGCAACATGCAGGTTCCCCGTTCCGAACCGGAACACTATGGTCTGAACCTCTGGCTGGCTGATGACTACGTGCCCGGCGTGACCCTGGTGGGCCACACCGGCGGCGCCTACGGCCTGCGCAGCGCCATGTTCTTCAAACCGGACGAGAAATACGGCTTCGTGATCATCTGCAGCGGTCACCATTCGCCGGAAGGCACGCCGAACGTGCTCTACGGCGGCATCGAGCGGATGTACAAGCACTTCATCGCCAAGTAATGAAGCAGCCGGTCCGCCCCAAAAAGGCCCTCGGCCAGCATTTCCTCACCGACCAGGGTGTCGCCCAGGCCATCGTGGCTGCACTTCGCAGCCGCGGGCCTGTGCTGGAAGTCGGCCCGGGCACCGGCGTCCTGACCCGCTATCTCCTGCAGGATCCCGCTCTCCAGCTCAAGGTGGTCGAGATCGACACGGAAAGCGTTCGCTACCTGCTCGAGCATTACCCAAGGCTCGCCCCGAACCTCTACGAGGCGGATTTCCTGCAGATGGATCTCCAGCGGCTCTTCCCCGATGACGACCATTTCGCCTTAATCGGCAACTTCCCGTACAACATCTCCTCCCAGATCTTTTTCAAAGTACTGGACACCCGCGAACGGATTCCCGAAGTGGTCTGCATGATCCAAAAAGAAGTGGCCGAACGCCTGGCCGCCGGCCCCAGCTCCAAGACTTACGGCATCCTCTCGGTCCTCCTCCAGGCCTGGTACGACATCGAATACCTCTTCACCGTGGGCGAGGGCGCCTTCGTGCCCCCGCCCAAAGTCAAGAGCGCCGTCATCCGCCTGACCCGCAACGACCGCGCAACCCTCGCCTGCGACGAAGAACTCTTCAAGAAAGTGGTCAAGACGACGTTCAACCAACGCCGCAAAACCATCCGCAACTCCCTCAAGCCCATCCTCGCCTCCCTGCCGGCCCTCCCGTCCTACATCCCCTACCTCGACGCCCGCCCCGAACAACTCTCCGTCGAAGAATTCGTAGAACTGACCGCCTCGCTGACCGTGCGCTGACGGTCCGCTTATTGACCGCTGGCTGCTCGCTGGCTACTCGTTGACAGGCCGCTTAACATCTTGCTGATTGACCGCTGGCAGCCTGCTGACCGTCTCGCAACCGTTCTACTGCCGTCCCACTTTTTTCGCTGCAACGGACACAATTGATTATCAGTTGTTTATGTAAGTTGATCCCCCTGAAAAAGGAGGGGATCAACTTCTGTAAATCGCTGTAAATCAGCTGCGTCCGTTGCAGGCCACAGGAGGGGGTGCTGGATGTGGGTGTATTTGATTTGCTTTAGGCGGGTGCGGCGATTATCTTTGTACTGGAAATTGAGGACGAAGATGAGGCGCTGGATGTGGATCATGTTGGGAGTGTGGGTTGTGATGTTCTGGAATGTGGAGTGTCTGTTCGACCCTTTCGACGACCCCTTGAAAAACGATGATGAATTTACGGCCGGTGCCCTGCGGCACTGGACTTGGTCCCGTTTCGAGAAAAAGCGCGACGGGATCGTCCAGACGATCATGGCCGTTGCCGACCAGACCGGCGAACTGCCCGCTTTGGTCGGCCTAGCCGAAGTGGAGAACCGGATGGTAGTGTCGCAGCTGGTCAGAAAGACCCTGCTGGAAGAGTTGGGCTATGGATATGTTCACCGTGAATCTCCCGACGAACGCGGCATCGATGTGGCCCTGCTCTACCACAAAGATTGTTTCCGACCTCTGGCGGTTGACTCCCTGCGCATCTCCGGCCACGTCACCCGCGACATCCTCTACGTCAAGATGCGCCGGTTATCCCAGATTGGCACTCATGCGGGGGACCTTTCTCACCGCACACCAGTTCCAGCTCAAGTCGTGAATGACACTATCGGTGCCGCCCCATCGGTCAGTCCCGTCAGTGGCTCTTCCGTCATTCCCGGCTCCGACCGGGAATCTGTGCATGTGTTTGTGGTGCATTTTCCCTCGAAGCGGGGTGGGGCGCGGGCTTCGGACGGGCGGCGGGCGGCGGCGAAGGGGGTGTTGGAGCGGGCGGTCGATTCGCTGCTGCGGATCGACCCTGCCAGCTGCATCCTGGTGATGGGCGACTTCAACGAAGCCGCCGTCACCGTGGCTGGCCTCGCCGCCCCGCCCTTCGCCGCCCCGCTCGCGGTTCCGTCCACCGCCGTTGCAGCATCAACCCCTGCGCAGTCCGCCGCTCCGGGCACCATCAAATACCACGGTCGGTGGGAGCAGATCGATCATTTCTTCGTCTCGCCATCGATGGATGGCCAAATGCAGATCTTCGCCCCGCCGTTCCTCCTCGAGGACGACCCCGCTTATCTGGGCACCAAGCCCCATCGCACCTACATCGGCCCCCGTTACCACGGCGGCCTCTCCGACCACCTGCCCATTATTTTCAAAGCGGGAGATTAACGAACTGTCATTCAGTAGAAGATAACGGGATACCGTTCATTCTGTCGCATTTTTACGCAGTGACACAGACGGTTCATTCATCTCGTCTGTGTCACCGTAAGGACAAAGGCGCAGACGTTTACTTGTTCAGGGCACTCACTTTTCCTAGGTCCTGGAGTTGCCTTACAGCGTCAACAAATTGTCGATTGCTTCGTTCTTGGAGTGGAGCGGTTATCTCCTGCCAGCGGGCAGGCCCCCATGAGGCCAGGGGTTCCTGCCCGACGCTGCCAAGGATAACCGCATATCTCTCTGTGTTCGGCCGGAAGCGGTGTGGACGGTCAGAGCAGCTTGTGGCGGAGGAGGTTAGGTGGTTATCTCCCGTCCTGGCCCGCAGGAGCCTGAGGAGGGGCTCCCGGGCCCGGCCGAGGATAACCGTTCGTCCAAAAGGGGTTTGCGAGTCGTGATTCCGAAATACGTTTGATCCCAAGAGGGGCATCGATCATTCGCGGCCCGGAGTAAAACGTGGCGTCCATGTGGCTGTAAAACAGATTATTTCCATTATTCGTGTGCGCAAAAACGCACACGATTGTTGGATAATAACTAACTGTCAGAACGATAAGTACCACGAATGATGAAGGGATGCATGCTTTGACAACGCTGTGGTGCTTAGAATCGGCGATGTCCCTTGTTTTGCAACCATCGCGCGGCGGGTTATTTGATAAGTCGCTAATAATCAATGTATACCTTCTCGGCCATCCGCGCAGTTAGCTACCCGGACGTGGGACTGAGCGTCTTGTGTAATAACTATGCGCTGAGAATCAGGTCTTTACCTAAATGTTTGCCGCGCGATGGTTACAAAACAAGGGGAGGCCGTGCTGATTCAATGGCGACCTCTCCGACCATCTGCCAATCATTTTCAAAGCTGGAGATTAACTAGCTATAAATCAGTAAAATATAAGAAATTGCCCCTTCCGGTTAAAGGGGGGCTAATTGTAGCAGTTGGCTGTAAATCAAAATATTAGTCTCCATAGGGTCAGATTCCCGCCTGTGTCAAATCAGAACACGAGCGAAGCGAGAGCCGCAATCAAGGGGAACGAATGTCGGTCATAGACGAGCCCTGGATTGACGTACGGATATGGCGAATGGATCATAAACTGCGGCCGGAGTGGGTGGAGTCGCGGGTGGTTTTCGGGCTGGACGGCAGAATAATGCCGTCCGGAACGAAAACCAGAGCAATCGAAGCGCGGCCTATGATCGGTACCAGCTGAGTCCGACTGATCACCAGAGTAATCGAAGCGCGGCCGATGATCGATACCAGCTGAGTCCGACTGACCACCAGAGCAATCGGAGTCCGGCCTATGATCGATACCAGCTGAGTCCGACTGACCACCAGAGCAATCGGAGCGCGGCCTATGATCGGTACCAGCTGAGTCCGACTGACCACCAGAGCAATCGGAGTGCGGCCTATGATCGGTACCAGCTGAGTCCGACTGATCACCAGAGTAATCGGAGCGCGGCCGGATGCCAGATCCCCGGTCAAGCCGGGGATGACGGAGTCAGCAGGAGTAGTTGTTTACGACAGATACTGGAACAGCATGATCGTCAGGAGGGCGGCGGGGGCGACGAAGCGGACCAGGAAGGAGTAGGTGTCGATGAAGGCGGCGGGGATGTGGAGCTTGCCGCCGTTGGTCAGTTCATCGTGGATAACCTTGCGGCCGAGTTTCCAGCCGACGAAGACCACGACCAGCAGGCCGCCGATGAGCATCAGCACGTTGGCGGTCAGATAGTCGAACAGGTCGAAGATCGTCTTGCCAAAGACTTTCCAGTGGTCCAGGATACCCAGTGAGAGCGAGCACAGACAGCCCAGCGCCCAGATGACGGAGAAGACGATGAGGACCGCCGTCTTTCGCTTCATGTGGAATTCCTCCATGCAGAAGGCGACGACCACTTCCAGGACGGAGATCGACGAAGTCAGGGCGGCCAGCAGCAGGGCCAGGAAGAAGAAGATGGCGATGACACCACCCAGCGGGAGGTTGCTGAAGATGTGCGGCAGCGTGATGAATACCAGACCGGGGCCTTCGCCGGGACTGATGCCGAAGGCGAAGACGGCGGGCATGATGGCGCAGCCGGCAATCAGGGCAAAGAGTGTGTCGGCAATCGCCGTCTCAATGCCTAATTTTGTGATATTGGCTTTCTTGGACACGTATGAGCCATAGGTGATGACCATGCCGCTTCCCAGTGAGAGGGAGAAGAAAGCCTGTCCCAGCGCTGCCAGGAAGGTGCCGGTCGAGACTTCCGACCAGTCGGGCTTGAAGAGGTAGTCGATGCCTGCCTGTGCGCCCGGAAGGGTCAGGGAGCGGATGGCGAGGCCGATCATAATGACGAAGAGCAGCGGCATCATGATCTTCGAAAACTTCTCGATGCCGTTCTGGATGCCCGAAATCACGATCAGTGCCGTGGCCAGCAGGAATACCGTATGGCACACCAGGGGTTTCCACGGTGAAACCGTGAAGGAGGAGAACATATCGGAAAGGGCTGCTTCGCCGCCCCGGGTGAAGTCGAAGCAGACGGCCCTGATGAAATACTCTACGCCCCAGCCGCCGACGACCGAGTAGAAGGACAGGAGCAAGGTGCAGCAGATCACGGCAATCGTGCCGGTTATCGTCCAGCGGCTGCCTGGCGCAAGGTGCAGGAATGCGCCGCGCGCGTTGGCTTGGCTGCGGCGGCCGATGATGAACTCCGACAGCAGGACGGGAATGCCCAGCAGACAGACGAAGCCGAGGTAGATGATGATGAAGGCTGCGCCGCCGTTCTCGCCTACCAGATACGGGAAGCGCCAGAGGTTGCCCAGGCCCACGGCGGAGCCGGCCAGGGCTACCAATACACCGAACGAGCTTCCGAACGAGTCGCGCTGGCCCGTTTGATGGGAGCTACTTGCGTCTTTCATACAGCAGGAAGGTATAGTCGTAACCGGAGGCTTCGTCGTGGTAGCGGATGCTGCGCAGGGTTTCCTGCCAGAGCGCCGGGTCGATTTCGGGGAAGAAGGCGTCGGCCGGCTCGATGACCGTATGGATGCGGGTCACATAGACGCGGTCGGCACGGGTGATCATCTGGCGGTACATCATGCCGCCGCCGATGATGAAGATCTCGCGGGCGCCGGCTGCGGCGGCGAGGGCATCGTCGGGCGAAGAGAAGAACTCGGCGCCGGAAGCCAGGTCGGCTTCGGTCGGCGGCTGGTCGGTGACCACCAGATTGCGGCGGCCGGGCAGGGGCTTGCCGCCAAACGAGCGCCAAGTCGCCAGACCCATGATGACGGGGTGGCCCATGGTGATGCGTTTGAAATACTGGAAATCTTCGCGGATATGCCAGGGAATCAGGCCGCGATAGCCGATGGCATTATTTTCGGCGGCTGCGCCGATCAGGCTGATGTTGTCTCTCATACGGCAACGGGGGCTTTGATGGCCGGCCACGGGTCGTAACCGGTCAGGGTGAAATCTTCGTATACGAAATCGCAGAGGTTCTTCCTCTCGGGATTGAGCGTCATGGTCGGCAGGGGCCGCGGCTCACGCGAGAGCTGCAGCGCCACCTGCTCGTGGTGGTTGGAATAGATGTGGACGTCGCCGAAAGTATGGACGAAATCGCCCGGCGTCAAGCCGCAGACCTGCGCCACCATCATTGTGAGCAGGGCATAGGAGGCGATGTTGAACGGAACGCCCAGGAAAACGTCGGCGCTGCGCTGGTAAAGCTGGCAGCTGAGCCGTCCGTCCGCCACATAGAACTGGAACAGCGAATGGCACGGCGGCAACGCCATCTTATCGACCTCAGCCGGATTCCAGGCCGAGACAATGAGCCGCCGGCTGTCGGGATTCTTCTTGATCATCTCGACTACCTGCGACAACTGGTCGATCTTGCGACCATCCGGGGCTGGCCACGACCGCCACTGGTGCCCATACACGGGCCCCAGCTCGCCGTTCTCGTCGGCCCACTCGTCCCAGATCGACACGCCGTGGTCTTTCAGGTATTTGATATTCGTATCTCCGGCGATGAACCAGAGCAGTTCATAAATGATCGACTTGAGATGGACCTTCTTGGTCGTCAGCAGTGGAAACCCGTCGGCCAGGTTGAACCGCATCTGGTACCCGAACACGCTCGTCGTTCCGGTCCCCGTCCGGTCCCCCTTCACGGTGCCATTGGCCTCGATATACTTTAACAGATCTAAATACTGGCGCATAATAGGTCCAAATTTAGCAATTTTATGATAATTATGTCAGAACCCTCTTCTTTTTCTTTTTGCTTTTCAGTCTCGCAGCTTTTGATTCAAAAACCTTCCGCTATAAAGCGGCATCAGCCGCTAGCGGAGGCCATTGTGTGAGCCAGTGTGATAGCAGGCAGTAGCGGCAGGGTTTACTCCCAAGGGTCGTGCTCTCGCCTACGGCTCGGGTGGGGCAGCGCCCCAGTAGACACAGATGGCTATGGGTTTTTGAAACAAAAGCTGACTCGACTTCAAGCAAAAGAAAAAGAGCGGCCCGTTTGAGTCGCTCTTAATCTTTGAACAAAGTCGTTGCTTACTTCGTTGCCTTTTCGGCTTTGGCGATCTTGCGACGGTTGAGGTCGTACATGATCGGGGTGCCGATGAAGATCGAAGCGTAGGTACCGACGATTACGCCGAGGGCGAGGGAGACCGAGAAGCCGCGGATGCTTTCGCCGCCGAAGATGGCGATGGCGATCAGCACGAGGAGGGTACTCACCGAGGTGTTGATGGTACGCGAGAGGGTCGCGTTGAGGGCCTCGTTGATGTTCTGCTCGAGCGGGCGTTTCGGGAACAGGGTGCGGTACTCACGGATACGGTCGAAGATCACCACGTTGTCGTTGATGGAGTAACCGATGATGGTCAGCACCGCAGCGATGAAGGTCTGGTCGACGTCGAGGGTGAACGGCAGGATGCCGCTGAAGATCGAGTAGAAGCCGATGACGATGATCGAGTTGTGGACCAGCGAGCTCACGCCGCCGATACCCCACGTCCAGTTCTTGAAGCGGAAGGCGATGTAGCCGAAGATCACGATCAGGGCCAGGACCACGGCGATGATGGCGTCGCGTTTCATCTCGCTGGCGATGGAGGCGTCCACACGGTCGCTGCTCACGATACCGTTCGGGTTCTCGAGCGTGGAGGTGAAGCCTTCGAGGGTCAGCTCATTGGCGTAGAAGCCCTTGAGGGCGTTGAACAGCTTGCTTTCAATCAGACGATCGGTCTCGGACGATTTGTCGTTCACCATGTATTTGGTGGTGATGCGCATCTGGGAGGCGCCACCGAACTGCTTGACCTCGGAGGATTCCTGGAACTCGTCGTAGAGGGCTGCACGGACCTGCTCCGGCGTGACCTGCTGGTCGAAACGGACGGTGTAGGTACGGCCGCCGCTGAAGTCCACACCGAGGGTGAAGCCCTTGGTGAACATGAACACGAGGCAGATCAGGCAGACGATGCCGGAGATCAAGTAGGTCATCTTGCGCTTGCCGAGGAAGTCGATGTGCGTGTTCTTCAGGAAACGGCTCGACCAGTCGGAGGCGAAGGTGATGTCCTTGCCGCGTTTGAGGCGGGATTCGAAGATCAGACGCGTGATGAAGATCGAGGTCAGCACGGAGGTGACGATACCGATGACCAGCACGGCGGCGAAGCCGCGGATGGTGCCGCTGCCGAAGATGTAGAGGATGATACCGGTCAGGATCGTGGTGATCTGGCCGTCGAGGATGGCCGAGTAGGCGTTCTTGTAACCGTCGCTGATGGCCAGGCGGAGGGCCTTGCCGGCGTTGAGTTCTTCCTTGACGCGCTCGTAGATGATCACGTTGGCGTCAACTGCCATACCCATGGTCAACACGAGACCTGCGATACCCGAGAGGGTGAACACCGTACCGAACGAAGCCAGGGCGCCGAACAGGAAGAGCACGTTGCAGAGCAGTGCGATGTCGGCGGCCACACCGGCCTTGCGGTAGAAGATCACCATGTAGATCAGCACCAGGAGGAAGGCGATGATGAACGAGATCATACCGGCCTTGATGGAAGCGCTACCCAGGGACGGGCCGACCACCTGCTCCTGCACGATGCGGGCGGGGGTGGAGAGCTTACCGCTCTTGAGCACGTTGGCAAGGTCGTCGGCGTCGGTCTGGGTGAAGTGACCCGAGATCGAGGAATTGCCGCCGCTGATCTTGTTCTGGACGTTCGGATAGGAGTACACCTGACCGTCCATCACGATGGCGATCTGGCGTCCGACATTCTCGCCGGTGATGTTCTCCCACTCGATGGCACCCTTGCTGTTCATCGACATGCTGACTTCCGGAGCGCCGGTCATCTGGTTGTAGTTGACCACGGCCGAGGAAATGTACTTGCCGTCGAGGGCAGGACCCTTGCCGACGTGGCTCTTGAGGGCCACCAGTTCAAAATAGGTGTCGGGGGTGACGCCTTCGCTCTCGAAAGCCTTGAAGCTCCAGGCCGGGACGAAGTCGCCCGGGAAGAGGGAGCGGTTCTCAGCCAGCCAGGTGTTGATCTGGGCGGTGTCGCGGTAGTGGGCGATACCCAGCAGGGCGGAGTTGCCGCCGAGCATCTGGAGACGGCTGAAGAGCGGGTTGGCCTTCATCACGGCTTCCTGCGAAGCGGTGAGCTGGTCGTCGCCGGTCAGCTGGGCCTCGAGGCTGTTGTCCGTCTTGTCGGCGGGCTTTTCAGCCACGTTGTCCTCAGCGGTGCCCTTCGTGGATTCGAGGGCTTCGATCTGCTGGCGGACCGTTTCGTTGAGCTCCTGCAGATAAGGCTGGAGTTCCTGGGAGTTGTAGGTCTCCCAGAATTCGAGCGAAGCGGTACCCTGGAGGAGTTTGCGCACGCGCTCAGGCTCCTTCACGCCCGGAAGCTCGACCAGGATGCGGCCGGTACCGGCCACCTTCTGGATATTGGGCTGTGCCACACCGAACTGGTTGACACGGCGCTCGACGACCTGGTAGGAGTTGTCGATGGCGCTCTTGGCCTCTTCCTTGAGGAGGGAGATGATCTCCTCGTTGGTAGCCCGGGACTTGTTCTTCACATCGCCGCTGAGTTTGTCGAGGTCGATGTCGAAGGACAGGCGCTTGCCGGGAGCCACTTCTTCCCAAGCCTCGGCGAAGAGGGTGATGAAGTCTTCGTGGGTCTGGTCGGCACGCTCGGCGGCGAGGGCCATGGCCTTGTTGAATTCTTCCGTCGTCTTCTCACGGGCGCAGGAACGGACGAGCTCGGCCAGGTCGAGCTGCAGGACGATGTTCATACCGCCCTTCAGGTCAAGACCGAGATTGAGTTCCTTCTCCTTGACGTTCTTGTACGTGTAATTGAAATAAACCTTTTTGTTTGCGATCGAATCGAGGTACTGCTTGTTGGCAGCCGTGCTCACGGAGTCGAGATAGAACGCGCGGTTGAGCTCGGAAACCTCTGCAAACGAAGGACTCTGCTGCACCTCTTCCACAACCTGGCGGGCAGCCTTGGCGGCCTTTTTCTCCTGAATCGCGGTCGCAGCCGTGAAAGACAGCTGGAACACACAGGCAAGGCCGATGAGAATGGCCACGAATGTGATGGCACCTTTGCTTTGCATAAAGAGTTATTTTTGATTAAATTATCGTATTCGCTTTTACTCGAAAGTAGCCTGCAAAATTACACTTTTTTCTCAATATAAGAAGGTTTTGCCTAAATTTGTTGTTGAAAAATTTGTTCATACCGGATGAAACACTTCCTTCTGACCGCCGCGGCCTTCCTGTTTTCGGCCGCCGCGCTTCTGGCGCAGGACGACCGTACGGCCGTCCAAAAGGCCGTCGAGGCCGAGAACCGCAAGGCGCTCTCCGGACGGGCTGCCCGCCCGGCCGTCGTGGCGCAGCAGCGCGTGCCGCGGAAAGATTTCCATCTCTGGCTCAGCCCCCTGAAAGAGGGCCGCTGGGGTACGGATGCCAACTGGTACCCGGCCCGCACGACGCGGCTGTACCTGTCGCGTCCCGGCGCTGACGGCGATCCTGACATCATCTGGAGCGAACTGCTCGATACGGTCTGGAGCGCTCCTGCGCCGCTCTGCGAAGCGGCCGTCTCGCCCGGCAGCGAGATCTTCCCCATGCTCTCGCCCGATGGAAAGCGGATCTATTTTGCCTCGGACGGCCTTTTCGGCATGGGCGGATACGATCTCTACGAAGCTTCCTGGGACGCAAGGCACAAGACCTGGGGCAAGGTGCGGAACCTGGGCCTTCCCTTCAATTCTCCGGGCGACGACCTGCTGTTCTGCGACACGCCGGACGGGCGCTACAGCCTCCTCGTGTCGAACCGTGCCTGCAGCAAGGACAGCGTGGTGATCTACGTGCTCCGGCAGGAGACGCCGGTCTATGCTGCCGTCACGCCCGAGGAAGCCGCGCGACTGTCAGCCCTTGCGGTCACGGAGCCCGAAAGCGGCCTCATCCTTTCGAAAGCTCTTCCCGGCCGCGTGCCTGCGCTTTCCTTCGAGGAACCGGAGGATACCTTCGATTATACCCTGCGCGTAGGAAAGGAGGGTGCTTTCGCCCCGGACAACAGGCTGCCGTCCGGCCTGGTCTACCAGATCCAGCTGTTCGTCTCGTCGAACAAAGTGAAAGTCAGCCAGCTCAAAGGCATCAGTCCGGTGTATGTGCACGCCCAGCGCTCGGGCAAGAGCCTGTATGCGGCGGGGCTGTTCCGCAGTTATGCCGAAGCAGAGCAGGCGCTTGGCGCGGTGCGGCGCGCCGGCTTCCCCTCGGCCTTCGTCATCGCCTTCGACGGCGGCACGCCGCTGTCGCTCGCCAAGGCCCGGAAAAAAGAATCCTCGGTGAAAGTCATCACCGAGGAAGTCCATATCGTCAAGTAGCCGCGCGTTACGCGTTCTTCAGCTTGTTTTCCAGCGCTTCGGCCGCCTCTTTCTGGCCGAAGGTGTTGTAGATCTTCACCAGATAGAGATAGATCGTGGCCGCGTCGTCGGCGAGTTTCTTGCTGAGGATGTCGTCGTCGCCCGGGCCGATCGGGGTCGAGTAATAGATGAGCGACTGCAGGGTCTCATCGGCCAGGCGGTCGCCGACGGCGAGGGCCTTCTCGGGCTTGCCCAGGCGGAAGTAGTCTTCGATGATGGCGATGAGCGACCATTCGTTGAGGGAACGGAACAGCGATATGTTGTAAGGGAAGTTCTCGGCGGGCATGATGGCGACGCACTTGTCGAGCACTTCTTCGGCTTTCTCTTTCTCGCCACGCTCAAGCAGCGCGGTCGCCGTGGTGGCGAAGATGTCGCGCACCGGCACCACGGCGGTAAAGGTGAAGACGTTCTGGTAGTCCCAATGGACGTTCGTGTCGGCCAGCGATTCCAAGCGATAGGTGTGCATCAGCTTCTCGTAGAGGGCGTCTGCGTCGAGGGTGGCCTCCCGGTCGGAGTAGTCGTTGAGGAACGGGACGAGTTTGTAGACGAAGCCGTCGAACTGCAGCCAGGGCTCAAGACCGAGCTTGGTCTCGCCGCGCGAGACGAAATAGATCGGCCGCTTCCAGTCGTAGTTGGCCAGGATGTCGAGCATGATCAGGTCGAACTTCGAGATGTTGTTGCCGCTGATGTCCAGGATGAGGTAGTCCACCAGGCTGTCGCGTTTGCTCTCGGGCACGATGCCCGCGGCGATGGCGTTGTCTTTGTCGACGGGGACCAGCAGCTTATGGCCGGGCACAAAGTCCTGACCTTCCCGGGTAAAGCGCTCATCCTTGAACACGCCGATGGCTTCGGAGGCCAGCACGGGGTGGTCGACCACGTCGATCACGGGCGTATAGTCGTTGGTACCGTAGAGGTATTGCTTGCGCGGGATGGAGATGATCACCGGGTCGGAATCGTAGAAGCGGCACTTCATCTGGTCGATGTACCAGTCCGTGCCCAGCAGCGAGGAATTGACGATGCGCACGTCGGTGCGGATACCTTCCACTTCCTGGGCGTACCAGAGCGGGAAGGTGTCGTTGTCGCCGTGGGTCACGAGCAGGGCGTTGGGGTCGCAGCTCATCAGGTGGTTGTAGGCCATGTCGCGGGCCGTGTAGCGACCGCTGCGGTCGTGGTCGTCCCAGTTCTGGCAGCCCATGAGCACGGGTACGACCAGGCCCAGGGCCACGGCCACTGCGGCGGCGGGCATTCCGTCCTGCTTCTTGGTGAGCTTCTCGAACCAGTGCTGCAGCGCCAGCACGCCCAGACCGATCCAGATCGTGAAGACGTAGAATGAGCCCGCATAGGCGTAGTCACGCTCGCGGACCTGGAAAGGCGTCTGATTCAGATACACCACGATGGCCAGGCCGGTGAGCAGGAAGAGCAGGCCGGTGACCCAGCTGTTGCGCGGGTCGTGCCGCAGCTGGAAGAAGAAGCCGATCAGGCCGAGGATCAGGGGCAGGAAGAAGTAGTGGTTCTTGCCGCGGTTGTGGGCCAGATAGTCGGGTGCGTCGCTCTGGTCGCCGAGGCGGATCTGGTCGAGGAACGTGATACCGCTTTCCCAGTTGCCGCGCGTCAGGTCGCCGGGCGTGTCGGCGTGCAGGTCGTTCTGGCGGCCGACGAAGTTCCACAGGAAGTAGCGCACGTACATGTGGTTGACCTGGTAGTCGAAGAAGTACTTCAGGTTGTCGGCCATCGTAGGCATCTGGAAGGTGGTGCTGCGGCCGTAGAGCGAGACGCGGCGGGTGTTGTACCTGGAGATGTAGCGCTGCTTGTAGAACTCCTTGTAGCGTTCTTCGAAGCCGTTCCACATACGCGGGAAGAGCATCTTGGTGCCGGCCGGATAGGTGGCGTCGATGTTGATGGCGTGATAGTACTTGCCGTCGAGCGGGGTCCAGTAGGGTATTTCCTTGATTTCGTAAGGCGAGTTGAAGGTCTGCCCGTAGATGATGGGGTTGGAGCCGTACTGCTCGCGGCCTAGGTAGCGGATCAGGGAATACGGGTTGTCGGGCTGGTATTCGTTCATCGGCGTGCCGGCGCTCGAGCGGATCAGGGTCACGGTGAAGAGCGAGTAGCCGATGATGATGGAGGTGACCATCAGGGTGATGGTGTGCGCCAGGGCCTTGTCTTTCTTGCGGAAGACGTACAGCAGCAGGAAGCAGGCGGCCAGGAACAGCACCATGAAGACGGCGGCGCCGATGTTGAACTTCGCCCCTAAGCCGTTGACGAAGATCCGGTCGACGACAGCGGCCATCCGCGGCAGATACGGGATGATGATGAACAGGATGAGGGCCAGGATGACACCCGAGACGGCCAGCACGAGAAGGGCACGCCAGAACGAGACGGGCTGCTGGTGCTTCTTGTAGTAGATCAGGAACACGATGGCCGGGATGGTCAGCAGGTTGAGCAGGTGCACGCCGATCGACAGACCCATCAGGAAGCAGATCAGGACCAGCCAGCGGTTGGCATACGGCTGTCCGGCTTGCTCCTCCCACTTGAGGGCCGCCCAGAAGACGACGGCGGTGAAGAGCGAGGACATCGCATAGACCTCACCTTCCACGGCGGAGAACCAGAACGTGTCGGAGAAGCAGTAGGCGAAGGCACCCACGATGCCTGCCCCGAAGAGGGCGAAAGCGCTGGCCTTGGTCAGCGCGCGGCCCCGCTTTTCCTGGAGCCGGCACCCGAAGCAGACGATGGTCAGGTAGAGGAAGAAGATGGTCAGGCCGGAGCAGAGGGCGCTCATCGCATTGACCGCGACGGCCGCGTGCGCCGCTCCCGAGAAGATCGTGAAGATGCGGGCGAACAGGTTGAAGACCATGTTGCCGGGGGCGTGGCCGACTTCGAGTTTATAAGACGATGCGATGAACTCGCCGCAGTCCCAGAAGCTGGTGGTGGGCTCGATGGTCAGCAGGTAAACCGCCGACGCGAGCACGGCCACGCAGAGCGAGATAATGCGGTTGATCCGGGTGAACTGTTTCTTATCCATGTAGCGAGGTTTTTCGTGTAAACAACAAAGATAAAGGTTTTATCACTAACTTTGCGAAAAATTTGCAAGGACGATGCCGCAAGACTGGAAAGACCTGCTCAAGGACAAGTTCGCCGACGAACTTTCGACTTTACCTGCGGAACCGCAGCCGGAGGCCGCTGAGCCCCGGTTCCGGAAGCAGCGCTTCGTGGTGACGATCGACCGTCGCCGCCGCGCCGGCAAGCAGGTGACGCTGGTCTCCGGCTTCGTCGGGGAGGAAGCCGAACTCGAAGTGCTGGGCAAGCAGCTCAAGACGCGCCTGGGCGTCGGCGGCTCCGTATCCGATGGGGAGATCCTGCTGCAGGGCGACGTGCGCGACAAGGTCGTCGCGCTGCTCGCCGATCTGGGGCATCAGGCCAAGAGGGGGAATTGACGTGAGAGTATTACCCGATCCTTATGTGCTGGCGTTTCTGCTGGCGGACGCCCTGGCCCTGCTTCTGTGCTACAATCGGCTGCTTTCAGCCCTGAAGGGCTCCGCGGCCTGTTTCCACAGCTTTCACAGCACCCAGGAGATGCTGGGCAACAACTATGTCTGCGCTTCCGTGCGGATCATCTTCTTTCTCCTGCAGCCCTTCTACGCGCTGACCCTCTGCATGACGGGACTTAGTTCGCTGGACTTTGCCTGGACCCTCGTGGCGCTTCTCGGCCTGGTGCTGCTGCGCAAGCTGGTGTTCCTGCTCGTGGGCTGGCTTTCTTCCCGGATGGGTGCTTTTCGTGCTTTGGAGCGCACGGGCCTGGCCCTTTCGGTGCTGGGACTGCTCGCTTCGATGCTGGCCGCCCTGGCGGCCTGGCTGACGCCCGACGCGCCGCGCTGGCTGCTGTGGGGCTGGCTGGGCCTGATGGTCGCCGTATGCGCCTTCTTCTACGTGCGCCGGGGAAATTCCATCATTTTATCAACTGGATTTTCTGTTTTCTACTGGGTTTTGTATCTTTGCAGCCTTGAATTTTTACCGATTTGTGTGGTAGTTAACATCTTGATCAATGGAAATTAAACGTGTTCTCATCTCGCAGCCCGAACCTTCGGGTGCCTCTCCCTACACTGAACTGATTTCCAAGTGGGGTTTGACCATCGATTTTCGCCCGTTCTTCCGGGTGGAAGGCGTGTCCGTCCGTGATTTCGTCGCCCAGCGGGTGACCATCCTCGACTATACGGCCATCGTGTTTACGTCGCGTCTGGCCATCGATTCCTTCTTCCATATCTGCGAGCAGACGCGCGTGAGCGTGCCCGAGACCATGAAATATTTCTGCCAGAGCGAGGCCATCGCCGTCTATCTTCAGAAATACATCGTCTATCGCAAACGGAAGATTTTCTTCGGCACCGGCACCGTTGCCTCGATGGTCCAGGCCATCGGCACGAAGCACAAGGGCGAGCATTTCCTGATCGCCTGCACCGACAACCTCAAGCCCGAAGTCCACAAGCTCTTTACCAAGGAAAAGCTGAAGCACGGCAGCGCCGTCTTCGTCCGCACGGTCAGCAACGACCTGAGCGGCCTCAATCCGCACGACTACCAGGTCGTGGCCTTCTACAGCCCGTCCGACGTGAAATCGCTGCAGGAAGCCTATCCGGACTTCGAGCAGAAAGACCTAGTCTTCGCCACCTTCGGTCCTTCCACTGCCAAGGCGATGGAAGAAGCGGGCCTGAAGGTCGACATCAAGGCGCCCACGCCGAACGCTCCCTCGATCGCCGAGGCGCTGAGCAACTATCTCGAATCGGGCCGCGAACAGGAATGAATGAGCGGCAGATCCTCCAGCTGCTGAAAACGGGACAAGTGTCGTTCCGGTATCCGTTGAAAGTCCACTTTCAGGCGGGCACGGGGGATTTCGGCGTATCGGTACCCAAACGCAATTTCAAGCGGGCCGTCTGGCGCAACCTGCTCAAACGCAGGGTGCGCGAAGCCTACCGCCTGAACCGGTCCCGTCTCGGCGACAAGTCATACGACGTTTTCATCTATTACGTGGGCAAGCAGGAAGAAGACTATGGACGCATCGAAAAAAGCCTCCTGGAGATCCTGGACGATATGGCTTCCCGTTAAGCTGATCCGGCTCTACCAGATCTTCCTGTCGCCCTACATGGGCCGGCAGTGCCGCTACACGCCCACCTGCTCCAACTACGCCCTCGAAGCCCTCCGCAAGCACGGCCTCCTCCGCGGCTCCTGGCTCGCCATCCGCCGCATCCTCCGCTGCGCCCCCTGGGGCGGCTCCGGATATGATCCTGTGCCGTAGTTACTGGGGCAGCGCCCCAGTAACTCAGACATGGGAGGGGCCCAGCGAAGCTGGGAGGGATGGAGCGAAGCGGAAGGTTTTTGACCGATAGTTGCGAGACTTCATGCAAAAGCGACAAGTTGGTTAGTTTTGCCGCGACGACGTTGTGAAGGGCGCTACGTTGACGTCGTGGAACGATTTAGGCCGTTTTTGGCGAAAAACAGGCCGCGACGACAATCTGATGCCTCTCACATTGTTTTCGCGTCCAAAATCTTTGGCCTATTTCCGAAAGCTATTTGCTTTTGCTGGAAGGCGCGACAGTTTTCGAGTCAAAAACCCATGGCCATCTGTGTCTACTGGGGCTCTGCCCCAAACCCTGCCGCTACGGACTGCTATCACACGGGCCCACACAACGGCCTCCGCTAGCGGCTGATGCCGCTTTGAAGCGGAAGGTTTTTGAATCGAAAACTGCAAGCCTGGAGGCAAAAGCCTACCATCAGCGTTGTTTTTTGAAGAAGTCGGTCATGAGTTGACTGCAGGCGGAGGAGAGGGGGCCGGCGGTGACTTGGGTGCGGGGGTGGAGGAGAGAGGGGGTGAAGAGGGTGTAGCCGCGTTTGGGGTCGGGGGCGCCGTAGACGAGGCGGCCGAGCTGGGCCCAGGCGAGGGCGGCAGCACACATCGGGCAGGGTTCCACCGTTACGTAGAGGGTGCAGTCGTTGAGGTATTTGCCGCCCAGATAGTCGGCGGCCATGCCGATGAGCTGCATCTCGGCGTGGGCGGTCGGATCGGTGAGCCTTTCCGTGAGATTGTGGGCGCGGGCGATGATGCGGCCGCCGCAGACCACGATGCCGCCGATGGGCACTTCGCCTTCCGCTCCGGCGGCGCGCGCTTCACGCAGCGCCTCCTGCATGTATTGTTCGTCGTTCATCGTTCAAATCGGGATTTGTCGGGGAAATGGGCCGCAAAGGCCGTCAGAAGGGCGTCGCGGAGCGCTTCAAAGCGCGCCGGGCTCATTTCCACATCGTTGATACACAATATTTTCTCGCGGGGCGAGCGGATGGCTGCGGCCAGGCGCTGCGGCGAGACGGTTGCGAGCGAGAGATGCTGGTTGGAGAGCCGCCGCGCGCGGCCGCTGCCGCTCAGCAGCTGGTAGTCCGGGAAGAGGTACTGATTGCAATTCCTGGCGTCGCGGAGCGGCGTCAGCGAGGCCATGAGTTCCGCTTCCACTTTCCGGAATGCGGTGGCGCTGGCGCTGCGCAGCATCGGCATGACCGAGTGCTGCGGCCGCAGGAATCCCGGCGGAACCTTCAGGCCGAGGGCCTTGCGGGCCAAACGGTCCGCGTTCCGGGTCTGGCGCTTGTAGATGCCGGGCGCGAAAAGATGGTGCGAAAAGCCCGTCGCCGCTTTTCCGCCCGGGAAGAAATCTTGCGCGGCAGCATCTTTTACCGGAAACAGATCGTCGTTGAAATAGAGAAACTGCTCCGCCAGACCGGGGATGCGGTGCAGGAAGAGCTCGATGGTGCAGCTGTTGAAGGTCGGCAGACATTGCGCCGGCAGGATATCGCTGTGATACACCACATTCAGCTGCGAGATGTCGGCCCAGGCCGGGACCTGGCTCTCCCGCGACACGACCAGATAGACTTTGTTGATAAAAGGCATGTGCCGCTCGATGCCGCGCAGCAGATAGGGCAGCGTGCCCCAGTCGCGGTAGCGCTTGGCCAGGGCCTGCCGGCCTGCGGCAGCCCGGTAGTCCTGCTGCCAGAGGGGATCGCTCCCGTCCACGAAGGTGATAACGGCATCCATCTTCCCGACAATTTGGACAAAGATAGCGATTTTACGCGTAAGGTATGGATTTTGTGTATCTTTGCAGTCCCAATGCGCAGACTGTTTGCCATATTTCTCGGATTGTTCCTGCTCGGCGTCCTCCCTGCGGAGGCCCAGTACTACATGACCGGCAGTGCGCCGGCCTCCACGCGCTGGAACAAGCTCTGCGGCGACCATTTCGATATCGTCTTCCCCGACGGACTCGACTCGCTCGCCCGGGAATACCTGTATTCCTTCGAAAAGACCCGCACCGCCACCCTTACCGGCCTGCACATCGATACGCCCCACATGCCGATCGTCCTGCAGCCTTACGACCTGTACAGCAACGGCATGGTAGTCTGGGCACCCAAGCGTCTCGAACTCTACACCACGCCGCCCGGCGATCCGCTCTACGCCCTCAACTGGGAGATGCAGCTGGCCGTGCACGAAGGCCGTCATATCGGCCAGATGGCGCACTATACCAAGGGTTTCTATCACTTCCTGAACATCCTGGCCGGTGAGCAGGGCAGCGCCGTGGGCATCGGTCTCTATCCTACACAAACCCTGATGGAGGGGGATGCCGTGCAGAACGAAACCGACATGACGCCTTCCGGCCGCGGCCGCGACCCGGAATTCGTGAAGTTCTTCCGGGCAGCCTTCCTGGCCGGGGATTTCCGTGTCTATGATGCCTGGCGCTATGGCTCGTTCCGCAAGTACTCGCCCGGCAAGTATCCGTTCGGCTATTTGATTTCCAGCACGTTCCGCGATAATTCCGGCAATTATTTCGCCGCCGGCGACATCATGGAGACCCAGGTGAAGGAGTTCTGGCGCATCTTCAGCGTGTCGCACCGGGCCTATCGCCACGCCACCGGCATGACGGTCCGCAAGAACTGGCGCGCTGCCATCGCCCGCAACACCGAACTGTGGGAGTGGGAATACAAGCTCCGCGCTCCCTATACGCCGTACACCCCGCTGCTCAGGCGACGCGACGCCGTCTATACCGAAATCTCCAATCCGATCCCTCTGGGTGACAAGACTTTCGCCACGATGACCGGGATGCAGTTCGAGCGGCGCATCATCAGCATCGACTCGCTCGGAAACCGGCGCTTCCGCCGGCCGCTTTCCAATACGACGAGTACCCTGGTGCCCGACAGCGACCACTCCTTTATCTTCTCCGAAGTCGTGCCCGACCCGCGCTGGGAGCATCGCAGCTGGTCGGTCATCCGCCGTTACGACGCCGATGCGAACCGCTTCGAAACCCTTACGCGCCATACGCGCTACCTGAATCCTGTTCCTACGGCTGACGGTGCCGCGATCCTGGCTGCCGAATACAAGACCGAAGGCGGATCGAACATCGTGAAGCTCGACCGTAACGGGCAGCTGCTCAGCAGCATCGCCGCGCCGGAGAAAGGGCAGGTCACAGGCATCGCCCAGCTCAGGGAAGATCTCTACGCCTCCGTCGTCACGACCGAGGGAATGGGCCTGTTCCGCTATGACGGAACCTGGCACCGCGTCGTCGCGCCGCAATCGCGGATGATCCGCGACCTGCGCGCCGCGGGCGACAGCCTCCTCTATTTCGTGTCCGACCTCGACGGCCTGAGCAATGTCTATACCTATGAACCTCAGGAAGACAGGCTCTTGCGCCGCACTTCCGCACGCTTCAGCGCCGAACATCCGCTCCTGACCGGCAACGGAACGCTCCTATACGGCGAGTACGACCACCACGGCTACCAGCCTGTAGCCGTTCCGCTGGATTCGCTGCAGCGCAACGTCCATTCCTTCGACGATCCGTATGTCAACGAAGTGGCGGAGCGCAATGCCGAACAGGCATCCACCTATGTCACGCCGCTCACGCCGCAGGAGGATTCCCTGTTGCGCCGGCACATCGACAGCCTGGAGTCCCGCCGCTACAGCAAGATCGCACACGGGATCCACATCCACTCCTGGGCCCCTTTCTATGCCAACGTGAACCGCTTGATGAACGACATAGAAGGGTTTGACCTGAACCACTTCAGCAACTGGTACCAGTACGTAGCGCCCGGCGCCACGCTGGTCGCACAAAACACGCTGGGCACGCTGGCCGGCACGGCAGGCTATTCCTATCACGACCATCACCACGCCGGGCATCTGTACGCGCACTATGCCGGACTGTATCCGGTCTTCCAGGTGGCCGTCGATTTCAATGAGCGCAACCGGACCCGCTCCACCATGTACCATTCCACGCATGGCGGCTCCGGTTTCCGCCTCGATACGCTCGACAAGCCTGCGGTGGTCGTCAATTCGCAAATGTCGATTCCCTTGAATTTCTCGCGCGGCGGATGGGTGACCCAGCTGATCCCTTCAATCGGCGTTGCCTGGACCAACGACGCGTATTCCTATATGGAACCCAGGTTTCACGAAACGACAAGCGGGGAAAGTACGTTGTTGCTGACCGGCTCGCTCCGTTTCTCCACCAAGATGACCCGGCCTGCCGCCCGCCTGACGCCCCGCCTGGGCTTCGGTTTCCAGCTCGACGGCATGACCCGCCTCGGTCCGGCCTACAACCAGGTCTTCGGCCTGAATGCCTGGACCTATCTGCCCGGCATGGGCAAGGAAGACGGCTTCAAACTCAGCTACAGCTACCAGTATCAGCCGGACAACGGGGTGCTTTATTCCCCTTCCTTCAATCTGGTGCGCCGCCCCTACGGTTATAAGGACGAGATACTGATGAACTACCATCGGGTGATGCTCCAGTATGCCCTGCCCATCTATGCAGGCGACCTGAGCGGCGGCTTCTTCTTCTATCTGAAACGCATCCAGCTGGTTCCCTTCGTGGACTACGCTTTCGACAAACAACATCCCGAGATGAAGGACGGCGCCATCGCGCACCTGGGTCCCAAGAACTACCTGTCTTACGGTACGACCCTGATAATCACCACGCGCCTGTTCCGTATCGGAAGAGACTTCGACCTCGGTGTCCAGTACGCCCATCCGCACCGCTCGGGCGAGATCGGCACATTCCGCTTCGTCTTGACCAACGGCCTGTAAAGAATGAATAACGCGCTTAAACTCAACGCTTTCGATTATTTCCTAATTCTGGGTACCACGGCCGTCAGCATCGCTTCGTCGCTGCTGGGCGAGGGCTGGGACACCATCGGTTTCATCGTGGCCGTCACGGGCATCATCAACCTGGTGCTCTGCGCCAAGGGCAACATCTGGAACTACGCCTTCGGCATTGTGTACAATGCCATCTACGTCTATATCGCCTGGCATTCAAAGCTATACGCCGACTCTGCCATCTACCTGCTCTACTATCTGCCGATGCAGTTCGTGGGCTGGGCGCAGTGGAAGAAGAACCAGAACCAGGAGAGCGGTGCCGTGAACGCCGTGCACCTGACGCGCCGTCAGGCCTTTGCCCTGCTCATCGCCGCCGCCGTCCTGATCCCGCTCTTCGCGTGGATCCTCTCGCGTCCGGCCATCGGCGACTCGCAGCCCTGGCTCGACGCCGCGACGACCGTCATCTCGATCCTGGCTATGTATATGATGGTCAAGGCCATCGCAGAGCAGTGGTACATCTGGATCGTGCTCGATGCGGCGCAGGTGATCAAGTGGACAGTCGCAACCATCCGGGGCGAAGAACACGCAGCGCTGATGCTGGTGATGTTCGCCTTCTTCCTGGCCAACGCCATCTATGGCCTTATTCAATGGAACGGATTAGCGCGGCCTTCGCAGGACCAACCACGGCCGTAAGCTCTTCCAGACTGGCTTCCTTGATTTTCTTCAGGCTCTTGAAGTGACGGAGCAGTTTCTGCTCGGTGGCTTCGCCGATGCCCGGAAGCGAGCGCAGCGCGCTGACGGTCTGGGCTTTGCTTCGCAGGTTGCGGTGGTGCGTGATGCCGAAGCGGTGCGCTTCGTCGCGGATCTGCATCAGCACGCGGAGCGAAGAGGAGTTGCGGTCGAGGAACAGGGGGAGCGGGTCGCCCGGCACGATGACTTCTTCCATCCGTTTGGCCAGGCCCACGATAAAGATCCTGTCGGAGATACCGAGTTCCATAAGGGCTTCCAGCGCGAAGCCCAACTGGCCTTTGCCACCGTCGATCACCACCAGTTGCGGCAATTCCTCTCCTTCGGCCATAAGCCGGGAGTAGCGCCGGTTGACCACTTCCTTCATCGAGGCGTAGTCGTTGGCACCGACCACGGTCTTGATGTTGAAATGCCGGTAGTCGCGCTTGCACGGCAGGCCGTCCCGGAACACCACGCAGGAGGCTACGGGGTTCGTACCCTGGATGTTGGAGTTGTCGAAGCACTCGATGTGGCGCGGAGGGACGCTCATGCCGAGATCTTTCTGGAGCTGCGCCACGACCTTTTCCGCCTTCTCGATGCGGCGGGGCAAGGTCTTCTCTTTCAAGAGCTTGTAGGTCTCCATGTCGAGAATGCCGTGGCCCACGGACTTCTCGCGCTCATGATGCGCCTCCAGGAGGGCGAGCCGCTCTTTCCATTCCTGCGCCTCTTCGAAACGCAGGTCCGCCGCCGCTTCCTGCATCTTTGCCCGGCAGGCGTACATCAGCTCACGGGTGCGGCCGCTGAGCAGCTTGCGGATCTCCTCGATCTGCGCCTGGTATTCCTCCGCGCTGAAGAGGCCTTCGCAAGGACCCGCGCATTTTTCGAGATGGTAGTTCAGGCAGCAGCGCAGCTTGCCCCCCTCGATCTGCTCGGGGGTGAGCGCGTGGGCGCAGATGCGTAGTTTCCAGAGGCTTCCCATCAGGTCAAGCAGGCGGCGCGCATGGTGGACGGAGGCATAGGGGCCGAAGTAGAGCGAGCCGTCCTGTACGTAGCGGCGCGTGAGCATCACGCGGGGAAAGGGTTCGTTGCGGATGCAGATCCAGGGATAGGTCTTGTCGTCCTTGAGCAGGATGTTGTAATGGGGTTGGAGCTGCTTGATGAGGTTGTTTTCGAGCAGGAGGGCGTCTTCTTCGGTCTCGACCACGGTATAGGTCAGGTCGGCGATGTGCTCGACGAGCGCGCGGGTCTTGCGGTCAAGCTGCTCCGGCGGGCGGAAATACTGCGAAACGCGCCGTTTCAGGTCCTTGGCCTTGCCCACGTAGATGATCTTTCCGGATGCGTCGAGGTAGCGGTAGACGCCCGGGTCGTGCGGAAGATATTCTATTTTCTCTCTGACATTCATCGAAAAATACTATCTTTGCTTTTTGATGTAAGCGCCTTCCATGAAGAAGATCAAGACAAAGATAATCAATAAATCCGACATCATGAAAGTGATCCACATGCGTGGACCCGTGGGCTGGCTGTTGGCGACGCTGGCCATGGCGCTGTTCGGATTCAACAAGGTCAACAAGGCCAACGACCGCTGCAAGCAGTACAAAGGCGCGGACTTCTCGGCCCACATCCTGAAGGATGCCGGCATCAAAATCGACCTGAAGCCCAACCAGTTCAACTATATTCCCCAGGACGGACCGTTCATCACCATTTCGAACCACCCCATCGGCTCGGCCGACGGGATGATACTCAACGCCGTCATCGGGACGATGCGTACGGACTTCAAGATCCTGGCCAACTTCCTGCTGACGATGATCCCTTCGCTGAAGGACTCGTTCTTCGCTGTCAATCCCTTCTCCGACGAGGTTTCGGCGCGTAGCAGCCTGACAGGCATCCGCATGGCTAAGGAGCACCTGGCCGCCGGCGGCAGCCTCGGCCTGTTCCCGGCGGGCGAAGTGTCCACGCACCAGCGTCCCAAAAACCGGACTTCGCTCAAGAAGCGCTCCGTGGAAGACGTTCCCTGGCCCGCGTCGGTCATCAAGCTCATCCGCAACGCCAACGTGCCGGTGATTCCGATCTACTTCGAGGCCCAGAACTCGAAATGGTTCCATTTCGTGGGACGCATCCACCCGATCCTCCGCACGCTCAACCTGGCCAACGAGCTGTTCAACAAGAAGGGCAAGACCATCCCCATGCGCATCGGCCGGCCCATCATGCCCAACGAGCTGGCGGAGTATGCCGACCTGGAAAAGCTGGGCGGCTACCTGCGCAGCCGCGTCTACGCCATGGAGGTGGAGTTCAACAATCCGAACGAAGAGCTCACCAAACCGCCGGAGCTGGTCACGCCGATCTCCCTTCCGCGCGACAAGAAAGCCGTGGTCAAGGAGTTCGACCGCCTCAAGAACGGGGGCAACATGCTCTTCGAAGTGGCTTCCTATCAGTGCTACCTGGCGGAGCACGCGGAGATTCCCATTGCGATGATCGAGCTGGGGCGCCGCCGCGAAGAAGCGTTCCGGGCCACGGGCGAAGGCAGCAACCAGGCCATCGACGTGGACGACTACGATCCGTACTACAAGCATCTGATCCTGTGGGATGCCAAGCGCAAGCGTATCGCCGGCGGCTATCGCCTCGGCATCGGTGAGGAAATCTTCGAGAAGCACGGTGGTGTGGAAGGTTTCTACACCAGTTCGCTGTTCTCTTACGACCAGGAGTTCGAATCCACGCTCCGCCAGACCATCGAGCTGGGACGCTCCTTCGTCAGCCTGGAATACCAGAAGGAGGCCCTTCCGCTCATGCTCCTGCTCAAAGGGTTGATGCACAGCTTGATGCGTTATCCCAATGCGGAGTATTTCATCGGGCCGGTGAGTATCAGCAACTCCTATCCCAAGTTCTACCAGAGCCTGATGGTGTACTATCTGGAGAACAAGCACAGCGCGATGATTCCGGAGCACTATGCGCAGCCGACCACGCCTTTCGAGCCGGACTATCTGAAGCTCAATCCGAAAGACCTGCTCCGGCACAAGATGGACAATTTCGAGAAGTTCGACCGTTTCCTGATGCGGCTCTCCGACAACACCTACCGCATGCCTACGCTGGTGAAGAAGTACATGAAGGTCAACGCGCGCATCATCAACTTCAACGTCGATCCGCTGTTCAACTACAGCCTCGACGGTCTGATCATCCTCCGGATCAAGGACTACCCCCGCGCCGAGATCCTCTCGATGTCCAAAGACGTCGCCAACCCCGCCGAACGCGAAGCCATCCTCAACCGTTTCGGTTATTCCCTGAAAGACTAAGTTTTTGCTGACGTGTTTGTCAGAAAAAGCAAAGGTTGTTTGGACGCGAAAACAATGTGAGAGATATCAGATTGTCGTCGCGTCCGGTTTTTCGCCAAAAAGGGCCCAAATCGCTCCACGACGACAACGTAGTCCCCTTCACGATGTCGTCGCGGCGAAAGTTTGTTTTGCGGCCGCAAAAGCAAAAGCTATTTCGTAATCCGGCGGGTCAGCAGGGAGATCAGCCAGCCGATGAAGGCGACGCCGACGACGACCAGTACGATGTCGAGCGGCTGGACGACGACCGGATAGGCGTCCACTACGAAATTGCCCGGCATCTTCACGAAGCCGTAATGTTGCTGCAACAGACAGACCAGTAGGCCGATACCTACACCGACCGCAATGCCCAGCAAAGAAATCATCCAGCCTTCCCGAACGAAGATCCTGCCGACCAGGGCATCATCGGCGCCCATGGCCTGCAGGGTGGCGATGTCGTCGCGCTTCTCGATGATGAGCATCGACAGCGAGCCATAGATGTTGAACGAGATGATCAGCATCACGAAGAGCAGGATCAGGTAAATGGCGACCTTTTCGTAGATCAGCAGTTTGTAGAGCGTGGTATTCTGCTGCTGGCGGTCGCGGACCAGGAAAGCGTCGCCCAGCGAGGCTTTCAACTGTGAGAGCACTTCGCGCGAAGCCATCCCCTTGCGGTCTAAGCCCTGCGGGGTGAGGTAGATTTCAACGGCGGATACTTCATCTTGATATTCAAGCAGTTCCCGCAAGGCGGGCAGCGGCATGAACAGATACTTCTGATCGAAATTCTGCTCGAGCGACACGATGCCTGCCGGATGCAGTTTTTCCTGCCGCAGCGAGGCGAGGGGATTGAGCAGGTCGACCTGCCGGGTGCGGCTGGGGAACCAGGCGGTCAGCGGCTGTAGGAACGTGGTGCGGACGCCCAGTTCCATGGCTACGAGGCGGCCGAGCACAACCTGGTTCAAGTCGCCGAAGGTCAGCGAAAAATCGCCTTCGACCAGGTGGTCGCGCAGGGCGGTGACCTGCTCGTAGAGCGAGTCCACGCCGCGGGCCACCACGACCTTGTTGCGGTCGCCGTACTGCACGAAAACGCTCTCTTCCAGCACGCCGCAGACGGCCTTTACGCGCGGGTCCTCCCGGAACGCATCGAAGCGCTCGTCGGGTACGAACACCTTGCCGCGGACCGGCGTCACCAGCACGTCGGCCGTGGCGGCGTCGTTCAGGTCGCGGACCACGCCGTCGAAGCCGTTGTACACCGACAGGATAATCACCAGCGCAGCGCAACCGATGGCAATGCCGGCCGCCGAGATGATCGAGATGATGTTGATCACATTGTGCGACTTCTTGGCAAAGAGGTAGCGCCGCGCTATGAACCGGGAGAGTTTCATCGCCGGTCGGGAGTTATTTCTTCAGCAGTTCGTCGATATGCTCCACGTAATCAAGCGAGTCGTCGAGATAGAACGACAGTTCCGGCACGATGCGCAGCTGCTTGGCCACCCTGCGGCCCAGCTCGCCGCGCAGCCGGGAGGTCTCTTCTTCGAGCCGCTGCATCACCGCTTCGGCTTTCGTGGAAGGGAAGATGCTGACATAGACCTTGGCTAGGGCCAGGTCGGGCGTGATTTTCACGCCGCTGACGGTGAGCAGGGCGCCGTCGTAGGCGGCCATGCCGCGGGCGCGGATGATTTCCGCCAGGTCTTTCTGGATCTGCCGCGCCACTTTCTGCTGTCTTGTGGTCTCGCTTTCCATAGCCTGGTTTATGCGAATTTCAGGATGAAATAATTCTTCTTGCCTTTCTGCACGAGGATGTACTTTCCGTCGAGCAGCAGTTCGTCCGTCAGCTGCAGGGCTGCATCGGATACCTTCTCCTTGTTGATGCTCAGGCCGCCGCCCTGGATCATCTTGCGGCATTCGCCCTTGCTGGGGAAGACATCCGTGCGCACGGCGAGCATCTCGAGGATGTCGCAGGGCAGGCTGTCACCCGGCAGGGTGAACTGGGGCACGTTGTTGAACACCGAGAGGAAGGTGCGCTCGTCCAGCGCCTTGAGCGCCTCGACGGTACCTTTGCCGAAGAGCATCTGGGAGGCTGCCACGGCATTGTCGTATTCTTTCTGGCCGTGGACCATCACGGTCACTTCGCGTGCGAGGAGTTTCTGGAGCTCGCGGCGTTCGGGGGCTTCGCGATGGGCTACAATGGCCTGCTCGATGGTTTCCCGGTCGAGCATCGTGAAGATCTTGATGTAGCGCTCGGCGTCCTCGTCGGAGACATTGAGCCAGAACTGGTAGAATTCGTACGGGGAGGTGCGCTCGGCGTCAAGCCAGACGTTTCCTTTCTCGGTCTTGCCGAATTTCGTGCCGTCGGCCTTGCGGATGAGCGGGCAGGTGAGGGCGAAGGCCTCGCCGCCGTCCATGCGGCGGATCAGCTCGCTGCCGGTGGTGATGTTGCCCCACTGGTCGCTGCCGCCCAGCTGGAGGACGCAGCCCTTGTTCTTCCACAGCCAGTAGAAGTCGTAGCCCTGCATCAGCTGGTAGCTGAACTCGGTGAACGACATGCCTTCGCTCGAATCCCTCGAGAGGCGTTTCTTCACGGAGTCCTTGGCCATCATATAGTTGACGGTGATGTGCTTGCCGATGTCGCGGATGAAATTGATGAAGGAATAGTCCTTCATCCAGTCGTAGTTGTTGACCAGCTCGGCCTTGTTGGGCGCGTCGGAGTCGAAGTCCAGGAAGCGGGCCAGCTGGGCCTTGAGGCAGGCAACGTTGTGTGCGAGCGTCTCTTCGTCGAGCAGATTGCGCTCCGCCGATTTCATCGACGGGTCGCCGATCATGCCCGTGGCGCCGCCCACCAGGGCGATGGGCTTGTGGCCGCAGTTCTGGAAATGTTTGAGGATCATCACGCTGACCAGATGTCCGATATGCAGCGAGTCCGCCGTCGGGTCGATGCCTACATAGGCTGCCTGCGGACCTTCCATGAGTTTTTCTTCGGTTCCCGGCATGATGTCCTGGATCATGCCGCGCCACTCAAGTTCCTTGACAAAATTCTTCATCGTATCTTCCATTTTTTATCCAACGACCCACACCATCACGTGGTTCTCAAATACCTCATAGCTGAGCTCGAACTCCAGCTCCGTGCCGTCCTTGTGCGTGAACGTGGCTTCGATCTGGCCCTCGTCGCGGGGGTTGAAACGCTCGACCTCGATCTGTTCGGCAAAGTCTACGCCGGAAATCGACATGCGCTTGTAGATGGCTTCCTTGGCGCACCAGTAGATGGCCAGCTGGAGGTTCTTCTTGCGTTCGTCGAGATCGTCGATCTCGTCTTCCGAGAGCGCTTTCTTCTCCACGGCCGAGAAGTCGCGGTCGAGACATTCGATGTCGATGCCCAGGTCCTCGTCGGGATGCAGGATGATGGCCACGAAGCGGTTCGTGTGGGAGATGCTGATCTCCATCGCCGTATTCTGCAGGTACGGCTTGCCGTTATCGTGGTGGCCCAGGTAGAGCTTTTCGGGGAAAATCTCGTTGAGCAGGGCGCGTTCGGCCAGTTTCTCCTTGCGGCGGGCCTCGCTGCGGGTAAACGAGAGTTCCTCCAGTTCATCGTCCGGGACGGACGTGGAGGCCATCAGCTCTTCCTCGGTTTCGGTAATCTCCCAGACGTAAATCCGGGCGTCGTCGTCGAGTTCTTTTTTCAGGTAAAGTGCCATAGTGGTTTGGAGAAACACCACATGGCCGGAAGCCAGGATATTCGGCTCCCGTCGGTACTATTCAGACTACTCGGAGGTTCCACAGTGGTGTCTTCGTTGGTTAATCTTGTTGAGATATCAGGATTCGAACCTGAACAAACAGAACCAAAATCTGTTGTGCTACCATTACACCATATCTCAGTACTGGGGCTCCGCCCCAAACCCCGCCGCTCCAGCCTTGCTGTCCCACGGGCTCGCCCTGCTCGGCTTCCGCTAGCGGCTGATGCCGCTTGGGTTTGCTGCCCGGTCTCCGCTAGCGCCTGATGGCGCTTGGGTTTGCCGCTTGGCGTTCCGCTTTGGGGACTAAGCCACAAAGGTATTAATTATTTTTGATTATCGTTGGTTTTTGATGAAATCTGTTTTCAACCAGCCTTGCTTTTGCTGGAAGTCAAGTCAGCTATTGCGATAGCTGCGAGACTGGAGGCAAAAGCTATCTGATGGTTAATAGCCTTGGGCTTTGATGGGGAGTTCGGCGCCTTCGGGGGTGACCAGGACGGGGCCGACTTCGGGGCGGGCGAGGTGGCCGATGATTTCGAAGTCGTGGAATTCCTTGCGGAAGGTTTCGTGAGCGTCGATGGGGATGACGAAGAGGAACTTGTAATCGTCGCCGCCGTTCATGGCGGCCGTCACGACGTCCATGTCGATCTCTTCGGCCATGGCGAAGGTCTGCGAGGAGATGGGGATCTTCTCGAGATAGACTTTGGCGCCAAGGCCGGTTTCGCGGGTGAGCCGGATGACGGCTTCGCCGAGGCCGCGGGTGAGGAAACAGCCGCGGGAGGGCAGGATGCCGGCTTCAAGGAAGCGCGACACTATGTCGGGCTTGATCTCGGGACTCAGATAGCTGGCCAGTACGGCTTTGTAGGGACTCAGGTCGGGCTGTTCGCCGGTGCCGGTGAACGCCACCTTCTCGCGCTCGAGCACGTGCAGGCCCATATAGGCGGCGCCCACGTGGCCGCTCAGGCAGAGCAGGTCCATGCTCTTGGCCGGCTGCGTCTTCTCCAGGACGGTCTTTTTCTGCAGACCTGTGGCCGACAGGCTGATGGCCAGGCCGTTGACCGAGGGGACGAGTTCCAGGGAGAGCTGCTTGATGCCGTGTTCGCGGCAGGCGGCCAGCATGCCTTCCCAAAGAGCGGCGACGTCTTCGTAGCAGAAGCGTTTCGACAGGCCGAGGACGACCGACAGGCCGTCCGGCTGGTGCAGGGCGGCGTAGAGTTCGCCCAGGACGCAGAGGACGGTCTTGTAGCCCAGGTGTTTGAGCGGTGTGTAGACCAGGTCGAAGTCGCAGCCTTCCAGCAGCAGTTTGTGGGCGCTGCGGACGGAACCTCTGCCGCCGGCGGGAAGGGAGGGGTTGTTGGTATAGCCGCTTCCTTCGAAGAGGCGTTCGAGGACGGCCTGTTTGCCGAGTTGTGCTATTTCCGTTCGGGACATCTTGTTGGGGTTTGATTCAGGCGGTTATTTGACGGGAAGGGTCCTGGTCGGGACGACGACGTTGCCCGCCTCGTCGTAGATGGTCAGGCTGATGCGGCCGCGCTCGACCTGGACGTCGAGCCGCGACTCGTTGTCGTTGACCAGGATGGGGAAGCCGTTGTTCATCGTGCCGGCCGGGATGAAGTGATATTCGTGCAGGTCGGCGCCGATCATCAGGTCGACCCCTGCCTTGTCCAGGAGCGGGAGGAAGTTGTGGTTCATCCAGCTGTGCGGGACGAAATCGTCGGGCACGCCGAAATCGACCATCGGCGCGTGCATGATGCAGATCTTGACGGGCGCCTTGCGGAAGGCGGGCTCCTTCATGGCTTCCTCGGCCCAGGCCATCTGCTCGCGGAGGTACGATTCGTAGATCCGGTCGCCGGACAGGGCGAGGGAGTTCTTCACACCGGTTTCACCGCAGTCCAGTACGATGAAGGCGACGGGGCCTTCGCGGAACGTATAGTAATACGGTGCCCCTTCGGCCTTCGGGAACACTTTCTCGACCAGCGTCACGCCGCTGCCGCGGCCTTCGTGATTGCCGCGGGCAAAGACGACGGGCAGGTCGGCGCCGCAATCGCCCAGCTGCCCGACCTCATAGTGGAGCAGGCTGTCGAGCGGCCAGTTGCCGGCCGAGATGATGTCGCCGTTGAGGACCAGGAAGTCGTTGTCCTTCACATTGATATCATCGAGTAGTGCGGCATAGTGGTCGAGACGCATGTGGACATCGTTCATGACGGTGAAGTGGCAGGTCTTGCGGTTGGGATCGAAGGTCGTCACATGGTGCCGTTCCGAAAGCATGTCCCGTCCGTAGGCGGGACGGCGCGGATTGGTGGGATCGACCACCCGGTTGCCGACGCGGTAGCCGTACTGGGCACCGCGCGAAAGGCCGTCGACGCGGACGCAGTGGTAGGTACCGAACAATTTCCTTCCGGCATATTCCTCGTAGATCCGGCGCCCGTTGTCGAGCTGGACGAAGCCCTGGCAGGCGATGTCGGTCGACCAGAGGACGGTGAAGGCGTCTTCGCTCATATCCGTCACCCAAGGGCCATAGACCATGTGCGAATCCTGGGCTTCCGTGCGGGGCTTGGCCGGAACGACCGTACTGTCGATGTGGTTGCCGTGACGGTCCATCAGCATCAGGGCGATCCGCTGAGGGTTCACGTCCATGTGGATGGCGCTGACCGAGTGGGAGCCTTCGGTCCAGCGGAAGGCGATCTTGTCCTCGTTCTTCATCGGCGTTTCGGAGAAGTCGCGGCCGCGGTCGTTGTCGGAGGAGGAGGTCTGGATATAGACGGTGCCGGTGGTGCCGTCGGTGACCTGGTCGTCGTAGAGGGGCAGGGAACGCACGTACACGTGGTTGTTGCCGGCTACGGCCAGGTCGACGCCCATTTCATCGAAGACCCGGTGCCAGCGGGCGTACTGATAGCTGTTTCCGGTGATGCCCGAGAACCACTCGTAGTGCATGCAGACCACCACGAAGGTCGGCGGATTCTCGCTGCCCCGCTCAAAGTGGATGCAGTTGCGGAGCCATTCTTCCGCCAGGGCGAACTCCTCGTTGTTGGTCGTATCCTCGGTGTTGAGCATGATGAACAGGGTATTGCCGTAGCGGAAATGGTAGCAGACGCCCATCTCCCGTTCATAGCCGTTCTGCGGGTAGTAGGAAGTCCCGACGAAGAACGGGTTCGGGAAAGCGAAATCGTGCGAAACCTGGGACTTCCGCGTCCAGTTGTCGTGGTTGCCGTTGACCCGGGCCCAGAAGAATTCGTTGAAATTGTCTTCCTCGAACATCCGGCGCCAGAAGGAATAGCTGCCGCCCCAGGCCACCACGTCGCCGGGGCTGAAGATCCAGTCGATCGAAGGATCGAAATCCTGCATCGTGTCGATCATGCCCATGGCGGCTTCCAGCCGGCCCGGAAGGGGCGAATAGCTATGGAAGTCGGAAATGATGCAGGCCGACCAGTTCGGCGCGCCGGCCGTCCGGAAATAGTGTTCGGAACTCCGGGCAATGGGGGTATCTCCTTTTTTCTCTTTCTCCAGGATGACGTATTTGTAGTCCGTGTCGGGCTTGAGGTCCGTGACCATCACGCCGCACTTGGTGAAGACGGGGTCTTCTATGATGTCGCTGCCGTCGGGCGCTTTGGAAGAAAAGCCCCTGAACGCTTCGAAGCGCTTGTGCTGGGTAGGCGCGATGTCGCGGGCGGCTTCCCAGTGCGTGTCGGCGACTTCGGTGAGCCGGACACAGGTATTCTTGAATGTGGTGTCGCACGACCAGCTGATGCACATCGCGACCGAGGCGTCGTCGCCCGGTCCGGTAGAGATGCTGAAGAGTTTGTCCGAGACGGGGAGGCCGGCGGGCGGCGGCGTGCCGGCCGACAGCACGACGATCGCCAGGGCGAGAAGGACCTGGCGGAAGAAAGCGGTAAGCGGAGCGTTCATAGCGGAAGCAGGGTTCGATTTCATCGGATGAAATACAAAGATAACAAAAATTACCCCCGGAATCATTCACAATTTGCGTCTGGCGGGCCTCAAGTGCACAATGTTGATTTGTCTGTTGAAAAATTGCTTCCGCCACCCTCAGCACGGGCGTCAAATTCGCGTAACTTCGTACTCCGTTTTTTGAAAATACTCCGTGATGAAAACCTATACCTACGAAGAAGCTTTTGCTGCCAGCCTGGCCTATTTCCATGGCGATGAGCTTGCAGCCTCGGTCTGGATCAACAAATACGCCGTCAAAGACTCCTACGGCAACCTGTACGAAAAATCGCCGGATGATATGCATCACCGTCTGGCGGCAGAGTTCGCCCGTATCGAGCGCAACTATCCCGACCCGATGGATGAGGAGACGATCTATCAGCTGCTGAAGGATTTCCGTTTCGTCATCCCGCAAGGCGGCCCGATGACCGGCATCGGCAACGAGCACCAGGTAGCCTCGCTGAGCAACTGCTTCGTGATCGGTCACGACCGGCCGGCCGACTCCTACGGCGGCATCCTGATGGTCGACCAGGAGCAGGTGCAGCTGATGAAGCGCCGCGGCGGCGTGGGCCACGATCTCTCGCAGATCCGTCCCACGGGCAGCCCCGTGCTCAACAGCGCCCTTACTTCCACGGGTATCGTTCCCTTCATGGAGCGCTTCTCCAACTCCACGCGCGAAGTGGCCCAGGACGGCCGCCGCGGCGCCCTGATGCTGACCATCTCGATCAAGCATCCGGATTCCGAGCGTTTCATCGACGCGAAGATGGAGCAGGGCAAGGTGACGGGTGCCAACGTCTCGGTGAAGATCGACGACGAGTTCATGCGCGCCGCGCTCTCCGGCAGCCCTTACAAACTCCAGTATCCGGTCTACAGCGACAATCCGAAGGTCGAGCGGACCATCGACGCCGCCAGCCTCTGGAAGAAGATCATCCACAATGCCTGGAAGTCGGCCGAGCCGGGCGTCCTGTTCTGGGACACCGTGCTGCGCGAATCCGTGCCCGACTGCTACGCCGACAAGGGTTACCGTACGGTCAGTACGAACCCTTGCGGCGAAATTCCACTCTGTCCCTACGACAGCTGCCGCCTGATCGCGATGAACCTCTATTCCTACGTAAAGAATCCGTTCACCAAGCGTGCCCGTTTCGACTGGGAGCTGTTCCGGGACCACGTGGGCAAAACCATGCGTCTGATGGACGACCTGATCGACCTGGAGATGGAGAAGATTGAACTGATCCTCAAGAAGATCGAACACGACCCGGAAGACGACGAGGTCAAGCGCATCGAGCACAATCTCTGGCTCAAGATCCGCAAGAAGACGCTCGGCGGCCGTCGTACCGGTCTGGGCATCACGGCCGAAGGCGACATGCTCGCCGCCCTGGGCCTGACCTACGGATCGCCCGAGGCCATTGAGTTCGCCGTGCAGGTGCAGAAGACCCTGGCCGTGGAGGCCTACCGTGCCTCGGTCGACATGGCCGCCGGTCGGGGCGCCTTCCCGATCTACGACGCCGCCAAGGAGGAGCACAACCCGATGATCCTGCGCATCAAGGCTGCCGACCCCGAGCTTTACGAGCGGATGGTCGCCACCGGCCGCCGCAACATCTCGATGCTGACCATAGCCCCGACCGGTACCACCAGCCTGATGACGCAGACCACTTCGGGCATCGAACCCGTGTTCCGCCCGTTCTACCTGCGTCGCAAGAAGGTCAACCCCAACGACAAGAACGCCAAGATCTCCTTCAAGGACGAGAAGGGCGACTGCTTCGAGGAGTACTTCGTGTTCCACCACAAGTTCCTCGACTGGGCCGAGATTGCCGGGTACAAGCGTGAGGACGTCCTCAAGATGGGCCAGGCGGAGCTCGACGAACTCGTGGCCCGCTCGCCGTACTACAAGTCCACGGCCGGCGACATCGACTGGGTGGCCAAGGTCCAGATGCAGGGCCAGATCCAGAAATGGGTCGACCACAGCATCAGCGTGACGGTCAACCT
Organism: uncultured Bacteroidales bacterium; assembly: GCA_947168065.1. Lineage (GTDB taxonomy): Bacteria > Bacteroidota > Bacteroidia > Bacteroidales > UBA932 > Cacconaster. The sequence goes on from CAMVKH010000003.1 coordinate 172,849, forward strand.
GCCCGAGGACATCAGCGAAGAGATGGTGTCGCAGGTGTACCGCACGGCCTGGGAGTGCGGCTGCAAGGGCATTACGGTTTACCGCGAGGGTTCCCGCACCGGCGTCCTGGTGTCGAGCGATAAGGACAAGGAGAAGAAAGCGGCCATCAAGCCGAAGAAGCGTCCGCAGTCGCTCGAGGCCGACGTGATCCGCTTCCGCAACGGCAGCGAGCACTGGATCGCGCTGGTAGGCAAACTGGCAGGTCAGCCCTATGAGATCTTCACCGGTATCGTGGACGAGGACACCCGCAACATCCCGCGCAGCATCGAGCACGGCTGGATCGTCAAGGAGAAGGATATGAGCACCGGCAAGAGCCGCTACGACTTCCATTTCCAGGACAAGTACGGCTATCCCAGCGTGGTGGGCGGCATCTCGCACATGTTCAACAAGGAGTTCTGGAACTACGCCAAACTGATCTCCGGCGTGCTGCGCAACGGCATGCCCATCGTGGACGTGGTGAACCTCGTGCAGGGGCTTGAACTCGACAGCGACTCGATCAACACGTGGAAGAACGGTGTGGAGCGCGCGCTCAAGCGCTACATCCCCGACGGCACGCGCGACGAATCGGGCAAGAAATGCAAGCACTGCGGCAGTTCGAACCTTGTGTATCAGGAAGGATGCCTGGTCTGCCTGGACTGCGGCTATTCGAAATGCGGTTAAGCCTATGCTCCTGTTCCCCAACGCCAAGGTCAATCTGGGCCTGAATGTCATCCGCAAGCGCTCCGACGGCTATCACGACATAGAGACGCTCTTCGTGCCTGTGCCGGATCTTTGCGACGTGCTGGAACTGGTGCGCGCCGACACGTTCCGGATGCACGTATGCAACGCGGAGATCGCGGGCGAGAACCTCTGCGAGAAGGCCTGGCGGCTGCTCGCCCAGCGCTTCGGCATCCCGCCGGTGGAAATCCATCTCTACAAGAAGATTCCGATGGGCGCGGGACTGGGCGGCGGATCGGCCGATGCGGCCTTCACCCTGTCGGGCCTCAACACGCTTTTCAGCCTAGGACTCCCTAAAGAGGAACTCGCCGGACTGGCGGCTCAGCTGGGCAGCGACTGTGCCTTCTTCATCTTCAACAAGCCGATGCTGGCCCGGGGCCGCGGCGAAATCCTCACGCCCTTCCACTTCTCGCTGGAGGGATACAGGTTGCGTATCTTTCCGCAAAATGTTTTCGTATCGACGAAAGAAGCCTATGCCGGCGTCACGCCGCACGAACCGGAGCACCGCATCGAAACGGTGGTCAGGCGTCCGATCGACGAGTGGAAAGATTTGCTGGTCAATGATTTCGAGGCGAGCGTATTCGCGCGTCATCCGGAGCTGGCGCTTGCCAAACAGGCCCTCTACGACGAGGGCGCGCGCTATGCGGCCATGTCGGGCAGCGGGTCAGCGCTGTTTGCAATCTACTAGGATCAATTCGAGCGGGGCGTCCTTCCGGATGACCCGCTTTTCTTCATCAAGCAGATAAAGGGAAGGAATGGCACGCAGCCAGTAGCGCGTGTTGCTGTTGAGCACCTGGTCGGGGTCGTAACCGCAGACCCAGCTGGCCGGGTAATTGGGCAGATAGTCCATCCAAGCTTGGATGTCGGTATCGGGGTAGATGTTGACTACGAGCAGTTCGCCGGAGGCGATCATCGCCTCGATGGTCGGGTCGGCCGCCATGGTTTCGGTAATCTCCTTGCAGTTGGGGCAGCCCGGATTGCTGAAGAACAGCAGGGTGCGTCTCGGCCGGACGGGCCGGCTGTCGATGGTCTCGTAAAGTGAGTGCGAGCGTCCGTTGCGCGTCATGAAACTGAAGTCTGCGGCCGGGGTACCGGGGCGGTTGAGGACGATGCGGGGCGCGCACCAGCGGGCGTAGGCCTGCTGCTCCTGGGTGGCATGGGGCGAATTGAGCATGTGGTCCACCACGGGGATGTAGAGTTCCTCGTTGCGATAGGGGCTGTTGGGATCGAAGATAAAGAATTCCTGCAGTTTGACGAGTTGCTGCCACTGGGCGCTGTCACCTTCTGCCGCCCGCATCACGCTGTCCTGCCTTCGGAAGGCGACCGTCAGGGGAACGTTTTGCAGGTCAATGACATACTTTTCGAACAGAGCCTGCTGCGTGGCCTGCGAACGGGAGCCGTATTCCGACAGGGAATGGTTTTCCGCGGCAGGTTTGCAGGAAAAAAGCAGGGACAGGAGCACTGCGAACAGGGCCAGGTGACATTTTGTCATAATTCCGGTGTTGGCATCCAATTTGCCGTTAGCAGGGGCAAAAATAAACAAAAAACGTTAAAAATATATTGATCATGAACATCAAACCATTAGCAGACAGAGTGCTGATCGAGGCCAAGGAAGCTGAGACCAAAACCGCCAGCGGACTCTATATTCCGGACTCCGCCAAAGAGAAACCGCAACAGGGAACCGTCGTCGCCGTGGGTAACGGCAAGAAAGACGAACCGATGGAGCTCAGTGTCGGTGACACCGTGCTCTACGGCAAGTATGCCGGTACCGAGATCACCGTGGACGGCAAGGATTATCTGATCATGCGTCAGAGCGACGTGGTTGCAGTTCTTAAATAAAGGAGGAAAATACTATGGCAAAAGACATCAAATTCGATATCGACGCACGCAACCTCATGAAAGAGGGTGCCGATGCATTGGCTAACGCAGTGAAGGTGACCCTCGGCCCGAAAGGCCGCAACGTGGTCATCGACAAGAAATTCGGTGCTCCCCAGGTGACCAAGGACGGTGTCACCGTGGCCAAGGAGATCGAACTGGAAGACCGCTTCCAGAACATGGGTGCCCAGATGGTCAAGGAAGTCGCTTCCAAGACCAACGACCAGGCCGGTGACGGTACGACCACCGCGACGGTGCTCGCCCAGAGCATCATAAACGTGGGTCTGAAGAACGTGGCCGCGGGTGCCAACCCGATGGACCTCAAACGCGGTATCGACAAGGCCGTCGAGGCCGTGGTCGAAGACCTCCGCAAACAGAGCCAGGCCGTGGGTGACGACTACTCGAAGATCGAGCAGGTCGGTACCATCTCTGCCAACAACGACAACTACATCGGCAAACTGATCGCCGACGCGATGGCCAAGGTCAAGAAAGACGGTGTCATCACCGTGGAGGAAGCCAAGGGCACCGCGACCGAGGTCAAGGTCGTCGAAGGTATGCAGTTCGACCGCGGTTACATCTCCGCCTACTTCATGACCAACCCTGACAAGATGGAGACGGTCCTCGAGCAGCCGCAGATCCTGATCACCGACAAGAAGATCTCCACGATGAAAGACCTGATGCCGATCCTCGAGCCCATCGCCCGGGAAGGCCGCTCGCTGCTGATCATCGCCGAAGACGTCGATGGCGAAGCCCTGACGACGCTGGTGGTCAACAAGCTGCGTGGCACGCTGAAGGTGGCTGCCGTCAAGGCGCCTGGCTTCGGCGACCGCCGCAAGGAGATGCTGCAGGATATCGCCACCCTGACCGGCGGTGTCGTGGTCTCCGAAGAGCGTGGCTTCACCCTCGAGAACTGCACGCCCGATATGCTGGGCCGTGCCGAGAAGGTGGTCATCGACAAGGAGAACACCACCATCGTCAACGGTGCCGGCGACAAGGATGCCATCACCGACCGTGCCAACCAGATCCGCAAGCAGATTTCGACCACCACGAGCGACTACGACCGCGAGAAGCTCCAGGAGCGCCTGGGCAAACTCGCCGGCGGCGTGGCCGTCCTCTATGTGGGCGCCGCTTCCGAAGTGGAGATGAAGGAGAAGAAAGACCGCGTCGAGGATGCGCTCAACGCTACCCGCGCCGCTGTCGAAGAAGGTATCATCCCGGGCGGCGGTGTCGCCCTGGTACGTGCCGAATCCGCTCTGGCCAAGGTCAAGGGTGAGAACGAAGACGAGACGACCGGTATCCACATCGTGGCCCGCGCCATCGAGGAGCCGATCCGCATCATTGCCGCCAACGCCGGCAAGGAAGGCAGCGTCATTGTCCAGAAGGTGAAGGAAGGCAAGGCCGACTTCGGCTACAATGCCCGCACCGACAAGTTCGAGAACCTGCTCTCGACGGGCGTCATCGACCCGACCAAGGTGGTCCGCGTCGCCCTCCAGAACGCCGCATCCGTGGCCGGCATGTTCCTGACCACCGAATGCGCCCTGGCCGACATCAAGGAAGAGCAGCCCGCCATGCCCCCGATGAACCCGGGCATGGGCGGCATGATGTAGGCTTGACCAGGAATCTGTCCCAGAACCTCCGTCCCCGGACGGAGGTTTTTTATTATCGCCGAAATATTACTACTTTTGTCCCCGACAATGAAAGAAAGCGACAAAATCATAGAAGAGGTCACCTCGGGGGAGTACGAGCACGGGTTCGAGACGAAGGTGGAGCAGGACTTCATCCCGAAAGGCCTCAAAGAAGATATCATTCGGCTGATTTCACGGAAGAAAGAGGAACCGCAGTGGCTGCTGGACTTCCGGCTCAAGGCCTTTCGGCAGTGGCAGAAAATGACGCTTCCCACCTGGGCGCATCTGGACATTCCGCCCATCGATTTCCAGGATATCGTCTATTACGCCGCCCCCAAGGCGGCGCACAAGTCGGGGAAGCGTGCCATCGACCCTGAGATTGAGAAGACCTTCGACAAGCTGGGCATCCCGCTCAATGAGCGGGATGCGCTCGCCGGGCTGGCGGATGGAAGCGGCACGGCTGTGGACGCCGTGTTCGACAGCGTGTCGGTCAAGACTACCTTCAGCGAAACGCTGGCCGAGAAGGGCATCATCTTCTGTTCCTTCTCCGAAGCTGTGAAGAACTATCCGCAACTGGTGCAGAAATATCTGGCAACGGTCGTCCCGATGGCCGACAACTTCTACAGCGCCCTGAACAGCGCCGTCTTCAGCGACGGTTCGTTCTGCTATATCCCCAAAGGTGTCCGCTGCCCGATGGAGCTCTCGAGCTACTTCCGCATCAACGCCCGGGGCACCGGCCAGTTCGAACGCACGCTCATCGTAGCCGATGAAGGCTCCTACGTGAGCTACCTCGAAGGTTGCACCGCCCCGCGCCGCGACGAAGCGCAGCTCCACGCCGCCGTGGTGGAGATCATCGTGGAAAAAGACGCCGAAGTGAAGTATTCCACCGTCCAGAACTGGTATCCCGGCGATGCCGAAGGACGCGGCGGTATCTACAACTTCGTCACCAAGCGCGGCATGTGCAAGGGCAGTGGCAGCCGTCTGTTCTGGACCCAGGTCGAGACGGGCAGCGCCATCACCTGGAAATACCCGAGCACCATCCTCAAGGGCGACAATTCCCTGTCTGAATTCTATTCTGTGGCCGTGACCAACAACCGCCAGCAGGCCGACACGGGCACGAAGATGATCCATATCGGCCGGAACACCACCAGCCGCATCGTCAGCAAAGGTATCTCGGCCGGCCGCAGCCAGAACAGCTACCGCGGCATGGTGAAGGTGCTGCCCGGCGCCGAAGGGGCCCGCAACCACTCGCAGTGCGATTCGCTCCTGCTGGGCGACAAGTGCGGTGCACACACCTTCCCGGTCATCGATTCCGCCAACCCGGGCGCCACGATCGAACACGAGGCCACCACTTCGAAGATCAGCGACGACCAGCTCTTCTACTGCCGCCAGCGGGGCATCACCGAAGAAGACGCCATCGGCTTGATCGTCAATGGCTATGCTAAGGAAGTGCTGGGCAAGCTGCCGATGGAATTCGCCGTCGAGGCGCAAAAACTGCTGCAAGTCTCTCTGGAGGGGAGTATCGGATGACGTTCAACTGGCTCGATCTGATCAGTTCGCTGCTCGGCCTGACCTGCGTTTTTCTCGCCGGCCGGGGCAGCAAGTATAATTTCTGGGTAGGCTATCTCTACACGGCCGCCCTGTTCTTCCTTTTCTGGCAGAAAAACCTGGTCGCCTCGCTGCTGCTCCAGCCCGTTTCGCTGGGCATCAACATCCTCGGCCATTACCGCTGGACCCATCCCAAGGAAGGGGAGACCAGCTCCGAGAAGCAAGGCGAACTCAAGGTTTCGATGCTCAACTGGTATGAGCGCGTGCTGACCGTGGTCATCGTGCTGGTGGTCGCGGCGCTCTGGGGCTGGCTGCTGCGGCGCATTTTCCCCGCCGACCCGCACCCGTATCTCGATTCCTGCGTCACCATCCTGATCCTCGTGGCCCAGTTCCTCAGCGCCCAGAAGAAATGGGACTGCTGGATTGCCTGGATCGTCGTCAATATCACCCAGCTCATCCTGCACCTGTCGGTAGGCAACATCTTCATGCCCATCGTCAGCGCACTGTACCTGGTCAACGGCGTCATCTCCCTGATAAACTGGGAGAAAATGTATAAACGGAAAGCCTGATGAATACACTTCTTACCATCAAGAACCTGCATGCCTCGGTCGGAGAAAAGGAAATCCTCCGGGGCATCGACCTGACCGTCAACCCCGGTGAGGTCCACGCCATCATGGGTCCCAACGGCGCGGGCAAGAGCACCTTGTCGGCCGTCCTGGCCGGTCGCGACACCTTCACCGTGACGGAAGGTTCCGTCACGTACGACGGCCGCGACCTGCTCGCCCTTTCGCCGGAAGAGCGTTCCTGGGCCGGCATCTTCCTGGGATTCCAGTACCCGATCGAAATTCCGGGCGTGAGCAATGCCAACTTCATGAAGGCCGCCGTGGCCGAGCAGCGCAAGCAGCGCGGCCTGGAGCCCCTCAGCGCAGCGCAGTTCCTCAAGCTGATGCGCGAGAAGATGGCCTGCGTCGAAATGGACGGCAGTTTCTCGAGCCGCGGGGTAAACGTGGGTTTCTCGGGCGGCGAGAAGAAGCGCAATGAGATCTTCCAGATGGCGATGCTCGAGCCGCGCCTGGCCATCCTCGACGAGACGGATTCCGGCCTTGACGTCGATGCCCTTCGCATCGTGGCTTCGGGCGTCAACAAACTCCGCAAACCCGACAACGCCTTCCTCGTGATCACGCACTACCAGCGCCTGCTCGACTACATTGTCCCCGATGTCATCCACGTGCTCTACAAGGGCCGCATCATCAAGACCGCCGGACGGGAACTGGCGCTCGAAATCGAAAAGAAAGGCTACGACTGGCTCATCCATGAAAGCGAATGATACGATAAGGAAGGAATTCCTCACCAACCCTGCGGGGCGAATCCGGATCGCGCTGGAAGAAAACGCTTCCGCCGAGTATCTGGTGCTGCAGGACGGCGCGGAAGCCGCTGCCGGCGAGACGTTCTGGGAGATTTCCCTGCCGGAAGGCGCCTCGCTCAAGATGGTGTTCCTCTCGCTCGACGGCTCGGTGAGCAATCACCTCGACATCGCCCTTGCCGGCGGCAGGGCCTCCTGCGACCTGAGCGGCCTGAGCCTGGCCAGCGGCACGCAGCGGATGGACTACGACATTCGGATGACGCACTTGGTTCCGGACTGTCAGAGCAACCAGCTCTTCAAGACCCTGGTTGCAGACCGGGCGGTCACGCATTTCGACGGACTGGTCAAGGTGGTCCCGGATGCACAGCGTACGGAAGCCTATCAGGCGAACCACAACCTGCTGCTCAGCGAGCAGGCCCACGCCTTCACCCGTCCGCAGCTGGAAATCTATGCCGACGACGTGAAGTGCAGCCACGGTGCCACGATCGGCCGCCTGAATGCCGACGAACTCTTCTATATGCGTTCACGCGGCATCCGGGCCGAAGAGGCCCGGCTGCTCCAGCAACTGGCCTTCGCCGGCGAGATCGTGGACCGGATCTCCACGCCCGAATGGTGCGAAAAAATGCACGTTTTGGTAGAAAAGCGGCTCCGCAGCGCATTTTCTTCTTGTTAAAACTGCGCTAAAATTTGTCAATAAGTAGAATTTTGTAGAAAAGTTGCGTTTTTTTGCATTTTGGGACGCAACATTCGAGACCCGAACTGCATCTAATAGGTGGTTTAGGTTTTAGTATATTATCATCAGAAAGGGCGGCCACTCGCGAGGAGGACCGCCCTTTTTCTATGTCGGCTCGCGCCTTATAGCGTCACCTTTTTCACCAGCTGGTACCGGAGTCCGTGCTGATCGAGGAAATCAATGAGTTCGTAGCCAGGGGAGACCGTGTATTTCTTGGAGAAGAGGCTCAGCTTGTCTTCCGCTCCGTCGTGCGAGAAGCGCAGGTCGATGAAGAGCCGCGCGGCACCCTTGTGGTGCTTGCACTCCTTGACCAGGGCCTTGCGCAGTTCCGCCGTGGAGGCATCCAGCGGCAGTTCGACGTGGAATTCCTTGATGAAATCGTCGCGGGTGTTGGGAAGCAGCGCCATGTTGAGGATGCGCAGTTCATAGCTGTCGCCCGCGCTTTCGTCGTCTTTCTTGCGGAAACGTTGTTTGACGGCGCACTTGAGCAGCAGGGCGGTGCCGACCTGCGTGTATTTCATGAAGGTCTCGTAGTCCTTGCTGAAAAGCGAGAAGCTGTGGCTGCCGGTGTAGTCTTCCAGCGTGAAGCGGCACCAGGGCTTGTTGCCGTTCTTGGTATAGCGGATGTCGCATTCCGACACGAGTCCCGCTACGTAGTATTCCTTGTTCTGTACCGACTTGTCGCTCTGCATCGTGCGCTCGATCTCGTCAAGCCGGGCGATGTTGACCGTGGCGAACTGCTCGATCTCGAACTTGAAGCGGTCGAGCGGATGGGCCGACAGGTACATGCCCACGCATTCCTTCTCCTTCTTGAGGAATTCCATCTCGTTGTACTCGGGCTGCAGGGGCGGGATGGCCGGCCGCACGGGCTTGAGCTCCTCCATATCGCCGAACAGGCTCATCGAGGCCGACATCGTATCGTTCTGGAATTTCGTGGCATAGCGGAGCAGGGCGTCGAGATACACGTCGTCCTTGCTGCTGCCGGTCTCGTAGAAGAACTGCGGGCGGGTGATTTCCGGGAAGCTGTCGAAGGCGCCGGCATAGACCAGGCATTCCATGACCTTGCGGTTGATCAGGCCCAGCGGCATGCGTTCCACGAAGTCGAAGATGCCGCGGAAGGGGCCGCCTTTCTGCCGCTCGGCGATTACCGCGTCGATCACGCCGCCGCCCACGCCCTTGATGCCGCCCATGCCGAAACGGATGTTGCCGGCCTTGTTGACCGTGAACTCCGTGGCGCTCTCGTTGATGTCGGGGCCCAGGACCAGGATCTGCCAGCGGCGGCAGTCGTCCATGATCTTGGAGATCTCGTCCATATTGTCGAGATTGCAGCTGAGGTTGGCGGCGAAGAACTCGGCCGGGTAGTGGGCCTTCAGGTAGGCGGTCTGGTAACTCACCCAGGCATAGCAGGTGGCGTGGCTCTTGTTGAAGGCATATTCGGCGAAAGCCCGCCAGTCCTGCCAGATCTTGCCGAGCAGCTCTTCCGAGTGGCCGTGGGCCCGTCCGCCTTCCATGAACTTGACATAGAGTTCCTCCATGTCCTTGATCTTCTTCTTGCCCATGGCTTTGCGGAGCTTGTCGGCCTGGCCCTTGGTGAAGCCGGCCAGCTGCTGCGACAGCAGCATCACCTGCTCCTGGTAGACCGTGATGCCATAGGTGTCTTTCAGGAATTCCTCCATCTCCGGCGTGTCGTAGGCGATGGGCTTGATGCCCTGCTTGCGGTCGACGAAGTCGGGGATGTAGTCCATCGGACCCGGCCGGTAGAGCGCGTTCATGGCGATCAGGTCTTCAAAGCGCTCCGGCTGCAGCTTTTGCAGCCATTCCTTCATGCCGGGCGACTCGAACTGGAAGATCGAGGTGGTGTCGCCGCGGCCGTAGAGTTCGTAGGTGGCCTTGTCGTCGATGGGGATGGCTTCGATGTCGATGTCAACGCCGTGGCCTTTCTTGATCAGGTCGAGCGTCTTGTGGATGATCGACAGGGTGTTCAGGCCCAGGAAGTCCATCTTGAGCAGGCCGCATTCCTCGATGTAGTGGCCGTCGTACTGCGAGGTCCACACGTCCTGGCCCGTGTCCTTGTCTTTCGACAGGCAGATGGGGATGTAGTCGGACAGGTTGCCCGGCCCGATGATCGTGGCGCAGGCGTGCATGCCGACCTGCCGGACGCTGCCTTCCAGCTGTTCGGCGAATTCGAGCACTTCCTTGTTGAGTTCGTTGTTCTCCTTGGAGAGCTCCTCCTTGAATTCGGGCACCAGGCGGAAACAGTTCTTGAGCGTGATCTTGACGTTCTTCTCTTCCAGCTGGCCCTTGTCGTTGCGCACCCGCTCGCTCAGGCGGGCCGGCACCATCTTCGAGAGGCGGTTGCTCTCGTCGATCGACACGTGGCTGATGCGGGCCACATCCTTGATGGCGCCCTTGGCCAGCATCGTGCCGAAGGTGATGACGCGCGACACGTGGTCGACGCCGTAGGTGTCCTCGACATAGCGGTGGGCCGCCTCCAGGTTCTCGAAGTCCACGTCGATATCGGGCATCGAGATGCGCTCGGGGTTGAGGAAACGCTCGAACAGGAGCTGGTACTTGATCGGGTCCAGGTTCGTGATCCAGAGGCAATAAGCCACCACGCTGCCCGCTGCGGACCCACGGCCCGGTCCCACGAGCCAGCCCTGGTTGCGCATGGCGCGGATGTAGTCCTGCACGATGAGGAAGTAGTCGGGGAAGCCCATCGAGGAGATGGTTTTCAGCTCGAAGTCGATGCGCTCGGCCTGCTCGTCGGTGAGCGTTTCGCCGTAGCGGATCTTCGCGCCCTGGTATGTGAGGTGGCACAGATACGCCACGGACTTGCAGAAATCGTCGCCGCGGTAGTTGCCCTTGGGGTCGTTCTTGCCCGCCTCGATGTAGGGGTGGTATTGCTCGAGATACTTGTCGATGTCGGCCAGGAACGCCGCATCGATCTTGTATTTGGGCAGGATGTAGTCGTGGTCGATCTTGTAGGCTTCGACCTTGTCCGCCACTTCGATCGTGTGGGCGATGACTTCGGGATGGTCGGGAAAGAGCGCCGCCATCTCCTCTTCGCTCTTGAGATACTCCTGCTGCGTGTAGCGCAGACGCTTGGGGTCGTCGATGTCGGAGTTGGTGGTCAGGCAGATGAGGCGGTCGTGGGCCGGTCCGTCTTCCTTGCGGATGAAGTGTACGTCGTTGGTAGCCACCACCTTGACGTCGAATTCGCGGGCCAGGTCGAAGAGCACGGGGTTGACCACCATCTGGGCACGGTACACGTCGTCGTCCAGGCCGGGAACCTCGGTCTTGTGGCACATCACTTCGAGGTAGTAGTCGTCGCCGAAGACGCGCTTGTGCCAGCGCACGGCCTCGCGGGCGGCTTCCAGGTCGCCGTCCATGATGTCGCGGGGCAGCTCGCCCGCCAGGCAGGCGGAGCAGCAAATCAGGTTCTCGTGATACTGTTCCAGCACCTCGTGCGACACGCGCGGCTTGTAGTACATGCCGTGGATGTGGCCTTCGGTGCAGATCTTCATCAGGTTCTTGTAGCCCTCGTAGTTCTTGGCCAGCAGCGTGAGATGGTAGTACTTGCGGTGGTCGTTGTCCTTGAGGTGATGGTCGTAGTGCCGGGTCACATAGACCTCGCAGCCGATGATGGGTTTGACGATGGGCTGCTTGTTCCCGTCCAGGTTGCTCTTGTCGTAGGCGAACTTGAAGAACTCCTTCACGCCGTACATGTTGCCGTGGTCGGTGATGGCCAGGGCCGGCATCCCGAGCTCACGGGCCCGCGCGAACAGTTTTCCGATGTCGGACAGGCCGTCGAGGATCGAGTATTGCGTGTGGACGTGCAGGTGGACGAAGGACATGGGACGGGGAAAGGGCTTGGATTACAGGGATTTGTCTTTCAGCATACGGACCATCCGGTCGATTTCCTTGTAGAAGGGCGTATCTTCCTGGATGTGGGGCTGGATGGTGCGGACAGCATCGTAGGCCGCCCGCGAGGCATCGCAGAGTTTGTCGTAGAGGTTCAGGCAGTCCGTGGCCTGGGCCAGGGCGATATACTGGATGGCCATCACCTGGAAGGCGTTGTCGACGACCCGGCGGCAGAGCAGCGCCGAGTTGGTGCCCATCGAGACGATGTCCTGGTTGTCGTTGTTGTTGGGGATGCTGTGCACGTAGTTGGGCATGGCCAGGGTCTGGCACTCCGCCGTGGTGGAGGTGGCGGTGAACTGGCAGGCCTGCATGCCGTAGTTGAGGCCCAGCGTTCCCGTATTGAGGAAGGGCGGCAGGATGCCGTTGATGCGGTCGTGGAACAGGTAGTTGAGCTGCCGTTCCGCCGTCATGGCCACGCGGACAAGTGCGATTTTGACCTTGTCCTGCTCCAGGGAGATATAATCGCCGTGGAAGTTGCCGCCGTGGTAGACCGAGCCCGTGTCGGGATCGACGATCGGGTTGTCGCAGGCGGAGTTGAGTTCGTTCTCCAGCACGCGGCGGGCGTTGGCGAGGGTCTCCTGTACCGGTCCGAGGACCTGGGGGATGCAACGCAGCGAATAGTAGGGCTGCACCTTGTGGCCGAAAGTCTTTTCCAGATGCCTTCCGTCGTAGAGGTCGTGCTCGCGCTTGCGGAGGCAGCGGCTGGAGGCCGCCAGTTCCCGCATGCGGCGGGCGATTTCCTGCTGGCCGTCCTGACGCCGCACGGCGTTGAGGGGTTCGGCCATCAGGTCGTCGTAGGAGGAGGCGATCTCATTCATCCAGACGGCTGCCAGGACGGAGCGGTCGAGGAGCCGTTCGGCCAGCAGCTGGTTGATGCAGCCGACGCCGGTCATCACCGAGGTACCGTTCGTGGCGGAAAGGCCTTCGCGGATGTGGATCTGCACGGGCTTGATGCCCAGGGCGGCCATCACTTCGCCGGCGGGACGCCATTCTCCCTGGTAGTGTACTTCTCCTTCTCCGATGAGGTTCAGGGCGATATGGGCAAGCTGCACCAGGTCGCCGCTGGCGCCGACGCTGCCGTGTTGCGGGATGAAGGGGATGACGCGCTGGTTGATGAAGGCCAGCAGCGTTTCAACCAGTTCGGGATGGATGCCGGAGCGGCCTTGCAGGAAGGTTCCCAGCCGGGCGATCATGGCGGCCAGGGCCTGGTCGTCGTCGAGGGGGGCACCGGCGCCGGTGGAGTGGCTGCGGATGATGTTGTACTGCAGCTCCTTCAGGTGCGCGTCTTCCACGCGCCACTGGGCCATCGGCCCGAAACCGGTGTTGATGCCGTAAATGACTTTCTCGCGGCTGAACCGTTCGAGGAAATCGTAGCTGCGGCGGACACAGTCCATCGCTTCCGGGCCGATTTCCAGTTTCCGGCCTTCATAGACGACCTGTTCCAGCAGGTCGAGGGTGAGTCTGTTTTCCATCGGAGGGCGCGGCTTAGATCAGAGGTTCCGCGGTCATGGCGGCCGGCTGCGGGATGCCCATCAGTTTGAGGATGGTCGGTGCGACGTTGCACAGGGCGCCGTCTTTGACGTTCTTGACCTGGTCGCCGGCGCCGATGACGATGAACTGCACCGTGTTGAGCGAGTGGGCGGTGTTGGGGCTGCCGTCGGGGTTGACCGCGAAGTCGGCGTTGCCGTGGTCGGCGGTCAGCAGCACGACATAATCCTTGGCGAGCGCTTCTTCCACCACGCGGCCGACCAGTTTGTCAACGCAGGTGACAGCCTGGGTGATGGACATATACACGCCGGTGTGGCCCACCATGTCGCCGTTGGCGAAGTTCAGGATGATGAGGTCTTCCTTGCCGGTACGGATCACGTCGATCAGTTTCTCGGCCACTTCGGGGGCGCTCATCTGGGGCAGCAGGTCGTAGGTCGGCACCTTGGGAGAGTTGACCAGGATGCGGTCTTCGTTTTCAAACTGGGTCTCGCGGCCGCCGTTGAAGAAGAAGGTCACGTGGGCGTATTTTTCGGTTTCGGCGATGCGCAGCTGGCGCCGTCCGGCCTTGGCGACGGTCTCGCCGAGGGTATCCTGCACGAGTTCCTTGTCGAAGAGGATGTGGACGCCGGTGAAGGAAGCGTCGTACGGGGTCAGGCAGCAGTAGTACAGGGGGATGGTGTGCATGCCTTCCTCCGGCATGTCCTGCTGCGTGAGCACGGTGGTCAGTTCGCGGGCGCGGTCGTTGCGGAAGTTGTAGAAGATGATGGCGTCGCCTTCTTCGACCTTGGCCAGCGGCTGGCCGTCGGGACCGGTGACGACGATCGGTTTGATGAACTCATCGGTCACGTCGGCATCGTAGGAGGCCTGGATGCCTTCCGTGGCGGAGGTGAAAGCGGTGCCCTTGCCCTCGACCAGCAGGTCGTAGGCGTCTTTGATGCGGTTCCAGCGCTTGTCGCGGTCCATGGCGTAGAAGCGGCCGCAGACCGTGGCGACCTTGCCCGTGGTCTCGGCCATCTTGCTCTCCAGCTCGGCGACGAAACCCTTGCCGCTGCGCGGGTCGGTGTCTCGGCCGTCCATAAAGGCGTGGACGAAGACTTTCTCCAGACCCTGCTCCTTGGCTACCCGCAGGAATTCATACACGTGGTCGAGGGAGGAGTGGACGCCGCCATGGGAGGTCAGACCCATCAGGTGGAGTTTCTTCCCGGAGGTCTTCACATAGTCGAACACGGCTTTGATCTCCTTGTTTTCCAGCAGTTTGTGCTCACGGCAGGCGATGTTGATCTTGACCAGGTCCTGATAGACGACCCTGCCGGCGCCCAGGTTCATGTGGCCGACTTCGGAGTTGCCCATCTGGCCGTCGGGAAGACCGACCCACTCGCCGCAGGCCTGCAGGTGGCTGAAAGGGTATTTTGCCCGGAGGGCGTCTATGTTGGGTGTGCCTTGTGTCCAGATCGCGTTGGAATAGTCGTGGCGGCCTTCTCCCCAGCCGTCCAAAATCATCAAAAGAACCTTCTTATCCATATTTTTATTAATTTTGTCTGATTGTAATGCTGCAAAATTAAGGAATATATGGCTTCATCGAATCGCAAAACCGGCAAAAAGGGAAAAAATACCAACAAAAGGGGAGAGGGTGCGCTCAAGCGGGCGAAGCGGCTGGCACGGGGAGAACAGGAGCCTGTCCGGACGAAGGAACGCCGCTCCAAGTCGGTGGAGGAATTCGAGGGGACGGTCTCCCTTTCGCGCGACGGTTTCGGCTTCGTGAAAGTGGAGGGACGCACGGAAGACATCTTCATCCCCATGCGCAAACTCCACTTCGCGCTCAACGGCGATTTCGTGAAGATCGAAGTCTCGAAGCGCCGGCTCCAGGCCGGAGCCGCGGGCCGCAGCCTCGAAGGCGAGGTGGTCAAGATCATCCGGCGCAGCACCAAGCCGCATATCGGTATCCTGGTGGTCCGCGGGCGGCAGGTCTGGGCCATCGTCGAAAGCAAGAACATGCCCTACGATATCCGGATCGACGTCGCCGGTCCGGACGAACTTCCCGAGATCGGCGGCCTGAAAGCCGCCCACGGCATGAAGGTCGCCGTGCTGGTGACGGACTGGCCCAAGCGCAGCGCCGAGCCGGTCGGCCGCATCGTCGACGTGCTGGGTGTCCCGGGTGAGAACGATACCGAGATGCACGCCATCCTGGCCGAGTTCCAGCTGCCTTACCGTTTCGAACCCGAAGTGGAGAAGGCGGCCGACAAGATATCGGAAGCCATCACGGCCAAAGACCTGGCAGGCCGCCGCGACTTCCGCGGCGTGACGACCTTCACCATCGACCCCTCGGACGCCAAGGACTTCGACGACGCGCTGTCCTTCCGCACCTTGGAGAACGGCAACATGGAAGTCGGCATCCACATCGCCGACGTGACGTACTACGTGACACCCGGTTCGCCGGTCGACAAGGAAGCGTTTGCCCGCGGCACCTCGGTCTATCTGGTGGACCGTACCATCCCGATGCTGCCCGAGAAGCTCTCCAACAAGCTCTGCTCGCTCCGTCCGCACGAGGACAAGCTCACGTTCAGCGCCGTGTTCGAACTGAACGCCAAAGCGAAAGTCATCGCGCAGTGGTTCGGCCGCACCGTCATCAATTCCGACCAGCGCTTCGACTACGAGCAGGCGCAGCGCATCATCGAGACGGGTGAGGGCCCCCTTGCCGCGGAGATCGGCCAGCTGCACGCACTGGCCACCATCCTGCGCAAGCAGCGCTTCGAACACGGAGCCATCTCCTTCGAACGGCCCGAGATGAAAGTCATCGTCGACCCGCAGGGCCGGCCGCTCGACGTCGTGCAGAAGGAGAGCAAGGAGAGCAACTGGCTCATCGAGGAATTCATGCTGCTGGCCAACCGCTGTGTGGCGGAATACGTGACCAAGCGCTGCAAGGCCAAGAATCCGACCTTCGTCTATCGTATCCACGAGAACCCCGATCCCGAGAAACTCGACAGCCTGCGCAACTTCGCCAAGAGTTTCGGCCACAAGCTGGGCGATACGTCCGACCCGAAACAAGCCGCGGGCGCGCTCAACGACCTGATGAAGGAGGCCAAGGGCAAGCCCGAGGAAAACGCGCTGCAACTGCTGGCCCTGCGCAGCATGGCGCGCGCCCGCTACTCGACCGACAACGTGGGCCACTACGGACTTGCCTTCCAGTACTATACCCACTTCACCTCGCCCATCCGCCGCTATCCCGACATGATGGTGCACCGCCTGCTGGCGATGTACATGGACGGAGCCACTTCGCAGGACAAGCTCTACTACGAGAACTGCTGCGAGCACAGTTCCGTCCGCGAACAGATTGCCACCGACGCCGAGCGGGCCTCCATCAAGTTCAAGATGGTGGAATTCATGCAGGACAAGATCGGCCGGATCTTCGAAGGCCACGTCAGCGGCTTGACCGAATGGGGCATCTATGTGGAGATCGAGCCCACGAAGATCGAGGGCATGGTCTCGCTGCGCGAAATCCGCAGCGACTGGTATCAGTTTGATGAAGAGAAATATGAAACGCGTGGCAAGGCATCCGGCCGGGTCTTCCATCTGGGCGACCCGGTGAAAGTCCGTGTCCTGCGCGCCAACCTTGAACAAAAAATCATTGATTATGAACTTGTTGAAGAATAATCTGATCGTATTGGCCGTCCTGCTGCTGGGCTGCTGCACTTCTACGGCGCAGGAGTCCGGGATCCTGGCCGGCGGCGACTGGTCGGAAGAGACCGTCGCCGAAGGAATCGTCCTCCGCCGGGCTGCCTTTGCGGAGAATCTGTTCGGCGCCAACCAATATCTCTGTGTGCTGGAAATCGCGCCGGGAGCCCGGTTCGACATCGTTCCTTCGGTCGAGAAGACCCTCGAAACGACTTCGGCCCTGGCGGCCCGCTACGACGCCATCGCCGCCATCAACGGTTCATTCTTCAACATGCGGGCACCCTATGGTTCCGTGAATTACCTGCGGGTGGACGGTGCGGAGCTGGCGCCGAATGCGCCGGATTCCTACGAGAATCCGCGCCGCGGCCGCAGCACGCGCCAGACCGGGGCCGTGGCCACCTTCCGCGGTGACATCTACGTGCTCAAGAGCGATGAGATCGCCCGCTGGGAGCGCGACATCGAAGCCGAAGACGTAGTCACCACAGGTCCGATGCTGCTCGTGGCGGGAGAAGCCGAACCGCAGGCCAAAGACAAGTTCAACACCAACCGCCATCCCCGTACGGCTGTGGGTGTCCGTCCCGACGGCACCGTCGTGCTGCTCGTGGCCGACGGCCGCAACAAGCAGGCCGCCGGCCTCTCGATGAACGAACTGCTGCAAGTGATGCAAGCCCTCGGCTGTGCAGACGCCGTCAACCTCGACGGCGGCGGTTCCACCACGATGGTCGTCCGCGGCCAGGTGGTCAACCACCCCAGCGATAACAAGGAATTCGACGCCTCCGGCGAACGTCCCGTCGCCAACGCCATCATCGTCCGCCAGCCGACTCCCTGACGGCCGTCGGCCGGGGCTTTCGTCATGCCCGTCTTGACCGGGTCTCTATGCCAGGACGGCGTGGAGGACGTCGAGGCTTTTGGCGTCTATGGTGGCGCCCAGATGGTGGGAGAGGTATTGCAGCATCCGGCGGGAGAAGGCCTGCCGGCGGGTGGCCGAGAGCGGGATGGCCATCGTTTCTTCGAAGGAGGAACCCAGGATCTTGTGGAATAACGCTTCTTCGTCCGGACTGAACATGCCCGGCGGTTCGATGGCCGCGGCGTCCGGCATGAAGCCCATCTTGACGGCATAGGACACAAGGAACCACAACGGGAAATTGGCGACGCTGCCTTCGGTGGCGTCGAGGGCGACAATCGTCTCGGAGAGCCAGTCGAAAAACTGCGGGTCGGACAATTCGTTGGTAAAGCTGCGATAGAGTACTTCGCTGACGAACATCGCTACCGAAGCTTTGACGCGGTCGCTGCGGATGGCGTGGAGGGCCGCTGCGGGTTCCCATTCCCGCAGCCAGGCCAGCGAACTTTTGGGCGATTCACCGCTGACGACCTCGAGCACGCTCAGGGGATGGAAGGCGGCCGTGGCGTTGCCGCGCTTGAGACCCCGCACCAGGAAACTGCGGCGCCCGCTGAGCGAATCGACGGCGTGCAGGATCAGCGCGTGGTCGGAGTACTTCGTCAGGTGCAGGACGACTAGCCGTGATTTTGCAACAGATGGCATTGGAGCATCCGCATGGCCTTTCCGCGGTGGGAAAGTTGGTTCTTTTCTTCGATCGAGATCTCGGCAAGCGTCACATCGAGGCCGATTGGAACAAAAATTGAATCATAGCCGAAACCTTGGACCCCCTCGCTCTCCTGCAGGGCGATGTGGCCCTCGCAAGTTCCTTCAAAGACTTGGAGCGCACCGTCTTCGATGAGCGCGACCACGCAGCGGAAGCGCGCCGAACGCTTTTCGAAAGGAAGGCCCTCGAGTTCCCGGAGCACCCTGCGGCGGTTGGCGGCCGGATCCTTGTCCTCGCCTGCGTAGCGGGCGGTGTGGACGCCGGGGGCGCCGCCAAGCGCATCGATTTCCAGACCCGTGTCGTCGGCGAAGCAGTCCTGCTGGAAGTGGTTCCACACGGCGCAGGCTTTCTGGATGGAGTTGCCCCGCAGCGTATCGCAGGTTTCCGGCAGGTCGCCGGGAAGGCCTTTCGAAGCGGGGGTGACGACGTGGAAGCGGGGGCCCAGAATGGCCTGGGCTTCTTCCCGTTTGTGGGGGTTGTTGGTGGCGAAAAGGATGTCCATTGTTGGCTGGGGCTTTGCGGAAACAAAGTTACGGATAAAAATGTTACTTTTGTAAGTTATATCAACTCGAGAGATGAAAAGAAAGATGCTTTGGACGGCGCTGGCCGTCGCGACACTGTGTGCATCGGTGTCGGTGGAAACGAAGGCGCAGAGCCAGGATTTCAAACTGGGACAGAGCCTGGAGGTGGAGTATGCCGTCCTGCGCGAGCTGGCGCAGGCCTACGTCGATACGGTCAATTTCGACAAAATGGTCATCGCAGGCGTGCGGGCGATGCTCGCCACACTCGATCCGTATACGGTGTATATTTCTGAAGATGAAGGAGAAGACTTTGAGCTGCTGACCACTGGAAACTACGGTGGCGTCGGTGCGCTGATCCGCAAGGCGCCCGGTGAAGGCGTCCGCATCATCGAGCCTTACGAAGGCTCTCCGGCCGCCAAGTACGGCCTTGAGCCCGGCGACACGATTATCGAGATCGACGGCATCCCTGTCTATGAGGAAACATCTGAGCAGAGTTCCGGAAGGATGAAGGGCCAGCCCGGCACGGAGGTGAAATTCAAACTCATCAAAGGCCGTACGAAAGACACGGTGGACGTGACGGTGGTCCGCGAGCGGATCCACGTGTCCGACATCACCTATGCCGGCATCTACAAAGATGACATCGGCTACATCCAGCTGACCGGCTATACCGCCAAGATGGCCGAAGAGTTCAAGGAAACGCTGCTCCGTCTCAAGGAAGCCGGCGCGAAACGCCTGGTCATCGACCTGCGCGACAATGGCGGCGGCGTGATGGACGAAGCCATCAGCCTGGTCTCGCTCTTCGTGCCGAAGGGAACCCTCGTGGTGTCTTCCAAGGGCCGCGTGCCCGAGATGAACCGGGAATACCGCACGACCGAGTCGCCCGTCGATACGCTGATGCCTCTTCTCGTGATGGTCAACGGCAACTCCGCTTCCGCCTCCGAGATTACGGCCGGTGCCCTGCAGGACCTGGGCCGCGCCACGATCGCAGGTACCCGTTCCTTCGGTAAGGGCCTCATCCAGTCGGTCCGTCCGATGCCCTACAACACCCAGATGAAACTCACGACCGGCAAGTACTATACGCCCAGCGGCCGCTGCGTGCAGGCCATCGACTACAGCAACCGCCACGAAGACGGTACGCTCGACAAGGATGCGAACGGCGGCATCGCCCCGGACATCACGGTCGAGGGTCATCCCTACAGCCGCCCCACGGTGTCGCTCATCTACTACGACATCCTGGGCTCCTATGCCATCGAATACTACCTCAAACACGAGACCATCGACCGCGATTTCCATCTGACGGATGCGGAGTATGAAGACTTCGTCGCCTATGCCGCCGCCCAGGACTTCGACGCCCGCACGGCCGCCCAGACCGCGCTCGACCAGATGATCCGCGCCGCCAAGGCGGAAGATCTCTATGAGAACTACAAGGAAGAGATCGAGGCGCTCCAGAAGAAAGTCAATATGGACAAAGCGGCCGTTCTGCGCGCCAAGAAAGCGGAAATCCTGCCCTTGGTAGAGCAGGAAATCGTCACGCGCTACTATTTCAACCGTGCCAGCGTGCCGGTAGCACTGCGTTACGACGAGCAGCTTCGCGAAGCCGTCGACAAGTGGGTGTCCCAATAATACACCTTATCGCCCCGACGGACGCGTTCGGGGACGGGAATGGAACAGAGGTCGCCTTTGGCGGCCTCTTCCAGTATATGGCTGTCGTCCAGGCGGATTTCAGAGACGACGGTTTCGACGACGCCGGTGGTGGAGCCTGAGATCAGCAGGGTGTCTCCGACGCGGAAGCTTCCGGTTTCCATCAGGATCTCCGCTACGCCGTGGCGGCCGTAATAGTTGGTGACCTTGCCCAGATAGATTTTCGTGCGCTTGGCCTGGTTGCCGTACACCTCGCTCCACTCGCCGAGCCGGGCGCCCTGGTAATAGCCGTCCCAGAAGCCACGGTTGAAGACCGTGGCGAGGCGCTCCTTGAGCGCGGCGCCCAGCTCCGGCGTGAAGCGGCCCGCCTCGATGGCGTCGGCGGCCTCGCGGTAGGCCTGCGTGACCGTCTTCACGTATTCGGCGCTGCGGGCGCGTCCTTCAATCTTGAAGACCGTGGCCCCGGCATCTGCCATCTTGTCGAGGAACTCGATGGTGCACAGGTCTTTGGGCGACATGATGTACTGGTTGTCGATGAGCAGCTTCCGGCCCGATTCCAGGTCGGTCACTTCGTAGCCGCGCCGGCATACCTGGTAGCAGTTGCCACGGTTGGCCGAAGCGTTGTGTTCGTGGAGCGACAGATAGCATTTGCCCGAAATGGCCATGCAGAGCGCACCGTGGCAGAACATTTCGATCTGCACCGGACGGCCCGACGGTCCGCAGATGCCCTCGCGGGCGACCGCCTCGGAGATGGCGCGCACTTGATGCAGGTTGAGTTCGCGGGCCAGGACCACCACGTCGGCGAACTGGCTGTAGAAGCGCAGACTCTCCACGTTCGACACGCTGAGTTGCGTGGAGATGTGCACTTCCAGACCGAGCCGCCGCGCCTCGGCGATGGCGGCCATGTCGGAAGCGATGATGGCGCTGATGCCTGCCTCCCGTGCCGCCAGCAGCGTTTCGCGCATGGGAGCGAGGTCTTCGTCGTAGAGGGTGATGTTGAGGGTCAGGTAGGTACGTACGCCGTTTGCGCGGCAGATCGCGCAGATTTGCGGGAGGTCTTCCGCGGCGAAATTGTTGGCGGAATGCGAACGCATGTTGAGGCGGCCGATGCCGAAATACACGGCATTCGCTCCGCCCTGGATGGCGGCCTGCAGGCATTCGAAGTTGCCGGCAGGCGCCATGATCTCAAACCTATTTTTCACGGTGGATGATTTCTTCGGCGAAACGCTCGAGCTGCACCGTACGGGAAGGAGCGATACCGGCCCGGGCCAGGTCGGACATGGCCTTTTTGTGCCAGACAAGAATCTCTGCCTCAGCGGCTTCCTTGACGCCCAGCTCGACGTAGATCTGGCGCACGGCTTCGACTTTTTCGGCGCGGGCTTCCTCGCCCAGGTGCATCAGCTCCTGGAGCTTCTGCTTGCGCGCCACGTCGGCGCGGCGGAGGCATTCCACCAGCAGCCAGGTTTTCTTGTTGTTGGTGATGTCACCGCCGATCTTCTTGCCGAACACCTGCTCGTTGCCGAAGGTGTCCAGGTAGTCGTCGGTGATCTGGAAGGCGATGCCCAGCTTGTAGCCGAAATCATACAGGGCCTGGCACACTTGAGGGGAGCCGTCGCCCAGCAGCGCGCCCATCTTCGCGGCACAGGCCAGGAGAACGGCGGTCTTGAGCCCGATCATGTTCAGGTAGTCGTCCATCGTGATGAAGGGCATCGATTCGAAGTCCATGTCGTACTGCTGGCCTTCGCAGACCTGCATCGCGGTACCCGTGAACAGGTCGAGCGCCTGCGGCAGGACCTCCGGCCTGGCATACGCCAGATACTTGTAGGCCAGGATCGACATCACGTCGCCCGAAAGGATGGCGATGTTCTCGTTCCACTTCTTGTAGACGGTCAGGCAGCCGCGCCGGGTGTCGGAGCGGTCCATGATGTCGTCGTGGATGAGCGTGAATTCGTGGAAGACTTCCAGGGCCATCGCAGGGAAAATCTCCGCGTTGCGGAAGTCGTCTGTGAGCAGGTTGCAGGTCAGCAGACAAAGTTTCGGACGGATGCGTTTTCCGCCGATCGACATCATGTAGTCGAGCGGAGCATACAGGTTGGCCGGTTCAAGACGGACATGCTGCAGCTTGGCGCAGTTGTCCAGAATGTGGTCGATCTCTTCAAGGGTGTACATAGAACGAACAATTGTCAGACAAAGATAGAAAATAAATGCGTCATTCCCGGCTTGACCGGGAATCTTTTGTATCTTTGCGGCGATGGACAAAGGTATCGCAACGGTCGTAAAGCATACGGGAAGCCACTATCTGCTCTCCGTCCTGCCGGAATGGGCGCCCTTCCCGGCCGTCATCCGCGGAAAACTCCGTCTGGCCGGCTCGAAGGCCACCAATCCCGTGGCCGTGGGCGACCGCGTCGAATTCGAAGACGGGACCATCACGAAAATCCTCCCCCGCAAGAACTACGTGATCCGCCGGTCCACCAACCTGAGCCGCGAAAGCCACATCATCGCGGCCAATCTCGACCGTGTGTTCCTGATCGTCACGATCATCCTGCCCGAAACCAAGCTCGCCTTCGTCGACCGCTTCCTGGTGACCTGCGAGGCCTATGGCATCCGCCCCGTAATCCTGATCAACAAGGTGGATCTTTACACGGAGCCTGTGCTCCAGGAGCAACTCGCTGATTTCAAGGCGCTTTACCGTGGTGCGGGATACGAGGTGCTGGAGATTTCCGCCCGCAGGGGGACGGGCATTTCCGCCGTGCGGGCGATCTGCCGCGAAGGGCTGACGCTCTTCTCCGGCGCGTCCGGCGTGGGCAAGTCTTCCCTGCTGAAAGCCCTCGATCCGACGCTCGATCCAAAGATCGGCGAGATTTCGCTGAGCCATCTGCAGGGGAAACATACCACCACTTTCTATGAGATGCACCCGCTCACGGGCGGCGGATTCGTGATCGACACGCCCGGTATCCGCGGCTTCGGCCTGGTGGACATCGAGCCCGAAGAACTGAGCACCTATTTCCCGGAAATGCTGCGCGTGATGGACAACTGCCGCTTCAAGCCCTGTACCCATACCCACGAACCCGGCTGTGCGGTCAAGGAAGCGCTGGAGACGGGCACCATCTCGCCCGAACGCTACAGCTCCTATCTCGGGATGCTGGAAGAAGAGAAAAAGTACCGCTAATGGTCTTCCGCAATCCCATCAACCGTGAAGTGGTCCGGCTGGCCGTTCCCAGCATCCTGGCCAATATTACGGTGCCGCTGGTGGGAATCGTGGATACGGCTGTCGCCGGCCACCTGGGCGACGCCGCGCTGATCGGCGGCATCGCCGTCGGCACGATGCTCTTCGACCTTCTTTATTGGAACATGGGCTTCCTTCGGGTGGGGACGGGCGGCATCACCGCCCAGGCCTATGGGCGTGGTGACTGGAAAGCCTCGATCGGGACCTTCTCGGAGGGCATCGCCACGGCGCTGGCCGTCTCGGTGCTGCTGATCCTCATCCAGTGGGCTTTCGTCGATCTGATGCTCTGGCTGGTTCCCTGCTCGCCGCAGGTGGAGCAGGTGGCCCGCAGCTACTTCCATATCCGTATCTGGGCGGCGCCCGCCACGCTGTCGCTTTTCGTGTTCAAGGGCTGGTTCATCGGGATGCAGAACACGGTCTTTCCGATGATCACCGACCTGTGGGTCAACATCGTCAATATGCTGGCCAGTTGGCTGCTGTCGTTCTATACGCCGCTGGGAATAAATGGTGTGGCGGTCGGCACGCTGGTTGCCCAGTGGACGGGGCTGCTGCTGGCACTGCTGCTGATGCGCTCGCGCTACCGCAAGCTGATGCAGGGGACGACCATCCTGCACAGCATGAAATGGAAGTATTTCAAGCGTTTCTTCTCCATCAACATCCAGCTCTTCGTGCGCTCGCTGATGCTGGTGGTGGTCTACGAGGGCTTCACCATCATGGCCGCCCGTTTCGGCGACGTGGAACTGGCCGTCAGTTCGGTGATGATGCACCTGTTCATGCTCTTCTCCTACTTCATAGACGGTTTCGCTTATGCCGGCGAAGCCATGACGGGACGTTTCATCGGTGAAGAGAATCCGTCTTCGCTCCGGCAGACCGTCAAATATACGTTCCTCTGGGGTGCGCTCATCGGGGCGCTCTTTACGATCCTGTATGCGGTGTTTCCCCGGGCCATCATCGGCCTGCTGACCGACAACGCCGAGGTCATCGCAGCCAGCGGCCGCTATCTTTTCTGGCTGCTGCTGATGCCGCTGTTCAGCTGTACGGCCTTCATCTGGGACGGCATTTTCATCGGCGCCACGGAGGCGCGGTCGCTGATGCTGTGCATGATCTGGGCCGCCGTCCTGTTCCTGGCCGCCTTTTTCCTCTGCGAACCGTATTTCGGGCCGCAGGCCCTGTATATCGCCTATTTCGTCAATCAGGCCGTCCGCTCACTTTATCTCACATTTTCGTGGCGAAAGATTCGTTTTCTTGCGAAATAATTCGCAAATTTGCCATTCGGAATGACATTTATCACAAAACACCATGAATATCACCCCCAATGCTCAGAAGTACATCGATCTGGAAGATCGGTACGGTGCTCATAACTACCATCCGCTGCCCGTAGTGCTGGCCAAAGGCAAGGGCGCTTTCGTCTGGGATGTCGACGGCAAACGCTATTTCGACTTCCTCTCGGCCTATTCCGCCGTGAACCAGGGACACTGCCACCCGAAGATCGTCAAGGCCCTCACCGACCAGGCACAGGAACTCTGCCTGACCTCGCGCGCCTTCTACAACGACTGCCTCGGTCCCTATGAGAAATTCGCCACGGAATTCTTCGGCTACGACAAGCTCCTCCCGATGAACTCGGGCGCCGAAGCGGTCGAGACCGCCCTCAAGCTGGCCCGCCGCTGGGGCTATGTGGTCAAGGGCATCCCCGAGAACGAAGCGCTGATCATCGTCTGCGACGGCAACTTCCACGGCCGCACCATCACGATCGTCACCATGTCGAACGACCCGGACAGCTACTACAACTACGGACCGTTCACCCCGGGCTTCATCAAGATCCCGTACAACGACACCGAAGCGCTGCGCAAGGTGCTCGACGAGAAGGGCGACAAGGTCTGCGCCATGATCGTGGAACCCATCCAGGGCGAAGCCGGCGTCTATGTGCCGGAAGACGGCTACATCAAGAAGTGCTACGACCTGTGCCACGCGCACAACGTGCTCTTCGTCGCCGACGAAGTCCAGACGGGTATCGCCCGTACCGGCAAGATGTTCGCCTGCGACCACGAAGGCGTCCGCCCCGACATGATTACCATCGGCAAGGCCCTCTCGGGCGGTGTGCTTCCCGTCTCCGCCGTGCTGGCCGACGATGAGATCATGCTGACCATCAAGCCGGGTGAACACGGCTCCACGTTCGGCGGCTTCCCGCTCGCCGCCAAGGTCGCCGTCGCCGCCCTCGAGGTCATCCGCGACGAACACCTCACCGAAAAGGCCGCTTATCTGGGCAATATCTTCCGCGAGGAAATCGCCAAGATCAAGTCGCCGTACTTCAAGTCGGTCCGCGGCAAGGGTCTGCTCAACGCCGTGATCACCGAGCCGCAGAACGGCATCGAAGCCTGGGACATCTGCCTGAAGATGGCTGAAAAGGGCCTGCTTGCCAAGCCGACCCACCGCCACATCATCCGCTTCGCCCCGCCGTTGGTCATTACGGAAGACCAGCTCCGCGAAGCCATCGGCATCATCAAGGAAGTCTTCGAGACGATCTAAGCGAACTGAACAAAAAAAAGAGCTGCTCAACCGGGCAGCTCTTTTCTTTTACTTGGTAAGCTCTTTCTTGACCTTTTTGCTTTGCCTCAGGTCGTCCTTGGCGGACTTGACCTGGAGCCTGGCCGCTTTGATTTCGTTGCGGTTGTCCTGGATGTCGGACTTGTGCTTCTTGATCTCGTCGCGGGCTTTCTTGATATCCTTGTCGTAGTCCTTGACTTTGTTCTGGTCTTTGCGGATATCCCGTTCCAGTTCCCTGAGATCGTTTTTCCGCTGTTTGAGCTGCTCTTTTTCGACGTTGTCCACGCCGTCGGCCTTCATCTGTTTCTCGAGTTCCTTATAGGTGGCTTTGGCGCTCTTGAGCTCTTCCTTGCGGAGCTTGAGGGCTTCGGAAGCCGTTTTTTTGGCTGCCTTGGCATCGTCGATCCGCTCTTCGGCCCGCTTGATGGCCTTCTGGCTTTGGTCGATGTTGCGTTCGCAGCGGCGGATGACTTCCTTCCGGCTCTCTTCGGCGTTCTTGAGCGCCTCCTCGTTGCGGGAAATCTCCTGGTTGACCTGTTCGACCGGCGTCTGCGCGAAGGCAGGGGCGCTCAGGAAGAGCGCCGCTGCCAGTGCGGTAAAGTAGAAGAAGCGTTTCATGGTTTAGTCACCCAAGGTTGCAACCATGACGGCTTTGATGGTGTGCATGCGGTTCTCGGCTTCGTCGAAGACGATGCTGTTTTCGCTTTCGAAGACATCTTCGGTCACTTCGATGCCGTCGAGACCGAATTTCTCATAGACGTCGCGGCCGGCCTTGGTCTCCAGGTTGTGGTAGGAGGGGAGGCAGTGCATGAACTTGCACTTCGGATTGCCGGTGCGTTCCATCATCTTGGCGTTGACCTGGTAGGGCATCAGCAGTTTGATGCGCTCTTTCCAGACTTCGTCGGGCTCGCCCATCGAGACCCAGATGTCGGTGTAGAGGAAGTCGCAGCCCTTGACGCCGGCGTCCACGTCGTCCGTCAGGGTGAGGGTCGCGCCGGTTTCGGCCGCAATCTTGCGGCAGGTTTCTACGAGTTCCGGGTTCGGCCAGAGCGACTTGGGGGCCACGATGCGCACGTCCATGCCCATCTTGCAGCCGCCGACCATCAGGGAGTTGCCCATATTGAAGCGGGCGTCGCCCAGATAAGCGTAGGACACTTTGCTGAGCGGTTTGTCCACGTGTTCGCTCATGGTCAGGAAGTCGGCCAGGATCTGGGTGGGGTGGAATTCGTTGGTCAGGCCGTTCCACACGGGAACACCCGAATATTCGGCCAGCTGCTCGACCGTGGTCTGGGCGAAGCCGCGGTATTCGATGCCGTCGAACATGCGGCCCAGCACGCGGGCGGTGTCTTTCATCGATTCCTTGATGCCGATCTGCGAGCCGGAAGGGCCGAGATACGTGACGTGGGCACCCTGGTCATAGGCGGCTACTTCGAAGGAGCAGCGGGTGCGGGTCGAGGTTTTCTCGAAGATCAGGGCGATGTTCTTGCCCTTGAGACGCGGCTGTTCGGTGCCGGCGTATTTGGCGCGCTTCAGGTCGCGGGCCAGGTCGAGGAGATACTGGATCTCTTTCGGGGTGAAGTCGAGGAGTTTGAGGAAACTCCGGTTTCTGAGGTTGTAAGCCATTTTTAGTTGTATAGGATGAATTGTTATTGTCTGACGATGCGCGTGCCGCAGGACGGGTTGTCGAGCTGGCCCGCTTCGGTGATGACGCACTCCGTGCCGCCGTTTTCCACAAAGAAGATGCCGGCGCGCACTTTCGGCGCCATAGAGCCTTCGGTGAAATGGCCTTCGGCCAGGTAGCGCTTGGCTTCCTCGACCGTGATCACGTCGAGTGCACGTTCACCGGGTTTGCGGAAATTGACATAGACTTTCGGCACGTCGGTGAGGATGAACAGTGCGTCGGCGCGGATCTGCGAGGCGCAGAGGGCCGAGGCGAGGTCTTTGTCGATAACGGCCTCGACGCCGGAGAGGATGCCGCCGTTCTCGATGACCGGGATACCGCCGCCACCTACCGTGATGACGATGTTGCCCACTTCCACGAGCTGGCGGATGATCTCGAGGTTGTTGATCCGGACGGGTTTCGGTGAGGCGACGACCTTGCGCCAGCCGTTTCCCTTGGGATCTTCGCGATAGACGGCGCCAGTCTCGGCCTGGAAGCGTTCCGCTTGTTCCCGGGTGTAGTAGGGGCCCACGGGCTTGGTGGGGTTGCGGAACATCGGGTCGTCCTTGTCGACGACCACTTGCGTGACCAGCGAGACGACGCGGCGCCGGTTGCCATGGCGCACCAGCACGCGGTTCATGCCCTGCTCGATGAGGTAGGCGATGGCGCCCTGGGTCTGGGCGCCGCAGTAGTCCATCGGCATCGCTTCCAGATTGAAGAGCTGACGGCCTGCCTCCTGCTGCAGCATGACGGTTCCGACCTGGGGTCCGTTTCCGTGTCCGATGACGAGGAAATAACCCTGGTCCAAAAGATTATAGAGCTGCTCGCAGGTCTGTTCGACATTGGCCAGCTGCTCCTGGTAAGTTCCTTTCTGGCCGCTTCGCAAAAGAGCGTTTCCGCCGAAGGCGACCATAGCGATTTTCTTCATATATAGGTTTTTTTATTACATTTGTGTCGGTCTGTCCGATGATTCTATGCAAAGATAGGATTAAATTGTAATTATAACGAGACCGATTGCACCAAAACAGCATTTTTTTATATCATTTCTGTATGAAACATTATCTGGAAGCCGCCATTGTCCTTACACTCCTGCTCCCTGCCGGAGGCATGGCCCAGAATGATGCAACCCGGTACATGGATGCCGCGCAAGGGTCGGCGTTGCTCTACCGGGGACATAAGGCCTTCACATACACGCAAGCGTTCAACGGTACGTATTTCTGGTCGGACCCTGCCTTCGAGACCGGTGAAGTGGTTTACAACGGGAAGCGCTACAGCGGAGTGCTCCTCAATGTGGACGCCGCCCGGCAGGACCTCCTGGTCAAGACGCCTACGGGAGAACTGTATAAGGTGCTCGCTTCGGCCTACGTGGACCGTTTCAGCATGGGCGGGCGGCAGTTCTTCAACTTGAAGAAACGCTTTGGCGGGAGTGCCCCCGACGGTTACTGGGAATTGCTCCATGACGGACGCGCGAAGGCCTTCAAGCAGGTGAGGCGCACCCTGCAGCAGGATCTCGACGGCCACCTGCGTACCGGAATGGGATACGAAGGAGGGAACTACAATCCCAAGATACACAATATCTTCCTATACAGCGTCTCCTACTGCTATGTTTCAGAGGAGGGCCGCATCGTCCCCATAAGACGGAGAGGGCAGCTCCTGAATCAATACAAGGACAAGAAGCGGGAGATCAAAAGGCATCTGGCAGCGCTCGAGAGGAATCGATCGCTCAATTTCGAGCAGTTCTGCAAGGAGGTGCTCTCTTACGCTGAATCGCTATGAGACAGTTACGCATCCTTTTCCCGCTGCTTCTGCTGCTGGGCTTCCTCCCGCTCAAGGCACAGACTCCATCCGACTCCCTCGACGTGACCAAGGCAGAGGTCCAGGACCTGATTGCATTCCTCAGGAGGGAGGTCGAACCCGATATATTCTTCCTCCGGGATTCGTCGGACATGAGGAACTACACAGTCCGCGCTCCGAGGGGGGAATTCCTCGACAAGGCGTTCTCGGCCCTGCGTGAGAGCGGCTACACGGTGACCCGCTACGACGGCCACTGGTTCGTGATGAAAGGGCGCGACCTGGCCACCGACCTCCCCGCCGGCTATTTCAGGGTGCAGCCTGCTGCGGATGCGGCTTCACTGCTCGACCATCTCGACACGCAGGGGGCTGTGATGACCTTCCAGAACAAGATCTATGAGATAGGCGACCCTGAATCCGGCCGCAAGGACGGAACCGCCACCCTGCGGGGCTATGTGCGCGACGTGGCCAACGGCGAGCCGCTTCCGGGCGTCTCGGTCTATGTGCCGGGCACCCGGTCCTACGCCACTACCGACAGCTACGGTTTCTACAAGATGGTGCTTCCGCTGGGTGAGATGAAGTTGAGCTTCAGCGGCTACTCGATGGAAGACGTCAGCCTCGACCTGATGGTCTTCGGCGACGGCTCCCTCGACGTCACCATGAAGGAGAAGGTCTATACCCTGAAAGGCGCCACGGTCACTTCCGAGAGTGCATCACATCATCGCACGCCCCAGATGGGCATCGAGAAGGTGCGGGTCAATGTCATCAAGAACGTACCGGTGGTCTTCGGCGAGGCCGACGCCCTCAAGGTGGTGATGACCCTTCCCGGCGTGAAGACAGTGGGCGAGGCCGCCAGCGGCTTCAACGTGCGCGGCGGTTCTACCGACCAGAACCTGATCCTGTTCAATGACGGCACGATCTACAATCCCAACCACATGTTCGGCATCCTCTCGTCGTTCAACACCGATGTGATCAGCGACGTCGAACTCTACAAGAGTTCGATTCCCGCCTCGTACGGCGGGCGCATTTCCTCGGTGCTCGAGGTCAAGAGCCGGGAGGGGAACAGCAAGAAGATTCAGGGGTCGCTCGGTCTGGGACTGCTCACCAGCCGCCTGCACCTGGAAGGTCCCATCGTGAAGGACCGCACCACTTTCATCCTGGGCGGCCGCACCACCTATTCCAACTGGCTCTTCAAGCTGCTTCCGGAAAACAGCGATTACACCGGAGGAAAGGCCTCGTTCCAGGACGTGAACCTGGGCCTGAACCACAAGATCAACGCCAACAACTCGATACACGCCTACGGGTACTGGTCGCGCGACAAGTTCAGTTTCAGCAACGACACCACGTTCCGCTACCGCAACGTCAACGGATCCCTCAAGTGGCACAGCCTGTTCAACGAAAATCACTCCATGACGCTGACCGTCGGATACGACAGTTACCACTACAGCCTGGAGGACAGCTACAGTCCCTATACGTCCTACTTGCTCTCAACCGCAGTTGACCAGGCGTTCGCCAAACTCCATTTCAGGTCGTCCGTCCAGGGTTCCCATACGTTGGATTATGGCGTGAACGCCACGCGCTACGACCTCAATCCGGGCAGGCTCACCGCCACCGGCGACTCTTCGACCGTCAGTTCCAGGGCTCTCGACAGGGAAAGGGCCGTCGAAGCGGCCGTCTTCGTGAGCGACACATGGCGCATTTCGGATAATCTTTCCGCCGACCTGGGGCTGCGCTGGTCGCAGTTCTTCCAGGCAGCAGGGGAAAAGAGCTACGGAGGTCCCGAATTCAGGATATCCGGGAAATATTCGTTCAACGATCTTACCAGCGTCAAGGCCGGCTTCAACACCATGCGGCAGTACATCCACATGATCTCGAACAGCATCAACGTCTCGCCGACCGACAGCTGGCGCCTGAGCAGTGACAGGATACGCCCGCAGACGGGCTGGCAGGCCGCTGCCGGATTCTACCGCACCTTGCTCGACAATACGGTTGACATTTCCCTGGAAGCCTACTACAAGCGGGTGCAGCACTACATCGACTACAAGAGCGGCGCCGTGCTGGTGATGAACCCCAACCTGGCGGACGACCTGATCGAGACGGAAAACCGCTCCTACGGCGTCGAGCTGATGGTCAAGAAGACCCTGGGCAAACTCAACGGCTGGGTCTCCTACACCTGGTCGCGCTCCCAGCTGCGCGAGATGGAAGACCGCGGCGTGCTGACCGTCAACGGCGGCAGGTGGTACAATGCCGCATACGACAAGCCGCACGACGTGAAGTTCGTGGGCAACTACAGATTCACCCACCGTTACAGCCTCTCGGTGAACCTCGACTATTCCACGGGCCGGCCCGTCACGGTGCCGATAGGCGTCTATGAGTACGGCAACGGGACGAGACTGGTGTACTCCGAGCGCAACAGCTACCGCATACCCGACTACTTCCGGCTTGACCTTGCATTCATCATCGAGCCGGGACACTACCTCAAGCAGCTGACCCACATGTCGCTGACCTTCGGCTGCTACAACGTCACCGGCCGCAAGAATCCCTATTCCATCTACTACACACCGTATGGAAATGGCGTCAAAGGCCACATGCTCAGCGTTTTCGCTGTTCCGGTTCCTTATGTCAACTTCAATCTGAAATTCTGATGAGAAAGCTTGGAAACATCCTTTTGCTGATGACGGCGCTGCTTGCCGCGGTTTCGTGCATCTACGATTTCAACCCCGACCTGCAGGGTCGCGGGGGCGTGCTGGTGGTTGAGGGCGACATACTGATCGGGGACTTCACGGTCGTCAGGATCAGCCGTTCGATGGACCTGACGACAGACGTGACGGCTGGAAGGCACTTTGAACATGTGTCGGCATCCTGCTTCGTGGAAGCCTCCGACGGCACGGTTTACGGCAATGGCAGCAGCAGGATCGACACCCGTCCGGCCGACCCTTCATTGGAGTACAGGCTGGTCGTCAGGACCGAAACGGGAGAATATGTTTCGGAGTGGGCCCGTCCGCTCAGGGCCTCCGCCATCGACAGCCTTTCCTATTCGATAAGCCCCGACGCGACGACGATGTGGGTGGAAGTCTCCGCCCATGGCGAGCGTGACAACATCTACTATCGCTGGATCGGAGAGGAGACCTGGGAATACCACGCTCCCTTCCATGCCACGCATTATTTCGTTCCCAGGGGCACTATCCACAAGGGAGAAGTCATGCCGCGTGACACCGTGGTCGCCTATGAACACGGGGAAGACGCCTATTTCTGCTGGCGCTCAGGCGTGGTAAACAGTGTGCTTGTGGCTTCCACGGGCGACCTTTCCGAGAACAGGCTTGTCAGGCACAGGCTCTATTCCATGGACAGGTACGACCAGAAGATTTCATACCTGTATTCGGTCGATTTGACGCAGGAGGCCCTTTCGGAGGCAGCCTACAAGTACTGGACCCTGCTCGAAAAGAACTCCAACGACGTGGGCGGGCTGTTCTCTCCCGAACCCATGGAGATGAGGGGCAACATCGTCAATGTCAACGATCCTGAAGAGATGGTGCTGGGCTATGTCAGCGTTACGGTTCCTGCCAGGACAAGGTATTTCATCGTCTCCCACGATACCTCTTTCCCGAGGACCCGGCGGAGCGACTACGATTACGAGCCGGTATATGTGCTCAAGAAAGACTGGCGGAGATACTATAGCAACAATTACGACGTCTATATGGAGCACAATGCCGATGACCCCGGGCGCGACCAGCAGGCCAACGACGAATTCGACTGGCTTCCGGCGCGATGCGTCAAATGCTGGCTCTGGAGTTCCGGCACCAAGAACAAGCCTTCCTACTGGCCCAACGACGACAAATAGAACGGATTTACCATGAAGAGACTTTTTTTCCTGCTTGCCCTGCTTGCCCTGCCGATGCTGCTTCCGGCCCAGGAGCGTGTGGCGGAGCGCACCTATATTTCGACCGACAAGGACGTTTTCGTCGCCGGTGACCGTATTTGGTGTTCGGCCT
Source organism: uncultured Bacteroidales bacterium (assembly GCA_947168065.1). Classification (GTDB taxonomy): domain Bacteria; phylum Bacteroidota; class Bacteroidia; order Bacteroidales; family UBA932; genus Cacconaster. The sequence goes on from CAMVKH010000003.1 coordinate 206,810, forward strand.
TCTGCGTTGACGGACAAGGGCGGCTCTCTGCCGTGAGCAGCGTGGCATACCTCGAGCTGCACAACGCATCGACGATGGTTGCCAATGCCAGGATTGCGCTCGTGGCCGGCAGAGGAGCCGGCTGGATGGAGATTCCGCCCACCCTTCCGACGGGCAATTACCGTCTGATCGCTTACACCGCCCAGAACATTGCCGAAGAGGGCTATGACTACGAGGGCCTCTCGTCGAAGACCCTGTCCGTGTACAATGTGCTCACGAACGAACGTGTGGACGGCGGAGTCGAAGTCGTAACGCCCGAAGCATATGCAGGCCTTCCTTCGGGCATGGGACCCGATCACGACAGCGGCGTGACGCTGCACTGGGAGAACGGCCGCCTGCTGCTGGAAAACAGGAGCGGGGAGCCTGTGACGCTGAGCCTTTCGGTGTTTCATGAGGACGGGATCCGGCACAATGCCAATCCCGGCATCGCCGACTTCCTGGGAAGCGTCAAGGCGTCACATCCCGGAAAAGTCTCGGGCTCGAGGATTCCCGACTACGAGGGAGAGGTCATCCGCGGACGTATCGTGGGCTTCAGCGAAGAGATGATTCCCCATCTGATCGGGAAATACGCTTTCATCTCCTCGCCTTCCGACAAGTCGGACGTCTATGCGGCTCCCATCATGGAGGACGGTTCGCTGACCTTCTTCACCGGAGGCATATTCGGAAACAAGGAGTGCATCTGCGAGATCGAAGGCATCGACCCGAAACTCAGCTGCCACATCGAGTTGTTCTCGCCCTACGTCAATCCCCGGGTGGCCCCGGCCCCGGTCCTGAAGATCAGCGAGTCGCTCGGCGACGCGCTCAAGGCCAGAAGCGTCGCCATGCAGATAGAGCGCCGTTTCGAGGCGGACACACTGTACGAGTACCTGCCCCGCCGCACCGACGGTCTTTTCGACGAGAACGTCTGCGTACGCTATATCCTGGACGACTACACCCGCTTCACGACCATGGAGGAGGTCTTCACGGAGTTCGTGTCCGAAATACGCCCCCGGCGCAGGAGCGACGGCAGCCTCGACATCAAGATCCGCCTGGCGGATATCGGCGGCAATGCCGCGTATTCGTCCGAGCAGACCATGATGATGCTCGATGGCGTACCGGTGTTCAACCAGCAGAAGATCCTGGATTACGACCCGCTGCTGGTCGAATCGATAGACATCTACCCCTATACGCATTTCATCGGGAACAGGATTTTCGAGGGTGTGGCCAATTTCGTGACCTACAAGCGCAATCTTCCGGCCTTCCGGTTCGACAGCAACGCCCGCGTCATCGACTACCAGGGCCTCTGCATCCCCATGGCCGTGACCGCTGCTCCGGTGGAAGGTAACAGCAACTATCCTGACTACCGCCAGACGCTGCTCTGGCAGCCCCTGCTGGAGATAGAAGCCGGCGGGAGCCTCACCGTGGATTGTGCCGTTCCTCTCTACACAGGCGATTTCAACGCCGTGGCAGAGGGCATGACCGCCTCGGGAAATCCCGTGTCAGGCAGTATTACGTTTGACTTGCGTTAATTTTGTTCAAAACTTGTTGGCAGTTAGGAATTTTTGTCCTATCTTTGCAACCCCGCAAAAAGCGGGGTAATAAAACATAAATAATAGATTTACAACTATTTATGCCTACTATTCAACAATTAGTTCGCAAAGGACGCGAGGTTATCGTCGAAAAGAGCAAATCTCGCGCGCTGGATGCTTGCCCTCAGCGGCGTGGTGTCTGCGTCCGTGTTTATACCACGACGCCGAAAAAGCCGAACTCTGCCATGCGTAAAGTGGCCCGTGTTCGTCTCACCAACCAGAAAGAGGTCAATGCATACATCCCGGGCGAGGGTCACAACCTCCAGGAACACAGCATCGTGCTGGTTCGTGGCGGCCGTGTGAAGGACCTCCCTGGTGTACGTTACCACATCCTTAGGGGCGCATTGGACACCGCAGGCGTGGAGGGTCGTACGCAGAGCCGTTCCCTCTATGGCGCCAAGCGGCCGAAAGCTGCCAAGAAAGCCGCTAAGAAGTAATTCACCTATTTAAATTCTTACACAAATGAGAAAAACGAAGCCTAAAAAGAGGATTCTACTTCCTGATCCTAAGTATCACGATGTACAGGTTACCCGTTTCGTGAACAATCTTATGCTGCAGGGGAAGAAGAGTATCGCGTATTCTATTTTTTACGATGCCATCGATATCATCGGCGAGAAGATGAAAGATTCTGAACAGGCTCCTATCGATATTTGGAAGAAGGCGCTCGAAAACGTCACCCCGCAGGTCGAGGTGAAGAGCCGTCGTGTCGGCGGTGCCAACTTCCAGGTCCCTATGGAGGTACGTCCGGAAAGAAAGATCTCCCTTTCGATGAAGAACATGATTGTCTTCGCCCGCAAGCGTTCCGGCCACTCCATGGCGGAGAAACTGGCTGCAGAGATCATGGCTGCATACAACAACGAAGGTGCAGCATTCAAGAGAAAAGAGGATATGCACAGAATGGCAGAGGCCAACAAGGCATTTGCCCACTTCCGTTTCTAATCTCCTTTCAGTCTGCGTTAGATGGCAAGAGACCTTACATATACGCGTAATATCGGTATCATGGCCCACATCGATGCCGGTAAGACCACGACCTCGGAGCGTATCCTCTATTATACGGGCAAGACCCACAAGATAGGCGAGGTGCACGAAGGGGCTGCAACCATGGACTGGATGGTCCAGGAGCAGGAGCGTGGTATTACCATCACGTCGGCCGCCACAACGGCCTTCTGGCATTACAACGGGCAGCAGTACCAGATCAATCTGATCGACACCCCGGGTCATGTGGACTTCACGGTCGAAGTCGAGCGTTCGCTCCGCGTCTTGGACGGGACGATCGCCACTTTCTGTGCCGTGGGCCGCGTACAGCCCCAGTCGGAGACGGTCTGGCGTCAGGCGGACAAATACCATGTCCCGAAGATCGCCTACGTCAACAAGATGGATCGTACCGGTGCCGATTTCCTTGCCGTCGTGGACGAAATTGTCGAGAAACTGGGCGCCCGCGCGATTCCGATCTGCCTGCCCATCGGTGCCGAAGAGCATTTCGAAGGCATCGTGGACCTGATCGCGAAGAAAGCCTACTACTACGACGGAACCAGCAAGGAGCTGGTCAACTACGTCGAGAAGCCCGTTCCCGCCGAGATGGCGGACGAGGTGGAGGAGTGGCGGGGAAAACTCATCGAATCCGTCGCCGAATACAACGACGAAATCCTTGAGAAATTCTTCGACGACCCCGACTCGATCTCCGAGCAGGAGATCATCGACGCCCTCAGGAAGGCTACCATCGACAATGCGGTGGTTCCGACCTGCTGCGGCTCCTCGTTCAAGAACAAAGGCATCCAGTTCCTCCTCGACGCCGTGATGCGTTACCTCCCTTCGCCGCTCGACAAGGGAAGCGTCAAAGGCATCGATCCCCGCACCGACCGTGAGGTCGAACGCAAGCCCATCGCTACCGACCCGTTCTGCGGCCTGGTCTTCAAGATCGCCACGGACCCGTTTGTCGGCCGCCTGGCTTTCGTCCGCGCCTATTCCGGTCACCTCGCCGCAGGGTCCCAGGTTCTCAACACCCGCTCCGGCAAGAAGGAGCGTGTCGTGCGCCTCTATCAGATGCACTCCAACAAACAGAACCCCATCGACATGGTCGAAGCCGGCGACATCTGCGCCGCCGTGGGTTTCAAGGAGCTGCGTACGGGCGACACGATCTGTGACGAGAGCCATCCCGTGGTCCTGGAATCCATCACGTTCCCCGATCCTGTGATCGGTATCGCGGTGGAGCCCAAGACCCAGCAGGACCTCGACAAGCTCGGCATCGCGCTGGGCAAACTGTCGGAGGAAGATCCGACCTTCACCGTCCAGTCCAACCAGGAGACCGGTCAGACGATCATCAGTGGTATGGGCGAGCTTCATCTAGACATCATCGTGGACCGTCTCCGCCGGGAATTCGGCGTGGAGATCAACCAGGGTGCACCGCAGGTCAACTACAAGGAAGCGGTCACCAAGGCGTTCGTCCACCGTCAGGTGTTCCGCAAGCAGACGGGCGGTCGCGGCAAGTTCGCCGACATCCAGGTCGAACTCGGTCCGGCCGACGAAGGCGTCTCCGGCGTCCAGTTCATCGACGAGGTCAAAGGCGGGAACATTCCCAAAGAGTTCATCCCCTCCGTGGAGAAGGGCTTCAAGGCCGCCATGTCCAACGGCGTGCTGGCCGGTTATCCGATGACTTCGCTGAAAGTGCGGCTGCTCGACGGCAGCTTCCACCCGGTCGATTCGGATGCCCTTTCCTTCGAGATCTGCGCCCGTCTGGCCTTCCGCAACGCGCTTCGCAAATGCGGTCCCGTCCTGATGGAACCCATCATGTCGCTCGAGGTGGTTACCCCCGAAGACTATATGGGCGATGTCGTGGGCGACCTGAACCGCCGCCGCGGCCAGATCGTGGACATGGACTCCAAGGGCAACGCCCGGATTGTCAAAGCCAAGGTTCCCCTTGCCGAACAGTTCGGGTATGTGACGGTCCTCCGCACGCTGACTTCCGGCCGTGCCACCAGTTCCATGGAATTCTCCCACTACGCGGAGGTTCCGGCGAACCTGGCCAAGGAAATCATCGACAAACACGGCGGTCCGCGCAGATTCCTGGATGATGATGTAGATTAAAATTGTTAAAAAATTAGAATAATGAGCCAGAAAATCAGAATTAAACTCAAGTCTTACGACCACGCCCTCGTTGACAAGTCGGCCGACAAGATCGTCAAGACGGTAAAGGCTACCGGTGCTGTCGTCAGCGGTCCGATTCCGCTTCCGACGGACAAGAAGATCTTTACGGTGAACCGTTCGACTTTCGTCAACAAGAAAGCGCGCGAACAGTTTGAACTGAATTCCTTCCGCCGCCTCCTGGACATCTACAGCTCCACGCCGAAAACCGTGGACGCCCTGATGAAACTGGAACTCCCCAGTGGCGTCGAAGTAGAGATTAAAGTGTAAATAGAAAAGTCTCCCTGATCGGCTGATACCCAAGCGGCATCAGCCGCTAGCGGAGGCCGTTGCGAAAGCTTGTGGAATAACAGGCCGTAGCGGCAGGGTTCGGGGCAGCGCCCCGGTAACTCAGGTCCCTTAGCTCAGTCGGTCAGAGCAGCGGACTCATAATCCGTGGGTCGCAGGTTCAAGTCCTGCAGGGACCACGAGCAATAATAAAGGACAGCCCATCGGGCTGTCCTTTATTATTGCTCGTGGCAGTGCTAAGGTGTAGCGGGGGTGACTGTGACGGTGCAGGTGGCGGAGTGGCGGCCGGCGGTGGCGGTGATGGTGCAGGTGCCGGGGGCGACGGCTTTCACTACGCCGCCGTCGGTGACGGTGGCGATCTTCGCGTCGGAGGTTTTCCAGGTGACGGTGTCGGTTGTGCCGCCGGGCGAGACCGTAGCCTTGAGTGTCGAGGAGGCGCCGACCTTCAGTGAAAGGGTAGCAGCCGAGAGGGCGACGGCGGTGGCCGGGATGACACGACGGAAGGACACGACCTTCATGATCGTCTTGTTCTGCCACGACAGGAAGACGGCGATGCGGGAAGGATACGCGGTATTCCACTGGTTCATCGGTCCCGTGGTGAAACGTACGTCGAAGATGAAGTCGTACGAGACATAGCCGTGCGTCGTCATGTGGGTCGTATCGGAATACATGCTGACCACTTCGATGCTGCTCACGTAGCCATCGTCGATGGCGACGGCTTCCAGCTTCGTGCCGGAGGCTTCCTGATAAGCTTCAAAGGTTTCGCTGGGGGCTTTCTGCTGCAGCGTATCCTTGACGAACAACAGCAGCTGGTAAGTGTAGCTGGTGGCCGCCTGCACGTTCTCGTCGCGGAGCGAGTAGGTGACGCTGGGCGTATAGACCCGGCCGCGCGGCAGGCGGACTATCGTGCCGTCGGAGAGGGTCAGTACGACACAGTCGGGATCCGATATGTCGGCGGATGTGAAGAAGTCGGGAACAAGCCGGCCGGTGGCGGGAACGGGGTTGCCGTCGGCGTCACACATGATCTCGGTGGGACCGTCGCCGTAGGTGATGGTCAGGTAGAGGACGCCGAGTGAGTCGGTGATGCCGATCTGGGGGGTGATGGTCTCCAGGGAGACGCAGACCATCTTGCCCTTATAAAGGAGCCACTGGTATTCTTCTTCCGACCGGTTGCGGTATGCCCAGTAGTATTTGCCGTCCGTATAGGCCTTGGCGCTCAGCAGCACGGAGTCGCGGCTGTCGAAGCCGTTGCGGATAGTCAGCACCTGGCCGTCTCCGAGGGTGATGCGCGCACCGCTGACGCCGTCTTCCTTGAACTCGGCGACCGACTGGACGAAGATCGACGAGTCGGTCTGGCTGATCAGGTCGGTGTAGGTCTTGAACAGGTTGTTGATCTCCTCGCAGTTTTTCGTGAACTGGTCGACAGCTTCCTGGGTCGGAATCTGGAAACGCGTGTTGTCGGTCAGGAGGAAGGTCACATAGTAGGGATTCGACGTGTCGATGCTCGAGAAGAAAGCCGTACCGGCCTGGCCCTGGGCGGCGACCCAGGTGGTCTTGTTCCAGTAGCTTCCGTCGAAGCTGTACCACCAGACGCCTTCTTCGATCTTCAGCTGGGGGGTCCAGCTGGTGGCGCGCACGCGGCGGCCGGAACTGTCGGTCATCCAGACGGCTTTGCCGTTCGGTCCCCACTGGATGGTCCAGTAGTAGGCGTCGTAGTCTTCGTTGTAGCGGACGCCGACGATGGGTTTCACGCCGTCGAGGCCGTTCTGCAGCCGGAGGGTCGTTCCGCTGGAGAAGGAGATCTGGTAGCCGGTCATATCGAGCAGCGACCAGGGTTTGATGCCCGTGATATGGTCGTTCTTTTCCAGGGCGGAAACCAGCCCGGACAGGGAGGCGATGTTGTCGTTGAGGTTGGACACCTGCTGTTCCAGTGCGGAGACGTCTTCCTTCAGCTGGGCGATGCGGTTGTCGATTTCCTCATGGCAGCCGCCCAGCAGCAGGGCGCCGGTCAGCAGGATGAAAGGGATGAGTTTTCTTTTCATGTTCGTATCCTCCTTTTAGCTGGCAGGCACAATGATGATGGAAATATTCTTCATCGCTCCATAGCCGTTCGACACCAGCAGGTCGAGATGGCTGGTCGAAGGGGCGATGAAGGGCATGGGTGCCCTGACAGTAATCAACCAGGTGGATTGACTGGTCCGTTGGGCCGAAGCGTAAAAGTAGTCATGGGCGACCGGCAGGACATCCGCATTGCTGTCGGCGTTGGCCACGATGCACTCGAAACTGGTGAGTCCGCCCGACAGCATGGTCAGGGTATTGCCCGAGACAGGTGAGCCCAGGGTGACGACGAGGGCTTTGGCCATCGGGATGAAGAAGCTCATGCCGCCGTTCAAAGTCACATAGACCAGATCGTCCCGCACCTGGACCATGTTCTGTACCACGGTTTCAGGCACGTCGACGTTGGCTTTGACCTTCTGGCCGTTGTAAAGCAGGAACTGGGGCTGTCCGTCTCCGTAGGCGACGGCCCAGTACCAGGCCGGATCGCCCTTGGTCTGCTGGAGCGAGAGATGGGGCGATTCAGCGTCCTGACCGTTGGCCTGGATCTTCTCGCCGTTCTCGTTGAGGATCCACTGGAAGGGATCGTTGCCGTACTGGATGGTCCAGTACCATTTGTCGTCGGAGGGATCGTCGGTCAGGCGGCGGGCGCCGATGACCGGGACGTTCGTACCCGTTCCGTTGTAGAACGAGTAGGCCTTGCCGTCCGAGAGGACGATCTTCATACCGATCGTATCGATGCCGTTGAGGATGGGGACCAGGTTGTTCACATAGACTTTTTCCGAGAAGGTCTTGGCCAGGTTGGTGAAGGTCTCGAGATTCTCATTGGCCGTAACGAGAGACTCCTTCAGTTTCTCGAAAGCTTCCATGGTCGGGGCCTTGATGACCGTTCCGTTGATCATGTTGAACTGGATGTAGTCGCCCATGTTGGTCACGCTCTCGAAGTAGGAGGCTCCGTCTTCGCCGGTGGCCTTGCCCAGGTTGCGCCAGATCTCGCCGTTGTCGTAGGTCACGTACCAGTAGCCGTTTTCGATCTTGAGCTGGGGCGAGATGGCCGAGGTGGTGATCCGGACGCCGAATTCGTCGGTGATGAACACCGGTTCGGGATCGGAAGGATATTGCACCGTCCAGTACCAGACGCCGTCTTCTCCCTTGGCTACGCCCAGGATGGGTGTCTCGGCGTCGGTTCCGTTGTAAAGCGTCACCGGGTCGGAGTGGGTGAAGTTCAGCATATAACCGATGGTCTGTCCGTTTTCGGTGAGGGGCTGGACACTGGTCAGGAAATCGTATTCCTGCAGCCTTTCCATGGTGGTACGCAAACCCGAGAGCGTGGTGTTGAGTTCCTCGCAGCGCGCTTCAAGTTTCTGGATGCGCCGCTCCAGGACGTTCAGGTCGCTTTCGATCTCGTTGGTGCAGCCGCCCAGCGCCAGCAGGGCCAGGACGGTCAGGAAGATATATTTGCGAAGTTTCATCGTTTATTCCTCCTCCTCGATGGTGATGGTTTTGATGACGGTCACCGGTGCGGTGGACGTGGCGAAGGTGAAGACCGCCATGACTTTACCGGTGCCGGATTGGAAGGAGCCGGGCGAATGGACCTTGATGCACGGGTCGCCGTTTTCCAGATATTGCTTGTCGGCGGTAAATCCGCCCTGCGCCAGCAGCGAAAGCCCTACGTCGGGACCGTTGGCCGTATAGCGGATATAGAAGTCCGAATTGTTCTTCATGGTGATTGATTCGCCGATGGCGTTGCCCTGGACGTCGGTGAGGGATACCGTGTACTGCTTGGGCAGGACGAACTTGGTGCTGTCCTTGAGCATGACGACCAGTGAATCGCGATAATCGTTCACGGACAGGAAGACGCGCTGGACCGAATCGACGGCGTGGGGAGCCCATCCGTCGCTGACGCGGGTGCGGAGGAACTCCGTGGAGCCGTTCGTGGTCACGGTCCAGTAGAAATTGCCGTCGCTGCCGCGCTGGACGGAGAGCGTCGGGATCTCGGCTTCCTCACTCTCGGCGGGAATCATCTGCCCTTCGGGCGAGAGGACCCATTTTTCGCCGGAGTCGCCGATGGAGTAGGCCCAGTAGAGATGGCCGTCCGAGTGTTTCTTGATGAAGATGGACGGGCTCAGCGAGGAGGTCCAGTCGTGGATGCTAAGGCTCCGGCCGTTCGACAGGGTGACGGTCAGACCGGTGGTGTCGCCGGCGTTGAGGATCGGCCGGATGGAGGTGATCCAGACCAGGCGCTTGCGGGCGGCCGTCACGATGTCCATCTGGGCGGCAGCGTTGTCGTTGACTTTCTGGTATTCGTCCTGGAGCTTCAGGAACGTGGTGTAGTAGGGGATCTGCAGCACCTGGCCGTTGGTGAGCCGGATGGCCACGTAGTCTTCGTAGCGCACGACCGAGTGGAACATCTGGTCGCCGTTTTCGCCGTCGGCCTTGCCGAGCTGCGTCCAGTTCACGCCGTCGGTGGTGATGTAGAAGTAGCCGTTGCGGATGGTGATCTGGGGCAGCACGCCGATGGCCAGCATCAGGCTTCCGTCGGCGGCCTGCAGCCATTTCCAGTCTTCGTCGCCGTACTGGACAGTCCAGTAGTAGTTGCCGTCGACGGCGTATTCGCGGCTCGAAACGATCGGAACCAGTCCGTTTTCACCGTTGGTGATGGTCACCGGTTCGTGTTTGACGAAGTTGATCTTGTAGCCGACGGTGGTCGTGCCGGAGCGGATCTCGGTCACGCCTGTGATCATGTCCTGGCTCTGGATGACCTCGACCAGGGCCTGGACGGTCGCCAATTCCTTGTTCAGCTTCTCACACAGGATGGTCAGGTCGTCGACGCGGCCTTCCAGTTCGTCCAGCTTGTTGTTAATTTCGTCGTAGCACCCGGGCGGCAACAGGAATGTCACCAGGAAGAGTATCGACCAAATCAGTTTTTTCATATCGTAATGGATGTGTTTTTTTGTCATCAGAAGAGGAAGCCCGTGTTGAAATAGAGCGAGCCGCCCCGGCGGTTGTCCTGCCGGTTGAAGGCCTGGCCGTAGTCCAGGGAGATGATGAAGTTGCGGTTGAGGATGGCGCGCAGGCCGCCGCCGGCCGACAGGTGGAAGGACTCAGGTGCGCCCTTGACAAGCTGTTCGGGAATCTTGCCTGCGGCAAGGGGAACCTTCCAGGTATCCGCATCGACGGAGACATCGGTGTATTCCTTCAGGACACGGCCGCCGTCGAAGAAGATGTTGGCTCCGAAAGCGAGGTCCTGGTCCAGGACGCGGGTTTCGAAGAACTTCCAGCGCAGCTCGGCGTTGAAGTAGCAGACGCTCTGTCCTTGCAGGCGGCCGCGCATCACGCCGCGGATGGTGTTGTAGCCGCCGAATCCGTCGTGGTCCCAGCCGGGGCCGCCGAGAACGGATTCAAAAGGCAGCACGTAGAATGCGGGTTTGCCGATATAACCCTGGATGCCGGCACGGTAGGCCAGTACCAGTTTGTCGCGCATGAGCGGGAAGTACTGTCGCAGCACGGCGCTGTAGCTTCCGTAGGGTTTGTTGGTCCCCATCCACTTGGGGGCCCATTCCATGAAGGCGTCGGCCCACAGGCCGCGGCTGGGCGCGGCCTCGGCGTCGCGGCTGTCGTACGACAGGCCGGCGCGCCAGGCGCTGGTCATGCCGCCGTTGAACTCGTCGGCCGCGATGAAGCCCAGGTCCTGGTACCATTCGAAGAGACTCTTCTTGAAAGGAAGCTCTTCCAGGGCGTCACCATCGAATTCGTCGAGGATGAAGTAGCGGAAGTGATAGCCGAATTTCCAGTAGAGCTTGCCGAAGATCTTGCCCGTAAAGTCGATTTTGCCGACAGGCATCTTGCGGCTCATCTTGTAGTAGCCCGTAGGCAGGGAGGCGTCGTAATAGGATGCGTAGCCGCCGAAGCCGTAGAAGTCATAGGCCTTTTCGTCGGCATACTGTGCGGTGAAGGTGAAGCGGATGCCGGGAATCAGGAAGCGGTTGTCGTAGCTCAGGGTATAGAGCTGCGAACCTTTCAGGTACCAGGAGGCCTCCGTATAGATGGTCTGCCGCGGGTTGGGATACCAGCCTTCGCGGCCGAAGTCATAGACGTTGCCCTGGACACCGAGCCGCATGCCCATGTCCGGGTCGTAGCCCAGGATCGGGAAGCCGCCTCCCGTGAAGCCGGTCCTGGCTTCTTGCGGGGCGGCCGCTTCCTGCGCGAAGGCGCGCAGGGTCAGTGTCAACAGGACCAGTATCGTTGCGAAGCGTTTCTTCATATTTCCAATTGTCTCAAATCCAACATAATCTGCTCCTTTTGCCGGCGGAGCTTGCCGTTGAAAAGATAGCGCCAGGCCGAGGCGGTGCGCCGTACCAGCTCGAAATAGTCGTAGGTGAGCAGCGGAGCGGGGAACAGCAGCACGACGGCCAGCAGGGCCCAATACCATTTGACCGTACAGAACAAGACGATGGCCGCGATTGCCGCCAGGACGGACCACAGGATGATCATGGTCGCGCAGCGGAACGAGTTGCGGAAGGTCCGGTCCTTCGGGCGGGAGGCCAGCACTTCGGCCGTGACCCAGCCGGGCAGCGAGGCGGTACCGAGCACCAGGGCGAAGGGCAGGAACACCAGCGTACGGAGTGTGTACCACAAGGCGGACAGGAAAGGTCTGCGGGTGTGGATGGCGTGCAGGCTGATGCGTGTGCGCTTGCGCTCCTGCGCGAATGCCAGGGCCTTTTCAAAGAACTTGGCAGCTTTTTCGGGCGCCTCTTCGCGGAGCTTTCCGAGCTTTCCGACGGCCTCGCGGTTGGCGTCGAGCCGCTGCTGCAGTCTGCATTCAGGAATGCTGCCGCTTGCGAGCCGGGCCAGTTCCCACTTGGCGTCGTAATCCTCGTCGTCGGGGATATAGACGATGTGCTGCTTCATGCCTTCGGCCGTCCGGTTCTTGATCTCGACCAGCATTTCGGGTTCGCTCATTTCGGGATGGGCTTCCATGAGCGCCGTCACGTCGATCGGTTCGCCGACCGTGGCCAGGAGGGTGGAGCGGTAGCGGAAATAGTCGCCGTACTCGCAGCCGATCGGCACGATGTACACGTGCTGGCCGTCTTCCATCCCTTTCACGGCTCCGTAGGCAATCCGCGACAAGCCCTTGCCCAGCGGGAGCAAGCTATGCTTGGGGCGGTGCATTCCTTCGGGTAAGATGCAAAAAGGGACCCGATTGTTGAGTACCTCGATGGAATTTTCGATGGTTTTTTCGGAGTCGAGCACGCTGCGGAAGCCGTCGCGGACCCGGTTGATGGGCATAATCTTGAAGAAAGTCAAGATTTTGCGGATCATGGGTTTTTTGAAGATGTCGGCGCGGGCTACGAACACTTTCTTGGCGGGGTTCATGGCCAGTACGGCGAGCGGGTCCATCAGGGCGTCGCAGTGGTTGGGGGAGAAGATCACGGCACCGTCTTTCGGAATCCTTTCCAGCCCTTCGTACCGGATCTTCTTGAAGGATCCGCGGATGTACCGGTCGGCGATGAAGCGCACGAAGGTGTACCACGGGTCGTTTTCATATATTTTCTTCATGGGCGAAAATTCACCTATTTAAATAATAACTCGCTAAGGTAGAAAAAACCGTCGAATTTTCACAGATTTTTGTTTACATTTGTAGTATGGCTTACACCTTCATGTTCTATAACCTGGAGAATCTCTACGATACCCTGGACGATCCGTCCACGGACGACGACGAATACACTCCCATGGGCGACAAGCGCTGGACGCGCGACAAATACGAAAAGAAACTCTCCAACCTGAGCGAGATCTTCTCGGCCGTGTCCTCGGCGCACAACGGTTTTCCGGTCGTGGCGGGCGTTTCGGAAGTGGAGAACCTCAAGGTGTTGCGCGACCTGGTGGCCCAGAAGCGCATGTCGGGCGCCCACTACAAGTGCATCCATTTCGAGTCGAACGACGCCCGCGGCGTGGAGGTGGGCATGCTCTACCGTCCCGACAAGTTCACGCTGATGGGCTGCGAGCCGCTCAAGCTCGAGCTGCGCAGCGGTCGCGAATACATCGGCCGCGACATCCTCTCGGCCTGGGGCTCCATCGAAGGTGAGATGTTCGCTTTCTACATCTGCCATTTCCTTTCCCGCCGGGGCGGAGTCGCTTCCTCGTCGGGTTTCCGCCGGGCCGGCGCCGAAACGGCCCGCGACCACGCCGAGGAACTGCGCAGGCAGTATCCCGACATCAAGGTGGTCATCATGGGCGATATGAACGACAACCCTTCCGACGAATCGCTCTCGGTGCTCCTCAGGGCCCACAAGACCATCTTCAACGTGCCCGAAGGCGAGTATTTCAACCCGTTCTGGATGCTGGCCGAAGAAGGGAAGGGCACCAGTATCCACAACCACCGCTGGGTGCTCTACGACCAGCTCATCGTGTCGTACAACATGCTGCCCACCTACCCGTCGCTCAAGGGTTTCCGCGTGGTGCGGCTTGACGGCAAAAACCACTACGGCGAGATCTTCTGCCGCAATTTCATGCTCCGCAAGGGCGCTCCGCGCCGCAGCTACTACGGCAACACCTTCGACAACGGCTACAGCGACCATCTCCCCGTGCTGATCAAGATCGACAGGCGATGAAATACCGTCATTTCGTGTTCGACATCGACGGCACGCTCCTCGACACGGAGCGCACCGGCGTGCTGTCGCTCATCCAGACGGTGCGCGAACTGATGGGCGAGGAACTCCCCTACGAGAAGGCTTATCATTTTTTTGGGATCCCAAGCGCAAAAGCCTCCGGGATACTGGGTTACGACGATGCGGCGCGTTTCGGCGAGGTCTGGGAAGAGCATTTCCAGGAACTGATGCACCTGGTCAAGCCTTTCCCCGGTGTGGCGCAGGTGCTCTCCGACCTGCGGGCGCGGGGATACCATACGGGCGTGGTCACGTCGCGCTCCCGGACGGAGATCAACTACGATCCGCACCTGGCGGTCCTGCTGCCCTTCTTCGAAGTGGTCATCGGCTCGGAGCAGAGCGAACGGCACAAGCCTTTCCCCGACCCGATGCTCGCCTATCTCAAAGCGGCTGACGCCCGGGCTTCGGAGACGCTCTATCTGGGCGACACGATGCACGACTACCGCTGCGGCCACGATGCGGGCTGCGATTTCGCCCTGGCCGACTGGCGGGGCAGGGGTACGCAGGGCATCCCGGCGGACTACGTGTTCACCGATGAAGCGGGCCTCAGGGCGTTGCTGGCGTTGTAGGGAGGATCAGAGACCGCGTTCCTGCATCCGTTTGTCGCGGCGCTTCTTCTCTTTTCCGTAGGAGGATTTGAGGTATTTTTGCCACTGCTCTTCCGTGAAGATCTTCTGGAAGGCATCGTCGGTGGCGGCCATCCATTTGTCGGAGATGAGCTGGAAGGTCTCCTGGTTGCTGGCGCCGGTCTTGCGCGTCTGCTCGAATTCCTCCGTCATCGCAGGGAAGTTGTACTGGAGGACCGAGTCGACGAAGAAGACCTGCACTTCGTCGAGCTTGAACGTGCGCGTCAGGTTTTCGAGCTGGGTGTTGATGATCTTGTCCATGTCGGGCTCCTGGGGGTTCTGGGCCCAGGCGGCCGGAGCGGCTGCCAGCAGGAGCGTTGCGGCGAGTATCGTGGTGAGGAAACGGTTCATGTCTTTGACGCTTGATTTGGCAAAGATACGCTAATTTTTTATCTTCGTAGGCAAAACTGAAACAAAACTCGTTCCATGAAAAGACTCTCAGCTCTTCTGGCGTGCCTGCTCCTGCTGGTGACGGCCCGCCCTGCGGCAGACGCCTGCACCAATGTGATCATTACCAAGGGGGCTTCGGCCGACGGTTCCTGCATGGTGACCTATGCGGCTGATTCCCACCAGCTCTATGGCGAACTCTATTTCCACCCTGCCGCCAACTGGCCGGTCGGTTCGAAGCTGGACGTCTACGACTGGGACAGCGGCTACTACCGCGGCAAGATCGCCCAGGTGCCCCACACCTTCCAGACCGTGGGCAATATGAACGAGCACCAGCTCATCATCATGGAAACCACTTTCGGCGGCCGCGAGGGCCTCTCCAACAAGGACGGCATCATCGACTACGGTTCACTGATCTACATCACCTTGCAGCGCGCCCGCACGGCCCGCGAAGCCATCCGCACCATCGACGAGCTGGTCCAGACCTATGGCTATTGCTCTGAAGGCGAGACATTTTCAATCGTCGACAAAGACGAGTGCTGGATTTTCGAGATTGTGGGCAAGGGGGAGCAGAAAGGCGCTGTCTGGGTGGCGGTCCGCATCCCCGACGGGATGATTTCGGCCCACGCCAACCAGAGCCGCATCCATCATTTCCCGCTCAACGACCCGGAGAACTGCCTCTATACGCCCGACGTGATTTCCTTCGCCCGCGAGAAGGGTTTCTTCAACGGGAAGGATGAGGATTTCAGTTTCTGCGACGCCTATTGCCCCGCCGACTGGGGTGCCCTCCGGGGTTGCGAGGCGCGCGTCTGGTCGGCCTTCCGCCTGCTGGGCGGCAGCAATTTCGACGATGCGAAGTATCTCGATTTCGCCTCGGGCGAGAATCCCGCCAACAAGATGCCGCTCTGCATCCGTCCCGAGAAGAAAGTCTCGGTCAAGGCCCTGGCCGACGTGATGCGCGACCACTATGAAGGCACTGCCTTCGATTTCAGTGAGGAAGCCGGCGCGGGTGTAAGCCGGGTTCCGTACCGCTGGCGCCCGATGAGCTTCGAGCTCGACGGCAAGGAATATATGTTCGAGCGGGCGATCGCCACGCAGCAGACCGGTTTCTGGTATCTGGGCCAGGCCCGCAGCTGGCTGCCCGACGAGGTGGGCGGTGTGCTCTGGTTCGGCGTGGACGATGCCGCCACCAGTGCCCTGACCCCCATCTACACCTGCATCAGCCAGGTGCCCGAGTGCTTCCGCGAAGGCAACGGTTCCATGCTCGAATACAGCCCCACCTCCGCGTTCTGGCTCTTCAACCGCGTGGCGCAGTTCTCCTACCTGTTCTACGACCGCGCCGAGCCCGAGATCCGCGCTGCGGCCGACTGCTACGAGAACGAGAACGTGAAACTGGTGGCCGAGCAGGATGCCATGGCCCTCAAGATGCTGGAAGGCGGCAACCGCGGCCAGGCGGTGCGGATGCTCACCGAGTTCTGCGCCCGTCGCTCCCAGACCTTGTTCAACACTTGGAACGACTTGAGCAACTATCTGCTGGTCAAATATATGGATGGAAACGTGAAGCGGCAGAACGAGGACGGAAGCTTCCAGGACAACGGCTCCGGCAAGCCCATCCCCGCCTCGCCGATCCATCCCAAATTCCGCGAACGCTGGCTGCGCGCCGTGGTCAAGGACCATGGCGACGTGATGGAAGTCAAGCGTTAGGAAGTCAGTCTTCCGGATCCGAAGGTTTTCCCTCCTGCATGACGATCAGGTTGTGCTGGAGGGATTCCGATTTGAAAGGGATGACCGCGCTGCGCGAACGCGTGGTCTCGTTTTCCCATACGTGGATGGTCACGACGGTGTTTTCGTCCATCCATGCGGGGTCGGCGTAGAGCCAGCCGGCGTTTTCCGGTTCGGCCGTGGTGATTACGTTGGTGGTCAGATTTACCACCTGCGAATCAGCTGCGGCGCTGAACCAAAGCGTATCGGGCGATATGCTGAGGTCGGGCAGGACGTATTTTTCGCAACTCAGGAACTGGGAGGCGAAAAGCAGCGTCAGCAGGGCCGAAATGAGTAGGGTCGGGAGTTTGCGCACATCATTATTATTTGGGATGCGAAGGTATGAAAAAAAAATGATAATTTTGCGGTATGAAAAGATTTATGCTCCTTGCGGTACTCTGCCTTGCAGCGCTTTCCTGCACACAGGAGGCTGAGTTGACCATTGCGCCCGACGTGGGTTCCTTCCAGCTGGGCGCCGAAGGCGGCCAGTTCGACGCCATCATCCTGACCAACGGCCTGTGGACCGCCACCTGCGAAGACGGATCGGTCAGCTTCAGTCCGGAATCGGGCGATTATTCCCTGCCTATCCACGTGAACGTGGGGCCGAACGAGGAGCACTATACCAAGGTAATCCGCATAGCCCTGACGGCCAAAGTCGACAAGCTGACACGCACCAACCGGATCGTCGTCACGCAGCAGTGCCGTCCCTTCATCATCTGTGACGAAACGGAGAAGACGGTCGGGCCGGAAGGCGACATCGTCCGTTTCGAAGTCAATTCCAACGACAGCTGGCATGCCGTGCGTGTTGACGGGACGGATGCCTGCCTGTTCGAGCCGGAGGAGGGAGGACCCAACCGTACGGATTTCGCGATGCTGATTCCTGAGAACCCGGACGGCGGCATCTATGCCGTCCGTCTGGTGCTCGACCATTCCCCTGCGACGGAGATCGTGCTTACGGTCGAACAGCTCCCCGAGGGCTGTCTCTGATGGCAGGTATCAAACTGTAACTTAAATGATAACACATATGAAAAGAGTCTTTTCCTTTGTAGCATTGTGTCTGTTCGTCCTCTCTGCCTGCGAGCCGGAGCCGGTCCTTTCGCTCGACAAGGAGTCGATTGAATTCGACCAGAACGGCGGCAGCCAGACCGTCGCCGTGACGGCCAACAATACCTGGAATGTCGTTGTCGACAACAGCGGTTTCTACTCGGTCACGCCGATGAGCGGTACCGAAAACGGTTACATCACCATCCAGGTCGATCCCAATGCTTCTGCATCCAGCCGCAACGCCCAGGTGGCGGTCATCTGCAGCAGCCGTGACATGTCGGTCACCAAGGTCGTGCGCATTTCGCAGACCTGCCCGGCCGGCAGCATCCGTCTGGACGGGGTCGCTGTCAACGGAGACAGCAGTCTGCGTGAGGTTCCCGCCGAAGGCGGCACGATGGAGTTCACCCTCACGGCCAACAGCAAGTGGACCATCTCCTGCAGCGAGCCCGACGTGACCCTCTCCGCCACGGGCGGCGAGGCCGGCAGCGGCCTGAAGGTCACGGCGACCGTTCCGGCATGCCCGGTCTTCGAAGGCCGTTCGATTCCGATCGCACTTTCTTGCACTACGCAGTCCGGCGGCGTGAATGAGACGCTTTCGTTCGCCCAGCTGGGCGGTGTCCTCGCCTATGAAGGCGAAGTCTATCACGCAGCCCTGATGGGTGACGGCAAGTGGTGGATGACCGAGAACCTGCGCTATATCCCCGCCGGCCTGACGCCGAGCGACGATGCCTCCGCGGTCAACAGCGGCGTCTGGTATCCGCTCGTGATCGACGTGCTCGACGAGAGTACGGCGACCGTGAAGTTCAGCACCGACGCTGCCGTCATCAAGGCGAACGGTTATCTCTACAGCACCGAAGTGGCCCTGGGCCTGAAACCGGGCGAGATTACGGCCGACAACGCCGGAAGCTTCGAAGGTGCACAGGGCATCTGCCCGAGCGGCTGGCATATCCCGACCAAGGCCGACATCGTAGGCCTGGTGGGCAAGACGGCCGACAAGGCTGACACCAATCCCGACGCACCGTACTATGACGCCGAACTGAACGGCGGCAACGGCAGCGCCGCGCTCCTCAATGCAGCCGGCTTCAACGCCGGTGCCTGGGGTGCCGTTTCCATCGCCAACACTGCCGCAACCAAGGGCACGGCGATGGGCGCCATCAAGGCTTATCAGGGGGGTATGAACACGGGCTACATCGCCGGTTCGTCGATGCGCCAGGTGACCACCAACGATGACGGTTCGCTCAAGAACGTCCAGTTTGTGGGTCTGATGCCGAACATGAACAACGGCACGTACAACGGCGCCTGGAACAACTACCGCAACGGCGTCTCCGTGCGTTGTGTGAAGAACAACTAAAATGCGCTGCGGACACTTCACAAGGGTCCGTTTCGTAATGCTGCTTGCCATCTTCCTGGCAGGCAGCTTTGCGCTTTTGTCTGCTCAGACGCCCGCCCGCTACAAAGTCTCGGGCACGGTGGTGGAGCAGGGGAGCGGCGAACCCGTTGTGATGGTATCCGTGATTATCAAGGATTTGGGTCTGTGGGCGGTCAGTGATGCCGACGGCCGTTTCGAACTCACCGGCGTTCCGGCCGGAACGCACGCGCTCGAGTTCACGCTGCTGGGCTACGAAACCCGGAAGCTGCCTGTCACCGTCAAGGGCGACGTGAGCCGCCTCCGCGTGGAGCTGGCCGTGTCGAGCCTCTCGCTCGACGCCGTGGTGGTGACGGCCCGCGAAGGCGGCGAAATCACCTCCGCCTCCAAGATCGGCAAACAGACCATCGAGCACATCCAGCCCTCGAGCCTGAAGGACGTGATGCAGCTGCTGCCCGGCAGCATCACGGAGAATCCTACCCTTACCCAGGTGGGTGCGCTGTCCATCCGCGACGTGGGCACCAATGCCGCCAATGCGGCCGGCACGGCGCTGATCGTGGATGGTGCCACTGTTTCGAACGATGCCAATCTGCAGATGCTCTCTACGGCCACGGCGATGAGCGGCAGCGAGAGCAACGTGGCCTCCACGGCCGGCGGTGGCGTTGATACGCGGCAGATTTCGACCGACAACATCGAGAGTGTCGAAGTCATCCGCGGCATCCCCTCGGTGGTCTATGGCGACCTGACTTCCGGCGCCGTGGTGGTCAAGACCAAGGCGGGCGTGACGCCCTGGGAAGTACGCCTGAAAGCGGACCCGCAGCTCAAGCAGGTCTCCTTCGGCAAAGGTTTCCAGCTGGGCGAGAAAGCCGGCGTGCTGAACTTCGACGCCGACTATGCCCACGCTTACAGCGACGTCCGCACGCCCTCTTCGGCCTACAACCGCTTCAATTTCCAGACAGGCTGGTCGGGGAATATCCGCAAGAAGTTCACGATCAACGCCAAGTTGCGCGGCAACTGGTCCAACGCCACCAATACCAGCGATCCCGACCTGGTGCTCGACGAGCTCTCGCAACAGCGCGACCGCGGTCTGCGCCTGGGCGTGAACGGCCGCTGGATCATCAACAAGCCGTGGCTGACGAACATCGAGTATCTGGTCTCGGGCAGCATCACCGACCAGTTCTCCCGCAGCCGTATCTATCAGGGATCCGCGGGCCGGACGCCCACTTCCTCCGCGATGTACGACGGCGAGAACGAAGCTTTCTTCACGCCGGCCCAGTATTATTCCGACGTGAAGGTCTATGGCCGTCCGGTCGATGCACAGGCCAAGCTGACCCTCCACCAGATAGGGAAATATGGTCCCGTGACCAACAAGGTGCTCGCTGGCGCTGAGTGGCGGAGCCAGGGCAATATCGGCCTGGGCAAGGTTTTCGACGCCACGATGCCGCCTTCGCCTGGTTCTGCCTCCGCTTTCCGTGAACGCTCTTTCCGCGACATCCCCTTCCTGCATTCGCTCACGGCTTATGCGGAAGATAATCTGAAGCTGCCGCTGGGTGGCACGGAGCTGGAAATCCAGGCCGGCGCCCGTTTCAATGCCATTTATGCCTCTGGCATCAACACCTCCGCTTTCACGGGCATCGAGCCCCGCCTGAACGGCCGCTACACGCTCCTCCGCCGGCCGTCCGGCCTGCGGGAACTGGTGCTGCGCGGAGGATGGGGCCGTTCGTTCAAGATGCCGTCGATGATCTATCTCTATCCGGAACCGGTGTACAAGGATATGGTGTCGTTCTACTACAACGACTTCGACGCCAACGGCAGCGGCCTGGCCGTTATCACGACGCGTCGTGTGGAGCCCCAGCCCGCCCTCCGGCCGCAGCAGACCCGCAACATCGAAGCCGGCATCGAGTTCAACGCGGGTGCCGTGAGCGGGTCCGTGGTCTGGTTCAACGAGCACATGAAGGATGGCTACGGCTTCTCTACCGTCTATACGCCCATGGTTTACAACCGCTATGGCTACACCTGGCGGAACGGGACGACGCCCGCCCAGGTGGTCCTGCCATCGGGTGCGGACCTGAAGTGGCGCGTGGGCGGCGTGACGGCGGGTGGGGAATCGCTCCCCTTCATTACCGATACGACCTTTATGGCCATCTCCGTCCCGACCAGCAATATCGCCTCCGACAAGTGGGGCGTGGAATTTACGCTCGACGTGGCGAAGATTCCGTCGCTCGGGACCTCCATCAACGTGAGCGGCGCCTACATGAATGTGACCACCTGGAACAACGGGACGACGCAACGGCTGTACGCCGGTACGGTCAATGGCCGTACCTATCCGTATGTGGGCGTCTATGCCGGAACGTCCACGACTTCCAATGTGACGGTCCGCGAACGCCTGAGCACCAACGTGCGGCTGATCACCCATATCCCGCAGCTGGCGATGGTGGTGACCCTCACCACGCAGCTGGTCTTCATCGATGCTACGCGTAACAACCATATCTCTGGCGGACAAGAAGATGCCTGGTACGACGAAAAGGCCGGGACCTGGTGCGTAGCCCCGGTCTATTATCTGGACAGGGCGGACCGTCTCCGACCTTTCGACCGCTCGATGGCGGACGACCCGCAGTTCCGCAACCTGATCCTGACGACGAACACCGACACGTATTATGTGCGGCAGGGCTATCCGTTCTACGGAATGCTGAACCTGCGGCTTTCGAAGGAGATCGGGCAGCTGGCCACGGTCTCGTTCTATGCCAATAACTTCCTGAATCTGCGGGGACGCGTGCGCAACAGCGTCACCCATTATCCCAGCGACCGCAACACGCCGATCTATTTCGGCGCCGAGGTCAAAATATCCATCCGGTAGCCATGAAACGCAAGATCTTCATCCTGTTCGTCTTCTTGCTTCCGGTCCTTTCGTGTTACCGGGAAGAGCCTTCGGTGGCCCATCTGACCGTACAGTTGCGGCTCGATGACGCCCCTGTGGCTGTCGATCTGACCCAGCTCGAAGTGCGGTTGCAGAACAAAGGCGCGGATTTCTCCTATACGGAGCATCCCGATGCCTCCGGGAAGGTACAGTTCGACGTCCAGCCGGGCAAGTACGACGTAGTGGCGTCCGCCTGGTTCAAGTCTACACGGATTGCCGTGAACGGCGCCAGCGAGGAGTTCCTCCTCTCGGCCGAAGGCCTGTGGGATGCACACGGCGAGTTTCGAGCCCCGCTGCTGGAGATTCCCCTTCACGTCGCCGTACCCAATCCGCTCATTATCCGGGAAGTCTATTTCCACGGCAGTACGACGCTCGAAGGGGCGAACTACACGAAAGACACGTACGTCGAACTCTACAACAATGCGGGTCCGGGCGGCCAGACCGTCTATCTCGACTCCCTTTGCCTGGCCACGGTCTTCCCGTATAATTCCACGACCGGCAACAATGCCTGGGCCGGCCGGGATACCATCCCGATCGCCCAGATGTACTGGATGTTCCCGGGTGAGGGCCACAGTTATCCGCTTGCGCCGGGCGAATCGGCCGTGGTGGCCTGTGTCGCCGCGGTGGACCACGGCGGACGGGCCACCTCGGCCCTTGCGCTCAATCGCGCACACTTCGGCTGCTGGTCGGAGCTCCTTCCCCGCCACGAGATTGCGGCAGGCGTAGTCCCGATGGTGCTCACTATGACCGGCCAGGGCAACCAGTGGGCCGTTTCGGTCCACAGCCCGGCTTTCGTCATCTTCCGGCCTTCGATGGGCGTGGCCGCTTATCAGGCGCAGGGTGCCGTTTGGGAAAACTACGAACCGGGCAAGAGTTCCGGCTCCAAATACTGGCATATCGACAAAAATTGGATTCTCGATGGCGTAGAATGCGTGGACTCGCCTTCCTCGGCCATCAAGCGCCTACCCGGCACGATCGACGCTTCCTATGTCTGGATGCGTTCGGGCCACTACTCCGGCAAATGCGTCACGCGCAAACTGGACTTCACGGAAGACGGCATCGACGTCTTCCAGGACACGAACAATTCAGATGCGGATTTCATCCCCGACAGTAACCCTTCCCCCCGACTCAAGCCATGAGAACGCGCCGTTTTGTCTTTCTGACCGGGCTGACCGTGCTGCTGGCTTTGTCCTCCGCCGCTTCGGCAGGCGCGCAGGAGCGGAACATGGCCCGACTCGTGCTGGAAGACACCACTTACGTGGATGTATCGATGGGCCTGCAGGGAGAGACCGGTCGGCTCCGCGATATCTTTGACCCCGAACAAGTGCTGGCTGGCGCTCTGGAGGCAAGCTCCCGCCGCAAGCTTGGCGCCGTGAGCCTCTACGGCCACTTCGGTTATGGATACGATTATGGCCGGGGCAGCACCTGGCGCGGATGGATCAACCCATACGAGACGCCCTTCATGCTGGCTGACTCGATTCCGGGCGCACTTTCCCTGGAGCGATTCTCTATGCAGGCTGGTGCCGGACTGCCGCTGGGTTCGAACTGGTCGGTGGGCCTGGACCTGGCCTATGACGTGGCTTTGATGGCCAAGCACAAGGATTTGCGGAACAAGAATACCGCGATGAACTTCCGCTTGGCGCCCGGCATCCAGTGGAGGGGCGAACAGCTGGGCCTGGGCCTGGACCTGGGTTATGAGCGCAGTACCGAGCGCGTGGAGTATATGCAGGTATCTTCGAATCTGGAGCACGTGCTCTTCGACATCTACGGACTGTGGCTCTATCATGCGAGTGGCTTTGGCAGCGCCGAGGTGCGCCGCTTCAAGGAAAACAATCGCTTTTTCGGCGACTTCCAGCTGGATCTGGACCTGGGAGGCGTGTCCTTGGAGAACAGCCTGGGTGCCTCGTGGCTGCTGGACAATCAGTCTGAAGTGGGTTACAACAACCTGCAGTTCGGCTTGACGCGTACCCTCACCTGGAGCGACGAACTGACACTCCGCATCGGCGAGGCGCACGTCGTTGAGGCCTCTTTCTCGTTCAGCTCGACGCAGGGCTTCCGCCCGCTGCAGCGGCAGGAACTTGATCCGGATTCCCGCATCCGGATCTGGGTGACCTGCGGCGAGCCCGTGTTCTGCTACTGGCGGCAATATCACCATGAGTCCGTCCGCTATACTTTCGGCAGGTCGTGGAAGCTGTCGGCAGGCCTCGTGGACTGGGGCATGGAGCACAGTTACACGGAGTATCCGAGGCGGTTTGAACAACACATCCATAATATGACGCCTTCGCTGTCCGCTGAGATACCTATCGGGAATTTCAAGATAGTGCCTTTGATCGGCCACACGTTCAGTTATCATTCCTACACCGACGAGACCGAGTGGCAGTTGGTCGAGCCCTTGCGTAAGCAGTGGGACCTCTGGGATGGAAGCAGTAACCTGGGCGGGCTTGATGTGGACTGGACTTCCGCGAGCGGCCGGACCTATGTCAAGGCGCACTACAGCGTCGAGGTGTCTACCGAGTTGGCTGAAGAAGGATCGCGCCACGTGGCGGGCCTGACCCTGGGCTTTGTGTTTTAATCAGATAGTATTGAAAATTAGATAGTTATATTGCATATGAAAAAGGTTTTACTGGTCGCGGCGCTGCTGCTATGCGCCCTGAACGCCTTCGCCGACGAGGGTATGTGGATGATCCAGACCATCGACCGTGCCCTCGAGAAGCGGATGAGGGTGGCAGGCCTCAAGATCGACGGCAAGATGATCTACGACGAGGAGAAGGAGAGCCTCTCCGACGCCGTGGTGGCCCTGTCGTTCAGTTGTACGGGCAGTATGATCTCACGCGACGGCCTGATGATCACCAACCATCACTGCGCTTACAGCGACATCCACGCCTTGAGCACGCTCGACCACAACTATCTGGAAGACGGTTTCTGGGCCATGAACCGCGAGGAGGAGCTGCCGGTCAAGGGCCAGGCGGTCTATTTCCTCAAGAAGGTTTTCGACGTGACCCCGGAAGTGGACCGGCTGCGCGATTCGCTCGACGTGGCCTCGCGTCCGATGGCCATGCGGCGCGTCTATAAGCTTCTTGAGGACAAGTATTCGCTCATCTACGCGGGACAGGGCGAACTCATCTGCTCGTCGTACTACAACGGCAACAAGTACTATATGGCGCTGTACCAGGTGTATCGTGACGTACGTTTGGTGGCCGCCCCGCCGGTGAGCGTAGCGTCCTTCGGCGGCGATACCGACAACTGGGAGTGGCCGCAGCACAAGGGCGATTTCGCCATCTACCGCATCTACACGGCACCGGACGGCTCGCCGGCGGAGTATTCCCCGGAAAATGTGCCGATGCATCCCCGCAAGATCCTGAAGATCTCGCAGAACGGGCTGAGCGACGGCGACTTCACCATGGTCATCGGCTATCCCGGCCGAACCAACCGCTACGCCTCCTCCTATGCCGTTGAGGAGATCGTCCAGGTCCAGAATCCCATCCAGGCGACCTTCCGGCTCGACCAGATGAAGATCATCGACAAGTGGATGAACGAGGACGTGGCCGTGCGGCTCAAGTATGCCGACCGTTATTTCAGCCTGAGCAACGTGCAGGAAATCCGCGAGGGCGAGATCTATTGCTACAACCGTTTCGGCGTGGTCGAAGCCAAGCGGGCTGAGGAGCAGCGGCTCCAGAAGTGGCTCGGCAACTCCGACCTGATCTATCGTCTGGGCGAGAAATACGACGATGTGGCGGGCATCAACCAGCAGATTGTCTATTTCCAGGAAACGATCATCCGCGGCACCAATCTGTTCCGTTACGCCAACGCGCTCTCGCGCGGGGACTCGGCCATCGTCAAGCGGGAGCTCGCGCAGCTCGACATGCGGGTCGAGCGCGACCTGCTGCGCTACAGTCTGAATCAGTTCTTCAAATACGTTCGCCCGGTGTATTGGGGTGACTATCTGACGGATCTGCATACCCGCTACAAGGGAGACGTTGATGCGATGCTCAACGAAATCTTCGACGGGCATCTCTACGAGGCGCTGACTTCCTGCCGGATCACGTCGTTCAACCAGCGTCGCGACCAGATCGAGGCCGGCGTAAGCAAGAATTCCCTCGAGAAGGAATTCAAGGATGCGGTTTACCGGATGAAGCTTTCGCGCAAGGAGCCGATGTACCCGGATGCGAACTCCACGATGCGCATCACCTACGGCAAGGTCCGTCCGCTGCAGCCGCGCGACGCGATTTCGATCGCGGCGCGGACCCGTTCGGAAGGTATCCTCGAGAAATACAATGCCGACGATTACGAGTTCACGCTCAAGGCGGACTTCCGGGAACTGCTCGAGAAGAACCGCAACATTCCGGTGAACTTCCTGACGGACAACGATATCACAGGCGGCAACTCCGGCTCTCCGGTGCTCAACGCCCGCGGTGAACTGGTCGGTCTCGCCTTCGACGGCAACAAGGAATCCCTCGCCGGCGACACCTACTTCGTCGAGGCCATGAACCGCTGCATCTGCGTCGACATCCGCTACGTCCTCTGGATCCTCCGCACTTACGCCCACATGGATCCTCTCCTCGCCGAGATCCTGGAACAGTAAACGTCCTTCGTCCGGGCTCCGCGGGCTCTGGTTTTGGGTTGGACGGCATTTTTCTGCCGTCCAGAACAAAAACCACCTGCCGCTACGCCCTCATCGGCCGATTTCATTCGCCTGATAGCACAACTATCCAAGGTTTCTGGCGGTTTTTTTGGACAATTGCTGTCAAAACCTGCTTCTGTCCAAGATTTACGGCCGTTTCTTTGGATGGTTTTGTGGGTTGTCGAAGGAGGTTCAGGCGACGAAGGCGAGGGTGGTGCAGCTGAGGCGGAAGGAGGAGGCGAGGAGCGAGGTGGCGCAGGCGGCGAGGGTGCTGCCGGTGGTCAGGACATCGTCGACCAGGAGGAGATGATGGATGCCGTCGGCGTGGAGAGCGGCGGCGCGGCGGGGGTCGGTGCGGAAGGCACCCTGGACGTTGCGGGACTTGGCGGCGCCGCTCAGTTTTGTCTGTGTTTTCGTATAGCGGATTCGCCGAAGAAGATGCGTCTCGAGCGGCAGGCCCATCGCCTGTGCGATGCCTTTGGCGATCTCTTCGGCCTGGTTATAGCCGCGCTTCCAGCGTCGCAGCGGATGCAGCGGTACGGGGACGACGGCCTGGCAGCCGCTGAAGGCGCGGCTTTTCGCCAGACAGGTCCCCAGCAAGGCTCCCATCTGCCGGCCCAGGCGTTTCCGGCCGCCGTACTTGATGCCGTACAGGATCTTCCGATAATCGCTTTCCGCGCCGAAGAAGAACAGCGCCGCCGCATCCTCCACCTCGAACCGCCGCGCCAGCCGCTCGAACGCCGCATTCTGCACGATATCCCACTGATACGTCAACGGCAGCTCCTCCAGGCACGCCCCGCACAAATCCCGCTCATCCATCCCCAAAAACTTCCTGCAAACCACACACCTCCGCGGGAAAAACAACTCCCGCAGTCCTTTCGCCGCCGGAATCAATTTGGTTTTAAGATTATGATCAAATCCACACATATCTCTCGCCTCGATAGTTTGATGCAAGGTAGGGCTTTTTTATGAAAGGGCAAAATCGTAATTTTGCGGCTATGATCGACAGCCGGATATTGGATTTTATCGGGGAGCACCATGTGCTGACGGTGGCTTGTGCCTCGCGCGACGGGGAACTGTGGTGCGCCAATGCCTTTTATGTGTTTGACAAAGAGGAAGAAGGATTCATCATTACGTCGGAGGCCAAGACGCGTCACGCGCAGCTTTTCCTGGAAAACCCGCAGGTGACGGGTTCCGTGGTGCTCGAGACGGAAGAGATCGGAAAGATCCGCGGCCTGCAGTTCGCCGGAACGGTGCGCCGCTGCGACAGCGGTCTCTTCGACCGCTGCCGCCTGAAATACCTCAAACGCTTCCCCTACGCCGTCTTCAAAGGCGGCGAAGTATGGCTCATCATCCCCGACCGGATGAAATACACCGACAACCGCCTGGGTTTCGGCAAGAAACTCCTTTGGGAGAGGGGATAGCGGCCGATGAGGGCGGAGCGGCGGGTGGTTTTTGGGCTGGACGGCATTTTTTCTGCCGGCCAGAACAAAAACCAGAGCCAGCGGAGCCCGGACGATGACGAGATTCCCGGGTCAAGCCGGGACCCGAGCGAAGCGAGAGCCGCAACCAAAGGGAGCGAATGACGAGAGAGTCAAGCCGGGAATGACGATTTTTTTGTTATCTTTGTACGAATATGTTCGATTTCATAGACATATCATTCATCGATGTGCTGGATGTGCTGATGGTCGGCTTGCTGATCTATTGGCTGATCCGGGTGGTGCGCGGTACGTCGGCGGTCAATATCTTCCTGGGCGTCCTGCTGCTCTATGTCATCTGGATCGCTTCGCGGGCGCTGGGGATGAAGTTGCTCTCCTTCATTCTGGGACAGGTGCTGGGCGTAGGAGTCGTGGCGCTGCTTGTGATCTTCCAGCCGGAGATCCGGCGCTTCCTGCTGCGCATCAGTTCGAGCACGACGGTGGCGCAGAAAGGCTTCTTCAACAAGTTGTTCCGCCATACGAAGACAGGCGGCATGCAGTCTCATGAGCTGGAAGAACTGACGGCGGCTTGCCGCAAGATGGCCGAGACCAGGACCGGCGCCCTGATCGTGCTTCGGCACGGATCGGCGCTGGCCGACATCATCGACACGGGCGACGAAATCGATGCCCGCATCAACCGACGCCTGATCGAGAATATCTTCTTCAAGAATTCCCCGCTCCACGACGGGGCCATGATTGCATCGGAAGACCGTATCCTGGCAGCCCGCTGTACGCTGCCCATCACGCAGCGGCAGGATATTCCGGCCCATTACGGCATGCGCCACCGCGCCGCGATCGGTATTTCGGAGGTCTGCGATGCCTCTGTCATCGTGGTTTCGGAGGAGACGGGCGACATCTCCTTCGTATCGGGCGGGCAGATCAAGACCATGGAAAGTATCACGGAACTTCGCCTGGCCATCGAGAATTCATACAAATAGGAGTGTTGCGTCGGGATGGTGCTGGAACAGAAAATCGGCTTTGACAAGGTTCGCGAGAAAATCGCGGCCAAGTGCGCCACGCAGTATGCGGCGCGCAAGGTGGCCGCGGAGCAGATCTCGCACGACGGCGGCGAGATCATGTTCCGGCTCCGGCTGACCGACGAGATGCGCCTGATCTGTCTGTTTGAAGACAGCTTCCCGGCCGGCGGCTATCACGACACGAAAGCCTTCCTGCTGCCCCTGCAGGCCGAGAACACGAGCATCGACCTGCCTTCGATGCGCATCCTGCGCACCAGCCTCGACACCCTTCGCCGCATCCTGGCCTTTTTCCGCGAGTGCAAGGACGACCTGTATCCCACGCTCCGGCAGATTTCCGCGTCGGTGAGCTACGAGCCCGAGATCGGGCGGCGCATCGAGGCGATCCTCGACCGCAACGGCGAGGTGCGCGATACGGCTTCGCCCGAGCTGGGCGAAATCCGCCGGGCCCTCCGCTCCAAGGAGGGGCAGGTGTCCCGCCGGATCGGCAGCATCCTCACCCAGGCCAAGAGCGAGGGACTGGTCGATACCGAAGCGGAAGTGGTGGTGCGGGACGGACGGGTGCTCATCCCGATCCCGGCGGGCAGCAAGAAAAAGCTGCCCGGCATCGTCTATGACGAATCGGCTACCGGCAAGACAGCCTTCGTCGAGCCGCTCGAAATCGTGGAGCTGGAGAACCAGATCCGCGAACTGCAGTTCGACGAACAGCGCGAAATCGCCCGTATCCTGATGGAGTTCACGGAGTTCCTGCGTCCGTACCTGGGCGGCCTCATCGCTGCCTCGGAATACATCGGCGAGATTGATTTCATCCGCTCGAAAGCCCTTGTGGCCCTTGATATGATCGCCGGCATGCCGATCCTGTCGGACAATGGGGAACTGAACTTGCGCCGGGCCCGGCATCCGCTGCTGGAGGCCTCGCTGCGCCGGGAGAAGAAAGAGATCGTACCGCTGACCCTGTCGCTGAACAAAGAAAAGCACATCCTGCTGATCTCCGGCCCGAATGCGGGCGGTAAATCAGTGTGCCTCAAGACCGTAGGTCTGCTCCAGTATATGTTCCAGTGGGGTATGCTCATCCCCACGTCCGAGGTGAGCGAGATGCTGATCTTCGACAGCATCTTCATCGACATCGGCGACGACCAGTCGCTGGAGAACGACCTGAGTACCTACAGCTCCCACCTGCAGAACATGCGGGAGATCCTCACGCACGCCACCGCCTCGTCGCTCGTGCTGATCGACGAATTCGGCAGCGGCACCGAGCCGGCAGCCGGCGGCGCCATCGCCGAGGCCGTGCTCTCGCGCCTCGACGAGATGGGCGCCTACGGCGTGATCACCACCCACTACACGAACCTGAAACTTTACGCCGACAAGAGTTCCGGCGTGATGAACGGCGCGATGCTCTTCGACGGTGCCGCCATCAAGCCGCTCTTCCAGCTGCAGCAGGGTATGCCGGGCAATTCCTTCGCTTTCGAGCTGGCGCGCAAGATGGGCCTGCCGGCCGAGGTGGTCAAGGACGCCGAAGAGCGGGCGGGCAGCGAATTCGTCAACATCGAGCGCAATCTGCGCCAGATCGCCCGCAGCCGCCGCGTCCTCGACGAGAAGCTGGCCCGCATCAAAACCACCGACAAGACGCTCGAGAGCCTGACCGACAAGTACCAAAAAGAGCTGGGCGAGGTCAAAGCGCTGAAAAAGAGCATTCTGGAAGAGGCTAAAAAGGAGGCGCAGGAGATCCTCGACAGCGCCAACAAAGAGGTGGAGCGCACCATTCGCGAGATCCGCGAAGCCCAGGCCGACCGCGACAAGACCAAGGTCGCCCGCGAGAACCTGAGTAAGTTCAAGGAAGGGCTCCGGGAGGAAAAACCCAGCGAGAACGACGCGGTGATCGAGCGCAAGATGCAGCAGATCATCGCGCGCAAGGAGCGGGAGCGGGCAAGGAAGGAAAAACGGGGCGAGATTCCCGGTCAAGCCGGGACCCGAGCGAAGCGAGAGCCGCAACCAAAGGGAGCGAATGACGGAAGTCAAGCCGGACCGGAAGGGAAAGAATCCCGGAAGGAGAAGGCGGCCGTCGACAATTCACCGCTGAAGGTGGGCGACAAGGTGCGGCTGAAGGACAACGACATGGTGGGCGAGGTGACGCAGGTGGCGGCCAAGTATGTTTCGGTGTCGGTGGGCAGCATCATCTCGAAACTGGCGCCCGGAAAGGTGGAAAAGATTTCCAATCAGCAGTATAAAGACAAGACCCGCAGCACTTTCCGGCCTGTCATCCATTACGACAGCGAATCCATCAGCCGGCGGAAGCTCGATTTCAAGCCTACGATCGACATTCGCGGCGAGCGCCTCGCCGATGCCCTGGACATCGTGATGCACTTCATCGACGATGCCACGATGGTGGGTGTCGGGCAGGTGAAGATCCTCCACGGCAAGGGCAATGGCGTGCTGCGCGAGGAGATCCGCAAGTACCTGAAGACCGTGCCGGCGGTCAAGTCGTTGCGCGACGAAGCCGTCCAGCAGGGCGGGGCCGGCATCACGGTCGTCGAAATGGACATTTAGCTTATGAAAAAGATTGTCATCCTTGCGCTTGTGGCGCTGTGCCTGCTTCCGCTCGCGGCTTGCGACCGGACGGAAGAACGGGTCGAAGCCGTGTCTGAAACGTTTTTAAACGCGTATTACACGGCTGAATATGAAAAGGCGGCCGCGTACTGTACGCCCTCCCTGGCGGCGCAGGTGGCAAAAGGAGCCCGCGCCCAGGCGCTCGTGCCTGAGCTGGCCGAAAAAATGAAAGAGGCCGTCCGTGCGACCTCTTTCAAAATTGTTTCCATTGCCGTTGACAAGGACGCCGCGCGGGCGACGGTCCGTTACGACCTCCTGGTTCCGGGCCTGGACAAGCCTGTGCCCAAGGCCCTGCAGCTACAGCTGGAAGGCCGCACGGCACTTGTCGACCGCATCGAGTAACTCCCAACCGAAGAACTGGACTTTCCGCCGGACGGTCTTCCCGTCACGGATGAGCTCGACTTCCTTCACATAGGGGTCGCGGCCCATGTGGCCGTAGGCCGCCGTGGGTTCGTAGATGGGGTTGGTCAGGCCGAAGCGCTCGACGATCGAAGCCGGACGGAGGTCGAAGAGTTCATCGACCTTGCTGGCGATCTGGCCGTCGGTCATCGGCACGTGCGCCGTGCCGTAGGTGTTGACGAAGATACTCACCGGACGTGCTACGCCAATAGCGTAGGACACCTGTACCAGCACCTCGTCGGCCACGCCGGCTGCCACCAGGTTCTTGGCGATGTGGCGGGCGGCGTAGGCGGCGCTGCGGTCCACCTTGCTCGGGTCCTTGCCCGAGAAGGCGCCGCCGCCGTGCGCGCCGCGCCCGCCGTAGGTATCGACGATGATCTTGCGGCCGGTCAGGCCGGTGTCGCCGTGCGGGCCGCCGATGACGAACTGGCCCGTAGGGTTCACGTGGAGGATCATGTCGTCCTGGAACAGCGCGGCGATGCGGGGCTCCAGCCGTGCCTTGAGGCGGGGGAGGAGGATCTTCACGACATCTTCGCGGATGCGGGCCTGGTCCACGTCGGGATCGTGCTGTGTGGAGAGCACGAGGGTGTGGATGCGGCGGGGCGTGTGGTCGTCGTTGTATTCGATGGTGAACTGGCTCTTGGCGTCGGGCCTCAGGTAGGGCATCGGGGAGGGTTCTTCCCGGCGGATGCGCGAGAGCTCGATCAGGATCATGTGGGCCAGGGTCAGCGGCAGCGGCATCTGTTCCGGGGTCTCATTGCAGGCATAGCCGAACATCATGCCCTGGTCGCCGGCGCCCTGCTCCTGCTTCGTGGCGCGGTTCACGCCCATGGCGATGTCGGCGCTCTGCTCGTGCACGGCGGAGATCACGGCGCAGGAGTCTGCATCGAAATGGTACTCGCCTTTGGTGTAACCGATACGGCGGATGGTGCGGCGCACGACGCCCTGTATATCCACATACGCGTCGTGCGAAGTGACTTCGCCGCCGACGACGGCCAGGCCGGTGCTTACAAAAGTCTCGCAGGCCACGTGCGAAGCCGGGTCCTGGCGGAGGAAATCATCGAGGATTGCGTCGGAAATCTGGTCGGCCACTTTATCGGGGTGGCCCTCTGAAACGGATTCAGAAGTGAAAAGATACATAATTTTTAGCCTTTTTTAGAGAGGTTGGCAAGCAGTCAAATCCATCCTCTTGGTTTTCGGGCGCAAAGGTAGATATTCTTTTTCAGAAACAAAAAATATTGATACCTTTGCACGGATATTCCAACGTGTATTCGATGAAAGCCGTCAGACTGCTGATCTGCCTTGCCGCAATGGCGTCCCTCCTGGTTTCGTGCCATGAGCCCGAGCCTGAGAAAGAGCCGGTTACGGTATCTGTCTCCCCTTCATCCCTGTCGTTTGGCGCCGAAGGAGGGTCAGCCGCGCTCAACGTTTCTTCCAACGGATTGTGGTATGCCCGCGCCGATGCATCGTGGATCAACCTCTCTTCCACCTCCGGTTCCGGCGCCGCGACCCTGCAGGTAACCGCCTCTCCCAACAGCGGTGACGCCCGCACCGGCACGATTACCTTCGAGACCTCCGACCAGACGGCTACGGTCAGCGTTTCCCAGCTGATGTTCGTCAAGGCCGATCCGGTCCAGAAGACCATCCGCGAAGTCCGCGCCCTCTACCCGGGCAAAGATTACACGATCACCGAGGATATCTTTGTGGAAGGACTGGTAATCAGCGATTACCGTCGTGATACCGACGGCGGCCTGAACAACTACTCCTCCGCCAAGACCATCATCATCTCCGACGGCGACGCCGGCCTGATGCTCTACTGCAAGGCCGACAACAAGACTTTCGCCCGCGGCCAGCGGGTGCGCGTGAACCTCAAGGACCAGATCCTTTCGGTCTATGCGGAAGGCGCCATCCAGGTAAACGGGCTTCCGCTCGACAACATCCTTTTCCTGGGCACGGCCACGCCCGAACCCAAGACCATCACGGTCGAGCAGCTCCTGACCGGTGAGTATGAATGCACCTACGTAGCCATCAAGGACGTGCAGGTCCGCTCCGAGTATATGGGCAAGACCTTCTACACGGCCGCTGACAAAGGCACGATCGGCTTCGAAGACGCTTCCGGCCGGCAGTTCGACCTCTTCACTTCGCAATATGCGATCTTCGGTGCGGACGCCGTCCCTACGGGCAGCGGCACGCTCAAGGGCATCGCCGGCAAGTATTCTTCCCGCATCCAGGTAACCATCTCGGATAAAAACGACTACGCCGGTCTCACCGGTGCCCGCTACGATACGGGCAGCTATTTCTCGCTCAAGCAGACGGAAGCCTCCGTCAGCGGCGACGCCGGCTCGTTCAGCGTCCTGCTTGCGGCCAACGTGCCCTGGAAGGCCTCCTCATCCCATTCCGACTTTACCGTGACGCCCGCTTCCGGCCAGACCGGCGGCGTGGTATCCATCGCATATACGGAGAACCCGAGCACGAGCGAGTCCCGTTCGGCCGTGATCACCTTCACGACCGAAGACGCGTCTGTCAGCACGAAGGAACTCCGCTTGACGCTCACCCAGCAGCCGCTGGAGGCCCTGGTCGAGAGCCAGGTGCAGCCTTGGCTGGAGCTCCCCGCCGTCAAGAAGGAGGAGGGGAAGGGTTTCTTCAGCCACGACATGACCTTCAACGACCAGCTGGTGCGTAACTACTCGTTCTGGTACGACCTCTCGAACCGCGTCTCCCTCTGGGTGGCCTATCCGCTCTATGACGGATTGACCCGGGGTACTTCCCGTACCGACAAGTGGGATTACGATCCGATCGTCCCGCGCCGCTACCAGGGCGACGCCTCGCGCAGCTACACGGGCTACGACCGTGGCCACCAGCTGCCTTCGGCCGACCGTCTCTGCAACGCCGCGGCCAACGAGCAGACCTTCTACTTCACCAACATCACGCCGCAGAACGCCAATCTCAACCAGGGCATCTGGGAGACGCTGGAGTCACAGGTGCGCGGGCTCGTTTCCAGCTGCGACACGCTCTACGTGGTCACGGGCTGCGTGCTCACCACGGCGAATGATACCGATATCCAATATGTGAAAGACGTGCAGGGCCGCGACGTGGCGGTGCCCAAGGCCTACTTCAAAGCGGTGCTCCGCTACAAGGCCGGCGAGGCCAACGGCGGCTATTCGGCCATCGGCTTCTGGCTCGAGAACAAGAGCTACGGCAGCCAGGTCATCAGCCGCAGCCAGGCCTTCAGCGTGGCCGAGATCGAGAAACGTACCGGCTTCGACTTCTTCCACAACCTGAACGATACTTATGAAAAAGAGGCAGAGTCGAAATACGACCCTGCCGCATGGGGACTATAACAACTATTTACTATACCTAATTATTTAACTTTTAAGAGCCTTTATGAAAAAAACATTGAAGTGTTTTCTGGCTGCAGCAGCTTTCCTGCTGATGATTTTCCCGGCCATGGCACAGGTGACCACCTCGAGCCTCGCCGGCCAGATCGTCGATGAAAACGGCGAGCCTCTCATCGGTGCGGCAGTCATTGCCGTCCACACCCCTTCCGGCACGCAGTATTATGCCGTGACCAACGAAGACGGTCGCTATGCCATCCAGGGTATGCGTACCGGCGGTCCGTACGAAGTCACGATGTCGCTGATCGGTTGCCAGACCGTCGTTTTCCCCGACATCGTCCTTTCGCTGGCTGAGACGTATCAGCAGAACGCCGTGCTGAAGACCAGCACCGAGCTTCTTGCCGAGTCGATCGTCGTCGCCTCCGCTTCTTCGAAGTTCTCCACCGAGAAGACAGGTGCAGCCACCAACATCAACAATTCGCAGATCGTCAACCTGCCGAGCGTCTCGCGTTCCGTTACGGACGTGACCCGTCTGTCGCCGTACGGCGGCAACGGCATGAGCTTCGCCGGTAGCGACGGCCGTCTGGCCAACTTCACCGTTGACGGTGCGAACTTCAACAACAACTTCGGTCTGAGCTCCAACCTCCCGGGCGGCGGCAACCCGATCTCCATCGACGCCATCGAAGAGCTCCAGGTCGTGATCTCGCCCTACGACGTCCGTCAGACCAACTTCATCGGCGGTGGTGTGAACGCCATCACCAAGTCGGGTACGAACACCTTCAAGGGCAGCGCCTACGTCTATCACCGCAACGAGAACATGCGCGGTGACACGGTCGAAGGCGAGCAGATCGGCGGCGCCCGCGCCAAAGACCGTTCGACGACCTACGGCTTCACCGCCGGCGGCCCGATCATCAAGAACAAGTTGTTCTTCTTCATCAACGGTGAGTATTCCAAGGTTCCGACGGTGGTCAACCGCTGGCAGGGTTCCGCCAACGGCGTAGCCGACCCGACCAACTACATCTCCCGCACCCGTCTGGCCGACCTGCAGCGCGTGTCCGATTTCGTGAAGAGCAAATATGGCTATGACACGGGTTCCTGGACCGACTTCCCGGCCAACGAGAACAACATGAAGATCCTGGCCCGCATCGACTGGAACATCAGCAGCAAGCACAAGCTGGCCCTGCGTTACAACTACACCCGCAACAACGTGTGGAACTCGCCCAACGGTTCTTCGATGGACGGTGGCACGCGTATGTCCGGCGCCCGTATGTCGCAGTATTCCATGTCGTTCGCCAACTCGATGTATTCGATGAACAACCTGGTGAGCACCTGGTCTCTCGACCTCAACAGCCGTTTGACCGACAACCTGTCGAACCAGTTCCTGGCTACCTTCTCCAAACTCGATGACGTCCGCGGCACGAACTCCGACCAGTTCCCGTTCATCGACATCCTCGACGACACCCAGAGCAACAACTACATGGCCCTCGGTTATGAGCTGTTCACCTGGAACAACGCTGTCCACAACACCATCGCCAACGTGAAGGACGATATCACCTGGTACAAGGGCGCCCACAAGGTGACCGCCGGTATCAGCTACGAGTACCAGATGGCTGACAACCAGTATATGCGTAACGGTACGGGTTACTACCGCTACCGTACGGTCGATGACTTCCTCAACGGTGCCGCTCCGGAAGTGGTCTGCTTGACCTACGGTTACGACGGTGAGCAGTATCCTGCCGCCCGCGTCCAGTTCCACAAGGCCGGTATCTATGCCCAGGACGACTGGAACATCAACGACCGCTTCAAACTGACCGCCGGCATCCGCTTCGATGCCCTGATCTTCGACAACGGCGACCTGATGACCAACAAGGCCATCTACGACCTGAACTACTATCCGAAGAAATATGACTACCAGGAGACGCACATCGACACCGGTAAGTGGCCTACCTCGAAGGTGACCATCTCGCCGCGCGTGGGCTTCAGCTGGGATGTCTTCGGCGACAAGAGCTTCAAGGTACGTGGCGGTACGGGCCTCTTCTCGGGCCGTCTCCCGCTCGTGTTCTTCACCAACATGCCGACCAACGGCGGTCTGGTGCAGTATCAGGCACAGATCAACGCCCGCAACGCGGCTTCCCGCGGCTTCACGATGGACGAATTCGCCGGTGGCCTGGTGACCGATTCCCAGGGCAAGGCTACCATCGAGGCCCTCTACAACAAGCTGATCAAACTCGGTTATCCGAGCACGGTCCGTCCTGAGGACGGTACGGTTCCTTCCGCCGTCAACGGCGTGGATCCCAAGTTCAAGATGCCGCAGGTCTGGAAGAGCTCCATCGCTTTCGACTTCAGCCTCCCGACCTCCTTCCCGTTCACCTTCTCGGCTGAAGGTATCTTCAACAAGACCATCAACGCAGTCGCCATCTCCGACTGGAGTATGAAGGATGTGGCCGGTTTCGCCCGCTTCAACGGCGTCGACAACCGTCCGATCTATCCTGCCGGCTTCCGCAATGCCACCAAGGCCTTCG
This sequence comes from uncultured Bacteroidales bacterium, assembly GCA_947168065.1. Classification (GTDB taxonomy): domain Bacteria; phylum Bacteroidota; class Bacteroidia; order Bacteroidales; family UBA932; genus Cacconaster. The sequence continues at coordinate 244,603 of CAMVKH010000003.1, forward strand.
TCCTGGAGAACACCGATAAGGGTTACGGCTGGAGCGCCAGCGCCCAGGTCAACATCCGCCCGATCGAGAGCCTGAGCTTCATGGCCGCCTACACGCATACCGTGAGCAAGGAAATCACCGGTATGCCGGGTTCGGCTGCCGAGTCTGCCTTCACCTATGTGCCGACCAACGAAGGCCCGAACTACATCAAGCTGCACAACTCGCAGTATGTGACGCCGGACCGCGTGGTTGCATCCCTGACGCACCACGACAAGAGCGGCAACCACTACAGCTTCATCTATGAGGCCTGGCGTGGCGGCTACAACTACAGCTACATGACCACCAACGATATGAACGGTGACGGCTACAACTACGACGCCCTCTACATCCCGACCGAGGATGAGGTCTCCAGCCGCCAGTTCCGCTTCGTCTCGATGGACGACCAGAACCGTTTCATGGACTTTGTCCGTCACGACAAGTACCTGAGCAAGCACATGGGTCAGTATGCGGAAGGTTACAGCGTCTACAGCCCGTGGGTCCACCGCGTTGACCTGAGCTACAAGCACGACTTCACCGTGAAGTGCGGCAACAACACCAACACGCTGCAGCTCTGCCTCGATGTGAAGAACGTCCTCAACCTGTTCAACTCCAGCTGGGGTGTGAGCAAGTACCTCAACCCGGAAATCGGTTCCGACGCCCGTATCCTCAAGTATGAAGGTGTCGACGCCGACGGTTACGCTACCTTCTCCACGCCGAAGGCGGTCAGCGGCTCCACCGCTACCTTCGTTCCGAACCACGGAATCGGCCAGTGCTGGTATGCTTCTGTAGGTATCAAATATCTGTTCAACTAATTAGCAAGACTGCGATATGAAAATCAAGAATATCCTTGTTTCCCTCGTTGCCACTTTGGCTCTCGCAGCCGGTTGCAACCAGCTTGAACCCGATCACTATCTCAGTGAAGTGAAGGTATCTTCTTCCTTCGTGGCCCTCAATATGGACGGCGGCTCCACCAGCATCACGGTCGATGCGACGGAAGGCTGGTCCATCCCTACGGCTCCCGACTGGCTGACCATCAGCCCGACCTCGGGTGGCGCAGGTTCCGCGAACGTCACGTTCTCCGCAGGCAAGACGCTCGATGGCCGTACGGCTACGGTCGTCATCAACTGCGGTGGCAAGACCCAGAACATCAACATCATCCAGGGCCTGGCAGTGGTTTCCCCCGCTACCTGCGCCGAGGTGATCGCCGGTCCGGACAGCAAGACCTACCGGGTGACCGGTATCTGCACCAGAATCGCCAACACCAACTATGGCAACTGGTATCTCCAGGACGCTACCGGTGAGATCTATATCTACGGTACGGTCGATGCCACGGGCAAGTACAACTGGGCCAGCTTCGGTATCGAAGTCGGTGACGAAGTGACCGTCGAAGGTCCGAAGACCACCTACAGCGGTACGGTCGAGCTCGTCGACGCTTCGGTCATCAAGGTCAACAAGAGCCTCATCAAGGTCGCCGAGATCGATCCGGAAAGCGCCGAGCTTCCGATCGAAGGTGGCGAATTCACCGTGAAACTCTCCAACAAGGGCTCGGGCGTGTATGTCGATGTCCCGGCTGATGCAGCCTCCTGGCTCTCCATCTCCTCGATCGCCGGCAATACCGTGAAGTTCAACGTTGCGCCCAACGAAGGCGGCGACCGCGCTACGACGATCGTCTTCAAGACCACCGACGGCAAGAAGCAGTATTCCACCGAGCAGGCTATCTCACAGAAGGGTGCCATCATCGCATGCCCCATCGCCGACTTCCTCGCCGCTGAGGTAGGCAATACCCAGTATCGCCTCACCGGTATCATCACCAGCGTGGCCAACGCCAGCTATGGCAACGTTTACATCCGCGACTGGTCGGGTGAGGCCTATGTCTATGGCATCGGCGCGAAGGGCGACTTCGAGAAACTCGGCCTGAAACCTGGCGACATCGTTACGCTCGTAGGCAAGCGCGGTGAGTACAAGGGCTCTGCCCAGATGACCGGCGCACAGTTCGAAGACGTGATCCCCGTGACGGAAGTCAGCATCGCCGACTTCCTCACCAAGGAAGACAGCAAGGATGTGTACTATATGGTGAGCGGTGTGATCGATGAGATTGCCAACGACACGTACGGCAACCTCTACATCAACGACGGCGCGGGCAACCGCCTCTATGTCTATGGCTGCTACTCGGGTTATGGCGCTTCCGGCGACAACCGCAAGGGCTTCCTCGCAGAGGCAGGCATCGCTGTCGGCGACCAGTTGACGATGATCGGCTACAAGGATACCTACAAGGGCACCATCGAGCTCTGCGGCGGTATCTACTTCAGCCACGTTCCGGCGAACTAAACAGCTACGCCTGAATCTCAGAAAGGACGATCCCTCGTGGGTCGTCCTTTCTTTTTGCCGCAACTTTTTTGGGTTATCCTTTTGGCCTACCCCTTTTTGTGCGCTGCAATGTACGCATCAGTCAATCAACGCCTTATGGAACCTGATCCCCCTCTTTTTGAGGGGGATCAACTGTTGTAAACAACTGATTGTCAATTGCGTCCGTTGCAGCGAAAAAAGTGTTATCTTTGTGGAACCATGAAAAGAATATTCCTTCTGACCTTCCTGCTGCTTGCGCTGCCGATGGCGGCGCAGGTGACGACGGCCTCGATCGGCGGCCGCGTCGTCAATGAGAACGGCCCGCTTGAGGGTGTGACGGTAGTGGCTATCTATCAGCCGACCAACGCGCAGTATTACGCCACGACCGACCGCCATGGCTGGTACCAGCTCCTCGACGTGCAACCGGGCGGCCCCTATACGGTCAGGATTTTCTATATCGACAATAAACCGCTGACGGTCAGAAACCTATATACCTATTCCGGACAAAACACCCTCATCGACGCCGATCTGGACGCCGGCACGACGCAGGTCCGTGTCGACGAGGCGGCCACTTCGCTTCGGCTGGGCCGGGACATGGGCGGTGGCGCGGTGCCCGTCTCTCCGCTGGGCTTCGATCTGGTCAGCCAGCGGATCTACTCGCCGGTGGTCTTTGACGTACGGCAGGAAGCGCCGCTCGCAGGCGCGGCGCAGCAGTGGACGGTTCCCACCGGCGCCAATACCTTCCACGGCTCAGCCTATGGCTTTTATGGGATGGGGATTATGCCCGATGCGTATTCTTCCTATGCTCCTCCGGAGGGCCTGCCTGAAACGATCCGTCAATTGGGTCTTGGCGGCCTGACGCTGGCTTTGCCGCTCGGGAGCGAAGACTATCAGCTGTTTGGCGGCGTGGAGTATGGGACTGGCGGTTTGAGTGCGGCGGGTCGCTTTGACGGGCGGATCAATTCGGAGAATCGGCTGGAGATTTCGGGCGGCCGGCTGGCCGGGGGCCTGGGGGCCGCGGCCGGCGGAGCCGGCGCGGCTGGGCCGGAGGCCTGGGCGGCCGCGGCCTTCACCTCGCTGTTGGGCGAGCGCTCGTCCAACCGGGCGCAGGCCGGTTGGTACGGCTCGCCGATGGCGCGCCAATTGCGGCTGGCCGACGATTATACGCTGGCGGCGGGCCCGCAGCGGCTGCTGGCGGGCTTTCAACTTGCCCACCAAAACTTCCTGGCGGTCGATTCGGCGGCTACCCGTTTCGACTTCTATCTGCAGGATGTCGTACGTCTTGGTCGCCGTATGACGATCCTCGGCGGCGTACGTTTCAGTTTTCCCTTCGCTTTCTCGCCGCGCCTGAGTCTCAACTATGATCTGCTGGGCAATGGCATTCTGGTGATGCGGGCCGGTACGGCCGTCTATGGCCGCCACGGCGAAGGTACCATCTGGAAGAATCTGGCCGCAGTCGACACGCGGCTCCCGCTCGACATCCGTCTTACGCTCGAAGGCATCCTCGGCCAAAGCTGGCAGAAAGCCTTCCATATCTCCAAACGCAATGTCCTCGACAGTCACTATGCGCTGACGGCTCGTCTCGAACGGCCTTTCTCGGATAATTTCTGGGCCCTGGCCTCCTATACGCACAGCGACGGGATGCCCTTCAACTGCCTTTCCGACAACGCCATGCAGGCGGCTGCCCTTACGCAGGGCGACCGCCCGGTCCGCGACCGCCTGATGGCCGGCTTCTCCTATAAAGTCGCATACCTGAGTCGGCTGGCCACGACCCTGGCCGTCTTCTACGACGGCTGCAATTTGACCGACAACCTCTCGCCGGCCTCCTTCTCCTGGCAGAACAACTACGAAGCCCGTCTTTCTCAAGACATTATCTTCTCCGCTGCCGGCCGCGACCATACCCTCCAGCTCACCGGCTATGTCCGCCGCGGCCCTTCTGTTGTACCTACCGTCTCTACCGGAATCACCGCACCGACCACCACCTTCCTCGTCGGTCTGCGCTATTTCCTCTGATTTTAAAACAGTTGTATGATGAAACGATTGGCAACGATCCTATCTGTCCTTATGTTGTTTGGAATGGCAGCGGCTTCCTGCGGGCAGCGGGAAGAGCCTTTCCGGGCCTATGCCTGGATGTCGGGAAAGGTCAGCATGACCGATGAAGTGTTGGAAGACTATTTTTCCCGGGCGGCCGATGCCGGCCTGTCTGGTATCTTCCTGGAGTGCCACGGCGGTTATCCGGAAGTGCTGGGCGACAGCACGGTATTCCGCGACAGCGCCGCGCTGGTAATCCTGCGCCGCGCCGTCCCCGTCGCACAGAAGTACGGACTGGAACTCCACGCCTGGATGTGGACCACCAATCGCTGCGAACACGCCCTGCTGGAAGCCCACCCCGACTGGTACGAGGTGAACGGACTGGGCGAATCGCTCGCCGAGATCGAGATGTACAACCGCAAGCACTACCGCTTCCTCTGCCCGACGCACGATGGCGTCGCTGAGTACTTGAAAGACAGGGTCCGCGAACTCGCCGAAGTGGAAGGCCTGACAGGCATCCATCTCGACTTCATCCGCTATCCTGACGCGATCCTGCCCTACGGGCTCCACGAATCGCGCGGTGTCGTACAGGACAAAGTCTATCCGCAGTGGGACTGCTGCTACTGCGACCAGTGCCGCGCCGCTTTCAAGGCGCAGACCGGCATAGACCCGCTGGAACTGGAAGATCCCACCGCCTGCCCGGAATGGATGCAGTTCCGCTGGGACGCGATGGCCAAGTTGGCCGACGGCCTCCTGGCTGAGATCCGCGCCTGCGGCAAAGTCGCCTCGGCGGCCGTCTTCGCCACGCCCGAAGAATCAAAGAAACTGGTCCGTCAGGACTGGGTGCAGTTCCGTCACGCCGACGCGCTCCTGCCGATGATCTACTATTCTTCCTACGCGCAGCCGCGCGAATGGGTCGAGACGGCCTCGCGAGAGGGCGTCGAGGCCCTGGCCGCCGCCGGCAACATGGCACGCCTCTACGCCGGCGTGCCCGTCCCCCGCGACGGCAACTTCCGTCAGTGCATCGCCCTGGCCCGCGCCGGCGGCGCCCACGGCATCTGCTTCTTCTCCCTCGAAGGCGTCGCCCGCAACCCCGAACACTGGACCGCCCTCAAAGAAGCCCTCGCCGAAATCCAATAGCAACGTCCGACGTTCTCTTCTCCGCAAAAATTGCTTTTTTGCGGGCCGGATTGTGTTTTTTGTGCTTATATTTGCAACGTGATTGTGGTCATCACCTGACCAAGGATAGTGAGTAAGGGGAGCATCGTAGTCATCTCGATGTTCCCCTTATTGATTAGTCGGGCAAGTACTTGATGGGAATCCTTTCTTTCGTTTACACTCACTATCCTAATCACAATGAATGTTAAGATAACGATTATCATCTACGTACCCTGTACGTGTAACTATCCCGTATTCGTCAAGTCATATTGGCGCAGACGAAACGGCCGGAAGGAGTTCGTTCATGGCTACTGGCGAAATCGGTAGTCGCTGAACGGATTGCTGATTACCGCACGATGCCCGACTGGGGCCGTCTGGAAACAGGCGGCCTTTTTATGGCTCCGTCTTTCGCTACTGCCAGTTCCGAAAAAATTGCTTTTTTGCGGGTCACTTCTCAAAAAAAGCTTGTAACTTTGCAGTATCATACGAAAAGTGAGAGATCACTTAATAGAATTGTTACTTTCAAAGCACCTATTTTCGATAGGTGCTTTTTTGTTTAACCAGATGCGCTACTTGCTATCGAGGGCCTTTCCTTCTCACCCAACTAACAATTCGTATGAAAACCGTAACAATTAAATTAAGTGAAAGATCCCTTCGTGTGACAGTCAGCGAGGATCAAGCAAAAAAGGCTTCTCGGAAAGAGAAGCCGGAATTGGTGAAAGGTTATATTCTGAAGGAATGGACTCCTGACGAGTAAAGCCACAATCTTCCGCCATCTGGTAGGGCCGTCTGGAAACAGGCGGCCTTTTTTGGCCTAGAGCCAGCGGCGGAGTTCTTCGATGTGCTCGGGAGGGGTGGCCCAGCTGGTGGCGAAGCGGATGGCGGTGTGGTCGGCGTCGACGCGGTCCCAGAGGTCGAAGGCTACGTGTTTGGCGAGTTCTTCGAGCTTGCTGTTCTCCAGTACGACGAACTGCTGGTTGGTGGGGGAGTCGAGGAAGAAGGTGCAGCCTTGTTCCCGCAGCATGTCTTTCAGCCGCATGGCCATCTCGATGGCGTGACGGCTGATGTGGAAATACAGGTTGTCGGTGAAGAGCGTGTCGAACTGGATGCCGAGCAGGCGGCCTTTGGCCATCATCGCACCGTGTTGTTTGGTGATGGTGTAGAAGTGTTTCGGGGCGTTGCCGTGGGGGAAGACCACGGCTTCGCCGCAGAAGCAGCCCACTTTCGTGCCGCCGATGTAGAACACGTCGCTCAGGCGGGCGATGTCGGGCAGCGTCAGGTCGCAGGCCGGGCTGGTAAGCCCGTAGCCCAGCCGGGCGCCGTCGATGAACAGCGGCAGTTTGAACTCCCGGCTGATACCGGAGATTTCTTCCAGTTCCCGTTTCGTATAAAGGGTGCCGTATTCCGACGGGTAGGAGATGTAGACCATCCCCGGGAAGACCATGTGCTCATAGTTGGGGTCGGTCGTGGCGGCCACGAGATAAGCCCGCAGTTCGGCCGGGTCCATCTTGCCCTGATGGCCGGGGATCGTGAGCACCTTGTGGCCGGTGTATTCCACGGCGCCGGCTTCGTGGACGCCGATGTGGCCTGTTTCGGCTGCGACGACGCCTTCGTAGTCACGCAGCATGGCGGCGATGACCGTCGAATTGGTCTGCGTGCCGCCGGTCAGGAAAAAGATCTCGGCCTGAGGCGCTTCGCACGCCTGGCGGATCTTCTCTTTCGCACTTTCGCAGTAATGGTCCACACCATACCCGGGCAATTGCTCCAGATTGGTCGCTCCCAGACGCTCCAGAATCTTCGGATGCGCCCCCTCGGAATAGTCACAAGTAAAGGAAATCATGGTCTCACCTATTTTATGGGATTATCCAGCACAAACTTACAAAAATAATGCGACTCTTCATCCCTTTTCTGAGCCCAGCCTTTTTGCGACTCTTTTCTTCTTTTCACAGGTCACCCCTTCTTCGGCTCTTTATCCCTTTTCAGTTTCGCGACACAGACGGTTCATTCATCTCGTCTGTGTCATGTAAGGAAAAGGGACAAACACGGACCAAAACAGTGCATGACACAGACCAAGTGGCGCGTACGTCTGTGTCACGAAGCAGGCAATGGCACAAGGAAAGGCCACGGCTTGTTCCTCCGACGTATGACAACGACATGACACAACAGTGCAGCGTAAAAGAGCAGCGCAACAGTGCAGCGTAAAAGAGCAGCGCAACAGTGTAGCGTAAAAGAGCAGCGCAACAGTGCAGCGTAACAGTGCAACGTAAAAGTGCAGCGTAACAGTGCAACAACGGGGCAACAAGAAACGACTTGGCAACGGAGCGGTGAAATAAACGTCAGCCTGTCATTCGGGGAGCATAGCGATGACGAGCGTCAGTAATTCAAGCAAGCACAACGTTTTAGTTGCGGAACAGTCGTTCTCTTCTTGTAGATACGCGGGATATCTTGCCAGAGCGTATTACACAGATCGTTCCGCTGGGTTAGGGACAACTGGTAGACGGACTTGACCTGTCCTCCTTTGAGAATTCTGGGGATGTATACGGTGTCGATGAGCTTACACAGGTCCATATCTTTCATTTGGTTTGTATTGAACCGCCCGTTTTCATTTCGCAGAAGCTGTTCTACATCGATACCCCCAACACCTGTCTCTATCAGTTCGAGGGTGATGATTGGCGTGTCTGTCCCGTCGCTTCTCTGTTGCTCATTCCATTTTTCATCGCTGAGTTTGTTCATCTGAAATATGTAGTTCCTGGGAGTGATATAGACTTGTTCCACGTAAGAAGTATCAATAATGTCTTCCTGGAACAGCATTCCGGAATCTGTCATGCGGACATTCGCTGGAATACTGGAGCGGTCAGGAAGGTATTTGTACCGCTGGTCGGCTGGCATCAGCCGGCGGGTATCTTCTTTTCCTAGTTCTTTCCTGAAGAATGCGTTCGCCGAACAAAAAGGGTAGTCGAAGGGTGTCGCAGCAATTCCGTGGTGCAGACCCTGTCGGTTGACGTAGTTGAGTGCGACTAAAAGATGGAAAGCTCCCTCTATGTCCAGCATAAAGGGTTTTTGCTCACCAAGGCGCCCCTTCCGCCCGTATCGGGCGTTGAAGTACCGTGTGTAGGCATAACGCTCGGTATGTATCAGCGCCTTACAGTCATCGGTTTGTGCTATTCCGTGGTGATGCGTGGACATCAAACCGTCGGCTAGAAGCCGGGAATTTGTCTCCAGACAAGCTTCTGCCAGACAATTGAAACCCCTGCCCAAATCCGCCTCGTCCCTATAGATGACCTCATCATGGGAGGCTAAAGAAAAATGAACAATCTTTCTCATTGCTTTTCTAAATCAATCATGTGTATCTGATGTGTCGATTCTGCTGATTATGTCTATTCTGAAGGTTTTATCTTGTTTTCGGTTCTGCTGATTATGTCTATTCTGAAGGTTTTATCTTGTTTTTCTTTCGCGACACAGACGGTTCATTCATCTCGTCTGTGTCATGAAGGGGATTCGGGCGAATCTGGCTAGAAACGGTGCATGACACAGACCAATTGGCGCGTACGTCAGTGTCGCGAAGGAGTCAACGTCGCAAGTCGGCGAGCTATTCAGTGACGCAAGTCGGCGAGCTATTCAGTGACGCAAGTCGGCGAGCTGTTCAGTGACGCAAGTCGGCGAGCTGTTCAGTGACGCAAGTCGGCGGGTGGTTCAGCGGCGCGGGCACACACGGCAGTTGGCGACAGCGTGGGTCATGGATGCGGCGCAAGGATGCAAGTGCAATGTTTCGAGCCACAAGTGCGGGTACGAGCGTGAGGGGCGAAAAGGGCGAGATAGGCGAGAGGGGAAAGATACGGTCTTTTTTCCGGAAAGTGCCTGCAAAAAAGCAATTTTTCTCTAGAGGTCGACGAGAAGGGTATCGATAATTGTTGTAACTTTACCAAATCTGTCGAAGAAATAACGGACAAGAACAAAAAAGAACAATAAAAGCATGAAAAGAACCATTATCTTCGCTTTGGTGGCCGTTGTCGGCCTGATGAGTGCAGCTTCGGTGGCGTGGGGGCAGGAGTGTCCGCGCTGGCTGCGCAAGAATGCCATTTCTCCCGATGGGAAGCAGATCGCTTTCTCCTACAAGGGCGACATCTATGTCGTGCCGGTGGCTGGGGGAAGGGCGCAGCAGCTGACCAGCAATCCGGCTTACGATTCCGACCCGGTGTGGACGCCGGATAGCAAGTGCCTTGTCTTCAGCTCCTATCGTGAAGGCAGCAAGGATATCTTCATGGTAGCGGCCGAGGGTGGCACGCCCAAGCGGATTACCAACTATCCGGGCAACGAGACGCCGAAGGCTGTGCTGCCCGACGGGCGCATCGCCTTCACGGCGAATCTGCAGCCGGACGTCCGTTTCGACGGCTTCCCGGGCGACGCCCAGGTCTGGGCCGTTTCGCCCGACGGCGCCAACCCCACGTCCGTCCGTCCCGACCTGCTGACTTCCGTCACCATGTCGGAACTGAGTGTCCGCCCCGACGGCGCCATTCTCTACGAGGACTACAAGGGCTACGAAGATCCGCTCCGCAAGCACCACACCTCCGCAGTAACGCGTGACATCTGGCTGTGCAAGGACGGCGTCTTTACGCAGATGTCCCGTTACAACGGCGAGGACCGTCAGCCGGTCTTCGCCGCCGACGGCGATACCTATTATTATTTGAGCGAGGAAGGGGGCAAGACCATCAACCTGCGCCGCAGCAGCGTCTCCAATCCCGGCAAGTCGGTGCAGCTGACCAGCTATGAGAAAGATCCCGTTCGCTACGTTTCCGTGGCAAAAGACGGTACGCTGGCCTTCTCGCAGAACGGCGACCTCTACACGATGAAGGAGGGCCAGCAGCCCCGCAAGGTCGAGATCACCGTTATCCGCGACGAGAACGAGCGCGACATGGTCAAGATGAATTACACGGGTGGCGCCACGGCGATGGCCGTCTCGCCCGACGGCAAGGAGATCGCCATGGTCATCCGTGGCGACGTGTTCGTAACTGCCGCTGAATACAACACCACGCGCCGCATCACCAACACGCCGGAGCAGGAGCGGGGCGTGAGCTTCTCGAAAGACGGCCGCGAGCTCTACTACGCCGCTGAAAGGAACGGCTGCTGGGGCGTCTGGCGCACCGTGCTGACGGAAAAGAACGACAAGCTCTTTACTTACGCCGTCAAGACGAAAGAGGAACTCTTCTCCGAGCCGGGCGAGACCAGCTTCCAGCCGGTCGTCTCGCCCGACGGCAAGTGGGTGGCCTATCTGCGCGACCGCACGGAACTCGTGGTCAAGCCCACCAAGGGCGGCAAAGTCAAGTCGCTGCTCAAAGGCGCGAACTACTCCTACCAGGACGGCGACCAGTCTTTCTCCTGGAGCCCCGACAGTGAATATCTGCTGACGACCTATCAGGCCGACGGCGGTTGGAACAACGCCGACATTGCCCTGATCGAGGTGAGCACGGGCCAGGTCACCGACCTGACCCGGAGCGGCTACTCCGACGGCAGCTTCCGCTGGGCCCTCGGCGGCAAGGCCATGACCTGGGAGTCCGACAAGAACGGTTACCGCAGCCACGGCAGCTGGGGCGCCCACGACGATATCTACATCATGTTCTTCGACGGCAAGGAAATGACCAAGTTCCTGCAGGACAAGGAAGACGAAGAGGTGGAGAAGCTTCTCAGCGGAAAGAGCGAGAAGCAGCTGGCCAAAGAAGAGAAGAAAGACAGCCTCGCACAGGAGAAACCCAAGAAGCTGGAACTGCTGCTCGACGGCCGCGAGAACCGTGTCCGCCGCCTGACGGCCTCCTCGGCCGCCTACGGCGACCACTATCTCGCGAAAGACGGCCGCAAACTCTACTACGTGACCCCGCTCGAAAGCGGCCAGGGCCTTTGCGTAAAAGACCTGCGGGAAGGAAGCGTGAAGGTGCTTGCCCGTGGCGTGACTGGCCGTATCACCCCCTCGTCCGACGGTAGTTCGATCTTCGTATTCTCGGGCCGCGGCATCACCAAGGTGACGCTCGCCAACGGCCAGACCAAGCAGATCAACTTCTCGGGCGACTTCGAGTTCCGTCCCAAGGCTGAGCGCGAATATATGTTCGGCCACATCTGGAAGCAGGTCAAGGAAAAATTCTACGATCCGAACCTCCACGGCGCCGACTGGAACTACTACCACGACAACTACGCGCAGTTCCTGCCCTACATCGACAACTACTTCGATTTCCAGGAGATGCTCTCCGAAATGCTGGGCGAACTCAACGGTTCGCACACCGGCGCCCGCTACCGCCCTGCCGGCGGTGAGTCGCTCGGCCGTCTCGGCGTGCTCTACGACCTGAGCTACGCCGGCGAAGGCCTCCGCATCGCGGAGGTCCTCCCCGGCGGCGTGCTCAACCTGGCCGACAACGACATCAAGGCCGGCGACCTGATCGTGGCCATCGACGGCCGTACCATCGCCCCGCGCGAGAACTGGTTCCCGCTCCTCGCGGGCAAGGCCGGTAAGAAGATCGTCGTCACGGTCCGAACCGGTGGAAAAGACAAAGACCTGGTGGTGAAGCCCGTCGCCAACGAGTCGGGCCTGCTCTACAACCGCTGGGTCCGCCAGCGCGAAGAGATGGTGGAGCGCCTCTCCGGCGGCCGCATCGGCTACGTCCACGTCCAGGGGATGGATTCACCCTCGTTCCGTGAGGTTTACTCCAAGGCCCTCGGCAAATACCGCAACTGCGACGCCATCGTCGTGGACATCCGCCACAACGGCGGCGGCTGGCTCCACGACGACCTGGTCACCCTCCTCGGCGGCAAAGCCTACGTCGAATGGCGCCCGCGCGGCCAGTACATCGGTACCGAGCCTTACAGCAAGTGGACCAAACCCTCCTGCGTCCTGATGAATGAAGACTGCTACTCCGACGCCTCCGGCTTCCCGTTCGCCTACAGGGCCCTCGGCATCGGCAAACTCATTGGCATGCCCGTCCCGGGCACGATGACGGCCGTCTGGTGGGAGACCCAGATCCATCCGCAGATCGTCTTCGGCATCCCGCAGGTCGGCGGCTGGGTCCCTGAAAAGCAACGCTACATGGAAAACCTCCAGCTCGAACCCGACATCCGCGTCACCAACGACCCCGCCTCCCGCCTCCAGGGCCAGGACAAACAGCTCGAAGCCGCCGTCCAGGAAATGCTGAAGACGGTAGGGAAGTAGGCCGCTTTCGGCGGGGAAGGCCCGACGGCTTTCCGCCAAGGTGTGACACGCGTGTCACACCTTGGCGGAAACAGCCGGAGAGTCGAGGTGGGGTCGGAAAAAAAGTTAAAAAAATGTTGATATTTGACAAAAATGCTGTAATTTTGCTTTCTGTTAGTAAGAGTGCCTAATTGGGCGCAACTATATTTTATTGGTAATGAAAGCATTACGGTTTAAATGGATGATGGTGGTCCTCTTGGTTGGGCTGACCGGGACGACTTTGCGTGCACAAGACAGTGAAATTATTTTCGAACGCACCGTGGGCGATGAAGTTATGACGGTCGCCGTCCAGCGTGAAGCGCCGGTGATTCTCCGGCAACATCCGGTGCACGGTTTCGCCATTCGCAACAACCTGGCCTACGACGCCATCGGCACCCCCAACCTCGGCATCGAAATCCCCCTGAGCGACAATGTGAGCATCGGCGGAAGCTTCGGTTTCAAGAATTGGGACCGCATCCTCTTCTGGGACAAGAACCAGGACAACCCGGCCAAGTGGCGCAACATGGTCATCATGCCTGAATTCCGCTACTATCCCGCCTTCATCGGTTCCGGCCACTTCTTCGGTGCAGACCTTATGTATATGCACTACAATGCCGGCGGCCTGAAGATTCCCTTCTACAAAGAGTTGGAAGAACATCGCGTCCAGGGCAACATGTACGGCATGGGCCTCTTCTACGGCTATTCCTGGTGGATCGGCCGTCGCTGGCGTTTCGAGGCCGAAATCGGCCTTTCGGGCGGCTGGCGCAGCGAGCGCGTCTTCGAATGCGCCTGGTGCGGCAAGGATTTGGGTACCAACAAGGGCATGGTCCTCATCCCGAAAGTCGGCCTGAACTTCGTCTATACGATGGGTAAAATCGCTAAAGATGAATAGATTGCGGCCCGCAGTAAT